>JAZOAH010000029.1:0-1697 GCA_045595395.1 Eubacteriales bacterium | reverse complement strand
AGCTGAAGACGCAGGTATAGTGCTTGAACCAGGTAGTGAGCATGTCTTCAGTTTAACTTTTCCCAAGAATCAAACCAACCAGATTCTCGCTGCCAACCTATGGATTGATAAGGATGGTGACGGTACTTACGAAACCCATTTGGGAACAACTGGAAATGCAAATTCGAATAGCAACGACATCTCCTCTATTACATTTGCTATTCCTGAAGATGCTACACCTTGCTTGACTCGTATTCGCCTTCGTCTTGACAGTTCGTGGGGCATTGCCGAAACGGCCAATGCCAATGCTAACAGAATGGTCTACGACATACCCATAAGCATTGTGCAGAGGCAAAACAAGGACTATACCTTCGAATTAGACAATACCACTGGACAAGAAGTTGTAGTAACCTACAATGGTAACGATATAAACAGTGGCGAAACTATAGAGAGGTTTGACGCCAGTAAGTTAGACGCTACAGACGTTCCTGGTTATGAATGGAGTGTGGAAATAGATGATGCCAACGAAAGATTTATAATAAAATATACCAGAACCCACTATGATCTTCATATTAAAACTCCAGAAGGCGAAACAGTAGATGTTACATACAATGACACTAATGTGGGGGAAAACGCACTGATAGAAATCAGCTCTTTCAATGCTGACCTCTTCTCGGCCTCAGAGATTAGCGGCTACACATGGAGCATCGTTGTGGACGAAGAGAATGTCACCATCACTCTGCTTTATACCAAGGTAGAGATTACAGAGAATCCTGCCGCCGTAGTGGCTCTCGTCGGTCGTATCGGTGGTGCAGACGTTGCCGATAGGTTCAAGTTCGTGCTTGACCCGTCCTTGAACTCCAAGCAGGAAGTGTTTGTGCTTGGAAGCGAGGATGGCAAAATTCTCGTCAAGGGTACTACCATCAGCGCTATCACTACAGGTTTGGGGTGGTACCTGAACCATATTGCACACATCAACATAGCATGGAACTCGCTCAACGAGAAGACCGTGGCTGTGAAGAATGAAAATGCGCCTTACGCAGACCTCAGCAACCTGCCCCTGCCCACAGCAGAGGAGACTCATGTCAGCGACGCAAAGTATCGCTACTACCTGAATACCTGCGCCTTCGGTTATTCCATGACCTCATGGACCTGGACCCGCTGGCAACAAGAGATTGACTGGATGGCCCTGCATGGTATCAATATGCCCCTGCAACTGGTCGGCCTCGAAGAGGTGTGGCGCAAGTTCCTGACTATGGAAGAAGGCGGCAAGCGCAAGTACGGTTACGATGACGCGTCTGCCAAGGCCTTTGTGGCTGGTCCCGCCTTTATCGCCTGGTGGGCAATGAACAACCTTGAGGGTTGGGGTGGCACAGGCTCCGGAACAAAGAGCGGTGGCACCTGGGCCGGTGCCGGTGGCGTGCAGGACGATGCCTGGTATGTGCGCCAGACAGAGCTTGCAGGCAAGATTGTGGAGGCGCAGCGTGCCCTCGGCATGCAACCCGTATTGCCCGGTTGGTCGGGTATGGTGCCCACCAACTTTGCTGAAAAGTCGGGCTATGCTACCCGTAACAATGGTGGCAACTGGGCCGGCGACTCCGTGCGTCCGCTCCTGCTTAGTGTAAGCAATGCCGACTATGCCGAGATTGCAGCCGACTACTATGAGTGCCTACATGCTGTTATGGGCGAGAGCCAGTACTACTCGATGGATCCCTTCC
>JAZOAH010000028.1:0-286920 GCA_045595395.1 Eubacteriales bacterium | reverse complement strand
ATGGTTTACAGGCGGAACATCATGTCAAAATAAGAGGGCAAAGGCCAGTCGCGTTCATCCAGATGCTGCTCGAGGAAATCGCAAGGCTCGCGCAGATCTTCCATGGCCGGCAGTACGATATCGTGGTAGGCGCGTGCTTGCTCATACCGGTCGGTCATGGCGGCGGCTTGCTCGGTCACCGCTTCCAGAGCCGTCAACTTCTCTTGGATGCAGTCAATAGTCTGAGAGAGCGTCTGGATCATATTGCGGTAGGTGGCGTTTTCGCCGATGATGGCCTCCACATGGATGCATTTCTCGGCCAAGGTCCCGCAGGACTCCATGGCATGAGGCAGAATGGAGTGGCGTACCATCTCAGCAAGCGTCAAGGCCTCGATGTTGATGGTCTTGGCGTATTTCTCCAGTTCGATCTCGTATCGGGCACGACATTCCTGTTCGGTAAAGACACCGGTACGTTCA
Source organism: Eubacteriales bacterium (assembly GCA_045595395.1). Taxonomy (GTDB): domain Bacteria; phylum Bacillota; class Clostridia; order Oscillospirales; family UMGS1783; genus CAKSHC01. The sequence goes on along the minus strand of JAZOAH010000028.1, from coordinate 286,464 downwards.
AACAGGCGCACATTCTTCTCGGCCAGAATGACCGGCAGAACATCAACGGCGCAGCGGAAGTTGGGCAGCCCCCGCTTTTCGGCAATGCGCACCCACTCGTCGGCATAACCGTTGCCGTTAAAGATGATACGCTCATGTGTTTTGAGCGTTTCGATGATCAGGGCGGTAGCGTCTTCGCCCGACTCCAAACGGTCGGCAAAGCCGCACAGGGTATCGGCCACAATGGCGTTGAGCACGGTGCAGGAATCGGCCACCGAGGCGCTCGAGCCGCAGGAGCGATATTCAAACTTGTTGCCGGTAAAGGCGAAAGGCGAGGTGCGGTTGCGGTCGGTATTGTCGCGCGGCAACGGCGGCAGGGAATGGACGCCGATGGCCAGGCTCTGTCCGTCGGGCTGCTCATAGGGGCGGCCGGTGATCAGCGAATCGACCACAGCGCCTAACTCATCGCCCAGGAAGATGGACATAATGGCCGGCGGCGCTTCGTTACCGCCTAAGCGCAGATCGTTGCCGGGCACCGAAATGGAGAAGCGCAGCAGGTCGGCATATTCATCAACGGCCTTGACCGTGGCCGCCAAAAAGACGAGGAAACGGGTGTTTTCATAGGGGGTCGAACCGGGATCGAGCAGCATCTGCCCGTCATCGGTGCACAGCGACCAGTTGTTGTGCTTGCCCGAGCCGTTAACACCCTTGAAGGGTTTTTCATGCAGCAGGCAGGCCAGACCGTGCTTCTTGGCGATCTGGCGCATCAAGGCCATGATCAGCTGATTCTGATCGCAGGCAATGTTGGCAGTAGCATAGATGGGAGCCAACTCATGCTGAGCCGGCGCCGCTTCGTTGTGCTTGGTCTTGGAGGGAACGCCAAGCTTCCACAACTGCTCGTCCAGCTCCTTCATAAAAGCGGTGACCCGCAGTTTGATACGGCCGTAATAATGATCGTCCATCTCCTGACCCTTGGCCGGGCGAGCTCCAAGCAGGGTGCGGCCGCAGAGCATCAGGTCACGGCGCTGCTCATAGAACTGACGGTCGATCAGGAAATACTCCTGCTCAGGGCCGCAGGTGGCAATCACACGCTTGGACTCGGTGTTGCCCAGCGCACGCAACACACGCAACGCATGCACATTGAGTGATTCCATCGAGCGCAGCAGCGGTGTTTTCTTGTCCAGTGCCTGTCCGTTGTAGGAGCAAAAGGCGGTGGGAATATAGAGAGTGCCGTCCTTAACAAAGGCGGGCGAGGTGCAGTCCCATGCCGTGTAGCCGCGAGCCTCAAAGGTATCGCGCAGACCACCCGAAGGGAAGGAGGAGGCGTCGGCCTCACCCCGAATGAGCATCTTGCCCGAAAACTCCATCATGGCTTTGCCGTTACGGATGTTCAGGAAGGAGTCGTGTTTCTCGGCGGTGATGCCGGTATGCGGCCCGAACCAGTGGGTGAAATGGGTGGCACCGTGTTCAATGGCCCAATCCTTCATGGCGCTGGCCACCTCATCGGCGGTTGAGGCTTCCATCGGATTTCCCTCGTCGATGGTGTTGCGAATGGAAGCATAGGCAGCAGGAGAAAGACGCTCTTTCATCGCAGCGTCACCAAAGGAAAGGATACCGAAGGTTTTGGAAATATCGTTGGTTTCCATGCGTTAACCCCTTTTTGTTTCTTATTAAATAAGAATATCAAAAAAACACCTTTTTTGCAACCTTTTTTCCTATAAAATGGGTGTATGTGCAAAATAGGAGAAAAAGCAAGTGTTTTTCAACGGTTTTTTGGTGAAAATGATCAATAAATTCTTACAAAACGGTAAAAAAGAGTTGCATCTATTAGTGATTTCGTATAAAATATATTTGTGAATTTATGCAAAATTCCCAAAAAAGGAATGAAAAAGAGCCAAGCATGGAGGGCAAACCATGGCAAGCAAATTATTTCAGTCGATCGTATCTCAAATGCACGGCACAATAGGCCGTGATATCGGTGTTGTCGATGCTCAGGGCACGGTGATCGCATGCAGCGATCTGGCCCGCATCGGCGAGGATGACAGTGCCAATATGCCGGCTGTCGGCGGCTATACCTACTCGACAGCCATTTCCGGAGGCAAGACTTATCGTGCCATCGGCAGCGATATCCGTCCCGAGTATGTCATCTTTGTCGAAGGCGGCGATGAGTTTGCCGATAAAATGGCGGGCGTGCTGTCCATTGCGCTGGGCAGCGTGCGGGAGTATTATAACGATCATTACAGCCGTGCCGATTTTCTGAAGAATATCGTATTGGATAATATCCGTGATTCGGATATTGCTCTCAAGGCCAAGCAGCTGCGCTTTTTAGGCGAGGTCGACCGTGTGGTCATCCTGCTGCGTCTGGTCGATAAAGTGGACCTGGTCAGTCTGGATCTGGTCGCCTCTCTCTTCCCCGAGAAGCAGAAGGACTATGTACTCTCCATCAACGAGCATGATATCCTGCTGGTCAAGGAGGTCTATCCCGGCGTTGAGCCTAAACATTTGGAGCAGCTGGCGCTGTCCATCATCTCCATGCTGGAAGGCGAATTGTATGTACATACCTGCGCCGGTATCGGTACGGTGGTGCGTGACCTGCGTGACCTCAACCGTTCCTACAAAGAGGCGCAGATCGCCATCGAGATCGGCAAGATCTTCGAGAAGAAGAAAAACATCGTATCCTACAACAATCTCGGTGTCGGCCGCCTGATCTATCAGATGCCCACCACGCTGTGCGAGATGTTCCTGCGTGAGGTGTTTGACCGTGGCTCGGTCGAATCGCTCGACCAGGAGATCCTCTTTACCATCAATAAGTTTTTCGAAAACAACCTCAATGTGTCCGAAACAGCACGCAAGCTGTTTGTCCACCGCAATACCCTCGTCTATCGTCTGGATAAGATTCAGCGTATCACCGGTCTGGATATCCGTGAGTTTGAGGATGCTATCATCTTCAAGATGGCTCTCTTGGTACGCAAGTATCTTTCTTCCAAACCGACCCAGTTCTAAAAAAGGAGTTTGAAAAGAAATGATTTCATTCAAGGATGTCAGCCACTCCTACGGCAACGGCGTCAACACACTCGATCACGTATCTTTTGATATTCAGGACGGGGAATTTGTCTTTGTCGTCGGCCCGTCGGGAGCCGGCAAGAGTACGATGATCAAACTGATGATGGGCGAGATCAAGCCCACCGCAGGCGAGGTCGTCGTCAATAATTTTGAAATGAGCAAGATTCGCCGCCGCCAGATCCCCAAACTGCGCCGCACCATGGGCGTCGTTTTCCAGGATTTCCGGCTCATTGAGTCCAAAACCGTTTATGAGAATATCGCCTTTGCCATGCGGGTCGTCGGCAAGCCCGAAAGCGAGATCCGCAAGCGGGTCAAATATGTGCTCACCCTGGTGGGACTGCCCCATAAGGCCAACAAATATCCCAATGAGCTCTCGGGCGGTGAAAAGCAGCGTGTCACGCTGGCCCGTGCCATCATCAACGCTCCCCGCATGATCATTGCCGACGAGCCGACCGGCAACGTCGACCCGGTCATGAGCCGTGAGATCATGGAGATGTTCTCCATCATCAACGCCCAGAATATCACCGTCGTGATCGTCACCCATGATAATACGCTGGTCGATGCCTATAATAAGAGGGTCATCACCCTCAACACCGGCCATGTTGTGTCCGACCGAGAAGGGGGGTATGTCCTGTGAGAGCGTTAGGAGATGCTTTTCGTGGTATTTTCAAGCATTTTTGGATGTCCTTTGCTTCGGTTATTATCATGACGGCCTGTATGTTCATCATGGGCAGTGCCGTACTGATCGTATCCAACCTCAACGCCTTTGTTGTGCAGATGCAAAAGGAGGACGAGGTCGTCGTCTTTATCGACGAGAACGCCACTGAGGAACAGTCGGATGCGCTGGGCAACCAGTTGCGTGGCCATGAAAACGTGGCCGAGGTCTACTATGTATCGCAGGATGAGGCACTGGAGGAGTATATGAGCATGTTCCCCGATCAGGAGGATATGTTTGACAACCTCAAAGACAATAACCCCCTGCGTGCCTCCTATCATATCAAGGTCGCCGATCTGGAGCGTTACGACGAAACGCTCGGAGAGATCGCCGAGTTTTCGCAGGTGGCCAACATCCGCAGTTCGTCCGATGTCGTTAACACCCTGGTCGCTCTGCGTCAAGCGGTGAGCGTGGCCGGTATGGCCATTGTGGCGGTGCTGCTGTTTGTTTCCATCTTTATCGTGTCCAACACCATTCGTATGACCATCTTTGCTCGCCGCACCGAGATCAGCATCATGAAATATGTCGGTGCGACCGATGGCTATATCCGCCGTCCCTTTGTGCTGGAAGGTGTCATCCTCGGCCTTGTGGCCTGTATCGGAGCCTTTGAGGCCCAGTGGTATATTTATAACGGACTGCTGGCGCCCATGATGACCAAGTTGGCTCTCTTCTCGCCCATTGTCTGGAACGATATTTGGTATTATGTGCTGGGCGGTTTCGGCCTATTTGCGCTCTTGATGGGCGTGTTGGGCAGCCTGATCCCCATGAGAAAGCATCTTCATGTCTGATCGGAGGTGTCCTATGAAAAAAGCCATAAAACTCATCGGACTGCTGGCTATTTTGGTCATGCTGGTCACGGCCATTCCCGCCGCCCCGGCCATGCCGACGGTGCAGGCCGCCTCGCTGTCCGAGCTGTACGGACAGCTCGATGACCTGAATAAGCAACAGCAGCAATACCAGCAACTGATCGATGCGGCCACAGCCACCCTTACCCAGGCGCAGGCCGAGGTCGAGCGGCTCAGCGGCGAGATCCGGATCTATGAGGATAAGATCCAGGTCTATAACGGTATTATTGCCAATCTCGATGCCGAGATCGGCGTGCTGCAGGCCGACCTTGAGCGTAACGAGGCCGAGCTTGCCACCTACTATGAGATCTATTATGAGCGTGTGCGTGCCAACTACGAAACGGGGCAGACCACCTATCTGGATGTCCTGCTCGGCGCCGGTAGTTTTACCGACTATTTGACCCGTGTCGATGTGGTTGAGCAGATCATGATCTATGATAATAACCTCATCAAGCTGATGAACGACACTATTGATACCATCAATCAGCAAAAGACCGACCTGGAAGCCAAGCGTGCCGAAAATGCCGATGTCCGCACGAAACTCAATGCCGAGCAGTCGGCGCTGAAAAAGACCCGCTCCCAGTTCCAAAAAACGGTCAATGCCAATCGTGCCGCCATCAATCAGTATCAGTCGGCCAAGCATGCGGCTGAGGAAGCCAAGAAAAAGCTCAACAAAGAGATCGATCGTCTGATCAATCTTGAAAACGGCTTTGTCGGCGGCTCCTTCACCTGGCCTACCCCCGGCATCACCTGGATCACCTCCTATTTTGGATATCGAAAAGATCCGTTTACCGGTGCGACCAAGTATCATAATGCCATTGACATCGGCACGCCCAGCGGTACATCTTTGTATGCCGCCAACTCGGGCACCGTCGTGGCAGTCAGCTATCAGTATTCCGGCGGTTATTATATTGCCATCGACCACGGCGGCGGTTTCTCGACCCGCTATTTCCATCTGAGTGCCCAGCTGGTCAAGGTCGGACAAACGGTCACCCGTGGACAGTTGATCGGCCGTACCGGCAGCTCGGGTGCCGCTGTTACCGGTCCTCATCTGCATTTTGAATTGCACGGACCCAACGCCAACGGTACCATCGGTCCTCTCAATCCGCTCAACTATGTCAAACCCTATTAACAGGAGGCTGTTATGAATAAAAAAGTAAGGCTGGACGTAACGATCTTTCTGATCGTAGCATCCATCATCATTTCCTGCCTTGCCACCACCTTCATCATCAACACCAAGATCGGCAGTCTTACCGAGGTGCAGGCCGCTTTCTCCAAGATCAAAAATATCGACGATCTGGTCAATGAGCATTATATCGGCGCCATCGACAGCGAAACGCTGGCCAACGCCATTGCCAAAGGCTATGTCGCCGGTCTGGGCGACACCTATGCTTTCTACTATTCCAAGGAAGAATACCGCGCCTATCAGGCGCAGATCACCGGCCAATATGAGGGCATCGGTATCACCGTTGTCTGGACCGACAATGTCGGTCTGGAGGTCACCCATGTTTCCAAGGGCTCGCCCGCCGAAACAGCCGGGGTGCAGATCGGTGATATTATCACCATGGTCGACAACACCAGTGTTCTCACCTTGGGTCATGACGAGGCGGTCAGCAAACTGACCGGTACCGTCGGCACGGTGGCTAATTTCACCGTCACCCGTGGCACCGAAACGCTGGTCTTTTCGGTCATGCGCTCCCAGTACGATCAGGTCACTGTCGAGTATCAGAAACTGGGCACCATCGGCTATGTCAAGATCACCGGTTTTAATAAACTGACCGGCGACTATTTCAATGAAGCCATCAACGACCTGGAGACCCAGGGCGTCAGCGCCTTTATCTTCGATGTGCGCAATAACCCCGGCGGCACCATTGATTCGGTGGTCGAATGTGTCGACCGTCTGATCGGCAAGGGCACAGTGGCTACCGCCATCCGCAAGGATACCGGTGACGGCGCCAACAAGACCGTCTATGAGGCCGTGACGGCGCAGGAGGTCAAGCTTCCCATGGTCGTGCTGGCCGATCAAAATACCGCCTCGGGCGGAGAACTGTTTACGGCGGCGCTTATGGATTACGACAAAGCGACCATGATCGGTGAGTCGACTTACGGTAAGGGCACCGGCCAGACCACCTATAAATTGCCCGACGGCAGCTATCTCAAGATCACCGACTTTACCTATTATCCGCCCTCCGGCACCTCGTATCAGCTGATCGGTCTGTCGCCCGACACCCGTATCACCCTGACCGATGACCAAATCACCAACCGTTACACCATGGCATTCCAGGACGATCCCTATATGATCGCCGCCTGCGAAGCGCTGGGTGTCGATGTCGGCGTGCTGGTCGACGAGGACTATGAAAACAGTGATGTCGTAGAAGGGGAATAAACGCCATGATCCGCAATATTCAAGATAAGATTTTGACCCTAAAGAAGGAAAAGGATATCTGCATCCTGGCCCACAGTTACCAGAGCCGTGACATCGTTGAGATCGCCGACCTGGTCGGGGACAGTTTTGCGCTCTCAGCCAAGGCCAGTGAGATGCCGCAGAAAACGGTCATCCTATGTGGTGTGCGATTTATGGCCGAAACGGTCAAAATTCTTTCGCCCCATAAGACGGTCATTCTGGCCAATCCCACCGCCGGCTGCCCCATGGCCGAGCAGATGGATAAACAGATGATCGAGCAGGTCAAGAAGGAGCATCCCGACTATGCTGTGGTGGCCTATATCAACACCACCTCGGAGCTTAAGACCGTCTGCGATGTCTGCGTCACCTCCTCCTCGGCACTCAAGATCGTCCGAGCTCTGCCGCAGCAGAATATTCTCTTTATTCCCGACTGCAACCTCGGCGGCTACATAAAGCAGCAGGTGCCCGAAAAGAACATTATGCTCCTGCAGGGCGGCTGTCCCATCCATGCCGCCGTCCCCGAGAGCTGCGCCATCGAGGCCAAGGCCGCTCATCCTAACGCCAAATTACTGGTCCATCCCGAATGCCGTGCGCATATCGTCAAGCATGCCGATTATGTCGGCTCGACCAAGGGTATCATGGACTATGCTAAGGCATCGAACGATAAGGAATTTATCATCGGCACCGAGAACAGCATTGCTGAGCATCTGCAATATGAATGTCCCGACAAGACATTTTATCCGCTGAGTAAAAACCTCATCTGCTCCGACATGAAGGCTACCACGCTGCTGGATGTGCTGGCCGCTGTCGAAGGTAGGGGCGGTGAGGTTATGGAACTGGCTGACGATGTTATCAGCGGCGCCCGCCGTTGCATCGATGCCATGATCGCCCTAGGCTAAGACAAAAAGTCCCTCATAAGAGGGACTTTTTTGCATATACTGCTTTGAGGTGATGGTATGATCGCAGTGGTGTGTCAAGGGCAGGAACGCAAATGGTCCTGTCAGCAGTACGGCGAGTGGATGGTCTATACCCTGCCACGCCGAGTGACTCAAAAGACCAAGCGCTCCATCCAAGCCGATGCGTTGCTGGCCGGTTGCCGCTATTATCTGCCAACGCCTGAGAGCGCCTTTTTGTCGGACAGTCCGCTCTCTCCCCTGGACACCGAAGAATATCGCCTGCTGCGTCTGCCCGATGCGGCGGTGGCCGCCGCCCGTCGGCTGGATCTGCCGCCGGCCCGCTGTCCGGCACAGGTGATCGCACCCACCGTCAACCATTGCTGCCAAAAAACGCTGGTCGCTCTTGCCGGCTGCTGTCGGGATGTGACGCTGGTCACAGGTGATCGGCAACGGGCACAAATGTTGGCCTCGCAGTTGTTGCGCCGATGCGGCCTGCCGTTGCGCCTGGCTGATCATCCCGATCTGCTGGCGAGGGGTGTTATTTGCAGCCTGGCGGATAAAAAAAGTCTGTGTGGCGGCATGGCAGGGGAGGGGCGCATCTATGTGGCGCAGGATCTGTTTGAGGTCGATTTCACGCCTCCGTTTGCCTCCAAACGGCCGCCGATCGAACTGGCCGGCGCCCTATATGCCGCCACCCGTGCCGACTGGCTGCGAAGCCTTGCCGTCACATGGATTTTGCCACTTGACAAATAGCGTCTGAGCCGATATAATATACCATGTTATGCAATGCGTGCATAACCGATTTTATTATGCCTATTTCACAAAATATAGAGAAAGCTGGAAAATACGATGCAAAAGCAGGTAACACTTACCGAGCAAGGCTACAAACAAATCAGCGAAGAACTGGATTTCTTAAAGGGCTCCCGTCGTGCCGAGGTGGCCGAAAAAATTAAAGTTGCCAGAGGCTTCGGCGATCTTTCCGAGAACGCCGAGTACGATGAAGCCAAAAACGAGCAAGCGCAGCTGGAAGCACGCATTGCCGAGCTGGAGCACACGCTGAAGGTAGCCGTCGTGCTCTCCAAAGATCAGATCAAGCACAACACCGTTTCCCTCGGTACATCCATCTCGGTCCATGTCGTTGAGCCGGACTTTGAAGAGGATGCCCAATTTGACATTGTCGGCTCGAATGAGGCCAATCCCATGGAGGGCCGCATCTCGGACGAAAGCCCGGTCGGCAAGGCTCTGGTCGGCCACATGGTTGGTGAGACGGTTGAGGTCGAAACCGCCTATGGTATGACCACCTATGAGATCCTGGCTGTCACCCCGACGGCGTAACGACACTTGATGCAGGCGTGTAACAGGCTCGTTACACGCCTGTTTTAGAACTGGAGGAATAAAAACTATGGAACTTGAACCGATCGTAGACATTGCCGAGCAGAAGAAGGTCCGTCTGGACAAACTGGCCGACATGGTGGCCGCCGGCAACGATCCCTTTGCCCATGTCAAGTACGATGTCACCGCTTACAGCGCCGACATCCATGAGAATTTCGAGGAGTGGGAGGGTAAAGAGGTCTCTCTGGCCGGCCGCATGATGAGCAAGCGTGTCATGGGCAAAGCCGCCTTCTCCGACCTGCGTGACACCAAGGGCCGCATCCAAATGTATTTCCGCCGCGACGATATCGGTGAGGAGGAATATAAGGCCTATAAGAAGCTGGATATCGGCGATATCCTCGGTGTCAAGGGCATCGTCTTCCGCACCCAGAAGGGCGAAATTTCGATCCATATCACCGGATACACCCTGCTTGCCAAGTCGCTGCTGCCGCTGCCCGAGAAATTCCATGGCTTGACCGATACCGATACCCGCTACCGTCAGCGCTATGTTGACCTGATCGTCAACCCCGACGTTAAGCGCAACTTTGTGATCCGTTCCAAGTTTATCAAGTTTATGCGCTCCTATCTGGATAACATGAACTATATTGAAGTCGAAACGCCCGTTCTCAACACCATTGCCGGCGGTGCTGCCGCCCGTCCCTTTATCACGCATCACAATACCCTCGATATTGTTATGTATATGCGTATTGCCACCGAGCTGCCCTTAAAGCGCTTGATCGTAGGCGGTATGGACCGTGTCTATGAGATCGGCCGCATCTTCCGCAACGAGGGCATGGATCCCAAGCACAACCCAGAGTTTACTACGGTTGAGTTGTATCAGGCCTATGCCGATTTCCATGATATGATGGACATCGCCGAGGGCATTATTTCGGGCGCTGCCAAGGAGATCCTCGGCACCTATGAGGTCGAGTGGATGGGAGAGAAGATCAATCTGGCCCCCGGCTGGCGCAGACTGACCATGGTCGAGGCCGTAAAGGAATATGTCGGCGTGGATTTTGATGCCATTACCGACGACGCCGAGGCTGTCGCCGCTGCCAAGGCGGTGGGTGTTGAGCTGGCCGAGGCCGCCGAAAAGACCTGGGGCAACGCCCTGTATGCCTGCTTCGATCAGAAGGTCGAGGAGCATCTGATCCAGCCCACCTTCATCACCATGTATCCCGTTGAGGTCAGCCCGCTGACCAAGCGTTCCCAGGCCGATCCTCGCCTGACCGAGCGCTTTGAATTGTTCGTTTGCCACAGCGAACTGGCCAACGCCTATTCGGAGCTCAACGACCCCATCGACCAGCGTGCTCGTTTTGTCAAGCAGGTCGAGCAGCGTGAGCGGGGTGACGACGAAACCGAAATGCTCGACGAGGACTTCCTCACCGCCATGGAATACGGCATGCCCCCCACCGGCGGCATGGGCATGGGCATCGACCGCTGCGTCATGCTCCTGACCGGCGTCGACACCATCCGCGAGGTCATCCTCTTCCCCACGATGAAGCCTCTTACAGAGTAAAAACAAGCCGCAAACGCTTATTTCCAAGCGTTTGCGGCTTTTTATTTAAGGAGAAACTAACAGGATTTGCCACTTACATAAGGAATCGTGCCGAATAGATAAAAAACGAGATTTTTCATAATGGAAGTGCTATGATGAAGTAAATACTTTTACAGAAAGGAAATCTTGTATGTATGCCATAAGGACTGCTGACCTAACCAAACAATATAAGGACATAACGGCGGTAGACCAATTAAATTTGCAGGTTAAAAAAGGAGAACTGGTTTCTCTGCTCGGCGTAAACGGTGCCGGAAAAACGACCACGATCAAAATGTTGTCCTGTCTTACCCGACCCACAAGCGGCGATGCTTTTTTGCATGGAAAAAGTATCTGCAATGATTTAGCCGCCGTGAAATCCATGATAGCCGTTTCTCCGCAAGAAACTGCGGTTGCACCCGGCTTGTCTGTTCAGGAAAATCTTGAATTGATCTGTGGCGTTCACGGATTTGCAAAAGACAAGCAAAATGCGAAAATCACAGAACTAACCGAACGATTCGGACTTGAATCTATCCGCAGGAAAAAAGCAGGCAAATTGTCAGGTGGTTGGCAACGCAGGCTGAGCATTGCTATGGCACTGATCAGCGAGCCGAAAATATTGTTCCTCGATGAGCCTACACTTGGCCTTGATGTGCTTGCACGAAGTGATCTTTGGGATTTGATCCGTTCTCTCAAAGGAAAGGTCACGATCATTCTGACCACGCATTATATGGAAGAAGCCGAGGCACTTTCTGACCGTATCGCTATTATGAAAGATGGTAAACTTCTTATTTGCGATACTGCCGACAGGATAAAAGAAGCCGCAGGCACAGACAGTTTTGAGCAGGCATTTATTCAATATGTTCGGGGGGTGGCAAAATGAGAATGCTCACATTTGCCAATAGGAATACAAAGGAAATATTGCGAGACCCGCTGACTCTCTTCTTTGGACTTGGCTTTCCCCTTGTTCTGATTCTATTGCTAAGTGCGATACAAGCCAATATCCCCGTAGCACTGTTTGAAATACAGCACTTGACGCCGGGCATAACGGTTTTCGGCCTGTCATTTATGACGTTGTTTTCGGCAACCATTATCGCAAAAGACAGAGGCAGTTCGCTATTGCAGCGTTTGTATACAACGCCACTGACTTCAATGGATTTCATTCTCGGTTACACATTGCCCATTATTCCGATTGCAGTCGCACAATGCGTTATTTGCTATATGGCTGCGACTATTCTCGGATTAGATATTACGGTAAATATCCTATACGCTGTCGTATTCATTATTCCCGTAGCCATCCTCTATATTGCCCTGGGACTCCTTTGCGGAAGCGTACTGAGCGATAAGCAGGTCGGCGGTATCTGCGGTGCTTTGCTTACCAATCTTTCGGCCTGGTTGTCCGGCGTTTGGTTTGACCTTGACCTCGTGGGCGGTGTGTTTAAGAAGATTGCATACGCACTTCCGTTTGTTCACGCAGTAGATATGGAACGGGCGGCGCTGGCAGGTGATTTTTCAGGTATTCTCCCTCATCTTTGGTTGGTGCTCGGATATGCCGCCGTTTTGTTCGTGCTGGCGGTGTTGCTGTTCCTGCGACAGATGAAAAAGCAGTAAGGATTTAGCTTAGAGGATATGTATTCCTGCAGTCTGTTTTTCATAAAATCATGAGAGGGAAGACTTGCAAATGCCGCCGTGTTGCGGTATAATGCTATGTAGTATTTTACAGTTTTTTGGAGGATATTGTTATGTTTTGTACCAAATGCGGAGCTGTTATGGAAGATGGCGCAGCCTTCTGCACCGAATGTGGTGCATCTGCTCATGAGGAAGCGGTCCAAGAGCCTGTTGTCGCTCCTGTAGAAGAGCCCGTTGCTGCTCCTATAGAAGAGCCGGTTGCTCCCGCCACAGAAGAAACCAAGAAGACCAACAACGGTAATGTTGGGTTTATCGAGGCCATCAAACTGGCTATTCTCAACTCCCTGAACTTTACCGGCCGTGCCTCGCGCAGTGAGTTTTGGTGGGGCTATCTTTTCTTCGCCATTGCCGGCATTGTTGCCAACATTCCGTACATAGGCTGGCTGATTGGTTTGGCAATCATTCTGCCCAGTCTTGCGTTGAGCGTCAGAAGACTCAACGATATGGGCAGAAGTTGGTCGTTCCTGTTTATGGGGCTGATTCCGATCGCCGGTGCCATTATCCTTATTATCAATTTCGCTAAACCCAGCATTGACTAAGGAGAAAGATCATGTCAACTTGTGAATTTTGTAGAAATGTTGTTACCTCGTCCTGCCCTTATTGCGGACGCGTACTGGCTCATTGGGAAGAATGTCATATCGTTTGCGGTGACAGTGCCAAAACTGAGATCGCAAGAGTATCGATCACCCAAAACTATCTGATGATCCACAGTTCCATGGCCGATAAGCGTGTGGGTGCTGTGTTCGGCCTGGTTGGGGTGATTGCCGCTGAGGCACTAAGTAAGGGAACACTTTACGGCTATTATGATAATAAGGAAATGGCCAAGATCATCTATCCTTATTGCAACAAAAAGTATAAGAAGGGCAATGCACTCAAGATCGTCAACAAGGATGGTAGTGACCTGATCATCAAGTCGGTGGTCGGCGGTGTCAGTATGGAAAAACTGGCAATCTGCTTCCAGGCCGCCGGCGTACCGATCGACAACTCCGGCCAGGATTACGGCAATGTGTTCTGTGTCAAACCGTTTGTCGATAAAAAGACAATGGGCGCACGGATTTGCCCCTCGGCTCGTAGTTTTGTCAAGCCCGTCAAAGGGAATTTCTATGCGGCATCGGTCAGTGATGTACCGGCACCCGCCCCTGCATCGGCTCCTGCACCGGCTCCCGCCCCTGCACCGGCTTCCGCCCCTGCACCGGCTCCTACGCCTGCGCCGGCTCCCGCCCCTGCACCGGCTCCCGCTCCTGCACCGGCTCCTGCTCCTGCGCCTGCGCCGGCTCCGACAGTAGAGGAACAGGACTTTAAGTTTTGTTATAACTGCGGCCAGAAAATAAAAGCGATCAGCAAATTCTGCCCTAAGTGCGGAACACAGCAGTAATACAGAAAAGACAAAAACGAAGAAAGAACCTTGTATCAACAAGGTTCTTTCTTATTGGTATAATATTTTTTCAAGAAAAGTATCAGCAATACAACAGCCATAAAGAAATACACAATACAACTGGTAAAGGCTACACCCATCACACCGTAAATCGGAATGATCCAGAGATTTAATCCGATCTGCAAGGCCATGCCTATAGCGGATACCAGCATATTGTATTTAACTTGTCCCATGGCCGCAAGCAGATTTGCCGTGGTATAGCGCAATCCGCAATTAAAGAAGGCTGCCAGCAGTAACAGTTGCATAATCGGAACGATATTGAGATATTGTTCGCCGTAGAGTAACCATACCACCGGTCGAGCCAACAGCGCAATGCCAAGACAACATACTCCGACTGCCGTCGCTGACAGCAAATAGGTTTTTTTGAAGTTGCGCTTTACCCATTCCCGATCCTGTTCATGCTTAACAAAATACGGAGCAATAAAAATACCGATCGCCGTACTGATCAAATTGACGCAACCGGGAATGGTATACGCCACCCGATAATCGGCCAACACTTCCGGCGTGGAAAACCGCCCCAGCAAAAAGGTATCATTGAGCATAAAGATAGACCAAAGACCGTTAGTGATCATGTATTGTAGCGAATATCTGTTGACGGTTTTGCGCTCTGGTTTGGGAACCGGCACGGCCACAAGCTGTGAATAGTGCTTCTTACGAGTCAGCCAGCCAAAGAATACGGCAAATAAGATATAGACACCCGTTTGCACAAAAATGACGCCATGCAGGCCTCCGATATAACCGGATAGTATCTTGCTTGCTATGATGGATGCCGATAACAGCAAGGAAAAGGCAGCATAGCGTTGATTGGCAAACATAGCCCGTTCATTGCTGAGTGCATTTTCGGTAATATAATGAAAAGGCAGCATCAACAGCATGATGTTGAGTAACCAAACGTAACTCTGATATTCAGTTTTGTGCGGATAGAATAGGAAAAATACGGCCGCCAATAGAATCAAAACGGCATTCCACAGCAAACTGCGGCTATTGGCATACCGATAATATCCATATTTTTCTTCCGGCGTTTTAGCCAAGATGACATACCGCAAAACGGCATTGGCCAAACCCATTCCGGCCAATACATGAACATAGCCGTAAAAATTATCCAAATAGGTCAATACGCCATAATCCTGCTTGCTCAGTACTCGCACCAAAAAGATCGAGCCGAAGAAAGCCACCAGTTTGGTCATAAACCCGCCGGTAAATACATGAAACAAACCCTTTTGATAGGCGGTTTTGACATATCCCCATATCTTATTAAACATCATTCTACACCAATTCTTCTTTCCGTTTGCGCCGCAAAAATAACCAGTGGCAGATTAAGAGTGCGCCCAGTACAATGATCCACGAAACATTGTATACATAATCAACGAATCCGCCTTGGGTTGTTGTGGCCATATTAACGGTAAAATAGGCAAAAAGTGTCACCGTTGCCGGTGTCTTTTTCAATTTGAGGATCAGGAAGAAGATAAGCGCAATAACAAGCGCTACCCACACAACAGAGAACACTAAGCCACCCCAACCGAAATTGGCATACGCTTCCCCGATAAATAACGAATTCATCACGCCGGCGGAACCGTCATACACGCTCGTAGAGCCGTAGACTTCCATCAGCACACGGGCGCTCCGAACATGGTCTCCGGCCTCCAATCCGAACAGCGGAAGCAAAAATTGACCGAAACTTCGTCCGTCTAAATGTGCCAGATACTGTGGGAACAGGTCGAAGTTGTAACTGAGCGTCCCCACCTGAGTAAAGAGGGTGCGCCCCCAGATCCCATTATAGATATCGGTCAGATTCAATGTGGTACCAAAGGCAGCGTAAGCAACAACCAAAATGACCGCACAGCCCCCGACAAATGCAAACATCCAACGGGACTTTATTCCTCCGACATGATAGATCCAGATAAAGATGTATACCAACAAAAAGAAAACAACGGTAGATTTGGCAAAATTATAGGTTTCCGTTATCAGCGAGGCTACGAAAAAGACGCCGGATAATATCCACCACTTTATTTTTTTGCTGGCCAAGGCACAACTGAATGTAAAATATGCCAGCACCGGAATAGCCAGATGGATCATAATGTTGGTAACATACTGATTGACGACGGTAATGCCGGCATTGCGGATACGTTCCAATTCCATCTCAAAGCCTTCCTCGTGGAAGAACATCTTGATCAGCGGCACATATCCGATTTCTCGAAGCAGAAGAATCAGCAATCCCAAGCAGACAATACCTGCGCCGACAACCAGCCAGAACAAAAGTTTGGAATCATAATAGTCCGTCTTTTTTTGCAGATAGTCCGCATAGTCCCGTTTGGCATCAACCTTCAACAATCGCAGCGCCAAATGGATAATCAACGGGAAAAGGACTGCCACGATCATAACCACAACAAAGGTGGTTAGAATACTGCTTTCGCGATCAAACAGTCGATGTAACGTATAATGCTGATCAAAGCCCAGCATAATCAGGGAAATACCGACAAAACTCTGCAAAAAGAAAAGGATGGCTGTAACCGAGATCAGGTTCAGTTTCCCCAAATGGAACGTTCCGGCTGCTTTATGATAAAAATACAGAGAAAATATCAAGGCAACGGAAACAATAGAAGCAATAATAAAATTACTCATGGATCTCCAACCCCCGATCCTGCGCTACCAAATACACCTTTGTGTACCGATCTGCCTGCTTAAACTCGCCTATAAGAAATTCTACCTGCGATCGATCAAAGCTTTGACTTAAAAACAGTGAACAGAAATTCGGCAAATCATGCAGCGGCGAAAGATCCATGTCACGATATCCATACAGGTAAAGCTCTTCCAGTGTCCGACATTCAGAGAGCGGTGACAGATCTAAAATCTGACAGTAGCTGATATTCAAGGATAGTAAGTTGCTGTCTTTTGCAAAACTCAGAGCAGAAATCCGGTTGCCTGCCAGGGAAAGTTTGGTTAACTTCTTCGCTTGGGATAAATTCGGTATCTGCTCAATCAAATTATCGGAAAAATCTGCCTCGATCAAAGACTCTAAATCCAAGATCGGAGTAATATCCGTGATTTTGTTTTCGACAGCGATCAGGTTTGTCAAACTGTCCGACCGAAATCCGTTCAGGTTGTCCAAACGGTTATTCGAGACATCCAGCGTATGAAGATGTGTCAATGATGAAAGGGCCGCTATCTGTTGGATCTGCGTGCCGGATACGGTGACCGATTCCAAATTCTTTACCTGTGCCAGAACATCAACAGAAAAAATATCGCAATTTTTAACCGTAACGGATATCAAATTCGGAAACCATACGATATCTTCGATGGTTTTAAGCGAATGTATATCCTGGATCAACAAGGATTGCACCTGTGCCATTTTTTCTTGCGTTAATTTTTCAACAGAGCAATTTAAACTGCGGGAAACAGCCAATAAAAACCGATCATCGGCAAAATCAACCGGACAACCTTCGGTTGCTTTTGCTACCTGCGCATCGGTCATATCATCAATCGGCGTTGGAATCGGCGTTAGCGAGGAAAGTAACGTTGCGATCCCAAGCAGACACACAACCGCTACACATATGGCTGTCACCGCTAAAAGTTCATGTTTTTTGAAGTATCCTATTACTTTGTTCATCTATGAAATTCCATTAACCGGTAACAACAAGATTCCGGAACAGTTCCTCTATTTTTTCAAAACACGACCGATATTCATAGTGTTCGGCCACGTAGGCAACACCGGCTTGCCCCATTTTTTTTCTAAGCGGTGCATCGTAGAATAGAGAAACAAGTGCATCGGCAAGAGCTCGCTCATTCTTTCGAGGCACAACAAGGCTGGTTTCTCCTGGCTTGGTGGATTCCATTAATCCGGGAATATCCGAAATAATCACGGGACAGCCGCAGGCCTGCGCCTCAACAGCAGAAACCCCGAAACTTTCACTTTCAAGAGTAGACGGGACAACTGCCACATCCATTCCGGCCCATTCTTTGGCTGCCTGCTCTTGAGAAATAAATCCAGGCCATGTGGTAATGTTTCCAAGGCCAAGAGTGTCGGCAAGGGCATGATATTCCTGCTCGTTAGACCCACTACCGGAAATCCTGATTCTCAAAGGGATCTCAGGATGTTCCGATGTTATCAACGCTGCAGCCTTTAATAAAAAGTCAATTCCGTATTTTGGAGAAAGCGTTTTGACGGTTCCTACAATAAATAGCTCTTTGTTAGAAACATTCTTATTTGGAGAAAAAAGCTGCATATCTACACCAAACGGAGTGATTTCGATCCGTTTCTTCGTGTATTTTCCCGTCTCTGCTGCCATAGCTTTGCTAGTAGAAAAGATATGGGTCGCCCGGCTTAGGCTGAATTGTAGCAACCAACGATGCAAAATGGATTTGCTTGGAAAATCGTAAATATCGGACCCCCAAACGGAAAGCACATAGTTCTTTATCCCAGCCAATGCGGCTACGGCACCGTAACTGGTGGCATAGTGTACATTTAAAATGTCAGGCTGGATTTTATCAACAAGTTTTTTTACTTTTCTGGTAAAGGTCAGATATTTTAACTTTTGCAAATCACTTCCTTCGGCCAACGAATTATCGCCCAACACGTGAACGGTAACACCGTCAATGTAGCCTTCGGTAAAGGAAACGACATGAATGTCGTATCCTTTTTCAACAAAAAACCGGCACCATTTTTGGGTGTGAGCGCTATTGGCGGGAGCCAAAAAACAAATTCTCATGGAGGTTCTCCTTATTTTTTATCAAACCGACCGGTGAAATCAGTAGATGCGACATTTGCCAACGGCAACTTTACCGGCTTGTCGGTAGCGGCCGACTGATAAACAGCCAGAATCATCTCCAGCGCATTACGGCCGGCAACGGCATCCACATAAGGTTTGCGATCCTTTTCGATGGCGTCGATCACATCGGCGAAGAGACTGGTATGGCCATTGCCGTAGACATTCGAGGTAGCCTCTTCCAGGCCTTTGTTCTTTTCATCGACTTCGGTCTCTTCGGCAAAGTCCCAAACATCAATGTTGTTGGTTGATTTACCGCCGACCTTTACCGTGCCGGTTTCGCCGAACAGATACAGCGTTTCTTCCAAATTTTTTGGATAGACATTGGTGGTGCCTTCAATGGTGCCCACCGCACCGTTTTTGAATGTTACAACGGCCATGCCGATATCTTCACATTCAAGATAGTCGTGTTGCTGTTGCTTAGTCACACCGTAGACTTCCTCAACCTCATCGCCCATCATCCAACGAAGCAGGTCAATGCCATGGATGCACTGATTCATGAGGCAGCCACCGTCATGGGCCCAAGTTCCGCGCCAAGGCGCCTGGGTATAATAGTCCCGGTTACGGTTCCAGCGCACATGGATCGACCCGTGAGAGATACGGCCGAAACGGCCGGCTTCCAGGGCTCGGCGGGTTTCCTGAATGGCGATATTGAAACGATTCTGATGGCAGGCAGAAACCTTAACGCTTTTTTCCTCGCTACGACGGATGATCTCCTCGGCATCGGCCATCGACATGGCCATCGGCTTTTCAATAATGACATGGATGCCGTGATCAATACAGTACAAAGCGATCTCAGCATGCAGACCGCTTTCGGTGGCAATGCTGACAAGGGTGATATCGTTTTCCGCCAGCATTTGCTTATAGTCGGTATAGCGCTTGATTTCGGTATTGGATGCCAGGTCGTGTTTAGCCAAAAGATTTTCCATGGCATCGGGCAACACATCGCATACGGCAACAATGTTCAACTTATTATTAAGGGCTGCCTTAATATGGTTGGTAGAGATTCTACCGCATCCAATCAAAGCATAATTCATATTGATCTCCTCTTATTGTTTTAATTCAGTTAATTCTTGGGCAACCTGTTGTGCCCGGCAACGCCATGTACTTGACATGGCCATACGAATCGTATTTTCTGTCTTCGCACGAATCTCTTCGGGATGATCTCGTAAATATTCCAAAATCTTTTTGATTCCATCCACGGAAGTTTCTGTGACCCAGCCGACATCATTTTTGCGAATCAGTTGAGCGATAGAATGAATGCTTGTTGCCACGAGCGGTGTTCCATAACTGATTGCTTCAAAAACTTTAATTGGCATGGCCATATCCAGATATTCGTCGTGATTCAAGCAATAGGCTGCCACATCTGTGTTTTCATAATGTGCACGTAAGGCCTCTCCTGAATGATGAACGATCGTAATTCGATCACACATATACGGGGCATAATCCGACTGACATTGCTCCCACTGTTTCTGATGCGTGCAAACGGTCAAATGCACACCGGGAGTTTCTTGTACGGCCTGAAACAACTTTTTGTTATCGTACAACTCGGAAGTACTACCAACATAAAAAACCTTCAAATTCTCTCCGACCGAACGATTGCGTCTGCATTCATACGATTCAGGCCGCAGCACGCCGCCTGGAGGCAGCTCTCTGCTGTAGAAATTTTGCATGACATATTGCTGCATCCGAAAAGTGGGCAAATACAGCACATTCAGCCACTTGCGATATTGTGTCAAATCATAAGTATACAACGGAATCAAAATAGCCCGCTTCAGCCACGATACCGTTTTGGAGAAAAGCGGAAATTTCCAATACACATCCCGGTAAAACAAGCCAATCGGTATATGATATCGCCGGCACAGTTTAAAAAACCGAAAATCCATAAAGGGATGTCTCGGTATATGATCCTTGTCTGTTAGTAACATCGGTGTATTTACGTTTTCACAGTACATAAAATCATACTGTACGCCGTTTTTGATATTCTCGCTGACTTTTCGAATTTTTTCTTTTCGTTGAGCTCCATAACCAATGACCGCATCAACTTCGTAACCAATATCACGAAAAGCCTGTAGCATCTGATATGGCCGCAGTGCAGATCCTGCGCTAGGATTTTCTGCAATCGGCTGTGGATAAAAATATATGCACCGCTTCATTCTGTTTCTCCGTCATTCCTTCAAATATTGACAAATGATTTGCACAATTTTTTCTGCGCTGTGTCCGTCGCCGAAGGGGCGATAGGAATCATCGAATACAACTTCTGTCTTTAACTTTTCTAAAATATCTTGTTTGTCTGGCTTGGCTAGTTGATTGCAGTTATGTTTCATCGTTTCCGGCCAAACGACAAAGTCAAGCACGGTGACGCAGGGCTTTTTTGCAAAAAATGCTTCGCGCTGTACTCCGCCGGAGTCCGTAACGATCTTTTTTGCATTATTGACCAATGAAATGGAGGTTTTATATCCTACAGGAAGCGTAAGTATAATATTTTTGTAGCCCTTTTCTTTACAAAGCTTTTCTGCCCTATTATGGTTTCTGGGATGAACCGGATAGACGGTAGGTGCATCCAGCGATTCCATTGCAGAAAAGATTTGGTCAAGTTTTTCATCGGTATCGGTATTTTCTTGCCGATGACAGGTCATATAGTAGAATTCTTCGGGAAGAACGACAGTATTTCCGCAAAAATCCTTAATTTCAGACAACTCGCTGCTGTCCAATCGAGACGTGTAGTAGCAGAAAGCATCAAACATGGGGTCTCCCACTACGACAGATTTTTCTTTCAGCCCTTCCTGCTCCAGAAAACGCAGACTGGATTGCGTGCATGGCAGGTTGATAGCAGAAAGATGGTCGGTCACGGTACGGTTGACCTCTTCGGGGCTGTCCAGTGTTCCGAAGCGGTTCCCCGCCTCTACATGACAAATCGGAATATGAAGCTTTACCGCCGCCAAAGCCGCCGCCATGGTGGAATTTGTATCACCAAAGAGCAGCACCATGTCCGGCTGCTCTTTGATGAATACTTTTTCCAACTCGATAATCATCTGTCCAGTCATTTCTCCGTGGGTTCCGCCGGAGATGCCAAGATTGTAGTTTGGCTTTGGAATATCCATTTCTTCAAAAAATACATCGGACATATTGTGGTCATAATGTTGACCGGTATGAATCAGTACTTCGTGAAAATATTGGCGAAGCACGCGAGACACGACAGCAAGTTTGATGAATTGGGGTCTCGCGCCGACGACGGAACAGATTTTCTTCATTTACAGAACCTCGATATTGGCCTTGTTTGTAATATTTTTGGTTACGTTCTTGCAGTCAAACACAGGAACGCCGGCATTGGCAACCATTTCATAATCCACATTGGTATGAGCCGTGGTGATGCAGACCAGGTCATAGCCGTTGAGGATTTCGGTATCAATGGCGGGAATGCCCGTATGATACTGACCGTTTTCACGATATTCGGGGATAAACGGATCATAGAAATCAACATGAGCGCCGGTCTTTTCAAACTCTTCAATCACGCGGATGGCCGGGCTTTCACGGTAGTCGTCGATATCCTGCTTATAGGCAACACCCAGGACCAGGACCTTGGAGCCGTTGAGCGCCTTCTTAAAGCGGTTGAGGATCTTGCCGGCACGTTCGACCGTGTACTCGGGCATGCGGTCATTGACCATCATCGAAGCCTCGATCATCGAGGTGTGGAATCCATACTCACGGGCTTTCCAGCTCAGATAATAGGGGTCGAGCGGGATGCAGTGGCCGCCCAGGCCGGGGCCGGGGTAGAAGGCCTGGAAGCCGTAGGGCTTGGTCTTGGCCGCATCAATAACTTCCCAGATGTTAATGCCCATGCGGTTGCACAGAATGGCCATTTCGTTGACCAGACCAATGTTGATGTTACGATAGGTATTCTCCAGGATCTTCTCCATCTCGGCAACAGCCGGGCAGGAAACGGTGTGAATATCGCTGTCCAGAATAGCGCGGTAGACCATTGAAATGACCTCGGCCGCATCTTCACCGACGGCGCCGACGACCTTGGGCGTATTGCTGGTCTTGTAGATCAGGTTGCCCGGATCAACACGCTCGGGCGAGAAGCCCAGATAAAAGTCTTCGCCGCACTTGAGTCCGCTGCCCTTTTCCAGAATGGGCTTGAGCAGTTCTTCGGTGGTGCCGGGATAGGTGGTCGACTCCAATACGACGATGGTGCCCTTGGTCAGATATTTGGCGATCTCTTCGGTCGAAGAACGGACATAACTGATGTCCGGCTGCTGATGGGCATCCAGCGGCGTGGGAACGCAGATGGCGATGAAATCTACATCTTTAACAAAGCTGAAATCGGTGGTAGCCTTCAGCATGCCGGAAGCAACCAGCTCCTTAAGATCGGCATCCACGACATCGCCGATGTAGTTTTTACCGGCGTTGACCATGTCCACCTTGGCCTGCTGCACGTCAAAACCGATGGTCTTAAAGCCGTGCTTGGCCTTGTCAACGGCCAAGGGCAGGCCTACATAGCCCAGACCGCAAACACCCATAGACAGGGTCTTGTTTTGAATTTTCTCGATAAGTTTCTCTTTGATGGACATATCAGTCAATCTCCTTTACGGTTTCATTATTTTTTGTGTATTGTTTGCCACAGGCGGGGCAGGTAGCCGTTCCGTCTGTAAAGTCCAGTTTTGCGCCGCATTGGCATACATAGCCGTGGATCCTGGCGGGACTGCCATAGACCATGGCATAATCGGGCACATCCTTAGTGACCACTGCACCGGCGCCCACAAAGGCATAACGTCCGATGTCGTGACCGCAGACGATGGTGGCGTTGGCGCCTATGCTGGCACCTTGTTTCACCGTAGTCTTTCGATATTCATCCTTGCGTTCAATAAAGGAACGAGGATTGATGACATTGGTAAACACACAAGACGGCCCCAGAAATACGCCATCTTCACAGATCACGCCGGTATAGACCGATACATTATTCTGGATCTTGACACCCTTGCCCAGCACCACGCCGGGCGAGATGACTACATTCTGGCCGATATTGCACTTAGGCCCGATGGTGCAGCCCTTCATAATGTGAGAGAAGTGCCAGATCTTGGTGCCCTCACCGACGGTGCAGCCCTCATCGACATAGCTGGACTGGTGCACAAAATAATTGTTTTCCATTACAGCGCCTCCAAAACGGCCTCGATGACCGCCGTTTGGTCTGCCTCGGTCATGTAAGGATGCATGGGCAGCGACAGGGTGCGGGCGCAGTAGTCATTGGCACATTCAAAGGTCTCCCCGTAGACAGGCTCGTCGGCAAAAACCGGCAGGGCGTGCTGCGGCGTGGGATAGTAGATCATGTTGGGGATCTTCTTTTCGGTCAGATGAGCGATCACCTTATCCCTTGTGGCGGTGTCCTTGGCCAAAATGGCATATTGGGCATAAATCGATTGGCAGCCGTCGCTCACATAGGGGGTGGTGAAATCCTTGTTAAAGGCGGCATTGTAGGTGTCAGCAACCTTTTGGCGGTTGTCCACCTCATGCTCAGCCAGCGCCTTGAACTTGGGCAGCAGGATGGCCGCCTGAAGAGTATCCAAACGGGAGTTGACGCCGACACGCACATTGTCGTACTTGCCGCGCGGGCCCTTGCCGTGAACACAGATGGATCGACAGAGTGCCGCCAACTCATCATCATCCACAAAGATAGCGCCGCCGTCACCGTAGCAGCCCAGCGGCTTGGCCGGGAAGAAGGAGGTGGTGGCGATCTGGCCGAAAGCGCAGCAGCGCTTACCCTTATAGGTGGCGCCGAAGCTCTGGGCCGCGTCCTCAATGAGGATCAGACCGTATGTTTCACAGATGGGCAGGATGGCATCGTAATCGCAGGGGTTGCCCAAAATATCCACAGCCACCACAGCCTTGGGCTTGAGCCGACCCTCGGCAAGAACAGCCTTGATCTGACGCTCCAAGCTTTCGGGGCACAGACAGTAGGTGTCCGGCCGGATATCGCAAAAGACAGAGGTAGCGCCCAGCATCTTGGAGGGCTCGGTAGAAGAAATGAAGGTGATGTCCGGGCAGAAGACAGCGTCGCCCTCGCCGATGCCATAGAGCATATAAGCGATCTGCAGTGCGTCGGTGCCGTTGGCGCAGGTAATGCAGTGCTTGCGGCCGACATACGCTGCCAGTTTTTCCTCCAGCTCCTTGACCTGAGGGCCGCCGATGAACTGACCGGCCTCCAGAACAGCCTGGATGTTTTGGTTGATCTCATCCTTCAATGCCCGATACTGGGCTTTCAGATCAATAAACTGCATAGAAGCTCCTTTTTTGTATATATAGTATGGGCAGACTCAATACTTTTTGGTCAGCACTTTAAAAATTCCCAAAACAGATCCCCAACCGTACGAAATGTGAAACAGCGGGAACAAATACAAAAGCCGAAAAAATTCTTTTTTCCCCTCTGCCGCTTTTGCGGAAAATAACAGGTCCAATGAAAGGTAAGCCAGCAATTCCAAGCCAAAAAGGATTCTCATAAGCCACCATAGCATACAAAGAACAGGCATACCTATCAACGAGAGGACAAAAAAGCAAGGGATAAAATGACGAGGCCGCATAGAACCGGGACAGAAGCGGGAAGTGATGATGTTCCATTTTCCGTTGAGCACTGCCATTTTGATAATGCCTTTTACCGAGTCCCGACAGTAATACGCTAATTTGATCCGATTGCTCAAATAGATCTTTCCGCCGTTGTGGATGATACGATAATTTAGTTCGCTATCTTGATTGCGGGTCAATCTTTCATCGTATAAGCCAACCTTTTCAAAAACCTCTCGCCGAAATGCGCCGAAAGGAACGGTATCCACATAACCGTCTTTACCGTTGGTGCGAAACTGGGAATCTCCGACACCGAATTTAGAGGAAAGCATTTTCGCAATGGTTTGACCGATGGGCGTACGGGCTTTGGTTTCCATCACTCCGCCGACATTATCCGCACCTGTTTCGTCCAAAACCTCGACACATTTGGAGAAGTAATCATTTTCGTATTCGGCGTGGGCATCCAAACGAATAATATAAACGCCCTTCGATTCCCGAATCGCAAGGTTCATGGCAAAAGGTACGGTTTTATTCGGGTTTTGCAAAACTCGGATCAATCCGGGAAACTGATCGCAATAACCATTTAAGATCTCCCTGGTCCGGTCCGTGGA
This sequence comes from Eubacteriales bacterium, assembly GCA_045595395.1. GTDB lineage: Bacteria > Bacillota > Clostridia > Oscillospirales > UMGS1783 > CAKSHC01. The sequence continues at coordinate 260,601 of JAZOAH010000028.1, read as the reverse complement.
CATTCCGTCCACAAAAAACCATTCCATGGCATCTTGGGGATAATCCTGGGCAAGCATGGAAGCAACACAGGCGTCAATATATTTTTCTTCGTTATAAACGGGAACGATGACAGAAATCAGTTTCGCCTTTTCCATACGATCTCCTTTAAGGGTCATTTGTTCGATGTATCTTCTTCAGAGTACTCTTTTCCGAGAACAGCAAATATCGTCATAAACATCAGCTTGATATCGCTCCAGAAACTAAAATTCTTAACGGCGGCCAGATTATACCGCATTTTACCCGGCAGGACGGTTTGGATGTAGGTCTTATCCACATCCTGCGCTCCTTCCAGCAGTCGGTCCTCATCCTTATACATAATGCTGGCAAGGGAGGTAACGCCGGCAGGCAAAAGCAATGTGGCCAGCATGTCCGGAGTATAAGCATCCACATATTTTGGCACCTCCGGGCGGGTGCCCACGAAGGTCATCGTGCCACGAAGCACGTCAATGAGCTGGCACAGCTCGTCCAGTCGGCATTTGCGGATCAGCTTTCCCATTCGGGTGATCCGACTGTCGTTGCCCACCGTGACCTGCGTGCCGATCTTGTCGGCATTGGTGACCATGGAGCGAAACTTGAAGATCCGAAACCGCTTGCCGTATTGGGTCACCCGCACCTGCCGGTAGAAGACCGGACCGGGCGAGTCCAGCTTGATGGCCAGAGCCAAGATCAGAAAGATCGGCAACAGGATCAGCAACAATACCGCCGATACCGCAACATCAAACAGGCGCTTACAAATCAGACTTCCTTGCTTTTTTCGCAGGCTGTCATAGTAGGGCCGCACAGCATCGGTGCGAAGGGCGTCGGGCAAGGCTTCCCATTTTTTGAGTATCATAAATATTCCTTTACAATCTCGGTGTAATGTTCAATGACATACTGCACCTGCTCATCGGTCAGGCAGGTATGCAGGGGCAGGCTGACGACGTTGGCAAAATTGGCATAGGCGTTGGGATAATCGGCTATGTCAAAACCCAGGTTTTTGTAGGCGGTGTGCATGGGCAGAGGCTTGTAGTGGACATTGCAGGCGATCTCTCGCTGCGCCATTTTGATGATGATGTCGTTGCGCTGTTCGGGGGTGATGCCGGGAATGCGGGTCAGGTACAGGTGCCCGGAGGAGTTATAGTCCTCGGTATAGTGGGGCAGTACCTGTATGCCCAGCGGCTTGAAGGCCGCATCATAAGCGCCAATGATCTCCTTGCGGCGTTGTAGCATTTGGGGATATCGCTCAAACTGCTTTAAGCCAATGGCGGCGGCCACATCGGTCATGTTGCACTTGTACCAGGTGCCCACGATGTCATACTCCCAAGCCCCCAACTGGGTCTTGGCCAGCGCATCTTTGGACTGTCCGTGAAGCGACAGAAGCTGCAGTTTTTTGTAGATATCGGCATTGTCAATGCCGTCAATGCTCTTCCATGTCAAGGCACCGCCCTCAGCGGTGGTGAAATTCTTCACGGCATGGAAGGAGAAGGAGGAGAAATCGGCGATGGCACCGGTCATGACACCCTTGCGGCTGGCGCCGAAGGAATGGGCAGTGTCGGCCATAATGGCTACACGCCCCAACGCTGTTTGCATATCGCCCTTGGGGCAGAAGATATCCTTCTTCCGTTCTGCGATTTGGAACAGACGGTCATAATCACAGGGGATACCGCCTACATCCACGGGGATGATCGCCTTGGTTTTTGGGGTGATGGCCCGCTCAAGGGCATCGTAATCCATTTCCAGGCTGTCCTTTTGGGTGTCGACCAGCACGATCGTTGCACCCACATGGTCGATGATCGAGGCGGATGCGGTATAGGTATAGGCCGAGGTGATTACTTCATCGCCCGGCCCTACTTCCAGCACCCGAAGCGCCATCTCGGCGCAGGCTGTTTGAGAATTGAGGCAGACGCACATCGGTGTGCCCACATAGGCAGCGATCTGCTTTTCCAACTGTTTTGTCCTAGGCCCGGTGGTGATCCAGCCGGAGCGCAGCGCCTCGGCTACCTCCAGGATCTCTTGCTCGGATATGTCGGGGGGCGAAAAAGGAATCTTCATCGTATGCTTGTCCATCCTCATCGAAATTTATACACATCTAATATTCCTATATAATTATACTCTTTTTTGTGTTGATGTCAATGGATTTGCTTAAATTGGGATGTTGCTGGGGTCGATGCCAAAAAGAAAATCGCTCGGACCGCCGATGAAACGGTCCGGGCGATTGTTATCTTAACCGAAGGTGATGGTGTAGACATTGCGATAGCTGCCTTGCGGCGCCAGATGCTCCGCTTCCAGCTTGTCTTCCAGGGCATTGATGCCGCCATCGAGCGCAGGCACGCCGCTCCACGGCTCGATGCAGACATAGGGAGCATCCGAGTGGGGCTTGTGCCACAGGCCGAGGAATTTCATGTCGGGATAGGTCATGCGTACATAGCGTCCGCCGTTTTTGGAGCGCAGGGTGATACCCTTGCTCATATCCCGCAGGAAGATGGCATCCTGATCAAACAGGTCATGGCGCAGGGACAGCCGCTGTCCGTCCTCCAGAGGGAAGGGAGTGGAATCGTTGAGATAGAAGCAGGTGTCGGAAAAGCTCAGTCTGCGAGCCTGGCAGGGCTCATCAAACTCAACATAGTAGTCCTCAAACACGTCGCCCTTGTTTAGCGGCAGGTTAAAGCCGGGATGGCCGCCGACCGAGAAGATCAGCACCTTATCATCCTCATTGCGTACGGTGAGCGCTACCGACAGCGTCTCATCGGTGAGGGTGTAGGCCATCTCCATCGAAAAGCGGAAGGGGTACAGGGCACGGGTCTCTTCATTGTCCTGCAACTGCAGCGTCAGTGCATCGGGCTGCTGGTGCAGGACCGACCACTCTTGCAGTTTGATAAAGCCATGAATGGGCATCTCATAGGTCTGGCCGGCATAGGTGTATTTGCCCTCGATCATGCGGCCGCAAACGGGGAAGATATTGGTGGCACGGTTGGCCCAGTAGGTGGGATCGCCCTGCCACAGATATTCGGTGCCATCCTCAAGGCGGCGGATGGACTGCAGTTCAGCTCCCAGACTGCTGATGCTAATGGCCAGTTTATCGTTTTTCAGTGTATAGATCATAACAGACTCTCCTTACGGTTTTGATGGTATGGTATCACATTTCCCCTTGCCGGTCAAGGCTTGTCGGTCATTTTTTGGGGAGCGGGCGTGAACAAGAAAAAGTCACAAGAGATTTCTTGTGACTTTTTTCTTGAAAAAAAGAGGCATGTATAGTATAGTAGAGGTATATATTCGATAGAGGAGAATTCGAATGGAATTTTTTCATAAGATCTGGGAAAAGATAAGATCATTCTTCGATAATAAGGAAAAGACGGTAGATCAAGCGGCCATTGATGAGGCTCGGGCGCAGCGATTGAAAGAGATCAACGATCCTGAAGATGATTTTTCAAACGATGTGGCCTACGACGCTCAAGAGCTGGAGCAGCTGTCGCGCAAGGCGGCCAATCGCCGTAATTTCCGTACGGGATATTATATTTTCGGCTCGTTTTTGGCTGTTGTTCTTGTGGCCTGGGGCGTGATCGGCTTATTAACGACGCCGCAGCCCGACATCTGTATTATGATCCAGGCCGATGGTTTGGCCGAGAATGCTGACATGGAGAGCATTCGCATGCTGGTGGCCGATGCCGTGGGCGATCACAACGAGGATGGGCAGGTGGTGGTGGAAGTCACCCAGATCAGCATGCCGGCCGCCCATACCGAGGATAATCAGGCGGCCTTTGATATGGCTTACGAGGATATAGAAGAAGCCTTGATATCGCCCAATATTGTGCTGATCATCGGGCGTGAGGATTTCTTGGATCGGGCCGAGGTCGTCGATGACCTGGCTGATGTACGGGTGTCGTTGGATCAGACCGGTCTGACTTTACATGAAAACAGCCCGTTGCGTGAGTACCAAGTGGTGGCTCGTGCCGGAGAGTCCGATCAGGCCGTGCTTGCTGCAGAAGTTCTTGCCAAATTGGCCCGGCAGTAAAATTATAATTATTTTTATTGAAATGACACCGATATGGGTGTATAATGTGATGTAATTTTTTTTAGGAGATGATTTTGCATGCGTTTTTATGTTACTGAGGATTATGCGCAGATGAGCCGCCGCGCCGCTTCTATCATTGCGGCACAGGTTGCCTCCAAGCCGGATTGTGTACTGGGTCTGGCCACCGGCTCTTCGCCCGTGGGCGCCTATGAGAATCTGGTCAAGTGGAATAAAGACGGCATCATTAGTTTTGCAGAGGTTCGCAGCGTGAATCTGGACGAGTATATCGGCCTTTCGCCCGAGCATGATCAGAGCTATCGCTATTTTATGCAGAGCAATTTGTTTGATCATGTAAATATCAAGCCGGAGAACACCAACGTCCCCAACGGCTTGGCGGCCGATCCGGAGCAGGCGGCCGTGGATTATGAGAAGATCATTGCTTCGATGAACGGTGTCGATCTGCAGTTGTTGGGCCTGGGCCACAACGGCCACATTGCCTTTAACGAGCCTTGCGATGAGTTTATCATGGATACTCACGTGGTCGATCTGACCGAGAGCACCATCCAGGCCAATGCCCGCTTTTTTGCTTCGGCCGACGAGGTGCCCCGCCAGGCGATGACCATGGGCATTCGCTCCATCATGAAAGCCAAGAAGATCCTTGTGGTCGTGGCCGGTGCTGATAAGGCCGAGGCGGTCTACAAGTCTTTTGCCGGTCCGGTAACACCGCAGGTGCCGGCATCCATCCTGCAACTGCACAACGATGTGACGGTAGTGGGCGACAAGGCGGCCATGAGCAAACTGATCGAGGCCGGCTTCATTCAATAAAAAAACTACGGTAGCAGGAGCTTGTGCTCCTGCTATTTTTATGTATAATTCTTGCTTTTTTTGAAAAATATGATATGATAAAATAAATAAAAAGTAAGGATGAGGAGCGTATTATGAAAGAACCCGTTTTGGTTGTTATGGCCGCCGGCATGGGCAGCCGTTTTGGTGGAGCCAAGCAGATCACCCCGGTCGATGAGCAGGGGCATATTCTAATTGATTTTTCGCTGTTTGATGCCCACCGCGCCGGTTTCCGTGAACTGGTTTTTATCATCAAAGAGGAGTCCCGTGCCGCCTTTGAAGAGAGCATCGGCAAGCGCATGGAGAAATATTTTAATGTCCGTTATGTCTATCAGGATATCAACCGTCTGCCGCAGGGCATCGCCGTGCCGGAAGGTCGTGTCAAACCGTGGGGAACGGGGCATGCCGTGGCCTGCTGTCAAGGCGTGGTCGACGGGCCCTTTGCCGTCATCAATGCCGATGATTACTATGGGCCGAGCGCCTTTGCTGCGGTGTATGACTTTTTGAAGAAGAATACCGACCCGACCCAGTATGCTATGGTCGGCTATCGTGTCGGCAACACCCTCACCGAAAACGGTTCGGTGTCACGTGGCGTGTGCACCATCGAGGATGGGAAACTTGTGGATGTGACCGAGCGTACCTATATCGTGCCGCAGGGGGATCAGGCTGCCTATTCCGAAGATGGCGGGAAAACCCTTATTCCGCTATCTAAGGATGCTGTGGTGTCGATGAATCTGTGGGGCTTTACCGGTGCATTTATTGAACAATTATGGGCAAGAATGGGCTCATTTTTGGCCGAAAATATCGAAAATAACCCCTTAAAATGCGAATATTATCTGCCTTTTGTCGTTAATGAGCAACTCAACGACGGCACCGCTTCGGTGAAGGTGCTACCCTGCGAGGAGAAATGGTATGGCGTCACCTACCGTGAGGATCTGGCTCGTGTACAGGCGGCGGTGGCTGATATGCAAAACAAAGGCTTGTATGCAAAGGAACTTTGGGGATGAAGGAGATATTGACTTGCTTCTGTCTTGACGACAAGGTTATCGGTTGCGAGCCGTACGGACATGGGCATATCAATCAAACCTATCGGGTCACGACGGCCGGCGGTCATCGTTATATCCTGCAAAAGATCAGTTCCCGTGCCTTTGGCAATGTGCCCGAATTGATGGAGAATTTTGTGGCTGTGACCGATCATCTGCACCGCAAAGGCATGTCGACTCTTATATCTTTGCGTACCCATGACGGCAAGTATTACTGTCAGGATCGTGCCGGCGATTATTGGCGGATGTGTGAGTTTATTGAAGGCTCGATCTGCCTGCAAAAGGCGGATCGTGCCGATGATTTTTATCAGTGCGCATTGGCTTTTGGCGCCTTTGCCCAGGCCCTTGACGATTTCCCCGCCCATACCCTGCATGAAACCATTCCCAATTTCCATCATACCCCCGATCGGTACCGTCAATTCCATCAGGCGTTGCAAGCCGATGTGAGAGGGCGTGCCGCCTTGGTGCAAGAGGAGATCGCCTTTGCCTTGGAACGTGAGGCTCAGGCGTCGGCCTTGGTCGATCTGCTCGATCGGGGCGAATTACCCTTGCGAGTGACCCATAACGACACCAAGATCAACAATGTTATGCTCGATGCTGCCACTCGTAAGCCGCTGTGCGTGATCGATCTGGATACCGTTATGCCGGGTCTGCTCGCTTACGATTTTGGGGATGCGATCCGTTTCGGCGCTTCAACGGCGGCCGAAGATGAAATGGATCTGAGCAAGGTCAAGTTTGATATGGAGTATTATAAAGCCTATTTGAAAGGCTATTTCGAAACCTTTCCCGACATGACGGACAAAGAGAGAGAAACCCTGCCGTTGGGCGCTAAAATGATGACCCTCGAATGTGGTATTCGTTTCCTGACCGACTATCTGGCCGGTGATGTCTATTTTGCAACCAGCCGCCCCGGTCACAATCTTGACCGCTGCCGTACCCAGTTTGCCCTGGTGGCCGATATGGAACGGCAATGGGATGCCATGTGTGCCTTGAGTTAAAAAAAGGATGCTTGCCTGAGCAAGCATCCTTTTTCTTATGCTTTATTTACACTGCCGAATAGAGTCATGCGCTTTTTCACGATCTCCTTAATGGCATTGACCTTGGCGTTGCGGGCATTCAGATAGTCAAGACCCTGCTCGCAGGCTTTGGCCATGGCTTCCATACCGGTATTGCACAGTTCGGTAAAGATGTTGACCTTGGCAATGCCGGCCTCGATGGTGGAGCGGAACTGTTCATCGGTCAGACCGCTGCCGCCGTGAAGGACCAGCGGCGTATCAATAGCGGCGCGGATGGCGCTCAGGCGGTCGATATCCAGCACCGGCTTGGTCTTGTAGTTGCCGTGAGCGGTGCCGATGGCAACGGCCAGGGCGTCAACGCCGGTCTTGCCGGCAAAATCAACCGCTTCCTCGACGGTGGTATAGCAACCGTCGCCGTCAGAGGCCAGGCCGACATGGCCGATCTCGCCCTCAACACTGGCGCCGAAGGCATGGGCGATGCGGACCATTTGGGCGGTATTCTTGATGTTTTCTTCCATATCTCCGTCCGAGCCGTCAAACATGATGCTGGAAAAGCCCAAGCGCAAGGCTTCCATGCAACGATCAAAGGTCAGACCGTGGTCATAATGCAGGACAACAGGCACCTTGGCACGCTTGGCAAGATCAAGAAGGCTGGGAGCGAGCAGAGAAAGTTCGCCGTAAGGCAGCAGAATTTCTGCCGTGCCGATCACGACAGGGGAATTCATTTCTTCAGCCGCTTCGATGACGCCCTGAGCCATATCGGAATCGATGGTGTTGAACAAGCCGACGGCGTAATGTTCGGCCTGAGCCTTTTTCAGTACTTCATTGAGATTGACGATCATAATGTTCTCCTTTTATAGTTATTCATCATGTCAAAAATTTCGGATTGGGAGCGCATGCCGTCTACGGCATTTTCCGAGAAGAGATTACAGGCGGCCGCAGCCGAAGCAAAGGCCAGCATCTCTTCCGCCGAGTAACGGTTATAGATGCTATATAGACAACCGGCGCAGAAGGCATCGCCTGCACCGACGCTGCCCTTGATCTGCTCGGCCGGGATCTTGAGCGAGGGGACAACGGTAAAGGTGCCGTCGCTATCCAAACAGAAGCCGGCCTCTTTGGCGTGAACGACGACCTTTTCGGAAACGCCGGCAGCCATTGTCTTTTCCATGGCCTGACGGATGGCGTCCATGTTGATGCTACCGTCGGCATGGCGGGGCGAGAGCGACCAGATGTTGCAACATTCGATCTCGTTGATGATCACATAGTCGCAGTAGGGCAGGGCGGGGATGATCTTGGCCGGGAAATCACCGCTGCTGTCCGACACGGCATCAATGCTGGTGCGGATGCCGGCCTGTTGGACCTTATGTAAGAATCGAGCCATGGTGGTACCGTATTCCTCATCCGGCGCATCGAATTGATCCAGCAGCAGGATGTAGCCGATATGCAAGAGGTTGCAGGTCAAAGACGGAATGTCGATATCCTCTGGAGAGAACAGGGCGTTGGCGCCTCGCACATGGAAGAAGGTGCGCTCTCCGTCGGGCAGGCTCATGACATCGGTAAAGCTGGTGGGTGCGGTATCGCTCGAGTGGATGGTGTCGGTATTGATATGATGGCGTTGCAGTTGAGAGAGCATGTAACGGCCATATTCATCCTCGCCAATGCAGCCGGCAACGCTCAGCGGCAGGGAAGGGTCGATCTTGGCCAGGTCAATGGCCGTGTTGGGGGCGCAGCCGCCGACGGCCTTGGTGATCTGAGATATATTGGCCAGCATGCCGATCTCGGGATAGATCTCAATATTTTTGATGACATCGACAATGATATTGCCGGCCACCGTGATGCCTTTGCGTTCACCGGTGAGCAGAAAATCAACGGTAACGCCCAGGACAGATGCGATCTTGGGCAACAGCGTGATCTCGGGAAATCCCAGACCCGTTTCCCATTTACTAACCGCTTTGTCACTGACATTCAGGGCTTCGGCCAGGGCTGACTGGGTCATTTTATGGCGCTTGCGAAGTCCGGCAATGGTTGCACCGAACAGTTTCTGATTCATGGCATCATCTCCTTTTCTTCATTATACCTTCTTTTTGCCGTTAAAGCAACCTACTTTTGCGATATTCTAAAAGAAGAATTTTTGATAAAAATGAGCAAAACTCCACGGAAAGTAGAAAAATCCCTCCCGAAGTTCGGGAGGGATGAATCGTTTTAGAGGGCAGCGATGCGGGACTTGAGGGCAGACAGCTGGTTGCGCAGTTCGTCGGGCAGACGGTCGAACTTGGCATAGAACTCATCGATGCCGGCGGTCTCCTCTTCCCAATGGGACTTCTCGATGGTGAGCAGTTCCTTGAGGGTGGCTTCATCGAGGTCGAGGCCTTCCACGTTGAGATCCTCAGCCTTGGGCATATAGCCGATGGCCGATTCAACCGCATCGGCCTTGCCGTTGCAGCGGTCGAGGATCCACATCAGCGCACGCATGTTGTCGCCGAAGCCCGGCCACATGAAGTTGCCGTTGTCATCCTGGCGGAACCAGTTGACATTGAAGATCTTGGGCGGGTTGGTCAGCTTAGAACCAACCTCGAGCCAATGCTGGAAGTAGTCGCCCATGTGGTAGCCGCAGAAGGGCAGCATAGCCATAGGATCGCGGCGAACGACACCGACAGCGCCGGCAGCGGCAGCGGTGGTCTCGCTGGCCATGGTCGAGCCGACAAAGACACCGTGATTCCAGTCAAAGGACTGATAGACCAGGGGGGTGGTCTTGGCACGGCGGCCGCCGAAGACGATGGCCGAGATGGGCACACCGTTGGGATTCTCGAATTCCTTGGAGAGGGTCGGGCAGTTGAGAGCCGGAGCGGTGAAGCGGGAGTTGGGATGAGCGCCCTTGTAGCCCATATCGCCGTTCCAGGGATTGCCCTTCCAGTCGATGGCATTGGCGGGAGGATTCTTATCCAGGCCTTCCCACCAAATGGTGTTGTCTTCCAGGTTGTGTACCACGTTGGTGAAGATGGTGTTCTTCTTGGTGGACATCAGAGCGTTGTAGTTGCTCTTGGCGTTGGTGCCGGGAGCGACGCCGAAGAAGCCGTATTCGGGGTTGATGGCCCACAGACGGCCGTCAGCACCGGGGCGCAGCCAGGCGATATCGTCGCCGACACACCAGACCTTGTAGCCCTGCTTCTTGTAGACCTCGGGCGGGATGAGCATGGCCAGGTTGGTCTTGCCGCAGGCTGAGGGGAAGGCGGCGCAGACATATTCGGTATGGCCATCAGGATACTCAACACCGAGGATGAGCATATGCTCAGCCAGCCAGCCTTCCTTGCGGGCGAGGTTGGAGGCGATACGAAGAGCAAAGCACTTCTTGCCCAGCAGAACGTTGCCGCCGTAGCCGGAGTTGACCGACAGGATGGTGTTGTCCTCGGGGAAATGCATGATGTAGCGGTTGTTCTCGTCGATGTCCTTGCGGGCATGCAGACCCTTGACAAAATCGCCATCGCCCAGAGCATCAACAACAGCCTTGCCGATGCGGGTCATGATGTGCATGTTGAGCACGACATAGATCGAGTCGGTCAATTCAAAGCCGATCTTGGAGAAGGGCGAGCCGACAGGACCCATCGAATAGGGGATCACGTACATGGTGCGACCCTCCATCGAGCCCTCGAACAGGCCATAGGCCAGGTCATAGGCCTTGGCTGGCTCCATCCAGTTGTTGGTGGGGCCGCAGTCGCTTTCCTTAGCGGTGCAGATGAAGGTGCGGTTTTCTACACGGGCCACGTCGTTGACGGCGGTGCGGTGCAGATAGCAACCGGGATATTTATCTTCATTGAGCTTGATGATCTCGCCGGTCGAGCAAGCCTCGTTACGCAGCGCATCGAGCTGCTCCTGCGAGCCGTCGATCCATACCACCTGATCGGGGCGGCACATCTTGGTCATCTCATCAAGCCAGGTAAGAACTTTCTGATTGGTCGTCATGATAGATCCTCCAAATATAGTTTCATTTTTCGCACTGATGGTAGTATAGTACATTCTATTCCGCTTTGCAAGTAATTTCCTTAAAAAATTCATTTTCTTTTCTAAAAATTCACATTTTATCGGAAATTTGCGCAAAATCTGCAAGTGAAAGCCGTTCTCCTCGCACATTTGGATCAAATCCGCAGTCTTCAATGATGGCGGCGACCTGTGTCTTGGGCAGGCCCATGGTGTTGGATAGGGTGTTGCAGAGGGTTTTTCTGCGCTGGGCAAAGGCGGCCTTGATGACCCGGAACATCTTGTCACGGTCGGCCGGCTGTACCGGCGGGTCAATAGGGGAGAAGGAGATGACGGTGCTGGTGACTTTGGGCGCCGGCATAAAGGCTTCGGGCGGGACATCGAAATGCCGCTCGGTTCTGGCGTAATAGTCGGCCGAAACGGTGACAGCGCCGTAGTCGGGGCTGCCGGGCGCAGCATCAAAGCGGGCGGCCACCTCCCGCTGGATCATAACAGTGATCTGTTTGGCGGGAAGGCCCGATTCGAGCAGGTGCATGATGATGGGGGTGGTAATATAATAAGGGAGGTTGGCGCAGACGACAAAGGGCGCATCACTGAAATGCTCTTGACATAAAGCGGCCAGATCGACCTTGATGGCATCCCCCAGATGCAGGACAAAGTTGTCAAATTCGCCCATCGTTTCGGCCAGTACGGGCGCTAAACGCTTGTCCAACTCGATGGCCAGCACTTTTTTGGCACGGCGGCACAGTTCATAGGTCAGCGTGCCGATACCCGGGCCGATCTCGAGCACGCAGGTGTTCTCATTCAGTCCGGCACTCTCGGCAATGGCGGCCGGAACGGCATCGTCGATCAGGAAATTCTGTCCCAAGGATTTATCAAAGGAAAACCCGTATCGCTTCATGATCGAGCGAATGACGGTCGGATCGCACAAACGGTTACTCACAGAGCAGTTTTCCCTCCGTTTTCAGATTGGGATAGCCATGCTGGCGCAGGGCTTCGTAGACGACGATGGCGGCCGAGTTGGACAAATTCAGCGAACGCAGATCGCCGCCCATCGGGATGCGGCAGCAGCGCTCGGGGTACTGGGCCAGCAGATCCTCGGGCAGGCCCGCCGTTTCCTTGCCGAAGACAAGGTAGGCATTGTCGGGGTAGGCAATATCGCTGTGGATATGCTTGCCCTTGGTGGTCATGAAAAACAGCTCATCGTCCTTGTGCTGCTCCAGAAAATCGGCCAAGGAATCATAATAGCGGATGTCCAGCGCATGCCAATAATCGAGGCCGGCACGCTTGAGCTTGCGGTCGTCAATGGCAAAGCCGAGCGGGCGCACCAGATGCAGCACCGAGCCGGTACAGGCGCAGGTGCGGGCGATGTTGCCGGTATTTTGCGGAATTTCGGGTTCGACTAAAACGATATGAAACATACATTTCTCCTAAAGCATATTATAATTATTTTATGATATGTGTCGGTGGATGTCAATAAATTAGGATTGAATCTGCCTCAAAAAAGTTGTATAATAAAATGACTACGTTTAAGGAGACCATTATGGGACTGTTTGAAAAGATATTCGGCTCTTACAGCCAGCGTGAACTCAAGCGCATTCGCCCCATCGCCGATCAGGTGGAGGCTCTGGCTGATGAATACAAGGCACTCTCCGATGCCGATCTGCGGAGCAAGACGGACGAGTTCAAAAAACGCTATGCTGCGGGCGAGACCCTGGATCAACTTTTGCCCGAGGCCTTTGCTGCTGTGCGTGAGGCGTCCGAGCGTGTCACCGGCATGCGTCCCTTCTATGTCCAGCTCATCGGCGGTATCGTCCTGCACCAGGGCCGCATCGCCGAGATGAAGACGGGCGAGGGCAAGACGCTGGTCGCCACTTTGCCGGTGTATCTCAATGCGCTCTCAGGCAAAGGCGTCCATGTCGTCACCGTCAATGACTACCTGGCCCGCCGTGACAGCGAGGAGATGGGTCGCATCTACCGCTTTATGGGCCTGAGCGTCGGTCTGTCAGTCCATGACATGACCCCCGAAGAGAAGAGGGAAGCCTATAACTGCGATATCACCTACGGCACCAACAACGAGTTTGGCTTCGATTACCTGCGTGATAACATGGTATTATATAAAGATAAAATGGTGCAGCGTGGCCATGCCTTTGCCGTGGTCGACGAGGTCGACTCCATTTTGATCGACGAGGCACGCACCCCGCTGATCATTTCGGGTCAGGGCGAGGAGAGCACCGATCTGTATGCCCGTGCCAACGCTTTGGTGCGTACCATGAAAAAAGAGGTCATCCTCGAGCAGGATACCAAAAAGCCGATCGAAGAATATGAGTCGGATTATGTCGTCGACGAAAAGGCCAAATCGGCCTTTCTCACCCCCAACGGCATGAACAAGGCCGAGCGCTTCTTTTCGGTTACCAATATGTCGGATGCCGCCAACGCTGAGCTGCTCCACCATGTCAACCAGGCCATCCGTGCCCACGGAGTCATGAAGCGTGATGTCGACTATGTCGTGCGTGAGGACGGCGTCATCATTGTCGATGAATTTACCGGCCGTTTGATGTTCGCCCGCCGCTACTCCAACGGCCTGCACCAGGCCATCGAGGCCAAGGAGGGCGTCACCGTCGAGAAGGAAAACAAGACGATGGCCACCATCACCTTCCAGAACTATTTCCGCCTGTATGATAAACTGTCGGGCATGACCGGTACCGCCATGACCGAGGAGGAGGAATTCCGCCAGATCTACGGCATGGATGTGGTCGAGATCCCCACCAACCGCCCCATGATCCGTGAGGATATGTCGGATGTCATCTACAAAACGGCGGCCGGCAAGTACAGCGCCATCATTGACCAGATCTTGGAATGCTATGAAAAGCGCCAGCCCGTCCTGGTCGGCACTATTTCGATTGAAAAATCCGAACTGTTGGGCCGTATGCTCAAAAAACATAAGGTGCCGTTCCATATCCTCAATGCCAAGTACCACGAGCGTGAGGCCGAGATCATTGCCCAGGCCGGCCGCAGCGGTGCCGTCACCATTGCCACCAACATGGCCGGACGTGGTACCGACATTCGCCTGGGCGGCAACCCCGACTATATGGCCAAGACCGATATGCGTGGCATGGGTATTGCCGAGGATCTCATCTATGAGGCCTCCGGCCATGCCGAGACCGACGATGAGACCATTCTCAACGTCCGCCGCCTGTATACCGACCTGTATCATAAACATAAAGAAGCCTGCGCCGCCGAAGCGCAAGAGGTGGTGGCCGCCGGCGGTCTGTTCATTCTGGGTACCGAACGTCACGAGTCCCGCCGTATTGATAATCAGCTACGCGGCCGTGCCGGCCGTCAGGGCGATATGGGCTACTCCCGCTTCTTCCTCTCGCTGGAGGATGATCTGATGCGCCTGTTCGGCGGCGATCGGATGCGTGCCATGATGAACACTCTCAACATCGAAGAGGATATGCCCATCGAGAATAAACTGCTGACCACCATGATCGAGAATGCGCAGAAAAAGGTCGAGGATATGAACTTCCAGCGCCGCAAGCACGTTCTCGAATATGACGATGTCATCAACAAGCAGCGAGAGACCATCTATGCCCAGCGCCAGAAGGTGCTCGACGGCGAGGATGTCCACGAAAGCATCATGGGCATGATCCACTCGGTCATTGCCGATGCCTGCGCCCGCTGCCTGGTCGGCACGCCCGACACCTGGAACATCGACGGACTGCGCCATGAGTTTATCGGTCAGTTCCTCACCCCCAACGATCTGAATTTCACGGCAGAGGATTGCGCCAAGCTCACCCCCGCCGATATCGAGCAGATGCTCATCGAGCGTGCCCGGGCCGTCTTCGCCGCCCGTGAGGCCGAGTTTGGTGCCGAGCAGATGCGTGAGATGGAGCGGGTCGTGCTGCTGCACACCGTCGACACCAAGTGGGTCGAGCATATCGACGCCATGGATGAACTCAAGCAGGGCATCAGCCTGCGCTCCTATGCCAACGTCCAGCCTGTCGTCGCCTATCGCAACGAGGGCGCCGATATGTACGCTCAAATGATCGACGATATCCGCTATGAAACGGTACGCATGATCTTCCGTGTCCGCATCGCCGTGCGTCAGGCGGTCGGCAAGGTCACCGGCCAGAGCCACGGCGAAGGCGAGAAGAAGACGGTCACCGTCAAAAAAAGCACCAAGGTCGGCCGCAACGACCCCTGCCCCTGCGGCAGCGGCAAGAAATATAAGCAGTGCTGCGGCAAGGAGTAAGGAATGAAGATCTTATTTATCGGTGATGTCGTGGGCAATCCCGGCTGCGACTGTGTGGCTCGGCTTTTGCCTCGTATCAAGCGCCAATACGGAGTCGATCTGACCGTTATCAACTGCGAAAACGCTACCGCCACCAACGGCGTCATGCCTGCCGCCGCCCAAGGGTTGCTGGATGCCGGCGCCGATGTTCTCACCGGCGGCAATCATATCTTCGGCAAAAAGCAGATGCATCCTCTCCTTGACGAGCAGGATCGCATCCTGCGCCCGGCCAACTATCCAAACAGCGCACCCGGCCACGGCCGTGTCGATATCGACTGCGGTGCCTATACCGTTACCGTTATCAATCTCCAGGGCAACGCCTTTATGGATGCCCTTGAAAATCCTTTCACGGTGCTCGACCGTCTGCTGGACGGTGCGGGACGTATCACATTGGTCGACTTTCATGCCGAGGCCACCAGCGAAAAGCGTGCCCTTGGCTTTTATGCCGACGGTCGGATCACCGCCCTGGTCGGCACCCACACCCATGTGCAGACCAATGACGCTCAGATCCTGCCCGGCGGTACCGGGTATATGACCGATGCCGGCATGACCGGCGTGGTCGATTCGGTGCTGGGTGCCAAAAAGGAGATCGTTATCGACCGCTTTTTGACCAAGCTTCCCATTCCCTTTGAATTGGCCGAAGGGGAGAGTGCACTGTGCGGCGTTGTGATCGAGGCCGACGAAAAAACAGGCAAATGCCTGAGCATGACCCCCCTATCCGAGCAATAAAAATAAGCCGTCGAAAGACGGCTTATTTTTTATGCAAAGCGTTTGGCCAGGTTTTGATAAAAGATGCGGGATAACTCCGGCGTGCCGGGGACGGCCGAATTGAAGATGTGGCCGCTTTTCTCGCCGACGGCGGCGAGCGAGTCGATCTGCTTAGCCGTCAGCGGCAGGGGCGGCAGCACCGAATAAACAGTCTTCTCAAAGGTGTCAATATCGGCAAAGCCCAGACGGGCCAGCAGCGAAGACACCTCATCGGGATAGCCGGTGGCCTGCAGACGCAGAAAATCGCCGAGGGTATAGCCGCAGGCAAAACCGTGCGGGATATCCAGTTGCACCGTGATGCCGTAGCTTTGAGAATGACCCATGCAGGTGCCGGTCAGTTCAATGGCCATGCCGCCGAGTTGGGAGGCATAGAGGATCTTTTCCCGATCGGCATCGTCGCATTGGCCTTGAATCAGGCGGGCAAAGCTATCCTTGAGCAGTTCCAGGCCGGCGGCGGCGTAGGTGCGGGGGAGAACGCCGGTCTTTTTATGGAAATAGGCCTCGATACAGTGGGCCATGATGTCAATGGTGGTGGACTGCGCTACCGGGATCGGCAGGGCTCGCAGATACGTAGGATCGCAAAAATTGACCGACGGCATGATAGAAGGGTGGCCGTAGCCGGCTTTTTTGATGCTTTCTCCGTGTCCTGTTTCCATGACCGAGTAGCGGGTGACACCGCTGCCGGTGCCGGCGGTGGTGTCGCAGGTCAGGATAGGCAGAGGCTTTGGGAAGTTTCCGGCGTAGAGATCCTCCGGCTTGATGGTGGGGTTGGCCAGAATGACAGCCACCGTTTTGGCAGCGTCCATGGCCGAGCCACCACCGATGCCGAGGACTGCATCGGGTATGATATCGCAGGATTGGACTGCCTTGACGCAGTCGTCAACGTGGGGATTTTGCGGGATGCCGTCAAAGATGCGGTATTCGATTTTCTGCTCGGCAAAGACCTTGAGGAAATCGTCGAGTGCACCGCTCTTCTTGGCGCCCGCCTTACCGGTGACGATCAGATATTTCGAGCCAAATCCCTTGAGCAGATCACCCGAACGGGCGACACAGCCCTCGCCGCTGACGCAGCGCCAGACGGCCGAGAGATCAAAATGCATCGGTAACATCATTTTGTACCGAAGATGCGGTCGCCGGCATCACCCAGGCCGGGGACGATGTAGGCGTGATCGTTGAGTTTTTCGTCCAGCGAGGCACAGAAGATATCGACATCGGGATGAGCCTCATGCAGGGCATTCAGGCCCTCGGGAGCGGCGATAATGCACAGGAAATTGATCTTTTTGGCGCCGTAATTCTTGAGGAACTGGACGGCGGCAATGGCGCTGCCGCCGGTGGCCAGCATCGGATCGACGATAAAGACCTCACGCTCCTGAATATGATCGGGCAGTTTGCAGTAGTACTCGACCGGCTGCTTGGTCTGAGGATCACGATACAGGCCGATATGCCCGACTTTGGCGTTGGGGATCAGGGAGAGGATGCCGTCGACCATGCCCAGTCCGGCACGCAGGATGGGAACGATGGCGACACTATCAGCCAACACGTTGCACTTGGCGGTGGTCAGCGGGGTCTCGACCAGTACCTCCTTGGTGCGCAGGTTGCGGGCGGCATCGTAGCACAGCAGGGTAGCGATCTCGGAAATGGTCTCACGAAACTCCTTAACACCGGTGTCCTTGTTGCGGATGAGGGCCAACTTGTGCTGGATGAGGGGGTGGTCCATGATGTGAACGTTCTTGTCCATGGGTTACTCTCCTTTATATTTCTTATCCATTGCGTCGATCTTATCCACGCGGTTTTGGTGGCGGGGATTTTCGGTGTCAAAGGGGGTGGTGATAAACAGGTCGACCAGCTCCAGCGCCTCGCCCTCGCCCAAGATACGCTCGCCCAGGCAGAGCACGTTGGCATTGTTATGGGCACGGGTGTATTTAGCGCCGAAGGCCGAAGAGGTGGCGGCGGCACGTACACCGCTGACACGGTTGGCGGCCATGGACATGCCGATGCCGGTGCCGCAGACCAGGATACCCAGCTCGTACTGCTTGTCCGCTATGGCAAGGGCCAATGTTTCGGCCACATCGGGATAGTCGGCTCTCTCGCCTGCGGCGATGCCGATGTCCTTGATCTGGTGGCCGAGTTCTTGCAGATGATTCACGATAGCCTTTTTGAGATTGACGCCGGCGTGGTCGTTACCGATAATAAGTTTCATGCTTTCTCCTCCATCTTTAAACGCTCGAGCCGTTCCCGTTCGGCCTGAGGGCGGCGCAGATACACCGGTGTCAGGTCGTGGCAACTGGTCGGGCGGAAGTTACAAGAATAGGCGGCCTCGTGCGCAGCCAAAGCGGCCGAAGCGGCCGAAGCGGCGATGAGATTGGCGGGGGCTTTGCGACAATCCAAGGTGCCGCACAGACGGTCATAGCACAGGGCGGCACCGTCGCCCACAAAAAGGACGGGCTTGTTTTTGACGGCCAGTTCCTCGCCCAACTCTTCGATGGCCAGCGCACGATCCTCGCACAGACGTTCGGGTCTGCCGCCTCGCATTTCAAACAGGGCATTGTAGACCTGCTGCCGTCTGGCATCGAGCACGCAGGCAATGACCGTGCCGTCGGGTGCGGCGCTGTTATAGGCCAGTGCATCCATGGTCGAAAGGGGGATCAAGCCGATGCCGGTCGACTGGGCCAGTCCCTTAGCGGTCGATACCCCGATGCGGATGCCGGTAAAAGAGCCGGGGCCGACGGTGGTGGCAATATAGTCAATATCCTTGCGCGTCAGTCCGGCATTGCCGAGCACCTGATCGATCTGAACAAGGATGGTCTTGCTGTGACCCAGACCGCAATCGAGCAGAGAGAGGGAGAGCAGCCGCTCCTCATCCATGACAGCGGCGCTGCAGGAACTGGAGCAGCAATCAATGGCCAGTATTTTCATAAGTGCCTCCTTCGATGCGGATGATGCGGGTGTCGGGCTCTTGGCCCTTTTCGATGGTGATGCGAATGGCATCGTGAGGGATCTCACTGGCAATGTTTTCGCACCACTCGCAGGCAATGGTCACGCCCTGATCCATATAATCGTAAAAGCCGGTGTCCTCCAGGGAGTCGGCGTCGATGCGATACATATCAAAATGGCACAAGGGTTTTGGGCCACGATAGAAATTTACGATGGCAAAGGTGGGGCTGGAGGCATGGTCGATGCAGCCGAAGGCCTTGGCGATACCGGCGATAAACCGAGTCTTGCCGGCGCCCAGATCGCCGTAAAAGGCAAGAAATTCGCCCCCCTTGAGGGTCTGTGCAAATTGTTCGGCCAATGCCGTGGTCTGCATAGGGCTTTGTGAAATATAGGTCATGCTGTCGCCTCCTCACTCATTGTATAGTATAACAAAGCCTATTTGCTTTTTCAAGGTATCGGTGGTATAATAAATTATAAAAATTGTCGGAGGGTGTCATGATCCGTTTTCTTTTAGGACATCTGGAGCATCGGCAACAGTTGTATCGGGCCTTTGTCGAGGATGCGGCGCAGGGAAGACCCTGCTTGCTGCTTGTGCCCGAGCAGTTTACCGTGCATGCCGAGCATCGGCTTATGCAGCTGCGCCCGCAGGGCTTTGGCGGCCGTGCCGAGGTGGTCAGTTTCAAAAGACTGGCCCGCCGTGTCATGATCGCTTGCGGCCGCAGTTTGGATCGCCAGCCCGATTCGGCCGTGCGTGCCGTGGTCATGCTGCGTGCCTTTACTAAACTGCGTGACCAGTTGCGCTTTTATGCGTCGGCTCGCCTGACCGAAGGGTTTGTTACCCAGCTGTGTCGGGTCGATGAGCAGATGCGCCGCTCCTGCGTCACCCCGGAACAGTTGGAAGCCGCCGCCCAGTCGCTGGGCGTCCGACGGGACAAGCTATCGGAACTGGCCATGATCGTCGGTCAGTACCGTGCCATGATGGAAGAGCGGGATTTTGCCGGAGACGAACAGGAACAGGCGGCCGCCTTGTTACAAGAAGAGGCGGTATTTGCCGGTTACCGTATCTATGTAGACGGCTTTTACTATTTTTCGGCCGCCGAACTGGGACTGCTCGGTCGGTTGATGGCCGACTGTGAGATGACCTTTGCCTTTCCTGCCGATACCCGACAGGCCGAGGCCGAGCGTGAGTCGGTCTTTGCCCGTCCGCTGCGCACCATGGAGCAACTGCGCCGCCTGGCCGATAGCCGGGGTGTGACGGTGCAGACGCAGCGTGTCGATCAGCCGCAGGGTGATGCTGCGCTCGAGCATCTGCGCCACCATCTGTTTATGCAACAAGCCCCCGCCTATGAAGAAGATACCGATGCCATCGTGCTGCATGCCGCTGCCGACAACTTTGATGAGGCCGAGTATGCCGCCGGGCAGATCGCAGCGTTGCGCCGTATGGGCTATCGGGACGGAGAGATCGCCGTGCTGTGTCGGGATGAGAACGGATACAAGGGCGTGCTGGACAGTGTTTTTGAGATGCACGGCATCTCGGTCTTTACCGATAAACGCACCCGCATCCAGGTCAAGCCGCTGGCACTTTTGCTCAGTACGGCGCTGGATATTGCCGCCGATGATTTCACCACCGAGGATGTGCTGACCCATATCAAAACAGGTCTGACCCCGTTGGACGATGCCGCATTGGGTCGTATGCAGCGCTATTGTGCCGTATGGGAGCCGCTGCCCGGCTGTTGGTTTAAGGATTTTGTCGATCATCCCGACGGCTTTACCAAAGAGATCACCGAACAGTCGAGGCAACGCTTGGCCGATATCAACGCCGATCGTGCCCGTATCATCGAACCGATCTTGACGATCAAACAAGCACTCAAGGGAACGGTCGGCGATGTTTGCCGAGCCTTGTATGAGTATATGGAATCGACCGGCGTGGCCGACCGCCTGGGCGAACAGACGGTACTGCTTGACCGCCAGGGCGACCACGCTCAGGCGCAGGAATGTGAGCAGACGTGGGAGATCATCGGCAAGGCCTTGGATGCGCTGTACGGGGCGGCGGGCGATATGCCGACCGATGCCGACACCTTCCGTCAGCTTTGGGCCTGTGCGCTGGGCAGTTACGATATCGGTCGCATCCCCACCTCGGTCGATGAGGTGCTGACCGGTCGGGTCGATCATGTACGTACCGTCGGCCGCCGTGCCGTTTTTGTGTTGGGCGTCAATGCCGGAATCTTCCCGGCTACCGTGAACGACCCGGAACTGGTCAATGACAGCGACCGTGAAAGCCTGCAGTCGGTCGGGGTCGATTGGGAGGAAAGTGCAGGCGGTCGGGACGAGTGGTTTTACGCCTATCTGGCCTTTACCATGCCCACCGAAAAGCTCTTTTTGTCCTATCATCAGCTGGGCGACGACCATGAGGCGGTCCAGCCGTCGGAATTTTTCGATCAGGTGCGGCAGTTGTTCCCCAAGGTCTTGCTGTCGGTCGGCAACGATCAGCCAAGAGATCGCACGGCGGCCTTTGAGCGGTTGGTCGCCGGTGGCTTTGCCGACGAGGGCTTGCTTTCCTATTTTGAGCAGCAGCCCTATTACCGTGACCGTCTGGCCTTGGCCCGTCAGGCGCGGGAGATCGGTCAGCGTGATATCGCCCATTCGGCGGTGCTTGAGCACCGCATACGGGGTGAGGGCCTGGCGGTTTCGCCCACCAGTTTGGATGCTCTGACCGGCTGTCGGTTCAAGTATTTCTGTAAATATGTCCTGCGTCTGAAACCGGTCGAGCGAGCCGAGTTATCGGTCAGGGAGCTGGGCAGTTTTGTTCATGATATCATGGAAAAGGTGCTGGGCAGTTATGCTCGGGATAACCGCACGCCCATGTGGGAGGAGGACCGTGACGAGGTCTACCGTCAGGTGGATGAGCGCATGGAATCGTATCTGCAAGGGTATTTCGGTGGCCGGCGCTCGGCACGGTTTCTCTATCTGTTTGGCCGCATCCGTGAAACGGTGCATGAACTGATCGATCGGTTGTGTGACGAGTTTGAACAATCGGCCTTCCGTGCCAAGGACTTTGAGCTTAAGATCGAGCAGGGCGGCGCAATCGAGCCGATTCGCATCGAGTTTGAGGGCGGCAGTCTGCGGGTCGAGGGCTCGATCGACCGAGTCGACAGCATGCAAACGGATGCCGGTCGTTTTCTGCGCATCGTCGATTATAAAACGGGTCTGAAAACCTTTGATTTTGAAGATATCTACAACGGCTATGCCGCCCAGATGCTGCTGTATTTGTTCTCGTTAATGGAAAACGGCGGCGAGCGCTATGGCTTGGCCTTGCGTCCGGCCGGTGTGCTGTACTATCCGGCTAAGCAGCAGTTTTATAGCGTAAAGGCCGGCAAGGCGTTGCCGAAGGAAGAGGAGTTGGTTGAGTCACTGGCCAGGCAGGGAGCGCAAAACGGGCTTTTGGTCAATGATGCGAAGGTGTTAGCCGCTATGGAAAGGGAACTGAAAGGGCGGTTTATCGATGCCCACATAGGCAAAGACGAAAAACTGACAGGAAAACTCATTCCCGAGCGTGGCTTTGCTGCGTTACAGGAGCATCTGATCGGCCTGATCGGAAAGCTGGGTCAGGAATTGTTGTATGGCGATGTGACGCCGGCGCCCTTGATGCGCGGCAAGACGAATATCGGATGTAAGTACTGTGACTATGCGGCTGTCTGCGCCTTTGAAGAGGGGCATGGACAGGTGCGTCGCTACGAAAAATACAGCGGCAGCGAATTGGAAAGAAAGGTGGTGGCGAGTGATGAAACCTGATGTGCCTGCTTTTTCGGTGACGCAGCCGACGGTACCCGGTCAGCTGACCCATGAACAGGAACGGGCGGTGGAGACCGACGGCGGCCGTCTGCTACTGAGTGCGTCGGCAGGCTCGGGCAAGACCTCGGTGCTGACCCGCCGTGTGGTGGAAAAGCTCAAGGCCGGTGTGCCGGTGCAGGATTTACTGATCGTCACCTTTACCAGGGCTGCCGCCGCCGAGATGCGCAAGCGTATTGGCGATGAACTGAAAAAGGAGCGCAATCAGACGCAGGACCGTGCGCTGCAACGGTTGCTCAGCAGTCAGATCTTAGCCTTGCCGCAGGCACGCATCTGCACCATGGATGCCTTTTACGGCGAGTTTGTCCGCCGCAATTTTCAGAAATTGGGGGTATCTCCCGATTTCCGCACCATCCGTGGCCCGGAGCATGATCTGCTGCGGCGCAGCACCCTGCAAGGGGTGTTCGATGCGTTGTACGAGGAGCAAGATGCCGACTTTTTGGCTTGCGTGGATGCCTTTTCTGGCGAACAGGATGATATCGGATTTTTTGAGCAAATGCTCGAATTGATTGATAAACTGGATAGCGAACCCTATCCGGAGTACAAACTTGAGCAGCTGCGTGACATGTTTAAGCACACCGAGATCGAACAGACGGACTGGTATCGCTATTATCGGGATTATATCGAGCAAAACGTGAACGAACTGCGATCGGTCTTTGTTGATGCGGCCGAATATGCCAAGGCGCATCGGGTCGAACTGGGCGACAAAACGGCCGATCAGCGCCTGGAAGATTTGAGTGAGATCGAGGCGCAGCTTGCCATGTTGCGCCAAGGCAAGATCCCGGCCGGGCCGAATTTTGCGAAGATTTCCAGTCTTAGTTCACGAAATCATAACTATGAAGCCTATCGCCTGATTCAGCCAAAGATCAAGGCGGCACGCACGAGAATAGATGAGATTTATAAAAAACTGTACCTGCCGTCCCAGGCCGAGTTTATCGCTCAGCAATCCCTTTGTTTGCAGATGGCGCAGGGCATGGAACGAGTCGTCAAGCGTTATTACCGAGCCGACCGTGCAACCAAACGCCGTAAAAACGTCCTGTCCTATGCCGACGCTTCACGGCTGACGCTTTCGCTGCTGGTTGATCATTACGATCCGTCGACCGATACCGTGACGCTGACCGATTTTGCCCGTTCCTATATCGACGGCGATCTGGGCGGCCGTATCGAAGAGGTGCTCATCGACGAGTATCAGGATACCAATTTGCTGCAAAACCTCATCTTCCGTGCCCTGTCGGACAACGGAAAAAATCTCTTTTGCGTCGGCGACTTAAAACAGTCGATCTATCGCTTCCGTAAGGCCCGTCCCGACCTTTTTGCCGGGGAACTGCAACGGTTTTCGACGGCTGAGGGCGAATTTCCGCAGGTGCAATTTTTGACCCGCAATTTCCGTTCGTCCAAGGGTGTGCTGGGCTTTGTCAACTTCTTTTTTGCACAGATCATGAGCCGTGTATCGGGCGGCGCCGATTACGATGCGACCCAGTGGGCCTATGTGGCCGGGCAGTTTCCGTCGGGCGATTACGATACCGAACTGCTGCTGTGCGACGAGAACGACGACGGCTGGCAGACGGCCGAAGAGGAGCCGATGGATAAGGATTATCAGCAGGGGCTGGTCTGTGCCCGCCGCATCCGAGAATTAATGGAGGAGGGCCGCACGGTATGGGACGCCAAAGCCAAAAACGCCCGCTCCCTGACCTATAACGATATCGTCATCCTGATGCGTGCCGCCAAAGGCCGTGCCGATGCCGTAGTGCGAGCCCTGTCCGATGCCGGCATCCCGGCCTATTCAGCCAAGGCCAAGAGTTATTTTGATCGCTATGAGGTCAAATTCATCCTTTCCTTCTTGCGTGCCATTGATAACCCCTATCTCGATATCCCGATGGCGGCGGCGCTGCGTAGCCCCATTTTTTGCTTCTCGGCGCAGGAACTGTGTGATCTGCGTGAGGGTGGCAAAGGTTGCCTGTATGACTGCTTAAGCCAAAGTCAGACCGAAAAGGCCAAGCATGCCAAGTCGGTGATCGACCGCTACCGTGCCCGAGCAGGAGCAGAGCCGGTCTATCGGCTGATCTGGGATCTGTACGGTGAGTTTTCGCTGTTTGCTGCCGTAGGAGCGATGACGGCGCCCGAATCACGTCGGGAAAATCTGCGGCTGATCTATCGTCATGCCCGAGATTATGAGAACAGCTCGCTACGTGGTCTGTACGGCTTTTTATGCTATATGGAGCGGGTCGAGGAGCAACTGCGTGATGCTGAGGGCGCTAACCCGGCGCCGGCTGCGCCGCATGTCACTGTGTCGACCATCCATGCCGTTAAGGGGCTGGAATACCCCTATGTCTTTGTGCTGAACATGGAGTCGGCGTCGGTTTCGTCGATGTCCTCGCGCGGACGTATGGTCTATTCGGATGCGTTGGGTATGGGCTTGCGGGTCAAGGATCGGGCTCGGCGCATGATCTTTGATACCTTTGCCCGCTCGGCTGTACTGGCTTCCAATCGAGAGGAGGAGCAGGCCGAAACACTGCGGCTTTTGTATGTGGCTTTTACCCGTGCCAAAGAGAAACTGTTTTTGGTCGGCAGCATTGGCATAAGTGAAAAACAGGGGCTGAAAAAACCGACGCCCGGCCGATTGCCAGTCTTTTTATCACAGAGCCTGGCACTGGTCGGCCGTGGCCGCCTTGGGCCTCGCCTGGTGCAAAGCTGTGCTTCGCCGCTGGAAATGCTCCTGTTGGCCGCCCTGCGCCATCCGTCCGGTCTGGCTTTTGCCGAACGTGTCGGGGTGGATATCCCCGAGGGGGTATGTCCCGATATCGACCTGCTCGAGCGCAGCATCTTGTCCGAGCCGCTGGCACAGCGTGAGGGGATCCCCGGTCTGGTCATTCGGGTGCAACAGCCGATCACGGTGACGGTCGATCCGGCTCAGGAGCAGTGCCAGACGACCGATATCGAGCAGATGCGTCCCATGCTGGACTATGAGTATCCCTATCAGGCGCTGGGACAGGTGCCGGCCAAGGTGTCGGTTTCCGACCTCAAGGGCCTGAGGGACATGGACGATGACGCAGGGCTGATGCTGGCCCGGCAGATCAACTACGATAAGCCGGCCTTCCTGCGCCAAGGACTGTCGGCGGCCGAGCGAGGCACGGCTACCCATAAGTTTATGCAGTTTTTGACCTTTGACCAAACGCCGCTGTCGGTGTTGCGAGATGCGCTGGTGCATCGTGGAACACTCAGCCCCGAGGAGGGTGAGGCGGTCGATCTGGATGCCATTGAACAGTTCCGTCGAAGCCCGTTGGCAGGGCGCATTGCCGCTTCGCCGATGGTCGAGCGTGAATATCGGTTTTTGTCCCAGGTTTCGGCCGAGCGTTATGATCCGAGCTTGGTGGGGCATGTCGAGAATATTATGCTGCAGGGTGTCATCGACCTGTTTTTTGAGGAAAACGGCGGCATTACCCTGGTCGATTACAAGACCGACCGCAGCAGTGACGAGGCCTATTATGTGGAGCGGTATCGGTTGCAGTTGCGGCTGTATGCACAGGCGCTGGAAAAACTGATTGAAAAGCCGGTCAAGCGCTGCGTGATCTATGCTTTTTCCTGTCAAAAGGAAATAGATGTGTAATTTATAAAAAAAGTGCTTGCATTTTGATTCCAAATCGTGTAGAATAAGCGTTGGACAATCCCATCCGGAGAGATGGCTGAGCTGGTCTAAGGCGCACGACTGGAAATCGTGTAAGGACTTAAACTCCTTCAAGGGTTCGAATCCCTTTCTCTCCGCCAAGCAAAAACAGACACCCCGATCGGGGTGTCTGTTTTTGCTTTTACGTCGAAGAAAGGGATTCGAAGGGTCGGTAGTGAATGACATGCCGGCGGCATGTCAGAGCCGACCCCAGCCCGAGCCGCAGCGAGGGCGAATCCCTTTCTCTTCCATACGCCAAGGGCGGTCGGCAGCATCGGAGCGCACAGCGCATCCCTTTCCTGACACCATAGAGTAAAATGATTTTGCTGTTTTTGTGTTAGATATTTGAATCTTTGTATTTTTTAGTCAAATATTCGCCTTGCGGCGAATGCGAAATAATTTTCTTGTGAAAATTGCGAAAATTGTGAAATATCTCACTTCGTTCGATGTGAAATGAAATTTGCCACGTTCGCGTCAGCGAACATTTCACATTTGCAAAGCAAATATTTCACCGCGAAGCGATTTCACTTGCCCTCAAGGGCAAAT
Organism: Eubacteriales bacterium; assembly: GCA_045595395.1. Taxonomy (GTDB): domain Bacteria; phylum Bacillota; class Clostridia; order Oscillospirales; family UMGS1783; genus CAKSHC01. Next base: position 233,638 of record JAZOAH010000028.1, on the reverse strand, counting down.
TTCGTTAAAAAACCGACTTGTCGAAACAAGTCGGTTTTTCTGGTGGACCATCAAGGACTACGACTCGCTTCGCTCGCATGCATAAGTTCCACCATGCCAATCGCACGTCGCTATCACTCGCGCTCTTGGGGTGTCACGTATCGAACCTACGGTTCTCGTCATTAAGTGCGCATAAAAAAACAGATACCCCCTCAGGGATATCTGTTTTTTGGTGGACCATCAAGGACTCGAACCTTGGACCGGCCGGTTATGAGCCGGCTGCTCTAACCAACTGAGCTAATGGTCCGTATGTAAAACACAGTATAGCACAGTCAGGTAGGAAAATCAAGTCTTCTTTTTAGCTTTCGTAGGGACGAATCCGCAAGGTCGCACCTAAGCGTTCGCAGATCTGACGACTTTTCTCTTGTTCCTCGGGGGAGGTGACCACGTCGACCACCGTCATGACCACATGGGGTACATAATTTACGCAATCTTTGGTAAAGGCAAGCATGGCATCATAAGATTCAATACCGAATTTAGGACGCACCACCTTACAATAATCCTCGGCGTTGGTGGCGTTAAGGCTGATCGATACCGTGTCGATCAGACCGGCCAGCATCGACGCAGTCGGCTTGCCGTGAATGAGGTCGGACAGGCCGTTGGTGTTGATGCGGATGGATATATGGCTTTTGTTGCGGATATAGGCGGCAACCTTCAATAGATCATCCAGTCGTTCGGTCGGCTCACCGTAGCCGCAGAAAACGACCTCGCTGTACTCATCCAGATTCCACCGATCAAGACTTTGGCAGACTTCGTCCACCGTCGGCTCACGATCCAGCCATAACGGCTCAGAGCCATAGACACTGTCGGCGTTGTGGCGCAGGCAGAAGGTGCAGGCGCAGGGGCAGCGATTGGTCATGTTAACATAGATTCCGTTTTTAACGGGGTAGGTAATGGTCATCATAGGATATGCCTCCTGATATCGAGTTTATCCAGGGCAAAGCCGAGGATCAAAAAGAGCAGACTGCTCAGCACCGATTGGGTGATATAGCCGGGGATGCCGGCCAGGGGCGCTAAAAAGTTACCGGTGATGAGGGATTCGTACAAATAGTAGCCGCCGATGCACAGCAGACAGGCCGGCAGCAGGGCCAGTGCATTGCGCAGGGTGAGGATCTTTTTTCCTTTGCAGGAAAAGAAGAGGACGGCGGCCGCCTTGATGATGACCGAGCCTGGGGCCCAGATGGCAAAGCCGGTGAGAAGATCGGCCAACAGTGCCCCGACGGCGCCGACAAAGACGGCGTAGGGCAGCGGCAGCAGACAGGCAGCCAGATAGATAAAACCGTCACCCACATGGGTATAGCCGGTGTGGGAGGGGATGTGCAGATAGGCGGTGAAGACAAAGACAAGAGCGGCAAAAATGCCGGATAGCGCCATGCGCTTGATTTTTTGTTGACTCATAGTTGTGTTAAAAACTCCTCAAAGCAAAGGCCGTCTGTTTTGGGTAGATCCAGTTCCAGCGCCCGGCGCAGCACCTTGGCAATAAAGGCGGAGGCGTGGCGCACCGATTGGGTCAAACTGCGGCCATTGACGACATCGGCGGCCAGAATCGAAGAAAAGACATCGCCGGTCCCAGAACGATTAGGGCCGACCCGATGCTCCATCACGGTCAGGGTTTTGCCGTCTTCATAAATGAAGTTTTCCAGGTCTTCACCCCGTTCCAGGCCCGAAATTACGATCTTTTTTGGCCCCATTTGGGCTAATTTTCGGCAAATTTCGGCCAATTTTTCCTCATTTATATCCGATTGATAGGGCGTTTCGGTGAGGATGCAGGCCTCGGTGAGGTTGGGGGTGAGAATATCGGCAAATGGGACGAGCTCCTTCATCTGCTTGGCAAGATCAGGCGAGAAAGAGGGATAGAGCTTGCCGTAATCGCCCATGACCGGATCGATGACGGCTAGGGTGTCGGACGATTTGAAATGCAATAAAAAGTCCTTGACAATGGCGATCTGCTCGGGCGAGCCGAGATAACCGGTGAGGATGCCAGAAAAATGCAGATCCAGTTTGGCCCACTCCTCGATATAGGCCGGCATGTGGGCGGTAAAATCGGTGGAATAAAAGCTTTCAAAGCCGGTGTGATTGGAAAAGATGGCGGTGGGCAGCGGACAGCACTGGATCTTCAAGGCCGAGAGAATCGGCAGGGATACCGCCAGCGAACAGCGGCCAAAGCCACAGAAATCGTTGATGACGGCAATTTTTTTTTGATGATTGTGCATCATTTCCCTCCTTGCTTTTTTACTGAGAATACTATATACTGTTTTTGGTAATATAAAAATAGTCAGAACAGGAGAATTTTATATAACCAGATGAAACAGACAGAACCGGCCTATCTACAATTATATCAACGGATACGGGAGGACATCGTGGCGGGTGTCTATTCCTATAACGGAAAACTTCCGTCCAAGCGCACCCTGGCCGACACGGTCGGGGTCAGCACGGTCACGGTCGAGCACGCCTATGCGCTGTTGAGCGAGGAGGGCTATATAGAGGCACGGGAGCGCAGCGGGTATTATGTGATATTCCGCACCGATGACGGCTTTGCCATACCGGGTCGTACGCCCTTACCGACGGTGCATCATACCGACGGCGTGCCCGAGTTTCCCTTTTCGGTGCTGGCACGGACGATGCGTGGGGTGCTCAGCGATTACGGCGAGTCGATCCTGGATCGGCCGGACAATGCCGGTTGCGAGGAATTGCGTCAGGCGGTGCGGCGGTATTTGGCTCGTAGTCGTGGCATTCAGGCGGGCGTGGATCAGATCGTGATCGGCTCGGGATCGGAATATTTTTACAGCCTGATCGTTGACTTATTGGGGCGGGATCAGGTCTACGGGATAGAAGCGCCTTCTTATAAGAAGATCGAACAGGTCTACCGTGCCGCACAGGTGCGTTATGAGATGCTGCCGCTGGGGCGTGACGGCATTGACAGCGCAGCGCTGCGTAGCAGTCGAGCCGATGTTTTGCATATCTCGCCCTATCGCAGTTTTCCCAGCGGGGTCACGGCTACCGCCTCCAAGCGCCACGAATATCTGCGCTGGGCCGGGGAGGGACGGGTGATCATTGAGGATGATTTTGAATCGGAATTTTCCATGTCAAAAAAGCCGGAAGAAACACTGTTTTCCCATACTCAGCAGGAGAACGTGATCTATATGAACACCTTTTCCCGGACGGTGTCGCCCTCGCTGCGTGTCGGATACATGGTGTTGCCACGGCATCTGGCGGAGGAATTTGAGAAGAAGCTGGGTTTTTATTCTTGTACGGTGCCGACCTATATTCAGTTGGTGCTGGCACGCTTGATCGACAGCGGCGATTTTGAGCGGCATATCAATCGGGTGCGTCGCAAAAAAAGAAAAGAAAACGAACAAAAGTGAACCGGTGACCGCCTCATACTTTTTGTGCAAAGTGCACAGATTATGAAAAAATTGATAACTTTGGCGAAAACAGTTGACTTAAGTCTGTGGTTGTACTATACTATTAAGGCTGATCTTTGTGCGTTTGGCGCAAGGTCGGCATAATATTTGAAAATGTGAAAGGTGAAACTACAATGACCAAGAAGATCATCGCAGCTATGCTCCTCGTGCTTGTCTGCACCACCGGCCTGCTTGTCGGTTGCGGCGCAACTCCTGTTACCGAAGCTGATTTTGACAGAATCGCTAACTATTATTTTGACAAGAAGCTTACCGAGCAGGGTACGGAATGGGAAGACTGGAAGCAGGAAAATGATGTTGTTATCAACTCCAAGTCTGCTTACTGCCTGAGTGCTTTGGATGCTAACGGCGAGGTTGTTTATTCCATCGGCATCATCAAGGATGGCTCCGGCGTTTACACCTACGGTATCGCTACCGGTAAGGCTACCCGTATCGGCGGCAGCAACGTTGGTAAATAAAAAGCTACAGCGTAATAAAGCGATCCGAAAGGGTCGCCTTTTTATTTACAAATCAGGTCTTGTATTTTCGGCAGGATAGATATATAATATAGGACGCTACCCGAGAACAACCATACGGGAGGACAAAATGAAACAGGGAAAACATGCTAAAAAACCGGATATTGAGATGGTAGATACCAAGTCGACAAGCAAGAAGAAAATCTGGCGTACGGTTCTTTTAGCGGTCGGCAGTTTTCTGCTTATTTTGGTGCTTGGTTTTGTCGGCATCTTTGTGTACTTCTTCGGCGGATTGCAGACGGAAGAGTTGCCTTCCGATGATCTAGGTATCAACAGCAGCTATCACTCTTCGATCCAACAGGAGAAGAAGATCACCAATATCGCCCTATTCGGCATTGATACCCGTGCAGGCGGCAATGCCGACCGAGGATTAAGTGATGCGGTGATCATCCTGAGCATCAATCATCAGACCAAAAAGGTGAAACTGATCTCCATTATGCGGGATAGTTATGTGCAGATCAACGGCAAGGGTGATAAACTGACCCATGCCTACGGCTATGGCGGTGCAGCGCTGGCGGTAAAGACCCTCAATGAAAATTTCAATCTGGATATTACCGAGTATGTTACCGTCAACTTTGAGCAGTTGGCTCATGTGATCGATGCGGTTGGCGGTGTTCACATCGATGTTACCGAGGCCGAACGCCGGCAGATCAATTTACATATAACCGAGATACGAGGCTCGGCGTCTGACTATTTACATACCAGCGGTCCGGACACTCTGCTCAACGGCAATCAGGCCGTCGGTTTTGCCCGTATTCGCCGGTTGGACAGCGATCAGGCTCGTACCGGTCGGCAGCGTGAGGTGATCATGGCGGTATTTGATCAGGCCATGACATTGCATGTGATGCAATACCCGGCGTTGGCTAAAGCCATGATCCCCATGGTAACCACCTCCTTTACCTATAGCGATGTGCTGGAATTTTTACCGATCATCACCAGCGGCGAAGTTGTGATGGAAGAAACCATGATCCCCGGCGATTATGACGATGCTCGAAATGCCATGATCAACGGTGTGTATTACATGCAGTACGATCTGGAAAAGGCGACCGATCATATTCATAACTTTATCTACAACGATATTGATCCCAACACCAAGCCGGAAGAGCTGAGCAGCACCGAGAGTTCTTCTGCTGCATCCGAATAAACAAAAGCGAGGCTATGCCTCGCTTTTTTTGCATCCCTTGACAGAGCGGAATTTGTCCGATATAATAAGGATAGAATGTATTTTGGAGGCAGTTATGGATTATTGTATTAATTGCGGCGCCGACCTGACCGATGATATGGAGCTTTGCCCCGAGTGTGGAGCCGCTCGCTTGGGCCGTCGGCCGGCCCCCTTTAAGCCGACATTCCCCTCGCAATACAAAGAAGAGGCAGACAACCAAATGAAACAGGCTCCGCAGGAACTGCTGTATGTGCCGCAGGAGCCGCAAGAGGAGATCCTGCGCGATCAGCCGGCTCCGGCCGATAGCGGTCATGCGCCGGGAGAGCCGGTCGTGATCGACAACGATCTGAAGGATATGACCGATCTGGCCGATGTGATTGCAACGGTGACGGAAAACACGAATCCTGCACCGCAGGAGCCACAGACCATGGAATTACCCGACCAGGCCCCCCCGTCAACAATGGATGAGTTGGAATATGAAGAGTATTACAATGATCCGGCCTACGATGTGCTGAGCACGGCGCAGTATATGGGAACGGTGCTCTTGATGAGTATTCCGGTGATCGGATGGCTGGCCACGCTGATATGGGCGCTGGGCGGTACCAGGAATTTTAACCGCCGAAATCTGGCTCGCGGTGTGCTGATGGTCTTTTTGATCGTCACGGCTGTTGTTTTGGTGGCCGGGTTTGCGGTATCTTATTTCTATCCCGATGTGTTTGCCTTTGTGAGCGAAAAGGTGTTTGCTATCATAGATGTCTTCAAATAAAGAAAAATGCTATGGATCATCCATAGCATTTTTTTATGCGCTCGATAAGCGAACAGGCGCCAAAGGCAATAAGGTCCACCACCGCAATGGTGGCGCCGACCGGCGTGGCAGCCGGGATGGCGACGAGCAGCCCCAATAGGGTACAGCCGACGGAGAGCAAAGCGGCGCATATGGTGACCGAACGAAAACTTTTAAACAACCGCATCGCTGACAGGGCGGGGAAAATAACCAGGGCCGAGATGAGCAGTGAGCCGACAAGATTCATGGCCAGCAGGATGATGGCGGCGATGACGATCGAGATCAGCAGATGATACAGCAAGACACGTAGGCCCGATGCACGGGCAAATTCCTCGTCAAAGGTGACGGCAAAGATCTTATGATAGAACAGGAAAAAGATGACGATCACCGCCAGCGACAGGCCAAGGCAGAGCCAAACCTTGGTCGGGGTCAGGGTCAGGATGGAGAAGGAGCCGAAAAGGGCCCCGCAGACATCGTTGGAAAGATTGGTCGATGCCGAAAACAGGCTCATCAGCAGATAGCCGACGGCCAGCGCACCGACCGAGATCATGGCTACGGCGGCATCGCCACGGATCTTGGTATGCTGGCCGTTGCGTAGCAGCAAGACGGCGCAGACCACCGTAACCGGCAAGACCAGCAGCATATCGTTGGTCAGTCCAACTACTGCTGCCACCGCCATGGTGCCGAAGGCTACATGTGAGAGCCCATCCCCGATAAAGGAGAAGCGCTTAAGTACCAGCGTTACGCCAAGCAGTGCTGAGCATAGAGCGATCAGCACGGCTACGATCATGGCATAGCGAACAAAGGGGTATTGCAGATAGACCGACAGAGCCGATAACCATTCATGCATGTCATCCACCTCCCGCCGCACGGAAATCGTGACGGCATCCCAGAGTCAGGATGTGGGTGGCGTACCGTTGGGTAGCTTGCCAATCATGAGAGATCATGATGACGGTCATCTGCCGATCGTGGTTGAGTCGGGCGACGATATCATATAGATCTTTTGTGACCTGCGGATCAAGGCCTGCGGTTGGCTCGTCAAGCAGCAGCATATGCTCGGCGGCGCATAAGGCGCGTGCCAGCAAAACGCGTTGTTGCTGACCGCCCGACAGGTCACGAAAGCCTTGTTTGGCCAGGTGGGCGATGTCCAGTTGCTCCATGGCCGACAAGGCACGGCTTTTTTCCTGTTTGGTATAGAAGGGGCGCAGACCATGGCGGCCAAGCAGGCCGGAACGGACGATCTCCCTGACAGAGGCGGGAAAGTCGCTTTGGATGTGTGTTTGCTGTGGCAGATAGCCTATTTGTAGGTTCGGTGAAGATTCCACATCTCCGCTTAGGGGTGGGATCAGCCCCAGCAGCGTTTTGAGCAATGTGCTTTTCCCCGATCCGTTCTCGCCGATGATGCACAGATAGTCGCCTGCTTCCACTGAAAAGGAGAGGGGCGGTGTTACGGCTTTCCCGTTATAGCCCACGGTCAGTTCACGGCAGGTCAAATGTGGCATGAAAGAGCTCCTTGTAATACAGAAAGATTTTTTCTCATCACCATCAGGTAATCGGTCGACAGATCGGTGACCGACTGCATCGAATCCATGACCAGAATGGATTGGTTTTTGGTTGATGTGTTGGCAATCACCGAGTTGGCAATAGCGCTGTCATGGGTCTCCAGAATCAGTACGGTCGTCAGTTGTTGCTGATCGATCACCGACGCCAATCGGATCACCGTATCAAAGTCGGCTCGGGTTTCACCGGAGCAGCCGTCAAAGGCGGCATAACAGGTGAGGTTGTAGTCGGCGGCCAGGTAACGAAACGGGTATCGGTCGGCAAAGACCAGGGTATGGTTATTGGCCAGGCGAAGGGCTTGCTGATACTGTTGGTCTAAGGCATGGATGTTTTGGAGATAGAGTTCTTGTCCGGCAGCCAGGCCGGGGTCCAGGGCGGTCAGCGCATCGGCAATGGCACGGCATAGCTTGTCCGTATTTTTCAAGGACAGCCAAATATGTTCGTCAAAGACATGCCCGTGCTCATCCAGCGGCAGTCGATCGTCCCCTATGATCTCCATCAGGTTTAGGGTGATGCGGTTGGGATTGGGCGTACTTTCCAGTGCCGATGCCGCCCAGGCATCCGAGTTGCCGCCGAGATAGAGAAAAAGATCACAATCGGCAATAAGCACCATGTCGGCCGAGGACAGTTGATAGCTATGCCAATCGGTATTGTCAGCCAGCAGGGTAAGAGTCACATCGTCGACACGCTCTCCCAGCAGGTTGCGCACCCAGTCATAGACGGGGAACAGGGTAACGACGATCTGTAGGCGATCATCCGATACCTGGGCTGGCGTGCATCCGGAGAGCAACACCAGCAGGCAAAAACAGGCGATCAGGCGCTTCATGCGGCACCTCCATGTGCAAATGATTTGCAATGAAGTATACCATACATAGCGTGCAAAGAAAGGGGAAAAATGTCGGGCGCAGAAAATTTCTGCGGCCGCTGGCGGTTTAGCGGGTGACGAGCATGATCAACAAAATACCGACGATGATGATGGATATGCTGCAGCCCTGACCGTCAAACAGGTTTCTCGAATACATACCTTCATACCTCCATTACAATACCAGGGTATGCCGGTCGGACCGTATTGGTGCTTGAAATGGATGAGTGATTATGGTATACTGTATTGGAAATGGAGGTCCGAATATGGGTTGGCTTTATTGGATTTTAGGAATCTTAGCGGCTGTGGCGGTCATCGTCATTCTTTGGGTGGTTGCCGTGCGCAGTCGGTTTTCGGTTCTTAGTTTTGAATGTGAAGAAAAATATGCAGTGGTCGATCGTTTCATGAAAAAGCGGTATGATCTGATCCCCGGTCTGATCGAGGCGATGCAGGAATATGCCGCCCATGAAACGGCCATTATGGAAGAACTGATCGCACTGCGCAACCAGTCGATCAAGGCGACATCGCTGATGGAAAAGTGTGAGGCCGAGTCGGCACTGACCGATGCTCTTAAAAAACTGTTTGCCGCCGCTGAACGGTATCAGCAGTTGCGGGTGAGTGCCATATTTATGACGCAGAAAAATGATCTGCGTGCCGTGGAGCAGGACATTGCCAATGCCGGTGAACAGTATAACCGCCAGGCCAGAGCCTATAACGAGTACTATGACCGGGCGTTGTCCAACATCATGGCTACTCTGTTCAAGCTCAAAAAAATGGCGGAATTTAACATTCGCAATTTCAGCATCGAAGAAGAATAAAAACGATCCGAGAACAGTATGTTCTCGGATCGTTTTTTTGTTAGGAGTCTTGACGGCGGCGCACACGGCGGCGCAGTTTAAGCAACAGGGGGGACAGGGTGTTCCAGGTGTGATACCAGAAGGGGGATATGATCAAGTCAAACTGTCCCACAAATTCGGTATGCAGGCCGGAAAATTTCTTCTTAAAGGCATAGATACCGGTGATGGGATTGTCGGGGTTGGGGTCGCCGGTGCTGCCGAAGAAATCAAGAAATTCCTTGCCCTGGGCACAGGCCTCTTCGATGGCGTGCCAGGTGATCTTGTAGTTGGCGGCAAACTGGCGCAGTTCGCTTCTCGATCCGCCCCAGACCGTCCAGGTGCGGTTGGGCGTGCTGACGGTGATGAGGGTGGACAGATCCAGCCCGTCGGGATGCTTTTCCAGATAGTCCAGAGCCAGCGCCCGCTGCTTTTCGATGCGGCCTCGCTTTTCCAGTGCCTGCTGTTTCTTGGTTTCCAGGCGGGGGGTGGCTTTGACGGTCAGTTTTTTGTCGATGTCCTGGATCTCGGCGTCAATGTCGGCCAGGGCATGGTCGATCAGCCGCAGATTTTCTTTGGGCTCGTATCGGGCAAACCACAGCTGGGCCATGCCCTTTTCCTTGAGCATGGGATACAGGCGGCGGTAATAGGCAGGCGATCCCTCATAGAAATGATCACGCTCGGCCGTGTCACGCATGATCTCAAAATAGCGGTCCATTTCATCCGAGGGATAGACACGGATGGCGGCCTCATCGGCAAACTTGAGGTTTTTACGGGCCATGCGGTCGCAGTTATCATAGAGGGCGTCGATCCCGTCGGTCAGCGATAGGCGGAAGGTGTAACGAGGCTGCTTATTTTCAAAATTTTTGACATAGCCGGTATGCTTCCAGCCAAGGGTAGAGAGAAATTCGGCAAGGTCTTGGCGCTCCATGGTCGGCTTGTCGTACTTGTCCCAGGATTCAATGGCCACATCGGGGTCAATGGTCAGATTTAAGGCTCGGTGCTCTTTGAGGTAGACACGCAGGACGGGCGTGATTTCTTTGAGCAGGTCTCGGTCATGATAGTCGGCAATGGGGCCGCGCGGACAGTAGTAGAGGTATTTTTTGATGCCGGGCACGGCTTTTTTGAAGAGCAGGGCGCTGGCGCAGAGTTGATCATTGCGATAGAAGCCAACAAATTCATGCTGCCAGCCGTCGGTCGATTTGATCTCGCCCCAGATGGCCGTCTGCATAAAATGCTCCTTGGGAGAGCCAAGCATGAATTGTTCGTGAGTCTGGGCATCAATGGTGCGGCAGATCATATAAGTACCTCACAATCTTGGCAAACGGGGAGGTGACCCTCCCCGTTGTTTTACCATGTTTCGTTATGTATGCGGTCGTCACGGAAACGGTCCGGCATCGGCGGATTTTCCTTGCCGGGATGACCGACCGTTACGGCCGAAAAGATGCTGATATGCTCGGGAATGTCGCACAACTCGGCAATGGCGCTCTGCCGATCCTCATACGGATGGACGGCGCACCAACAGGCGCCTAAGCCCAGCGCATGGGCGGCCAACAAAATATTCATGGTGGCGGCGGCGCAATCAGAATGGGCTTGCGGCAGGGTGGTGATGCGTGTGTCGGCACAGACCAAAATGACCGTGTCGGCATATCGGGCAAAGGACATATTGGGTTGATATTCCATCAACTGTTCACGGGTGGCCGCATCCTTGATCACAACAAAATGCCAGGGCTGGCCGTTGCGGCTGGAAGGGGCGAGCATGGCCGCCTTGAGGATGGCACGCAGCTGCTCGTCAGCCACCGGCTTGTCGGTGTAACGCCGCATGCTGCGGCGGGAATAGAGAAAGTCAAGATGTTCCATACTTATTCCGCCGAAATGACAAAGTAGTAGACCGGCTGACCGCCGTTGATAACGTTGATCTCCGCATCGGGCAGATGCTCAGACAGCAGCGTCTGGGCTTCGGCGGCCTGTTCTTCGGTCACGCCCTCGCCGTAGAAGACATTGAGATAGGTCTCGCCGCCACGCAGTCCCTCATCGGCCATTTTGCCGATGCAGTCGGCCAGCGAACGTTCGACCTCCAGCACCTTGCCGTTGACCATGCCCAGATAGTCACCCTTCTTGATCTCCATGCCGTCGAAGATGCTGTCACGGGCGGCATAGGTGACCGACATGGTGGTGACGGTGCCGGCAGCCTCCATCATGGCGGCAGCGTTGGTGTCGATATCGGCGTCGGGATCAAAGGCAAAGATGGCGGTGATGCCCTGAGGCACCGTCTTGGTCGGCAACACAACGACATTCTTTTCGGTCAGATCGACGCACTGCTCGGCAGCCATGATAATGTTCTTGTTGTTGGGCAGCACAAAGACCGTTTCGGCCGGGGTAAGGTCAATGGCGGTGAGAATGTCCTCGGTCGAGGGGTTCATGGTCTGGCCGCCGGAAATGATATTGTCAACACCCAGGTCTTTGAGCACGGTGTGGAAGCCTTCGCCGGCAGCGACGGCTACAAAACCGTAGGGCTTTTCGGGTGCGGCGGGCGCAGCAGGCGCTTCGGGCTGAGCATCAGACACTAAAGCGGTGTGCTGTTCTTTCATGTTCTCGATCTTGATCTTGGTCAGCGAGCCGAGCTTGACGGCCGCTTCCAGAGCCAGACCGGGATTGTTGGTGTGTACATGGGTCTTGATAAAATCGCCGGCATCAACGACCACAACGCAGTCACCGATGGTCTGCAGATAAGAGCGGAAATCGTCGGCCTCCGAATCGGGATCGGCCTTGTCGATCAGGAACTCGGTGCAGTAGGCGAAATTGATCTCTTCGGTATCAAAGTTATCAAAGTCGGCCATGGAGGCTACCTCTTCGGTGTGCTCCTTGGCTTCGATGATCTTGTTGTCAACCAAAACGCTGCGCATACCCTCAAGAACGATGACGTAGCCCTGACCGCCGGCATCAACAACACCGGCCTGCTTAAGGACGGGCAGCATTTCGGGTGTCTGCTTAAGGGCTGCACGGGCAGCCTCCAACTGGGCATCAAAGACCTTGCGCAGATCCTGTCCGCTGTTGGCGGCCTTAACGGCAGCCGAGGCAGACAGACGTGACACGGTGAGGATGGTGCCCTCGGTCGGTTTCATAACGGCCTTGTAAGCGCCTTCGCAGCCGAGCGTGGCGGCTCGGGCATAGTCCTTGGCCTGGGCGGTCTTCATGCCTTTCAAGCCCTTGGCAAGGCCACGGAAGAGCAGGGACAGAATAACGCCGGAATTGCCACGAGCGCCGCGAATGAGGGCGTTGGCGGCGGCATTGGCCACGGCGCCGACCTCGTCGGTATCCAGTTCCAGTACGGCTTTGCGGGCTGCACCCAGCGTCAGCGACATATTGGTGCCGGTATCACCGTCGGGAACGGGGAAGACGTTCAGGTCGTTGACAGGCTGCTTTTTATTTTCAAGATGATTGGCTGCCGAGACGATCATGTCCCGCAGCAGCGATGATGTCAGTTCCAAAGTATTACCTCACTATCGGCGCAGTTACGCCTTGATCGAATCGACGAAGATCTGCACCTTGCGCACATTGACGCCGGTGAATTGTTCCACACTGTAACTCACCTTTTCCTCGATGGCCTGCGAGATGGCAGGAATATTCACGCCGTGGGAAATGATGATGTGCAGGTCGATATTCAACTCGTTATTTTCGTAGCGTACATTGACGCCCTTTTCCATGTTGTCACGAGACAGAAGAGATACCACGCTGTCAGCGGTGTTTCTGGCGGCCATACCCACAACGCCGAAGCAGCCGGTGACCTCGTAGCCAACCAGGCGGGCGATGACCGAATCGGCCAGATAAATATCTCCGTTGGTGCCGTTGATTTTCAGCATAAATACACCTCTCTTCAGAGTATTGTCATCATATTATACACCGAAATGATTCATTTCACAATATCTAATTCATAAAAAATTAAAAATTCACAAAAAAATCAGGAAGACAGTCCGCTGTCTTCCTGAAATATGGACTTATTCGGCCTCGGCCTGAGCTTCGGCAATGACCTTCTGCGCCACGGGAGCAGGGGCTTCCTGATAGCGTTCGAACTTAAACTCAAAGGAACCACGGCCACGGGTCAGGGAGCGCAGGTCGGTGGCGTAGGTGTGCATTTCGCTCATCGGTACCTCGCCCATAATCTCCTGGGTGCCGCCGCCCATGGGGTTCATGCCCAGCATGGTGCCTCGACGGCGGTTGAGATCACTGATGACCGAACCGGTCAGCACCTCGGGAACGACGACCTTGAGCATACCGATCGGCTCGAGCAGAACGGGATTGGCCTGGGGCAGGCCTGCCTTAAAGGCCAGACCGGCAGCCACCTTAAAGGCCAACTCGTTGGAGTCGACAGGATGATAGGAGCCGTCGAGCAGAGTGGCTTTTAGGTTGACGACAGGATAGCCGGCCAGCACGCCGTGCTTGACGCTGTCACGCAGACCCTTTTCTACGGCAGGGAAGAAGTTCTTAGGTACCGAGCCGCCGAAGATCTTCTCTTCAAAGACCAGATCCGATTCTACGCCCGGCTCGAATTCGATCCAGACATGACCGTACTGGCCGTGGCCGCCCGACTGTTTCTTATGCTTGCCCTCGACCTTGACCTTCTTCTTGATGGTCTCACGATAGGGGACACGTGGAGTCTTGAGTTCAACGGCTACGCCGAATTTGTTCTTTAACTTGGATACGATGACATCCAGGTGCATCTCACCCAGACCCGACAGGATCTGCTGCTTGGTCTCACGATCCAGGCGATAGGAGATGGTGATGTCTTCTTCGCACAGACGCTGCAGGCCGCCGGCGATCTTGTCTTCATCGCCCTTGGTCTTGGGCAGGACAGCCATGCTCAGGCAGGGCGGCGGTAATTCACGGTGTGTGCCGGGCAGGATGCAGGGACGGGAGGCCTCGCACAGGGTGTCGCCGGTGTTGGTGTTGGTCAGCTTGGTCACAACGCCGATATCACCCGAGCAGAGCTTGGGAACTTCGATCTGCTTCTTGCCACGCATAACATAAATGCGGCCGATCTTTTCGGTCTGACCCGATACGGTGTTGATGATGCTTTTATCGGTGGTCAGGGTACCCGAGGTCACACGGAAATAGGACATCTTGCCGACAAAGGGGTCGGCAACCGTCTTGAAGACGAAGGCCGAGAAGGGCTCGGTCTCGCCGATCTCGATCTCGATCGACTCACCTCGGATGTTCTGCCCCTCAACGACATTGCGATAGCCGGGGCAGGGGAAGAATTTGACGATATCGTCCAGCAGCAGCGAAACACCGCCCTGATCGTTGCAGGTACCGGCAAAGACGGGCAGCAGCGTGCCGGCGGCAATACCGGCCACAACACCCTTGCGGATCTCTTCGGGGGTGAAAGGCTCATCGGCAAAGTATTTTTCCATCAATTCCTCATCGGTCTCGGCAATGCCTTCGATGAGCTTGTGCTGATACATATCCATCTTGGGCACATCAGCCGGGATGGGGATATCATTACCCTTGAGGTCGACCGCCTTATTCTGCAGCAGGTCAACATAGCCGACCACCTTATCCCCGTCGATCAGCGGCAGAGTGATGGGGCAGACGCTGACGCCGAAGACGTTGGCCAGGTCTTCAAGGGTATGGGAGTAGTTGACGTGTTCCTCGTCGAGCTTGGTAACGAAGAAGGCACGGGGCTTGCCGCCGGCATAACCGAAAATATGCTCGGTGCCGACCTCAACACCGTCCTTGGCCGAAACGACCACCAGCGTGGTGTCAGCTGCCTGGATGCCCTGCTGGGCTTCACCGGCAAAATCGAAGAAGCCGGGGGTGTCAATGATATTTATCTTGCAGTCCTTCCACTCAACCGGGCAGACGGACGTGGAAATCGAAATGCCTCTCTTGATCTCTTCTGCATCAAAGTCCGAGCAGGTGTTCCCTGCGGCAATATTGCCCGGACGGTCAATGGCTTTGGACGCAAAAAGCAGGGCTTCGGTAAGACAGGTCTTACCGGCGGAACCGTGACCGGCGAGGCAGATGTTTCTCAGAGCGGACTGTGCATAATCTTTCATGTGGTTTTTCTCCTTTCTCACGCTAAAACGATATAGCGCCTAACAAAATCATTATAGCGAATATGGATGCCCAATGCAATGATTTTTTGATAAGTTGTCATTTTTTGTGCAACTTTACCAGTGAGCCAATGGAAATATCGGCCATCGAAAGGATTTTTATTATTTTATGCCTTGTCAGGTACGGGGGAGAAATGATACTATATAAGAAAAAGGGGGGGATACCGATGCCGCAAGGATTTACTCATGAATATCGGGGTGATCTGGAATATCTGACGGTGCCGCAGCTGACGGCTGCCGGCTTTATTCACGCCTTTTCCACCCGCAACGGCGGGGTCAGTCAAGGCCCTCTGGGTTCTCTCAATCTCGGTTTTTCTCGGGGCGATGAGCGGGAAAATGTCCTGGAAAACTATCGGATCTTGACCCGTGCCATCGGGGTAAGTGTCGATTCTCTGGTGCTTTCGGCCCAGACCCATACCGATCATATCCGCAAGGTCGGTTTGGCGGATCGGGGCGAGGGCATTACAAAAAAGAGCTTTGCCGATGTTGATGCGCTGATGACCGATGTGCCGGGGGTGACGCTGGTCACCTTCCATGCCGATTGCACGCCGGTGTTTTTGGCCGATCCGATCCGGCGTGCCGCTTGTCTGATCCACGCTGGGTGGCGGGGGACGGTGCAGAATATCACAGGCAAGGCGGTGGCGGCCATGATGCAGGAATACGGCAGCCGCCCCGAGGACATCTTGGCGGCCATCGGACCGAGCGCCGGCCCCTGCTGTTATGAGGTCTCACCGGAGGTCGGGCAGGCCATCGATCAGGCCGGTGGCGGCGGATGCCTACGCTATCAATCGGGCCATCCGAAGCCCTTTGCCGATCTGTGGACGGCCAATCGCCATATGCTGTTGGCCGCAGGCGTAACAGATCAACATATTACCGTAGCAGGGGAATGTACCTGCCACGATCAGCGGTATTTTTCCCATCGCCGCCAAGGGCCGCAGCGGGGCAGTCTGGCCGCCTTTTTGTGTGTGGGAGAGGAGGAAATAAGATGATATCCATCGTCCATATTGCCGATACCCATCTGGACACCCCCTTCGGGGAACTGCCGGGCGCTGTGGCACAGGCACGCCGCCAGACCATTCGCAGCTGCTTTGCCGCTGCCCTGGAGCGGGCGGGTGAGCAGGGGGTGCAGGCGGTGCTACTGCCGGGCGACCTGTTTGATAACGCCGAGGCCACCGGTGCGTCGGTGCGGCTGATCTCCGATATTGCCGCCAAGTATTCGGCCACTCGCTTCTTTATTGCGCCCGGCAATCATGATTGCATTTACGGCGCTTCGCCCTATCGGAGTCTTGAGCGTTCGGACAACCTGTATATCTTCGACTCGGGGCGTATGGAGCGGTTGGATTTTGAGGATTTCACGGTATATGGCTTGGGGTGTTTGCATGAAAACAGCGACACCCAACCGCTGGCTGATTTTCGGGTCGAGGATCCCTCCCGCATCAATCTGATGTGTCTGCATTCGCAGGTGCAGGGGTTTGGCGGGCATAAGGTCTATCAGCCGGTCACGCTGGAGCAGATCGCAGCCAGCGGTCTGGACTATTTGGCCTTGGGGCATGTGCATACCTGTTCGGGTGTACTTAAGGCGGGAGATACCTATTATGCCTATCCCGGCACGCTGGTCGGGCGTGGCTTTGACGAAACGGGTGCTAAGGGCTATTTGGCCGGCCGAGTCGGCAAGGGTAGCGTGAGCCTGGACTTTATCGAAAGTCAGGTCGGCCGTTTTGAGATGCTGGAGGTGGATATCACCGGGGCGCAGACCATGCTTGATGTTCTGTCCCGTGTGCGTGGCCGTATAGCCGGCGCCTCTTCCGATCTGTTGCTCAAGCTGGTGCTGACCGGTTATCGTCCGGCCGGGCTGCTGTTGCATATCCAGGCTATTCGCCAGCAGGCGGCTCATCTGCCGTTTATCAAGGTGGTCGATCGGACTCGGTTGCAGCCCGATTACGAGCGGTTGCTGGGCGAAAATACGCTGACCGGCCTGTATCTGCGTGAAATATTGGGTACGGACACCGAGCAGGAGATACGCGAGCGGGCCTTGAGCCTGGGCTTGGCCGCACTGGCCGGAGAGGAGTTGACAGGCCTTGACGATCAATAAACTGGAACTGCGGAATTTCGGCAAATTCAAGGACCGTTCGGTGGAACTGCAGGACGGCCTGAATGTGATGTACGCCCCCAACGAAACGGGCAAAAGCACGCTGGCCGGGTTTATCCGCTACATGCTCTACGGCTTCCCCAAAAACGAGCGCAGCAGCGCCACCAATCCGCTGACCACTGCTCAGCGCTTTAAGCCCTGGACGGGCGGCGAGCCGGGCGGCAGCATGATCTTGACCGCCGACGGGCGTCGGGTCACAGTGGTGCGAGAGGGTGCCAAATCGGTGCGCCTGTACGATACGTTGACGGCCACCGAGATCCCCATGACCCGTGAGATCGGCGAGGAACTGTACGGGTTGTCGCTGGAGACCTTTGAAAGCACCGCCTTTTTCGGTCAGTCAACCTTGCAGAACGTGAGCATGGACGAGCTGGAAGATAAATTGAAAAATATCGTGACCGGCGCCGATGAAAATGTATCTTATGAAAAGGCACGGGATGCGTTGCATAAAGCCAAAAACAAGATCGACTCCGGCCGTGCCGGTGTCTTGCCGGCTCTGCGCCGTGAGATGACAGAGATCTCCTATCAGATCGAGCAGGTGCGTCAGGAGCAGGCTGCGCTGACGACGCTGTCCGAGGAGTGCGAGGGCTTGAGCCGCCAGTTATCCCGATGCACAGCCGATCGGCAGGAATTGGAAGAAAAGATGGCGGCTCAGCAGGCTCGCATCCAAGAGGAGTTTGCCCGCCAGCGTCGGCAAAAGGAAGAAGAACTGGCTTTGGCCAAGGCCCGTATGCAGCAGGCGCAGGCCCGTTTGGGCGGGCTGGATCGCCGCCAGGTCGATGACCTGAATCAGGTATCCCAGCGACTGCAGGCTCTGCGTGATGTGCTGGGCCGGATCGAGCCGCCGCATAAGCCTAAGAAGCCGACATGGTTATTGGTGATGGGCATTGCAACCATCGTGACGAGTTGGATTTTAGGGTTTTTATTGCCGTCAAACTGGCCGTTTATCCTATCGTCGGTGGGCTTGGTTTGTCTTGTGCAGTATGGGATCCTAGCCTATCGCAAACGGGTCGAATATGAGCAGATGATGGCCGTTTACGAACGGGAACAACAGCAACATCTTGAGGCCGCTCGCCTGCAAAAGATATTGGTGCAGTGCTTGGGTGAACAGGCCGATGATACGGCAAGCATCAAAGCCTTGTATGTCGATCTGGATACCGTGGCCGAGCAACAGAGATTGTGTCAGCAGTTACAGGATGGGCTGGCGGCTATGGATATCGAGGTCTACCGCCGTGCCGACGAGGCCTATCATGCGCTGACCTATCAGCAGGAGCAGAACCTCCGACTGGAGCAGCAGTTGCAACTGGCTCTCGCCGAGAAAAAGACAAAGCGGGAGGAGCGGTTGCGCCATATCGGCTCGGTCGATCTGCTCAAAAGTTCGCTTAATGAAAAACAGGAACGAGCTGCCGCCCTGGAAAAGGAACTGGCCGCCTATCAACTGGCGCTGAATGCGCTGGACGAGGCTCATCTGAAGATGACCCATCTGTATGCGCCCATGCTGGCCGAGCGGACAGCCGATTTCTTTGCCGCCACGACCGGCGATACTACCCGTCGCATCGTTGTCGATGTCGGCGGTACGGTAAAGGTCGAGGAAAAGGAGGTTGCCCGCAAACTGCCCTACTATAGTGTAGGCACGGCCGACGCCGTCTACATTTCGCTGCGCCTGGCTCTGATCGACATGCTCTATGCTAAGGAAAAGCCGACGCTGGTCTTCGACGATTCCTTCGCCAATTTCGATGAAGGGCGTGCCGGCGAGATGCTCAAACTTTTGGGCAAACTTTCGCAAAAAACACAGATCCTCTATTTTACCTGTCGTGACCCCGAGCCGCTGTTGCGGGGCATTGACCATCACAACATTTGTTTCACATAAAGAAACTGCCGCATCAAAAACGATGCGGCAGTTTTTTCTTTATTATATAGTATAGCAGTACGCCAATGGCAGTACCCAACGTGTTGAAGATCAGATCGTCGATATCGGTGACACCGACCGAAAAAAGATATTGACAGCCCTCGATCAGGATCGACAATCCTGCACCGCACACAATAACCAACCAGAGTTTGATGCGTGTGGTGTAGGCGAGTAGAAAGCCAATGGGGATAAACCAAGCGATGTTACCGACGACAAGATAAACGATCTCATACCATGAGGCATAAGAGAACATACCGATCGTCGATTGCAAGGGGATGAGATAGCAGGTGCGGTCAATGGTTTGACGACCCCAAAGGGTCAGCCACAGCAGGAGCAGCGTCCAAACGGTCAAGATTAAGCCGGCTGCCCGGCGATATGTCCGGCGGGGCATCAGTTTTTCAGGGCCGTGGTCGGGGCCGGGATGCGGCCGCCACGCTGGATAAAGCGGGCACAGGACTGGGGATGCACCGGCATAATGGGAGCACTGCCCAGCAATCCGCCAAACTCGGCTTCTTCGCCCACACCCTTGCCCACAACGGGGATCAGGCGGGCGGCGGTGGTCTTGTGGTTGACCTGGCCGATGGAGATCTCGTCGGCAATGATGCCCGACAGGGTCTCGGCCGGGGTGTCGCCCGGGACGGCGATCATATCCAAGCCCACCGAGCAGACGGCGGTCATGGCTTCTAATTTATCCAGCGTCAGTACCCCGCCACGGGCGGCGTCGATCATGCCGGCATCTTCCGAAACGGGAATGAAAGCACCCGAGAGTCCTCCGACAAAGGAGGAGGCGAACATGCCGCCCTTCTTGACGGCGTCATTGAGCATGGCCAGGCAGGCGGTAGTGCCGTGCGTGCCGCAGGTTTCCAATCCCATCTCCTCCAGAATATGCGCCACCGAGTCGCCAATGGCGGGAGTGGGGGCGAGGGAAAGATCAACAATGCCGTAGGGCACGCCGAGGGCCTGGGCGGCATCGTGGGCCACCATCTGTCCCATGCGAGTGACCTTGAAGGCCGTCTTTTTAATGATATCGGCCAGTTCCGAGAGAGAACAGTCGCCGGCACGGGCAACGGCCGAGCGGACAACACCCGGGCCGGATACGCCGACATTGATGACACGTTCGGGTTGACCGACGCCGTGGAAGGCACCGGCCATAAAGGGATTGTCCTCGGGCGCATTGGCAAAAACGACCAACTTAGCGCAGCCGATCGAGTCACGGTCGGCGGTGAGGGCAGCCGTATCCTTGATGATGTGTCCCATCATGGCAACGGCGTCCATATTGATGCCGCTGCGTGAGGTGGCAACATTGACCGAGGAACAGACGCAGTTGGTGGTGGAGAGCGCCTCGGGAATGGAGGCGAGCAGCTTGCGGTCGGAATTGGTAAAACCGCCGTGAACGAGGGCCGAGTAGCCACCGATAAAGTTGATGCCGAGGGTGGCGGCGGCACGGTCTAAGGTTGCGGCGATCTTGGCATAGTCGCTGCTCTTGCAGGCGGCGGCCGCTACCGAGATGGGGGTGACGGCAACCCGCTTATTGATGATGGGAATCCCGTATTTCTTTTCAATATCGCAGGCTCGGGGCACAAGAAATTCGGCGCTTTTGGTGATCTTGTCATAGATACGCTGACAAAAAACGTCGATATCCTCATGGGCGCAGTCCAGCAAAGAGATGCCCATGGTGACGGTGCGGATGTCCAGATGCTCTTCCTTGAGCATCTGTATGGTTTCCAGTATGTCGTAATGCTCTAACATGGCTTCTCCTTAGATCTTATGCATGAAATTGAAGATGTCCTCGTGCATGGTGTGGATGACCAGCCCCATCTCCTTGCCAAGCTCGGTCATGGTATCGACCAACTCGGTAAAGGGAATGGTGGACGCAGCGGTATCAACGACCATGGTCATGGTGAAATATTCGTCGACGACATGCTGGGTGATGTCGAGAATGTTGACATTGCATGCCAGACATTTGTTGGATACTTTGGCGATGATGCCGACACGGTCGGCACCGACAACGGTGATTACGGCTTTCATGTTGGGTTCTCCTTTAGAAATTTACAGTGGGAAGGTCGGACGGGAAATGGGTGCCGAAGGGCGAAAGACAAACTTCGCCAAAGAGCACGCCTTCGGCCGCACAGCCGCGCTTGAACTGCGAGGTCAAAAAGCGGCGGCGGAAGATCTCGAAGGTGGCACGGACGACCTTGTCTTCATAGGTATCCTCAAAAGCCTGCAAGGCCAGGGATACGATCTTATCGGGCGCCATGTTGTGACGCACATAATAGTACAGGAAGAAATCGTGCAATTCGTAAGGGCCGATGATGTTCTGGGTGACCTGGTCACCGGGCAGCAGCTCGGGTGACGGGGGAGCTTCTGCGATCTCGCCGACGATGACAGGCAAACGGCCGCCCAAGCGGCGTGCGAGGGCTTTTGCTCCTTCGGTGACCATGCACTTGGTCAGAGAAGCGTTGACATTATAGCCCGACAAATGATCACCGCCGAAGGTGCACCAGCCCAGCGTGATCTCGGACATGTCACCGGTACCGACGACCAGGCCGTCGTTATCACCGGCAATATCAAAGAGGATCTGGGTGCGCTCACGGGCCTGTCCGTTTTCATAGGTGGCATTGAGGTTGAGCGGATCATGGCTGATATCCTTAAAATGCTGATGGACGCTGTCGGCAATGTTGACCACCCGAATGGTGGCGCCGATCTCCTGTGCCAGCTGCTCGGAGAGGTTGCGGCTGCCCGACTTGGTGCCAAACCCCGGCATAAGCACGGCAAGGATATCGCTGCGCTCCAGCCCCAGCCGATCGCAGACGGCGGCGCAGACCAGCAGCGCATGGGTGCTGTCGATGCCGCCCGAAACACCGATAACCATCTTTTTCAGGTGGGTCGGCTTCATGCGGGTGGCCAGGCCGTGGATCTGAGTGTCGGCCATATCGTCGAGGATGCGCTCACGGTTGGCTTCGGGCAGGAAGGGATTTTTGGGGATGTGGCGGTTGAGCCGCTGTCGCTCCAGATTGTTGCCGCCCAGATCGGTGACCGGGGTCATATCCTTGACCGGGAGCAGATCCAGATCAATATCACGAACCAGCACCAGCGGTTCAAAATCGTATTGGAAGCCAAGTGCGGTACCGTTTTCAAAAATACCGCCGAGGTTTTTGTAAATGCCGTTATAGGTCGACTCACCCATGCCGCCGGCGCACAATACCAGACCGGCACCCAGCATGCGTGACAGTGCCGAGATGCGTGCGCCCATCATGTAATCACGGGCCGGATCGGCCTTGATGACGGTGGGGGCGGCAACGAGATCGGCATTGACCGGTTCGGGACAGCGGGATACATCCAGCCCCGGCACAATGGCCATGTCAATGCCGTTATGCCGCACGACCGGACGGATGCGTACCGGCACGGCCTTGCCGTCCACGGTGACGCTCTGCTCGCCGTCGATGCGGTCGAGCACATCATGATCGGCCGCTGAGGCGGCAAACATGTGGATGCGTCCGCCCTTGATAACGGCGGCGGCGCTGATGACCTTGCGTCCGACAGCCAAAGGCAGACCCAGCAGGAAGAGGGTATCGGAAAGCTTATATAACTCGGCAAACTTGACGGCAGCGTTCAGGCAGTCACGCAGCAGCTTTTGCTGACGCAGCAGATGTCCGCAGGAAGCGCCGCACAAGGACAGCTCGCCGAAGACCATCACATCGGGTCGGGCGGGCAGCACTTTATCAGCGGCCACCGACATGGCCGATAGGTTGGAATCAACATCAAAAGGGGTCAGCGGCGCCGAGATAACGGCACAGCGGGCGATGTTGGTCAGCATATTTTTCCACCTCTCTGAAAAAAGGATTGATATCGCTTAGGGGTTATGTTACAATATAATATACCATAGTTTGCCGTTCTTGCAAACTGATTTTATGTAAATTTTAAGAAAAATTTGAGGGTTTTCATGTATAAAAGCGATTATCATTTCCATACAGCCCTAAGTTTTGACGCAAAAGACGATCTGTTGGAGGTCATTGCCGTCGCCGCCCAAAAGGGCATGGATGAACTTTGCGTCACCAATCATTACGAGTGCGGCGGGGAATATCCCAACGTCAACAGTTCCATTTTACAGATGCGTGAGAATTATCTCAAGGCGGTTGCCCAAAACCGCACCGGGGTCACGGTACGCTTCGGGGTCGAGTTGGGCGAGCCGTTGCATGATCAAGCGCTGGCTGAGGCGGCATTAGCCGACGGGGCCTTTGATTTTGTCATTGCCTCGGTGCATAATGTGCGTGGGCATAAGGATTTTTATGATCTTGATTACACATCTAGCACGCTGGATGAAGTATTTGATCGGTATTATGATGAGCTGGAAGAGATCATTGAGTGGGGCAAGTTTGATGTGCTGGGGCATATCAATTATTTTGAGAGATACGCCGCCAAACAGGGCGTTACTCTGGATGTAACCCAATACTATCCTCGTCTGCGTGACCTGTTTGTCAAGCTGATCGCCAAAGGCAAGGGCATCGAGGTCAACGCCTCGGGGCTGTTCGGGCCGGTCGGCAAGACCCAGCCGGACGAAGGGGTGCTGCAGTTGTATAAGGACTTGGGCGGCAAGATCGTCACCATCGGCAGCGATTCTCACCAAAAAGAGAACGTCGGCCGTGGCGTGGAGCAGGCACAGGAACTGCTGCGCTGTGTTGGATTTGAATGTATAACGGTGTATGAAGACCATACGCCTCGCTTTGTCAGAATTTGAAAGGGGAATGGATGATGGATAAGATCTTGAATTTACTGGTTAAGGATGCCCGGCTGACCGCAGCCGAGATCGCACAGCGCCTGGATATGGATGAAAAGGAGGTCGCAGCTACCATTGCGGCCTACGAAGAAAAGGGCAGCATTTTGGGCTACCGTGCCCTGCTCGACCCCGAAAAATGCGAAGATGTGCCGGTGCGTGCCCTGATCGAGGTGCGTGTCATGCCCTACAAGGGTCACGGCTTTGAGCGTGTCGCCCGTCATATTGCCCAGTTCCCCGAGGTGCGCAGCGTGTCGCTGATGTCGGGCGGCTTTGATCTGTGTGCCGAGGTCGAGGGCCGCAGCATGCACGAGGTGGCTCTGTTTGTGGCCGAAAAACTGGCCGCTATCGATGGTGTCATGGGTACCGCCACCCACTTTGTGCTGCGCCGCTACAAGTATGAGGGTATTCACTGCGGCCAAGAGGAAAAGGATGAAAGAGGCTTTACTCTATGATCAATTACGATAACCTGATTAACGAGAGGGTACAACGGGTCAAACCGTCGGGCATTCGCAAATTTTTCGATATTGCCGCCACGATGGACGATGTCCTCTCGCTCTCGATCGGTGAGCCCGACTTTATCACGCCTTGGGGCGTGCGTGAGGCCGGTATCGACTCGCTAGTCAAGGGACACACCTATTATACCTCCAACGCCGGTATGCTGGAGTTGCGCCGTGGCATCTGCGATTATTATGAGCGCAATTTCGGTGTTCATTATCCCGGTGAAAATAATGCGCTGGTCACCGTCGGCGGCTCGGAAGCCATTGATCTGTGCATTCGCTCCCTGATCGGGCCGGGGGACGAGGTCATTATCCCCGAACCCAGCTTTGTCTGCTATGCACCGCTGACCGAGATCGTCGGCGGAACGCCCGTTGGCATTGCCACCAAGGCCGAAAATGAATTTCGGCTGACGGCCGAAGAGCTGCGTGCCGCTATTACACCCAAGACCAAACTGTTGATCCTGCCCTATCCCGGTAATCCCACCGGTGCGGTCATGGAAAAGCAGGATCTGGAGGCCATTGCCGAGGTACTGCGTGGCACCGATATCATGGTGCTGTCGGATGAACTGTATGCCAAGTTGACCTACGGCGGCACCCATGTGTCCATTGCCTCGCTGGAGGGGATGTGGGAACGCACGGTGGTGGTCAACGGCTTTTCCAAGGCCTTTGCCATGACCGGTTGGCGTATCGGCTACGCCTTAGGCCCTGAGCCGATCATCAAGGCCATGACCAAACTGCATCAGTTTGCTATTATGTGCGCCCCCACCATGGCGCAGGAGGCTGCCCTGCAGGCCCTGTCGTCTGAGACCGATGCGGCTGTTGAGGAAATGGTCGAGGAGTATGATGCCCGCCGCAAGATGCTGATGGGCCGATTCAAGAAGATGGGCCTGCCCTGCTTTGAGCCCAAGGGTGCTTTTTACATATTCCCCTGCATCAAGCAGTTTGGCATGACCAGTGAGGAATTTTGTGAAAAGTTCCTGTATGAGGAGCATGTCGCCGTTGTGCCCGGCTCGGCCTTTGGCCAAAGCGGCGAGGGCTTCGTCCGTATTTCCTATGCTAAGAGCATGGCCGATCTGTCTAAGGCCATGGATCGACTGGAGCGATTTATATCAAAACTGTAATCAAAACACCGGCTAAGATCAATCTTTGCCTGGACATTACCGGCACCACGCCCGACGGCTATCACTGTCTGCGCACCGTCATGCAGACGGTCAGCCTGTACGACTATCTGTTTGTCGAAACGGGCGGGACGGGCATTGCCCTATCGGGTAATCTGCGGTATATTCCGTATAATGAAAACAATTTGGTGTATAAAGCGGCGGCCGCTTTTTATGAGGCGGCGGGTATAACGCCCGGGGTGCGCATCCGTATGCACAAGCACATTCCGGTGCAGGCCGGCATGGGTGGTGGCAGCGGCAATGCGGCCGGCATCCTAGAAGGACTCAACGCTATGTATGGCCACCCCCTTTCGCCCGAAAAGTTGTATGATATCTGTCTGACTTTGGGCAGTGATGTGCCCTATTTTCTCATGGGCGGTACGGCGTTGTGCGAGGGCAGGGGAGAGATCCTCACCAAATTGCCCGAACTGCCCGACTGTTGGCTGGTTTTGGTCAAGGGGCGTGACGGGGTTTCCACCAAGGTCGCCTTTGCCGATATCGACGCCGATCCGCAGCCGCCGGCCTTTGTCTGCGACGGTATGGTGCAGGCCATCCGTCGGGGCGATCGGTCGGGTGTCTGTGACAATATCGGCAACACCTTTTTGCCGTCGGTCAGCCGTCGGTGTCCGTCGGTGGATCGGCAACTGCAGGACTTGTCCCGGTTCTCCCCGCATGTGGGATTAACCGGCAGCGGCAGTGCCGTCTTTGCCGTGTTTGAAGAAAAAGAACAGGCCGTTGCCTGTCATCGTGCCCTGCAAGGGCAATACCCCTTTGTGTGTCTGACCCGTCCCGTCCATACCGGGACACTCATTATAGAAGATAAGGAATAAGGAAATGAAACTCGGAATCATCGGTCTGCCCAACGTGGGCAAAAGTACATTGTTTAACGCCATCACCAATGCCGGCGCCCAGTCGGCCAACTATGCCTTCTGCACCATCGAGCCCAATGTTGGTGTGGTCGACGTGCCCGACAACCGTCTGACGGCGCTGGGCGAGATGTACCATCCCAAGAAGATCACCCCCGCCACCATTGAATTTGTCGACATTGCCGGCCTGGTCAAGGGTGCCAGCCACGGTGAAGGCCTGGGCAACAAGTTTTTGTCGCATATCCGTGAAGTCGACGCTGTGGTACAGGTGGTGCGCTGCTTTGAGGATGAGAACATCACCCATGTCGAGAACAGCGTCGATGCCGGCCGAGATATGGATATCATCAATCTGGAGCTGATCCTGGCCGACATGGAGATGGTAGAGCGTCGCATCGACCGTGTATCCAAGGCCCTCAAAGGCGATAAGAGCTATGCTGCCGAGTTGGATCTTCTTGAGCGGGTCTATGCACTGCTGGAGAGCGAAAAGCCGGCCCGTGCCATGGACTATACCGATGAGGAAAAGGCGCTCATTTCGCAGGTGGCTCTGCTGACCAACAAGCCGGTCATCTACGCCGCCAACATGGATGAAAAGACCTTCAAGGCGGGCATTGAAAACAACCCGCATTATCAGACGCTGATCGAGCGTGCATCGGCCGAGGGTGCCGAGGTGCTGCCCATCTGTGCTGCACTGGAGGAGGAAATTACCTCGCTGTCGGCCGAGGATAAGGAAATGTTTTTGGCCGATATCGGACTGGAGGAATCGG
The DNA here is from genome assembly GCA_045595395.1 of Eubacteriales bacterium. Taxonomy (GTDB): domain Bacteria; phylum Bacillota; class Clostridia; order Oscillospirales; family UMGS1783; genus CAKSHC01. The sequence goes on along the minus strand of JAZOAH010000028.1, from coordinate 206,232 downwards.
GGCTTGACCGTATGGTGCGTAAGTGCTATAGTCTGTTGGGTCTGATCAGTTATCTCACCGCCGGTGAGGACGAGTGCCGTGCCTGGACCATCGTCAAGGGCACCAAAGCGCCTCAGGCGGCCGGTAAGATCCATACCGACTTTGAGCGTGGCTTTATTCGTGCCGAAACGGTGGCCTTTGATGACCTGATGGCCTGCGGCAGCATGGTTGCTGCCCGTGAAAAGGGGCTGATCCGCAGCGAGGGCAAGGAATATGTCGTCAAGGACGGGGATATCATCCTCTTCCGCTTTAACGTGTAAAGGAATGACTATGGCAAACGAACCATTAGACAATCAAGAATTGGAGCAAGAGTCTACCATACCCCGCCGTCCCGATCTGTATCAGATCGACACCCGTGGTCAGCTTTCCTTAAAGGGCAAGGGCTGGAAGAGTTATCTGTATAAGCCTCAGTCTAAGGATCTGCCGCCCATGCCGCCGGCGGCTCGGCGTGCCCTCGGTTCGGTCTCGCCCGGTGCCAAGGAATTGATCCGCGGTGGCTACCGTATTCCGCTGCTGGACACCCTTCGTGGGGCGGCTGTGGTGCTGATGTTTTTCTATACGCTCTTCCATATGTTCTATAATTCCGGCTTGTTTTACGGAACCGGCTTCGACAAAGTTCTGACTGCCCTGGTGGGCGGGGAGAGCAGCTGGTATTGGGGCTATGGATTTCGGTGCCTGTTTGTTGTTGTTTCGGGTATTTCCATCAATTTCAGCCGACATCCCCGCCGCCGTGCGTTGGTCTATGTCATGGGCGCCGGTATCGTCACGCTGCTCAGTGCCGTGACAGGGGGCGGTGTCATTTGGTTTGGGTATCTGCATTTTCTGGCGCTGGCCGCCTTGCTGTATGGCTATATGCACCGCAACCCCAAACTGGACACTCTCTTTAATAAGATCGGTGTAGCCTGGCTGTTGGTTGCCTTTGTTCTGGCCGTGCTGGCCACCGACGGACTGACCTATGATCGGATCGCCATCGGGAATGTTACCCTGCCGCTGTATATGACCGGCTTTGTCCACAAGGGCTTTGTCGCCCCCGAATTTTACGGGTTTATCCCTTGGATCTTCGGCTATTTCGCCGGTGTGATCCTCGGTCGGTATCTGCGTGACGGGTCCATTATGGAAAATGCCTATAAATTCCGCCTGGTCGGCCTGGATGCGATAGGCCGTGTGGCTTTGCCCATCTACATTTTGCATCGGCCGGTCTGCTACCTGATCATATGGATCTTAGAAAAAATTTTTTGAGACCGTAACATTTTAATAGAATGGGGCATATCCTATAACTGCTATGAGTAAAAAGAAGAACAAAACAAAAAAAGCACGCCGTCGGATGGGGTGCATTCTGTCGGCCGTTGTCGGCTCCTTGGCGTTGCTGATCTTTGTGGCGTTGGCCATGGTTTTTGGTTACAGCGATCCGAAAATGGATGAGCTGTTATCGACCCATGTCCTGGAATATACGTCCACCCTCTATTATAAAGATGCCGAAAGCGGCCAATGGCAGGTCTTGCAAGAGTTGTATAAGGACGAGAATCGAGAATGGGTCGATCTCGATCAGATCCCCGAGCATACCCGCCTGGCCCTGATCGCCATTGAGGACGAGCGCTTTTATAACCATCACGGGGTCGATTGGCCTCGCTTTACCGGTGCACTGATCGGTTATATGTCGGGAGATGATAGCTACGGCGGCTCGACGCTGACCCAGCAGCTGATCAAAAACCTGACCCAGGACAATGAGCACACATGGGAACGCAAGGCCAGAGAAGTGTTGCGGGCGCTGTATCTGGAGCGGCATTATGATAAGGATGAGATATTGGAATATTATTTCAATACCGTCTATTTCAATTACCGTACCTATGGCATTGAGCGTGCGGCTCAGATGTATTTCGGTAAGAGCGTCAGTCAGTTGACGGTGCGGGAAAGTGCGTCGCTGGTGGGATTGATCCGCCTGCCTGATTATTATGAGCCCTATAAGCATTTGGAAAATAACAAGGTGCGCACCGATACGGTGTTGACCAAGATGCGTGAACTTGGTTTTCTTAGTGAGGAAGAATATGCGCAGGCCATGAACGAGGAGATCGTCTTTGTCGAGAACGGTTATCGTGTGGCCTACGAAACGGTCAACTCCTATTTTGTCGATATGGTCATTGAGGATGTTATCGACGATCTGTGTGAAACCTACGGATACACTGGGCCTGAGGCCGAAAGCTATCTCTATCGCGGCGGCCTGAAGATCTATACCACCGTGGATATGCGGGTGCAGACGGCGCTGGAAGAAGCCTTTTCCAATTCGGCGTACTTCCCCAAGGCCTATGCCGAAAAACAGTATGAGTCGGCGGCCATGCTCTCCGATCCCAAAACCGGCTATATCTTGGGCGTTGTCGGCGGCCGTGGCCAAAAGCAGTACAGCCGTGACCTCAACCGTGCCACCATGTCCCGACGCAACCCCGGCTCGTCGGTCAAGCCCTTGTCGGTCTATCTGCCGGCACTGGAATCGGGAGCCATTACGCAGGGAACGGTAGTTATTGATGAGGGCGTTACCAAACTCAACGGTAAGCCGTATCCGCAGAATTACAGCCGTAAATTCTATGGTCCGACGACCATGTTCGGCGCACTGCGCCAGTCGCTTAATGCCTCGGCGGCTAAGGTGCTGCTGATGAACGGTGTCGACAAGTCCTATCAGTTCCTGACCGAAAAGATGCACTTCACCTCGCTTGTCGCTCCGACCGAGACCAGTGCCGGCGATGCGAATATGGCCTCCCTGTCTATGGGCGCCTTCTCCTATGGCGTTACCATGCGTGAGATGGTGGGCGGCTACGGCGTCATTGCTTCGGGCGGCATCTACCGTGAGCCCATCTCCTATACCAAGATCGAGACGGGTGACGGCAGGGTCTTGATCGAAAAAAACACCGAGGGTGAGCGTGTCTGTACCGAAATCAGCACCTGGCTGATGCACGATCTGCTGGTCGACAGCGCCACCTACGGTCTGGCAGCGCCGGGTCGGTTGTCGGTTCCGCTGGCGGCCAAGACCGGCACCTCGGACGATAACCACGATAAATGGTTTATGGGCTATACCCCCCACTTTGTCGGCGGTGTGTGGGTCGGCTATGATGAGCCGATCAACCTGGTCGATGCCGGCGTTACCGTTTCGGTGCCTAAGGTCATTTGGAAGAATGTCATGCAGCATGTGGTCAACGAGGTTGGCTGGTCGGGCGGTGAGTTTATGCCCCGTCCCGAGGGACTGACTCGGGTCAGCGTTTGCGGCGGTTGCGGCCGTCGGCCTGGCACCAACAGTTTGTATGATAACGGTAAGTCCAGCGTCTTTTATGCCTGGTTTACTAAGGAAACTATCCCGACCAAGTGGTGCTCCTGTCTGCCGCTGGCTTCCCGTACCAGCGAAGAAGCTAAAAATACCGTCGGTCAACAGCAATCGGTACCAACCGAATAAAAGAATGACAAAAAACCGGGTCGCATGATCCGGTTTTCTGTTTTATTTTTAGGATATGCTTGAAATTACGAGGAATTATGATATAATAAGGTGAGTTGATTCGAATACAAAGAGGTGAAAGAATTGAACGATGAATTCGATTTTACCGAATTTGATTTCAACGAACTGAATAGACTGCTCGATGAAAGCATGAAAAAGACGGATGTGCCCCAGTCGGCACAGCCTTCCTTTGATGCGTCCGAATTGGATAACGAGCCGCTTAACGAAGAGGAACTCAAGCAGCTGCAGAAGCTGGAGCAGGAAGATGCGCATAATGCCGAGGTGGCTTTCAATGCCATGACAGCCCTCTCCGGCGGCATGGATCTGCCCTTTGACCAGCCCAAGCAGGCGCAGGAGATCGATCCTTCCGTGATTTACGAGCCGGATCTTCCGGAGACTGTCAAGGCCGAGCCGATGCAGGATTTTAACAATATTCCTATCGTGGATCATACGGCGCCCTTCACCGTCCCCGAGGCGCCCAAGGCCGAGCAACCGCCTATGGGTGATACGGTCAAGGTTGATGCGGCAGCCCTCAAGCGGCAAAGCAAGCCGTCTCCTGAGAAGAAAAATCGTTTTCTGTCCAACGGAAAACTGTTAAAGATCGCCGGTTATGTCGGCTCCTTTATCGGCGGCTGCCTCGCCGTCGGCATCATCACCTTTGTGGCACTGGTTAATGGGTATACCGATCCGGCCATGGACGAACTGTTTGCTAATCGTACGTTGGAATACACAACCACCCTGTATGCTCAGAATCCCGAAACGGGCGAGCAGGAGAAGATGCAGGAGCTCTTTGTCAATGAAAATCGAAGCTGGGTCAACCTCGAAGATGTTCCGGAGCATGCCGTCAAAGCGCTGATTTCGATCGAAGATGAGCGGTTTTGGCAGCATAATGGTGTCGACTGGAAACGCTTCGGCGGTGCCGTGATCGGTTGGGTTTTGGGTGACGACGATTACGGCGGCTCTACCATTACCCAGCAGCTGATCAAAAACCTGACTAAGGATAACGATCGCACCTGGCAGCGTAAAGCACAGGAGATCCTGCGTGCGCTGTATATCGAGCGCAAATATCAGAAAAACGACATCTTAGAGTATTATATCAATACCGTTTATTTCAATTATCGTGCTTACGGTCTGGGCAAGGCTACCGAACTGTATTTCAACAAGACAGTGTCGGAACTGACGGTGGCTGAAAGTGCGGCGCTGTTCGGCATTATCAATAAGCCGGCCGTGTATGAGCCTTATGACCATCCGGATGAGAATGCCTACCGTAAAAATCTGATCTTGGGCAAAATGCGGGATCTGGGCTATTTGACGCAGGATGAATATGATGAGGCAGTCGCTCAGGAACTGGTCTTTAATCCCGACGGCAAAACGATGGCATTGTCCAACGCCTATTCCTGGTTTGTGGATATGGTGATTGATGATGTTCTCCGTGACCTCCAAGAGAAAAAGGGATATTCGGAGTTGGCCGCCTCCAATTACCTCTTCAGCGGCGGCTTGCGCATCTATACAACGGCCAACATGGCTGTGCAGAATGCCTTGGAAGAGGCCTTTGCCACCCCATCCTATTTCCCCAAAGACTCGGATCCGGATGCCGATTATCAGGTTGCAACCCTGCTAATGGATTACACCAACGGTCATATTATCGGTGTCATCGGCGGCCGTGGCGATAAGAATAGTCGCGACCTTAACCGTGCGACGGCAACCAGACGCCAGCCCGGCTCCACGATCAAGCCGCTTTCGGTCTACCTGCCTGCACTGGAGGCCGGTGTTATCACCCAGGGTAGCGTCGTGGACGATGCGCCGGTATCAATTATGAACGGCGGCGGTTATCCTCAAAACTCCAACAAGTATTATTACGGCATGACGACCATGTTCACCGCCATCCGTCAGTCGCTCAATGCTACGGCGGCTCAGGTGCTCAACAAATTGGGGCATGCTAATTCGTATAATTTCCTTGCCGATAAGTTGAATATGACGCTGATCCCGGGTACCAACGGCGACGAAAATCTGGCTGCGCTGTCGATGGGCGCCATGACCTATGGTGTATACCTGAAGGAAATGGTCGGCGGCTACAGCGCTATCGCTTCGGGCGGTGTCTACTATGAGCCCATCTCCTATACCAAGGTCGAGACCCAGTCGGGTCAGATCGTTCTGGAAAATAAAGAAGAGGGCGAGCGGGTCTGCTCGCGCGAGAGTGCATGGCTGATGCAGGATCTGTTGGTTGACGGTGTGAAAAACGGTCTGGCCAACGGCGGTAGCTTGAGTGTGCCCTTGGCCGGTAAGACCGGTACCTCGAATTTTAACTACGATAAGTGGTATGCCGGCTATACGCCTTATTTTGCAGCGGCACTTTGGGTCGGGTATGATGAACAGCAAAGCCTGTTGACTAACGGCGTGGCCTGGAACATTTCCCAGACCACCTGGAAAAAGATCATGCAGCATGTCATCAACAAGGTCGGTTGGTCCGGCGGCTCTTTGGCGGCTCGTCCTTCCTCGCTGGTGCAGCAAACGGTGTGCGCCGATTGCGGCATGTTGGCCGACGCCAACTGCCTGATCGATGTACGAGGTGACCGTACCATGACGGCATGGTATACACAGAAGTCCATTCCCCAAGAATCCTGCACCTGCCATGTCCCCGTATACATCTGTGATAAGTCGGGACAGATCGCACACGACGGTTGTGATTCGGCCCACCTGGCGTCGATGATCCATGTGGTGCGTGAGAAAGCCGTTAATTTTCCGACCACCGATGCACAGTATGTCTATCGGCCGATTCCGGACGGTACGCCGCTAGCTCTGTCTGGTGTTGTCTGGGCCAACGTTCAGAAACCCAACACCTATGCCGGCTATTCCACCGGCAGCGGCACGAACAACTATCTGTGCACATCACATTCCCGCTCGGCCGAGCCGAAGTTATACAACCCCAATGTTATCTATGAGCAAAAGAGCTTTACCATAACGATGCCTGACCGAGGCCAGGGTTATTTTACCTCCCCCAGCGCCAATACGACCGTTACGATCAAGGAAGGTGAGAGCTTTGCCTTCTCGATCATGGTTTCACCCGGCTATACGCTGGGCGGTGTTTGGAACGACAACGAAATCCTGACCCCGACCAAACAGAGTGGATCTCAAACCAAGACCTATACCTATGTCATTGAATCGGTCAACAAGGACTACAATCTGGTCATTGAGGTCAATTAACAATTAAAACTCTGCCCCGCCTCGGCGGGGCAGGGTATGCGCCCGGAGCTCAGTTGGATAGAGCGTCAGACTCCGACTCTGAAGGTCGCTGGTTCGAATCCAGTCGGGCGTACCAAAACGGAAATCCTGTCGACTTTTGTCGATGGGATTTTGTTTTGTATTATTCACTATTCATTTTTCATTATTCATCATTCATTCGACAGGATTTCCGTAATGAATAATGAAGTCGCTTACGCTGATGAATAATGAATAATTTAAGTGTCTGCTTTGCAGACGAATTATAAGAATATGTAGGAGTTCGAACATATAGGTCAAAAAATAAAATGGCATCGAATTTGTGTTACTCTTTCAAAAATCGACAAGTTTTAACTTATCGGTTTTTTTAATGAAATTCGCCTTTTGGCGAGAGAAATATGATGTTGCATGGTACCATTTTTATTGACATGTGTTGAGGATTTTAGTACAATGACAATAGTGCAACAATATATTATATTGGAGGAATCACCTATGAAAATCTGTCCTTCCTGCGGCATGCAGTACGATGACGCCAACAATTTCTGCAATGGCTGCGGCACCAAGCTCAATGCTGTCGATCCCGCACCGGCAACGCCTGAAACGGACAACAAACCCAATATTCTGATGACCTTCTTGGGCAACCTGCTGACCATCCTTTCCGCCATGTTCGGCGCTTGTGCAGTGGCTTCTGCTGCTATTGACGGATATGTATCCTACAGCAAGTATTCTTCCAGCATCAACGTTTATGGCTATATTGAAAATAATCCTGCATGCGCTGTTTTGTCGCTGCTGCTGGTTTTGGGCGCACTGGCCCTCGGCGTCATCCATTTCATTCAGGTTCTGCTGAAGAAATCGGGCAAAGAGGCTCTGTTTAATGCCATTTGCCGTTTAACCGGTTCGGTAGCTCTGCTCATCGTCTCCATTGTGCTTTGCGCCAACATGGAATAATAATCACAATCAAACAAAAAGCTCTGTACCTGTCGGTGCAGGGCTTTTTTCTTGCCGGGAAAAGATACTGAGGCGGTCGTTCTTTTGGGTTGCGAATCTTGCAAAAATATGGTATGGTATAAGTATGATAAAAAAGGAGGGATCTCTTTTGGAGTTTTATGTCAATCACCCCATCCTGTTTGTACTGGTTGGGATCATCATTGCCGTTGTTCTGGCGCAATCGGTGTATTTTTTAGTCAAGGCGGTACGCCGAGCCAAAGAACTGGGCATCAGTAAGCAAACGGTCCAATCGACCATTACCTCATCGGCGGTCTTTACCGTGGCGCCGGCGGTGGCCATTCTGGTATCGGTCGTGGCGCTGTCCAAGTCGCTGGGCATTGCCTTGCCCTGGCTGCGCCTTTCGGTCATCGGCTCGATGTCCTATGAGACCATTGCGTCAAATAATACCCTCAACGCCGCCGGCGTGTCGTCCGGTGCGACTATCACCGACCCGTCGCTTTACGTGTCGGTGCTTTGGGTCATGACGCTGAGTATAGCAGCCGGCCTGGTGCTGGTACCCTTTGTCACCAAGAAGATCCAGGGCGGCATGAATAAGATCGGCATGAAGGATAAAAAATGGGGCGAGATCCTCAATACGGCCATGTTTTTGGGTATGATCTCGGCCTTCCTCGGCTATGTCTTCTGTGATGTGGGCAAGATTGTGAACGGCGACACCTCGGGCTTGATCCCGGTCGCTGTCATGGCGGTGTCGGCTGTGGTTATGGCCGTCTTCGGCCTCTCGGCCAAAAAACTCAAAGCCCGCTGGATGGAAGACTACGCCCTGCCTCTGAGTTTGGTGGCCGGCATGGCCTCGGCCATTCCCATCACCGGCTGGCTGGGTTAAGGAGGAAAAGGATATGAAAAAACAACTTTCCTATATGGACAGCGTCCACCGCGACGGACGCAACTGGGGCATCGTGGTCGGTCTGCTCATCATGGCTTTCCCTGTTGCCGTATCGATCATCTTTAACGCTGTGCCCGACTTGGCTGTGCTGGGTAAGGGACTGCTGGCTACTGCACCGATGTACTGGGCGGTCGGTATCGTTGAGATCTTTACCTATGTGCCCATGCTGGGCGCCGGCGGCACCTATTTGTCCTTTATCACCGGCAATATTTCCAATCTGAAACTGCCCTGCGCCACCGATGCCATGGAACGAGCCAAGGTCAAGGCCACCAGCGAGGAGGGCGAAGTCATTTCTACCATTGCCATTTCGGTGTCCAGCATCGTGACCACCCTGATCATTATCATCGGCGTGATCGCACTGGGCCCGCTGACTCCGATCCTGGAGTCGCCGGTGCTGGAGCCGGCTTTCAACATGATCCTGCCGGCACTGTTTGGCGGCCTGGCTGTTGTATTTGTATCCAAAAATGTGAAATTGGCCATTGCACCGATCATTCTCATGCTCATACTCTTTATCTTTGTACCAGCTCTCAACCAGGGTACGGTCGGCATCATGGTGCCGGTCGGCGTGGTCTTTACCATTGCGGTGGCACGGTTTATGTATAAGAAAGGATGGCTGTAAGATGTGGTGGCTGATCCCGATAGCGGCGTTGGCACTGTTGCTTGCCGTGTTGCTGATACGCACCTTTTGTTTTACCCCCAAGGCATCGGTGATGCCGCAAGCGGTCGAGGAAGCGTTTGATAAGGACAAGGCGGTCCATAATCTGCAAGCGCTCATTCGTTGCAAGACCGTTTCTTATACTGATCCATCCTTGGAGGATGATGCCGAGTTCGACAAGCTGGTCCATATGCTGCCCACCCTCTATCCGCATGTGTTCGCCTGTTGCGAGTATACCGAGCTGCCCGACCGTGCCCTTCTTTTCCGCTGGGCCGGCAAGGGCGAGGGTGATCCCGCCGTGCTGATGTCCCATTATGATGTGGTGCCGGTCGAGGAGTCCGGGTGGGAAAAGCCGGCCTTTGATGGGCTGATCGAAGACGGTGTATTGTGGGGCCGAGGAACGCTGGACACCAAGGTGACGATGAATGCCATCCTCACCGCCGCCGACCACTTGATCGCTCAAGGCTTTACCCCTGAGCAGGATATCTATTTTGCCTTTTCGGGCGTGGAAGAGATCAACGGCGAGGGTGCGGTGCACATCGTCGATTGGTTTGAGAATAAGGGCATTACTCCTGCGCTGGTCTTGGATGAGGGCGGCGCTGTGGTCGAAAATGTATTTCCCGGCGTCACATTGCCCTGTGGCATGATCGGCATTGCCGAAAAGGGGATGATCGCCGCCCGTTACCGTGTCACATCCTCGGGCGGCCATGCCTCGGCGCCCAAGCCGGGCGCACCCATTGACCGATTGGCCAAGGCCTGCTGCCGTGTGCTGAAAAAGCCGTTTCCTTTCCATCTAACACCGCCGGTTGCGGCTTTGTTTGATACCCTGGGCCGTCATTCGACCTTTGTCTATCGACTGATCTTTGCTAATCTGTGGCTGTTTGCGCCGGTACTGGACAGCATCTGCAAAAGCAGCGGCGGCGAGATCAACGCACTGGTGCGAACTACCGTGGCCTTTACCCAAATGCGTGGCTCACAGGCATCCAATGTCATTCCGCCCACGGCCGAGTTGGTGTCCAATATGCGCCTCAATCCCTATGATACTGTTGATTCGGCGCTGGACCATCTGCGTCGTGCGGTCGGAGATGAACAGGTTGAGATCACAGCCATTGACGGGGTCAACCCCAGCCGTATCTCGACTACCGACTGCGAGGGTTGGGAGCGGGTCTCCCGTGCCGTTGCTTCCACCTGGAAGGGCTGCTTGGTGTCGCCCTATCTGATGGTGCAGTGCTCCGATTCTCGGCATTACGGCCGCATTTCCGATAAGGTCTACCGCTTCTCGGCTATGGATCTGACAAGCCAGGAGCGGGCCACCATTCACGGCCATAATGAGCGTATCCGTCTGGAAACGCTGCATCGTTCGGTTGAATTCTACATTCGCTTGATGCGTCAGTGTTGATAGGTATATAGGGAGAACTGCGTGATGGAAATGGTATTATTGACAGCGGCCGGCGTCGGCGGAGCGACGGTGATCGGTGCAGTCATTGGCTTTCTTTTTAAGAAAATATCCCATAAATTTTCTGATATTATGCTTTCCTTTGCTGCGGGGGTCATGCTGGCGGCGGCTGTTTTGGGACTCATTTTGCCGTCATTGGAATATGGCGGTAGATATGGGTTGTTGATCACGGTGATCGGTATCTTCGCAGGAGCTTTGTGCCTGAATGTAGTTGATAAGCTTGTGCCGCATCTGCATAAATTGATTGGCGTCGAGGAGGAGCATCACAACAATGCCAACCTGAGCAAGGTACTTCTTTTTGTGCTGGCCATTGCCATTCATAATCTGCCCGAAGGTATTGCCGCCGGTGTTGGATTTGGTTCGGGCAATACCAATCAAGCCCTGTTGATCGCCGGGGGTATTGCTCTGCAAAATATTCCGGAGGGCATGGTCATCATCGGGCCGATGCTGGCGGCGGGGGTCAAACCGAGCCGAACCTTTGTCATTGCCCTGTTAACCGGTGTCATTGAGGTCGTGGGAACACTCATCGGCTATTTTGCGGTGAGTGTGGCTTCGGTCATTCTGCCCTTTGCGCTGGCCTTTGCCGGGGGGACGATGCTCTATGTCGTTTCTGATGAGATGATCCCCGAGACCCACGCCCACGGTCATCAGCGGGGTGCGACCTATGCGTTGTTGGTCGGCTTTTGTGTGATGCTGATCAGTGATGTGCTCTTAGGATAAAGGAGAAACCATGAAGATCGTAATTTTGGATAAGGATACCTTGGGTGCTGACATCGACTTGACACCGCTGACAACGGTGGGAGATGTGACGGTGTACGGCAACACGCCGCCCGACCAGGTGCACGAGCGGTTGCTGGACGCCGATGTAGCCGTACTCAACAAGATCAAACTCAATCCTGAAAATTTGTCGGGTACCGCCGTTCGACTCATTTGTGTAGCGGCGACCGGGTATGATAACATTGATACCGCCTATTGCCGTCAAAACGACGTGGCGCTGTGCAATGTGCCGGGGTACTCGACCGATAGCGTGGCGCAGCTGACGCTGACTATGGCTCTGAACTTAGCGACCAGGCTGACTGAATATAGCGATTATGTCCGCAGCGGCGCCTATACCGAGTCGGGCGTGGCCAATCGGCTGAACCCCGTCTTCCATGAGTTGTCATCCATGACCTGGGGCGTTGTCGGCGGCGGAGGCATCGGTCGTCGAGTGGCAGGTATGGCCAAGGCGATGGGTTGCCGTGTGTTGATGTGCCGCCGATCGCCCGAGAACGAATTTGAAGCGGCCGATATGGATACCATTTGTCGAGAATCGGACATTCTGTCCCTGCACTGTCCGCTCAACGACCAAACACGTGGGATGCTCAGCCGAGAACGCATTGCTTCCCTTAAGCCGGGTGCGGTGGTCATCAATGTGGCGCGTGGCGCCGTGACCGATGAAGCGGCACTGGCGCAGGCGGCCAAAGAGGGGCGCATTGCGTTGGGCTGCGATGTCTATTCGGTCGAGCCGTTTGGTGAAGATCATCCCTTTTTTGAGATCAAGGACAGACCCAATGTCTGCCTGACGCCGCATATGGCCTGGGGCTCGAGCGAGGCACGGGCTCGGTGTGTGGCGGCCATGGCCGAGAACATTCAGTATTTTTATCGAGGAGAAACGCATAACCGTATCGTATAAAGGAGGATCTGCATGAAAATATGGAAGATCGATCCCTATTTAACACCGTACAAGGCGGCGTTAGAGCAGCGCTTGGCCGATTATCTGGCCAAACGTCAAGACTTAGCAGGCGAGGGCAGCCTCGTCGATTTTGCCAATGGCTATGAATACTTCGGCATCCACCCCGACGGTGACGGCTGGGTCTACCGTGAATGGGCGCCGGGCGCCGATGCCATGTTTTTCACCGGCGACTTTAATAACTGGGATACCAACGACTGCCCTATGACCCGTCTGGAGAACGGGGTGTGGGAGGTGCGTGTGCCTACGTTGGCGGTTGGCCAGCATATTCAGGCGATCGTCTGGCATCAAGGACAGATGCTGCGCCGTGTTCCTACCTATGCCACACGGGTCGAGCAGGACCCAATCACCCAAGCCTGGTGCGCCGTGGTCGACGATGCTCTGTTTGATGGCTTTGCTTGGACCGATGAGGGCTTTAAGCCGGCGGGCACGCCCTATATCTACGAATGCCACATCGGTATGGCGCAGGAGGAGGGTAAGGTCGGCTCCTTTAATGAGTTTACCGAGCATATCCTGCCCCGCATCAAAAAGGCGGGCTATAATACTCTGCAGATCATGGCCATTATGGAGCATCCCTATTACGGCTCTTTTGGCTATCAGGTGTCCAATTTCTATGCCGTGTCCTCCCGTTATGGCCCGTCCCGTGACCTGAAAAGGCTGATCAATACCGCCCATCGCATGGGCATTACCGTGTTGCTGGATGTGGTACACTCCCATGCCGTCAAGAACACCAACGAGGGAATCAACGGCTTTGACGGGACCGAGCATCAGTTTTTCCATGAAGGGCCGCGCGGCTATCATACCGCATGGGACACCAAACTATTTGACTACGGCAAGAATGAGGTGCTGCACTTTCTTCTCTCCAATCTCAAATACTGGATGGAGATCTATCACTTTGACGGATTCCGCTTTGACGGGGTGACCTCGATGCTCTATCACGATCATGGGCTGGGGTGTGCCTTTGTCAATTATGATATGTATTTTTCCGATAACACCGACACCGATGCCGTGACCTATCTCATGCTGGCCAATGAGTTGATCCATACGATTGCGCCCAAGGCCATCACGGTGGCCGAGGATATGTCGGGCATGCCGGGCATCTGTCTGCCGCAGCAGGATGGCGGTATCGGTTTTGACTATCGACTGTCGATGGGGATACCCGATCTGTGGATCAAGCTGCTCAAAGAGTATAAGGACGAGGATTGGGACATGTATAAACTCTGGTATGAGTTGACCTCCTGCCGTCCCAAGGAAAAGAGCATCGGCTATGCCGAGTCGCATGACCAGGCGCTGGTGGGGGACAAGACCATCATGTTCCGCCTGTGCGATGCCGAGATGTACTGGCATATGGATAAGGTCAGCCACAGCCCGATCATCGACCGAGGACTGGCGTTGCACAAGATGATCCGCCTGCTGACGGCGACGGTGGTGGGTGAGGGCTACCTCAACTTTATGGGGAATGAGTTCGGCCACCCCGAATGGATCGACTTTCCCCGTGAGGGCAACGGCTGGAGTTATCACTATTGCCGCCGCCAGTGGAGTTTGGCCGACAACGGCGATCTGCGCTATGGCTATCTGCGTGATTTTGATATGGCCATGCTCAGCCTACTCAAACGAGAGCGGCTCTACACCAAAAAAGCCAGAAGCCAATGGATACACCAGGGTGACAAGGTCCTGCTCTACAGCAAGAAAACAACGGTTTTTGCCTTCAATTTCCATCCGCATACCTCCTTTGAAAACTATTTTGTGCCGGTGGAGGAGGAGGGCGAATATCGGGTCATTCTTTCGACCGACGAGAAGGCCTTCGGCGGGTTTAACCGAGTCGATCCGCAATATCGGTATCGGGCCTCCAAAACAGCCGACGGACGCTTGGGCTTTTTCTGTTATCTGCCCAACCGTGCCGCTATCGTATTCAAAAAGGAAAAGCCGCTCAACTGAGCGGCTTATTCTTGACGAATAAACGGGGGCATACTATAATGAGTGTAATAGGCTAGAGGAGAATGGTTATGTGGATCCCGATTTTGTTGTTTATGTTAGGATTATTATTGCTGATTAAAGGCGGCGACTGGTTTGTCGACGGAGCAACCGGCCTGGCTCACCGCTTCGGCGTGCCCGAACTGCTCATCGGTGCCACCGTTGTGTCTATTGGGACGACCCTTCCTGAGGTCATGGTGTCGGCCCAGGCGGCCGTGTCGGGCCATGGCGAGATGGCCTATGGCAATGCTATCGGCTCGATCATCTGCAATACGGCCCTGATTGCGGCACTGACTATTGCCATTCGGCCTCAGGCTGTTGATAAAAAATCGCTACGCATGCCGGTTATCTTCTTCTTTATAGCCGCCGCCGTCTATATGGTGGCCGCCTATCTGCTGGGGCAGTTTACCGTTTGGGTGGGCCTGATCCTGCTGGCACTGTTTTCGATCTATATGACCGTCAACATTATGCAGGCCAAACGGGAGATGGACATCATCACCCCTGAAGAGCAGGAACGAGCCAAGACAGAAACGCCTCGGCCGCTGTGGAAGGATCTGGCCGGGCTGGTCGTTGGGGCGGCCTTTATTGCCGTAGGTGCCAATCTGCTGGTCAATAACGGCACGATCATTGCCGAGGCGCTGGGCGTGCCCGAAACGGTCATTGCGCTGACCTTTGTGGCGCTGGGCACTTCGCTGCCCGAACTGGTCACGGCCGTTACCGCCCTGGTCAAGGGCCATGGCGCCTTGTCGTTGGGGAATGTCATCGGCGCCAATGTCTTTAATCTGGTGCTGGTCAGCGGTCTGTCGACCACCCTGTCCCCCTTTGCCGTGCCGGCCGAAAAGCTGGTGGCCGGACAGAACGCATCGCTGGTCATTGATATGCCGCTGATGGTGATGGTAATGGCGGTGCTGACCTTGCCGGCGCTCATTCGAGGCAAACTTTCACGCTGGCAGGGCATCCTGTTGCTGATGGTGTATGCCGCCTTCTGTGCCTTCCAGTTTGTCCTGTAAAAGAAAGAGTCACCGATTGGTGACTCTCTTTTTTTCTATCGTTTTGCGGATGAGGATGGCGGCACCGAGGAAGATGACAACGAGCAGGAAATAGCCGACCACGGCAATGACCGTCCACACAAGGCGGTGCGGCATCTGAGCGGCGATGGCTTTGAAGGGTTCCAGCGTAGAGCCGTCATAGATATACATATAATCGCATTGGAATATGGTATCAAAGATAAAGGTGGGTAGAGCGATCAAGCCAAACACGCCAAAGCCGGGCAGAATATCACGCCACTGCGGCTTGTAATAGCCGGTAAGCAGCATAAACATGGGAATGATGATCAGCAGGGAATGATAGATCATCATTTGCGACCCGTAGTAGGAAACAAAGGAATAATGATGCATCATGGCCGTTCCCAAGAACATACCGACAATACCGCCGAAGAGATTGATCGAGCACAGGTAAGCACTCCAGGCGCGGCGGGTCGACTCCTTTTTGGCCAGCAGGGCCATGGGTGCCGAGTACCAGATGGTCGAGCAGGCATGAAAGGGGAGAGCCGAGGCGACATAAAAGGGATCGCCGTGCAGGGCGGTACTGGTCCAGCTGAGGATGAATTTTGATACGTCATAAAGGATCAGGAACAGCCACAGTCCCACCATCACCTTCTTAAGGGTTGATGGCTGCTTTTTTCGCAGGGCAAGGGGGAGAACAAAGGCCGTTATGACGGCAAGGGCAAAAAAGATCAGATATTCAGGGGCATAGAGATAGGAATCCAGATCGCGCCCCAGCCAGTCACGCCCTTCAAAGAAATCAAGAAACTCCAAAAGATCGCCTCCTTATACCTGTATGATATACAAAATGTCGAACTTTGTCAATCCTTGGACTATGCTTATCCTTGACGAATCAAAGCCGTAACGCTATAATAATTGTATTATGAAAGAGGTGTCGTGATGGGTTTTGCAGAACTTTTTTTGATCGCCGTCGGCTTGAGTGCCGATGCCTTTGCTGTCGCCATCTGTAAGGGACTGGGCGAGCGTCGGGTCAAGATGAGCAAGATGGCCATTGTCGGTGGCTGGTTTGGCCTGTTTCAGGCGTTGATGCCGCTGATCGGCTATTTTCTGGGTACGGCCTTTCGGGATCACATCACCGCCTTCGATCATTGGATCGCCTTTGCCTTGCTTGGCTTTATCGGCGGCAAAATGATCCGGGACAGCTTCGGGGCCCCCGAAGCCGAGAGCGGATCGCTCAGGCCTATGGATATGCTCATGGCCGCTATTGCCACCAGTATTGATGCGTTGGCCGTCGGCGTCACCTTCTCTCTGCTGCTGAATGTGACCGAGATGTTTGGCGCAGTCGGGCTGATCGGTGTGACCACCTTTGTGCTCTCGGCATTAGGTGTAAAGGTCGGCTCGCTGTTCGGGCATAAGTTTTCCAATAAGGCGCAGTTGTTGGGCGGCATCATTTTGGTGCTGATCGGATTGAAAATATTGTTGGAGCACCTGGGTGTTATCCGCTTTTAAGGAGAAAAATCATGGAACTCAAAAATCGCAAAGTTGCTGTTCTGGGTGACGGCATCACCGAGGGTGTCGGCACCTCAGGCCCCGATGCGCTCTATCATGCCATCCTGGCCAAGAAGCACCATTGGGATCTGTACGTAGATGGCATCTCCGGCACTCGCATCGCCCCTCAGAATCATCCGAGTGCAACGCCTTCTTTTGACAAAGATTTTCTGTCCCGCATCAAGGATCTGCCTCGTGATGCCGAGATCGTCGTATTCTTCGGCGGCACCAACGATTTCGGGCACGGGGATGCGCCTTTCGGCCAGTGGGGTGACACCACGCCCGAGACCTTCTGCGGCGCCTGCTTCTGCTTTATGAAGAGCCTGATCGAGCACAATTCCAACGCCGTGTATGTGATCATGACCCCCTTGCACCGCTGCACCGAGGACAGCCTTTCGGGTGACTGCAAGCCGCTGCCGGTGGCCAAACTTTCGGAACATGTCGATATCATCCGCCGCACGGCCGAGTATATGGCCTTGCCGGTGCTCGACCTATTCAAAATGTCGGGTCTGCAGCCACGCATCCCGGTCATTCAAGAAAAGTATGTGCCCGATGGTCTGCATCCCAACGATGCCGGTCAGCAGATCCTTGCCGATCGCTTAGAGGGATTTTTGCTGAGCTTGTAAAAATAAAAGGACGGGGCAAAATGCTCCGTCCTTTTATGTAAGGTTCGATTTACTGGGGAATCACATTAACAGCGCGCAATTTGCTGGCGTTTTTGGGATCCTGCTCGGTTTCAAAAGCAACCTTCTGACCCTCATTGAGAGTCTTGAAGCCGTCGACCTGAATCGCCGAGAAATGAACAAAGACATCCTCGCCGCCTTCGTCGTTGGCAATAAATCCATAACCCTTTTCAGCATTGAACCATTTGACAGTGCCGGTCATTTACCCGTACCTCCGGAAAAAGTGTTGTTGTATTCCGCCGGAAAAACAAAAAACTCACATCCATGTAAGTCGAGCCTTTCGGACAGGGGGACTTACACTAATGTGAGCTGTGAGTGCCGTGTCGTGAATACACCAACATAATAGCACTTGATTCCCCAATTGTCAAGCAAATTTGCCATTTTTTCTCTTTTTATTGGCTCTCATAAAGGAATCCGTGCATGAAACCGTTGAGCGCAACACAGGACACATCTCCGGCAATGATCTGCCCCTCACACAGGATGAGATTGGCAAAGACATCCTCTGTCACATTGGGATAATTGAGGATACGATAGGTGTACCGCCGTGCCGTTTTACCCCGCCAACGTGACAGGTCATAGCCCTGCTGCTTTTGTAATTGGTTGTATTGCTCATAAACCGTATCAAACTCGGCAGGAATGACGATCTCCAAGATCTCGCTCGGCTCTTCCTCGACCTGCCAGCCGAAACCACCCAAAAAGGCGATGCGCCCGGCATTATCGGTCACCGCTGCCGTCGATATGGTCACGGTCGGCGCATCGGTAAGCAGTTGTGCCCCCAATAGCCCAACCCCTGCGGCCAACACCGCCGCCACCAAAAAAGCCGCCCGCCGCCGCAGCCGGAATGTCTTAATAAACAATTTCATCACCTCCTTTTCATAATATGTGCCGGACAAACATACAATGCAACGGGTGATGAAAATGACGGATATTTTACTCTATATCGGACTGGTGATCGGCGGCATCCTGCTGCTGTGTCTTTTGGTGTGGCTGCTGATCAAAAAACGGCATGTACTGCTGTCGATACTTGCCGGCCTGTTAGGATTGGTCGGCGTGAATCTGTTAGGCATCGAACTGGGCTACACGGTGGTGTCGGTCGGCCTATGCACCATTCTCGGCCTGCCTGGCCTGGCCTTATTGCTGTTGCTTCGCTTGTTCTAAAAAAAAGAGAGCCATCGTGAGATGGCTCTCTTGCCTTATTTGGATAACAATTCTTTGTCGCTGGTAAATTTACTGCCGCTGCTTTGCTCAAACAGGGCCAGCAACTGGTCGATGGTGAGCGCCTTTTTGGCCTCGCCCTCGATATCCACCACGATCTGCCCCTCATGCATCATGATCAGTCGGTTGCCGTAGGCGATGGCGTCGTGCATGTTGTGGGTGATCATCAGGGTGGTCAGCCGATTTTCGGTAACCAGTTTGTCGGTGATCTCCAGGACCTTGGCCGCCGTCTTGGGATCCAGCGCCGCCGTGTGTTCGTCCAGCAACAGCAGCTTGGGATTTTTCAGCGTGGCCATCAGCAGCGTCACCGCTTGGCGTTGACCGCCCGAAAGCAGCCCGACCTTGGTGGACAGGCGCTCCTCCAGCCCCAGATCCAACTGGGCCAGTAGCGTCTTGTACTCTTCGCGGTTTTTACGGGTGCAGCCCCAAACCAGCCGACGGCGGGTACCACGGCGGGCGGCAATGGCCAGATTTTCGGCGATCTCCATGTCAGGCGCCGTGCCCTTCATGGGATCCTGGAAGACACGGCACAGCAGAGCGGCCCGCTTATAAGCCGGCATGCCGGTCACATCCACCCCGTCGATCTCAATGGTGCCGTAATCCGGCTTCCACACGCCCGAAATGGCGTTGAGCATGGTGCTCTTGCCGGCACCGTTGCCGCCGATGACGGTGACAAAGTCGCCCTCCTTAAGGTGGAGATTGAGGTTGGCCAACGCCCGCTTTTCGTTGACGGTATTGGGGTTAAAGGTCTTGTAAAGATGGGTGATCTTAAGCATGGCCGTTCCCTCCGTTGTTCAGATCCTCAGGCGGCTTGGCCTTGGTGAAATATTCCTTTTTCAGATAGGGAAGAGCCAGGAAGATGGTGACCACAACGGCCGAGAGCATCTTGAGCAGGTCGGTGTCCAGCCCCAGCCAAATGACAAAGGAGTAGACCAGGTAATAGGCAATGCTGCCGCCCACCACGCCGATGAGGCTGACGACAAAGTTGGGCTTGATCTTCATTGAGATGGACAGGCCTATGATGATGGCGGCCAGGCCAATGACGATGGCACCACGGCCCATGTTGATGTCGGCAAAGCCCTGATACTGGGCAAGCAATGCACCGGCCAGCGCCACAATGCCGTTGGAGATGGCCAAGCCCAGCACCTTATTAAACTTTACGTTGATGCCCTGCGCCTCGCTCATGTCGGCATTGTCGCCGGTCGACTTGACCGAAAGCCCGATCTCGGTATAGAAAAAGAGGAAGAGCAGCAGGATGATGCCGGCGCAAAAGAGTGCGCCGATGAGGATGGCGGTTGGGTTGTTGAGCGAAGTCAGCAAAACCTTGTGACTGCGAGAGGAGATGGACAGGTTGGACTGCCCCAAAACCTTGAGGTTGAGCGACCATAAGATCAGCTGGGTCAAAATACCCGACAGAATGGCCGGGATGCCCATCACGGTGTGGCAGATGCCGGTGAATGCACCGGCCAGCGCACCGGCCAAAAAGGCGGCGATCAAGCACAGCCAAGGGCTGACACCGTTGGTGAGCAAGATGGCGCAGACGCAAGCACCGGTGCAGATCGAGCCGTCGACGGTCAGATCGGCGATATCCAGAATTTTATAGGATATGTATAGGCCGATGGCCATGATGCCCCAGATGAGGCCCTGGGCGACGGCGCCGGGTAAGGCGTTAAGAAATCCCATGTAGTTCCTCCGGATTAGCGGGCGACAAAGCCGTCAGCATCCAGCGCAGTGGTATCGATGCCCAACTCGGCACAGATGTCAGCGTTGTATTTCTTGACGGGAGCGGCATCGTAGCGGATCTCCATCTTGGTGATGTCCGACTTGCCCAGCAGGATCTCGGCTGCCATCTTGCCGGTTTCAGCGCCGATGTTGTAGTAACTGATGGCCAGCGTGGCAAAGCAGATGTCGCTCTCATAGCCGGTGAAGACAGGAACATTGGCCGGGCCGCAGACGTTACGTACGATCTCGTCGTTGGAAGCGACGGTGTTGTCGGTAGGGATATAAATGGCATCGCACTCGCCGGCGGCCTTGGTCGTGATGCTCTGCAGCTCGGTGGATTCGGAGAATTTGTATTCATTGACGGTCATGCGTCTGTCCTCGAGGTAGGCCTTGACGGCATCATACTGATACTTGGAGTTGGCCTCGGCCGAGCAGTAGAGGATACCGACGGTAGCGCCGGCTTCCAACTTCAGCACGTCGATCATCATCTGCGCCTGCTCATTCAGCGGAGCCAGATCGGAGGTGCCGGACACATTACTGCCGACAAGTCCGTTAAAGTTTTTGATCTCGAGCGCTACGCCGTACTCGGTGATGGAGGTGCCCAGCACAGGGATGGTCTCGGTGGCGTTGTAGGCGGCCTGGAGAGCAGCAGTGGCATTGCCCATGATCAGGTCGACCTTATCGGCCACAAAGGAGTTGACGATGGTGGTGCAGGTGTTGGAATCGCCTTGACCGTTCTGTTCTTTGAACTCAACGGTGCGGCCTTCGGCGGCCAACGCCTCGGTCAAGGCATCCTTAAAGCCGAGCGTAGCCTGATCAAGGGATTCATGGCTGACTAGCTGGCAGATGCCGACAACATAGTTTTCTTTGTCGGGATTGATCTGAATGGCGGGAGCATCCGAGTTGCTGCCGCAGCCGACGCACAGGCCGATGCACAGGGCCAGTGCCAGGATCAGGGATAATGCTTTTTTCATAACGGTTTCCTCACTTTTTTGTCAAAAATATAAAAGCCCTGGATCCGAAGATACAGGGACAGTTATTCACCGTGGTACCACTCTGCTTTACTCAATCATGAGCCTCATCGGGTGCATGAAAACACCCCTGCCATATAACGGTCGCACCCGGTAAAGCCTACACAGCCATTGCCTTCAGCCCACAGCTTACGCAAGGAATTCGCCAAACTCCACGCCACTGTCTTGCACCGTCCGACAGCTCTCTCTCACGCGAAGAAAAGGGTACTGGTTTGCGTTCAAACGCTTTTTTACTATTGTATAGAAAGTCAGCACATTTGTCAAGTGCTAACATAAAGTCGTTAAAAAATAAATTTTTTTCAAAAACCTATTGATTTTATAGTTTTTCTGTGCTATTATGTTTGAGCACGAAAAATTGCGCTGTTAGCTCAGCTGGATAGAGTGACTGGCTACGGACCAGTAGGTCAGGGGTTCGAATCCCTTACAGCGCGCCAAAAAAGCGGATACCGCATAGCGGTGTCCGCTTTTTTACATGTAAATATTCTCGTTCAATGCTTCAAAAAGGCTGTGTCCGAGCGCTCCGGTGGATTAAAATGATAGCCACGTTCATTCATCTGCGCCATTTTGATCAGCACCAGATTGATGTCGGTTTCCAGCCGCATGGCCGTTTGGACAACATCACAGCCGTCAGCAGCACACTCGCTGACACTTCGATCGTCCAGCAGCAAGGCGGCGGCAAAGAGATTGGCTTCATATTCGGGACGGGACTTCATATCATACAACATAAACTCCCGTATGATGTTATCGGTAGCCAATGTCCGATGCAGCTGATCGTGTCCCAACTCATGTGCGCAGACGATGCGCTGGGTCTGCTCGTCTAAATGGCTGCTTAAAAAGATGTATCGCTCACCTAAAATGACACGGTACATGCCCTTGAGATTGACAAAGTTGTCCACCAACTTCACATGTGCGCCTAAGCCTTCGGCAATGGCAAAGGGGTCGCGAGTGCCGAATCGTTCGACCAACTCCTGTGCTATGCCGTGAATATACTGTTGCGCCATCGTTATCCCTTCTTTTGCGTGTTGCGTGCCTTGGCATCCCAATAGGCTTCCATGATTGCCTGCATCACCGCATCTTTATCCTCTTCGCTCAGTTCGCCGCCGGCAAACAACCCGCCAACGGCATTGACCAACTCCCTCGCCTGGAGCGCTGATCGGGCACCTAGCTTGGCGGCTGCGTTGATAAACAGATCCTCATCGCTGAGCATGGATTCGCTGGTTACATCAAAAATACTACCGATATGCACCAAAACATCGGCGGCCGGAATGCGCTCGCACTGCTCATAACGCTGTACGGTGCGCAACGAGACCCCCAGCATGTTGGCCAGTTCGGTCTGGCTCATGTGTGCGCCTTCCCGTAATTGCCTGATCTTTTCTCCGCATCTCATTTTTTTGAATTCCTCCTGCAACATTTCTCTTGACAACGACCAATCGGTCGCCTATAATATGACCATAAGGACTCATGACCAATCGGTCACTTGTAGAATAAACCAAACGGTCGTATTTGTCAAGGGGGAATTTTTATGGAGCGGGTCATATTGCACTGTGATCTCAATAATTTTTATGCTTCGGTTGCCTGTATCAAACATCCCGAATATAAGGATAAGCCGGTGGCGGTATGCGGGGCACAGGAGGATCGGCACGGGATCGTGCTGGCTAAGAATATGCTGGCCAAAGCGTATGGGATCATAACGGGTGAGCCAACGGTCAAGGCTCGTCAAAAATGCCCCGAACTTGTGGTATTGATGACCGATTTCCCCGAATATATCCGTTATTCCCGACTGGTTCGTAACATCTATGAGCGGTATACCGACCAGGTCGAGCCTTTCGGTATGGACGAATGCTGGTTGGATGTGACCGGCTCGGTGCGCTTGTTCGGATCGGGGGAGGCTATCGCTCATCGGATTCGGGAGCAGGTCAAGCAGGAATTGGGGTTGACCATTTCGGTCGGTGTTTCCTTTAATAAGGTGTTTGCCAAACTCGGCAGCGATATGAAAAAGCCCGACGCTGTCACCTGTCTGCCGCGCGAGAGCATGAAACAGGTCATATGGCCGCTGCCGGTCACCGAGATGCTGGGCGTGGGGCGCTCGACCGGCCGGAGACTACGATTGGTCGGCATTGAAACGATCGGTGATCTGGCCGGTACGCCCGAAAAGACGCTGCAGGCCATGTTCGGTGTCGGCGGCTCGACCCTGTGGCGATATGCCAACGGGTTGGATCGGGAAGCGGTGATGCATAAGGATTATATCCCGCCCATCAAAAGCGTCGGTCGGGGCATCACCTGCGTGGCCGATCTGGAAAACAGCCAAGAGTGCCGGCTGGTGCTGTTGGCGTTGGCGCAACCGATCGGCCGAGTCCTGCGTCGGGAGAATCTGGCGGCCGGCGGGGTAGCCATTGAGATCAAGGATAATTCGCTGGTCACCACCTCGGTGCAATGTCGTTTGACGGTGCCGGCCCAGGATTCGCTGGTGTTGGCGAGGACGGCCTTTTCCATGCTTTGCATGCGCTATCCCTGGCATCGTCCGGTACGGGCGCTGACCATTCGTGCCATCGACCTGATGCCCGAGGCCGCCCCCACCCAATATGATTTGTTTGCCCCGGCCGAAACGGCCTTGCGGCGCTATGCGGTGGAAGATACCTGCGATCGCATCTGCGATCGGTATGGCAACGGCGCCATCCATCCTGCCTCCTTGCTGGCCGAAACGAAGATGCCGGATGGCATCAAAAAGGGCGATGCCATTCCGGCCTTTACCTTTGTTCCCGACGGCAAGTAGTCAGCGCAGGATGCGCTGGGCCAAGGTTTTGGTGTAGGCAGTCAGCGCCGGATAGTCAACGGCCGCCTTGTAAAAATCCTCCAGGCGGTCATGCTCCTCATGGCAGCTGGCCAGCAGCTCACAGGCCTCTTTGAGGATCTCATCTCGGCTGCGCCGTAGGAATCCGAGTTTTTCCTTGTGTTGCGCCTCGGCCACCGTGTCAAGAAAACGGGAGATATGGATGCGACAGTAGGGCTGTGCCTCCATTTTATGAATGGAATTGGACAGGCAGAGCATCAGCCCGGCATCGGGCAGGATCAGGTGAGTCAGCTGGTCGGGGATGAGGGGTGAGTAGCCGCTGATGACATGGTGATTGGCCTTGATCGCCCGCAGCCGCACCGCCTCCAACATCCGTGACATCAACCCGTATTCGTCTTCAAGGACGAGTTGTTTTTCGATGTTTTTGCCCTGCGGCGGATAAAAGGTCACCCCTTGGGGAGTAAAGGCGGTGAAAAATCGCTTTTCCTCGGTCGGATTGCCGATGCGCTGCCGAATGTAGCGGGCACACAGCCGCTCGGTATAGCCACGCAGTTTGGCACGGTTGAGCAGGGTGGAGCCGATGCCGGTCAGATCCCGTTGCAGACGGCCGGCTGCCCCTAAGTAGAGATAGATGCGGGAATAAAGCGTGCTGATTCGGCGGTTGATCTGCTTGATCTGCGCCGTGTTCTCTTCCAGTATGTTGTTATCCCAAAAGGGATATAGGTCGATCAGCTGCCCCACAGCCCCCGGATAGGGCGGCTCGATCACATGGGGCGGTGTTCCGTCCAAAATGCAGGTGTTGGTCTGTACCAGGTATACCGCATCCAAGGAATCGGGATCGGACGAGCAGTGCAGCAGTTCAACATCAAGCCCCTTGTCGCAGGCCTGCGCCGCCAGTTGTCGCATCAGTGTGCTTTTGCCGGTGCCCGGGCCGCCCTTGATGACAAAGACATGCGCCCGACGGTCAACAAACTCCTGGTAAAGGGAGTAAAAACCGCTTTCGCAGTTGACTCCCAAAAAACTTTCACCCAAAATACCCATTGGTTTTCACTCCCAAGAAAATTGATCTCGATACATTTTATTGGGAAAGCCTTGTATTTGTTACGGCTGCTATGGTATAATAAAGTTCATCACGGAGGTGATCGTATGCTCGAAGGCGGAAGACTTCATGAAAAAGAGGATGTCAAGATCCTTATTCTATATACCTTAAGCAAGCTCAATCGCGCCATCCCCACCCGTGCCATGGTCGATCTGTTCCTCAATTCGGAGATCGTTGAATATTTCACGCTGAAAGAGGCGATCGATGAGCTGATCAGCACCGGCCATATTGCCGTCGATGTAGAGGAGGGAGTCACCGTCTTGACCAGACTCGGCTACGAGGCGGTCAAGGAATTGGCGCCTCGCCTGCCCATCTGGGCCAGAGACCGTGCCCTTAAAGGCGCTATGGAACTGCTCAGCATGATCGACCGTCGCAGCGGTACCCATGTCCGCACCTTTGAACGGGATGGCCAGTATATCGCCGAATGTTCCTTAACCGACGGCGACGACCTGCTCTTCAAACTGGAGATTGCGTTGCCCTCGCAGGAATTTGCCTTCTCAACCGGCGAGAATTTTAAGGATAACGCCGCCGATATTTATCGGTATATCCTGCAAAAACTCTCCGGTCCCTACAAAGAATCCTTTTAACAATGAGTTCGGTGTTGCACCGAACTCATTTTTTCTCTTATCATATCCTGATAGGGGAGGTGATATCATGCGAGAAATTCCCTATAACCGCACTGCGATGGTCGCCTATGCCCGCCGCTGGGCACTAAGCCGCAACTCGGCCTATTATGATTTTGAAAACATCGGCGGTGACTGCACCAATTTTGCATCCCAGTGCATCTATGCCGGCGCCGGCGTCATGAACTATACCCCCGAGACCGGCTGGTACTACATTTCGGTCAACGACCGTGCCGCCGCCTGGACGGGCGTGGAATATCTCTATAACTTTTTGGTCAACAACCGCTCGGTCGGCCCTTACGGCCACCGTGTGTCACAGCAGGAAATCATGCCGGGCGACATCGTCCAGCTCGGCCGCAGCGACGGCAGCTTTTACCACACACCCGTCATCCTGTCAGTACGTCCGCAAATTTTAGTGGCAGCCCACACCTACGACGCACTCGACCGCCCGCTGTCCAGTTACAACTACGACCAGGTCCGCTTCATCCACATCGACGGCGTCCGCACCTGGTAAATAAAAAAAGAGCAAGCATTTCGCTTGCTCCTTTTTCCTTCTTGGATTTACGCCTTAGGTCCGTCAATAATGGTATTGGCGGTGGCGTCGTAGATCGAATAGGCAAATTCCGATTCGGTGTTGTTGTACTCGATGAGGAAATACTCATGCTCGGCCTCGGTGCACTCGGCATAAAGCGAGGTATCCTCGATGGCCGACAGATACAGCCCGATCAGTTCACGGTAGTTCTCGGTGCCTTCATTCTCGGCCGCCTGCTCCTTGGTCATGTTGAAGATGGCACAGGCCATTTCCTCACTCTCAACCGACATAAAGGTCGAAGAGTTGTAGCCGCACATATAAATGTCAGGGTAGAAGAAGAGGATCAACTCGGCATTGATGGAGGACTCAACATCGATCAGGTCAAGCTCCTTCAGCTGCTCCTGCTTCTCGGGCACGGTACTGGTCGGGGTGTTGGGATGTCCCTTGTAGTAGTAAACGAACTCGTCGCCGTAAACCAGCTTGACAAGATTGACATAGGCCGCAAAATCAGGCTCATTTTCAGCGGTAGCCCAGCTGCCCAGGATCATCATGGCCTTCTTGCCATCCTGATCCGCCTTCTCAAACAACTCGCCGTTGAAGTTGTACAGCGCCTTAAGATCGGCTTTCTGCTCATCGTTCATGGCCGTCAGCGGCGCAGCAAAGTTGCGCTCCTCAATGATGCTGTTCTCGGCCTCATAGGGGGACTTGCTGACCTCTTCATTGAGAACACGGTCGATAAACTCCTGGTCGGGCGAGCAGAGCACGCCGGCACGCGGGCGCAGCACCCACCATTCTACATTGGTCTTCTCTTTAGCCGCTACATAGCAGTACTGGGTAAATTCATCGGTCGAAACGGTGTAATCACCGGTGTAGGTGTAGCCACCGGCCTCTTTCACCTCGTCGTAAACCTTGCCCAGCTTCGATGCCATATCGGCATACTTGGCATCGGCATCAAAAGCGGCATCGTCAGGATTGAAAGCCTTGTTAAATGCCGTGTAGGACGCGCCGCCGTCCGACAGCAGCGTTACATAGAAATTCTCCTCAGGCACGCCGTTGCCGATGAGCAGATCCACATAGGCATAGGCATTGAAATCATTGATATACAATTCAAAGGTAGCATCCGGATTGACGGCATACAGATCGGCAATGTAAGCCTTGGTCGCTTCCATCATACGATCATAGTTATTATGAGTCAGCACCTCTTCACGGGAGGCGGTCGGCATCATAAATACGTTTTTGGGCAGATTCTCCCAGTTCCAGCTGTCGGGACGGGCCAGCCACACAAAGGCAGGCGTCTGTCCGTTGTTGGTAATTTCATCAAGATTCAGGGTAAAATACAACTGCGGCATCGAGCCGGAGATGGGGGCGATGATGTATTTATCAGCTGCCAAAGCAACTTCGGTCTCTACACGGAATTTCTTGTTGTTCTTTTGGGTGGCAACAATATCCAGCGTGTACTTGCCGTAACGGGCCATCAGCTCGGTCTGTCCGGCTGCGCCCTCTGCGGTGATCCCGCCCAGCGAGACATCGCCGTACTTCACGGCCACATCGACCGCCTTCAGGTCTGTGCCGTTGTCCCAGGTCAGAGTAAGATTCTGCGTCTTATCCACCTGAGCGGCCGTGAAATTAAACTTGGCCAACTGCTCTTCGGTAGCCGCCGTGATCTCGCCCGAGCCGCAAGCGGCCAGAGAAAGAAGCAGGGCCAGCGCCAGGATCGTACATAAGATCTTCTTCATAGCAATTCTCCTTTTTTATTGACGGATGAGTCCGTCATTTTTCGACAGTATATCACATATTGGTGCATTTGTCCAGTTTTATAAATTGACAGCCGTTTTATTCTATGTTATTTTATTTATATCGAAATATGAAAGGGAATTTCTATGAAAATCGCTCTGATTGCTCACGATAAAAAGAAAAATGAAATGATCGAATTATCAAAAACATATCAGGATGTCCTGGCCAAGCACGAACTCTACGCCACCGGCACCACCGGCACCCTCATTATGGGCGAGACCGGCCTTGCCATCAAACGCATGAAGAGCGGCCCGCTCGGCGGCGACCAGCAGATCGGCGCTATGCTGGCCGACGGCAATATCGATTTTATCATCTTCCTGCGTGACCCCCTCACCGCCCAGCCCCATGAGCCCGACGTATCGGCCCTGCTGCGCCTGTGCGATGTCCAGCGCATCCCCTTGGCTACCAACGTCGGAAGCGCCACCGTCATGCTCAATGCTCTGCGTGGCAACACCTCGTTTATCCTGTGATTTTGCATTGACAGTCCCATTGGGCGGTGCTATAATTTTTCTATTCCCCAAGGAGGTAATATCATGAGTAAAAATATCGACTGGGGCAACCTCGGCTTCGGCTATACCCAAACCGAACAGCGCTATGTTGCCAATTATAAAAACGGCGCATGGGATGAAGGCGGTCTGTCCGACCAGGCCAACATCACCATGACCGAATGTGCCTGCGTGCTGCAATATGCCCAGACGGTTTTTGAAGGTCTTAAGGCGTATACTACTAAGGACGGCCGCATCGTCACCTTCCGTCCCGACCTCAATGCCGCCCGCATGGCCGATTCCTGCCGCCGCATGGAAATGCCCGTCTTCCCCGAAGATCGCTTCCTGGAAGCCATTGACACGGTGGTCAAGGCCAATGCCGACTATGTTCCGCCCTACGGCACCGGCGCCTCGCTCTATGTCCGTCCCTTTATGTTCGGCAGCGATGCTATCCTGGGCGTCAAGCCTGCCAACGAATTCCAGTTCCGTGTCTTCGTTTCTCCCGTCGGCCCTTACTTTAAGGGCGGCGTTAAGCCTCTGACTCTTCGCATCTCCGATTTCGACCGTGCCGCCCCCCGTGGTACCGGCCACATCAAGGCGGGACTTAACTATGCCATGAGTCTGCACGCCATCGTCGATGCCCATAATAAGGGATATGACGAGAATGTCTATCTCGATTCGGCTACCCGCACCCACATCGAGGAAACGGGCGGCGCCAACATTATTTTAATCAAGAAGGACGGCACGGTTGTGACCCCGAAATCGGATACCATCCTGCCTTCCATCACCCGCCGCTCGCTTTTGACTGTCGCCGGCGATGTGCTGGGCCTCAAGGTCGAAGAGCGTCCGGTCGCTGTCGAAGAACTGGCCGACTTTGCCGAGTGCGGCCTGTGCGGCACCGCCGCCGTCATCTCCCCGGTCGGCAAGATCGTCCAGGGCGACACCGAATATGTCTTCGGTATGCAGGAGATGGGTCCCTATACCAAGAAGCTGTATGATACCCTGCGTGGCATCCAGATGGGCGAGCTCGAAGGCCCCGAAGGCTGGATCCGTACCATCGTAGAATGAGGACCATTGCGCATATTCAAACCGATTTCAAGGATAAATTCGGCATCCCCCGCCAAAGCGGGCGGGTGCCGTCTTTGTTGGGGCGGATCGTGTTTGAGGAAGAATTTCGTAACCCCGACGCCCTGCGTGGGATTGACGGCTTTTCCCATCTGTGGCTGATCTTTGATTTTTCCAAAGCCCATCGGGAGGATTGGTCGCCCACCGTCCGTCCGCCTCGCCTGGGCGGCAATACCCGCATCGGCGTCTTTGCCAGCCGTTCACCCTTCCGTCCCAATCCCATCGGTCTTTCGGTGGTCAAATTGGAGAAGGTCGAGAGGGGAGAACTGATCGTGTCGGGTGTTGACCTGCTCGACGGTACCCCCATCTATGACATCAAGCCCTATCTGCCCTTTGCCGATTCGATCCCCGATGCCGTCGGCGGCTATGCCGACGAGTTTGAAGACTATCGGCTGTCGGTCGAGTTTCCGGAGGATCTGTTGGCCATCCTGCCCGCCGACAAGCGGCAGGCGGCTATCGATTGCCTGGCGCAAGACCCTCGCCCCTCCTATCAGGAGGATGAGCGCCGCTACAGCATGGCCTTTGCCGGGTACGATATCCGCTTTTTCGTAAAGGAACATATCGTGCATGTCACCGAAATCGAAAGGAGAAAATAATTTTCTCCTTTTTTCTATTGACTTTATCGCAATAAAGTGCTAAAATGCAAAGCAAATACGTATAAGGGGTTTGTTATGGCCAATTTACATTCCGAATCGATCGACCGCCTGTTTGAGGTCATCCTGCAACTGGAATCGGTCGACGAGTGCTACCGTTTTTTTGAAGATATCTGTACCGTGCATGAGGTGCAGGATATGGCACAGCGTCTGGATACGGCGGTGATGCTCGACGGCGGCATGAATTATCAGACCATCAGCCAGCAGGTGGGAGTCAGTACCGCCACCATCAGTCGGGTCAGCAAATGCTTAAATTACGGCAGCGGCGGTTACCGTGATGCCCTGGATAAACTCTATCGCTCTCAGGAGAAGAAATGAATATCAACGATTCGATTTTAACCAATGAAGAGAAGATCATCTTTACGCTGCGTGCCCTCTATGATCGTTGCGGCTACTCGCTTTATAAAATGAGCAAGTTTGAGCCATATGATCTGTATGTGCGCAACAAGGATTTTCTTATTTCCGATCAGGTCATCACCTTTACCGATATCAACGGTAAACTGATGGCTCTTAAGCCCGATGTCACCCTGTCCATCATCAAGAACAGCAAGGATGCTCCGGGCGAGGTGCAGAAGCTGTATTATAATGAAAATGTCTATCGTGTGGCCGGCGCCGGGCGCAACTACCGTGAGATCATGCAGGTAGGCCTGGAGTGCATCGGTGATATTGATCATGCCTGCGTCAGCCAGGTCGTTTCCTTGGCGCTGCAAAGCCTGCAGGCCATATCGGTCAAGAGTGTGCTTGATCTGTCCCATCCGGGCATCGTCAGTGCCGTGGTCGAGGGGATGGATGAATCCGTTAAGGCGGCGTTGCTCAAATGCGTGGACGAAAAGAATCGGCATGAACTGGCGCTGCTGTGTCGGCAAAACGGCGTCGATGCATCGACGGCAGAACTGCTTGCGGCGTTGATCGGCTGCTACGGTGCGCCCGATGCGGTCATGGCCAAGCTTCGTCAACTGCCCCTGCCGCAGGCCGGCATGGCGGCGGTAGAGGAGCTGGAGCAGGTTCTTACTGCTCTGGGTTCGGCCGAGAATCTGCGTATCGACCTGTCAACGGTCAGCAATACCAAGTATTATAACGGCATCACCTTTAAGGGCTTTATCGACGGCGTGCCTGAAAGCGTGCTGTCGGGCGGTCGGTATGACCGACTGCTGCGTCGTATGGGTAAGAACAGCGGCGCCATCGGCTTTGCTGTCTATCTGGATGCGCTGGAGCGTTTTGTTATTGAGGAGGTGGGGGAATGAGCCGTATGCTGAATATTGCCCTGCCTAAGGGGCGTTTGGGCGAAAAGGTCTATGCCATGTTCGAGGCGGCCGGCTTTGAATGTCCCTCCATCAAGGAAAACAATCGCAAACTGATTTTTGAAAACCAAGCGTGTCAGGTGCGCTATTTCTGGGTCAAGCCCTCCGATGTCGCTGTTTATGTCGAGCGGGGTGCTGCTGATATCGGTGTGGCCGGTAAGGATATCCTGCTCGAGTATGAGCCGGATGTCTATGAACTGCTGGATCTGGATATCGGCAAATGCCGCATGGCGGTGGCCGCCAAAAAGGACTTTGTCGATGATTCCCGCCATACCCTGCGTGTGGCCACCAAATTCACCAACATCGCCCAAAAGCATTACGCCGCCAAGGGGCGGGAGATCGACATCATCCACCTCAACGGCTCGATCGAGATTGCGCCCATTTTGGGCTTGTCCGATGTCATCGTCGATATCGTCGAAACGGGCACGACCTTAAAGGAGAACGATCTTGAGGTGGTGGAAACGGTGGTGCCCATCAGCGCCAGACTGATCGCCAACAAAGCATCCTTCCAATTTATCAACGAGCCGATCGAGCGGATCGTGAAGGCGGTTGCACAAGGAGTAAACCAATGATTGAGATTTTAGAATACGGTCAGGTATCCAACGATGAGATCTTCGCTCGTGTCGAGCTGGCGGTCAATGTCGAGGATATCGTAGCCGATATCATAGCCAATGTGCGGGTGCGCGGAGATGCGGCCCTGTACGAATATTGCGAAAAATTTGATAAGGCCAAGTTAACCGACTTGCAGGTGTCTGCCGCCGAGATGGAAGAGGCGGTGGCGCAGGTTTCGCCCCGATTTTTGGATATTCTTGAGCGGGCGGCGGCCAACATCCGCAAATTCCACGAAAAACAGGTCAGAAATTCCTTTATCATCAACGATGAGGATGGTATCGTCATCGGCCAGAAGATCATTCCGGTCGATCGTGCCGGTCTGTATGTGCCGGGCGGTACAGCCGCCTATCCTTCCACCGTGCTGATGGATGCCATCCCTGCCAAGATCGCCGGGGTCAAGCAGGTGGTCATGGTCACACCCCCGTCGGCTGACGGTAAGGTCAATCCCGTCATTTTGGCGGCGGCCAAGATCGCCGGTATTGATCAGATCTTCAAGGTCGGCGGCGCTCAGGCGGTGGCCGCCCTGGCTTACGGTACCGAGAGTGTGCCCAAGGTCGATAAGATCGTCGGCCCGGGCAATGCCTTTGTGGCCGAAGCTAAAAAGCAGGTCTTCGGTGTCGTTTCCATTGATATGATCGCCGGCCCCAGTGAAATTTTGGTGGTGGCCGACGGCAAGAGCAACCCCCGCCATGTGGCGGCCGATCTGCTCTCCCAGGCCGAGCATGATAAGCTGGCCAGCGCTGTGCTGGTCACCGATTCGATGGATCTGGCCAAGGCGGTACAGGAGGAGCTTGAAGTGCAGATCCCGCAACTGTCACGTGCCGAGATTGCCCGTGCATCCATTGATAACAACGGCAAGATCATCGTGGCCGAGGATCTGTCGGCCGCCATCGAGATCGCCAATGAGATCGCACCCGAGCATCTGGAACTGTGCGTTGATAACCCCTTTGATTATCTGGACAGCATCCGCCATGCCGGCTCCATCTTTATGGGGCGCAACTGCCCCGAAGCCTTGGGCGATTATTTTGCCGGCCCCAACCACACCCTGCCTACCTCGGGCACGGCCAAGTTTTCCAGCCCGCTGTCGGTCGACGATTTTATCAAAAAGACCCAGTACACCTATTACACCGCCGCAGCCCTGGAGCGTGTGGCCGAGGATGTGGCCTATTTTGCCACACAAGAGGGACTGACCGCCCACGCCAAGAGCGCTACCGTGCGCCAAGAGGATAAGAAATGAGTCGATTTTTTTCTCAAAAATATGCGGCGCTGACCCCCTATACACCGGGGGAACAGCCCAAAGATATGCAGTATGTCAAACTCAACACCAACGAGTCGCCCTTCCCGCCCTCGCCGAAAGCACAGGCTTATGCGGCGGCTGCGGCTAAAGATCTGCATCTGTATCCCGACCCTGAGTGTACCGCACTCACCCAAAAGGTGGCCGACCTGTGCGGCGTTAAGTCGGAGCAGGTGCTGCTCACCAACGGCTCGGACGAGATCCTGAATTTTGCCTTTATGGCCTTTTGTGATGAGCAAAATCCGGCCGTATTTTGTGACATAACCTACGGATTTTATGAGGTTTTTGCCCAGTTAAACGGCGTTTCTTATCAAAAAATAGCCCTAAAAAACGATTTTTCGGTCGATTTAGAGTCCTTTTTTGAGGCAAAAGGCACCATTTTTTTGGCAAATCCCAACGCCCCGACCGGTCTTTGCCTGCCTCTTTCCGATATTGAAAGGTTGCTGCAAAGCAACCCCGACCGTATCGTTGTGGTGGACGAGGCCTATGTTGATTTCGGCGCCGAAAGTGCCTGCACGTTGATTGACCAATACGATAATCTGCTGGTGACCCAGACCTTCTCCAAATCCCGTTCGATGGCGGGTGCCAGATTGGGATTTGGTGTTGGCAATCAGGCGCTCATTCAGGATCTGAACACCGTCAAATATTCCACCAACCCCTATAACATCAACCGCATGACCATGGCCGCCGGCCTTGGTGTGCTGGAGGATGAAGCGTACACCCGTGCCAATTGCCGCACCGTCATGCAGACCAGAGAAAACACGGCAAAAGCCTTGAAAACGCTGGGGTTTGAGGTGCTGGACTCCCGTGCCAATTTCCTCTTTGCCAAGCATCCGGCTATCGACGGCAAGCAATTATATCTGAGCCTCAAGGAGCGGGGCGTGTTGATCCGTCATTTTGATACCCCCCGGCTGAAGGAGTATAACCGTATTACGGTAGGCAGTGACGAGCAAATGCAGATTTTGCTCGACACCATTACACAAATCATGGAGGAGAACCGATGAGAACATCCTTACTGACCAGAAAGACCAACGAGACCGATATCGTCCTTTCGCTCAACATAGACGGCAGCGGTACTTCGACCATCGAAACCGGCTGCGGTTTTCTTGATCATATGCTCACTCTCTTTGCCTCGCACGGCCGTTTTGATCTGACCGTGTCCTGTCAAGGGGATACCCGGGTTGACGATCATCACACGGTGGAGGATATCGGCATTGCGCTGGGTAAGGCCTTTGCCGAGGCGCTGGCCGATAAAAAGGGCATTCGCCGCTACGGCGACTGCATGTTGCCGATGGATGAGGCACTGATCTTGAGTGCCGTTGATCTGTCGGGACGCTGTGGGCTGTATATGGATATGGCTATCCCGACCGAGAAGGTGGGGACATTCGATACCGAGCTTGTGCAGGAATTCTGGCTGGGCTTTACCCGCAACTGTGCCTGCACCCTGCACATCCGCAAACTGGCCGGCGAGAATTCTCACCACATCATTGAGGGTGCTTTTAAGTCGGTGGCTCGCAGCCTGCGTACCGCCGTTTCGGTAGATGAGAAATTTGCCGACGAGGTGCCGTCCACGAAAGGAGTTCTGGCATGATCGCCATTGTTGATTACGGCGTGGGCAATCTCTTTTCCCTGCACAGTTCCTTTGCGGCCATTGGTGCCGATGCGGTGGCGACCGACGATCCGTATGTGATCCGCAAGGCCGACCGTTTGATCCTACCCGGGGTGGGAGCCTTTGGCGATGCCGCCCGCAAGCTGCGGGACAGCGGCTTGGGCAATCTGGTGATCGAACAGGCCCAAAAGGGCAAGCCGGTCATGGGCATTTGCCTGGGTATGCAGATGCTGTTTGAAAAGAGTTATGAGTATGGCTTTCATCAAGGCTTGGGCCTGATCCCCGGTGCTATTCGTCCCATTGCCGATGTGGTGCCGCCCGGCTATAAGATCCCGCATATCGGCTGGAACGGGCTACACTTCGGAGAAAACAAGCATCCACTGTTTGAGAAGGTCGAAGAGGGGGATGCCGTCTATTTCGTCCATTCCTACTATGCTGACTGCAAGGATGCGGTCATTGCCACGGCCGAGTACGGCGCACCCTTAACGGCGGCGGTGGCCAAGGGCAATGTGCTGGGCTGCCAGTTCCATCCCGAAAAGAGCGGCGATGTGGGGCTGAGTATCCTGCGTGCCTTTTGCGAGAGGGAGGATTGGGCATGAATCTGTTTCCGGCTATTGATCTGTTTGAGGGAAAAGCGGTGCGCCTGTTTCAGGGCGACTATGCCCAAATGACGGTCTATCACGATGATCCGGTGGCGGTAGCAGGTGATTTTGCCAGCAAAGGAGCGACTCATATCCACCTGGTCGATCTGGAGGGTGCCAAAAGCGGCACAACCCCTAACCTGACCACTGTCTGCGCCATCAAGCAAGCCACCGGCCTGTTTTGTGAGGTGGGCGGCGGCATTCGCAGCATGGAAGTGGTCGATCGGTACTTGACAAACGGCATTGACCGCGTTATTCTTGGTACGGCCGCCGTGCAAGATCCGGCCTTTTTGGATGAGGCGCTGAAGAAGTACGGCAATCGAATTGCCGTCGGCGTTGATATCAAGGACGGCTGTGTGGCTGTCAAGGGCTGGACCGAGTCGTCGGGGCTGGATGCCTTTGTCTTTTGCGCCGATCTGCAAAAGCGGGGCGTGACCACCTTGATCTGTACCGATATTTCGCGTGACGGTGCCATGCGTGGTGCCAATCACGCCTTATACAAAGAACTGTCCGAGCGGTTTTCGATGCAGATCGTTGCCTCGGGCGGTGTGTCCTCGATGGAGGATGTGGAAAAACTGGCGGCTTTGGATATCTACGGCGCCATCATCGGCAAGGCCTATTATACCGGAGCTATTGATTTGGAGAAAGCGATCCATGATCACCAAGAGAATCATACCCTGTCTTGACGTGCGCAACGGCCGTGTGGTCAAGGGGGTCAATTTCCAGGGGTTGAGCGATGTATCCTCGCCCGTGGAACTGGCAAAATTTTATAGCCAAAACGGCGCCGATGAGCTGGTTTTCTATGATATCACCGCATCGGCCGAGGGGCGTAAACTCTTTACCGACATCCTGTGCCAAACGGCATCGAGCGTTTTTATTCCGCTGACGGTGGGCGGCGGCATCCATACCGTCGAGGATTTTGACCGAGTGCTCAAGTGCGGCGCCGACAAGGTCAGCGTCAATTCGGGCGCTATCCGCAACCCCGACCTGATCCGTCAGGCGGCCGAGCGATACGGCGATCAGTGCGTAGTCTTGTCGGTCGATGTCAAACGAGTCGACGGGGTCTTCCGTGTCTTTGCCAAGGGCGGCCGGGAGAATACCGGGCTGGAGGCCATCGAGTGGATCAAGCGTGGCGTGGACAACGGTGCGGGTGAGATCGTGGTCAATTCCATTGATACCGACGGAGTCAAGGGCGGCTTTGATCTGGAGATGCTGGCCGCCGTTTGCGATGCCGTTTCGGTGCCGGTCATTGCCTCGGGCGGTGCCGGTAAGATCGAAGATTTTATTACCCTGTTTCATACCTTGCCTAAGGTCGATGCCGGGCTGGCGGCCTCCATCTTCCATTTCGGTGAGGTGGCCATCGGTGACCTGAAAGAGGCCATGGCACAACACAACATTGTAACAAGAAGGTTGAGAAAATGATCGATATCAGCAAGCTGAAATTTGATGAAAAGGGACTGATCCCTGCTATTGTGGTCGATGGCGTGACCAAGCGGGTGCTGACCCTGGCCTATATGAATGAGGAGAGCCTGCGCATCTCGATGGAGAAGGGCTTGACCTGTTTTTGGAGCCGTTCCCGACAGGAACTGTGGTTGAAGGGAGAGACCAGCGGTAACTACCAGCATATCGTATCCATCACCGCCGATTGCGACTACGATGCGCTGACCGTTATGGTTGAACCCGACGGTCCCGCCTGCCATCTGGGTACCGAATCCTGCTTTGAAAATCCGATCTGGGAGAGCGAGGAACTGCATGAGTTCTCGTTGCAGGGGCTGATGAAACTGATCGAAGGGCGCAAGACCGACAAGAAGGAAGGCTCTTACACCACCTATTTGTTTGAAAAGGGACTGGATAAGATCCTCAAAAAGGTGGGCGAGGAGTGCACCGAGGTCATCATTGCCGCCAAGGACAATGACAAGAAGGAAACGATCTATGAGATCGCCGATCTGGCTTATCATGTGATGGTGCTGATGATCCAGAACGGTATTTCTTTGGAGGATATCCATCGGGAGTTGGCCTCTCGCCATGTCATTGACCATAAGGTAAAGCAGGAAAAGATGACGAAATAATATTGACAAGCGCATATGCGCATGATAGAATAATAAAAAACAGATAGAGGCGCACCTGAAAAGAGTACTCGGGGACAAACGGCTGCCAAAGCCGCCGAGGAAAGGTGAGGGTGCCGAAGCGGATGTTTTGGCAAGACATTCGGCTGGCAGTTCGGAGAATATCCGCCCTGCTGTCGCAGCAATGCGGAGTGCTATCGAATCAACGCTTTTGTTGTTTTTAGGCAGTCTCCGTGGAGACTGCCTTTCTGTATACAAAGGAGAAGCAAGATGAAAAAGACAGTATTTACCGGAGCGGCCACCGCCATTATCACCCCGATGAATGAGGGGGGTGTCGATTATGAGCGTTTCGGCGCTATGATCGATTGGCAGATCGAGCAGGGCATTGATGCCATCGTTGCCGCCGGCACGACCGGCGAGGGCTCGACCCTGACCGATGCCGAGCATAAAGAGGTCATTCGCTTTTGCGTGGAAAAGGTGGCGGGGCGTGTGCCCGTTATTGCCGGCACCGGCTCGAATGATATTGCCTATGCGATTGAACTGACCGAGTATGCTTGTGAGGTGGGAGCCGATGCCATGCTGGTGGTGACCCCTTATTATAATAAGGCGACGCAAAAGGGACTGATCGCCTCCTTTACCGCCATTGCCGATGCATCGACCAAGCCGTGCATTCTGTATAATGTACCGGGACGTACCGGCTGTAATATGCTGCCGGCTACTGTGGCCGAGTTGGCTAAGCATCCGAACATCGTGGCCATCAAGGAGGCCAGCGGTAATATCTCGCAGATCGCCCAGGTGGCGGCTGCCTGTGATATTGATATCTATTCGGGCAATGACGATCAGATCGTGCCGGTCATGTCGCTGGGCGGTAAGGGTGTTATTTCGGTACTGTCCAACATTTTGCCGGCGCAGACGGCGCAGATGTGCCGTGACTTTGCACAGGGCCGTGTCAAGGCGGCTTGCGAGGCGCAACTGAAGTTGTTGCCGCTGGTCGATGCCCTCTTCTGCGAGGTCAACCCCATTCCGGTCAAGGCGGCGTGTGCGGCCATGGGCTGGTGTGACAATATTCTGCGTCTGCCCTTGACGCCGATGGAGTCGGCCAATGAGCAAAAACTGCTTGGACTTATGAGAGAAAACGGATTGGATGTGTAAAGAATGAGACTTTTGGTGAGCGGCCTGTGCGGCTATATGGGAAAAGAAGTGGCGGCGCTGGCCAAGGACGGCTATCGTGGCGCACAGTTGGTGGCCGGTGTGGATGTAAAGGCTGACGGCAGTGAATGTGTGCCCTGTGCGGCCGATTTTTCCAATGCCTGCGCTGATGTCGATTGCATCATTGATTTTTCCCATCATGCCTGCACCAACGACCTGCTGGCCTTTGCCGTGAAGCATCGGCTACCGCTGGTGCTGGCCACCACCGGTCAGACGGCGCAGGAAAAGGCGGCGATCGTCGAGGCGGCCAAGGAGATCC
Source organism: Eubacteriales bacterium (assembly GCA_045595395.1). Classification (GTDB taxonomy): domain Bacteria; phylum Bacillota; class Clostridia; order Oscillospirales; family UMGS1783; genus CAKSHC01. The sequence continues at coordinate 166,495 of JAZOAH010000028.1, read as the reverse complement.
CCTTGTTTTTTGCGGCCAACTATTCGTTGGGGGTTGCTTTGCTGATCGAGTTGGCGGTTCAGACGGCCAAGGCTATGCCTGATGCCGAGATCGAGATCATCGAGCATCATCATGACCGCAAGGTGGATGCGCCCTCCGGCACGGCGCTGGCGATTGCCGATGCCATTAGCCGGGTGCGTGAGGACGCCACAGTGGTGTCGGGACGTACCGGCCAGGGCAAGCGCACCGAAAAGGAGATCGGTATCCACAGCGTGCGCATGGGAAATATCGTCGGCATTCATGAGGTGCTGGTCGGGACCAAGAATCAGTGCGTCACCTTAAAGCATGAGGCCTATAATCGGGCTTTGTTTGCCGAGGGTGCTCTGGCGGCGGCCGATTTTCTGTGCGGCAAGCCGGCGGGGCTGTATGATATGAAGAGCATGATCGGAGAATAAAATGAGAATTGCCATTTACGGATACGGAAATTTAGGGCGTGGAGTCGAGTGTGCCGTGCGGCAGAACGCCGATATGGAGATGGTGGGAGTATTTACCCGCCGCGACCCCGACACCGTCAAGACGCTGACCGACATCCCGGTCTATGCGGCTGAGCGGGTATTGGAATTTCAGGATAGCATTGACGTGCTGATCCTGTGCGGCGGCAGTGCCACCGATCTGCCTGAGATGACGCCGATGCTTACGAGGCATTTTCATGTGGTGGACAGTTTTGACACCCATGCCAAGATCCCGGCCCATTTTGCGGCGGTGGATGCGGCGGCACGGGAGAGCGGACATGTGGCTTTGATCGCAGCGGGCTGGGATCCCGGCCTGTTCTCGCTCAATCGTTTGTATGCCTCTGCGATCTTGCCGCAGGGGCAGGATTATACCTTCTGGGGTCGAGGGGTCAGCCAGGGGCATTCGGACGCCATTCGGCGCATTGAAGGGGTGCAGGATGCACGCCAATACACCGTGCCGGTCGAGGCGGCCTTGGCGGCGGTGCGCAGCGGTGCCAATCCCGATTTGACGACCCGGCAAAAGCATACTCGAGAGTGTTTTGTGGTGGCAAAAGAGGGGGCGGACAAGGAACGGATCGAGCGTGAGATCGTCAATATGCCCAACTATTTTGCCGATTATGATACGACGGTGACCTTTATCTCGCAGGAGCAGTTGGATGCCGAGCATCATGGGCTGCCGCATGGGGGGATGGTCATTCGCACCGGGTGCACCGGCGTAAAGAATGAGCATAAGCATTGCATTGAATATCGATTGGAGCTGGATTCCAACCCTGAATTTACCGCATCGGTGCTGGTGGCCTATGCACGAGCTGTTTGGCGCAAGGCGGGCAAGGGTGAGCGTGGCTGCGTCACCGTTTTTGATGTGGCGCCGGCCGAGTTGTCGATGCTCAGTGCCGAGCAGTTACGGGAGAAGATGTTATGATCTGTGAAAATCTGTCGGTCAAGGACGGACATTTATATTTTGCCGGACAGGATACGGCAGAGCTTGCCGCCCGGTACGGCACGCCGCTGTATCTGATGGATGAGGATCGCATCCGTTTGCATTGCCGTGAGTATTTGGCGGCGGTGCGGGAGAATTTCGGGGAGAAGGGCATGGTGCTCTATGCTTCCAAGGCGGCATCTTATAAGCGCCTGTATCAGATCATGAAGGAAGAGGGCGTGGGGATCGACGTGGTGTCGCCGGGCGAGATGTTTACGGCCAAGGCGGCGGGATTTGATCTGAGCCGTGCCTATTTTCATTCCAATAACAAGTCTGATGCCGATATTGCCCTGGCGATGGAGATGGGCATCGGGTATTTTGTGGTCGATAATGAAGAAGAATTATACGCCATTGATCGGCTGGCGAAGGGAAGGCAGAAGATTCTGATCCGCTTAACACCGGGCATTGATCCGCACACCTATGAGGCGGTGGCGACGGGGAAGGTCGATTCCAAGTTCGGGTTTGCCATAGCGACCGGGCAGGCGACCGATATCGTCAATAAGGCATTGGGTTGTGAGAACATTGAGCTGTGCGGATTCCATTGTCATGTGGGGTCGCAGGTGTTTGAGCCGGATGTATTTTTGGCGAGTGCCGATGTGATGCTGCGTTTTATGGCGCAGATCAAAAAAGAGACCGGATATGTGGCCGAGCAGCTGGATCTGGGCGGCGGTTTCGGCGTGCGGTATATCAAAGAGCAGCCGACGGCCGATATTGCCCGAAATATTCGGGAGATTGCCGATTTTGTTAAGAGCAAGTGCGAAGAATTGGGGTTGGCGATGCCGGTTATCGGGTTTGAGCCGGGGCGCAGCATGGTGGCTGATGCGGGCTTGACGCTGTATACGGTGGGGTCGTGCAAAAAGATACTGGGGTATCTGACCTATCTGTCGGTTGACGGCGGCATGACCGATAATGTGCGGCATGCCATGTACGGTGCACCCTACACCATTTTGCCGGCGACCAAGATGGACGAGCCGTGTACGATGGCGGTGACGGTGGCTGGGCGGTGCTGCGAGAGCGGTGATATCCTGCAGAGGGATGTGCCGATGCCCGAGTCGATGGTGCGTGGCGATCTGCTGGCCTGTCTGACGACGGGGGCTTATCACTATTCCATGGCCTCCAATTACAATCGCATTCCTCGGCCGCCGGTGGTGATGCTGCGGGGCGGCGAGAGTTATCTTGCGGTCAAGCGTGAAAGCTACGAGGATCTTGTAGATCTGGATGTATAAAGGAAAACGGCACTTCGGTATGAAGTGCCGTTTTGTGTTATTCTTCGATCTCTTTGAGAAAGCCGTTTTGGTAGGCGGCCAGCAGCATGGTCAGGCCCTCGATGCGTTGGCGGATGTTCTCGCCGTCATCGGTTTGGGAAACGGGGATGCGGTTTTCCATCACATCAAAGATGACGGTGGAGGAGGAGATGTCCTGATTTTGCGAGATGGCCTTGGCGGTGCCCTCAAAGGGCTCGTGGGCGATGATGCGCATGCAGTATGAGTTGTAGACCAAGGTGTAGCCGGCGGTACCTGTTTTGTTTAAATAGGAGTGGCAAAAGCCGCCGTCGATCACGATGAGTCGGCCGCCGGCTTTGATGGGGCTTTCGCCCTTGATGCGGCGGACGGGGATGTGGCCGTTGATGATATGGCTGTGGGGGTTGTCGTAGCCGAATTCCTGCAGGATCTTCTGGCAGGCGGCTTCGTTTTCGTAGAGTTGGTAATAGGGGTTGCGCTCTTCGGTATGGGTTGCGGGGTCTTGGATGAGCAACCGTTCAAAGGTGCGCATGCGGTTGCGGCCAAAGAGGGGAGAGTGGCGGCCGCACCACAAAAACCACATGAAATCATTGGCACGGGCTCGCTCCTCGGAGTTGGAGGGGGCGTGATAGCCGCTTCGAATGATGCGCTCGATCGAGTCGAGCAGGGCTTTGCCGTGGAGGGGTTGGCCGGTGATGGACAGATCCATCAAGGTGCCGTCCTCGTTCATGGGGATGCAGCCGTGGAAAAGGAGATTGTTGTTGCAGCATTTATACAGGCCGCCCTTGGAGAAGAGAAAGTCAACATGGTGCTGTAATTTTTCGCTGTGATGAAAGGCCATTTTGAGCTGTTCGATGACCTCTTGCTCTTCCTCGGTCAACCGGTAGGGCTCGGCGGGATCGACGGTGGGAAAATCATGATCCTTGAGAGGGTATGCCGTGTCGTTGATCATTACCGTGCCGTTTTGGTAGTCGATCTGATTGAGTAGCAGGCGATCTTCCATATGGAAATCGGGATGGCGGCGGATGACGTCACCCTCCAGTTTGAAGAGCATGACGGCAATGGCCTTGTGCATGCCTGCAACCAGAGCAGGGGAATTGGCGGTATAGGAAAGGGTATCGCCGGCTTCCTTGGGCATAAAGCAGGAAAGGTCAGTATGATTATAGGTTTTGGCGGCAAACTGGGCCAGCGGACGAAGACTGATGCCGTAGCCGACCTCGATGGTGTCCAGGTTGCCGTAGGAGAAGGCGTTATTGAGGGCGTTGGCGATGCAGGCATAGCTGCCCGAGGCTGCGCCCATCCATAGAATATCATGATTGCCCCATTGAATATCGACCCGATGGTGGGCGATCAGATCGTCCACGACGATATCGGGGCGGGAGCCGCGGTCAAAAATATCCCCTACGATATGCAGCCGATCAACGATCAGGCGTTTGATGGTGGAGGATAGGGCGACGATCATCGGCTCGGCCTGCCCTAGGTCGATAATGGAGGTTATGATATTTTCCTGATAGGCGTCCCGATTTTGGTTGTTGACGCTGTTGCTGTATAGGAGCTCATCCAAGATATAGGCATAGGAGGTCGGCAGTGCCTTGCGTACCTTGCTGCGTGTATATTTGGAGGCGACAAGACTGCAGATCTTGAGTAGACGAAAGAGGGTAATTCGATAGTATTCCTCCTTGTCGCGGGTGTGGGCCAGAATCTCTTTGAGTTTGGGGCGGGGGTAATAGATCAAGGTGGCCAACTCGGCCCGCTCGTGACGGGGGAGGGTGTCCTTAAACAGAACGTCGATCTTTTCCCGAATGGTGCCCGAACTGTTATTGAGAATGTGGCGAAAGGACTCATACTCGCCGTGGATGTCGGACATAAAATGCTCGGTGCCCTTGGGCAGATCGAGGATGGCTCGCAGATTGATGATCTCAGCGGCCACGGCTCGGATGGAGCGGTATTGATGAGATAAGGCTTCCAGATACAGGCTGTTTTGGGATAACTCGGCGTTGGTATAGGATCGCATGAGGCCTCTCCTTTTTATTCAAACAATGGTGTGGACAAATAGCGGTCACCCGTGTCGGGCAGGAGCACGGCAATGGTTTTTCCTTTATTTTCGGGGCGGGCGGCGATGGACAGAGCGACGTGGAGTGCCGCACCTGAGGAGATGCCGACCAGGATGCCCTCACGTGCGCCCAGAAGGCGGGCGGCGTCATAGGCTTGCTCTTCGGTGACGGGGAAGACCTCGTCATAGACCGAGGTGTCGAGGATATCGGGAATGAAGTTAGCGCCGATGCCTTGCAGGCCGTGTGCGGCGGCGGTGCCACCCGAAAGCAGGGGTGAGGCGGCCGGTTCGACGGCGACGACTTGGATGGCGGCGTTTTTCTCTTTGAGATATCGGCCGATGCCGGTTATTGTGCCGCCGGTACCGACGCCTGCGACAAAGATGTCGATTTTGCCGTCGGTGTCGTGCCACAGTTCGGGGCCGGTGGTGTCGTAGTGGGCTTGGGGGTTAGCCGGGTTGGTGAACTGGCCGGCAATAAAACTGTTGGGCGTGCGGGCGGCGATCTCTTCGGCTTTGCGGATGGCGCCGCTCATGCCCTCATGGCCGGGGGTCAGCACCAGCTGGGCACCATAGGCCTTCATGATCTGCTGACGCTCGACCGACATGCTGTTGGGCATGACGATGACGGTTTGATAGCCGCGGGCGGCGGCGACGCAGGACAGGCCGATGCCGGTATTGCCGCTGGTTGGCTCGATAATGACCGAGCCCGGGACGAGAAGACCCTTTTTCTCGGCATCGTTGATCATGGCCAGCGCAACACGGTCCTTGACCGAGCCGGCGGGGTTGAAATATTCCAGTTTAGCCAGGATTGTGGCCGGAGTGTCGATATGGGTCAGCTCCAGCAGCGGGGTGTTGCCGATGAGCTGATCGGCGGATGTGTAGATCATAAGTGCCTCCTTATGGGGTGTGGGTGCGCAGATAATCACACCAAATGGCATAGTTTTTGGCCTGCAGGTGAACGCCGTCACGGGTCACGCCGTCGGGCATGCGGCCGTCTTGGTCGGCAAAGGCATAATAGGTATCGACTAAGGTGACTTGTTTGGTATCGGCCAGTTGCCGCAGAGCGGCATTGGCGGCCTGAATGTTGGCAACCGAAAAGACCTTTTCCGACCAGGTCAATTCGGGTACGACAGGCAGAATGGTCTGCAGGCAGATGCGAGCGTGGGGCTGACGGCTGCGTACCAGATCGATCAACTGTCCCATGTGATCGGCGTAGACGGCAGGATTGGTGCCCATTTCATTGATGCCAAGCATGAGGTAAACGGTGTTGTAGGAATGGGTGGACAGATGCTCATCCAGCGCCGGAGCGGCCAAGGTGCCGGCAACGGTGGCGCTGGTGGCGCAGAAATAGGCTGCGTTCTTGAGAGTGCCGAACAACTCCAGACCGTTGGTGAGAGAATCCCCGATAAAGAGGGCATCATCAAAATAGTCATCGCTCACAGCCGGGCGGTAGGCGGCCTTGGACAGAGGGATCGGCTCTTGTTTGGAAATCGGACGCAGCTCGAGCGGCTCGCTGCCGGGGCAGGCGGCCAGTTCTTCTTGGGGCAGGGGAATAAATTCAATATCATCGGTAGTATCGCCCAAAAAGGCGGAAATAAAACATAACCCGACGCCGACAACGATCAGTGTGGCGGCAAACAGGGATAGAATCCATGGTTTTTTCATCAAAACACCTCGAAGGTATCTTATCACGAAATACACAAAAAGACAAGGAAAGAATTATTTAATCTGTTTGCATTTTCTCTTTTTTGTGTTATGATAGAGATATCATATGATTAGGGAGGTCTTTTTTATGAAGGTTCTGGTTGCCGGCGGCGCCGGGTATATCGGTACGCACACCTGTGTAGCCCTGGCGGAAAACGGCTTTGAAATCGTTTGCGCCGATAATTTCAGTAACAGCAAGCCTATGGCTCTTGTCCGTACCCGCGAGGTGTCGGGACAGGATTTTGAATTTGTCAAAGCCGACTTCTGTGATCCCAAACAGAGCGATGCGGTGTTTGAGGGGCGGGACATTGATGCCGTCATCTATTTCGCTGCCTTTAAGGCGGTGGGTGAGAGTGTCGAGAAGCCCTTAAAATACTATGCGAACAACCTCATTGGTTTGATGAATATTTTGGCGTCGATGAACAAATACGGCGTACATAACTTTGTTTTTTCGTCCAGCGCCACCGTTTACGGTGATCATAATCCGATGCCTGCCAAAGAGGAATATCCCATTTCGGCCACCAACCCATACGGCATGACCAAGGTTATGACCGAGGAGATCCTGCGGGATATCTGCAAGGCCGATCCGCATTTCAACGCTGTCGTTCTGCGTTATTTCAATCCTATCGGCTCGCATGAATCGGGTGAGATCGGCGAGGATTCGGGTGACCGTCCCAACAACCTGCTGCCGCTGCTTTTGCAGGTGGCCGACGGTACGCGCAAGGAACTGATGGTCTTTGGTAACGATTATGATACCCATGACGGTACCGGCGTACGTGACTATATTCATGTTATGGATCTGGCGGAAGGCCATGTGGCGGCTCTTGGCCGTTTTCGTGAAAACCGTGGCCTGGAGGTATTTAACCTCGGCACGGGTGTCGGTTACTCGGTGCTGGATATCATCGGTGCCTTTGAGCGTGCCACAGGCGTGAAGGTGCCCTACCGTATCGTCGATCGCCGCCCCGGCGATGTGGCGGTCTGCCTGGCCGATCCCACCAATGCCAATCATGTGCTGGGCTGGAAAGCCAAGCGCACCCTCGACGATATGTGCGTCGATGCCTGGCGCTGGCAGCAGAAAAACCCCGGCGGTTATGTAGAATAAAAGAATCCGATTGAGAGCTCGCAGCATGGCTGCGGGCTCTTTTTTTTGCGTCTAAATATGTCGAAACTGTAAACAATTTGTTAATTTTTGTTTTCTTGTATGAAAGGTATTGCATTTTCCTTTTTATATGTTATAATGTGGTTACATGTGACACAAAGTGGTGTCATAGTGGTTGAAAGTGGTTGATTTTCAGGCCCAAAAGCCAAGAAAGGAGGAAGCGCATATGCTGACGGGAACCTTCCGACACACGTTGGATACCAAGGGGCGAGTGATCGTTCCGGCGAGATTCCGTGAGGATCTGGGTGAGACGTTTATGATCACCAAGGGTCTTGATGAATGTCTTGCGCTTTACTCCATGAAGGAATGGCAGGCGCTGGAAGAAAAGATTGCAGCTTTGCCGATGGCGGCGTCCCGACAGATCACCCGCTTTATTTTCGGAAGTGCTTATCCGCTGGAGTTGGACAGCAACGGACGTGCCGTTATTCCTCCTGAGCTTCGCAAGTTTGCCGGCTTGAGCAAGGATGTGGTCATCCTGGGTGTTTCGACCCGTGCCGAGATCTGGGACAGCGAAAAGTGGGAGAACAGCGAGGATGCGGCTCCTTCCGAAAATGTGACCAACATGATGATCGAGTTGGGCCTGTAAGATGGGTTTTGAGCATATTTCGGTTTTGCTGGAAGAGTGCATGGAAGGGTTGGCCATCAAGCCGGAGGGTGTGTATGTGGATTGCACGGCCGGCGGCGGTGGACACTCCTTCGCTATTGCTAATAGATTGACGACGGGGCATCTGATCAGCATTGACCGTGACGAGGCGGCCATTGCGGCCTGCACGGCACGGCTGGCGCCGGTTAAGGATCGGGTCACGATAGTCAAGGCGACATTTTCGCAGATCAAGACCATCTTGGCCGAGCGAGATATTGATGCGGTAGACGGTATTCTGATGGACCTGGGTGTTTCCTCCCATCAAATCGACACGCCCGAACGGGGGTTTTCTTTTCGCAGTGATGCGGCTTTGGATATGCGTATGGACAGGCAGGCGCCGATGAGCGCACAGACCTTGGTCAACACCTACGGAGAGTCTGAGATCGCCGATATTTTATGGCGGTATGGAGAGGAGCGGTATTCCCGTCAGATCGCACGCAAGATCGTGCAGGTACGGCAGATTGAGCCGATCCAAACGACCGGACAGTTGGTTGAGATCATCAAGTCGGCCATGCCGGCAGCGGCTCGTCGTGAGGATCAGCATCCGGCCAAGCGCTCCTTTCAGGCGCTGCGCATTGCGGTCAACGATGAATTAGGGGAATTGCAGGAAGTGCTTGATGCCATCCCGTCGTTGCTGAAGGTCGGCGGCCGTGCGGCCATCATCAGTTTCCATTCCTTAGAGGATCGGATGGTCAAGACGGCCTTCCGTGAGCAGAGCCGAGGATGCACCTGCCCGCCGGAGTTTCCGGTGTGTGTATGCGGCCATACGGCTGACATGAAGATCATTACCAAAAAACCGATCATAGCTTCGGGTGAGCAGTTGGAGGATAACCGACGTGCTGCCTGTGCCAAATTAAGAATTGCCGAAAGGATATAATAAAAATGAGAAAAACCGACGTAAAGAAGAGAATCGCAAAAAAGCTGAAAAACAGACGGGTATCGGTCATAATGATGGCGGCGGTCCTTCTGCTGGTCGGTTTGGTTTGCTATCAGATCTATTGCAACGCTCAGCACAATGAGTTGACGACGCAGGTCAACAATCTTAAGGGCGAATATGAGGATCTGGTCAATGAGCAGATCCAGTTGAATGTGCAGATCGATGCTATGGCCGATCTGAACAACATTGAGGTCATTGCCGCCGAGATGGGTATGAGTAAAATTCAGTCACATCAGATTGAGTATGTCAACCTGGGCAGTGAGGATCACGCAGAGATCATTGCCGCCAATGACGGATTTGGCGGTTTGTTCCGTAACTTTTCTATGATTTGGGAATATTTAGGCTGATTTAGGTCTACTAATGTACTGTGTCCTGTTGTGCAACGGATAGGGATATGTGGGGCCGCTGTTGTATACAACAGCTGCTTTTCTATTGGAGGAAACATCGGTGGATAGAGAAACAACAAAAACCATGGGCAAGCGGATGTTCATCGTGCTGGTGGTGGTCGTAGTGCTGTTTGCGGCCATTGTCGGACGGTTGTTTTACATACAGATCGTTCAGGGTGAGGAATATCAGAATATCGCCATCAATCAGCAGACGCGTGAATTGACGGTGGATGCCCGACGGGGCACGATATATGACCGCAACGGCAAGGCATTGGCCGTTTCGGCTACGGCCTATAAGGTCGTACTGTCGCCGGCCACGACCGATGAGGAGGATGCCGCCGTTATTTTGGCAAAACTGCCGGATCTGCTTGGCGTGGATGCGTCGGTGATCGAAAAATCGCTGGCTAAAAGCACCTATTATGATGTGGTGGCTCGGCGGGTGGAGCAGAATGTGGCTGATGATGTGCGGGCCTTTGTCCGTGAAAACGGGCTGGGCGGCAGCATCTCCATCGTTGATGATCCCAAGCGGTATTATCCGTACAATGATTTTGCCTGTCATGTGCTCGGTTTTGTCGGCTCGGATAACCAGGGCTTGGCGGGGCTTGAGGTCATGTATGAGGACTATCTCAAGGGGAGCGACGGCAAGATCGTGCTGGCCACCGATGCGGTGGGTAATGATCTGTCGCTGCTGGATTATGAGAAATACATTGAGGCCGTTGACGGATATAACCTGAATACGACGCTGGATGAGACCATTCAGCATTATTTGGAAAAGCATCTCAAGGAGGCCTATGTTGAGCGGCAGCTGAGCGGCTATGCCGGTGGCATCATCATGGATGTGGAAACGGGCGGAATTCTGGCCATGGCGGTCATTAACGGCTATGACCTCAATGATCCCTTTACCATTACCGATCCTTCGGTGCTGGCGCAGCTCGAGGGGCTGACGGGGGATGAATATACGACGGCACGGTCGGAAGCGCTTAACAATATGTGGCGCAATGTGCTCATCAGTGACTCGTATGAGCCGGGCTCGACCTTTAAGACCATCACCAGTTCCATTGCGGTGGAAGAGAATATCATCAGCGATTCGACCACTTTTTTCTGTCCGGGCTATAAGATCGTGGCCGGAACACGCATTCACTGCGCCAATCACAACGGGCATGGCAGTGAGAATTTCCAGCAGGCCATGAACAATTCCTGCAACCCGGCCTATATGGACATCGGCGAAATGATCGGCGCTGAGATCTTTGATGAGTACATCACCGGCTTTGGTTTCCGCAATTATACCGATATCGACCTGCCGGGCGAGGGTCTGGGTGTTCTGCACTCGGCTTCGGCGCTCAAGGGGCCGGTTCAGTTGGCCACCACCTCTTTCGGGCAGACCTTTAAGATCACGCCCATTCAGCTGATCACGGCGGTTGCTTCCATTGCCAACGACGGCAAGATGATGAAACCCTATCTGGTCAGTTCGATTACCGATCAGGACGGCAACGTTGTCGAGTCGACCGAGCCGACGGTGGTCAAACAGGTCATCTCCGAGTCGACGGCCGATAAGGTGGTGTCGATGATGGAAACGGTCGTTGCCGAGGGCGGCGGTGTCAATGCCTACGCCAAGGGCTTCCGTGTATGCGGCAAGTCGGGCACGTCCCAGAAGATCGACCAGAAGAATGAAGACGGTACCTATGAATATACCTCGTCCTTTATTGCCTTTGCGCCGGCTGACGATCCGCAGATCATCATGCTGTTGCTGCTGGATGAGCCGCAGACGGTGCCCTTCTACGGCAGTTATATTGTAGCGCCCATTATCAGCACGCTGATGGAAGAGACGCTGACCTACATGGAGGTCTCGCCGCAGTATACCGAGGATGAACTGAGTCAGCAGGATGTTTCTGTGGCCTCGGTGGTTGGAGTTGACAGTGCCACGGCCAGAGCGACCATCACCAGGCAGGGGCTGAAGGTGCGGGTCATCGGCGGCGCTGGCAAGGTCGAAAAGCAGATCCCGGCGGCCGGACAGAGCATTCCTTATACCGGTACGGTGCTGCTGTATACCAACGGAAGCGAGCCGGATGCCCGGATCGTTGTGCCGAATTTGATCGGTCAAAGTGCTACTTACTGCAATACCGAACTGACCAACCGAGGCTTGAATATCCGTATCATCGGGCGAGATGTCTATGAAGCGGGTGTGCATGCCGTATCGCAGAACCCGGCGGCCGGAACGGTCGTGAGTGCCGGTACGGTGGTTGAGGTCGAGTTCCGCAATCAAGCTACAGCCGATGACTAAACCCAACAAGCCGGAGTGCCTATTTGAAACTTTCACAACTTCTTGTATCGGTCGGCCTGAGCCTTGTCGGGTGTGATCGGGAGATCCTTTCGATCACCAGTGATATAGGGCAGGTCGGGAAAGGAAGTTTATATGTCTGCCACCGCAAAGAGAAGGCTCAGGCTGAGGTCTTGCTGGATCAGGCACGACAGCTCGGAGCAACGACGGTGGCCTGTGTTGAGGGGGCGGATATCCTCTGTGAGGATACGCGGCGATTGTTAGCCTATGCCATGGCTCGATTTTGCGGCGATCCGCAGAAAAAGTTGCGGGTCATCGGCGTGACCGGCACCAACGGCAAGACCACCGTATCCGGTCTGCTGGCACATATTTTACGGCAGGCGGGGCGGCGGTGTGAACTGATCGGCACCAACAACTGCGGCGGCTATACCACGCCTATCCCCGAAATGTTGTTTCCTGCCATGGCGCAGGCAGTCGGCCGAGGATGTCAGGACTTTGTGATGGAGGTATCCTCCCATTCGCTCGATCAGAGTCGGGTAGCACCCATTTCCTTTGCCTGCGGTATTTTTACCAATCTGACGAGGGATCATTTGGATTATCATCTGACCCTGGAAGCTTACGCCAAGGCCAAGCAAAAACTTTTTGCCGCCTCACAGATGGCGGTCATCAATGCCGATGATCGTTATGCCGATCCGATGGCGCAGGCCTGCGGCGATGTCTGCTTTTACGGAATAGACAAGGGCGACTATCGGATCGAGCGGTTGACCTGTCACGGCAGCGGTGTTCGCTATACCTTGGACGGCATGGATATTGACTTTGGTGTGCCCGGCCGATTTTCGGCCTATAACAGTGCTGCGGCCGCCGTGGCGGCCCTCAAACTCGGCATTTCTCCCGAAAGGGTGGTGCAGGCGCTGGGAAATTTCAGCGGTGTTGACGGGCGCATGGAAATGTTGGATACAAAAACAGATTTTCGTGTTATAATAGATTATGCCCATACCCCGGACGGATTGGAAAATGTACTCTCGACCATCAACGGCTTTAAGACGGGACGGTTGATCGTGGTCTTCGGCGCCGGCGGCCAACGAGATAAGGGCAAGCGGGCGCAAATGTTCGGTGTTTGTGCCAATTTGGCCGATTATATTGTGATCACCTCGGATAATCCGAGAAAGGAAAATCCGTTTTCTATCATTAAGGATATTTTGACCGGCTTAAACGGGTATACGACCCCCTTTGCCGTGTTGGAAAATCGGCGCTCGGCCACCGAATTTGCTTTGCGGGAGGCCAAACCGGGCGATATCGTGCTGCTGGCCGGTAAGGGGCATGAGCGGTATCAATGGGTGGGGGAGCAGGTGCTGCCCTATGATGAGCGCCAGGTCGTACGGGAGATACTCAACCAAAACAGTTAGGGGAATCGAGATGAAACAGATAACGGCGGGACAGATCGCAACATGGTGCGGCGGACGGGTGCTCTGCGGAGATGCGCAGACAGTCGTCACCTCGGTCTGCGTGGATTCACGGCAGGTGCAACCGGGCAGTATGTTTGTGGCTATGCCGGGTGAGCGGGTCGACGGACACGATTATATCGAAAAGGCGGTCCAAATGGGGGCGTCCTGCGTGATTTCTCAAAAAGAGATAACGGTCGATGGCTGTTGTGTCATCCATGTGGACAATTCGCTCAAGGCCCTGCAGGAGGCGGCGCGCGGTTATCGAAAGACCTTTGATTTCCATTGCGTGGCCGTGACCGGCAGCGTGGGAAAGACCACGACCAAAGAATTTCTGTATGCCGTGTTGGCTTCGGCCTATCCGACACTTAAGACCCGTGGTAATCTTAACAGCGATTCGGGCATGCCGCTGATGGCCTTTGAACTGACGCAGGAGCATAAAGCGGCCGTCTTTGAAATGGGCATGAACCATAAGGGCGAGATTGCGGCATTGACCAAGGTCGGCCGTCCCGATCTGGCCGTCATTACCAATATCGGCGTTTCCCATATTGAGCATCTGGGCTCTCGCCATAATATCCTCTATGCCAAGCTGGAGATCGAGCGTGGCCTTGCCAAAAACGGCGTGATGATCTTAAACGGCGACGATGAACTGCTGCGCAGCGTAGAAGGAAAACTCAAGCACAAAACGGTCTACTTTGCCATTGATAATAAAAAAGCGCTCTACCGTGCCGAAAACATCTGCGAGGGCGACGGTTGTACCGAGTTTGATGCCGTGACCCCGGTCGGCCGATGTCGGGCCCGCATCCACACCGTCGGCCGACATAATGTACTCAACGCCATGGCGGCCGTTACGGTGGGACTCTACAGCGGCATTTCGCTGGAAGAGAGCGTAAAAGCGTTACTTAATTTTGAAAATGCGGCCATGCGGCAGAACATATATGACTATAAGGGCCTGACTGTTTTTGAGGATTGCTATAATGCCAGTCCCGATTCGATGAAGGCGGCCTTTGATACCCTGAGCCATGCCAAGGGGCGGCGGGTGGCTGTCATTGCCGATATGCTGGAGCTTGGCAAGTTTTCGAAGGCTATGCATGAAACGGTGGGCGGCTATGCCGCAGCCGGCTGTGATATTCTCATCACCTACGGTGAGCAGTCCCATTATTATCGTTCGGCGGCGCAGGCGGGCGGCATGGACGAAAGCCGCATCTTTGCCGCAGCCGATGCCGAGCAGGCGGGGCAGATCCTGTTGGATAACGTCCGTCACGGAGACACGATCCTCTTTAAGGGGAGCCGTGGCTTGCATACCGAAAAAGTTTTGGAGATACTGAAAGAGGAGTGGAAGGGCTAATGGATATCTGGAATCTGATCATGGCCGGCGTTGTGGCCTTTGTGATTACGGCAGGGCTGGGGCCCTTTGTTATCCCGGCGCTGCGCAAACTGAAATTCGGCCAAAGCATTTTGGAGGAGGGCCCGTCCTGGCATAAGAGCAAGCAGGGAACTCCGACTATGGGCGGCGTACTTTTTATCGTCGGTATTGTGGCCGCCTTTTTACTGTGTGGTTTCTCCTATTACAGCACCGGAGATGTCAAGGCGCTGGCGGCGTTATTGCTCGCCGTGGCCTATGGACTGATCGGCTTTTGTGATGACTTTATCAAGGTGAAAATGAAGCGCAATCTCGGACTGACCGCCTGGCAGAAGATCATTTTGCAGGTGCTGGCAGCGGCTGGATTTCTCATCTTTTTGGCATCACAGCGTCAACTGAGCACCAAACTTCTGATCCCCTTTACCTCGATCACCGTCGATCTGGGGATGGGCTTTTATCTGCTGGCGCTGCTGCTGATCGTCGGCATGGTCAATGCCGCCAATCTGACCGATGGCATTGACGGATTGGACGCTTCGGTGACGGTGCCCATCGCCGCCTTTTTCATGGTGGCCGCTATTCGTGCGGCCGGGCCGGACAATGGTGTTTCGGTGTTGTCGGCGGCTCTGATCGGCGGTATGCTGGGCTTTTTGGTGCATAATTTCCATCCGGCTAAGGTCTTTATGGGTGATACCGGTTCGCTCTTTATCGGCGGCCTTACCGTCGGCCTGGCCTTTTCGCTGAATATGCCGTTTATTATCTTGCTGGCCGGCATCATTTATCTGGTCGAGGCCTGCTCGGTCATGCTTCAGGTGCTGGTCTACAAGCTGACCAAGAAGCGCATCTTTAAGATGGCGCCCATCCACCACCATTTTGAAATGTCCGGCTGGAACGAGGTCAAGATCGTCTATGTCTTTACCTTTGTTTCACTTATTGCCTGTGTCCTTGCCTATTTGGCAACGGGCTCGATCAGTGTAAAATAATCGGGAGAATCCATGGAAAAGAAAACGGTACGAGTGGCCTCGGTCAAATCGAATAAAAAGAAATGGCTCTCCGATTGGTTTGTCAGCGATCCGTTTGATATGTCCTTTTTTGTGCTGGTGCTCATCATTCTGGCTGTTGGATTGATCATGCTCTTTTCGGCCAGTTATGCCTATGCCTGGTACGATCAGGGGGACAGCTTCTATTTCATCAAGCGACAGAGTTTCTTTGCTATACTTGGGTTTGTGGCCATGCTCGTTATCTCCAAGATCGACTACGAGAAACTCAAAAAATTTGCCATGCCCATCTACGGCGTGGCCATTCTGTTGCTGATCCTGGTGCTGTTTGTCGGCGCCGGTGACGGTGTGGAAAAGCGCTGGATCTATGTCGGTTTTAACCTGCAGCCCTCTGAGATCGCAAAACTTGCTGTTATCATTATGCTGGCGCTGTTTTTATCGACCTATCATAAATATCTCAAAAAGCCGGTGCAGGGCATATTGATCCCTGTGATCATTATCGGTATCCCTGCCGGGCTGATCCTGCTCGAGCCGCATCTGTCGGGTACCATCTTGGTGCTGGCCGTCGGAGTCTCCATGATGATCGTGGCGGGCTGTAATATGGGCTGGATCGGCGGATTGGCAGCCGTCGGCGGTGTGGGCTTGGCGGCCGTTGCCTGGACCGTTCCTTATATGAAATCACGAATTGACGTCTTTCTCAATCCCGGTTCTGATCCGCAGGGTGCGGGTTATCAGATCCTGCAGTCCTTATACGCCATCGGCTCGGGCGGCTTGACGGGGCAGGGGATCGGACAGAGTCGGCAGAAATATCTCTATGTTTCCATGCCGCAGAATGACTTTATCTTTTCCATCGTGGCCGAGGAGCTCGGCTTTATCGGTTGTCTGATCATTTTGGCTATT
The DNA here is from genome assembly GCA_045595395.1 of Eubacteriales bacterium. Lineage (GTDB taxonomy): Bacteria > Bacillota > Clostridia > Oscillospirales > UMGS1783 > CAKSHC01. The sequence continues at coordinate 149,924 of JAZOAH010000028.1, read as the reverse complement.
TTTGTGCTGCTCATCTATAAAGGATTTGCCATCGCCATGCGCTGTCATGACCGCTTTGGTTCGCTGATGGTCTTTGGCATCACCACCCGTTTGGCCGTTCAGGTGTTGCTGAATATGGCGGTGGTCACCAACTCCATTCCGGTCACCGGTATTGCGCTGCCCTTCTTCAGCTCGGGCGGTACGGCGCTGGTCATGCAGATGGTTGAGATGGGCATCGTGTTGGCTGTTTCACGAAAATCACGAACATTGAAGGTGTGATCTATGAAATATGTACTTGCAGGCGGTGGCACCGGCGGTCACATCAACCCGGCCATTGCCATTGCCGAGGAGTTGTGTCGGCGTGACGATGCGGCGCAGATCCTGTTTGTCGGAACGGCCGACGGGATGGAGAGCACATTGGTACCCAAGTCTGGCTATAATATTGAATTTATTCCGGCCCATGGGTTTTCCCGTGGCCGTGGACTCAAGGCGTGGAGCCATAATATCAAGTATGCCTGGTTGGCCTATCGCAGTACCGAGAAGGCCAAGAAGATCTTGCGCCGATTCGGCGCTGATATGGTGATCGGGACCGGCGGCTATGTGTCGGGGCCGGTGGTGCTGGCGGCGCAGATGTTGCATATCCCGACCGTGATCCATGAGCAGAACGCCTTTGCCGGCGTGACGACACGCATGGTGGCTAAAAAAGCCAATAAGGTCTTTTTGTCCTTCCCCAAGACCATTGGCGTGGAGGATCTGACCAACACGGTGGTGACCGGCAACCCCATTCGCGGCGGCTTTAAGAAGGCTGACCGTGAGGCGGCACGTCGGGAACTGGGTGTGAAGGATAAGCCGTTGGTGCTTTCTTGCGGCGGCAGCTTGGGCGCACGTGCCCTTAACGATGCCGTGGCCGATATGCTGGCCTTTTCAGTCAAGGATGGGCAGATGCAGCATTTGCATGCCACCGGCGCAGTGGGGTATGATCGGATGATGGAGCGGTTGGCTACCCGTAGCCTTTCTGTGGATGGCTGTGACGGGATCACCGTCAAGGAGTACATTTATAACATGTCGGAATGTATGTCTGCAGCCGATGTGGTTATTTCCCGTGCCGGCGCCATTTCGCTGGCCGAGATCGCTGCGATGGGTAAGCCGTCGATCCTCATTCCTTCGCCCAATGTGGCCGAAAATCATCAGTATCATAATGCCTGCGTACTGCGTGATGCGGGAGCGGCGCTGCTGATCGAGGAAAAGGATCTGGACGGCGAGCGTCTGTATAACGCCTTGCTTGAGGTGGCGATGAACAGCCAAAAGCGTTCACGCATGGCCAAGGCGGCGTTGGAATTGGCCCATCCCGAGGCGGCTGGTGAGATCGTCGATCATATTCAAGAGATCCTCAAGTAACAAAGGTTTTTCTCCTCGCATACGATGGAGTATGGAGGATGAAAACGATGCAAAAACTGATCATCAACGGCGGGCGCAAGCTGGCCGGTACGGTAGATATACAGGGGTCGAAAAACAGTGTACTTCCCATTTTGGCGGCGACGCTGACGGGGGAGGGGCAGTGTGTGATCCGAAACTGTCCGCATCTGTCCGATACCGAGGCTGCCTGTGATATCCTGCGGCATTTGGGCTGTCAGGTGATACGGCAGGAGGATGCGGTGATCGTCAATGCCGGCAGCGGCGGCATCAACGATATTCCTGATGAACTGATGCGAAAAATGCGATCTTCGGTCATGTTTCTGGGTGCGATCCTGACCCGAGAAAAGAGTGCCAGGATCAGTTTCCCCGGCGGCTGTGAACTGGGCCCTCGCCCCATTGACCTACATATCTCGGCGCTTAGGCAGATGGGGGTGCGGGTCAGCGAAGAGGGCGGATTTTTATCCTGCACCTGCCCCAACGGATTGCGGGGCACTTCGGTGTCGCTGGCCATTCCCAGTGTGGGTGCGACCGAGAACATCATGCTGGCGGCGGTAAAGGCCAAAGGCGAAACGGTCATTCACAATGCGGCTTGCGAGCCGGAGATCGTGGATCTGCAAAATTTTCTCAATGCCATGGGTGCCCGTATTCAGGGGGCGGGGACCAGCCGCATCGCCATTGAGGGCGTCGAGCGGCTGCGAGGGACGGAGCATCGCATTATTCCCGATCGCATCGTGGCTGCGACCTATCTGGTCGTCGGCTGTATGGGCGGAGGAAAAGTGGAATTGTGCGGGGTGATTCCCGAGCATGTTGCGGCCATTACCGGCCTTTTAACTGAGATGGGTGTAAAAATTCGGGTTGACGGACGGCGAATTATGGTATATGCTGATACTAGACCGTTAGCACCCCGTACGGTACGCACGACATATTATCCGGGGTTTCCGACCGATGCACAGGCACTGATGATGGCGCTGGCGTGTATTTGCCGGGGCTCCTCTCTTTTTATTGAAACGGTTTTTGAAAATCGGTATCGGCATGTCGGCGAATTGCGGCGCATGGGTGCCCGTATTCAGGTCGAGCAACGGGTTGCCGTTGTCGAGGGCGTGGAGAAACTTTGGGGTGCCAATGTTGAGGCCACCGATCTGCGGGGCGGTGCGGCACTGATGTGTGCGGCGCTGGCGGCGCAGGGCACGACGGTCATTGAACGGATCGAACATATCGACAGAGGATATCAAACTCCCGAGCGGGCGTTATCGGCGCTGGGGGCTGACATCAAAAGGGAAGATTATGAAGCTGAGCGAAAGACAGCAACAGAATAAAAAAAGATCGCAGGAGCAGCTGCAGGCCATTGTTGATGCCTATCATGGGAAAACGGGCCCTGTTGCTCCTGCATCGTCATCGTCGAAAAAGACGAAGGTCAAAAAACAGGTAGTCAAAAAGAGCAAGCCCAAACGCCGGTTTCTCGGGATCGGTGCGCCTAAAAAGAAGGTGCCGGCCAAAACCAAGGAACAGTTGCGCAAAGAGCAGGCTCGTGAGGTGGCCCGTATGCGGCGGGGCGACACGGCCGAGCGCATGCGTGAAACCATTGAGAATTACCGCAGTGTCCCCATGTCGGATAGCAAAAGACGCAGACGCAATATATTGTTCTACTCGATTCTGATCGCCGTGATGCTGATCGTTTTCGGTGTGCTGTCGCTGACAGTATTGTTTCATATTGCTCAGATCGAGGTCGAGGGCGAGAACTATTATTCGGAGCAGCGCATTATCAGTGCGACCGGTATCCAACTGCAGGATAATATGTTCCGCACCAATATGGCCAAGATCGAACAGCGATTGACCAAGGAATTGCCTCGCATCAAGTCGGTGAATATACGACGGGTGCTGATGAACAAAATCGTGATCGAGGTGGTGGAAGCTGAGCCGGTGGGCGTTGTGCCGATCGGCGGCGACTATGTCGTGCTGGATGCCGACTCTAAGGTGTTGGAGGTCACGGCGGTGCAGCCGCTGGATCTGGTGCTGTTGTCGGGTTGCGCTGTGAGCCAATATGAGCCGGGTTCGACGGCTGTGTTTGAAAATGTTGAATCGGCTGAATTGATCGCTTCGGTCATGTTGGCGCTGGATCGGTACGGCCTGTTAGAGGACACGGTGGAATTGAATGTGGAAAAGCGATACGACATCTACTTCTGCTACGGCCAATTTTTCACCTGCGAATTGGGAGATACTGAAAAACTGGACAGTAAACTGCAAATGATCCTTAAGGTGTTGGAGGAAAATCCTGCCGATGTGACGGCTACGATCGATGCATCCGACGCAAATAAGGTCTACTATCGCCCTCAATATGAATAAAGTTTTCAAAAAACGGTAAAAATTTAAGATTGACTATTGAATTCTCGTCAAAATAATTATAAAATAGAAAAAGAATATGTTAAGGAGAATACAGATATGCCGTTTCAGATAGCTGATGAACAGAATCGTATTGCCAATATAAAGATCGTTGGTGTCGGCGGTGCCGGCTGCAACGCAGTCAACCGTATGCGTGAGGCAGGGGTTCAGGGCGTGGAATTTGTTGCCGTCAATACCGACCTTGCCGTCCTGCAGAAGTCGGCTGCCACCCATAAGGTGCAGATCGGCGAAAAGCTTTGCAAGGGTCAGGGCGCCGGCAGCGATCCCGAAGTGGGACGAGCTGCTGCCGAGGAAAGTCGCGAACTGATCGAGGAAGCGCTGTCGGGTACCGACATGGTCTTTATTACTGCCGGCATGGGCGGCGGCACCGGAACGGGTGCGGCTCCTATTGTTGCCGATATTGCGAAAAAGCGTGGCATCCTCACCGTCGGTATCGTGACCAAACCCTTCGGCTTTGAAGGTGCTTTCAAACTTCGTACAGCCGAACACGGCATTGAAAATCTCCGTCCCTGCGTAGACTCGCTGGTCGTTGTTCCTAACGACAGACTCAAATATGTGGTAGATCAGAAGATCACCATGCTCAACGCCTTCCAGATTGCCGATGATGTGCTGCGCCAGGGTGTGCAGGGCGTATCCGATCTGATTCAGGTGTCGGGTATTGTTAACGTGGACTTTGCCGACGTATGTAAGACCATGCGTGATGCCGGCTATGCCCATATGGGTACCGGCCGTGCTCAGGGCAAGACCAAGGCCGAGGATGCAACCCGTATGGCCATCGAAAGCCCGCTGCTCGAAACTTCGATCGCCGGCGCTAAGGGCGTTATCCTCAACATCACCGGCAGTGCTGATATCACCCTCGAAGAGGTCGAGCTGGCTTCCGATATCGTCAAGCGTGAGGTCAACCCCGAAGCCAATATTATTTGGGGTGCTAATATCGACGAAACGCTGGAAGATGAGATGAGTGTCACCGTCATCGCCACCGGCTTTGACTATGGCAATGTCGACGATGAAAAGTTCGGCAAACTGGCTTCTTTGATCCCCACAGCTAAGAAACATGAGGATACCGATAAGGATACCAAGGACTTGCTTGACCTGATCAACGGTGCTACCGGCTCTAACAAATAAATGGACATGCTCCGTCTTTTTTGAAGACGGGGCATTTTTTTGTTGACAAACGGGCAGGAAATTGGTATCATATAACGGCACGGATAGGGGTGTAGCCAAGCGGTAAGGCAACGGACTTTGACTCCGTCATTCGTGGGTTCAAATCCCGCCACTCCTGCCAAACCATAAAGCCCCCGGCATGGGGGCTTTATCTTTTATCTTGAGAAAAGGAGATGTCGACGATGGATCAACAACAAAAAGGCATCCTTACATTAGTGCGAGCAGCCATTACCGGAGAAGCACTGCCACTCCCTGCCGATTTCTCCATGGAAGAGGCTTATCAGCAGATCCTGCGCCATCAGATCCCAAGCCTGGTCTTTGAAGGGGCAGTGCGTTGCGGGGTGAACAAGACACAGCCGGTCATGCAACAGCTGTTTCGCAGCTATTGTCTGGATCTGCGCCGCAGCGAAAGGCAGCAGCGGGCGGTCGATGCCCTTTGTGCAGCTTTCGAAGAACAGAAGATTGATTATATGCCCATGAAGGGCTGCAATCTCAAGCAACTGTATCCACGGCATGAACTGCGCCGCATGGGCGACGCCGATATACTCATTCGTGACCGTCAGTATCCGTCGGTGAAAAAGATCGTGACAAAGTTTGGCTATAAACAAGAGCCCGGTGCCGATCACACCTATACCTGGAGTTGCGACGATCTCTATCTGGAGTTGCACAAGCGCCCCATTCCCAAAGAATCCAAGGACCTGTATTCCTATTTCGGTGACGGCTGGGCGCGGCCTCGACTCAAAAAGGGGCATCGTTACGAACTGTCGCCGGAGGATGAATATATTTATATCTTTGTTCATTATGCCAAACATTATCGGCTGGGCGGCATCGGTCTTCGGCAGGTCATTGATCTTTGGGTCTATCGCCGTGCGTATTCGACCATGAAAGAGGATTATGTCGAGGCCGAGTTAGACAAGTTGCATCTGCGTGATTTTTATCGTAACACGATTCGCACCCTTGCGGCTTGGTTTGAGGATGGGCCGGAAGATGCGGTCACGCAACTGCTGGGTCAGTTCATTTTTGACAGCGGCAGTTGGGGTACATATGAAAACACGGTACTGTCAACGGGCGTAAAATATAAAGCGTCTGACCATTCGGCCAAAAGCCACAACGCCCTGCGCTTGCTCTTTCCTACTGCCGTGTCGATGGAGGGCCGGTATCGGGTGTTGGTCAAGCATCGGTGGCTACTGCCGGCCTGTTGGGTGGTTCGCTGGTTTGATATTTTGCTCCATCGCCGCAAAAATATCGGACGGCGCATGCAGGAAATGACAATATTAAACGAAGAAGACTTGTCCGTCTTTGAAAAGAATATGCATGCGGTCGGACTGGCTTATCATTTTGACGATTAACGGCAAATGACTTGACAGAGTTATCTCTTCAAGTATATACTTTAAGTTAGAGAAATAGGCAAGAAAGGACATGATAATGATGAATAAGAAGTTTTTAGCGGCCCTATTGGCTATTCTGATGGTCTTGGCTCTTGTTTTGGCCGGCTGCGCCAATCGCTCGAGCGAATCCTCGTCCGATCAGCAATCTTCGGTGCCCGTCATCGGCGTAGAGGATTGGGATGACATGGATCCCGTCATCAGTAACTCCGCATCTGCGTCCCAATCGCAGTCTCAGTCCGGCTCCCAGTCGGGATCTCATTCGAATTCTACGTCGACCTCGCAGTCGAGTTCTAAGTTGAGTTCTACGTCGAACTCGCAGTCGAACAGCAGTTCCGCATCCGGCAGTGTTTCTGCTTCCGGCAAGGAAGAATACGGCCTGTCCTATGAGGAATATCTTGCCATGTCGCCGCAGGAACGACAAGCATACTGCGAGACCTTTGCCTCCATGAAAGAGTTCAAGGCTTGGCGTGACGCTGCCAAGGACGAATATGAAGCCAATAACGGTCACATTAAGATCGAGGGCGACAATGATATCTATCTCCCCGATTACATCCAATAAAAGAAATTGGGCGAAAGGGCGATATGATCATGAATAAAAAGTTTTTGGCAGGCTTGTTAGCCGTCTTAATGATACTGGCTTTGGTTTTGGGCGGTTGCAGCAAGAAGTTGGACGGAACAACCTCCGGTCAGCAATCGTTGCGGCCCGGAAACGGCGTTGAAGAGTGGGATGACCTCAATTTCGTGGGCAGCAATTCAAGTGGGCAGAGCTCCGGCCAGGCATCAGGCAGCAGCTCTCAGTCAGGCTCGCAGTCGGGCTCACAGTCGGGCTCACAGTCGGGCTCCCAGTCGGGCTCACAGTCGGGCTCACAGTCGGGCTCGCAGTCGGGCTCCCAGTCGGGCCCCCAGTCGGGCTCCCAGTCGGGCTCGCAGTCGGGCTCCCAGTCGGGCTCTCAGTCGAGCGGCAGTTCTTCTTCTTCCGCCAACGACGATGGCGTTATGACCTATGCAAAATACATATCGATGAGCCCGGCGGATCAGCAGGCTTATTTTGAGACCTATGATAACCCGGAAGAGTTTTTTGCTTGGCTTAACGCTGCCAAGAAAGACTACAATGACAATCAGGACTCGATCCAGGTTGGGGGAGACGGCGATTTCAATATCGGCGATTATATGCAATAATGGATCAATACTATAAAATTGCCGGATTGACCGTTGTGATGGACACCTTCGGTATCACCGAGAAGCGGGCAGCCAAATACCGTTGCCAAGCCTGTGACTCTGTCGATATGCGTGTGGTCTCGCATTGGCAACAGGTCAAGCATAAGCATCCGGGTTTTGATGACAATAGCGGCGAATATATGTCGACCGCTGCCGATTTTTATAAAAAACTGCTCGACTTTGACGGCATGATGCTCCATTCCTCAGCCGTTGTGGTCGACGGTAAAGCCTATCTGTTCACTGCCGATTCGGGTGTCGGGAAATCGACACACACCGGACTGTGGCTGGATGCCTTTGGTGAACGAGCCTATATTTTGAATGACGATAAGCCGGCCCTGCGCCGGGAGGATGGCGTGTGGTATGCTTACGGGACGCCCTGGAGCGGCAAGCACGATATCAGTATCGATGCGCGCGTGCCCGTGGCGGGGATCGCCTGCCTGACCCGCGCTGCGGAGAACAGCATTGAGCCTTTTGGCGGTACGGCAGCCATTCAGGCCCTTTTCAAGCAACTCAATCGGCCTCGTGCCCAGGAATTCCGCATTCAATTACTGAACTTGCTTGATCGGCTGATCTGTGAGGTTCCGATCTGGCATTTGGCATGCAACAAAGAGCCGCAGGCGGCACAGGTTGCCTATGCGGCTATGAGCAAAGGAAAGGACGCAAACGCATGAAACTGAAAGAAGGATTTGTCCTGCGTGAGGTGGCGGGGGATATTGTAGTCATCCCGTCGGGGGACACCCTGGATCTGAATATGATGATCACGCTGAACGACACCGGCCGCTTTCTGTGGACTCGCCTGGAGAAGGGCGCTGAGCCGGCGGAACTGGTGGAGGCGCTGACGCAGGAATATGAGGTTTCGGCGCAGGATGCCGAAAAACATGTAGCAAATTTTGTGGCCAAGCTCGATGAACATGGACTGCTTGCATGAGCGTGAACTGCCGCTTGAGCAGATGATGCCGCTCATCCGTGAGCAACTCGCCCGCGGCTGTTCGGTGCGGCTCTCGCCCCGCGGCACCAGCATGCTCCCTATGCTGCGCCAGGGAATCGATAGTGTTCTGCTCTCGCCGCTGCCCGAAAGATTGCACAAATACGATCTTCCGCTGTATCAGCGAACGGACGGCACCTATATCCTGCACCGTATCATTCGAGCGGACGGCGACTATACCTGCATGGGTGATAATCAGTTTGTTGCCGAACCGCATCTGACCCATGAGCAGATGATTGCCGTTGTGACCGCCTTTTATCGGGGCGGCCGAGAGGTCAGCGTCAAGGCGCTCGGCTATCGGCTCTATTGCCGTTTTTGGTGCGGCAGCCGTCGTCTGCGCCGATTTTGGCGACGCGGCATCGGTTGGCTACGGAGGCATATTACATGAACAGACAAACAACCGGTCAATGGATAACAGGCAAGATCCGCAAGCGTATCCCCGGATTGCTGATCATGACGGTCAGCCACATGGGGTCGGCTTTGTTGGGTGTTGCCTTTGCTTTCATGTGTAAGAATATGATCGACACCGCCCTCAATCAGGATCAGCACCGGTTTTTGCAGTCCTGTCTGTGGCAGGGGCTGATCATCATCGGCATGCTGCTGTGCACTGTTGTGTATCGGCATCTGCACGGCCGTCTGGCAGCAGACATTGATCGGGATCTTAAACGAGACCTCTTTTTTCGCTTGACAACAGGGGATTATGCGTCGGTTTCCGGGTATCATACAGGTGAATTGATCAATCGCTTGGGCAACGATGTTCGTACCGTTCATGAAGGAATTCTGAGCGTGCTGCCCAATGCGGCCGCTATGCTCACCAAATTGATTGCGGCAATAGCCGTGCTGGCCGTACTTGAGCCCATCTTCACCGTAGTCGTGGTAGCGGTTGGTGTTGTCGTATTGGCCGTGACGGGGCTATTGCGCCCCAAGATCAAGCAGATCCATAAAAAGGTCAGCGAGGAAGATGGTCGGGTGTCCGGATTTTTTCAGGAAACGCTGGAAAAACTGCTGATGGTGCAGGCTCTGGATGTAGCGCCCCAAATGCAGGTGCGGGCCGATAACCTGCTGGATGGGCGCTATCGGGCACAGATGCGCCGTAAAAACCTATCGTTGCTGACCAATACCGCTGTCAGTTTTTTGATGAATATCGCCGGTTTCGTGGCGCTGATCTGGTGCGCCTTCGGGCTGTTTGCCGGGACGCTGAGTGTCGGTGCGTTGACGGCCATTACCCAGTTGGTCAGCCAGTTGCAGCGGCCCTTTGTTGGTATGTCGGGCATCATTCCGCAGTATATGGCCATGCTGGCCTCTGCCGAGCGGTTGATGGAACTGGAGCAGATCCAACCCGAGCCGAATCCCGACACGCAACTGCCTGCCTATACAGCCATAACTGAGGTCGGTGCCGAGCAGTTGACTTTTACCTATGATCGTGATACGGTTTTTGGCGATGCTACGTTTACCTTGCCCATCGGCGGCTTTGCCGCTGTGACCGGTGCGTCAGGCATTGGCAAAAGTACACTGCTCAAGCTGCTGCTGGGTATCCTTCATCCACAGTCCGGCCGCCTGTATGTGCAGTGCGGAGGAGAACGGATCACGCTGGATCGACAGACCCGCCGCTTGTTTGCCTATGTCCCGCAGGGGAATCTGCTGCTGAGCGGAACGTTGCGTGAGAATTTAACGGTGGTCAAGCCGACGGCGACACAGGAGGAGATCGATCAGGCTGTGTATGTCAGTGCTATGGACGATTATTTGCCGCTGCTGCCGCAGGGGTTGGATACGCCGGTGGGCGAAAACGCTGCAGGGCTTTCCGAAGGGCAGTCGCAGCGTCTGGCCATTGCCCGTGCCGTTTTGGGCGGCGCACCCATTTTATTACTGGACGAGTGCACCTCGGCGCTGGATGAAAAGACTGAACAGGCAGTGTTGCATCGTCTGCGTGATCTGCCGGGACGTATGTGCATTGCTGTGACCCATCGGCCGGCCGCACGTGAGCTGTGCGACTGGACGCTGGAGATCGCCGACGGGCGGATACAGGCAATAAAAACCAGTGCCAACAAACAGAGATAAGTGCCTTGACAGAAGTCTATACTTGTGATAAAATTGGCAAGCGAAAGGGATGAGCGCATGACACTTACCGACATTCAGGAGCGAATGGAAAACTGTCCTTTGATCGCAGCGGTCCATGAGGATCGGTTTGATCAGGCGCTGAAATCGCCCGCCGAGATCGTCTTTTTGCTGGAAGGCACAGTCATGACGGTGGCCGAGCAGATTCGGCAGGCGCATGAGAAAAACAAAGCGATCTTTGTGCATATCGACCTGATGCGAGGCATCGGCAAGGATCGGTGCGGGGTCGAGTATTTGGTAAAACAGGGGGCTGATGGTATTATCAGTACCCGTGCGTCCTTGATCAAAAACGCCAAAGAGTTCGGTGTCATTGCGGTACAGCGGTATTTTGCCGTTGATTCGCAGGGCATCGAAAGCATCCATGAAATGATCGGATCGACCCGTCCCGATTTCATTGAGATCATGCCGGGTGTGGTCAATAAGGTCATAGCCAAATTTGTATCAGAGGACATTCCGGTCATTGCCGGAGGTCTCATCGAAACCAAGGCCGAGGTTACGGCCGCATTAGGCTGCGGCGCTATCGCCGTGTCAACCGGAACACAGGAACTTTGGTATCTATAATTACATATTTCCGAAGAGATAAAGAGTAGCGGAAAATAAGACGGCTTGTCCGCCTTATTTGTCGTTGCTTTATTTCTTTTTGGGGAGGAGTCTTATGGATATCATGTTTAACCAATTTGCCGTTGTGCTGATTCGGTCGATCGTTGCCGTCTTGATCGGCTTGATCATTGGCAGTGAGCGTGCCCGGCACGGCCGTGAAGCCGGTATGCGCACGCACATCCTGGTCGCCTTGGGCTCGGCCATGACTTCCTTGATCAGCATTTATGCCGGTGAGGTGCTGGGCAATAACGGCGACATTCTCCGCCTCTCGGCACAGGTCGTATCGGGCGTCGGTTTCCTGGGCGCCGGTGTGATCGTATTTAAGAATAACAATATCATCACGGGCCTGACCACTGCCGCCGGTGTCTGGACCACCAGCATCATCGGCATTGCCGTGGGCTGCGGCTATTATATCGGCGCTCTTGTCGTCACCGCCATCTATATGCTTTCCATCATCTTGCTCGGCCGCTTTGAGCGCCGCAAAAGAAAGAGTGAAAGTGCTTATGTCGAGATCGATGATATGTATAAGACCAATGAGATCCTTGAGGATATCAAGCGAGAAAGCGGCATCCAATTTTCCTGCCGTGTGCAGGCGCCCAAGAGCGGCTATGCCGGACATTTGGGGCTGAATCTGTTTTTTGAAAGTCGTAAGGACTTCAATATATATAACTTAAGAAACCATGAACATGTAGTTTTTGTGGAAGAGGAGTAAAAAAATGAAGTATGATGTAGTGATTGCCGGTGCCGGCGTCATCGGCGGCATGGTGGCCAGAGAGTTGTCCAAGTATCAGCTTTCGGTCTGCCTGCTGGAAAAGGAAAACGATGTGGCCACCGGCGCAACCAAGGCCAACAGCGGTATTATTCATGGCGGCTATGATCCCGAGCCGGGCACCCTCAAGGCCGAAATGAATACCAAGGGTGTTTCGCTGCTCTATGAAGCGGTTGAACAGCTGCATGTGCCTTATCGGAAAAACGGCTCGATGATCTGCGCCTTCGGCGCTGAGCAGGAGCCGGCTGTACATGAACTGTATGAGCGCGGCCTGGTCAACGGCATCTCCGGCATGAAGGTGCTCACCGGTGATGAGGCCCGTGCCCTGGAGCCCAATCTTTCGGAAGAGATCACGCTGGTGCTGCATGTGCCTTCGGCCGGCATCGTCTGCCCCTATAAGCTGACCATTGCCGCCGTTGGTAATGCCATGGATAACGGCGTGGAGCTTAAGCGTAATTTTGAGATCGTTTCAGTCGATAAACAGGACGACTTCACCGTAACCGCCAAGAGCGGTGAGCAGGTGACGGCACGGTATTTTATCAACTGTGCCGGCTGCTATTCGGACAAGGTGGCGCAGATGGCGGGGGATTGCGATTTTGAGATCATTCCTCGTGTAGGCGAATATCTGCTGCTCGATCGAGCGGTAGGCCAAACGGTATCCCATACCATCTTCCAGGTTCCGACCAAGGAAGGCAAGGGCATCCTGGTCACCCCGACGGCCGACGGTAACCTGCTGACCGGCCCGACGGCCAATGCCGTCGAAACGCCGGAGGACAACGAGATGACCCCCGAGGGTATCCGTACCGTCATGAATCTGGCACGCAAGAGCGTACCGGGTGTCAATTTCGGTCAGGTCATCACCTCTTTTGCCGGTGTTCGTTCCTCGGAAAAGAAGGGCGATTTTATCATCGAAGCGTCAAAAAAGGTGGAGGGTTTTGTGCAGGCGGCGGCCATTGATTCGCCGGGTCTGACCTCCAGCGTTGCCATTGCCCAGCGTGTGGTCGAGATCCTGGGTGAGATCGGCCTGGCTTTGGAGAAAAAGGCCGACTGGAATGGTGAGCGTGAAGATATGGAAGCCTTCCATCATATGAGTGATGAGGATAAGGACGCCTATATCAAGGAGCATCCCGATTTCGGTAAGATCATCTGCCGTTGCGAGATGATCAGCGAGGGCGAGATCCGTCAGGCCATCACCGTTAATCCGGTGGCGTTGGATATGGATGCGGTCAAGCGTCGTACCCGTGCCGGCATGGGTCGTTGCCAGGGAGGTTTCTGTTCGCCCTATGTGATGAAAATGATCGCACAGGAAAATAATATGGACATGCAGGACGTGACCAAAAACGGCGGCAAGTCCAATATGCTCACGGGGAGGGTCTGAAGATGATAAATCATGATATTGTAGTTGTCGGCGGCGGCCCGGCCGGTATGGCGGCGGCAGTAGCGGCATACGATAAAGGCGTAAAAGACGTCGTGATCCTCGATCGTGAGGAAAGTTTGGGCGGTATCCTGCGCCAGTGCATTCATAACGGGTTTGGCTTACATAAACTCGGCCGTGAATTGACCGGCCCTGAGTATGCAGCCGTTTATGCTGATATGGTCAAAGAACGTGGCATCCGTGTCTATCATGAAACGATGGTCACCGATGTTACCAAGGATAAGGTGGTGACGGCCACCAACCGTCAAGGCATTCTCAAAATTCAGGCCAAAGCGGTTATCTTGGCCATGGGCTGCCGTGAGCGCAGCCGTGGCGCACTGAATATTTGCGGTACCCGTCCCGCCGGCATCTACAGCGCCGGTACGGCCCAGAAGCTCATCAACTGCGAGGGCTATATGGTCGGTAAAAAGGTGGTCATCCTCGGCTCGGGCGATATCGGTCTGATCATGGCTCGCCGTATGTCGCTGGAGGGCGCTAAGGTCGAGGCGGTCTGCGAATTGATGAGTTATTCGGGCGGTCTGACCCGTAACATCGTGCAGTGCCTGCACGACTATGATATCCCGCTGTATCTGAGCACCACGGTGGTACAGATCCACGGCAAAAAGAGGGTCGAGGGCGTGACGGTGGCGCAGGTCGATGACAAGCGTGCCGAGATCCCCGGCACACGCCGTTTTATCGAATGTGATACCCTGTTGCTCTCCTGCGGTCTGATTCCCGAAAACGAATTGACCCGTGCGGCCGGTATTACCATGGACCGTGTGACCGGCGGCGCTGTGGTCGATCAAAATCGCCAAACCGACATCCCCGGCATCTTTGCCTGCGGCAACGTATTGCAGGTGCATGACCTGGTCGACTATGTTTCGGATGAGGCCGAGCTGGCCGGTATCGGAGCGGCCGAGCTGGTGCTGGGTGCTTGTGCGACCCAAGCGTCGCTGGCCACCCATGCCGGAAACGGTGTGCGCTATGTTCTGCCGCAGCGTGTGGCACAGGAAGGGAAGGATGTGTCCCTCTTCCTGCGTGTCGATAAGCCCTACGGCAAGGTAAGATTTTCGGTCAAGTCGGGTGATGAGGTCCTGGTGCAGGCTATGCGCCTTAAGGCCGCTCCCGGTGAAATGGAAAAGATCCGCGTACCGGCTGCCAAGATGGCGGCGGCGCAGGAGTTGACGGTAAGTCTGGAGGAGATCCAATGAAAAGAGAACTGACCTGTATTATTTGTCCCAGAGGCTGTGCTTTGCAGGTGGAAATCAACGGGGAAGAGGTCAAGGTAGAAGGCAACGCCTGTCCCAAGGGCGCTGTCTACGGCCACGACGAGTGCCTGCATCCGACCCGCACCGTTACCTCGATCGTGCGTGTGGCCAATCGTGAGGATACCATGGTCAGCGTCAAGACCGAAGCCCCCATTCCCAAGGAGCATATTTTCGATCTGATGCAGATCATCCGCCAAACGACCGTTCAGGCGCCTATTGCCATCGGCGATGTTGTGTGCGATGATGTATACGGCACTAAGGTGATCGCAACCAAGTCGATTGACTAAAAGAGGTAGACGATGAATGTCAAGGGCATAAAATTGTATCTGTTTGATATGGATGGTACGTTATATTTGGGCAATAAACTCTTCGATTTTACCGAAAAATTGCTCAAAACCATCACAAAAACGGGCGCAAAGTACTTGTTTATGACCAATAATTCATCGAAAAGCGTCAAAGATTATATAAAAAAGCTGGACAAACTGGGCATCCGATCAACCGCAGAGGATTTTATCACCTCATCCCAGGCGACGGCCTATTACCTGCAAAAGCATCATGCCGGCAAGACCCTCTATGTCTGCGGCACCGAGTCCTTGAAAGAGGAGTTGCGCAAGCAGGGCTTTGCTGTGACTGAGGAACTGGACAAGGTCGAATGTATCGTGATGGGCTTTGATACCGAGCTGACCTTTAAGAAATTGGAGGAAGTGTCCAAGCTGCTGCTGGGTCATCCCGAGATGCCCTATATTGCCACCAACCCCGACTATGTCTGCCCGACCGAGTTTGGCAGTGTGCCCGACTGCGGCAGCGTGTGCGATATGCTGTATAACGTATCGGGGCGCCGCCCGACCGTCATTGGCAAACCCGAGCCGCTGATGCCTATGCTGGCCATGGACAAGTGGGGGATCGACGCCGAGCATACCTTGGTGATCGGTGACCGTATCTACACCGATATCAAGAGCGGCCTGGCGGCCGGTACCCATACGGCCTTGGTGCTTTCAGGGGAAACCACGAGGGAGATTCTGGAGGCGTCGGAGGAAAAGCCGGAGGTCGTGCTGGAGAGTGCGGCTGAAATTTTGAATGCGCTGGTATAACAAAAGGAATGCAGAATGTTCTGCATTCCTTTTTTTGTTAAAAGTTATTGACAAGCCCTTGAATTAGTGATAAAATGCTAAATTGATATTATACTGCCTATCATACGCATTTCGCTTATTGTGGATTATAGCACAGTATCGGGAAAAGGTCAAGTAGTAGGTGTGGTATATCAAATGCTTTTCACAAAAATGAAGGAGTGATTGCTTGTTATGCTGCCAAAAGTAGACCCGTCAGTACTGGGCGCTCACCTGATCACGCTGGGTAACAACCAGAGGGTGAGTTTCGCTAAGATCAAGGAAGTTCAGGAGATGCCTTATCTTATCGAAGTACAGAAAAAGTCCTATGACCTCTTTATCAAAGAAGGGTTGCAGGAAGTACTCAACGATGCTTCGGGTGTTGTCGATCATACGGGAAATCTCGTGCTCGACTACATCAGTTTCACCATTGATGAAACGCCGAAATATACCGTTGAGGAATGTAAAGAGAGAGATGCAACCTATTCGGCATCCATGCGTGTCAAGGTGCGCCTGACCAATCAGACCACCGGCGAGATCCAGGAACAGGATATCTTTGTCGGTGATGTGCCCCTTATGACCGAGACCGGCACCTTTGTCATCAACGGTGCTGAGCGTGTTGTCGTTTCGCAGTTGGTCCGTTCGCCCGGCGTGTATTTCGGTACGCAGTACGATAAGAGCGGTAAAAAGCTCTTTACCGGTACGGTTATGCCCAACCGTGGACTGTGGATCGAATATGAAACCGATTCCAACGATATTGTCTATACCCGTGTCGATAAAAACCGCAAGATCCCCGTTACCGTGCTGTTGCGTGTACTGGGCTTGCATACCAATGAACAGATCATTGATACCTTCGGCAACCTGCCTAAGGTGATGGCGACTTTGGAGAAGGACAGCACCGACGATTATCAGTCGGCTCTGTTTGAACTCTATAAGAAGCTGCGTCCCGGCGAGCCGCCCACGGTCGACAGTGCCGAGACCTTTATCAATAACATGATCTTCAACGGCCGCAACTATGACCTGACCCGTGTCGGTCGCTACAAATACAATAAGAAGCTGGCGTTGGGCGAGCGTCTGCCCGGCCTGACCTTGAGCCAGGATGTTGTGGCTCCGCTGACCGGTGAGGTCCTCTTTGAGGCCGGCACGGTGCTGACCAAAGAGCAGGCCATGACCATCCAGGACAACGGTGTGGACACCGTCTATGTCGATGTCGAGGGCACCGAGCTGAAATTCTTCAGCAACAGCATGGTCGACGCTTCCAAGTTTATTGAGTTTGACGCTGAGAAGACCGGCATCAACGAGATGGTTCGTTTCTCGGTGCTGCAGGAGATCATGGATTCCTGCGAGACCCGGGAAGAGATCGAGAAGCAACTGATCGCCCGTCATGACGAGTTGATCCCGCTGTATCTGCTGCCCGAAGATATCTTCGCTTCGGTCAACTATATGCTGGGTCTGGATTTCAATATCGGTACCGATGATGATATCGACCACCTGGGCAACCGCCGCATCCGCAGTGTCGGTGAGCTGCTGCAGAATCAGTTCCGCATCGGCTTTGCCCGTATGGAAAGAAGCATCCGAGAGCGTATGAACATTCAGGATTCCGAGATCGTGACGCCGTCGGCTCTGGTCAATACCAGACCGGTCATTGCCGCCATCCGTGAGTTCTTCGGTTCTTCGCCGCTGTCCCAGTTCATGGATCAGACCAACCCTCTGACCGAACTGACCCATAAGCGTCGTCTGTCGGCCCTCGGCCCCGGCGGTCTGACCCGTGACCGTGCTTCCTTTGAAGTGCGTGACGTTCACTATTCGCACTATGGCCGTGTCTGCCCGATCGAGACGCCTGAAGGCCCCAACATCGGTCTGATCTCCTATCTGTCCTCCTTTGCCCGTATCAATGAATACGGCTTTATCGAGGCGCCCTATCGCCGCATCGACAAGGAGACGGGTATCGTCACCGATGAGGTCGAATATATGACCGCTGACCGTGAGGATAATTTCATCGTCGCTCAGGCCAATGAGCCCATCGGCGAGGATGGCCGCTTTGTCAACCGTAAGGTTGCGGCCCGTTATCGCAACGATATCCTTGAAGTCGAAGCCAACAAGGCTGACTATGTTGATATTTCCCCGAAGATGCTGGTATCCATCGCTACGGCCATGATCCCCTTCCTGGAGAACGACGACGCCAACCGTGCCCTGATGGGCTCGAACATGCAGCGTCAGGCCGTGCCTCTGATCCGTACCGAGTCGCCCATCGTCGGCACCGGCATGGAGTACAAGGCGGCTGTTGACTCGGGTGTTTGTGTCATTGCCCGCCGTGGTGGTGTTATCAACGACGTGTCGGCCAAGAAGATCGAGGTGCTGTGTGAAGACGGCACGATCGACACCTATCCGCTGACCAAGTTCATGCGCTCCAACCAGGGTACCTGTATCAATCAGCGTCCCATCGTCAATATCGGCCAGACGGTCGTTAAGGGCGAGGTGCTGGCCGATGGTCCGTCCACCGACAACGGTGAACTGGCTCTGGGTAAAAATGCCCTGATCGGCTTTATGACCTGGGAAGGCTACAACTACGAGGACGCCGTTTTGATCTCCGAGCGTCTGGTCAAGGAGGATGTTTACACCTCCATTCATATCGAGGAGTACGAGCAGGAAGCCCGTGAGACCAAGTTGGGCAGCGAGGAGATCACCCGTGAAATTCCTAACGTATCGGAAGATGCGCTCAAGGACCTCGATGAAAACGGTATCATCCGCATCGGCGCCGAGGTGCGTGCCGGTGATATTCTGGTCGGTAAGGTCACCCCGAAGGGCGAGACCGAACTGACGGCCGAGGAGCGCCTGCTGCGTGCCATCTTCGGTGAGAAGGCCAGAGAGGTGCGTGACACCTCGCTGCGTGTGCCGCACGGTGAATACGGCACCGTTGTCGATGTCAAGGTCTTCACCAGTGAAAACAGCACCGAGCTTTCGCCCGGTGTCAATAAGGTCATCCGTGTCTATATCGCCCAGAAGCGCAAGCTGTCTGTCGGCGACAAGATGGCCGGCCGTCACGGTAACAAGGGTGTTATTTCCCGCATCCTGCCGCAGGAGGATATGCCTTTCCTGGATGACGGTACGCCGCTGGATATCGTTCTTAACCCCCTGGGCGTTCCGTCCCGTATGAACATCGGTCAGGTGCTTGAGGTCCATTTGGCGTATGCCGCCAAGGCTCTGGGCTTTAAGATCGCCACGCCGGTCTTCGACGGTGCTAACGAGCAGGATATCTTTAAGGCGCTTGAACTGGCCGGCTACAATGCCAACGGTAAGGTCAAGTTGCGCGACGGCCGTACCGGTGAGTATTTCGATCAGGATGTTACCGTCGGCTATATGTATTATCTGAAACTGTCGCACTTGGTTGACGATAAGATCCATGCCCGTTCGACCGGCCCGTACTCGCTGGTTACCCAGCAGCCGCTCGGTGGTAAGGCGCAGTTCGGCGGTCAGCGTTTCGGTGAGATGGAAGTTTGGGCCATGGAGGCCTATGGTGCGGCTTACACGCTGCAGGAGATCCTCACCGTCAAGTCGGACGACGTGGTCGGCCGTGTCAAGACCTACGAGGCTATTGTTAAGGGTCAGAATATTCCGACTCCGGGTATTCCCGAATCCTTCAAGGTCTTGATCAAGGAATTGCAGTCCCTTGCGCTGGACGTTAAGGTCCTGTCCAAGGATAACGAAGAGATCGATCTGAGCCAGCCCATTGAGGACGAGAGCCACGGTATCGATCTGGATGTTTCCGATAACTTTGCCGCACCCGATATAGATGAGGCAGAGCTGGGCGCAAGCTACATCTTCGAAAATGAGGACGGGGATGCTGCCGCCGATGATATCTTCGGCGCAGATGCCATGGCCAACATGTTCGACGATGATTCCGACATGATGTAAGGGAGTGATTGGATGAGCACAGAATTTAACGAATTTGATTCCATCAAGATCGGTCTTGCTTCTCCCGATATGATCCGTTCGTGGTCCCACGGCGAGGTCAAGAAGCCGGAAACGATCAACTATAGAACCCTCAAGCCGGAGCGTGACGGCCTGTTTTGCGAGCGCATTTTCGGGCCGACCAAGGACTGGGAATGCCATTGCGGCAAGTACAAGAAGCTGCGCTACAACGGCAAGATCTGCGAACGCTGCGGCGTTGAGATCACCCTGGCCAAGGTGCGCCGTGAGCGCATGGGCCATATTGAACTGGCTGCGCCGGTTTCGCATATCTGGTATTTTAAGGGCATTCCGTCCCGTCTGGGTCTGGTGCTCGATATTTCGCCGCGCGTACTGGAGCGTATCCTCTATTTCAGCGCCTATATCGTGACCTGGGTCAGCGAGGATATTACCGAGATCAGCAAGGGTCAGGTCCTGACCGAGAAGGAATATCAGGATCTGAAGGAGAAATACGAGGACGATTTCCATGCCGGTATGGGCGCTGAGACCATCAAGTCGCTGCTGGAGGAGATCGATCTGGATGCGCTGTCGGCCGAGCTCAAAGAAGAGCTGGAAAATGCGACCGGACAAAAGCGTGCCAGACTGCTCAAGCGTGTGGATGTCGTGGAGGCTCTGCGTGTTTCGGGCAACCGTCCCGAGTGGATGATCCTGACCGTTTTGCCGGTCATTCCGCCCGATATCCGTCCCATGGTCCAGCTCGACGGCGGCCGTTTCGCTACCAGCGACCTTAACGACCTCTACCGTCGTGTCATCAACCGTAACAACCGTCTCAAGCGTCTGCTGGAACTGCATGCGCCTGAGATCATTGTCCGCAACGAGAAGCGTATGCTGCAGGAAGCTGTCGATGCCCTCATCGACAACGGCCGCCGTGGCCGTGCCGTCAGCGGACCGAACAACCGTCCGCTCAAATCGCTTTCCGACATGCTCAAGGGTAAGCAGGGACGTTTCCGTCAGAACCTGCTGGGTAAGCGTGTTGACTATTCCGGCCGTTCGGTTATCGTTGTCGGTCCGGAACTGAAGATCTACCAGTGTGGTCTGCCGAAGGAAATGGCTCTGGAGCTGTTCAAGCCCTTCGTCATGAAGAAGCTGGTCGAGATGGATGTGTCCAAGAACATCAAGAACGCCAAGAAGATGGTCGAGCGTGCCAACGACGGTGTGTGGGATGCACTTGAGTCGGTCATCAAGAATCATCCGATCCTGCTCAACCGTGCCCCGACGCTGCACCGTCTGGGTATCCAGGCATTCGAGCCGGTACTGGTCGAGGGTCGTGCCATTAAACTGCATCCTCTGGTTTGTACCGCATTCAACGCCGACTTTGACGGCGACCAGATGGCCGTTCACGTGCCGCTGTCGACCGAGGCTCAGGCTGAGGCTCGCTTCCTGATGCTGTCGGCCAACAACCTGCTCAAGCCTCAGGACGGCAAGCCGGTTACCGTTCCTACTCAGGACATGGTTCTCGGTTCCTATTATCTGACCTGCGTGAACCCCGAGAAGAAGGGGGCAGGCAGCATCTTCTCCAGCGTTGAAGAGGCCATGCTGGCTTATGATGCCGGCCATGTGCATCTGCATGCGCCTGTGAAGGTCCGCATGACCAAAGAGATCGACGGTGAGAAGATCAGCCGTATCATTGAAACGACCATCGGTAAGATCATCTTCAACGAGGATCTGCCGCAGGATCTCGGTTTTGTTGATCGTAACGATCCCGAGCATGTGCTTGATCTGGAAATTGATGCGCTGTGCACCAAGAAGCAGCTGGGTATCATTATCGACCGTTGCATCAAGATCCATGGCATTGCTCAGGCTGCTGAGATGATCGATACCATCAAGGCCAAGGGCTTTAAGTATTCGACCAAGGGTGCCATCACCATGTCGGTTGCCGACATTGAGGTCCCCGATGCCAAGAAGGATCTGATTGCCGAGGCCGAGAAGAAGGTCGACGTGATCACCCGTAATTTCCGCCGTGGCTTGATCTCGGAAGAGGAGCGCTATCGTCTGGTTATCGGCCTGTGGGATGAGACCACCAAGCAGGTCACTAAGGCGTTGCAGGATAACCTGAGCCAGTTTAACCCCATCAACATGATGGCTAACTCGGGTGCTCGTGGTAGCATCAACCAGATCCGTCAGCTGGCCGGTATGCGTGGCTTGATGGCCAACACCTCCGGTAAAGCCATCGACATTCCGATTCGTTCCAACTTCCGTGAAGGTCTGAATGTATTGGAATACTTTATTTCTTCCAGAGGTGCCCGTAAGGGCTTGGCCGATACCGCTCTGCGTACCGCCGACTCCGGTTACCTGACCAGACGTCTGGTTGACGTAGCCCAGGAAGTCATCATCCGTGAGGATGACTGCGGTTGTGAAGATGGTATCTGGGTCGAGGAGATCCGTGACGGCAGTGAGCGTATCGAAAGCTTTACCGACCGTCTTGTCGGACGTTACACCGCTGAGCCGATCGTCCATCCCGAAACCGGCGAGGTCATGTATGAGCGCAATGTTCTGCTGACCGAGGACGATGCCAAGGCGATCATTGCCGCCGGCATTACCCGTGTCCGTATCCGCTCGCTGCTGACCTGTAAGAGCAAATACGGCGTCTGCTCCAAGTGCTATGGTCTGAATCTTGCCACCAGCAAGCCGGTCAACGCCGGTGAAGCGGTTGGTATCATTGCGGCCCAGTCGATCGGTGAGCCGGGTACGCAGCTGACGATGAGAACCTTCCACACCGGTGGTGTTGCCGGTAGCGATATCACCCAGGGTCTGCCCCGTGTTGAAGAGCTGTTCGAGGCCAGAAAGCCCAAGGCTATGGCTATGCTTTCCGAGATCGCCGGTAAGGTTTCGATCGAAGAGGTCAAGAACAACAAGGTCATCACCGTCACCGGCGGTGAGGGCACCGAGCTTGACGAGCGCACCTATGTCATTCCTTACGGTGTGCGTGTGCGAGTGACCGACGGTCAGGAGATCGCCAAGGGCGGCGAGATGACCGAGGGTTGGGCTAACCCGCATGACATTCTGGAGATCCTCGGCACCGAGGCTGTTCAGAATTATCTGATCAAGGAAGTTCAGCGTGTTTACCGTCTGCAGGGCGTTGATATCAACGATAAGCATATCGAGGTCATTGTCCGTCAGATGATGAAGAAGATCCGTATTGCCGACGCCGGTGATACCGATATTCTGGCCGGCCGTGTGGTCGATCGCAGCGAACTGGATGAGGCCAATGCCAAGGTCCGTGCCCGCATTGCAGCGGGTGAGGAGGGCCTGAAGGAAGCCGTTGGCGAGCAGACGCTGCTCGGTATCACCAAGGCATCGCTGGCTACCGATTCCTTCCTGTCGGCTGCCTCCTTCCAGGAGACCACCCGTGTGCTGACCGAAGCCGCTATCTGCGGTAAGAGCGATCCGCTGATCGGTCTGAAGGAAAATGTCATCATCGGTAAGTTGATCCCCGCCGGTACGGGTCTCAAGCAATACCGTGATGTGGATTTGGTCGAAAAAGTCGAGAAAGAGCCTGAAATCATTGATGTAGAGTATTGACTTTAAGCCAAAAAAAGGGTATAATATACTGCGTGTGCGACTGGGGTGAAACTGTATGTTGCTTGACCGTTTTGATAAGAATAGTGTGGTGACGGGGCGTAAACAAACGCTACGTGCCATCCAAAACGGCAAGGCCAAAGCAGTCTTCATTGCCAAGGATGCGCAGGAAGGCCTGCGAGTCGAGATCGTGACGGCCTGCCAAGCGGCCGGGATCGACTGTATCGAGGCCGACAGCATGCGCCAGTTGGGCGCAGCGGCCGGGATACGGGTCGGAGCCAGTGCATGCGCAGTATTAAGCAGCACTTAAATTTATTTTCTCATAGATTTAAGAATTTTAAAGAAGGAGGTGCCATATGCCAACCTTTAACCAGCTCGTCAGAACCGGTAGAGAGGTGTCGGTCAAGAAGTCGGTTGCTCCCGCTCTGAACAAGGGTATGAACACGCTTAAGCAGAAACCCACCAAGCAGTGCTCGCCTCAGAAGCGTGGTGTTTGCACCGGTGTTAAGACCACCACCCCGAAGAAGCCTAACTCGGCCCTTCGTAAGATCGCTCGTGTGCGTCTTACCAATGGTATCGAAGTTACCAGCTACATTCCCGGTATCGGCCACAATCTGCAGGAGCACAGCGTTGTTCTGATCAGAGGCGGCCGTGTCAGAGACCTTCCGGGTGTTCGTTACCACATCATCCGCGGTACTCTTGACGCACAGGGCGTGGCTAACCGTCTGCAGGGTAGATCCAAGTACGGTGCCAAGCGTCCCAAAAAGTCCAAGTAATTTCGTAGGCGACAAAACAATGTAGTGCTTTGTTGGCTTTCTATATATAAGCCTTTTCCAAAGCACTGACGGAAGAATCTACTTTCGAGTACCTATGAGAGCATTTTATGTGAAGGAGGGAAGAAAAGTGCCTAGAAGAGGTCAAATTTCGAAAAGAGATGTTCTGCCCGATCCCGTGTATAACAGCAAGCTTGTCACCCGTCTGATCAACAGCATCATGCTGGATGGCAAGAAGGGCGTTGCGCAGAAAATTGTGTATGATGCATTCGACATCATTAGTGAGAAGACCGGCGAGAATCCGCTGAAGGTTTTCGAACAGGCTATGGAAAACATTATGCCTGTCCTCGAAGTCAAGGCCAGACGTGTTGGTGGTGCTACCTACCAGGTTCCTATGGAAGTACGCCCTGAACGTCGCCAGACTCTCGGTCTGCGTTGGCTGACCAACTACTCTCGCGCCAGAAGCGAGCGTACTATGAAGGAAAGACTTGCCAACGAGATCGTTGACGCCATCCATGAAACGGGCGGCGCCATCAAGAAGAGAGACGACACACACAAGATGGCCGAAGCAAACAAGGCTTTCGCTCATTACCGTTGGTAATGGCAGCCTAATGCTGAGGAATTAAGGAGAAAAACCATGCCTAGAACCCATGAGATCAGCAAATACCGTAATATAGGCATTATGGCGCACATCGATGCTGGTAAGACTACCACCACCGAGCGCATTCTGTACTATACCGGTGTCAATTACAAGATCGGCGATACCCATGACGGTACCGCCACCATGGACTGGATGGAGCAGGAGCAAGAGCGTGGTATTACCATCACCTCTGCCGCTACCACTTGTTTCTGGAAGGATCACAGAATCAACATCATCGACACCCCGGGCCACGTTGACTTCACTGTTGAGGTTGAGCGTTCCCTGCGTGTTCTTGACGGTTCGGTGACCGTTCTTTGTGCCAAGGGCGGCGTTGAGCCCCAGTCCGAAACGGTATGGCGCCAGGCGAACAACTATCGTGTACCCCGTATGGCCTATGTCAATAAGATGGACATTATGGGTGCTGACTTCTACAATGTTGTCAACATGATGAAGGAACGCCTCAAGTGCAATCCCGTTCCCATTCAGCTTCCTATCGGCTCGGAAGCTCAGTTCCGCGGCGTGATCGACCTGCTCGAAATGAAGGCGGATGTCTATTATGACGAGCTGGGTAAGGATATGCGTGTGGAAGAAGTTCCTGCCGATATGCTGGAGAAGGCCGAAGAGTATCGTGCGGCTCTGGTCGAAGAGGTCTGCGCCCATGACGATGTGCTCATGGAGAAGTTCCTCATGGACGAAGAGATCACCATCGACGAGCTCAAGGCTGCTATCCGTAAGGCCACCATTGACAACGAGATCGTTCCTGTTTGCTGCGGTACGTCCTATCGTAATAAGGGCGTTCAGAAGCTGCTGGATGCTATCGTTGACTATATGCCGTCCCCGATCGATGTTCCTGCTATCAAGGGTGTTACCCCTGAAGGCGAGGAGACCGAACGTAAGTCGGACGACAAAGAGCCGTTCGCCGCTCTTGCTTTCAAGATCGCGACCGACCCCTTTGTCGGTAAGCTCTGCTTCTTCAGAGTTTACTCCGGTCAGATCAAGACCGGCTCCGGTGTTTACAACTCCACCAAGCAGAACAAAGAGCGCTTCGGCAGAATCCTGCGTATGCACGCTAACCACCGTGAGGATGTGGAAGAGGTCTATGCCGGCGATATCGCCGCTGCTGTCGGACTTAAGAACACCACCACCGGTGATACCCTGTGCGACGAAAAGGCTGAGGTCATCCTTGAGTCGATGGAATTCCCGGATCCTGTTATCCGCGTAGCCATCGAGCCCAAGACCAAGGCCGGTCAGGAAAAGATGGGTCTTGCTCTGGCCAGACTGGCTGAAGAAGATCCGACCTTCCGCACCTACACCGACGAAGAGACGGGTCAGACCATCATCGCCGGTATGGGTGAGCTCCATCTGGAGATCATCGTTGACCGTCTGCTGCGTGAGTTCCGTGTTGAGGCAAACGTGGGCAAGCCCCATGTTTCCTACAAGGAGACCATCCGCAAGTCGGCCGATGTCGATATGAAGTATGCCCGTCAGTCCGGTGGTAAGGGTCAGTATGGTCACCTTAAGATCACTCTCGAGCCCAACGAGCCCGGCAAGGGTTACGAATTTATCAACAAGATCGTCGGCGGTGCTATTCCCAAGGAATATATCCCCGCTGTCGATGCCGGTATCCAGGGTGCTACCAAGACCGGTGTACTGGCCGGATATAATGTGGTTGACTGCAAGGTCACCCTTTATGATGGCTCGTACCATGAGGTCGACTCCTCTGAGTCTGCCTTCAAGATCGCCGGCTCTATGGCATTCAAGGAGGCCATGCGCAAGGCCGATCCGGTTCTGACCGAGCCGATCATGAAGGTCGTTGTCGTTGTTCCTGAAGAATACATGGGCGATGTCATCGGCGACCTCAACTCCAGACGTGGTCAGATCGTCAGCCTCGATCAGGTGTCGGGCGCTAAGCAGATCACTGCTAACGTTCCTCTCGCCTGCATGTTCGGTTATGCGACCGACCTGCGCTCCAAATCTCAGGGCCGTGGCCAGTACTCGATGGAACCCAGCCACTACATGGAAGTGCCTAAGTCCATCCAGGAAGAGATCATCGGCAAACGTGCCCAGAAGTAATTTGTATCCGTTTTAGCAATTATTAAATAAAAAAATTTCACCTAAGAAAGGGGAAACTACAATGGCAAAGGCTAAATTTGAAAGAACTAAGCCGCATGTAAACATCGGCACCATTGGTCACGTTGACCATGGTAAGACCACTCTGACCGCTGCAATCACCAAGGTTCTGTCCCTGAAGGGCCAGGCACAGTTCGAGGACTATGCCAACATCGATAAGGCTCCCGAAGAGAGAGAGCGTGGTATCACCATCAATACCGCTCACGTTGAGTATGAGACTGACGCTCGTCACTATGCTCACGTTGACTGCCCGGGCCATGCTGACTACGTTAAGAACATGATCACCGGTGCTGCTCAGATGGACGGCGCTATCCTCGTCGTTTCTTCTGCTGACGGCCCGATGCCCCAGACCCGTGAGCACATCCTGCTCGCCCGTCAGGTTGGCGTTCCTTCCATCGTTGTCTTCATGAACAAGGTTGACCAGGTTGACGACGAAGAGCTTCTCGAGCTCGTCGAGATGGAGATCCGCGATCTGCTTTCCAGCTACGAGTTCCCCGGCGATGATATTCCCATCGTTAAGGGCTCGGCTCTGGCTGCTCTGGAGTGCGCTTCCAATGATCCTTCCGATGCTGCTTATGCTCCTATCGTTGAGCTGATGCAGTCTGTTGATGATTACATCCCCACTCCTGACAGAAAGGCTGACATGCCCTTCCTGATGCCTGTTGAGGACGTATTCACCATCACCGGCCGTGGTACTGTTGCTACCGGTCGTGTTGAGCGTGGCCAGCTCAAGCCCGGCGATGAAGTTGAAATCGTTGGTCTGACCGATGAGATCCGCAAGACTGTCGTTACCTCCATGGAAATGTTCCATAAGGTTCTCGACTATGTTGAAGCCGGCGACAACGCAGGCTGCCTGCTCCGTGGCATCCAGCGTAAAGAGATCGAGCGCGGCCAGGTTCTGGCTAAGCCCGGCACCATTAAGCCTCACACCAAGTTCAAGGGCAGCGTTTATGTACTGACCAAGGACGAGGGTGGCCGTCATACTCCGTTCTTCAACAACTATCGTCCTCAGTTCTATTTCAGAGCAACCGAGGTTACCGGCGTTATCACCCTGCCTGAAGATGTTCAGATGTGCCAGGGCGGCGACAACGTTGAGCTGAACGTTGAACTGATCACCCCGATCGCTATCGAAGAAGGTCTGCGCTTCGCTATCCGTGAAGGCGGCCGTACCGTTGGTTCGGGCGTTGTTACTGCTATCAACGAGTAATTTGCCTTTATTGCAGCAGTGGGGCAACCCACTGCTGCAATTCCCAATTTTATATGTAAAGTCTTCGGGGCGGGGTGTGATTCCCCACCGGCAGTAAAGTCTGCAAGCCTTACGGCATGACACGGTGTAATTCCGTGACCGACGGTAAAGTCCGGATGGAAGAAGATTTCCTTTATGCGACCCGCAGACTTTTGTCGGCGGTTTTTTTATTCGCCGGGAAAAGGAGTTATTATGTCTGCAAAAAATAAAAATCTGCGTGCCCTAGTTGTGACGGCAATTCTGGGTGCGATTGGCTTTATTCTGATGTTTTTGGAATTCGGCGTTCCTATTATGCCGAACTTTATCAAGTTTGATTTTTCCGAGTTGCCTGCCTTGATTGCCTCCTTTGCTTACGGTCCGGCTTACGGAATTTTGGTCTGCTTCCTCAAAAATGCTCTGCATTTGCTGGTGACCAGCACGGCCGGAGTGGGGGAGTTGGCGAACTTTTTGATGGGCATCTTTCTTGTTGTGCCGGCCGGCTTGATCTATCGGTGGCGCAAAAATCGTGCATCGGCACTGATCGGCTCATTGGTGGGCGCCGTTACCATGGGCGTTGCTTGTGTGGCTATCAATTATTTTCTGGTTTACCCGATCTACTATCAGATTATGATCCCCGAGCAGGTCATTCTGTCGGCTTATCAGGCTATTCTGCCGGGTGTGGACAGTATTCTCAAATCGCTATTGATCTTTAATTTGCCCTTTACAACAGTCAAAGGTCTGATCGACGCCTTGATCTGTTTTCTTGTTTATAAAAAACTCAGACCGATTCTCAAAAAAACTTGACAGCAAGCGACATTTCCCGTATACTGTTAATGGAATTAAATATTGATTATCAAGAGGGGTGGAGGGACTGGCCCTGTGAAGCCCGACAACCTGCGTGTAGGCGCAAGGTGTTAAATCCTGCGGACGATCGTCCGATAGATAAGATTTTCAATGCGCTCTTGGTTTGAGAGCGCATTTTTTCATGCAAAGGAGAAGAAAAATGAGAAATTATTTATTTACATCTGAATCGGTGACTGAAGGTCATCCCGATAAAATTTGCGACCGTATTTCCGACTCGGTGCTCGATGCTATGCTGGCACAAGATCCCATGTCCCGTGTTGCCTGCGAAACGGCTATCACGACTGGTCAGGTGCTGGTCATGGGCGAGATCACGTCTTCGGCCCAGGTCGACATTCCGGCGCTGGTGCGTCATGCCATCACTGAGATCGGTTATACCAGCAGTGAATTCGGCTTTGATGCCGCCACCTGCGGTATTCTCACCGCACTGGACAAGCAGTCGCCCGATATTGCGATGGGCGTTGATCAGTCGCTGGAGGCCAAGGAGAGCAACGGTTTTGATATTGGAGCGGGGGACCAGGGCATGATGTTCGGCTATGCCTGCAATGAAACGCCGGAGCTGATGCCGATGCCTATTTCCTATGCCCATAAGTTAGCATACAAGCTGACCGACGTGCGCAAGTCGGGCGTGCTGCCCTTCCTGCGTCCCGACGGCAAGACTCAGGTTTCGGTGCGCTATGAAGACGGGCACCCGGTAGCTATTGATACCATTGTCGTTTCCTCGCAGCATGCGGCCGATGTTACCCTGTCGGAGATCCGCGAAGCCATCATTGAAGAGGTCATCAAGCCCATCCTGCCGGCACAGATGATTCAGGATGCCCGCATTCTGGTCAACCCCACCGGCCGCTTTGTCATCGGCGGGCCCTGCCGCGACTCAGGCCTGACCGGACGCAAGATCATTGTCGATACCTACGGCGGCATGGGTCGTCACGGTGGCGGAGCTTTTTCGGGCAAGGACGCCACTAAGGTCGACCGTTCCTCGGCCTATGCGGCTCGCCGTGTAGCTAAGACCATCGTCAAGGCGGGGCTTGCCGAACGCTGCGAGGTGCAGCTGGCCTATGCCATCGGTGTGGCCCAGCCGGTCTCGGTTCTGGTCGACACCTTCGGTACCGGCAAGGTGGATGAAGAGAAGTTGACAGCAGCCGTGACCCGTTGCTTTGATCTGCGCCCGGCCGCTATTATTGAGGACTTGAAACTGCGTGCGCCCATCTATACGCCGCTGTCTTCCTACGGTCATATGGGTCGTGAGGAACTGGGCGTGATGTGGGAGGATACCTCCAAGGCGCAGGAACTTCTTTCGCTTTTAAAATAAACATTTCACCCCTTTTCCGCATAGGATAAAAGGGGTGAAATTTATGGATCAGATATGGATCATCTTTCTTTCGTTGTTTGCGGCGTTAGGCATCGCTTGGGTCATTATCGGAATCAGTGAATGGCTCATTTTCGGATCCGATCAAGGGATCGAAGGGGCTCGGTTGGAGTTGCGGGTCAGGGGCAATCATGCTATGCTGCCCTTTGCCGTACGACAACTGGCTGAGCGATGCCGATGCGGCAAGACGGATACGCAGATCGTTATCATTGATAACGGACTTACACAGGAACAGATCGACACGCTTTTGCTGAGTGTGCCCGATCTACAGATCGAAAAGGAACAATAGGATGGCGCAGCAGCAGGAATTTTTGCAGGGGTCGGTGACCGCTGTAATCTTCAAAAATCAAGAAAATGGTTATGCCATCATCGAGGTCAAGACCGAGGATGACGAGGTCACGGTGGTCGGTACGCTGCCCTACATAACGGTCGGAGAGCGGATTCGGGCAGCCGGTCGATGGGTGGAGCATCCCAATTACGGAAGGCAGTTCCAGGTGGAAAGCTATGAAAAGGAACTGCCGACCACCGTTGACGCCATTCGTGCCTATCTGGCCGGCGGTGCGATCAAGGGGGTCGGAGAGAAGACGGCCGATAAATTCATCGAGTTATTTGGCGAACGCACTCTGGATGTGATCGAGCATGCGCCGGAGCAGCTGGCACGGGTGCGTGGTATTACCGAGGCTAAGGCCAAAAATATCTCCCAGGCTTTTCGGGAACAGTTCGGGATCCGCCGTGTTATGCTCTTTTTGCAACGGTACGGTGTGAGCATTTCGGTGGCTTTTGCCGTGTGGAAATGCTGGGGCTGTGCTGCGGAGGATGTCATTCGGTGCAATCCCTATGTGTTGTGCGAGTTGATCGACGGTGTCAGTTTTGCCGATGCCGACGAGATCGCCACCCGCATGGAATTTGATAAAAGCAGTCCGCTGCGCATTTCTTCGGCCATCAAATATGTGCTGGGCCGCAATGCTTACGGCGCAGGGCACACCTTTATTCCCCGTGACGCACTGGTTGCGATGACGGCGCAGTTGATCGAGATATCCGAATCGGCTGTAGAGGCTCGTCTTGATCAGATGATCGAGGATGAGGTGCTCTATAATCGGCAGATCGGCAATAAAAATGCCGTCTATTTGGAGCGGTATTATAAGGCCGAGCAGTACTGTGCCTGGCGCATCGCCCGACTGCAGAGCCATGTGCGGCACTTTACCGATTATCGGCCGGAGCATTTGGCGCAGGTGGAAAAGAAACTTAAACTGCAGCTGAATGATCAGCAGATGGATGCCATTGATGCGGCCGCCCGCTGCGGGGTCATAGTGCTGACCGGCGGGCCCGGTACCGGTAAAACGACGGCGCTGTCCGGCATCATTGCCCTGTATCAGATGCTGGGTGTTAATTATGCGCTGGCCGCACCGACCGGGCGTGCCGCCAAGCGCATTTCGGAATTGACGGGCGATGAGGCCAAAACCATTCATCGGATGCTGGAGATGCAATACAGCGGTGATTCGCTCCCGCATTTTGCCAAAAATGAAAATGAAACCTTGAAATACGATGCCGTCATCTGCGATGAGGCATCCATGATCGATATTGATCTGATGCAGGCGTTGCTGCGGGCGTTGCCCGATGGCTGTCGCTTGATCTTGGTGGGGGATGCCGATCAGTTGCCGCCGGTAGGCCCGGGAAATATGCTGGGAGATATTATTGCCTCGGGTCGGGTGGAAACGGTGTCATTGTCGCATGTCTTTCGGCAGGCAGCCGACTCGCTGATCATTTCCAATGCCCACGGAATCCTGCGAGGCGAGTCGTTGCAGTTGACGGGGGCTAACCGGGATGCCTTTTTGCTTAAGGCTCCGGGTGCGGTGGCCTCCTCACAGCTGATCGTGGATCTGGCTGTACGCCGCCTGGTCAACACCTATGGCTATGATCCGCTGTCGGATATCCAGGTCATCTCTCTGTCAAAACTCGGCATTTGCGGCACGGTCAATCTCAACGAGCATCTGCGTGCCGCCGTCAATCCGCCATCGCCGGACAAGCAGGAAAAGCCGTGGGGCAAGCATGGATTTCGTGTGGGGGACAAGGTGATGCAGATCCGCAACAACTACGATATCACATATAAAATGCCGAGCGGAGAGTTGGGTGTCGGTATCTTTAATGGGGATATCGGGATCATTTGTTCCATTGATCCATATGCCGAATGTATGGAGATCCGATTTGATGATAAGACGGCAAACTACCCCTTCTCCTGCCTGGATCAGCTGGATTTTGCCTATGCCATGACGGTGCATAAGAGCCAGGGCAGTGAGTTTAAGTGTGTGATCTTGTCGGTGGTCGACGCCCCACGCAATCTCCTGTATCGCAACCTGCTGTATACGGCCATGACCCGTGCCAAAGAGCGACTGGTCATTGTCGCCGATCCCGGCAAGATCGATCAGATGATCGAAAACAAGACCAAAACCAAACGGTTTTCGGGACTGCGGTATTTATTGGAGGATTTCATTTCATGATGCGACGGATTATTGCGTGGATTCGTGATCTGAGTTTTCCGCCTCGTTGTCCCTTTTGCGGTGAATTATCGGGTAAGGACGGGCAGTACTGTGCCGAATGTCAGAAAGGCCTACCGCTTTGTCATGTCTATACCCTCACGCCCAACACCAAACGCCCCGATCTGTTTTGCCTGCGTGCCCCCTACTATTATACCGGTTCGGCTCGGCGTGCGGCCAAAGCCTTGAAATTTTATAACCACCGCAGTGCGGCGGAGCAATTTGCCCGAGCCATGGCCGATATGGAACAGGTGTCAGGTCTGGCGCAGGCTGACTTTGTCACGGCGATACCGCTGAGTCGACGGCGTTTGCGCCGACGTGGCTTCAACCAAAGTGAAATGATAGCACGGCAATATGCCTTGTTCAAAGGCATGACCTATCTGGAAACGCTGGAAAAGCATAAGGACACGCCCAAGCAGTCCTTGCAGATCAGCGCCAAGGCACGTGCAGCCAATGTCAAAGGCTGCTACCGTGTTCTCGAGCCGGATGCCGTCAGGAATAAAACGGTCGTGCTCATCGATGATGTCTATACCACAGGTGCTACCATGCGAGAGTGCGCCAAAATGCTCCGCCAGGCAGGCGCTCGGTGTGTGGTCGGTTTGGCGGGCTGCACCAGCGGCAAAAAGAAAAAGCATACCTAACTTAGGTATGCTTTTGTGCGTCTTTGGAGCAAATGACAAGTAAAACCCCCGTTTTGACCTTGATAACGGCTTCTTCTTCGATGATCTCATTGCTTACCCCCAAGGGAAAGTCGGGCGTTAGCGTGGCATTTTCGAGCGAATAGGAGGCGCCGGAAATTCGGACGCCGGTGCAGGTGCCGCCGTAGGCGAAGACCGACAGGGTAAAACCGGGCCGACGGGGGAGGGTGATGCGGTCACGGCAGAGGAAAATGGCGGTGTCGGCATCGACCAGGCGAGCTTTAACGCCGTGGGCGAGGGCGTAGGCGAGGGACTGGAGTGAGGCTATCGAATGGTCAAACCGTCCGCCCAAGCCGCCGATGATCCACAGATCGTTAAAATCATGTTCGATGGCGTATCGGATGGCGGCCATCAGATCGGTATCATCCTTGCGGATCGGCAGATGGATGCAGGGGCCGTCAAAGGCGGTGCGGCGGGAATCGCCGTCACCGATATAGAGATGGGGGCGAATGTCCTCACGCACAGCCAGATCCAGCCCGGCATCGGCACAGATGATAAAATCCTTCGGTTGTAACGATACGGCCTGACGGATGGTTCCGTTGATATAGCCGCAGATGATGATGCATCGGTTCATACTAACACCTCTTGCTTCTATTATAGTCATTTTTGTCGGATAGGCAAGGGAAAAGGGATTTTTTTGAAAAGAATTGACTTTTCTATATTACCGTGATACCATGATATAGGGTGATATGATGAATGAAAAATTAAGAACCAAAGAAACCGAGCAGTTATTTATGGCCTTGGCATCCTTAAAAAGTGTAGAGGAGTTCGAGGCTTTTTTTGACGATTTGTGCACCGTTAATGAGATCAAGTCGCTGTCTCAGCGGCTGGAGATCGCCAAGCTGTTGCAGGCCGGTACCCCGTATACCGAGATCGTGAGCCGTACCGATTCAAGCACAGCCACCATCACCCGTGTCAATCGCTGCCTGCAGTATGGCAGTGACGGTTATACGATGGTGCTGGAGCGTTTAGGGCAGAAATCATGAGTTATGCAGCCTTAGCGCCGGTGTATGACGGCTTTTTTGAGCCGGATTATGAGCAAAAGATCCTGCGCCGTTATCGTCGGATCTTATCGGATGCCGGGGTTATCTGCGGAGATATTTTGGATATGGGCTGCGGCACCGGGCGGCTCAGCCTTGCGTTGGCTATGGGCGGAGCCAAGGTCTGTGGTGTCGATCCCGATGCGGCTATGCTGGCCTGCGCCAAAGAGAAGGGCGAAGGGCTGGATATTGACTGGCGGTGCTGTACCTTGCCGCAGGTGGAGGGACAGGCCTGTTTCGATGCCGTTACGGCCAGCCTGGATGTGATCAATCATATTACCGACGAGCAGGAGTTGCTGTCGAACTTTTGTGCCGCCAAGCGGCTGCTTCGGCGGGGTGGGGTGTTGGTGTTTGATGTCAATACCGAAAAGAAATTCCGCGAGGTTTACGGGCGTAACGCCTATGTTTTTCGCAGTTTGGGCGCATTTGCCGCCTGGGAAAATGATTATGATGAAGAGAAGGAACTTTGTCGATTCACGGTTGATGTATTTACCCGACAGGGCGAAAACTATACCCGAAAGACCGATGTGATCGAAGAGAGGTTGTATCGGGATGATCGGCTGCGGCGGCTGCTGCAACAGGCCGGATTTCGTGTGATCTTAACGCAAGGTATGGATCACGGAACCAGACATATTTATATTGCCAAATAAGAACTGCTCCCTTTCGGGAGCAGTTCTTTAGTATTTAATGGAAAAATCTTGACCGGCGTTGAGTTTTTGTATGCATTCCAAAACCTTGTCCACATACACAGAGGACACATAGAAATTGCCCTGTCCATTGATCTCCAGGAAATAGGTGCGGTCGTCAATGCGATAGAAACAAACGGTGTCATTGCTCTTTCCGGTTGAGGCATAATACCGAAATACCATGGTCAGGGTCGGTGCACCTGCCGGCTTTTGGGCAACGCCGGTGATCTCCGAGGTGGTCAGCAGATCATAAAAGTTTTCAAAGGCGATACCGTTGAGCGGTGTTGTGTCGAGAGAGGCAGATGTTTTGCCGTTGGTGACCTTGATATTATAGGTATAATCTTCCGTAGTAGTGCGCAGTATGATGCGCTCTACTTCGTTGATATCTCGCTCAAACTGATAGGGAGTAACAAAATCCATGGCGTCAAATTGGATCAGATTGATCTTTTGTGCCAATACCGAATAGATGATAGGGCTTCCTTCGGTGTAGAGATTGCAAAATCCGTTGACCGGCTCACTAAAGTATAGTTGCTTTACATCTCCCCGATAGGAATATTCTACAACAATGGCCGGATCCAGCAGGCCGTGCTGTTCCAGGGATTCGGTATCGGTGTGTAGACTCTTGATGGTTGTAGCCGTCAGATTGCACACCGTATTCAAATAGCCGACAATATTGACATCGCGGCCCAGGCCCTGATAGGGATAGAGCATTTTGAATACTTTGTTGCTATTGTAGTGAACCGATTCGCTCTCATCCATAGCTATGATCGAGAGGTAGGGCTGACCTTTTTTGGTGATGGTCAGATAGTCGACCAGGTAGGCGGTATCAGTGGGAATGGATGTGATCTGTTTGCTGATGAAACTTTGCAGGTCGGCCACGACAAATTCCAGATAATTACTGGAAACGGCATAGACGGTGTTGTTTTCGTTCAGGACATAATAGGCCGTACCGTTTGGCATAAGGCCGCCGACTGTAAAGCGGATCTGCTTTCCGCTTGTGTCGGTCAATGTGGCTGTTGCTGTGGGGGATGAGAAGCCGTATTTGTCCAGGTCTTTGCCCGAGCGGTCAATGGTGTCATAGGCGTAGACCGAGCCGACGGCGGCACGCATATGATTGACGGTGTTTTCGCTTAGCGGATAGTCTTCCAGACCCCGGATGGTGACGCCGTTGTCAAAGGTGGCTTGATAGGAGCCGCTGGTATTGGTCACCTCGAAGGCGGCAACCCGTTCCTCTTCCACAGCCACCACCCAG
Organism: Eubacteriales bacterium; assembly: GCA_045595395.1. GTDB lineage: Bacteria > Bacillota > Clostridia > Oscillospirales > UMGS1783 > CAKSHC01. Next base: position 113,406 of record JAZOAH010000028.1, on the reverse strand, counting down.
GCAGGGGAAACGATATTGTTGTTTTCATCGCGCGGCAGCAGGCCGACGGTGACGATGGTGGCCACCACCAAAAGGATCAGTACGATGCCGGCAATCAGAATTCGTTTGGTCTGCATCATTTATTCCTCCGGCGTATAAACACATAGACGCCCACGACGGCCAAGGTTAGGGGAATGACGATGACAAAAACGATCAGAGCAGTGGTCCTGGCGCTATTGTCGGGGAAGTCGAGCAGCGGTGTTTCCATGTTTTTGGGGAAAATGAAGAGTTTGGAACTGTCGGCATCCAGATAATTGATGACCTGAGCCATGTAGGCGGCATTGCCCAGAGCCGAATCCATATAGAGGTTCTCGATCATTTGATAGGAACCGCTGACTACGACATTAGATTGCACATTGGTGTTCTTGACATAGCGGGTACCCATGGCCATGACCGAGCCGTTGTAGGACGGGTCGGTGTCGGGCGCTTTATCGGCCAGTACGTTGGATGCGTGCTGAGTGTAGGGCATGGCATCCAGCAGAGAGGTCGTGCTGGAATAGTCACGGGAGAAAAAGAGGGTTTTGACCGGACGGATCTGCTCGGCCAGAATACCCTGCGAGTTGTACAGGGTGCCTGCGGCATTGATGTCCCCATAGGAGAGCATCATGGTGTTATAGGCGCTGTCGGTCGAGTAGACGGTATTGTATAGATATCCGTCACCCAGCTCGATGCCCCATTCGCCAAAGAACTTCTCCAGATTGGGTAGCTCAGTCTGTTCGGGCGACATGAAGGCAAAGAGATTCTTTCCGTATTGCTCATTATTGCTTAAGAAGGATTCGATGCGATTGATCTCCAGGCCGGAAAAATCGGTTTTGGGGTTGAACAGGAAGATATAGTCAGCATCCTCGGGCACATCGACGGCAATCAGATTGAGGGGACGGACGGTATAATTGTTGCCGCTGAGCAGGCTAAGAAAATCACCGGGCAGGTCTTCCATGTGATTGGTGGTGTAGTAGATGACTGGAAACTCGGTCCGAATCACAAAATCAATGGCATTGGCCAGGGTGTATTCTACCTTGGATTCGGTAATGGTCTTGCCGGTATCATCGGTCTCAAACATGTTTTCTATGCTGACGATCTTGTGCTTGGCCGGGTCATCCTTGAGGCGAACGATGATGTTGGATGTGCTGAGGTTGGAGGTCGGATATTGCTCTTTAAGTCCCGGGTTTTTATCGACACTCATAAAGGTGGCATCAATATGGTCGGAATAATCGGCCATATTCTCCACCGTTTCGGCGATGTTGGCTAAATAGATATTGGCCGAGAAATTGATGCGGTCACTGCAAGCAACGATCTCAACATCCTGCTTTACGGTATCCAGCATAGCCTTGCATTCGCCGGTCAGCGAGAAGGTCTTCTTGGCGGTAAAGTCGATCTGATAGCTGAACAGGTTGGCGGCAATGTTAATGACGATCAAAATAACAACAATGATCGCGATATAGACCCAGGAGGTCAGCTTGTACTTGGAGGAGGTTTTAATGTTAAAATTCTTCATGATTGATCCTCCTTTATTCCCATCTTTTCTTCTCGATCACACGAATGGTGAGGAAGAGGAAAAGCGCCGTCAGGCTCAGGAAATAGACCAAATGTCCGATGCTGAGCAGCCCCTGTGAGATCTGGGTGTATTTGCTGTCGAGCGAGAGCCAGTATAGGATATTGGTCACGGTCGTGTTGGGAATATATGAGATAAAACTTTCGGCCAGGTACAGGAAGAAGAGGGAACAGAAGGTGGCAATAGCGGCCACGACCTGGCTGTCGGTCAGTGACGAGATAAAGGTGCCGATGGAAATAAACAAGGCGCCGTAGAGCAAAAGCCCAATCATTCCGCCGATGACGACCACCAGGCTGATCTCGGAATAGATAAGGGCAAAGATAGCATAGATGATGGTGGAGATCACGCCGATGGCATAGACCGAAAAAGCGGCTAAAAACTTGCCCATTACGATCCCGGCAGCCGAGACGGGTGCCGTCAACAGCAGCACCTCGGTGCGGTTGCGCTTATCATCGGTCATCAGACGCATGGTCAGGATGACGGTAAAGATGATCAGATACAGCGGATCGACGGCCGAATAATAGCTTTGCAGGTCGGCCGAGTTTTTGGCGATGTTGTTGAAGAAAAAGAGCATGCCCAGAATGATCATGAAGATGGTTAGGAACACATAGCCCATCGCCGTGAGGAAATAGGACTTGAGTTCACGTTTATAAATGGCAAGCATTTATTGCACCTCACTTTCTTGGGTCAGTTCCAGGAAGATATCTTCTAGCGAGACCTCACTGCCACGCAGCGACAGCAGCGGCCAATCCTGCTTGGCCAGGGCACGGAAGATGGCGGCACGCACATCGCTCTGGCCGTCGGTCTCCAGCGTAAAGTCAAAGGAGTCTGGCTCCTTTTGGCCGAGTTTGGTCACCGTTTGGATGCCGGGAATGGCGCACAAGGTCTGATACAAAGCCTCCTCGGGCCCCATGGCACGCAGCATCAGTTTGTTGGCCTGGGAGAGGGACTTGTAAAGATTTTCTGGGGTGTCATTGGCAATGAGATTGCCTTTATTGATGACCACGATACGATCGCACACATTCTGCACCTCGGACAGGATATGCGAGGAAAAGATGACGGTGTGGGTCTTGCCGATGCGTTTGATGAGATTGCAGATCTCGATGATCTCTTTGGGGTCGAGGCCGACCGTCGGCTCGTCCAATACGATCAGTTCGGGATTGTTGATGAGCGCCTGAGCCAGACCGACGCGCTGACGGTAACCCTTGGACAGGTTTTTGATCAGGCGGTTTTGGACATGGGTAATGCGCACATGCTCACAGACCTCGTTGATCTGGTTTTGCGCATACTTTTTTACCCCCTTGAGATCGCAGACAAAGGACAGGTATTCCTGTACCGTCATTTCCATATACAGCGGCGGCAGCTCGGGCAGATACCCGATCTTCTTCTTGGCCGCAATGGGGTTGGACAGAATATCCACCCCGCCGATGCGAACCTCGCCCTCGGTCGAGGACAGGTAGCCGGTCAGAATATTCATGGTGGTCGACTTGCCGGCGCCGTTAGGGCCGAGCAGGCCCAGGATCTGCCCCGAATCCACGGTAAAGGACAGATCGTTGACGGCTAAATGCTTGCCGTAACGCTTAGTAAGATGAGAAACTTCGATCATTTTCGTCACTCCATAAAAGACATTAAGACCATTATAACAGATTTTCAATTGGAATGTATACAAAATTATTAAAAAAAGATAAAAATATATCCATTGTCAGCGGTTGCATTTCATGAAAGGATAGGGTATAATTTACATTGGTGAAAGTTTATGGATTGGTTACTCGGCTATTTGACAAATATTCTGTTCAAGATCATATATTATGCGCCGCTGCTGGTTATCTCCATTACGGTGCATGAGTTTGCTCATGCCAAAACGGCGCAGAAACTGGGCGATCCCACGGCGGCCATGGCCGGTCGTGTATCGCTCAATCCTTTGCGGCACCTTGATCCGCTCGGCAGTTTGTGCATGCTCTTCTTCGGCTTCGGCTGGGGCAAGCCTGTGCCGGTGGCGGTGCTTAATTTCAAAAATCCCAAGCGAGGCAGTGCGCTGGTGGCGCTGGCCGGGCCGGTCAGCAATCTGATCATGGCCTGTCTGTGGGGTTTGTTGCTGGGCGCACTCTATCCGGTCTTGCCCTACGGCGGTTATTTTCATCAGTTATTGGTCATTGCCGTGCAGCTCAACTGTGTGCTGTGTGTCTTTAACCTGCTGCCCATCACGCCGCTGGACGGGTCACGCATCCTGGCGCTGGTGCTGCCCAATAAGGTCTATTATAAAATGCTCCGATATGAGCGGGTCTTCTTTGCTATCCTGGTCGTGCTGATGCTGCTGGATATTCTCAGCCCGGTCATTCAGTTCTTGGCAAACGGCCTGCTGTGGGGCATTGACTATACCTTTGTTGCCTTGGGCGATCTGTTATATCGGGGCATTGCCTCATTATGTTAAATGGAAAGGGGATACCGATGGGTAAGCCGTCTTTTAAGCTGGAGGTCTTCGAGGGGCCGCTCGACCTTCTGCTTAAACTGATATCCAAAAACAAAATCAATATCTACGATATCCCTATCGCTGTCGTGCTGGATCAGTATCTGGAGAGCATTGACGGGATCGAGCATCTGGATATGGAGCAGGCCAGTGAATTTTTGGTCATGGCCGCCTATCTGATGTATATCAAGTCGCAAACGCTGCTGCCCCGCCACGACGAGGAAGAGGAAGACCCTCGTGATAACCTGGTGCGGATGCTCTTGGAGTATAAGCGCTACAAGGAAGCGGCGGGCAAGATGGCTGAACTGTTTAAGAAGGCGGGGGTCCGTGCCGTGCGTGAGCCGATGGTCTTCAAGGCAACGCCCAACGGCCCGTATGAGGGCAGTCACACGGTGGACGAGCTGGCCGAAGCCTACGAGGAAGCGGTACAGACGGTCAAGCGCCGCATGCCGCCGCCCATCTCCAATTTCAAGGGGATCGTCAATACGGTGTATACCTCCATCTCCACCCGTGTGGTATCTATCCTGCGTCGCCTGATCAAAGGAGAGCAGATGACGCTCAGCGATGCCTTTAAGGGCTCAAACAGCCGTTCGGATGTGGTAGCCACCTTCCTGGCGGTGCTGGAAATGATCAGTAAGATGCGTATCAGCGTCGACGGCGAGGGCGATGCCGCCCGCATTTCATTGCGAAAGGATCGAAAAGAACATGGACAATAATCTTTCTTCTGTTTTGGAAAGTTTGCTTTTTGCCTCGGGCAATCCCATCAGCGTCAATCAGCTGGCCGAGATCGTTGAGGAAGAGCCCAAAACGGTGCGCATGGCGCTGCTGGAACTGTCGGCCGAATATGCCAGACAGGGCCGAGGCCTGGAGATCGTGCGATATGACGATAAATTTCAGATGATGACAGCGTCGGTCAATGCCGCTTATGTCAAGACGCTGCTGGATAACCGTCGCAATCCCTCCCTGTCCCAGGCGGCGATGGAGGTGCTGTCGGTAGTGGCCTATAACCAGCCGGTCACCCGTGCCTATGTCGAACAGGTGCGTGGCGTCGATTGCTCGGCGGTCATCCATTCGCTTGTCGAAAAGGAACTGATCGAGGAAAAGGGCCGCATGGATGCGCCCGGCCGTCCGCTCTTGTACGGAACGACCGTCAATTTCCTGCGTGTTTTCAATATTACATCCTTGTCTGACCTGCCTGAGCTGGCACCGATGGAAGAGGCGGCGGGTGAAACGTTGCAACAGCAAGAATTGTCCTTGCAATCCGAAGAAAAATAGTATATATTATAAATAAAGGGTAATCCTACATTATGAACTTACGAAAGGACAGTGAATAGAATGAGTGAACATCCGATTCAGGGAATCATGGATTCGACCATGCAGAAGATCAAAGAAATGGTGGACGTCAATACGATCGTCGGCGATCCGATGTCTACGCCCGACGGCGCTACCATTATTCCGATCTCCAAAGTGTCCTTTGGCTTTGTGTCGGGCGGAAGTGATCTGAACACCAAGCAGGAAAAGCCGAAAGAGCCGTTTGCCGGCGGCAGCGGTGCGGGCATCTCTATTATCCCCGTTGGTTTTATTGTCATCAAGGGCGACGATATCCGCATGCTCCAGATCTCTAATAACCCCACTTCGGTCGATAAACTGATCGATATGGCTCCCGAGCTGATCGAGCGCATTAAGAATTTGTTCGTGAAATAAAAAACAGGAAAAAAGCCACCCGACAGGGTGGCTTTTTGTTATCTGGATTTCATGATGTTACGCATGCGCTGGGCATGGTCAAGCACCTGCTTGCGGATACGCAAGGACTTGGGGGTGACCTCCAGCATCTCGTCCTCATTCAGGGATTCGAGCGATTCTTCCAGACTCATGATCTTGGGAGAAACCAGACGCAGCGCCTCGTCTGAACCCGAAGCACGCATATTGGTGACATGCTTTTTCTTGCAAACATTGACGGTGATGTCTTCGGCCTTAGCGGAGTAGCCGACCACCATGCCGGCATAGACCGGCGTGCCGGGCGTGATATACAGCGTGCCTCGCTCCTGAGCGTTAAACAGGCCGTAGGTGACTGCCTCGCCCGTTTCAAAGGCGATGAGCGAGCCGTTGGTACGGCGGTTGATCTCGCCCGAATAGGGGGCGTATTTGTCAAAAATGGTGTTCATGATGCCTTCACCATGGGTGTCGGTCATGAACTCGCTGCGATAGCCGAACAGACCACGAGAGGGAATATTGAACTCGACACGGGTGCGGCCGTTGTTGGGGGACATGGCCGTCATTTCGCCCTTGCGTTTGCCCAACTTTTCGATGACGGCGCCGACATATTGATCGGGCACGTCCAGAATGATATGCTCATAGGGCTCGCAGGTTTTGCCCTCGATCTCCTTAAACAGTACACGGGGGGTGCTGACTTGGAATTCATACCCCTCACGGCGCATATTCTCGATGAGAATGGACAGGTGCAGTTCGCCTCGGCCCATGACCACGAAGGATTCAGAGGTCTCGCCGTCTTTGACACGCAAAGCGACGTCACGCAACAGTTCCCGATACAGGCGTTCACGGATATGACGGGAGGTGAGGAACTTGCCCTCCTTGCCGGCAAAGGGGGAGTTGTTGACCGAGAAGGTCATCTCGACTGTCGGCTCGGAGATCTTGACAAAGTCGATCGGCTCGATGGCGGTGGGGGTGCATACCGTGTTGCCGATGTTGATATCCTCAATGCCGCTTAAGCAGACAATGTCACCGGCCGATGCCGATTCGACCGGCACCTTGTTCAGGTCTTCAAAGACATACAAAGCGGTGATCTTGCTCTTTTTGGACACCGAAGGGTCGTGATAATCGCAGATGGCGACCTCTTGATTTTTGCGAATCGTGCCCCGCTCGACACGGCCGACACCGATACGGCCGACATATTCATTGTAGTCAATGGAAGAAACCAGCAGCTGGGTCGGACCCTCGGGATCGACCTCGGGGGCAGGGATGTATTCCATGATGGTGTCAAACAGCGGGGTCAGATCATCGCCGTGACGATCCTGGAAGACCGAGGCAATGCCTTCACGGGCCGAGCAGTAGACGATGGGGCTGTCGAGTTGTTCGTCGGTAGCGTCCAGATCCAGCAGCAGCTCCAGCACTTCGTTGACCACCTCGTCCAGGCGGGCGTCGGGCTTGTCGATCTTGTTGATGACAACGATGACTTTATGATTGAGCGCCAGGGCATGCTGGAGCACAAAGCGGGTCTGGGGCATGGGGCCCTCGGCCGCATCGACCAGCAGCAGAACGCCGTCGACCATCTTCAGCACACGCTCGACCTCGCCGCCGAAATCGGCATGGCCGGGGGTGTCGACGATATTGATCTTGGTGCCTTTATATTGAATGGACGTGTTCTTAGCCAAAATGGTGATGCCACGCTCTCGCTCAATATCGCCCGAGTCCATGACACGCTCGGTAATGGTCTGATTGTCGCGGTAAATACCGCTTTGCTTGAGCATCTCATCGACCAGTGTCGTCTTGCCATGGTCAACGTGGGCGATGATTGCAATATTACGTAAATCCTCTCTTTTCACAGTTCCACCTCATTTTTCTCTTTCAAACTCAATTATTATATACTGCTTTGGCTGCAAATGCAACAGAAATCTGTTTTGTTCCTTTTCACATAATATTCATATTTTTAGCATATGACAATCAAATCCCCGAGGCATAATGGAGAGCGGAAAGGGGACATGTGGATGACACAGACCGTTTTTGAGCGCGTCGAACTCAAATTTATGATTACCACGGCGCAAAAAGATAGCATATTGCAGGCTATTGAGCCCTACATGAAGCTTGATAAATACGGGAGAACTACCATACGTAACATTTATTTTGATACCGATACCTATCTGCTGATCCGCCGCTCCATTGATAAGACGATCTATAAGGAAAAACTGCGTATCCGCAGCTACGGGTCGGGCGATGTCTTTGTAGAGTTGAAAAAGAAATACAAAAAGATCGTCTATAAACGGCGTGTAGCGTTGCCGGAGGCTGAGGCGATAGACTGGATCTGTGGCCGGCGGCACTGTGAGAAGGAAACGCAGATTACGGCCGAGATCGACTATTTTATTCAGCAGTATAAGACCTTGCACCCCGCCATCTTCCTTTCCTATGAACGAGAGGCCTATAAGATGCGGGAGAAGGCCGATTTTCGTGTCACCTTTGATGAAAATATCCGATGTCGCCAAGAAAACTTTTCCCTGCATGCGCCGGTATATGGGGCACCCATTCTGCCGGAGGGCAGCATATTGATGGAGATCAAATGCTTGGGCGGACTGCCGCTGTGGATGGCGCAGGCGCTGTCCCGAGAAAAAATCTTCAAAACATCCTTTTCCAAGTACGGAACGGCATATAAAACTCTAATTTTTCCTAGCATAAAGGAGGAACTTTTCCATGTTTCAAGGTCTTTTTGACACCGAGTATACGACGCTGATCAGCGTCACCGATTTTCTGCTTTGCATCGGTGTTTCACTGATGCTGGGGCTGGTGTTGGCTTTGTGCTACATGTATCGCACCCGTTACACCAAGAGTTTTGTCATTACCCTGGCGCTGTTGCCGGCGGTCGTTTGTGTAGTCATCATGCTGGTCAACGGCAATGTCGGTGCCGGTGTGGCGGTGGCCGGTGCGTTTAGTCTGGTGCGTTTTCGCTCAGTGCCCGGTACGGCCAAAGAGATCTGCATCCTGTTTTTGGCTATGGGTACGGGGTTGGTCGCCGGCATGGGCTACCTTGGCTTTGCCGCCTTGTTTGCCTTAATCATGTGTGCGGCCTTTTTGCTCTTTAATCGTTTTGACCTGGGCACGAAAAAGAACGGACAGACCTATAAAACGCTTACCGTTACCGTCCCTGAAGATCTGGATTATACCGAGATATTTGATGATATTTTTGAGGAATATACCTCGTCCTGTGACCTGGCGCGGGTTAAGACGACCAATTTGGGCAGTCTGTTTAAATTAACCTATCATGTGACACTGCGCAATGCGGTCAAGGAGAAGGAAATGATCGACAAAATTCGTTGCCGTAACGGCAATCTGGAGATCTGCGTGTCCAAGCAGGAAACGGTTTCGACCGAACTGTAAGGGGGTACCTATGAAAAAAATTATATCCGCTTTATCGATCCTGCTCCTGTTGTGCGGTTGTAGTGCGCCATCTTCCCAAAGCAGCAGTAAGCCCCCCACGGTCACTCAAAGGGATACCGATATGTTTACCGACCGGGATCTGCGCACCTCGTATGATGCCGACAAGGCGGTGGTCATAGATCTGAGTCAGGCTCAATCGCCCGTTACCATTTCCGAAGAGGGAACTTATGTGCTGTCCGGTAGCCTGGAGGGTATGGTCATCGTAGATGCACCGGATACGGCAAAACTGCAGATCGTACTCAGCGGAGCGAGTATTTCCAGTCCGATCTCGGCGGCACTCTATGTCAAGCAGGCGGATAAGGTGTTTGTGACGCTGGCTGAAAATACCGAAAACACACTAAAAAACGGCGGCACCTTTACGGCTTTTGATGATAATAACATCGATGCGGCCGTTTTTTCCAAACAGGACATCACCTTTAACGGGGCGGGTAGTTTGACGGTGACGTCGCCTGTCGGTCACGGCATCGTATCCAAGGATGATCTGGTCATTACCGGTGGGCACTATACTGTAAGCAGTGCCTCGCACGGCCTGGATGCTAATGATAGTATACGAGTGGCCAATGCGACCCTGACCGTCGATGCCGGCAAGGATGCGATCCACGTCGAAAACTCCGATGATGCCTCGCTGGGCTTTGCTTATATCGAGAGCGGCAGCTTTACCATAAAGGCCCAGGGTGACGGTATCAGCGCAGGCAGCGACATGACGATCATAGACGGTAGTTTTGATATTCTTGCCGGCGGCGGCAGCGTCAACGGGACGCAGTCGGCCTCGGATCATTATGGTGGTTTTATGGGAGGCGGTATGATGCCGCCCGGCGGTCGGCCCCGTACGACGAGTACGACCGATGACAAGACCAGCATGAAGGGCTTGAAGTCCGGCGCTGGTATGCTCCTGTCGGGCGGTAGTTTCACCATTGACAGCGCCGATGACGCTCTCCACGCCAACGCCTCGCTCACCGTAGAGGGCGGTATTTACACCATCGCTACCGGTGATGACGGTATCCATGCCGAGGATACCCTCACCGTGTCCGGCGGTAAGATCGAGATCAGCGAAAGCTATGAAGGTTTAGAGGGATTGCATATTCGCATCAATGGCGGTGACATTACACTGACCGCTTCGGATGACGGGCTTAATGCCGCCGGCGGCACCGACGCCAGCGGTATGATCGGTGGGCGTGATGGTATGTTCGGCGGGGGCAGGACGGGCGGTGTCTCCAATGGCAGTATCATCATTTCGGGCGGAGATCTACATATTCAGGCTTCGGGTGACGGCATCGATGCCAACGGCTACCTGGAGATCACTGGCGGTAACACGGTCGTCTGCGGCCCGACACGGGGCGATACCGCAACCCTTGACTACGATGCCAGCGCGACGATCAGCGGAGGTACCTTTATCGGCACCGGTGCATCGGGGATGGCGCAGACATTCAGTGATTCGGAGCAAGGCGTGATTGCGGTTCAGGTTGGACAACAGAGTGCAGGTACGGAGATTATTTTGACTGATAAGAACGGAAACACGGTACTCTCGCACACGCCGCAACTTTCCTTTGCTGTGGTGATCCTGAGTAGCCCCGATATCGTCAGCGGTCAGAGCTACACCATTACTGTGGGTAATCAATCGGGTCAATTTACTGCAAACTAACCTTTCTCTTTTATCGTGCGGTAATGACCCCGCAGGCGATTTTCTCTCCGGCATTACCGGAAGGTTGGGTGGTAAAATCATCGGGCGAAGCGTGCAAGATCACCGGTTTGCCAAGAACTTGCCGTATGGTAAACCGATCGGTCAGCACCATAAAGAAGGCGCGGCCGCCGGCATTGAAGACGGGCGGCAGATCGCCGGCGTGATAGGGATGCGGCTGATTGGCGGGATTATAATGGGTGCCGGCATTGGCAAAGGGATCGTCGGCATTGCCGGTGCAGGAAGAGCCGTTGTGGATATGGAAGGCGTAGATATCGTTTGTCTTTGGCAGACCGGTAATCTCGGCGTACACGATTACGCCGTCACGGGTTTGATAGAATCGGATAAGCCCTCGAATATCCGGGTGGCGCTGACTGCCGGCAAGGCGGGCGATGGCGGTGGGGCGGAATCGTAAAACACGATTGTGATCGAGCCTTTCACTCAAGACGGTATACCTGCTTTCTTTGTTTTATCAACAGGATATGCCGAGCATGAAAAAAGCACCCGAAAGGGTGCTTTTTCATCATTTGAGCATAGCAAGCAGGGCATCCTTGGTCTGAGCGCCGATCTTTTTATCGGCCGCCTGACCGTTTTTGAAGACGATGAGGGTGGGGATGCTCATGACGCCGAACTGGACAGCCAGCTCGGGCTGTTCGTCGACATTGACCTTGCCCACGGCATACTTGCCGTCCGAATCCTCGGCGATCTGGTCAACAATAGGAGATACCATGCGGCAGGGGCCGCACCAGCTGGCCCAAAAATCGACCAAAACGGGAACAGTAGACTGCAAAACTTCTTTTTCGAAATTATCCTTGGTAATGGTAATAACAGACATTATTTTTCTCCTTGTAATAGTATATCAGCGACCTTGAAGACATCGCCGGCGCCCATGGTAAGAATGAGCGTATTATCTTTGACTTGTGCCAGCGCTTGTTGAGCGGCATCGGCAAAAGAGGGTGCATATTCAGCATCTGCTAACATTTGCACAATATTCGCAGAATTCATGCCTAAATCATCTTTTTCTCGTGCGGCATAAATATCACACAGAATGACATGATCGGCCTTATCGAGCGCCTTTTGAAACTGTGGCAGCAAGGCTTTGGTGCGGGAGTAGGTGTGCGGCTGGAAGATGAGGATGATGCGGTCAAAATCCATGTTGCGGCAGGCACTCAGAGTGGCTTCGATCTCGGAGGGATGGTGCGCATAGTCATCAATAACAGTAAAGCGATCCGACTTGCCTTTGAATTCAAAGCGGCGCTGGGCACCGTGGAAGGTATGCAGACCGCGGCTGATGGATGACGGATCAATGCCGATGGCATCGGCCGCTGCGGCAGCGGCCAGGGCGTTGAGGATGTTGTGCTGACCCGGTACGACCAGCTCGGCGGTGCACAGTTGCTTGCCCTGATGCAGGATGTCAAAGGTTGGATACCCGTTGATATAACGGATATTGGCGGGGGTATAATCGGCATCGCTCATGCCGAAGGTGATGACCTTGCCGTCATACTGCGAGGCGATCTTGCGGCAGTTGGGATCGTCGGCATTGGTGATGAGAAGTCCTCCGGGCAGGGTGTTGCCGACATAGCGGCCGAAGGCGGCGGTGATATCGTCCAGATCCTTGTAAAAATCCAGATGATCCTCGTCGATATTGAGGATGACCGAGATTTTCGGGAAGAATTTCATGAAAGAGCCGGCATATTCGCAGGATTCAAAGACGAAATAATCCTTGTGGCCGATATAATAGGTGCTGTCGATCTCGGGCAACTTTGCGCCGATGGAGATGGTAGGATCGACCCCGCCGTCGAGCAGCACGCAGGAGATCATGGATGTGGTGGTCGATTTGCCGTGTGTGCCGGCCACACCGATGGGGCAGTCGTAGTTTTGCATGATAGCGCCCAGCAGATCGGCCCGCTCAAAGCAGGGAAGACCGGCGGTACGGGCGGCGGCCAGTTCGGGATTATCCTCTTTAATGGCGGCGGTATAGACCACCATCTGGGCATCTCCCAGGTTTTGGGCGGCATGGCTGCCGTAAACGGTCACGCCGTTATCTAAAAGTACCGTACAGTTGTCACGGTTCATGTCCGAGCCGGCCACCGTATAGCCGTTGGACTGCATGATCAGCGCCAGTGCGCTCATGCTGACTCCGCCGATGCCGATAAAGTGGATGCGCTTTACCGATTGTAGCGCACAAGAGATATCGTTTCCCATAACAGATTCCTTTACCTGTGATAATATCATGATATCCGATCCTTCACAAGAAAAGCCCGAACCGTGGGTTCGGGCTGATCTTTTTGAAAATCAGAGTTTTTCCACGATCTCTTTGGTGTCGCGGGCGATCATCAGCTCTTCGTTGGTGGGCAGGACCCAGGCTTCGACCTTGGAATCGGCAGACGAGAACTTAGCATCACGGCGGGAAGCCTGATTGTTGAGTTCGGTGTCGATGGTCAGACCCAGATATTCCATATCCTCACAAACCTGTCTGCGGATCTCGGCATCATTTTCGCCGATACCGCCGGTGAAGATGATGGCATCCACACCGCCCATGGCAGCGGCATAGCCGCCGATGAACTTCTTGATCTGATAGACGAGGATATCGAGGGTGAGCTTGGCACGCTCGTTGCCCTCAGCTGCCGCCTTCTGAATGTCACGGCAGTCGCTGGAGATGCCGGACAGACCGAGGAAGCCCGACTTCTTGTTCATCATGTTGGCCATTTCATCGGGGGTGAGGCCTTCCTTGTTCATGATGTAGGTGACGACCGAGGGATCAATGCCGCCCGAGCGTGTACCCATGATAAAGCCGTCCAGCGGGGTCAGGCCCATCGAGGTGTCGACCACCTTGCCGTCCTTAATGGCGGCGATGGAGGAGCCGTTGCCCAGATGGCAGGTAATGACACGGGTGCCCTCGTTAGAGCCCTTCATCTGGCCGTAGGTATAGGAGATATAGCGGTGAGAAGTGCCATGGAAGCCGTAGCGGCGGATGGAGTACTTCTCATAATATTCATAAGGAATACCGAACATGTAGGCCTTGGCCGGCATGGTCTGATGGAAAGCGGTGTCGAAGACAGCCACCATCGGCATGTCCTTGCCGAAAACTTCCTGGCAGGCACGCATGGCAATGGCCTGAGGCGGATTGTGCAGAGGGCCGAGCTCACGGAATTCCATAACATCATCAATAACGGTATCGTTGATGAGCATGGAGGCCTTATACTTCTCGCTGCCGTGCAGGGTGCGGTGACCGACGGCGGTGATCTCCGATACACTGTCGATGACCTTGCCCTCGCCCGTGGTGAGGACCTCAACAACGGCCATGAAGGCTTCCTTGTGGGTGGGGAAGCTCAGTTCCTTTTTGATCTCGACGCCCGAAGCCGTTTTGTGGCCGATCAGACCGTCGATGCCGATACGCTCGCAATTACCCTTGGCAATCACAGCCTCGTTGTCCATGTCGATCAGCTGATACTTCAGCGACGAGCTGCCTGCATTGATGACTAATATTTTCATGTCAAACTCCTTAAATGTATTTCTTGATTATTTGTTGCTCAACAGTTATAATTATAATAAATCCTTTAAGAATAATCAACCCATTTTTTACAAAAGAGGTGGCGAAAATTGGCAACTGCCGGTATTATAGCTGAATATAACCCCTTCCATAACGGTCATGCCTATCTTTTGCGTACCGTGCGTGAGATGGGATATGACAGGATCGTTGTTGTTATGTCGGGCGCCTTTGTCCAGCGTGGCGAGCCGGCTGTGGTATCCAAGAGGGATCGGACCGAGATGGCCTTGCGGGGCGGTGCCGATGCGGTGCTGGAACTGCCGCTGCGTGGGGTGCTCTCCAGTGCCCAGGGCTTTGCCCGCTGCGCCGTCGAAGTCTTGGCCGCCACAGGCGTGGTCGATGCGCTCTGCTTTGGCAGCGAGTGCGGCGACATCCAACTGCTGACCCAGATCAGTCAAGCGCTGCAATCGCCCGGCTTTGATGATGAGCTTAAGGAAGAACTGGCCGCCGGCATTTCCTATCCGGCCGCCCGCCAAAAAGCGCTGGAGCGGTTTAGTCAGCATGCTGCCATATTGAAAAATCCTAACGATCTGTTGGGGATCGAATATCTGATGGCTGCTCGTGGCCGCTTTGCCGCTCATGCCATCCGCCGCATCGGCGCCGAGCATGACGGGGCGGGCGGGGCTACTGCCTGCCGTGCTATGTTGCGGGCGGGGGAGGATATTGCGGCTTTTGTGCCCGAATATGCCCCTAAATTGCTGGAACAACGTGTTTTTCTTGAGGATATGGAGCGGTCGATGCTGGCTCGGCTGCGTGGGCTGGATGCGGCCTATTTTGCAACACTGCCCGACGTGTCGGAGGGGCTGGAGCATAAGATCGCCGTGGCGGTGCGTGACGGTTGTTCGCTGGGCGAGATCATAGACCAGATCAAAAGCAAGCGGTATGCCCGCTCCCGCATCGATCGGATCTTGATGCGGGCCTATCTGGATGTGCGGGAAGGTGCCGATGCGCCCAAGTATATCCGCCTTCTCGGCTTTCGCAAGCAGGCATCCGGCCTGATTCGGGAAATTCGGGAAAAGGCAAGCCTTCCGCTCGTACAGCATCCGGCTACCGACGGCAAGGACTTTGCCGATTTGCAAAAGGAGGTGGCTGCCAATGACCTATGGGGCGTGTTTGCGCCGACGGTGCAGGCGGCAGGACAAGATTATCGGGAGTTCCCGGTCGTGATGAAATAAAGGAGATACCATGTTTTTTACCAAGGTAAACGGAATTGATATTTTTTACGAAAAAATAGGCCAGGGTGAGCCGCTGATCCTGCTTCACGGCAACGGTGAGACCCATGAGATCTTTGAAGAGGCGGCCGAAAAATTGGCGCAGAAGTATACGGTATACCTGCCCGACACCCGCGGCCACGGCCGCAGCGGCAAGGTCGAAGAGTATCACTATGAGGATATGGTTCGTGATGTCTACTGCTTTATTAAGGTCATGGGGCTGGAACGGCCGACGGTGTACGGCTTTAGCGACGGCGGCATTACCGGCCTGCTTTTGGCCTCCCGTTATCCGGGACTGCTCAAAAAATTGGTGGTCAGCGGTGTCAATGCCCGCCCGGAGGATATCAAACGCCCGGTGCGGTGGATGATGAAACTGGCTTATGCTTTGCGTCGTAAGCCTTTGGTCAAACTGATGCTGACCGAGCCGAACATCACCGAGGAAGAACTGACGGCCATTGATGTGCCGGTCGAGGTCACAGCCGGCAGCCGTGATCTGATCAAGCAAAGCGCTATGCTGGATATCTGTCGCAAGATCCCCAACGCCACCTTTACCCTGTTTGAGGGAGAGGATCACGGCAGTTATATCGTGCACAGCACCAAAATCGCCGATCATCTGCTGGGTAAAACAGTACTTGCAAAACAATCCGAATGAAAAACATGACGGATTATTGACAATTTTCGCAAATGCCGATACAATAATGGCAACGATTTATCCGCCCGGAGAAGCAACATGAAACAGAAAAAACAAACATGGTGCAAACGCCGCCATGGCTGGGTACGCAATGTACTCAAGGTGCTGATCGGCCCCTTTTCCTATTTTCTTTACGGCATGCGTGTAGAGAAATTCAAGGAGCAGGGCGATCGGCAATATCTGATCTTAATGAATCACCAGACTGCTTTTGACCAGTTCTTCATTGGAATGGCTTTTCGTGGTCCGGTCTATTACATAGCGTCGGAGGATCTGTTCTCTAAGGGCTGGGTGTCCCGTGTCATTCGGTTTTTGGTTGCTCCCATCCCCATCAAGAAGCAGACGACCGATATCCGTGCCGTGATGAACTGCTTAAAGGTGGCTAAGGAGGGTGGCACGATCGCCATGTCCCCGGAGGGCAACCGCACCTTTTCGGGGCGAACCGGGTATATGAATCCGGCCGTTGCTCCGCTGGCGAAAAAATTGGGTCTGCCGGTAGCGCTGTTCCGCATTGAGGGCGGCTACGGCGTCCAGCCACGCTGGAGCGATGTCATCCGCAAAGGAAGGATGCGCTCCTATGTGTCACAGGTCATCGAGCCGGAGGAGCTGGCAAGGCTCACCAACGAAGAATTGATGCAGCGCATTACCGAAGGCTTGGCCGTTGATGAGGCCGGGCAAGACGGTCTGTATCGGCATAAACAGACGGCCCAGTATCTGGAGCGTGCCATCTATGTCTGCCCTTACTGCGGCTTATCAACATTTGAAAGCCATAACGATATCATCCGTTGCAACACCTGCGGTCGGGAGATCCGCTATCTGCCTGACAAGCGGCTGCAGGGAATCGGGTTTGCTTTTCCTTTTGAATTTGTCGGCCCTTGGTATGATTATCAGTGCGATTATGTCAATACGCTTGATACCTTGGCTGATACGTCAGCGCCCTTGTATGAGGAGTGCGCCAACCTGATCGAGGTCATTGTCTATAAGGAGAAAAAGATCCTGCAAAAGCAGGCGCCCGTGGCTCTGTACGGAGATCGGATCGTCTGCGGCGATCGGGTGTTTGCCTTTGATAGCATCTCGGCCGTGACGGTGCTGGGGCGCAACAAGGTCAATATCTATGCCGATGATAAGATCTATCAGATTAAGCCGACCGATAAGCGGTTTAATGCCCTTAAATATGTCAATCTGTTCTACCGTTATAAAAATCTGACTTCGGAGGAGAAGCATGAACAGTTTTTGGGACTCTAATGTCTGGGGCTCACTAAGCCTGATCGCAGTGTTATTACTCAGTTTGTTGGTGGCCAATATGCTCAAAAAGAGCATTCCCTTTTTGAAGCGGTCGCTCGTTCCCACCTCGGTCTTGGGCGGCATTCTGCTTCTGATCGTTGCCGAGATCTATCAGGCCATCACCGGGCAGTGGCTGTTCGATACCCGGTTTTTCAATTACAACGGCTCGGCCACGCTGGAGATCGTGACCTATCATGCGCTGGCGCTTGGCTTTATTGCCTCGTCCTTCAAGGCCGGCGGCGGCAAGTTCAATAAGAAGCGCACCACAGAGATATTCAATTCGGGCGTGACTACCGTGGCAACCTATTTGATCCAGGCCATTCTTGGTTTAGGTATCACCATCGTTGCTGCCATGCTCATCACCGATTTCTTTCCGGCGGCCGGCATATTGCTGCCCTTCGGTTTCGGTCAGGGCACCGGCCAGGCCATGAACTACGGCATGATCTATGAGGGGCTTGGTTTTACCGGCGGTAAGAGCTTTGGACTTACCATTGCCGCCCTCGGTTTCCTCAGCGCCAGCATCGGCGGCGTTATTCACCTGAACATCCTGCGACGCAAGAAAAAGATCGACATGGAAAAGATCCGTGAGGGCGCCATCGCCATGCAAGAGGTGCAGGGCGAAAACGAGGTGTCGATGGACGGCAGTATGGATAAACTGACCATCCAGGTGGCTTTTGTCATCGGCGCCTATATGCTGGCCTACCTGCTGATGAGCCTGTTAGGGATGGCGTTGCCCGGCATGCGATCCACCATCTTCGGCTTTAATTTCCTGCTGGGTGTCATCGCCGCTACTCTCATCAAAGCGGTGCTCAATTTCTGTCAAAAAAAGAAGATCATGAAAAGGCAGTATATCAACAACTTCCTCATGACCCGTATCAGCAATTTCTGCTTTGATGTCATGGTCATTTCGGGCATTGCCGCCATCCGTCTGAGCCTGCTGGAGCAGTATTGGGGCGTGATCCTTATTCTCGGTGTGGTCGGACTGGTCAGCACCTATGCTTATAACTATTATATTGCCAAGAAACTCTTCCCCGCATATCAGGAGGAGCAGTTCCTGGTCATGTACGGTATGCTCACCGGCACGGCCAGCACCGGCATCATCCTGCTGCGTGAGATCGACGGCCAGTTTAAGACCCCGGCGGCCGACAACCTGGTCTACCAGCAGTTTCCGGCCATCGTCTTCGGCTTTCCCATGATGCTGCTGGCGAATATGGCACCGGGAAAAGAACTGCTGACCTTAGGGATTTTGGCTGCATTCTTTATTGTTATGAATCTGATCCTGTTCCGCAGTTTTATCTTCAAACGCAAAAAGAAGGAAGACTAGTCTTCCTTCTTTTTTTCTCGCCGCTGCGTGGCGTCCTTGAGCAGGATATATAAGGTTGATGCTACGGGTACGCCCAGCAGCATGCCGATCGGCCCGGCGATGCCGCCGCCCACGGTGACGGCCGCCAGGATCCATATGGCCGGCAGGTTGACGCGATTGCCCATGATCCGGGGATAGATCAGATTGCCGTCGATCTGCTGCAACAGGATGAGGTAGATCAAAAAAATGAGAGCCTGAATAGGGGATTCGGTAAAAATAATAAAGGCACCGACGATGGCGGCAGCAAAAGCACCGATGACCGGGATCAGCGCTCCGATACCAACCAAAGTGCCTACCATGAGCGGATAGGGGATGCGCAAAAGGATCATGCCCAGCATACACAGCGAGCCGAGAATGAGCGCCTCCAGTGTCTGTCCGGCCACAAAATTGCGAAAACTTTTTCGGGCTACCCCTGAGGTGTAGATCAGCCATCGGCTCAGTCGCTTTGGCAGCCATGCCAGGATCAGCCGAGTGATCTGCTGCTTGAGTTTTTCCTTGTTGGCCAGGATGTAAACGGCAAAGACCAGGCCAAAGAAAAAGTTTATGATGCCGCCCAGCACCGAGCCGATGGTGCCGACGGCGGTGTTGACAATAGTGCCGCTTTGAGATTTGAGCCAGTTTTGCATGGTGATGAGCGTGGCATCCCAATCTATGCCGGCCATCAGATTGCCAAAGGGGAGTTGGGCCAATTCTTGCGGTGACATGCCACGCAACTGATTGATCAGATCGGTCAAATTTTCAACAACGATTCGTATGGCACGGATCAGTTCGGGAATGATCAGCCCGATGATGCCGGCCAGCAGGATGACGACCAGCAAGATGGACAGCAAAATAGACAAGGGCCGCCGCAGTTTGTGCAGAAGGGCCTTTTTTGTTTTGCAAAAGAGGTGTTTTTCCAGCAGGCTCATCGGTACATTCAGGATCATGGCAAAGGCCAGTCCTAAAATCAGCGGTAAAAATAAGCCGGCCAGCCAGGAAAGGGCAGATCTGATCGCATCCATATGTTTCAGGCCCAGATAGATGAGAAGGCCGACAGCAACAATACCGATGATCCGCTTGGATCGTTTTTGCTCCATGCGTGCGCTCCTTGATGTAGTCTTATCTATATCGTATGCACGCAAGATAAAAAAATCCCGAAAGACTTATGTCTTTCGGGATTTTTGTTAGAAATTATTCAGCCTCTTCCTCGTCTTCGATGTCTTCACCGAAGTCAATGGTCTCGCCGCAGTGCGGGCACTCGAAAGCGCCGTCACGCAGGATCTCATCGTCGAGCAGCACATCCTCGCCGCAGACGGGGCACTCGGTCTTGTAGTTAAAACCGTCATCGCAATCGCAGTCATCATCGCAGCAATCGCAGTCGCCGTCGCAGCAGTCGCACTCATCTTCGCCGTAGATATCCTCTTCGATAGTACCGAGGTCCTCGTCGAGCTCTTCTACATATTCTTCCAGCTCAGCCTGGGCATCCTCAAGGTCACAGACGGTGAGAGCCATGTCATCGAGCAGATCGACAACGGCCGAGATGATCTTCATTTCCTTGCTTTCCTTGTCTACTTCCATGCCTTCCATCAGGCCGCGGATGTAAGCAACTTTTTCAGTCAGGGTCATGATCAATGCCTCCTTGTGAAATAATGGGGGTTATGCTCTTTCCATATACTCGCCGGTACGGGTATCGACACGGATCTTGTCGCCCTCGTTGATGAAGAGGGGAACACGGATCTCGGCGCCGGTCTCGAGAGTGGCGGGCTTGGTAACGTTGGTGGCGGTGTCGCCCTTGATGCCGGGCTCGGTTGCGGTTACTTCCAGCTCAATGAAGAAGGGGGGCTCAACGCCAAAGACATTGCCCTTGCAGGACAGGATCTTAACGTCGGTATTCTCCTTAACGAACTTAAAGGAATCACCCAGAACATTAGCGTTGAGGGGGAGCTGCTCATAGGTTTCATTATCCATGAAATAATACAGCTCGCCGTCGTTGTAGAGATACTGCATGTCCTTTCTCTCAACAAAAGCGGTGGGATACTTGTCGGCCGGGTTGAAGGTGGTCTCGGTGACAGCACCGGTGATCACGTTACGGATCTTGGCTCTTACGAAAGCCGCACCCTTGCCGGGCTTGACATGCTGAAATTCCACGACCTGCACAACAGAGCCGTCGTTCATCTCAAAAGTTACACCATTTCTGAAATCGCCTGCGGATACCATATATTATCCTCCAAAATTTATTTTTTACTCTCATAATAGTTTACAATATTTCTCAGTTAATTGCAAGAGGTAATCCCAAAAAAATCATTTTCGATACAGATCTTTCATGTATTTTGCATCCAACGCCTGTGTCCCGGCCGATTCGCTGATCACGATGGGCGCATATCCGTCTTGGATAATGGCCTCGATAAACGGCTCGGGGAAGGGGCCGAAGATATCATCGGCAAAGGTCAGATGCCGCTTTTCGCCGCCGTCGCTCCACTCGATCTTGGAGAAATGGCAGTGAAACCGCTGCATGCGTTCAAAGCCAAGTGCATCGGAAAATTTAGCCAGCACCCGCCGAAAATCGTCAGCCGTTTTAAGTGAACCGTAGGTGCGGGAGTTGAGATGACCGAAATCAATGGTGGGAATGAGGCGCTCGTCCAGTTTGCATAGGGCGATGACTTCATCCTCGTTGCCCAACTGATTGATCTTACCCATCGTTTCGGGGCATAGGGCAATATCCCCGTAACCGGCCGCATCCATCGCCGCTACCGCCCGTTCCATGGTATCCAGCGCCAGTGCCAACGCCTGCTCACGTGTCATCTTGGCGCAGGAGCCGCTGTGTACCACGATACGGGTAGCACCCATATCATGCGCCGCTCGGGCACTTTGTAAAATATAGTCGACGCTCTTGAGTCGGCTCTCCTGCTTTTCCGAGGAGAGGGAGATGTAATAGGGGCTGTGCAGGGAAAGGGCAATGTTATGCTCCTTGGCTTTGCGCCCGAAAGCCTGCGCCGTTTCGGTCGAAACATTGACGCCCCTGCCGCACTGATATTCAAAGCAGTCCAATCCGTATTGTTCAAGAAAGCCCGGTATCTGCAAGGAGGTTTTATAACCTTGCTCTTTAAATTCATCCGGTGTGCCGGCTGTGCCGAATAATGCTTGCATGGTGATCCCTCTTTTCTGTAACTATTTTACCGAATTTTCGTCAAACCGTCAATTCCAATCTTGACATTTCGTATGGAAAAGATATAATAAAGGAAAAGCAAAGATCGGAATCAGTAATTTATCGGAACGGTACAGAGAGGTGCGGAGGCTGGGAACGCGCTGCGGAAAGATAAATGAAGCTCTCCGGGAGCCGCCCTGTGAAAACAGGGACGCAGCGCCTGCGTTATGGGCATAATGAGCGGCGCACTTGCGCAACTTGGGTGGTAACACGGTACATTCGTCCCTTGATTTTATCGGGGGACTTTATTTTTTTATTTGGAGGCTTTTATCTATGCAGTGGACATCCCTCAACGATTTGAGAGAAAAATACCTTTCCTTCTTTGAGAGCAAAGGCCATCTTCGCCTGCCCTCATTCTCCCTCGTTCCCAAGAACGACAAATCCCTTTTACTTATCAACTCGGGCATGGCGCCCATGAAGAAATTCTTCACCGGCGAGATCACCCCGCCCAGAAAACGGGTCACCACCTGCCAGAAATGTATCCGCACCCCGGATATCGAGCGTGTGGGCAAGACCGCCCGTCACGGCACCTATTTTGAAATGCTGGGCAACTTCTCCTTCGGCGATTATTTTAAGTCGGAGGCTACGTCTTGGGCCTGGGAATTCTTCACCAAGGTGCTGGAGATCCCCGAGGAGCGTCTGTGGTGCTCGATCTATGAAGAGGATGATGAAGCCTTCGAGATCTGGACCAAGCAGGTCGGCGTGCCCGCCGATCATATCGTCCGACTGGGCAAAGAGGACAACTTCTGGGAGCACGGCACCGGCCCCTGCGGCCCCTGCTCTGAGATCTATTTTGACCGTGGCGAAAAATGGGGCTGCGGCAGCCCCAATTGCGGCGTCGGCTGCGACTGCGACCGTTACATCGAGGTCTGGAACCTGGTATTTACCCAGTTTGACAGCGACGGCAACGGCAACTATGCCCGCCTGGAGCATCCCAATATTGATACCGGTATGGGCCTGGAGCGTCTGGCCTGCGTCATGCAGGATGTGGCCAACCTCTTCGAGGTCGATACCGTCCAGAATATCATGAAGCACATCTCCCAGATCGCCGGCGTGACCTACGGTGCGAATGAAAAGACCGATGTCAGCCTGCGTGTTATTACCGACCATATCCGCTCCACCACCTTCATGATCGGTGACGGCGTTCTGCCCTCCAATGAGGGAAGAGGCTATGTGTTGCGTCGCCTGCTGCGCCGTGCCGCCCGTCATGGCCGTCTGCTTGGCATCAACGGTACCTTCCTGCATCAGGTGTGCGACACCGTGATCAAGGAAAACCTCTCGGCCTATCCCGAGCTTGCCGAAAAGCAGGATTATATCAAGAAGGTCATCCTCAATGAGGAAGAGAACTTTGCCCGCACCATTGACACCGGACTTACCCTCCTGGGCAACGAGATCGAGGCACTCAAGGCTTCGGGTCAAAAGGTGCTGTCGGGCGACAACGCCTTCAAGCTCTATGACACCTACGGCTTCCCCCTCGACCTGACCCGTGATATCCTCGAGGAGCAGGGCTTCGATGTGGATGAAGACGGCTTCAATGTCTGCATGAAACAGCAGAAGGAACTGGCCAGAAGCAGCCGAGCCAAGTCGGATAACGACGCTTGGAAGAGTAATGAACTGGTCTTTGAAAACGTGCCGGCCACCAAGTTTGTCGGTTATGAAGAAGATTCCTGCAAAGCCAAGGTGCTTGCCATTGTCGCCGAGGGCGAGATCAGCGGCGAGATCCTGGCCGGCCAGAAGGGTATGCTCGTCACCTGCTGCACACCGTTCTATGCCGAAAGCGGCGGCCAGGTGGGTGACACCGGCGTCATTCGCTGCGGCGAGAGTGTATTTACGGTTGAAGATACCAAGAAGAATCACGATGGCATTTATATGCATATCGGTACGGTGCGTGAAGGCAGCTTTGCCGCCGATGCCATGGTCGAAATGGCCATTGATGCCGATCGCCGCCGTGCCATTGCCCGCAACCATTCGGCGTTGCATCTGCTGCAGGCCGCCCTTCGTCAGGTGCTGGGCACCCATGTCGAGCAGGCCGGCTCCTATGTCGATGAGCAGCGTGGCCGTCTGGACTTCACCCACTTCTCGGCCATGACCGCCGAGGAACTGGCCAAGGTCGAAGCCCTGGTCAACGGCGCTATGATGGATGCCATCCCCGTTTCAGTCGAGTTGATGAGCATCGACGAGGCCCGCAAATCGGGTGCTATGGCTCTGTTTGGCGAGAAGTACGGCGATACCGTCCGTGTCGTGTCGATGGGCGATTTCTCCAAGGAACTGTGCGGCGGTACCCATTTGACCAACACCGGCATGGCCGGTCTGTTTCGCATCGCCTCCGAGTCGTCGGTTGCTGCCGGCGTTCGCCGCATCGAGTGCGCCACAGGCTTCAATGTCATTGCCATGCTCGATCAGAAGGATCAGACCATCCGCAATATCGCCGAAACCATCAAGAGCTCGGTCAACGATGTTGAACTGCGAGCCCAGGCCCTGACATCTGAGGTCAAGCAGGCTCAGCGTGATATCGAGGCCCTCAATGCCAAACTGGCCTCCTCCAAACTCGATGCCATCCTCGCTTCGGCTGTCGAAGTGGGCGGCGTGCGTGTGGCCAGCGCCCAGTTTACCGATCTGTCGGTCGATTCGGTACGCACCATGGGCGAAATGATCAAGGATAAATATGCCGACATGGTGGCTGTTATGGCTGTTGTCGGTGCCGATAAACTTAACTTTGTCTGCGCCTGCGGCAAGGATGCCAATGCAAAGGGTGCGCTGGCCGGTAACGTGGTTCGCAAGGTCGCCGAGATCTGCGGCGGTAAGGGCGGCGGCCGTCCCGATGTGGCGCTGGCCGGCGGCAAGGATGCCGATAAGATCGGAGAGGCTTTTGAGGCACTGCCCGGCATCGTGGAGGGTATGCTCAAATGAGGGATTGCATCTTTTGTAAGATCGTAGCGGGGGATATCCCTTCCAATAAAGTGTATGAAACGGATACGGTGCTGGCCTTCCGTGATATAGCGCCGATGGCCCCCGTGCATATCGTGGTCATTCCCAAGGCCCACGCCATGCAAAGTGCTGCTGATGTCACGGCCGACAACGCCGCCCTGGTGGCCGATTGCTTCCGGGCGATCGCCGCTATTGCCAAGCAAGAAAAGCTGGACAACGGTTTCCGTGTTATCACCAACTCGGGTGTCGATGCCGGACAGACGGTGCCGCATCTGCACTTTCATATTCTGGGCGGAGAAAAACTGCCTGAAAAACTGGTATAAAAGGAGAAGACTATGGACGCTTATAAGATGAATATTGCCGGCCTTGACCGGGAACTGCCCCTGTGTCGGGTCAACGATGACCTGTATATCGGTGCTTTCGTCATCTTTGGTGATGTCGAACTGACGGTGGCCTGCGCCAAAGAACTCAACGCCCGTCTGCCCGAACATGACATCATGATTACCGCCGAGTCCAAAGGAATCCCTCTTCTTTATGAAATGGCTCGCCAGTCGGGTCAAAACAATTATCTGATCGCCCGCAAAGGGGCTAAGCTTTACATGAAAGAGCCGATGGCGGTCGAGGTCCAATCCATCACCACCGCTAAAAAGCAGACCCTCTATCTCGACACCAAGGACGCTGAATCCATGAAAGGTAAGCGAGTCGTCATTGTCGATGATGTCATCAGCACCGGTGAGTCGTTGGCGGCCATTGAGCATCTGGTCAAGCAAGCCGGCGGTAAGGTGGTAGCCCGTGCCGCCATCCTGGCCGAAGGCGATGCGACCCAGCGTGACGACATTATTTTCCTGAATGAATTACCCCTGTTTTTCCCCGGCAAAAATATGTAACGATACATAAATTTCACCAAAAAAGTCGGAATGAATTAAAATTCCGACTTTTTTAAATTTTCTCTTGCTTTTGTCCACCGACTGTGGTACACTTGTGCATAAGTTGTTTACAACTGTATACGGGAGGTGGACTCTTGTGGAAAAAATGAAATACTATATTGTAGCAAGTGATTTGATCCCCGATGTAGCCATCAAAACCGTTGAAGCCAAGCGTATGCTCAAAAACGGCGAGGTGAGAACGGCCACAGAGGCGGCCAAAGCGGTCGGCATATCCCGCGGTGTCTTCTATAAATATAAGGATAAGGTTCATCCGTTTTATGATAAAGGCATTGATCGGACGGTCACCCTCTTTGCGCTGTTGGCTGATAAGTCTGGGGTGCTCAGTTCTTTTCTGAGTGTCTTCGGAGGTGCCGGAGCCAATATTTTGACGATGAATCAAAATATTCCCGTATCGGGTACGGCCTCCATTTCGATCACGGCACAGATCGCGGAATTGAAAATGACGCTCGATTCTTTTCTGGAGCAACTTCGTTCGGTTGAAGGCGTTATCAACGTAGATTTTATTACAGGAGAATAGAACATTGGCAAAAGTAGCAATTCTAGGACATGGTGTGGTCGGCAGCGGCACGGCAGAGGTGCTGATGATGAACGCTGACGGCATCGCCAAACGGGCAGGGGAGCCCGTTGAGGTAAAGTATATTCTCGATATCCGTGAATTCCCCGATCTGCCCTATGCCGATCGGTTTACCAAGGATATTGATGTAATTGTAAAGGATCCCGAGGTCGAGGTGGTAGCCGAGGTCATCGGCGGTCTTAAACCCGCCTACGATTTCGTATCCCGCTGTCTGAAGGCCGGCAAGAGTGTTGTCACCTCCAATAAGGAGTTGGTGGCGGCTAAGGGTGCCGAGCTTCTGCAAATGGCCAAAGAGCATGGCGCTCTTTTCCTGTTTGAAGCCAGCGTCGGCGGCGGTATTCCCATTATCCGTCCCATGGCGCAATGCCTGGCGGCCAATGAGATCGAGCGGGTGACCGGTATTCTCAACGGCACCACCAACTATATTCTGACCCGCATGTTCCATGAACAGCAGCCATTTGATGTGGCGTTACGTTCGGCTCAGGAACTTGGCTACGCCGAGGCCGATCCCACGGCTGATGTTGAGGGTATCGACGCCTGCCGTAAGATCTGCATTCTGGCTTCTCTGGCTTTCGGTCGGCATGTCTATCCGCAGCATGTGCACGCCGAAGGCATTACCAAGCTGACAAGTGCCGATGTGGAGATGGCCGCCAAGGAAGACCGTGTTATCAAATTGCTGGGCATTACCCGCAAATATGAGGACGGTACCGTCTTTGCCATGGTCGCTCCCTTTGCCATTTCCCGCAGTCATCTGTTGGCCGGGGTGGAGGATGTCTTTAACGGCATCGTCGTCAAGGGCAATGCTGTCGATGAGGTCGCTTTTGTCGGTCGTGGCGCAGGAAAACTGCCGACGGCAAGCGCCGTAGTGGCCGATATCATCGACTGTGTCAAACACCGTGGCCAAGAGAATATGATGAAATGGGCCGATTGCGAGCAAAACATCATCCGTAATTGGGAGGATGAGCGCTTCCGCCGCCTGGTTCGACTGGACGGGGAAGAAGAGCATCGGGTCACCGAGCCGATGACCGAGGCGGAATTTGCCGCCGCCTTCGCCGGCAAAACGGTCGTATCGGCCGTACGTATGTTGTAATATAAGAAATAAGGAGATAGAAACATGAGTTTGATCGTACAAAAGTTCGGCGGATCTTCGGTAGCTAACCCCGAACGAGTCAGAAATGTCGCCCAGATCATTACCGATACCTATAAGGCCGGTAACAAGGTCGTGGTCGTCGTTTCGGCACAGGGGGACACGACCGATGATCTGATTGAAATGGCAGCACAGATCAACGACAATCCCTCCAAAAGAGAGATGGATGTGCTGCTCAGCAGCGGTGAACAGATCAGTATGTCGTTGCTTGCCATGGCCATCGAAAAGATCGGTTGCCCGGTCGTTTCACTGACCGGCTGGCAGGTAGGCATCCAGTCCACCACCCACTACGGCAACGCAAAAATTAAGCGTGTCGACACCGAACGACTGGAAATGGAGCTGGATAAGAATAATATTATTATTGTTGCCGGCTTCCAGGGTATCAACCGCTACGAGGATATCACAACCCTCGGCCGCGGCGGCTCGGATACTACGGCCGTGGCACTGGCAGCGGCTCTGCATGCCGATCTGTGCCAGATCTATACCGACGTTGACGGTGTCTATGATGCCGACCCGCGTCTGGTGCCCAACGCCAAGAAATTGGATGAGATCACCTATGATGAAATGCTGGAACTGGCCACCCTCGGTGCTCAGGTCCTGCACAACCGCAGCGTAGAGCTGGCAAAAAAATATCATGTAAATATGGAAGTGTGCTCGAGCATGAATCGTGTGCCCGGCACCAAGATCAAGGAGGATACTAAGGTGGAGAAACTGCTTATTACCGGAGTTGCAAGAGATAAGGACGTAGCCCGCATTGCTTTGACTGAGATTGAGGATGCCCCCGGCAACGCCTTCAAGGTCTTCTCGCTGCTGGCTAAGGAGAAGATCAATGTCGATATCATTCTCCAGTCCATCGGCCGTGCCGATTCGAAGGATATTTCCTTCACCACGACCAAGGAGAATCTGGCCAAGGCTATTGAGGTACTCAAAGCCAACCAGTCCTATATCGGCTTCAAGAACATTGAAACCGACGAGAAGATCGTTAAGGTTTCGGTCGTCGGCAGCGGCATGGCTTCCAACCCCGGCGTGGCCGCCAAGGTCTTTGAGGCGCTGTATGATGCCCACATCAATATCCACATGATCTCGACCAGCGAGATCAAGATCTCGGTGCTCATCGATGTTGAGGATGGCGAAAAGGCGATGCGTGCCATCCACGACCGTTTCGAGCTGCACAACTGATTTTAAAAAAATAAAAAAAAGACTTGCATTTGGGTGACCGTTGTGATATACTACGGTCACCTAATTGTCAGGGTCTTTTTTTTGTGCTCATTTTTCCTGACACAGGGAGGCAAATTAATTAGGAGGTGCCGAAAATGCGGGTTAAAATTACATTAGCTTGCACGGAATGCAAACAGCGTAATTATGACACAGTCAAAAACAAGAAAAACAGTCCCGACAGGCTTGAAATGAACAAGTATTGCCGTTTCTGCCACAAGCATACCCTTCATCGGGAAAGCAAGTAAGGGGGATTTGTGAAGATGGCTCAGAACAACGAAAAGCCGGTCAAGGCTAAGAAGCCTCGTAAAAAGCTTTCGGTCGTTTTCAAGCAATTCTGGAGTGACCTGAAAAAGATCACCTGGCCCAGCGGAAAAACCGTTCTGAACAACTCGATCAAGGTCGTTGTAGCGATGGTCATCGTTGCAGCCGTTCTTGGCGTGGTTGACCTGGGTCTGACCGAACTGCTCAAACTTATCATTGCGTAAGAGAGGAATCACGAATGCCTGAAGCAAAGTGGTATGTAGCGCATACCTATTCCGGCTACGAGAATAAGGTCGCTGCCAATCTGGAAAAGATCGTGGAGAACAGAAATCTGCAGGATCTGATTCAGGCGGTCAGGATTCCGACCGAAATCGTAACCGAAGTCAACGACAACGGAACAAAAGAAGTGGAACGCAAGATCTTCCCGGGCTATGTGCTTGTCAAGATGGTGATGATGGATGATACCTGGTATATCGTCCGCAACATCCGCGGAGTCACCGGCTTTGTCGGCCCCGGCTCCAAGCCCATTCCCTTGACCGATGAAGAGGTCGAAAACCTCGGCATCGATCAGAAGACCATTGCCGTCAACTTCGCCATCGGCGACAGCCTGCGCATTACCGACGGTCCTTTGGACGGCTTTATCGGTACTGTGACCGAGCTGGAACCCGAAAAGAACAGAGTTCGCCTGATCGTCCAGATGTTCGGCAAGGAGACCCCTGTCGATCTGGAATTGTCCCAGGTGGAAACTCTGTAACCATTCGCACCCAGACCTTTGAGTGGGAGGTGCGCTAAAGGGCGTACCGCCGAACCACAATTTACCGTAGGAGGTGTATTCACATGGCTCAAAAGGTTGTTGGATATATTAAATTGCAGATCGAAGCCGGTAAAGCGACTCCGGCTCCTCCTGTTGGACCTGCCCTCGGTCAGCATGGTGTTAACATCATGGCTTTCACCAAGGAGTTCAACGAGAGAACAAAGAATCAGATGGGATATATTATCCCGGTCGTTATCACGGTTTACGCAGACAGATCCTTTACTTTCATTACGAAGACTCCGCCTGCTGCCGTTCTGATCAAAAAGGCTGCCGGCATCGAATCCGGTTCCGGTGTTCCTAACAAGAACAAGGTTGCCAGCCTTACCAAGGATCAGGTCAAGAGCATTGCCGAAACCAAGATGCCGGATCTCAATGCCGGCTCTCTGGAAGCCGCCATGTCTATGGTCGCAGGTACTGCGAGAAGCATGGGCATCACCGTCGAGGAATAAGCCCGTCTTCTCATGTGGGAGGGACATCCCGAATTAACCACTTATTGGAGGAATAATTATGTTTAGAGGTAAGAATTATCAGGAGAGCGCTAAGCTCATTGATAAGCAGAATCTCTACGACAGCACCGAAGCCTTCGGCCTTGTCGTACAGACTGCAAAGGCCAAGTTTGATGAGACGGTTGAAGCTCACATCAAACTGGGCGTTGACTCCCGCCATGCCGACCAGCAGGTCCGCGGCGCCATCGTTCTCCCTCACGGCACCGGCAAGAACACCCGTGTTCTCGTCTTCGCCAGAGGTGACAAGGCTGAGGCCGCTACCGCTGCCGGCGCTGAATTTGTCGGCGCAGAGGATATGGTGGAGAAGATCCAGAAGGAAAACTTCTTCGACTTTGATGTCGTCGTGGCTACTCCCGATATGATGGGCGTGGTCGGTCGTCTGGGTAAAGTCCTCGGTCCTAAGGGCCTGATGCCTAACCCCAAGGCCGGTACCGTTACCATGAACGTGGCCGATGCCGTTAAGGAGATCAAGGCCGGTAAGATCGAGTACCGTCTGGACAAGGCCAACATCATCCATTGCCCCATCGGCAAGGCTTCCTTTGGCGTAGAAAAGCTCAATGAGAACTTTGAAGCTCTCATCGGTGCCATCGTTAAGGCTAAGCCGGCCGCTGCCAAGGGTACTTACATTAAGAGTTGCGTCGTGGCTTCCACCATGGGCCCCGGCGTCAAGATCGCTACCACCAAGTATCTCGGCTAATTGCAATTTGTTGTTGACAAGTTGTGATTTATCTGCTATACTATAGCAGTTGAAATGAATATGTCGTTCATTCTTAAGACAGCAGGTGCATAAAGCATAACCGTTTACCGGGCCCGCCGAGGAAGGAACAATCAGTGATTGATACTGTTTTGCGTCCTTTTCCGTGCTCGGAGAAGGACGCTTTTTTGTACCCGATACCAACGGGAGGTGAAAAACTGTGCCAAGCAACAGAGTGCTTGAAGAGAAGAAGCAGATCGTAGCAGATCTCGTGGAAAACCTCAAAGGCGCTGCAGCCGGTGTCCTGGTCGACTACAAGGGTATTACCGTGGAAGACGATACCAAGCTCCGCAAGCAGCTTCGTGAAGCAGGTGTCCACTACGGCGTTTACAAGAACACTCTCATCCGTTTTGCTTTCAACGAGGTTGGTTATTCCGATCTGGATGAATGCCTCAACGGTACGACCGCTCTTGCATACTCCGAGGATCTGACTGCCGGTGCTAAGATTCTCTGCGATTTCGCAAAAGATCATGAAAACTTTACTGTCAAAGCTGGTTTCCTCGAGGGCGAGACCCTGGATACCGCTGGCGTTCAGGCCCTGGCCAAACTGCCCAGCAGAGATCAGCTTCTGTCCATGCTTTGCTCTGCCCTTAACGGTAACATCCGTGGGCTGGCCGTCGTACTCAATGCGGTCAAAGAGAAAGCCGAAGAGCAGCCTGCCTAAGGTCTGCTAAATGCCCTAAAAAACAAAAATATAATTTATTTGGAGGATTACTAAAATGGCTTCTGAAAAGATCACTAAGTTTATTGAAGACATCAAAGCCCTTTCCGTTCTGGAACTGGCTGACCTGGTTAAGGCTATCGAAGAGGAGTTCGGCGTTACCGCTGCTGCTCCCGTTGCTGTCGTCGCTGCTGCTGGCGATGCTGCTCCCGCTGCTGCTGAGCAGTCCGAGTTCACCGTCGTTCTCAAGAACGCCGGCGCTAAGAAGATCGAGGTTATCAAGGTTGTTCGTGAGATCACCGGCCTGGGTCTGAAGGAAGCGAAGGAAGTTGTCGACAACGCTCCTTCCAACGTCAAAGAGAACGTTGGCAAGGAAGATGCCGAGGCTATCAAAGAGAAGCTCACCGCCGCTGGCGCTGAAGTTGAACTCAAGTAAGTTGCCTTTCATTAAAAGCAGGAAGCATATCGCTTCCTGCTTTTTCTTTTGTATGAAAATTCTGTGAAAGGTCTTGACATTTCCTGACTATAGTGGTATCTTATATTAGCACTCAACCATTTTGAGTGCTAAATACCAAAAGGAGGCGCGGATATGGAACTGAGCGATCGTCGGTTACGGATACTGAATGCATTGATCGATGCCTATATCGAAAGTTGTGAACCGATAGGCTCAAAAGCGCCTGTCTTTGATCAGTTTAATCTGTCCTCGGCCACCCTTCGCAACGAAATGGCAAGGCTGGAGGAGTTAGGGCTGGTCTATCAGCCTCATACCTCGGCCGGGCGTGTCCCCAGCAATTTGGGGTATAAATATTATGTAGATCAAATCATGGAGGAGCTTTCTCCCGATCAGTCCCAGGTCGCCCGTATTCGGCAGATGACCGAGGGGTTTTCCACCAGGCCCGAGCGCTTTTTGTCCCAATGCGCCCATATGGCCGCAGCGCTGACCAATTGTGCCGCTATTTCGGTGCATTCCATCGCCCAGCACCGCAAGATCATCTACTTTGAATGTACCACCATTGATGAACATAATATCGCTATCATTGCCGTTATCGGCCGGGATCATATCAAAACCAGCGTCTTTACGGCGCATGCGCCCATCAGTATCAACGATGCCACGGTGCTCAACCGCATTTTGAATGTCAACCTCACCGGTATCGAGATCTCCCGCATCGATCCCGCCATGTTCGATATGATCGAAGGCGAGATCATGCGCTATGTGCCCTCCATGCAGGGCATCTCTCGTTTGATCCGTTCCATTATCGAAGAATTAAACGATGTGGAAATGGTGGTCTGCGGCGAGAGCAATCTGCTTCAGTACCCCGAATTTTATGATATCGGCCGGCTCAAGCAGTTTTATGATGTCATTGCCGACCGTCATAATTTCAATAAGATGGTGGTGCTGCCGCAGGACGGCAACATCCATGTTCGTATCGACCCTGAGTTTTTCCCCAACGCTTCGCTCATCACCGCTTCGCTGGGGGATACCGGGGCGGGGAATACCACCGTTTCGGTGGTTGGCCCGATGCGCATGAACTATCAGCGGATTCTTTCGGATATGAAATACTTTTCATATATTGTTTCCCAGTTGATGTTGGGGAACGGTCAAGAGAAAAAGGAGAATCAGAATGGCCAGTAAAAAGAACGAAACGCCAAACGAAGAGCCTAAGGTAACCAAACTGCCGATGGACGAGGAAACGTTTGACGCGCTGATCAAGGAAAACGAAAAGATCGGCGAAGAGCTCGATGCCGCCCTTGCCGCCGGCGCCGAGGTCAAAAAACAATTGGAAGAGGAAAAGGATCGCTATCTTCGTCTGATGGCGGAATACGATAATTATAAAAAGCGCACCCAACGTGAAAAGGCCCAGATCTACAGCGATGCCAAGGCCGATACTCTCACGGCCTTCCTGCCCATGATCGACAATCTCAAGCGTGCCGTCGCCAGCCCGACAACCGATGGCGAAGGCATGAAAAAAGGTGTTGAGATGATCCTCACCCAGGCTGCCGAGATATTGAAAAATTGCGGCATAGAAGAGATCGAAGCGCTGGGCAAGCCCTTTGACCCGACCATGCACAACGCTGTGCTTCATATTGATGATGAAGCCTATGGTGAGCAGGAGGTCGTAGAGGTCTTTGAGACCGGCTACAAGATCGGTGATAAGGTCATCCGTCATGCAATGGTCAAGGTTGCAAACTAATTTTTGATTTATATAATTTGGAGGAAATAAGAATGAGCAAGATTATCGGAATCGACTTAGGTACTACCAACTCCTGCGTCGCTGTCATGGAAGGCGGCGAGCCGGTTGTTATCCCCAACGCTGAAGGCGGCAGAACGATCGCGTCTGTCGTAGCCTTCTCCAAGACCGGTGAACGCATGGTCGGTCAGATCGCCAAGAATCAGGCCATCACCAACCCCGACAAGACCATCAGTTCCATCAAGCGTGAGATGGGTACCGATCATAAGGTCAATATCGACGGCAAGGACTATAACCCCCAGGAGATCTCGGCTATGATCCTGCAAAAGATCAAGACCACTGCCGAAGCCTACCTGGGCGAAACGGTCGATAAGGCTGTCATCACCGTTCCTGCCTATTTCTCTGATGCTCAGCGTCAGGCCACCAAGGATGCCGGTAAGATCGCCGGCCTCGAGGTACTGCGCATCATTAACGAGCCGACTGCAGCCGCTTTGGCTTACGGCGTGGATAAGGAAACCGAGCAGAAGATCATGGTTTATGACTTGGGCGGCGGTACCTTCGACGTGTCCATCCTCGACATCGGCGACGGTGTCATCGAAGTTCTTGCCACCTCGGGCAACAACCGTCTGGGCGGCGATGATTTTGACGAGCGCATCGTCAAATGGATGGTGGAAGAATTCCAGAAAGAAAACGGTATCGACCTGCGTAACGACCGCATGGCTTATCAGAGACTGAAGACCGAAGCCGAAAAGGCCAAGATCGCTCTGTCGGGTGTCGCTTCCACCAACATCAATATGCCTTATATCACGGCCGATGCCACCGGTCCCAAGCATCTGGATATGACCCTGACCCGTGCCAAGTTCAATGAACTGACCGCCGATCTGGTCGAGGCCACCATGGAGCCGGTAAAACGTGCCATGAGCGATGCCGGACTCAAGCCCTCCGATCTGACCAAGGTCCTTATGGTCGGCGGCTCGACCCGTATTCCTGCCGTTTACGACGCTGTTAAGGCCTTCACCGGCACCGATCCCTTCAAGGGTATCAACCCCGACGAGTGCGTCGCCATGGGTGCTGCCATCCAGGGCGGTGTTCTCGGCGGCGAGGTCAAGGGTATCGTTCTGCTGGATGTTACGCCGCTGTCCCTCGGTATCGAGACCCTCGGCGGCATCAACACCAAACTCATTGAGCGCAACACCACCATCCCCACCAAGAAGAGTCAGATCTTCTCGACCGCTGCCGACAGCCAGACCTCGGTTGAGGTCCATGTGCTGCAGGGTGAGCGCGATATGGCAGCCGATAATAAGACTCTCGGCCGTTTCCATCTCGACGGTATCCCCGCCGCTCCCCGTGGCGTGCCTCAGATCGAGGTAACCTTCGATATCGACGCCAACGGTATCGTTAATGTTTCGGCTAAGGATCTGGGCACCGGCAAGGAGCAGAAGATCACCATCACCGCCTCCACCAACATGAGCAAGGAGGATGTCGAACGCGCCGTTAAGGAGGCCGAGCAGTTTGCTGAGGCCGATAAGAAGAATCGCGAAGGTGTAGAGATCAGAAACCAGGCCGAGCAGCTGGTCTATCAGTCCGAAAAATCCCTGACCGAACTGGGTGACAAGGTCACCGAGGAGGAGAAGAAGGGCGTACAGGATGAGATCGAAAAGGTCAAGGAAGCCCTCAAGGGCACCGATACCGATGCCATCAAGGCCGCTTCGGAGGAACTGTCCAAGAAATTCTATGAGATCTCGGCCAAACTGTATCAGCAGGCTCAGGCCGAGCAGCAGGCGCAGGGCGGTGCTACCCAGAACGATGATGGCACGGTCAACGGCGATTACGAGGTCGTGGACGACGACAAGAAATAAGTAACATCCGAGGTTTCGCATGGCGGAAAAAAGAGATTATTACGAGGTACTCGGCGTTTCCAAATCGGCGACCGATGACGAGATCCGCAGAGCCTTCCGTAAAAAAGCCAAAGATTGCCACCCCGATCTCCATCCCGGTGATGCGGCGGCAGAACAACAATTTAAGGAACTCAACGAAGCCCACGATGTCCTCTCCGACAAGGATAAGCGTCAGCGCTATGACCAGTTCGGCTTTGCCGGTGTCGATCCCAATTACGGTGCCGGCCAGCCGGGCGGCGGTTTCGGCGGCGGCTTCGGCGGTGGGGATTTCGGTGATATCTTCGGTGATATTTTCGGCGATATCTTCGGCGGCGGCCGTGCCCGCCGCGCCAATCCCAATGCTCCGGTGCGCGGCAAGGATATCTCGATCAATCTGACAATCGAGTTTAACGAGTCCATCACCGGCTGCAAGCGCAAGATCCGCTATAAGAGGGAAGAGAGCTGCGCCGACTGTAAAGGCACCGGCTCGGCCAGCGGCAGCCGTCAGACCTGCCCGACCTGCGGCGGCAGCGGCCAGGTGCGTGTCCAACAGCGCACCATGCTCGGCTCCTTCACCAGTGTCCAGCCCTGCTCCGACTGCGGTGGCACCGGCTATATCATCAAGGATCCCTGCAAGACCTGCGGCGGCCAAGGCGCTGTCGTCGGTGAACGCACGATTGAAGCATCTATTCCTGCCGGTATCGCCTCGGGTCAGTCGATCAAGTTGAGCGGACAAGGCTCGGCCGGCCGACGTGGCGGCGGTAACGGCGATCTGTATATCACCGTCAATGTTAAGCCTCATGTCCTGTTCCATCGTCAGGGCAATGACATCTCCTATGATGTACCCCTCACGCTCTCTCAGGCAGCCACCGGCTGCACCATCGAGCTTCCCACCGTGGACGGCGACATGGTCAAGCAAACCATCCCCGAAGGAACGCAGCATCAGACGGTGTTCCGCATCAAAAATAAGGGCGTGCCCTTTGTTAACGGCCGTGGCCGTGGTGATATGTATGTCCGGGTCACCATTGAAGTTCCCAAGAGCCTGTCCCGCCGTCAGAAAGAACTGCTCGAAGAACTGGAAAAACTTTCGAGCGATAAAAACTATGATGCGGTACGGAAATTCAAAGAAAAGGTCGATAAGACCCAAAACGCATAAAAACAGACAGCATGGCATCGCTATGCTGTCTTTTCTATTGACAAAACTAATACTTCGCGATACGATGTATTGTGCGAAGGGAGGTATCGTATGGATGTTCAACTCAAACGTGGTCTTTTAGATGTCTGCGTCTTGGCGGCCATTAAGAGCGAAGATTCCTATGGCTATAAGATCATGAAAGATTTGAAGCCGTATTTGGAGCTGTCCGAATCGACCTTATATACCATTCTCAAGCGTCTGGAAACGGCAAATATGCTGACCGTTCACACGGCTGAGCACGGCGGTAGGCTTCGGAAATATTATCACATCACCAAGGATGGACTGCGGCGCATCGAGGATTTCAAGAAAGAGTGGAGCGAAATGCTGTCCATATACCGATTCGTAACCAAGGAGGATATCGACCATGAGTAAACAAGAATTTCTTGCACGACTGCGTAACGGCTTATCTAAGTTGCCCCAACATGACCGGGAGGAGCGACTGACCTTTTACAGCGAAATGATCGATGACCGAATGGAAGAAGGTCTTTCGGAAGAGGAGGCAGTCTGTGAGATCGGTGATATCGATCAACTCATATCGCAGATCACGGCCGATGTCCCTCTCGAGAAAACCAAGTCGAGAAGACGGTTAAGGCCTTGGGAAATCATACTTTTAGTACTCGGCTCTCCTATATGGC
The DNA here is from genome assembly GCA_045595395.1 of Eubacteriales bacterium. Classification (GTDB taxonomy): domain Bacteria; phylum Bacillota; class Clostridia; order Oscillospirales; family UMGS1783; genus CAKSHC01. Next base: position 75,518 of record JAZOAH010000028.1, on the reverse strand, counting down.
TTTCTTTGCTGATTGCCGTATTTGCCGTCATGCTTTCGCTTTGCTTGTCCCTGTGGGCGGTTTTCGTTTCGCTTGCTGCCTGTGCGCTTGGCGGCATCGTAGCCGGGATCGGCTTTGCCTGTAACGGGCATGCTCTTCCGGGACTGGCTATGATCGGCGCAGGAATGGTCTGCGCAGGACTGTCCGTTTTTATGTTCTACGCCTGCAAGGCGGCCACCAAGGGCATGTGGCAACTGATAAAAAGGAGAAAGCGCAATGAATAAAAAAAGGAAAAAATGGCTAATTATAGCAGCAATCCTTGTATTGGCCGGCTGTATCATTTTCGGAGGAGCAATGACAATGTTTCAATGGGATTTTACGAAATTATCAACAATCCAGCATGAAACCAACGAGCATGAGATCTATGACGATTATAAAAACATTTCGATCATAACAAACACCGCCGATGTCGTGTTTGCCCCCTCTGTAAATGCAGAAACCACCGTGGTCTGCCGTGAGCAGAAAAAGGTAACGCATTCGGTAACCGTAAAGGACAACACGCTGGTCGTCGAGGTCGAGGATACGAGAAAGTGGTATGAGTATGTCGGTATAAACTTCGGCTCGTCGAGCATCACGGTATATATCCCTCAGGCCGAATACGGCACGATCTCGGTGAAGGCAAGTACCGGCGATATTCAGGCCGAAAACCTGGTGGTAGAAGCGCTTGACCTCTCCGCTTCCACCGGCAAAATTTCCGTTTCTCATATAACCTGCAAGGGTGATGTTGCAACACATGTGTCCACCGGCAAGGCGCTGCTGACCGATGTAGCCTGCAAAAATCTTGTTTCGACGGGAAATACAGGCGATATAACCTTGAAACAGGTGATTGCCGCAGAAACATTCTCGATCAAGAGAAGCACCGGCGATATCATGTTTGATGGGTGCGATGCTACCCAGATCATTGTCCAAACCGATACCGGTGATGTTAAGGGCAGTCTGCTGACCAATAAGGTATTTATTGCTAAAACTTCCACTGGCAGGGTCGATGTGCCAAAGACAACAACAGGCGGACGGTGTGAGATCACAACCTCAACCGGCGATATTAAAATGGAAATTTTCCATTCTTAAAAATAGCAGCCGGAAGGTAGATACCTTCCGGCGCTTCTTACATTTGCTCGATGACATCGGCGATCGTTTTAACGACCTTGCCGGCAGGGGAGTGCATCAGTTTTTTCTTTGCCATCTTCACCTGGCGCGACTGCGACATGACACCCATCGTGCAGCCAACGACCAAGCCCGTCGCCATGCCGACCATAAACGGAATTTTACTACACATGATTTTTCACCTCATTTGTAGTATAAACCGATCGTGCTCATGTATTTTCATTATTTTTTTCCATTATTATTGAAAAAACACAGGTCAATCATTATAATAAAATATAACAGTTGACAAACGGAGGACACAACAATGGCTCTTATCAAAGGATTTCAGGGTATGCGCTATACCGAAAAGGCCGGCAATGTCGCCGACCTGGTCAGTCCGCCCTATGATATCATCAGCCCCGAACAGCGGGAATCGCTGGTTGACCGCAGTCCCTATAATATTGTGCAGTTAGAACTTCCGACCGGCGAAGATCGATACACGAAAGCATCTGAACTTTACAGGGCTTGGGTGTCCGACGGCATCCTCAAGCAGGACGAAAAGGACAGCATTTATATCTACGAAATGTGCTTTACCGTCAACGATATCCCCCGCAGCGTCAAGGGCATGATCTGTGCCGTCCGCTTGGAGGAGTTTGAAGACCGCATCATCCTGCCTCATGAATATACACTCTCCAAGGCCAAGAATGACCGCTTTGAACTGCTCAACACCGCTAAAGCCAGCTTTTCTCAGATCTATTCGATGTATACCGATGAGCAGCAGGTGACCCGCTTACGCATCGAACAGGCCAGCAAGAAAGCGCCCGACATCGCATTTACCGATGAGGATGGCGTTACCCATCGTCTGTGGCGTGTCACCGATGAGGCGCAGATCGATGCCTTTGCCGCCGATTTTGCCGACCGTCAGCTCTTTATTGCCGACGGACACCATCGCTACGAAACGGCTCTCAACTACCGCAAAAAGGTCATGGCCAAAACCTCTGATTTTTCACCTGAGCATCCTGCCAATTACACCTGCATGTTCCTGGTCGATATGGAATGTGACGGCCTTGTCGTCTTTCCGACCCATCGGATGCTGGCTAACCTGGGCGAATTTCATGAACAGGAAACGCTGGAGAAGATCAATAAATACTTCAGTTTTGAACGTTGCAACGATTTGTCAAATATTGAGCAGGATATGCTGGCGGAGCAGGAAGATCATGCCATCGGCCTGTATACCGGCAAGGATTATTATTATCTTCTCCATTTCCACGATACCGAGCTGGTTCGGGAGATGCTGGCCGATATGTCCGATGCCTTTTGCGATCTTGATGTCACCATCCTGCACACCCTGATCCTCGACAAGGTCTTCGGCATCACCAAGTCAGACCTGGCCAAGCAGACCAAGATCACCTACACCCGCTCGATCGACGAGGCGCTGACGCAGGTCAGGGCCGGCAAGCAGGAATGTGCGTTCTTTCTTAATCCCACTCGTGTCGATCAGATCAAGGACGTGGCCAAAGCCGGAGATAAGATGCCCCAAAAGGCAACCTATTTTTATCCCAAACTGATCACCGGCCTGGTTTTTATGAAATTCGATGATACCATCTTGTAATCCGCAAAAAATTGTTGTATAATAGTGATCAATTAAAAATGATAGGAGAATAATAACATGTCCAATCGTCCGCTTAACACCTATATTGATCATACCGTGCTGGCTGCCAATACGCCGCTGGCCAAGATCGAAACCTGCTGCGCCGAAGCCATTGAGAATCAGTTCGCCTCGGTCTGCGTTAACCCCACCCATGTCAAATACGTCGCCAAGCGTCTGGCAGGCAGCGGTGTCAATGTCTGCACCGTTATCGGTTTCCCCTTGGGCGCCAATACGCCGGCTGTCAAGGCCTTTGAAACGAAAGACGCCATCGCCAACGGCGCTACCGAGATCGACATGGTCGTCAACGTCGGCGCCATCAAGGATAACAACTGGGATCTCGTTAATGAGGATATCTCGGCTGTTGTCAAGGCGGCTAACGGCACCACCGTTAAAGTCATCATCGAAACATGCCTGCTGACCGACGAGGAAAAGGTCAAGGTCTCCCGGGCTTGCGTTGCTTGCGGCGCTCAGTTTGTTAAAACCTCCACCGGCTTCTCCACCGGCGGCGCCACCCCCGAAGATGTAGCCCTCATCCGTAGTGCTGTCGGCCCTGATATGGGCATCAAGGCTTCCGGCGGTGTCCGCACCAGGGAAGATGCCGAAAAGGTCATCGCAGCCGGTGCCACCCGTATCGGTACCTCCGGCGGTGTCGGCATCGTCAAGGGTAATGCTCCCGACCCTAAACAAGTATATTGATTATGAAAGAGGCTTTGCGTATGCAAAGCCTCTTTTTTTATATACCGTAAAATCGTTTTCCGTTTTCAAAGGTGATCTGCGCCACCTCATCCTGGGTCATGCCCCAGATCTCGGCCACCTTGGCCGCCACAAAGGGAACCAGAGAGGGATCGTTGCGTTCCCCTCGATGCGGGTCGGGCGCCAGATAGGGACAGTCGGTCTCGATCAACACCCGATCGTGCGGCAGGGTTGCCAGCACCTCACGTGCCTTATGTGCGTTTTTGAAGGTCACGATACCATTAAAGGAGAGATAATATCCCATCTCCAGCAAGATCTTGGCCGTCTCAACACTACCCGAATAGGAGTGTACCACACCTTTGACATTCGGATGCTCTTTGAGTACCGCCAGCGTGTCCTGCGTCGCCTCTCGGCTGTGGATCACCACCGGCAGCCCCAGTTTCTCGGCCAATGCCATCTGTCGATGAAAGGCAATATGCTGCTTCTCCTTGTCGGTGTCCTCGTAATGATAGTCCAACCCGATCTCGCCAATGGCCTTGACCTTGTCATGCTTGGCCAATTCTTCTAATTCGGCATAATGCGCCTCGGTCAGATCGTAGGTGTCGCAGGGATGAATGCCAACCGTCGCATAGATATTCTCGTATTGCTCCGAAAGAGCCACTGCCGCACGGGAAGAGGGGAGATGTGCGCCGATGTTCATGATCAGCGAAACGCCCTTCTCGCGGCAATTTTCAAGCATTATGGCACGATCCTCGTCAAAACGAGCATCGTCCACATGCGCATGGGTGTCAAAATACATCTTAGCGGACCTTTGATCCCGGTGCAATGTCGCTGTCCAGGAAGATGACACGCACATCATCCTCGCCGGCATCACAGGCCAGGATCATGCCGTTGCTCTCGACGCCGCACAACTTGGCCGGCTTGAGATTTTCCACAATGACCACTACCTTGCCGATCAGATCTTCGGGCTTGTACCACTTGGCAATGCCCGATACCACCTGACGCTTGTCGCCGCAGTCCAGTTGAATTTTCAGCAGCTTCTTGCTCTTGGGTACAGGCTCGCATGCCAAAATTTTACCGGCCACCAGGTTGACCTTGGCAAAATCTTCGATATCGATCAGATTGGCCAGATTGGTCGGCTCTTCCTTCGGCTGTGTCAAGGCAGCCAGACTCTCCAGTTCTTTAGCCACATCAATGCGAGGATAGAGAGCCGTGCCCGGATGCACCGTCAGATCAGCTGGTAGGGAAGCGGGACGACGCAACGAATCCCACTCGGTCAGCGTCGCATCGCTAACACCTAGCTGCTCAAACATACGAGGTGCCGTTTCGGGCATAAAGGGTGCGATCATGACGCCGCACAAGCGCAGCATCTCGCACAGGTTATACAGAACGGTAGCCAGTCTCGGTTTGTTGGCCTCATCCTTGGCCAGCACCCACGGCATCGTTTCGTCGATATACTTATTGGTACGGGAAATGAGCTTCCAGATCTCGGCCAGTGCGTTGGAGAAGAGCAGCTGCTCCATATTCTCCTCGACCTTGTCCACCGTCTGCGCTGCCAAGGCATAAAGCTCCTCGTCAAGCTCTTCGGCTTTACGGTCAGTCGGCAGAGTGCCGCCGAAATATTTGTTGACCATCGCCACCGAACGGGAAAGCAGGTTGCCCAGGTCGTTGGCCAGGTCAAAGTTGATGCGGTTGATCAGGGCTTCGTTGGAGTAAATGCCGTCGCTGCCGAAGGGGATCTCACGCAGCAGGAAATAGCGGATGGCATCCACGCCGTAGCGCTCGCACAGGATGACGGGGTCGACCACATTGCCGAAGGACTTGCTCATCTTGCCGCCCTCCAGCAGCAGCCAGCCGTGGCCGAAGACCTTCTTGGGCATCGGCAGATCCAGCGCCATGAGCATGGCCGGCCAGATGATGGTATGGAAACGGATGATCTCTTTACCCACCAGATGCACATCGCACGGCCAGTATTTGTCGTAGTCGTTATACTGGTCGTTGCCGTAGCCGAGGGCGGTGATGTAGTTGGAAAGCGCATCGATCCACACATAAACCACATGGCCCGGATCAAAGTCGACCGGCACGCCCCAGTCAAAGGAGGTGCGTGATACGCACAGATCCTCCAGGCCCGGCTTGATGAAGTTGTTGATCATCTCATTGAGTCTGGATTCGGGCTGCACGAAATCAGGATGCTGCTCGTAATACTCGATCAGACGATCCTGATATTTGGAAAGCTTGAAGAAATAGGCCTCTTCCTTGGCCTTTTCCACCGGGCGGCCGCAGTCGGGGCACTTGCCGTCGACCAGCTGGGTCTCGGTCCAGAAGGACTCGCAGGGGGCGCAGTACAGGCCCTCATAGCTGCCCTTGTAGATATCGCCCTGGTCATACAGCTTTTTGAAGATCTTCTGAATGCTGGCCACATGATACTCGTCGGTCGTGCGGATAAAGCGGTCATTGCTGATGTTGAGCAGTTTCCACAGATCCTTGATCGACGCCACGATATCGTCCACAAACTGCTGCGGGGTCACACCTTTGGCCTCGGCCTTGCGCTGGATCTTCTGTCCGTGCTCGTCGGTGCCGGTCAAAAACATCACGTCATAGCCGCGGGCTCGCTTATAGCGTGCCATGGCATCAGCCGCCACCGTGGTGTAGGAGTGGCCGATATGCAGCTTGTCCGACGGATAATAGATGGGAGTTGTAATATAAAATGTCTTCTTGTCCATGACGGATACCACCTTTATCATTACTAATCATATATTATACTCCCTTTTCCCAGATATTTCAATCCTTATCAGTTGAAAAGCCGCAAAAGATTTGATATAATGGAGCAATAGGAGGGGAGCGTATGTCGGTAGCTTTGGCACAATTCGGTTATAAAAGCAAGTGGCATGATATTCGGGTCGACGGGTACGAGGGATATCGGCCGCAGATGACCGATTATCATATGCACGAATATTATGAGATCAGTTTGATCTTATCGGGCCGAGTGAATGTGCTTTTGCCTGATCTGGCTGACGGCGGGGAGCACCCCCGTCTGGTGCTCATGCGCCCCATGACCCCCCACTATATCACCTTTGATCCCGAGTTGCTGTATAAACGCAAAAATCTGGTTTTTTCGGCCGATTTTCTGGCTGATTTTCTGCCGCAACTGCAAAAAATCATGACAATTTTCGGCAAAAACGGGCGGGTTTTGCGCCTAAATGAGGCAAAAGCCGAGCGATTTTTGGCGATTTTTGAGCAAATTCAAGCCGAAAACAGTCGGTTTCGGCAGAAAATGTTGGTTATGTATTTCCTTTCCTTGGTGCAGGAGGCTGTTCCGAATGAGTCCGACAGCGGCATGATCCCGCCGTGTGTGACCGAAGCCTTAACCTATATCAGCGCCCACTATGCCGATCGCATCGTGGCCGAAGAATTGGCACAAATGTTAGGCGTCAGCCGCACCACCCTCATGACCGCTTTCAAAAAATATGTCGGCATCACGGTCAATGAATACCTCACCCGTTGCCGCATCAAAAATGCGCTAACCCTTCTGCGGCAAGGAAAAACCGAGCAACAGACGGCCGAGGAGTGTGGCTTTACCGACGCTTGTAACCTCATCCGCGCCTTCAAGCGTGTCTTCAGCCTGACCCCCAAGCAATACCTCTCACAAATCTAACTTATAGGAGGATACGAATAGTATGTATCGATTCCCGGACGGTGCTCGTGTATGCTTTGTCGGCGACAGTATTACCTGCATTGGGTTGTACTTGAAATATATCGTGGCGCAATATCGCAACGACTTTCCCGACAGCCATGTCGAGTTTTACAACTGCGGCATTTCGGGCGGAAATTTAGGAAACACCATCCGTATTTTTGATGAAGATATTTCGATCTATGAGCCTACTCATATTGTACTTATGACCGGGGCTAACGATTCCCGCCGGTGGGCGTTGGCCAACCTTCCTTCTGCTGAGCATTATGAGATTTTGCAGACTGCCTATGAGAGATATCGCGAGAATCTTGTGTGCTTTTATCGACTTACCTGCGAGCGAGATATAACGCTGATCCTTTGCACGCCCATGCCCTATGCCGAGTATATTTCTTCTCCGATTGAGCCGCTTCGTGGTGGCGCTAAACTTTTTGCGGTTTATGCCGAGGTGGTGCGGCAGATTGCTAAAGAGCAGGGTATACCGCTATGTGATTATCATGCCGCTATGGAGGCGAAGGATTTGCAAACTCTCTATAATCCCGACCGAGTTCATCCTACCGAAAAAGGTCATGCCCTTATGGCGAAGACATTTCTCGACTTTCAAGGGATTTCCATGAAAGACTGGGACGAGATTCCCTCTGACATAGAGCAGTGGCATGAAGTGACGCAAAAACTGCGCAGTATCATAACGGCAGAATTTTTATGTATCCCTACCTATGCGGATATGACCCATGAGGAACGCAGGGTGGCTATGGCGGATCGTCAGCGTCAAGCGCAGGCCAATCCGGAGGCGTTTGATCCTGTTGCGCGCTTTCGCGTTGATTCCTATCAGGAGCATAAACCGAAACAGGCTCAGTACATAGAGCAAGTCAAGCAGTTCATGAAGCGATAAGAAAGAAAAAGTGGATGCGATTAAGGCATCCACTTTTTGTTTTTTTAGAAATTGAGGGCGGAGGTGGGGATGACGGCGATCTGACGCTTGTCGTTCATGGTGGTGTCGAAGGAAATGTATTTGCCGTCGTCGATGAAGCGGGCGTGCAGGTCACAGCGAATGTCGGTGTTTTGGGGCATGGAGGTTTTGCAACGGAACAATTCGCGGTGGGTGCCCGTCTTCATGTTGTAGGACATCAGGTAACGGTAGCCGTCGATGGGGTAGCCGTCGCCGATGACGTAATCACAACCGGGGGTTACGTTACAGTGGATATCGCCGATCACCTTGGTGTTGTGGTAATAGGGCATATCCCAGTTGACATAGGTGCCGTCGGTCATATTGATGCAATACAGACTCTTAATGGCAGGGTCGGGGGAGCAATGGGCAATCAAGTGATTGCTGTCAAGCCATACATAGTGGGATACATAGGTCTTATCCAAGATGGTTTTGACATTACCTTCCAGATCGCCGACCATCAGCGAGGTGACCCAAATGATGCGGCCGGTCTTATGGAGGATGAAGTTGCGGACCAGCATGCAGTAGCGGGTGCTGTCGGTGTTAAAGGTGATGTGGTTGACCAGGAGTTTTTCGTTGGGCTCAAAGCCGCCAACCTTGCCAAGAGTGGGATAGTCAACAAGGAGTCGGGATTTGCCGCTTTCCATATCAACCAAAAATACGCCGTCGTTTTCCGGCTGAGGCACGTTAGCCTGTTCGTCTTTGCAGCCGGCGTAGCCGTAGCCGGCACGGAAATCGAAGATGCGGCCAAAGTTGACCGATAAGCCCCACTTTCCGTCGGGGGAGATGCAGGCGGCCGGGCGATCGGTGTGCTTCTTTTGTCCGGTGGTGATGTTGTGGGTGGTGGTGACGCAGTTGCCGTCCACAAATTCATTGTAATAAACGGTGTCCTCCAGCGAAGGATGCCATTGCAACATGGCCGATTGCTGGAAGTTCCAGGCGGTTGTTGTGGCGAAGGGGGTAAAGACTTTATCTTTTACATAGCCGATCTCAGCCTCATCGTCGACTTCGGGCTGGCGATCCATGAAAGGAACGCGCAGGGTGAGGTGACGGCCATTGGAATAGGGGCGCATATCGTAATAGCCAAAGAAATAATGATGCCCGTCATCGGGGGTGATGATATCGGCATGATTGTAATATTCGCTGATAAACATAATATTTCTCCTTACAAGGTGATACCGTTCTTAAAGATGGCAATGTCCTGATAGCCGTACTGTTCGCCAACGGTGGTTCGACCTTCGGCTGTTTGGATGCACAGATCAAAGAGATCTTGGCTGACACCCGCCATGTCGCCGTCGAGAGCTACGCCGGCATTAAAGTCAATCCAATGCTTCTTGCTCTGATAAAGAGGGGTGTTGGTGGCGATCTTAATGGTGGGGACAGGGCCACACAAGGGGGTACCTCGGCCTGTCGTGAAGAGGATCATGTGGGCGCCGGAGGCGGCCAAGGTGGTGACGGCCACCATGTCGTTGCCCGGGCCGTTGACCATATACAGACCGCTGCCGTCGGGGGTCTCGCCGAAATTGAGAGCGCCGCACAGGGGCAGGCGGCCGGCCTTTTGAACACAGCCGAGTGATTTTTCTTCCAAGGTGGAGATGCCGCCGGCGATGTTGCCGGGGGAAGGATTGTCGGCTATGCCCTCACCGTGGTCGATGAAATACTGACGGAAGGCTTGGATCATGTGAGCCGTTTTATCAAAGGTCTTACGGTCGACACTGCGTGCCAGCAGCACCTGCTCGGCGCCGAAGACCTCGGGGATCTCACTCATAAGAATGGTGGCATCATAGTCATAGAAGAGATCGGCGGTGTGGCCGACGACGGGATTGGCGGTGATGCCGCTGTAAGCATCGCTGCCGCCGCATTTGACGGCAATGCGTAATTTCGACAGGGGAATGGGCGTGCGCTCATCCTGATCCAGGATGGCACGAAGTTGACGGAGAATGGCCAACCCCTCTTCCAGTTCATCAGAACAGTCCTGCACATTCAGAAAGCGGATACGGTCGGGATCATATTCGCCCAAGAACTTACGAAATGTTTCAATGCCGTTGTTTTCACAGCCCAGGCCCAGCACCAAAACGCCGCCAGCATTCGGATGCTTGACCAGGCCGCGCAGGATCTTCATGGTCGTTTGATGGTCGCCGCCCAGCTGCGAGCAGCCGAAGGGATGGCAGAGGGCATGAGCCCGGCTCTTTTCGGCCAAGGTGCGGGCAATGCCGTTGACGCAGCCGACGGTGGGAACGATCCACAGCTCATTGCGAATACCGACCTGACCGTTTTTGCGGACATACCCCATAAAGGTGTTCTGCTTTACAGTATTACGGGGATGGGTGAACGGGGTGTATTCCCAGCCGCCTCGGCCTTCCAGGTTGGAGCGGAGATTGGTAGGATCGACCTTTTCGCCTTTTTGGATATCACGGGTGGCATGGCCGATGGGAAAGCCGTATTTGATGATGTTTTGGCCTTGGGCGATGGCAGACAGGGCGTATTTATGTTTGTCCTCACGGACTTCGACATTATCGAGCGGATGTAATTGCATGAGAGAGCACCTCTTTCATATCGCTCAGATCCTGACCCCAGAAATCGGTGTTGGCCAGGATATCCTCAACAGAGTGGGTACGGATGAAGTCGATGACAGTCGGATCGTCGTTGGGTGTGCCGACACGGTAGAATTCCAGCAGGCGGGCAAAGCCGTAGATCAGGTGCTTGGGATAGGCGCCGAAGCGTTTCTTGTACTCGAGAATGGAGGGAAGGACACGCACCTTGAATTTGCTGATGGAATTGAGGGAGATGGAGGCCAGATAGTGTTTGATATAGGGATTGGCAAAACGAGTCAGTACATCGTTAGCGTAAGCCACCAGCTCCTCCTGGGGCAGATCAAGGGTAGGAATGATCTCTTCAAACAGGCAGGTGCGGATAAAGGCGCTCATAGCATCGTCGTCCATGCAGTCCTTGACCGTTTCCAGGCCGGAGAGCAGGGCATGAGCCACCATAGAGGTATGGGCGCCGTTAAGCAGACGAACTTTACGGGTGCGATAGCGTTCCAGGGCATCCTTGGTGACAATAACATTGAGGCCGGCCTTGGAGAAGGGGAGTTCGGCCTCGAGATCATGGTCGGTTTCGATGACCCAGAGGTGGAAATATTCGGAAGTGTTGATGAGTTTATCCTCATAATCCAGTTCGATCGTTTCATCCTTGGGGTAGCCGGTATTGATGCGGTCGACCAGGGTGTTGCAGAAGATGTTTTCCTCTTCGATCCAGCGGATAAAGCCGCCGTCGAGCTGCCACAGATCGACATACTGCAAGACGGCTTTTTTCAGATTATCGCCGTTGCGGTCGATCAGCTCGCAGGGCAGGAAGACGAGGCCGGGGAGGCCTGCCTGATAGCGGTGGAGCAGGAACAGGGTGAGTTTGCCGGGGAAGGAGATGTTGGGTGTATCTTTGATCTTGTCGGTATCGGTAAAGACGATGCCGGCCTCGGTGGTATTGGACACGACAAATCGCAGATCGGGGTGTTCGGCCAGTTTCAGATAGGCGTCATAGTTTTCGAAGGGGTTGACGCAGGAATCAATGACGTCGATCTTGGAGATTTCGACGCCTTCGGCGCCGCGGATGATGTGGGTGTAGACACCCTTTTGCTCATTGAGCAGATGGCCCAGGCCCTGCGCAATGGGCTGAACGACATCGACACGGGCATTGAGAGCGCCTGTGTCATTCATTTTTTGTATCATCCAATCGACGAAGCCGCGCAAGAAGCCACCCTCGCCGAACTGTACAAAGCGAATTTGTTTATTCATTTTCATTGTCCTCTGCAAATTTCTTAAAGGTATCTTTCACGGCAAAATAGGCCTGTTTGGGGCGTCTGTACTCGTTGAGTATGCCCTTGTTATTATAGTGGCGGGCACGGTTGAGGCCGTTTTCGGGAGAAGTACGGATGTCGCAGAACTGCCAAATGTAGTAGCCGACCACCCAGGGATCTGCACGGAAGGTTTCGAGGGCGGAGACCAGCAGGGAGGCTTGATATTCTTCGGTCCATTTGAGGTCGTCGAAGGTGTGGTGGCCGTAGATGGCGGCGGCGCCGAATTCGCTGAGGATGACGGGTTTGGGCTGGATATTCAGTTCTTTCACACGGTTATGAATGACATCCAGGGTGTGCTCTTTCCAACTGTTGCGGGATTCGGAGTACCAGCCGTCGTAGCGGTTGATGCTGATGAGATCGCAGACATCCAGGCACAAACAAATTTCGGGGCGGTTGCAGGCATAGGAGATCAGGCGCTGACCGCCATTTTCTTTGAGATAGGCGTATAGCGTCTGAGCCAGAGTGCGCACCTCGGGGAACTGGCTGGGATTCTCGTTGAACATGCCCCAGATAATGATTGAGGGATGGTTATAATAATGTCGGATCATTTCCTTATGCATTTGCAGAGCACGCTCATGCACGAAGGGATCAGCGATCATTTCTTGGGTGTAGCCGTTGCCCCACATGGGGATCTCGCTCCAGAAGGTGAGGCCGCATTCGTCGAGCATATCGACAAAGATGCGGGAGTTGGGATAGTGAGAGCCGCGAACAGCATTGGCGTTCAGGCCGAGGATGATGTCGATATCACGCTTCATCAATGCGGGAGGGAAGGCGACGCCATGATCGGTGTTTTCTTCGTGGCGGTTAACGCCGCGGATCTCGTGAGGCTTGTTATTGAGCAGCAGTTGAGTGCCCTTGACCTCGATCTTACGCAGACCGGTACGGTCAAGCAGATCGTCGGTATCGGAGATAACGGCAATATCATAGAGATTGGGCGATTGGGTATCCCACAGGCGCACCGAATCCACAGTGAAATCGGAGGTTGTGACAGTTGCTGTCTGATAGGCGTTCAAAGTAACCTCTTCGACATAGACGGGTTGTCCGTCAAAGAGGAAGGTGATCGGTGCCGTTACGGCGCTGGGCTCAGCATTATAGATCTCGGCCGTAAAATGAGCCGTAGCGCTCGACAGATCGTCGGACAAGTTGTAGTCAAAATGGTTGCAAAGGATGCACAGGCCGGAGAGGCGTTCGACGCTGACGCTGCGGGGGATGCCGCCGTAATGCCACCAATCGGAGTGTGCCAGGGGAATGGAGCGGGCATCAAACCGATTATCGGCGCGCACGGTAAGGGTGTGCATGCCGGGGGTGACCTCATTAGCAATCAGTTCAAACTGGCAAAAGCCGCCGTAGTGCTCGCCGAGCTTGATGCCGTCGAGCCAGATATCGGCTTGCGTCGTGACGGCTTCAAAGACAAAGCGAAGGGTGCCGCCCGGGGTATAAAATTTCTTTTCATACCAAGCTGCGCCTTCGTATTCCAGCAGACCCATTGTCGTGTTCCATACCGAAGGAACGATGGTGTTTTCATGAGTAGGAAGGGATGTTTGCCAGCCCTCCTGCTCGCCGATATTTTCCGGATCAATACGGAAATTCCATGTTCCGTCAAGGGTGGTCACCTGACGGATGATGTGATCGTCAAACTGTCTTTTCATAGTATCCTCCAACAGAATAGATACTTATATTATAGTGCTCTATTGGTCAGTTGACAATATCCATTCGTTCAAACAATTAGCATATCGTTCAAATTTCTGTGGGATTGCAAGTGGAGAGGGAATGTGGTATGATATAGATATGAATATACATGATATTTACAATATCATTATGGAGAATTTGTCAGTGGACAAGGCGACGCTTGCCGTTGATCCGGGTCTGGCGGATGCGGTAAATGCGGTATTGCGATGGGTCATTCCGGCTGTTGTGATACTGATCGTGGTGAGGTGCGCCCTTTCGCTGCTCAAAGGCAGGGATAAGTCGGAGGTATGGGGATATCTGAAATATCCGGACGACAGCTATGTGCCGTTGCGGCATTGGGAAAATCTGCTGGGGCGAACAAGAAGTGCTGATATACGCATCCAGTATCCGTCCGTGTCCAAGAGTCATGCTGTGCTGACCCGTAGGAAGGGTGGGGCATGGTTTATTTTCGATGTCAATTCCAAGAGCGGCGTGCAGGTCAACGGCAAGTCGGTCGAGGGGAGTAAGCCGGTCAAATTCGGTGATACCATCACACTGGGCGGGCAGGAATTTAAGTTGGTGGCGCCGACGGCGACTGAGGTGGTTGACGATTGCCAAGCGCCCGCAGAGATGAGTTTTTCCTTAACTTCGCTGATCACACAGATATTTCTGAGTGTGTTTTCGCTGCTGGGGTTGTTGGCGCTGCTTGTGAATGTGAAGATCAACGTCTATTTGCTGCTATTGATTTTCGGCGGTATCAACCTGGTGATGTGGGGCTATTATTTCTTCATGCGTGCCATTGCACGTACCGGGTTTGAGATCGAGAGTCTGGCCTTTTTGCTGACCATTTTCGGCCTGTGCATATCGGCCGTGACTGCGCCGTACAGCCTGCTTAAGCAGTTTATTGCGGTTGTGCTGGGGCTGCTGCTGTTCTTGTTTTTAGGCTGGTGTTTGCGGGATCTGAGCCGATCGCAGGTGATGCGCTGGATCATGTCTGCGGCGGGGATCGGGTTATTGTTGCTGACTTTTTTCTTTGCCGAGACCATCAACGGCGCACGCAACTGGCTTTTTGTCGGCGGCATGTCGATCCAGCCGTCGGAGTTGGCCAAGATCTGCTTTGTCTATGCCGGTGCGGCGACGCTGGATCGGCTGATGACCAAGCGAAATCTGTTGCTATACATTTTATTTTCCGGTGCTTGTGTGGGGCTGCTGGCCTTGATGAATGATTTTGGCACGGCGCTGATCTTTTTCGTCACCTTTGTGGTGGTGGCCTTTTTGCGGTCGGGGCAGTTGTCGGCGATATTGTTAGGCGGTGCGTCGGCGGGACTGGCGGCACTGCTTGTCTTGCAATTTAAGCCGTATGTGCTGAATCGGTTTAAGGCTTGGCGGAATGTGTGGGCCTATGCCGATTCGCTTGGCTATCAGCAGACACGGGTGTTGGCTTGCGCAGCTTCGGGTGGTATGCTGGGGCTGGGCATTGGACGAGGATGGCTTAAATATGTGGCAGCGGCTGACACCGATCTGGTCTTCGGTATGCTCTGCGAGGAGTGGGGCTTGTTGACGGCGTTGTGTACCGTGCTGATTCTTGTTGTCATGGCGGTATTTACCGTCAAGCAGATCGGGAGCGGACGGTCGACTTTCTATTCGATCGCTTCCTGTGCGGCCATGTCGATGCTGGTGGTGCAGACGATGCTCAATGTTTGCGGCTCGGTCGATATTCTGCCGCTGACGGGCGTGACCTTCCCGTTTGTTTCCAACGGCGGGTCGAGCATGCTGTGCTCGTGGGGCTTGCTGGCCTTCATCAAGGCGGCGGATGTGCGTCCGGGTGCCAGTTTTGCGATCAAGCAGGCATCGTTCCGTATGAGGGAGGTGCGGCATGAATAAACTGTTTCGGCGCAGTATGATTGCCTTGATACTGGCCGCCCTGCTTTTGGGCGGCGTGGGATTTTTTCTGTTTGAATATGTCACCCAAGCCAATGATTGGGCCATCCAGACACGCAATCCGCATCTGTATACCAATGCCGTATTGAAAAATCTGCGGATCACCGATCGCAACGGGACGCTTCTGTTTTCTTCGGAACAGGGGGATATCTTCTGGCATGAGGATGCGACGGTGAGAAAGACGGTCTTGCATGCCATCGGCGACCTGCAGGGGAACATCGGCAGCGGCATTCTCTATCGCTGTCGGGAAGAATTGATCAATTTCGGCCATATAAACGGCTTATATACCTATGTCAGCGGCGGCTGTACCTTGCTGCTCAATATGGATGCGCAGCTGTGCGCAGCGGCGGGGAAGGCATTGGGAGGGCATAAGGGGGCGGTCGGCCTATTCAATTATCGGACCGGTGAGGTCTATGCTATGGTCAGCGCACCCAATTTTGATCCCTTGGATCCCCCACAGCAGACACAGGAAGGCACCTATCTCAATCGGTTTCTTTCGGCCGTTTATACGCCCGGCTCGATCTTTAAGATCGTGACGCTGCAGGCAGCGCTGGAGAGTGTGGACGGGCTGGAAGAGATGACATTTACCTGCAAAGGAAAGTGTGAGATCGGCGGTGAGGTCATCACCTGTTCCGGTTATCATGGTCAACAGGATATAGCCAAAGCCTTTGCCAATTCCTGCAACTGCGCCTTCGGTGAGTTGGCCATGAAGGTCGGCGCTGAGAAACTGAAGGAAACGGCGCAGCGAGCCGGGCTGACGGCGGCCGGCACGGTGGATGGTTACACTACGGCGGCCGGGCGAGTTGAGGCGACGGATGATGCGCCGGCACAGTTGGCTTGGGCGGCTATCGGACAACACCTGGATACGGTCAACCCCGGCAGTTTTTTGCGGTATGTCGGTGCGATAGCCAACGGCGGTGAGGCGGTTGAGCCGCAGCTGAGAGGCAGTATGGTCAGGGGAAGCGGTGCCGTCCGCCCCATGCCGGAAGGCAGCCGACAACGGATCATGGATGAGAGGATCGCACAGAAACTGACCGAGTATATGAAAAACAATGTGACCGAGCAGTATGGGGCGTGGCGGTTTGGCGATCTTACCGTCGGCGCCAAGTCGGGCACGGCACAGCAGGACAATGGGGCGGCCCATTCGGTATTTACCGGTTTTGTGGCGGATGAAAATACTCCGATCGCCTTTTTTGTGCTGGCCGAGCATGCCGGCAGCGGTCAGGGCGTTGCGCTGCAGGTGGCGGATTCTTTGCTTAAGCAAATTGAAATATTGCAATAAAAAACAGGAGGCGGATGCCTCCTGTTTTATATATGTTAGTCTTCGATGGTGCCGCCGTTGGCTTCGATCAGGCCGTTGATATAGGCGCTGCCCAAAGCACGGTCATACAGGCCGTAGCCGGGTTTGCCGGTCTCGCCCCAGATCATGCGGCCATGGTCGGGACGGAAGTAGCCGGTAAAGCCGGTCTTGACCAGGGCTTTGACGATGGCGTTCATGTCCAGACTGCCTTTTTGGGTGAGGTGGCCGGTCTCCTCAAAGCTGGTGTCCTCAAGGATCTTGACATTACGCAGGTGCATAAAGCCGATGCGGCCCATGGCCGAATATTTTTCGACCATAGCGGGGATATCGTTGTTGGGGGAGCAGCCGAGCGAGCCGGTGCACAGGCACAGGGAGTTGGCCGGGCTGTCGACCAGTTTGAGGAAACGGTCGAGATTGGCCTCGTTGGTGATAACACGGGGCAGACCGAAAATGGGATAGGGGGGATCGTCGGGATGGATGGCCATGACAACGCCACATTCCTCGGCAACCGGGATGACGGCCTTGAGGAAATATTCGAGATTCTTCCACAGACCCTCTTCGCCGAGTTCGCCGTAGGCGTTGATCAGCTCACGCACCTCGTCCTGGCTGTAGCTGGCATCCCAACCGGGCAGATGAATATCGTCCTTGAGAGGATCGAGGCCCTTCATCTGATCCCAGTACATGACCAGGCTGGTCGAGCCGTCGTTGCCCTCTTTATCGAGCTGGGTGCGAGTCCAGTCAAAGACAGGCATGAAGTTGTAGGTAACGCACTTGACGCCGTACTTGGCGCAACGGCGGATGTTTTCGCAATAATTTTCAATATGGCACTCACGCTCGGGCTTGCCCAGTTTGATCTCTTCGGTAACCGGGATGGATTCGACAACGTCGAAGACCAGCCCATTTTTTTTGCACTCATCGGCAATATGCTTGATGCTTTCTTCCGGCCATACTTCACCGGGCTTGACATCATATACGGCCGAAACGATGGAGCGCATGCCGGGGATCTGACGGATGTGAGCGAGGGTGACGGGATCGCTGTCGCCGTACCAACGGAATGAACTTTTCATTTATATTCCTCCAAAAGGCTTTTCTTATATTTTATTGTATTATTGGCTAAATTTCAAGCATGATTTCATAAAACACAAAAAACAATACAAAATATCATCAAAAGCGAAAGGATGAATCGAATGAAAAAGCGAAAAACCGATGTCGGCGGGCATCGCAAATTTGGAATATTAGACAGCATTTCCTACGCAGCCGGCGATATTGGCAGTAATATGAGTTTTGCTCTGCGCCCTACCTTGATTATCTTTTGGACGCAGTTTATGGGAATGTCCTCACAGTTATATGCGTTGCTGTTGGTCATTGTACAGATCTGGGCGGCTATTACCGACCCAATCATCGGTGCGGCAGTGGATGCTGACCGCCGCCACTATAAGCGCAGTAAATTTTTGACCTATATCTTATACGGTGCTATGGGTTTGGTGATAGCGGGAGCCCTATGCTTTATCCCGTGGCGTAACGCATCGTTGGCTGTCAAGGTGCTGATCTTTGTGGTGGGCTATGTGATATGGGATGCCTTTTACACGCTGGCCAATGTGCCCTATGGTTCATTGCTTTCTTTGATCTCAAAAGATCCGGCCGATCGTGCCTCGCTGTCAGCCTGGCGTTCGGTCGGTTCTATGATCGGTAACATGATCCCGGTTGCCATTCTGCCCTTTTTGATCTATGACAGTCATGAAAATCTGATCGGCAACAATGTTTTCCTGGCGGCGTTGATCATGGGTGTGATCGGACTATTCGCCTTTCTGTTTATGATCAAGACCACTGTGATTCGTGTTTCGGAGCAACGGGCGGAGCAGCCGCGAACTAAATTCAGCATTGTCAAATCCTTTGGTAATTTTCTCAAGAACCGTCCTGCTGTGGGTGCGACGGTGGCGGCCATGGGCATGATCTTAGGTGTTCAGGCCAGCGTAGCAGCGGTCACGGTGTTGTTCCAATCTTATTTTCATAATGTGGAAATATCCGGTATCGTTCAGGTGTTTTCCTTGCTTCCTATTTTTGTCTTTACTCCCTTTGCTCGCAAGTTAGTGACCAAATACGGCAAAAAGGAATTGAGTGTGGTTGGTGCGCTCATCAGCATCGTAGCCTGCATCGCTATGCTGCTGTTGCCCATTACGCCGGATAACAACGGCATTCTGATCTATATTATTTGTCAGTTGGTCAACAGTTTGGGTGTCGGTATTTTCTCCACCGTCAGCTGGTCGCTTATGGGGGATGCTATTGACTATAACCGATGGAAGATCGGCACACATGAAGAGGGAACGGTCTATTCGCTCCATTCCTTTTTTCGTAAATTGGCGCAGGGCTTTGGCCCGTCTTTGGTGCTGTTGGTCATGGCGGCATTGGGCTATGTCGGTGCGAATGAGGGCAACCAGTTGCCCGAGGTGGCGCAGAATATACGGTATTTGGTGCCAGGACTGTATTTGTTCGGGGCTGTGGTGATGCTTGTCGGCATGGGTTGGATCTACAATCTCGATAAAAAGTCACTGGAACGCATGAACCGAGAATTGGAGCAGTAAGGACGAGCTTATGGCTTTTACTAAGAAGAAAGAATTTCTAGTCTGTGTCGATAGCGACGGGTGCGCCATTGATACGATGAAGATCAAGCATATGCGCTGCTTTGGCCCTTGTCTGGTACAGGAGTGGGAGTTGCAGGAGTGGGAGCAGGAGATTTTGGAGCGCTGGAATCGGATCAATCTGTATTCGATGACGAGGGGCGTCAATCGTTTTACCGGCTTGGCTTTGGCACTAAGGGAGATCCATGAGCAGTATATCCCGATCGAGGGCTTGGATACCTTGGCGGCGTGGGTGCGGGAAAGCGATGAGTTGTCGGAGTCGTCGCTGGCAAGAGCCATAGACCGTCGGCCGTCGATATGCTTGGAGAAGGCGCTGCATTGGAGCCGATCGGTCAATGAGGCGATCCGACAATTACCGACTGCCTTTGCCTTTGAGACGGTAGAGGGAGCGTTGCGCTATGCCCATAACCATGCCGATATTGCCATCGTGTCCGGCGCCAATCGTGCGGCTGTTGTCGAGGAATGGGAGCAGAATCGCCTGATGGCGTATGTGGATGATATCATGACGCAGGACTGCGGAAGCAAGCGTGCCTGTATTGCCAAACTGCTTGAGCGGGGCTATGCGCCCGAGCAGGTGCTGATGTGCGGGGATGCGCCGGGTGATGCACGGGCAGCCAAGGAAAGCGGCATATCCTTTTATCCGATCCTGGCCGATCGGGAAGAGGAAAGCTGGCGGGAATTTATAGATGTCGGATTGGGTCGGTTTTTGTCGGGGCAGTATCCAGCCTATGAAGAGAAGAAACGACAACAGTTTTATCATAATCTTGGAGCAGAAGGAGAATAAGTATGGTGGACTTGAAGGGCAGACCCTATTATCTGTCTGATGAGGATGTGGAATGGGTAGAAGATACCATAAACCATATGACGGATGAGGAAAAGGTCGGACAACTCTTCTTTCAGTTGACGGCCGGCACCGACGAAGCGCATCTGAAGGAACTGATGGTGAAATACCATTTGGGCGGATGCCGCTATAACGCCATGCCGGGCGCTGCGGTGCAGCAGCAAAATCGCATCCTGCAGCAGTATGCCAAAGTGCCGATCTTTATCGCTTGCAACACCGAAATGGGCGGTAACGGCGCCTGTACCGACGGCACCTATATCGGCTCGGGCATCAAGATCGGTGCGACCGATAAGGTTGAATATGCGAAGGCGCTGGGGCGGATGGCCAATGAAGAGGCGGCGGCCATCGGCTGTAATATGGCCTTTGCCCCGGTCTGCGATATCCATTATAACTGGCAAAACACCGAGGTCGTAGCCCGAGCCTTCGGCAACGATCCCGAGCGTGTAGCGCTTATGAGCAAGGCCTATCTGGAGGGGGCGCACACCATTGAGGGCTTTGCCTGCGCCGCCAAGCACTTCCCCGGCAACGGCCTGGATTTTCGTGATGCCCATTTGGCTAACAATATCAATCCCATGACCGAAGAGGAGTGGCTGGCCACCTACGGGCAGGTCTATAAAACCCTGATCGATGCCGATCTGGAGGCGATCATGGGCGGGCATATCATGATGCCGGCTTATATGAAGGGCATCAAGCCGGGCATCCATGACGAGGAGATGCTGCCGGCCACCCTTTGTCCCGAGATCATGAACGGGCTGCTGCGTAACAAGCTTGGCTTTAACGGTATGGTCGTCACCGATGCCAGTCACATGGTGGCCATGACCGATCGGATGACTCGTCGTGAGATGCTGCCGGCCAGCATCAATGCCGGTTGCGATATGTTCCTCTTCTTCAACGATCCCGATGAGGATTATCAGACCATGATGGAGGCCTACAAAAACGGCGTGATCAGCAAGGAACGAATGAGGGAGGCATTGACCCGTATCCTGGGGCTGAAGGCCCATATGGGGCTGCATAAAAAGGCGCAGCTCGTACCGGATCAAGAGGCCTTGGCCGATATGGGGAAGGCCGAATATAAGCAGATGGCTGAGCGCATCAGCCGGGACAGCATTACGCTGGTCAAGTATAAGGATGCCGATGTACTGCCGCTGACACCACAGAAATACAAGCGGATCATGATCGTCCCGGTCAAGGGTGCGGCCGGTGCTATGGATGCATTGATGGCCATGGCCATGGGCGGGGGCGGTGCCAAAAAGAGCCCGGCCGAGGAACTGAAAGATCGTCTGATCGAAAAGGGATTTGATGCCTTTATTTATGTCAGCCCCATGGAAAAGATGAAGGAGTCTATGGCCGCCGGCCAAAAGCCGAGTTTGAATCTGTATTTTGCCGGCAAGAATGCCGTTGGGGACTTTGTCAGCCAGCAGGATCTGGTCATTACCCTGTTTGACGTGGCCCATGGCCGACCCAGCTTTGGCATGTCCAAGGGTGGTGGTGAGATCCCCTGGTATGTCTTTGAAATGCCGGTGGTGGGCATCAGCGTCAATGCGCCGACCATGCTGGCCGATGCCCCGCAACTGCGCACCTATATCAATGCCTATGATTCCAAACCCGACACCCTCGATGCGCTGGTCGAGCATCTCCTGGCCGGCCCCGAAGCCTTCAAGGGCAAAGACCCGATCGACAGCTTCTGCGGGCTGTGGGACACAAAGATATAAACAGAGAAACGGATGCCGATGGGTATCCGTTTTTTGCCGCTTATCGACGCACAAGGACCGAATGCTTTGCCTGGCTTGCGTTGGTGTTTTGGGTGTGGTAGGATAGATGCGTAAGGAGGGAAAAGAATGAAATGCACGATCATGATCGACAAAAGCAGAGAAGAAGAGGTCATCGTCTACGCCCATGAGCGCAGCCGACTGACCGAGGACATTGAACAGTTGGTCGGGACGGCCTGGATCGGATATGCCGATAAAACAGCGGTACGATTAAACCTATCGGATGTTTACTGTTTTACGGTGGAGGATAACAAGGTCTATGCCGTGACGGCCGAGGAGCGGTGGCAGATGAAGCAGCGTCTTTATCAGCTGGAAGAGCAGCTGCCCTGTCACTTTGTTAAGATCAATCAGTCCTGCCTGGCCAATATCGGCAAGATCGACCGATTTGAAGCATCCTACGGTGCGGCGCTGACCGTCATCTTCCAAAACGGCTACCGTGACTATGTATCACGGCGGCAGGTCAAACATGTAAAAGAAAGGTTGGGAATCAAATGAATAAATATGTGAAAGAGTTTTTGCACAGAGGCATGTCCTTTGGCGGCTTCGGCCCCATCATTGCCGGGATCGTCTACTTAATACTGTCCCATACGCTGGAAGGCTTTGTGCTAAGCGGGTTGGAGGTGTTTACGGCTATTGTATCGACCTATCTGCTGGCCTTTATACAGGCGGGTGTTTCGGTCTTTAATCAGATCGAGGATTGGCCGCTGGCCAAATCGCTGCTGTGCCATTTTGCGACGCTGTATGCGGCCTATGTCGGTTGCTATCTGCTCAATGCCTGGATCCCCTTTGATTGGACAGTACTACTCATCTTTACCGCCATCTTTGTGGTTGCCTATTTTGTAATCTGGATCACCGTATATCTGGCTGTGCGGGCCACCAGCAAAAAAATGAATCAAAAGTTGAAGTAAAACGGCAAAAAAGCGGCATGATAATCATGTCGCTTTTTTCTGTGTCATTGACAAAAAGCGACATAGTTTTTATAATTGGATTTGGACTTAATCAAAGGCAGGAGTTTATTATGATCGCTTTTTTACCGATTACACTGAAAGATAAAGAAGTCTATCAGCCCTATTTAATGGATGGGCGAGAACGTGGCTGCGGCTACAGTTTTGCCAATCTCTATTTATGGGGACGGCAGAGTGCTGCGGTGGTGCAGGAGCATCTGGTCATTTTTTCGCAGTTTAACCGACGCAGTGTCTATCCTTTCCCGGCAGGAATAGGGGAGAAGAAGCCGGTGCTGGATGCGCTGATCGCCGATGCCAAGGAGCGTGGCATTGCCTGTCGTCTGATCGGTCTGTGCCAGCAGGACAAGCAAGAGCTGGAAGCGTTGTACCCCGGCCGATTCCGCTTTCACAGTGACCGAGACGCCCATGACTATGTCTATGATATCAACGATCTGGCCGATCTGAAAGGGCGCAAATATCACCAAAAGCGCAATCATTATCACCGATTTCAGGCGGCCTGCCCCGATTATACTGTTGAGCCGTTGGGCAAGCATAATGTCGATCGGGCCAAGGCTATGATCGATCAGTGGTATGCCGACCGTTTAGCTGAAAATCCCGAGAGTGACTTTCACATGGAGCGTGCCGCACTGGACAAGGCGCTGCGCCATTTTGAAGAGCTTTCTATGGAAGGTCTGATGCTGCTGGACGGGGAGCGTGTATTGGCTGTCACCCTGGGCAGTATGCTTTCGGAAAATACGCTGGATGTGCAGTTTGAGAAGGCACGTTGGGATGTTGAGGGGGCGTATGCGGCCATCAACTGCGAGTTTGCCAAGCATATCCGCGGCAAGTACCCGCAGATCGAATTTCTAAACCGAGAAGAGGATATGGGGCTAGAGGGACTGCGTAAAGCCAAGCTTAGCTACAATCCGCATCACATGGTAGAGAAGCAGTGGGCCTGCCTTCTGGAGGATTGCTATGACTATTGATCGGCGCCGACTGTGGCAGGAGGCCTTTGGCGACACCGATGCCTTTCTCGATCTCTTTTCTTCGACGGCCTATGCCCCGCAGCGCAGCCGTACGGTAACGGTCGACGGCCATCTGGCTGCGGCGCTGTATTGGTTTGACTGTTCCTATAATGGCAAAAAGATTGCTTATATTTATGCCGTTGCCACCGCCAAGGCCTATCGGCGGCAGGGGTTGTGCCATCGCCTGATGGAGGACACCCATCGGCATCTGACAGAGCAAGGATATGCCGGGGCTATCTTAGTGCCGGGAAGCAAGGCCTTGTTTGCATTATATGCGGGCATGGGATATACGACCTGCTCGGCTATGCAAACGATTTGCTGTCAGGCGCAGGGAAAGAGCGAATGTCGAGAGATCGGAAAGACGGAATATGCAGCGCTGCGACGGCAGATGTTGCCGCCGGGCGGCGTGGTGCAAGAGGGCGCAAACCTTGATTTTTTGGAAAAACAGGCACAGTTCTATGCCGGCCCCGGCTTTTTGCTGGCGGCTCGAACAGAAGGAGAAAGGTTGCACGGCCTGGAATTGCTGGGAGATGTACAGGCTTTGCCGGCCATCGTTGCGGCGCTTGGTTGTAAAACGGGCGAAAGTCGCACCTCCGGCAACGAGCAACCATTTGCTATGTATTATCCGTTGCGGGACGACACCGCACCAACCTATTTTGGCTTTGCCTTTGATTAAAAACGACGGATCTATCATATAGATCCGTCGTTTTTCATGCTTTCAAGTGAAATAAAATAAATCCACTCACGCCCGCAGGCATTTCACATAAAGATTTAAATATTAAATATTGCTCTCAACAATTCATAATATATATGCGTTTCTTCTTTTGTTGCGCCAGCACAAATTGCCACTTGCTGACACCAATATAATAACCGATTTTCTGGAAGATCAATCATCGTCCAATGCTCTTGAAGGACTTCTGGACTTGCCGATATAAGAGTTTCTACTATCAAATCTCTATATCGTTGTATTCTTCCGAATGCGGCAGGCATTCGTTCGTAAACCCCTTTTGTGGTTACAATATCTATTCGTCCACCAGCAGAGAATTGGTCGCGAATGTTTGTGTTAATAACACCACAGTTCGTAGCTAACCAAAGTGCATATCTTTGGTATTTTTTCGTGTTACTAGGACCTAATATTTCAGGGAAAAATGCATAACCTTGAACGGTGTAATAATTCTTTTCTTTGTGAGATAAGGTGCTCCACAATCTAACGGTGGGCGGAGCAACGGTTTCTTCTATATCTGAATTGGCAGCCCACCACAAACTTTCGCCTGGTTTTAATTGTTGTTTATAGTATTGAGAAACTGGAGCGACGGGGTTTTCCATTTTTCGCAATGTATCATATGGAATGCCCATTTTATCGAATATGGTTTCGCCCACGCTTAGTTCCATATCAATCTGATAACGGGGATAGTGAGTAACCGATATGCCCGAAAGACATTCTTCGTAAGGACGACTCATAAAAGCAATGGGAGTTCCCAACTTTCCGAAAGTTAGAAAAATCCTTTCAACATTTTGGTCGCGTGTTGATTCTAATATACTACTACCTATTGACTTCCAATGATTTTTGTTAGTGCTTTTTACTTCTACTCCATAAAAACGATTTGCAACTATATCAGGAAATGATGCCCCCGAAACTAATTGTATGGTACCTTCAAAAGGTGTATGCATAGCACACCTCGTTAAGGCGTCACACACATCCTCTTCTAATTGTATGCCATTACGTCCTTTATAGTATGCTTCTCGACCTTTGGCTTCAGCATTAAGCCTATCATCGGTTTTAAGCATTAAGGATCTAAATTCTTCTAAAGACGGTTTTCCATTCTTAGATATTATCAAGTTTTTTCACCTCCAAAATACACGTTCCATAAAGTTTCTATGCGTTTTGCAATATGAAATCCCAGCAACGGTGGAACGGCATTTCCAATTAATTTATATGCTTCTGAAGCAGATACAGAATTATTTGTTACATTGTTCCTGAAAACAAAATCATAACTATCAGGAAATGTTTGAATACGAGCACATTCTCTAATCGTCAATCTTCGCTCATTTTTTCCGCTATTGAGTTCATCCGCATATGCGCCGCCGTGTTCGACGCTTAAACGGCGAAATTCAATATTTCCGTGATGTTCTGACCGAATAGTTGGGCCAATGCTATCGAGCTTGATTTCGGTTTGTCCTTGACAATGCTTACCCATGTATTTTGCTTTTGAATATTTCTGTTGTGAAACATCGGTAGCTTTGTCTGGTTCAACCAGTCCAACAAATGCTTGTCTTAATGTCACCGGTGGCAACAAAAAGTCTTCCGATTTATTATAAGAGTGTGTAACAATCGGATATGGATCGTAATCTTCGGGTATATGTGACATAGAGAGTGCTTCAAGGGCGTCTTCTGTTAAAGCGGATTTCTTAAATCCAAAGAAAATAACTCTTTCTCTTGATTGTGGCACACCGTAATCTGCGGCGTGCAATATTCTTGCAGGAACAACGAGATAACCATTCTCTGAAATTGTGCTAAAATCGTGTTCGATAATGGCTTTTACATCGCCAAGATTTGCAAGTCCTTTAACGTTTTCTGCAATAAATAATTTAGGTTGCGTAATAGCAATAACCTCACGCATCCACATATACAACTGACCGCGGCTCTCCACACTTGGAGTATCAGCATCTACAATCTTTTTTCCTGTATGACTTTTGTCTGAATCAAACCCTTGTCGCTTGCCAGCGATCGAAAAATCCTGACAAGGAAACCCTCCAGTTACAATGTCAATATTTTCAGGGAATACCGGCATCCCATTTTCCTTGTGTAGTTTTACAAGATCAACAATGCTATCAAGGTAGTATGTAGAAGTGGTAATCCCTCTTTTACCAAAAAAGTTTGTCCAAGCAACCTTTGCATCTTCTCTAATATCGTTGGCAAAAACAGTATGGAATCTATTTTTCGGGAGTCTAACCCAATTTTCATCTATCGGAGTAATGTTCCAATTGTTGTTGATTTTTGGATTTATACATGCTTTTAGAACCTCAAAATCGCCTTCAAATCCTAAATCCATACCGCCACAACCCGAAAATAACGATAGAACATTTATAGTGGATTTTCTGGTTTTGTTTTTTGCTAGTTTATTTTTTCTTGCGGGTTTTTGTGTTGTTGTAGGAATAAGCCAAACGCCACTTTTCTTGACCGCACCATCTACACGCCCCTCATTGCACAAAATCTGCACTCTGCGAGGGGAGATACTCCACTTTTGAGCCGCAGATTGAACAGTAATCATTTCATTCATACTCATAACTCCTCATAAGGTGTCGCATGTATTATATTCGTTTGTGCGAACTTTTTCAAGAGTGTTTTATAAAATAACACAATGAAACTATTCTCGGTACGCTGAAACTAATCTTTTAGAAAAGTTTCGTTGCGATTTTGGGCTGTTGGTGAAATATTTGTCTTGCGGCAAATGTGAAATTTGATGCTTCGCATCAAGTGAAATGAAATAAATCCACTCACGCCCGCAGGCATTTCACATGGCGAAGCCATATTTCACACGCGAAGCGTATTTCACAAATCCCGCAAGGGATTTATTTCGTTGAAAAAGACCTATGCTTTGATACAAAGCATAGGTCTTTTTCTGGTGGAGATGAGGGGAGTTGAACCCCTGTCCGAAGATAAGTCCGTGCAACTTTCTACGAGCGTAGCGATCGTTTTAGGATTCCCCCGGCGCGTCCGCCCAATCGCGGGCTGTCGGCTTCGGTAGATTCATTTGTCCTGCCATGCGCAAATCTTAGCATGGTCATGTTCGCCACTTAATCACGCCCTGTTCCGCGCCGTGGCACTCGCGGGCAGGACGGCCGCCTATGTTAGGCAGCGACTGCTAAATTCTTGTTAGCGTTTAAATTTAAAATTGCGGCTGTTTAAGGAGATTCCGCATCTCCGCTCGCTTATCGCAGTTCGTCGTCCCCGTCGAAACCGTTACATCCCCATGTTTAGTGATTGCGGTCTTTGATGGCGCGGTCCATTTCACGGGCAGCATCCCGCTTCTGGATGTCGGCACGCTTGTCGTACAGTTTCTTACCCTTGCACAGACCGAGCGATACCTTGACCAAAGAGCCCTTGAAGTACAGGGAGAGGGGAATCAGGGTAAGGCCTTCCTGCTTGATGGTGCCGTAGAGCTTAAGGATCTCTTTTTTGTGCATAAGCAGCTTGCGCTGGCGCAGGGGATCTTTGTTGAAAATGTTGCCCTGCTCGTACGGGCTGATATGCATGTGATTAACAAACAGCTCACCGGCGTGGATGTTGCAGTAGGAATCCTTGAGATTGACCCGACCGGCACGGATGGATTTGACTTCAGTACCCGACAGTTCGATTCCAGTTTCATAGGTTTCCAGCACGAAATATTCGTGGCGAACGACCCGGTTTTCTGCTATTGTTTTTGTTGTTGCTGCAGACATTATCCATCCCTCCCGTGAAGGGTATTATAGCACATCCGTATCGAATTTGCAATAAAACCTTGTCGAAATGCTAATTGTGAACAAATTGTTTATAAATTGTTAACACAAGCATTGTATAATGATATTATGATAAGAATAGAAAGGTAGGTGCTTTTTATGGCAAATCTTAGAATCATGATCGTTGATGACGATGAAAACATTAGTGAACTGTTGAGATTATATCTGGAAAAGGATGGATATACCGTACAGATCGCCGAAGACGGCGAGGTGGCCTTGCGTGAATTTGACGCCTTTGCGCCCGATATGATGCTGTTGGATATTATGATGCCCAAGGTGGACGGCTATAAGGTGTTGGAAGAGATCCGTAAAAAGAGCCAGATTCCTGTTATTATGATCACGGCTCGAGGCGAGAGTTTTGATAAACTGCAAAGTTTTGAGTTGGGCGTGGACGATTATATCGTCAAGCCTTTTGATGCCAAGGAGGTTTTGGCTCGCGTCAAGGCCGTTTTGCGTCGCATGGGCAATACGGTGGAAGAGAAGATGTATATTGAATACAGCAATCTGATCATTGATAAGGTGTCCTTTGAGGTCAAGATCAACGGCGAGCCGGTTAATATGCCGCCCAAGGAGTTGGAACTTTTGTTCCATCTGGCCTCCAATCCCAACAAGGTCTATACCCGTGATCAGTTACTGGACGAGGTGTGGGGATTTGAATACTACGGAGATTCCCGCACAGTCGATGTTCACATCAAGCGCTTGCGTGAGAAACTGGATGCGGCACAAGAGGAAAACTGGAGCCTGAAAACGGTCTGGGGTGTCGGATATAAGTTTGAGGTCAAATAAAAAACATGTTCAAAAGTATCTTTTTTAAGTACTTTATGGTTACGGTCATCTTGGTTTGCCTGTGCTTTACCATGTTGGGTGCGGTGCTGCT
This sequence comes from Eubacteriales bacterium, assembly GCA_045595395.1. Classification (GTDB taxonomy): domain Bacteria; phylum Bacillota; class Clostridia; order Oscillospirales; family UMGS1783; genus CAKSHC01. The sequence goes on along the minus strand of JAZOAH010000028.1, from coordinate 46,058 downwards.
GATCATGACGGCCAATTATACCATTGAAGAGCAGCAGAATCAGTTGATGCATGCGGCTCAGAACCTATCCATATTGACGGCCGATATGGAGCGTTCGCCGATTGAACTGTATAACCGATTAGACGATGCCGAGGAAAATGACCGCACCTTTGCCAATTATCTGAACATTTTGAGTATTTTTTCGGAAAGCGGCACCAGGGACGTTATTGTGGTCAATGCTTCGGGAGATGTCGGTCTTTGGTTTACCAATACCGATGAGATTCGTTTTGAGCGTCGGCTTATTCCGGTTGAGGTGATTGATCAACTCAAGCAGACGGGAATCTATAAATCGACCGGCACATTGAACGGGATTTTTTCCGACAGTCGATACACCGTAGGCGTGCCGATGGTATCGGAAAAGCGTGCGGAAAGCGACAACACCGTCAGTTATATTTCCGGCTATGTGTTTGTTTGTTCGCCGGCCGAATCGCTGACCTCCATGATTTCGGTCATTGCACAGTTTTATTTCATTGCCGTTGGTGTTGTGCTGATCGTGTCCTTGCTGTTTGTGTATGTGGGAACTAAGGCGCAGGCTCGACCGATGCGTGAGATCAAAAAGGCGTTGGAGAGCTTCTCAAAGGGTGACTTTTCCAGCCGAGTACGGGTAAAGGGCAACGATGAGGTGGCGCAACTGTGCTCATCCTTTAATGAAATGGCTGACACCCTTGAGCAGGTGGAAAGCAGCCGCCGTGGCTTTATGGCCAACATTTCGCACGATCTGAAAACGCCCATGACCAGCATATGCGGCTTTATCGACGGTATTTTGGACGGAACCATCCCGCCCGAGCGCACCGAGCAGTATCTGAAGCGGGTATCGATGGAGATGAAGCGGTTGAGCCGTTTGGTCTATTCGATTTTGGACGTCACCCGCCTGGAGGGTGGACAGGTCGACATTGTACGGACGGATCTGAACATCAACGAGATCATCCGTCAGGTCATGTTGTCCTTTGAACGAAATATTGAAGAAAAACAGATTCGCGTTGCCTTGCCGACCGATGCGGGATTGACGGTGCAGGCCGATGAAGACAGCGTATATCGTATTGTGACAAACCTCGTCGGCAATGCCGTAAAATTTACCCCGAATGGCGGAAAGATCAGCGTCAGCGTAGAAAAATACCACCGCCAATACGCCTTGATCCGTGTGCGTAACACCGGCGTCGGTATTGCCGAGGATGAACTTCCTCATTTGTTTGAACGGTTTTATAAGAGCGATAAATCCCGTGGTCTGGACAAAGAAGGGACAGGTCTTGGTCTGTATATCGCCAAAATGCTAGTTACGCTCAATAAGGGCGAGATCGGTGTGGCGTCGGAGCCGGATCAATATACCGAGTTCTATTTTACGCTGGAGCTGCACCGCGATTTCAGTGTAACCGGAAAATTGGAAAGCATGATGAAAAAATAACGATAACTGTCACACGCACAGCATAAAATAAGAGGAATGAAGATGGAAGACATGAACAATGATATGCTCAACGAGCCGATTGAGCCGATAGGAGATGCGGGATTGAATCAAAAGGATGAATGTACCCGTCCTCAACAGCAGTATATCGCACCGGCATCCGAGTCGGATATACCGCCCAGTGATGCACAAATGCTGACCCCGGAAGAGCCGACCCTGTTTCAGATGGAGGAGCAAACGCAGGCCCGCCTGCGCAGACGTCGTCGGCGCAACACGGTGATATTGCTGGTGGCCTTGGCGGTTTTTGTCTTTGTCAGTTGGGTGAGCGGCTTTGTCTTTATCAAAAAGTATTTTGCCGATCATGTGCCGGTTGCACCCGGTGCATCTTCCTCGCAAGAGCAGTCACAGCCGTCCGGTTCGTCGTCCAATAAACCCGGCCCCGGCGTGGAAAACGGCCCCACGGTGCAACTGGAAGATAAGCCGTCGGCAGCAACGCCGCAGCTGACCATTATGGAGATTTATCAGCGGCTTTCGCCGTCGGTCGTCATGATCCTGGCTTCCGACCGCTCGTCTATGGGTTTGGGGACCGGCATCATCATGAGCCAAGACGGCTTTATCATCACCAACGCCCACATCATCGAAGGGGCGCAGGAGATCCAGATCGTACTCAATGACAACACGACAAGCTATACGGCGCAGGTCATGGGCAGCGATTCGGCTTCCGATATTGCCGTGCTGAAGATCGAAGCGACCGGGCTTGAGCCGGCCACCTTCGGCGATTCGGATCAGGTCGTGGTCGGTGAGGGCGTCGTCACCATCGGCAATCCCTACAGCACCGAGTATGCCCAGACGGTGACCGACGGCATCATTTCCGGTATCCGCCGCAATCTTTACGGCAGCAATGTCAGCACCGACCTGTTGCAGACCAACGCTCAGCTCAACCCCGGCAATTCGGGCGGCCCGCTGATCAATATGTACGGGCAGGTCATCGGCATCAACAGTTCCAAGATCATGTCCAGCGGTTCGGCTACCTATGAGGGTCTCGGCTTTGCCATTCCCATGACCGATGCCAAAGAGATCGTTGATGAGCTCATCCGCTATGGATTCATTACCCCCGATCCCGTTATTGGTGTGACGGTATCCTTTGTCAGCCAGGACACGGCTATCGCCGATGATATGGTGTCAGGCTGTATGGTCATGTCGATCGAACAAGACAGCGATGCGTATAAGCAGGGTCTGCGTGTCGGCGATATCATCACCCAGATCAACGGCAAGGAATTTGATGATCTGGATGGCTTCATCGGTGAGAAAAACAGGTATCAGGCCGGTGATGCCGTGCGATTGAAATATTGGCGGCTGGGCGAGTACTATGATATTCAAGTAACCTTAATGAGTGGATCGTAACATAAACAGGTAAAGCCATATGGCTTTACCTTTTTTTTGCATATTCTCCATCCGTCCCGAATAGGTTGTAGGGACAGGGGGCGAATATATGAAGATTGTAGTATTTCGTAAAAATGCCATTATTGCCGCCGTGCTGTTGATTGCAGTTACGGTGGCAGCCGTTATTTTTTCGGGTAGCATCGTGCAGAGCGCCATGAGTACCACGGCGGCTTCCCGCAGCTTGCCTATTTATTCGGTCAAGCGCAACGATCAAAAGGCGTCGATCTCTTTTGATGCGGCCTGGGGCAATGAGGATACCCAGCAGATCATTGATATATTGGCGCAATATGATGTAAAAGCCACCTTTTTTGTGGTGGGGGAGTGGGTGGATAAATATCCTGAATCGGTCAAGGCTCTTCATGATGCCGGGCATGAGATCATGAATCATTCCAACACCCATCCCTATATGACTAAACTCTCGGCCGAGGAGATGCTCAAGCAGGTCAATGATTGCTCGGATAAGATCGAGAAGGTGACTGGGGTGCGGCCGCATCTGTTCCGCCCGCCCTACGGCGATTATAACGATACCGTCGTGGATACACTACTGGACAACGGATATTATACGATACAGTGGTCGATCGACAGTTTGGACTGGAAAGAGCTGTCGGCCAAGGAGATCACGTCTCGGGTCACAAGCAAGCTGGAGCCCGGCTCCATCACTTTGTTCCATAATGCGGCCTTGCATACGCCCGAGGCACTGCCGTCCATTTTGGAATATGCCAAAAATAACAAGATCGAACTTGTAAAAATATCGGAATTGATCTATCAAGACAATTATAAAATCGATCATACGGGGCAACAATATCAAGTAGAGCATCAATCCAAAGAAACAGTGGGTGTGTAACGATGATCAAAGTGCTGATGATACCGGGCGCACATTATGACGCCCATCAATTTCTCGATTTGGTACGTATGCGGCGAGGGGTGCTGTATGTGTCGGCCGACTCCGGGGCTGTGTGCGGGGAAGAGGCGACCGAGCTGCTTATTTTGGAATTGCGAAGTATTGGCGGCCCTTGTGATTTCGGTGCCGATATTGTACTGGTCGGCAACGATGCGCCCGATATGCCGCTCCTGCCTTGCGGCTGCGCCAAAGAAGGCGCACTCGCCATTTTCGATCCGGAGGATGCCGCCCGTTGCGGCTTTATCGGTGAAATGGCTCTGCGTCCGGTCACCTGTGGAGCGGGGGAGCGCAATACCGTTTCCATCTCCAGCATTACCGAGGAGGCTATTGTGCTCAGTGTCGGACGGGATGTGCAGGATGTATACGGGCGCATGGTTGAGGTGCAGGATCATGTTTTCCACGGCAAGGTGTGGGATGTGCCGTCGGCCGTGTTGGCCTGTGCGCTTTTATTATTGACGGAAGAGAGGGAGGACGCATGAACTGCATCAATTCGGTATTTTTACGTGGTGTTGCCTGCCAGTCGCCGCAGTCGGGGCATCAGGCCTATGGTGAAAATTTTTATACCCTCTCGCTTAAGATATCCCGATTGAGCGGGAATTTTGATATCGTTTCGGTCATCATCTCCGAACGACTCTTTCCCAGTCGATACATAGATGCCGGCGACCTGCTGGAGATATGCGGTGAATTTCGATCGAAAAACATGGATATTGACGGTCGACGTCGGTTGATCCTTTATGTTTTTGCTCAGGATGTTCAGATCTGCATCGAGGAGCAAAGCCATGAAAATCAAATTGAATTATGCGGTTTTTTGTGCAAGCCGCCCATTCGTCGTACCACGCCGCTCGGCCGTGAGATCGCCGATCTGATGCTGGCTGTTAACCGCCGCTACGGACGGTCGGATTATATTCCCTGTCTGGCTTGGGGACGGGATGCCGTCTTTGCCCAGTCGTTGCGTCAATCGGATGCCCTCCATATTGTCGGGCGTATCCAGAGCCGCAATTATATCAAAAAGATGCCGGACGGCGAGCGAGAGATGACGGCATGGGAGATCTCCTGTTCGCAGATGGAACTGGTCGACGCATAGTTTTACATATATTACAAATCATAATGAAAATGGCTGAGGACAAAATAATAGCGCAAAGACCCAAACTTTTCAGAAAAGGAGAAAACGCAATGAGTGCTATGGTTCCTTCGGCTAAAGAAGCAATGGAGCGCTTTAAGATGGAATGTGCCAGCGAAGTCGGCGTTAACCTCAAGCAGGGGTATAACGGTGATCTGACGGCTCGCCAGGCCGGTTCCATCGGCGGACAGATGGTCAAGAAGATGATCAAGTCCGTGGAAGAAAGCATGTAACATTTTGTATAAAAGGACCGGGAGAGATCCCGGTCTTTTTCGTGTGCAAAATTTTATTGTAATTGCATGTAAAATCTGTTACAATAAAAGAATAGTTATCTAGGAGGTGTCGTCGGATCATGGTCGGTGATGTCTTTTCCCAAATTGAACAATTATATCTTTCCTTTTCCAAGGGACAGAAGGCCATTGCCGATTATCTGCTGGCCCATTACGAAAAGGCGGCTTTTATGACGGCGGCAAAGCTTGGTCAAACGGTCGGCGTCAGTGAGTCCACCGTTGTCCGTTTTGTCACCGAGCTTGGTTTCGACAGCTATCAGGATTTCAAACAGGCTCTGCATCAGCTCAGTCGCAATCGGCTGACCGCCTTGCAGCGTGTGCAGATCACCGAGGAGCGTGTGCGCGAGGATGGGGTGCTGGGCAGTGTGCTTACCAACGATATTCTCAACATCAGCCAAACGCTGGCGCATATCGACCCGAGTGAGTTTGAATCGGCCATTCAAAAGATCGTTTCGGCACGCAATGTGTATATTATCGGCGTGCGTACCGCCAGTATGCTCTCCGAATTTTTGGGATTTAATCTGAATTTGATCTGTGATAATATTCGCCTGGTCGATGCGTCGGGCACCGAAGAGGTCTTTGAACAGATTTTGCGTGTGGGTGAGGGGGATGTCATGATCGGCATCAGTTTCCCACGCTATTCCCAGCGCACCATCCGTGCTTTGAATTTTGCCCGTGACCGTGGGGCGGATGTCATCGCCATTACCGATGCACCCTCGTCACCGCTGGCGCAATTTGCTACCAATCTGCTGTTGGCACGCAGCGATATGGCATCCTTCGTCGATTCATTGACGGCGCCCATGAGCCTGATCAATGCCTTGATCGTCGGCGTGACCATGCAACGGCGCAGCGAGGTCGAAAAGCGATTGGCCGACCTGGAACAGATCTGGGATGAATATCAGGTCTATGACAAGAACGACGGAGGGCGCAGCGATGGCTGATATCGCAATCATCGGTGCCGGTGCGGCCGGGCTGATGGCAGCTTCTCTTTTGGCACGCAGCGGCGTTTGCTGCGATCTGTACGAGAAAAAGGATCGTTGCGGTCTGAAGATCGGGATCACGGGCAAGGGGCGTTGCAATGTGACCAACGCCTGCGATGCCGACCGCTTCCGTGCTCACATTATGAAGGGTGACCGCTTTCTTTTCAGCGTGCTGTCCCGCTACGATCATGCTTGGTTGATGGATTATTTTACTCGGCGTGGTGTACCGCTTAAGGTGGAGCGGGGCGATCGGGTCTTTCCGGTGTCGGATCGTGCCCTCGATATTGTCGGGGCCTTGCTTAAGGCCTGCGATACTCGCTATGTATCTCGCCTTCAGCAGCAGGTCACCGATGTCGTGTACCGTGACGGATTTGATGTAATAACTTGTAAAGGTTTAAAGCATTACAGTAAAGCATTGATCGCCACCGGCGGATTGTCCTATCCGCAGACAGGCAGTACCGGCGATGGCTACCGTTTTGCCCAAAATCTGGGCCATGCGATCGAGCCGACATCGCCATCCCTGGTCGGTTTGGTCTGCGATGGGGATGAGTGCTCACAAATGAGCGGCCTGTCGCTCAAAAATGTATCGCTGACGCTTTTGAATGAAAAGGGTAAGAAATTATATTCGGAGATCGGCGAAGCGCTCTTTACTCATTTTGGCCTTTCCGGGCCGCTTGCCCTAACGGCATCGGCTTATATCGCTCACAAAAAGCCGCAGACGGCAACGGTCGTGATCGACCTCAAGCCCGGGCTGAGCGAGGACAAGCTGGATGAGCGGTTGTTGCGTGATTTTTCGGGGCAGTTGAATAAGTGTTTCCGTAATAGCTTATCGCAGTTGTTGCCGGCTAGCGCCATCCCGATTATCGTGGCACGCAGCGGCATTGATCCCGATAAGCAGGTCAATGCCATTTCCCGTGCCGAGCGGCAGAAATTGTGTTATAGTATTAAGAATTTTTCCTTTACCGTGTTGGGGCTGCGCCCCATCGAAGAGGCTGTTGTAACGGCAGGCGGGGTATCCTTAAAGCAGATCGACCCCAAAACCATGCAGTCCAAACTCGTTCCCGGTCTGTATTTTGCCGGTGAGGTCATGGATATGGATGCGTTGACCGGCGGTTTTAATTTGCAGTTGGCCTTTTCTACGGCAGCTGCAGCGGCCGAAGCTATGATAAACGGAGGGTAAGAGTATGCCTATCAATATTGCCATTGACGGTCCTTCGGGGGCCGGGAAGAGCAGTGCCGCCAAGGCGCTGGCAAAAAAACTGGGGTATCTGTATATCGACACCGGTGCGCTGTACCGTGCCATCGGTCTGTTTTGCATCCGCCGTGGCGTTGCCGACATGAAGGATGCCGATCAGGTCACGCCGATACTGGATCAGATCGACGTCAGCCTGCGTTTTGTTGAGGGCGAACAGCGAGTCTATCTCAACGGCGAGGACGTGTCGGGCTTGATCCGTACCCAGCCGGTAGCGCAGGCGGCCTCGGACGTGTCGGCGCATCCGCCGGTGCGTACCTTTTTGCTGGATCTGCAGCGTAAAATGGCGGCCGAGAACAATGTGCTTATGGATGGCCGAGATATCGGTACGGTCATTTTGCCCAACGCCGACGTGAAATTCTTCCTGACCGCCGATGCCCGTGCCCGTGCCAAGCGTAGGACGCTGGAGTTGCAGGCCAAGGGTATCAAGGCCGATTTTGACACCGTGCTGCGTGAGATCGAGCAGCGGGATGCCAACGATTCGTCCCGTGCCACTGCGCCGCTCAAGGCGGCTGAGGATGCCATCCTGGTGGATAATTCCGATATGGATCAAGAGCAAACAGTCGAGTATATGTGCCGCAAGATAGAGGAGCGTATGTAATGGTATATCGGATCTTACGTCCGGTCGCATGGGTGCTGATGAAAGGCTTGTTTTTCCACCGTGCGGTCGGGGTGGAACATATTCCGCTGCAGGGCGGATGTATCTTTACCAGTAATCACATGTCGCTGATGGACCCGGTATTTCTGGGAATTGGTGTGCGTAAGCGCAAGGTGCATTACATGGCCAAGGCCGAGATATTCAAAAATAAGGCATTGGCTTGGTTTTTCCGCTCACTGGGCGCCTTCCCGGTCAAGCGTGGTGCCAAGGATGTAGCGGCCGTCAAAACGGCCATTGATATGATCGACCAAGGGCACTTTGTCGGCATCTTCCCGCAAGGCAAGAGAGTGAAAGGGGAGAAACTGTCACGGTATAAGACGGGGTTTGCTCTGCTGGCTATCCGCAGCAACTGCCCGATCGTGCCGGTCTATGTCAAGACCAAACACCAGAGATTGCGGCTCTTCCGGCCGGTTACCGTCGCTTTCGGCAAGCCTCTTTCGGTGCAAGAGTTGGGGTATACCGACGGCAGCGCCGAGAATCTGCATGCCATGGCTCAGCGTCTGATGGAAGAAACGGAAAAGCTGGCGGACACGATATGAGTAAAGTGATTGTGGCCAAATCGGCCGGCTTTTGTTTCGGTGTCGACCGAGCCGTCAACCGCACCCGTGAGTTGATGGAGCAAAAGGACAAGAATATCGTCACCTACGGCGAGTTGATTCACAACCCGGACGTGCTGCGCCGCCTCAAAGAGGGCGGGGTCGGCACGATCAGCGATCCGACGCAGGTAAGTTCGGGAACAACGGTGGTCATCCGAGCCCACGGTGTCGGCCGACAGACCAAGGAGGCCATTGCGGCGGCCGGCGGTACGGTGGAGGATATGACCTGCCCGTTTGTGGCGCGTATTCAGCAGCTGGCGGCCAAGGCCAGCGATGAAAATCGAGCCTTTATTATTGCCGGAGATGAGGATCATCCCGAGGTAAACGGCATCCGAGGACACTATTTTGGTGATGATTTTTATGTGATTTCGGATGAAAATGAGGCAAAAAAACTGTTTTTTGAGCAGGATTTTTCGAAAAAATCACCCATTTTAGCGGCGCAAACGACCTTTAACGAGGGTATTTGGAAAAATATTTGCAAACATTTTAAAAATAAAGACTATACAAACGCAGAAATTTTTGATACAATATGCTTTGCAACTTATGAAAGACAGAAGGAAGCCGAACAGTTAGCTGCTCGGTGTGACGGTATGATCGTGATCGGCGGTCGCAACAGTGCGAACACGGCGCGCCTTTACGAGATCTGCCGCAGCCGATGCGAAAATACTGTTCTGATCCAGGATGTTTCTGAATTAAGTGTATCAAAATTCAAAAATAATAATCTGATTGGGATAACAGCGGGCGCCTCTACTCCCGTCTGGATTATCGAGGAGGTATTTTTCACCATGGAAGAAAACATCAAGAACATGGAAGCTCAGGAGGAAATGTCGTTCGAAGAGGCATTGAACGAATCCTTCAAAACCGTTCGCAGAGGAGAGATCGTCACCGGAACCATTATGGCCGTGATGCCGAATGAGATCCAGGTCGATGTGGGAGCCAAGTATACCGGCATCCTGCCGACGGACGAGCTGTCCGCAAGTTTCGCCGATGTGGCAGCTCAGTTCAAAGTGGGCGATACCATTGAGGCACAGGTAATCAAGACCAACGATGTGGAAGGTACTGCCACTCTCAGCCGTAAGCGCATGGAAGCGCAGAAGGCTTGGCAGTTGATCAGCGAGGCCGAGGAAAATGGCGCCATCCTGGCCGGCAAGATCTCCAGTGCCGTCAACGGCGGTGTTGTTGTGACCTACGAATCCAACCGCATCTTCATTCCTGCTTCGCAGATCACGTCCGATCGTGAAGCTGATCTGTCTATGCTTGTCGGACAGACCGTTCAGTTCAAGATCATTGAGGTCGATAAGCGCCGCAGACGTGTCATCGGCTCGGTCAAGCGTGCTTCTTCCGAAATGCGCAAGGAGGCCCGTGAGCGCATCCTGGCTGAGATCGAGGTTGGCAAGCATTATGAGGGTACCGTTCGTTCTCTGACCTCGTACGGTGCTTTCGTTGATATCGGCGGTGTGGACGGTATGGTCCATATCACCGAGCTGTCCTGGAGCAAGCTCAGACATCCCAGCGAGGTCGTCAATGTCGGCGATGTCATTGATGTCTATGTTAAGGAATTCAACGAAGAAAACGGACGTATTTCTCTGGGCTATAAGGATCCCAACGCCAACCCCATGGATACCTTCCGCAACAATTACCATGTGGACGATATCGTTGACGCTAAGATCGTTAAGCTTATGAAATACGGCGCCTTTGCCGAGATCATCCCCGGCATCGACGGTCTGATCCATATTTCCGAGATCGCTCCCGAGCATATCGAAAAGGTTTCGGATAAGCTCAAGGTCGGTGATGTGGTTTCGGCCAAGATCATCGAGATCGATTTTGAGCGCAACCGCATCTCTCTGTCCATCAAGGCTGCCCTGCCGGTAGAGGAAGCCGTGGAAGAGGCTGTTGAAGAAGCTCCTGTTGAGGAATAATGGAATGATAAAAGAGCCGCTTTGTAAGAAAGCGGCTCTTTTTTTACAGAAAAATATTGAAAAAATGTTTGCGGTATAGTAAACTATTGACAAGATAATTCGAAGGAGAACAGTATGGGACTCAAATATAAACGAATTCTACTCAAGATCAGCGGTGAAGCGCTGGCCGGCGGCAAGGGATCGGGCATTGATTTTGATGTGCTTAACCGAGTGGCTGAAAAGGTGCGTGACAGTATAGCCTTAGGCGCACAGGTCGCCATCGTTGTCGGCGGCGGCAATTTCTGGCGTGGCAAGACCAGCGGTAATATGGACCGCACCCGTGCCGATCATATGGGCATGCTGGCCACTACCATCAACGCTTTGGCCTTTGCCGATGCGATGGAACAGCTGGGCGTTCCCACCCGTGTGCAGACGGCCATCGAGATGCGTCAGATCGCCGAGCCGTATATCCGCAATAAGGCGGTGCGTCATCTGGAGAAGGGACGTGTCGTCGTCTTTGGCTGCGGCACCGGCAACCCCTTCTTCTCGACCGATACGGCTGCTGCGCTGCGTGCCGCCGAGATCGACGCTGATATCTTTATGAAGGCGACCAATGTTGACGGCGTCTATACCGCCGATCCCAGAAAAGATCCTAGCGCCGTGAAGATCGATCATCTGAGCCCGGCCGAGATCCTGCATAAGGATCTGGGTGTTATGGACAGCACCGCTGCCGCCATGTGCAAGGACAATCATATTCCCATTCTGGTCTTTGGTATGAAGGACCCTGACAATATCGTACGTGCCATTTCCGGCGAAAATGTCGGAACATTAGTAGAGGAGGAATAAGTCATGAAGGGTAGCTATCCCGAAATCGAAACAAAAATGAATAAAACCGTAGCTGTATTGGAGAAGGATTACGCCGCTGTGCGTGCCGGCCGTGCCAATCCTGCGGTTTTGGATAAGATCCGTATTGATTATTACGGTACCGAAATGCCGCTCAATCAGATGGCATCCATCTCGGTCAGTGAGGCTCGTGTGCTGGTCATTCAGCCCTACGACGCTTCCCAGCTCAAGCCCATTGAAAAGGCCATCAACGCCTCGGATATCGGCATCAACCCTTCCAATGACGGTAAGGTCATTCGCCTGGTATTCCCGCCCTTGACCGAGGAACGCCGTAAGGACCTGATCAAAGAGGTATCGGCCATGGCCGAATCGGCCAAGGTTTCGATCCGCTCCATCCGTCGTGATGCTATTGATAAGTACAAAAAGCAGCAGAAGGCCAGCGAGATCACCGAGGATGATTACAAGGTCATCGAAAAGGATATTCAGGAGTTGACCGATAAGAGCGTCAAGCTCATTGATGAAACTTACGCAGCAAAAGAAAAAGAACTGAAATCTGTCTAATTGATACATTCCCCGCAGCTGCCGAGCGGCTGCGGGGTCAATCACATCATAGGAGAACTTTTGTGGGACTGTTCGGTAAAAAAATTGATATTTCTCAATGCGCCATCCCGGCGCATATCGGCATTATTATGGACGGCAACGGCCGTTGGGCCAAAAAGCGGGGATTGCCTCGCTTTCTGGGACATGCTCAGGGAGGTAAGACCTTCCGTACCATTACCCGATATTGCTCCAAGATCGGCGTCAAATATGTGACCTACTATGCCTTTTCCACCGAAAACTGGTCACGCCCGCAGGAAGAGGTCGATGCGCTGATGAAGCAGTTTAATGAGTATCTCGATGAGATCCTGGTCGATTTCAACGAATATAACATGAAACTGCGATTTATCGGTGATCTGTCACGCCTGTCGGATCAGCTACGTGAGAAGATCGACAAGGCTATGGAACTGACAAGCACTATGACGGGCATTACTGTCAATATCGCCATCAATTACGGCGGCCGCCAGGAGATCGTGCGGGCCGCCCGTGCGTTGACTGAAAAATGTGCGGCAGGGGAGATGACGGTAGCCGATATTAACGAAACCAGTCTTGGGCAGGCCATGTATACCGGCGATCAGCCCGATCCCGATCTGATCATCCGTCCCAGCGGTGAGCAGCGGTTGTCCAACTTCCTGCTGTGGCAGTGCGCCTATGCCGAGTTTTGGTATTCCGATGTGCTGTGGCCGGACTTCTCCGAAAAGGATCTGGATGCGGCCATTATTGATTTTAATCGGCGTTCCCGTCGCTTTGGAGGTGTGTGAGGATGCTCAAACAGCGTGTGATCACCGGTGCTTGTATTGCGGCGGTCATGGCCGTCATTTTGGCTTTTTCCTATCTGCCGATCGTCATTATGCTCTTTGCCTCGCTGCTTTCGGTGATGGCGGTTTATGAACTGTATCAGGTCAGCGGCATGCTCAAAAAGAAGGGCTTTGCCCGCATTCCCTTTGTCGTTTCGTTGATCTGGGCGGCTGGTTTTGTCTTTTTACCCATATCTTTTCATCTGCCGCTGCTGGCGGGTGTCTTTGGCCTGTCGATGCTGGTCAGCGGATGGAATATGTGGCGATTCGGTAAATATCAGCTCAAAAAAACGGGCATTATATTTGTGATATCGTTGGTTTTTCCCATTCTTTACAGTAGTGTGGCGTATGTGAGGGAACAGGAAAACGGGTTGCTGTATCTGATCCTGATCATCATCAGTTGCTTTGTCACCGATACGGGCGCTTATTTTGTCGGCCGTGCATTAGGCAAGCACAAGCTGGCTCCCGTTATCAGCCCCAAAAAGACGGTAGAAGGCTTTATTGGCGGGATCGCCATCAATGTCGTTGTCTATCTGATCGTGGGTCTGATCCTGCAATTTGGCTTGAAAACGGCGGTCAGTTTGCCGATGATGGCGGTGTTGGCGGCGGTCTGCGGTGTGCTGGATCAGTTTGGTGATCTGTCGATGTCGGCCATTAAGCGCAATTTTGATGTAAAAGATTTCGGCAATTTCATGCCGGGTCACGGCGGGGTGCTGGATCGATTTGACAGCCTGCTGTATGTGGGGGCTTTTGTCTATATCTTCATAATGTGGATCCATCCTTTATATATTTGAAAGAGGACAGTATGAAACAAGTGATCCTTCTTGGTGCGACCGGCTCGATCGGCCGATCGGCCATCGATGTTTGTCAAAAAAACGGATATAAAATAGCCGGCGTCAGCGCCAACCGTGATGTTGATGCCATGGAACAGATCGTGCGGCAACATGCCATTGCGTTGGCTGTCATGGCCGACGAGGAAGCGGCAAAGGATCTGCGGGTACGGCTGAAGGATACCGACGCCGTTGTGCTGGGCGGGGCTGATGCGATGCGGGATCTGGCGACTTGGGATTCGGCCGATATCGTACTCAATGCCGTTGTGGGCATTGCCGGCTTAAAACCGACGCTGGCTGCCCTACATGCCGGCAAAGATGTGGCGTTGGCCAACAAGGAAACGCTGGTAACGGCGGGTGAATTGGTCAAGGAACAGGCGAAAAAGCATAAGGCTCGGATCTTGCCGGTCGACAGTGAGCATAGCGCCATTTTTCAGTGTCTGCAGGACACCAAGCGCAATGTAAAGTCAATTATTTTGACAGCATCGGGTGGGCCCTTTTTCGGATTTTCCGCCCAGCAATTGCAGCAGGTCACCAAGGCGCAGGCGCTTAAGCATCCGAATTGGAGCATGGGTGCTAAGATCACCATTGACAGCGCCACCATGATGAACAAGGGATTGGAATTGATCGAGGCGGTGCATTTATTTGATGTAACGCCCGAACAGGTTGAGATCGTGGTGCATCGGCAGAGCATCGTACATTCGATGGTGCGGTTTGAGGATAACAGTGTGCTGGCGCAGATGGGAGTGCCGGATATGCGCCTGCCCATCCAGTATGCGTTGGCCTATCCTGAGAGCAGGCCGGCGGTGGTCGAGCCGTTGGATCTGCTGGGGGCCGGGACTTTGACCTTTGACCCATGTGATGAAGAGACCTTCCGTGCGGTCAAGCTGGCCCGCAAGGCGATCACGGTCGGCGGCACGATGCCGGCCATTCTCAACGGTGCCAATGAGTGTGCCGTGGCGGCCTTTTTGGCCGATAAGATACCCTTCTACCGCATTCCGTTGTTGGTGGAAGAGGTGTGCGAACAGGTAAAATGGACGGCACAGCCGAGTCTTGAGGATATATTGGAGGCTGACCGCACGGCCCGTCGGGCGGTGGATGAGCGAATAGAGAGGTGTTAACGCTGACTACATTTTGGTCGATTGTAATAGCCGTGTTTATGTTCGGCTTTTTGATCTTTATACATGAACTGGGGCATTTTTTGGCTGCCAAACGGGCCGGGATCGGCGTTGTTGAGTTTTCGCTGGGCATGGGGCCTCGGATCTGGAAAAAGCAGGGGAAGGAGACTTTGTTTTCGCTCAAGTTGTTTCCCATCGGCGGCTCTTGCATGATGGTGGGCGAGGATGAGGAGAGCGATGACGAGCGTGCCTTCAACAAAAAAGGCAAGCTGGCTCGTATCGGTGTGCTGGCGGCCGGCGCCGGTATGAACCTGGCCTTTGGTGTGCTGCTCGTGTTTATCATTCAGTGCTTTGTGCCGAGCTATATTTCGACGAGGGTCGAGAATGTTTATCTGGAAGAGCAGACGGCCTTTAAGGTCGGGGATCAGATCGTGCGCTGTGACGGCTACGGCGTGCTCAATTATACCGATCTGAATTTGGCCATCAATTTTATTGATACCGAAACCTTTGATGCCACGGTCATTCGGGATGGGGAGAGGGTACAGCTCAAGGATATTCCCCTGATCAAGACCGAGGAGGGGTATCGGATCGGCATTTCTTTTGGTCGGGAAGAGATGACGTTTGGTAGGATCTTCACCCAGACGGCGACCGAGAGTTTGTCGATCGTGCGTTCGGTTTGGAAATCGCTGGCCTTTTTGGTGACGGGCAAGGTGGGAATCGGTGAACTGACCGGGCCGGTCGGCATTACGGCCATGATCGGTGAGACGGTGCAATACGGCATCTTGAATGTTCTAAATCTCGTGGCGTTGATCGCCATTAATCTGGGTGTGATGAACTTATTGCCCATTCCGGCTTTGGACGGTGGGCGTATCCTCTTTATTTTGGTGGAGGCGATTCTTGGCAGACCGATCCCGCCCGAAAAGGAAGGCATTGTGCATTTGGTGGGGTTTGGGTTGCTGATGCTGCTGACCGTCTTTGTCTTTATCAATGATATCATTCGGGTGGTGACATAATGGAACGCAAACAGGTACGGGTCGGTTCGATCTGCATGGGTGACGGCAGTGTTTCGGTGCAGAGCATGCTTTCGACCGATACCCATGATGTGCAGGCATGTCTGGCGCAGATCAAGGCTTTGGAAAAGGCCGGATGTCAGATCGTGCGGTTGGCGGTGCCTGATCAGGAGGCCGTCAGAAGTTTTGGGCAAATTCGTGAGCAGTCGCCGCTGCCCTTGGTGGCGGATATTCATTTTGATTATAAGTTGGCACTGGGGGCTGTGGCGGCCGGGGCGGATAAGATCCGCATCAACCCGGGCAATATCGGCGCCGATGAGCATGTACGGGCGGTTGCCAATGCCTGCAAGGCGGCCGGGATCCCCATTCGTGTGGGGGTCAATTCCGGGTCGGTGGAGAAGAATATTTTGGCCAAGTACGGCCATGTCTGCCCGGAGGCTTTGTGCGAAAGTGCGCAGTACAGCGCTTCGCTGTTGGAGCGCTTTGATTTTGATGATATTGTGATCTCGGTCAAGTCGTCGCGGGTGCCGGAGATGGTGCGTTGCAATCGGTTGTTGCATGAGCAATGTCGGTATCCGTTACATATCGGCGTGACTGAGGCGGGGACGTTGATCAATGGTGTGATCAAGTCCAGTGCCGGCATTGGAGCTTTGTTGATCGACGGGATCGGCGATACCATCCGTGTGTCGTTGACGGCTGATCCGGTCGAAGAGGTACGGGCGGCGTACAAATTATTGCGGGCCTTGGGGCTATCGCAGCGAGGGGTGCAAATCGTATCCTGTCCGACCTGCGGGCGCACCAAGGTGGATCTGGTATCGCTGGCGCAGCAGGTCGAGCAGCGGTTGGCTGATGTCGATCTGCCGATCACGGTGGCGGTCATGGGCTGCGTTGTCAACGGGCCGGGTGAGGCGAGAGAGGCTGATATCGGGCTGGCGGGCGGAACGGATGAATATCTACTGTTCCGGGCAGGAGAGGTTTTGCGTAAGGTTTCCGCTCATCGGGCGTTGGATGAGCTGATGGCGGAAATTGAGAAAATACAGGAGAAAGAATGAAGACATTTACCGAATATTTCCCCAAATATCCGCAATCGGACGAGTTGTATGAGCTCGTCCGATTGTCCGTTGTCAAAAGCACATTGGTCAACAAGGCGCAGCGCAAGGTCAAGGTCTGGCTGCTGACGCAGCCGTATCTGGATGCGGCGGTTTGCGCTCGTATTGCCCGTAATCTCAAGGAGGCTTATACGCTGGCCGAGGTGACGGTGCGGTGTTGCTGTGCCGGGGCGCAGGAAGGGTCGTTGAGCGATTTTATGCGGGAGGCTGAAGAGGATAACCCAGTGTTGGGTGCCTATCTTGCCGGAGAGGCGACGCTGGCGGAGCATACCGTTTTGGTGCCGGTCCGGGCGGCCGGGGCGGCGGTACTGGAGCGCATCGGCATGGTCAGGAAGTTGCAGGAGTATTTTCATTTCAAATATGATGAGAATATTGCCGTGCGCTTTATTGAGGATGAGGGAAAGAGTGAGAATATTGAAGAGTATATTCGTCGCAAGGAGAGCACGGTCGATCGGACTGCGCCGATGACAGCGGGTGCTATGGCGCAGGAGGCCGAAGGCGAAGAATCGGCTGTTTCGCAGGGCGATTTTCTGTATGGGAAAGCCTTTGAGGGGGAGCCGCAGAAGATATCAGCCTTGCAAGACGGCATGAAAAGCGCCATTGTATGCGGTCAGATCGACACGCCCAAGAAGCGGGTGTATCATACTAAGCAAGAAGAAGGGAAGGAAGAAGAATCGGCCGAGCGGGCGATGATCGTCTTTTCGATCGAGGATGGCAGCGGCGTGCTGCCGGTCAAGATCTTCAATAGCGAAAAGGCAGATGATATTATTGCCGGGCTGCGTATGGGTGAGCGGCTGATGATCCGAGGGGCGGTTAGTGAAGATGCCTTCTCGGGCGGCCTTTCCATGCGTGCGTATTCGGTTTGTCGGGTGCAGGTAGAGGGCAGTGAGGACAACAGTGAGCAAAAGAGGGTAGAACTGCATGCTCATACCTATGCCTCTGCGATGGATGCGCCGTTGGCGGTCGAAGAACTGGTTGAACGAGCGGCATCGTGGGGACATCCTGCGATCGCTATTACCGATCATGCATCGTTGCATAGCTTGCCGCAGGCGGTCAAGACGGGACAGGCCTTAGGCATTAAGATCATAGGCGGCATGGAAGCGTATATGGTCAACGATCTGGATGCTGCCGTCAGCGGGGATTCGACCCAGTCGCTGGATGGGCGGTTTACCGTTTTTGATCTGGAAACGACGGGGCTTAGCATGTCGGTCGACCGCATTACCGAGATCGGTGCGGTGCTGGTGGAAAATGGCGAGATCATCAAGGAATTCAACACCTTTGTTGATCCGGAGAGGAGTATTCCCGCCAGAATTACGGAACTTACCGGCATTACCAATCAAATGGTCAAGGATGCGCCCAAAATTGATGTGGCGCTGGAGCAGTTTTTGGCTTTTGCCGAAGACAGCGTTTTGGTGGCGCATAATGCTAACTTTGACTGTGGTTTTATTCGGGCGGCCGCTTCACGGCTGGGGCGTCCCTTTGCCCATACCTATATCGATACCGTGCCGCTGTGCAGCAGCGCCTTTCCGCAGCTGCGCAATGTAAAACTGGATACGGTGGCATCCTTCATGGGGCTGGGTGAATTCAATCATCACCGTGCCTGTGACGATGCACGGATGCTGGCTAAGATCTTTTTGCCGCTCATGTCTGATCTTAAACGAAAAAAGGGCTTGGAAACGGTTTCGCAGATCAATGACAACCTGACCTATCATTTGGCACGACAGCATCGGTATCATGTGGTATTGCTGGCAAAAAATGAGGCCGGCCTGCGGGATCTGCATAAATTGTGCAGCCTTTCCTATCTGGAGTATTTCGGAAGAAAACCGTTGTTGCCTAAGAGTGTTCTGCTGGAGCATCGGGACAATATCCTCATCGGCAGTGCCTGTAGCGAGGGTGAGTTGTTTGAGATGTTGACCGAGTATCGCAGTCAAGAAGACCTGTGCCGTGCGGCTGAGTTTTACGATTATTTTGAATTGCAGCCGCTGGAAACTAACATGCACATGGTTGATAACGGCATGGTGCATGATACCAGGATGCTGGAATATGTCCAGCGTAAAACCATAGAGTTGGCGGATCGGTATGGCAAGCCTGTAGTGGCGACAGGAGATGTGCATTATCTGGATGAGGATCAGCACTTGACCCGTGTGGTGTTGGCCGGCACAAAAAATATGCGTGATGAGGATACCCAGGGGCTGACCCATATGCGCTCGACCGAACAGATGCTTAAGAACTTTGATTGGATGGGGGCGCAACTCAAGCAGCGCTTGGTGGTCGACGCCTCGACCGCCATTGCCGAGCAGTGTCAGCAGGTGCAGCCGATTCCTGAGCCGATGCTGCCGATGACTCAGGATGAACTGGCGCAACAGCGCTTGGCTGATGTGCTGGAGCGATATCCTCAAGAAAAGGAATGGATCGATCAGCAGGGATTGCGTCCGTTGTTACTGGCGGCGATGGAGATCAAACGGCTGCTGCCTGAGATCTCGATCGAGGGCGGTATGCATCGTCTGCACTCAGCCTATGATCTGGGATTGACCGATCGATACGATGCGCAAGCGCAGGGGGATATTCTCGGGTTTGAACTGGAGATCAGTGCGCCGTTGTCGATGAAAGAGCGGATTCAGCAGAGGGTCGATGCGGCATACGGACGGTGGCACTGTCCCTTTGCCGGAACGGCCTTGCGGTATACGCCGGAAACGGCCAAGCAGGCCATCATCCGTTATGAAGAGGATAACAAAAAAGGCTTCCGTGAGATCGTGGAAAATCGTATGGCAGTCGGAATGGCAGGATCGGTTCGGCAGTTGCAGACGCAGCGGGATCGCATGTATGTGCTGCCGGCATATGCGCCGGAGAATACCCTGCCGGTTTCCGGTGACAAGGAATGTTACTTTACACATTATGATGGCCATGAATATGACAATGTTCTGTTGGCTTTGCGATTCACCGAGGATAGGGCGGCGCAAATGCTGCGTATTTGTGAGCATTTAAGCGGTGTACCTGTGCGTGAGGTAGAGCCGGATGAGTCTTGCTATGATTTGAAGAAGAGCGCTGACGAATTGTATATCGAACAGGAGCACACACTCCAAAACGGCCTGGCCGGATGCGAGGATCTGCCCGAATCGGCAGTCATGAAACTGCTTTGGTATAAACTCAATTATCCGCAAGAGTTTTACTGTGCCTATTTTTCCGTGCATGAGATGGAAGATATGATAAACAGCGGCAGGGAAGAGAATTTACAGGCCTTGGCGCTGCGGGTGGAGATGTATCACGATTCGGTTCAAACGGTGGAATATGAGATGCTGCTGCGTGGTATTCAATTCGCATCCATCAGCCTGTTTGAATCCGATACCGTCGGCTTTGTTCCCAACGAGCAGGGCGATATCGTGCTGCCGATGCGTGCATTGAGCGGGCTGTTGCAAAAGGATGCCGAAGCGATCATCCGTACCCGTGAGAGCGGACAGTTTATGACGGCGGCCGAGTTGCTCAAGAGTAGTCCGGTATCCAAACAAGGGGCTGCCTTGCTCAAGCAGGCAGGTCTTGGCGATGAAACCGACGGCCTGCTTCGGTTGTTCTGAGGAAAGACGAAAAAATCATTCCAAATCAAAGCAGAGAGCTTGTGCTCTCTGCTTTTTTGCGTCCGTTTTGAATAGGATAGAGAGGGGTGATATGATGAAATTTTTGTCAACCGTCAACGGATGGCTGTGGGGGCCGGCCTCATGCGCCATCTTTATGCTGATCGGCGTGTACTTGACCTTTCGTACCTGTTTTTTTCAGTTTTTACATGTTAGGATGTGGCTGCTGGGTACCCTTCGTTCTCTTTTTAAGAGGGATGGCAGTGATAAGAAAAAAGGATTTAATGCCATGCAGTCGCTATCGACGGCGTTGGCTGCCACAATGGGTACGGGCAATATCGTCGGCGTTGCTACGGCGATCGTTTCGGGCGGTCCGGGCGCCGTCTTTTGGATGTGGGTTGCGGCCGTATTCGGCATGATGACCAAGTATGCTGAAGTTTTGTTGAGCATGTATTTTCGAAAGAAGGGCGAATATCGAAGCGGTCCAATGTATGTGCTGGAATATGGATTAAAGAGCAAGCCGTTAGCGGTAGGGTATGCTTTTTTCTGCCTGATGGCCTCCTTCGGCATCGGGAATATGAGTCAAGGCAATTCCATAGCGCAAGCCTTTGAGGAATCGTTTCGGGTGCCGCCGGTCGTGACGGGGCTTGTGATCACCGTCTTGGCCGGTTTTGTTTTGATCGGAGGAGTCAAGCGGATCGGAAAGGTAACCGAGAAGTTGATTCCCTTTATGGCCGGGTTTTATCTGCTGTTTAGCGGTATGGTACTGGTGCTGCAATATCAGGCTGTTCCGGCAGCATTGGCTTCCATTTTTGAGGGAGCCTTTACCTTTGATGCTGTGGGCGGCGGCGCTTTGGGCTATACGGCTATGCAGGCGATGCGATACGGTGTTGCCCGTGGTATTTTTACCAATGAAGCGGGCTTGGGGACATCCAGCATGGCGCATGCGGCATCGCAGGAGACCCAGCCGGTCAAACAGGCAATGATGGGGATCTTTGAGGTCTTTATTGATACGATTGTGGTGTGTACGGTGACGGCGTTGGTCATTCTGGTGACGGGGGTGCTGGGCAACGGAAAAAACGGTGCGGCACTGACCATTTCCGCCTTTTCACAAAATCTGGGCGAGTTTTCTCGACCCTTTATCTGTATCAGCATTGCCCTCTTTGCCTTTGCCAGCATTCTCAGTTGGTGCTTTTACGGTGAACGGTGTGCGGAATATTTATGGGGTAACGGTGCGGCGAAGGGGTATCGGTTTATATACATAATTGTGATTATGATTGGCAGTATACTTAGTATGGATGCGGTGTGGAATCTTTGCGATATTTTTAATGGGCTCATGGCGATACCCAATCTAACGGGGGTCGTGGCTCATGCCGGGCTGGTGAGTAAAATGACAAAAGAATATTTGCGTCGGTCTTGACAAAAACGGCAGGGCAGCAGTATAATAAAACTATATTCGGTAGGTGAGGCTACCACAGGGATACGGACTGCTGCCGCAAAATGGTGGAGACACTATGAGATGGCCAACAGGGAATGTCGTATTAAGGCATAACCTAACGCAGTTTCATCGCCCTGCGAGGCTGAAGCTTGAACGATGAACGCAAGGGTATTTTTGCCTGTCAGAGTTTAAGCTTTGGCAGGCTTTTTCTATGGTTACCTATTATGATTTGGGAGGTGAAGAACATGGACGCAGGAGGCAGTAGCGGCACAGTGTGTGAGGGCCGAAGGCGGATGATGTCATCCTGCCGTGTTTTTCGCGCCTGATCCGGCTGTGTCGTACTTCCTGTGAAACGAAACCGAAGGTTTCGGTATACGAAAGGAGGAGAGCGACATGCAGGAGAAGATTCTTGAACTTCTCGAACAAAAAAAATATCACGACATATCCGACCTGCTCAAAGAGCAGACGGCGCCCGATGTGGCGGCTTTGCTTGGGGAGATATCGGATATGTATCTGTCTACGGTGTATCGGTTGCTGCCGAAAGAGTTGGCGGCGGAGGTGTTCGTTGAAATGGACGGTGATCAGCAGGAGATGCTGATTCATCGCTTTACCGATACCGAGTTGCGTGAAACCTTGGATGAATTGTATCTGGACGATACGGTCGACATCATTGAGGAGATGCCGGCAACGGTCGTCAAGCGTATCTTGCGCAACACCGATCCCCACACCCGTGCCATGATCAATCAGATATTGAAATATCCTAAGGACAGTGCAGGGTCGTTGATGACCATTGAGTATGTCAGTCTGAAAAAGGATATGACGGTGGAGGATGCTTTCACACGTATTCGACGCACCGGCGTGGATAAGGAGACCATCTATACCTGCTATGTGACCGACAGGAATCGTCGGTTGGAGGGCATCATTACGGTTCGCACCCTGTTGTTGGCTAACGGCGGCGACTTGATCGGCGACATTATGGAGGATCGTCCGATCAGCGTGATAACATCGACTGACCGGGAAGATGTCGTTAAAATGTTTGATAAATACGACTTTTTAGCGTTGCCTGTCGTGGATCACGAGGAGCGTTTGGTCGGTATTATCACGGTTGACGATGCTATGGACGTCATGCAGGAAGAGACCGATGAGGACTTTGCCAAGATGGCGGCCGTTACGCCGAGTGATGAAAGCTATTTCAAGACCACCGTCTTCGGCCATGCAAAAAACCGCATCATTTGGCTGTTGGTGTTGATGCTGGCCGGCATCTTGACCGGTGCTATCATTACCGGGTATGAAGAGGCTTTTCAGGCCTACCCCATGCTGGTCGCCTTTATTCCGATGCTGATGGGAACGGGCGGTAATGCCGGTGCACAGGCCTCTACGTTGACTATTCGTGGTATGGCAACCGATGAAATTCAGCTCAAGGACTATTTTCGCATGGCCTTTAAGGAGGCTCGTGTGGCCTTGATCGTTGGCCTTGGTCTGAGTATCGTTAATTTAATCCGTGTATATATCACTTATCAGGATTGGTTGTTTGGTGTTGTGACCGGATTGAGTCTGATCGGCACCGTCTTTTTTGCCAAGCTGCTCGGCTGCTCCATGCCGATGTTGGCGAAGAAATTGAAGCTAGACCCGGCGATCATGGCTTCTCCGCTGATCACCACGCTGGTTGATGCCGGTTCGATCCTGCTCTATTTCAGCATTGCTACGGCTATGATGAAACTGTAATGAAAAAAATATAAAAAATACTTGCATTTATTTACAAGATGTGCTATCATTACCTATGCTAATATTCTATAGGAGGTGAATTGAAGTGAAGGAAGGAATCCATCCTAAGTATGAAAAGTGTGTAGTCAAATGTGCATGCGGAGAGACTTTTGAAACCTCCTCCACCAAGCCCGAGATCCGAGTTGAAATTTGCTCGAAGTGCCATCCGTTCTATACGGGTCGTCAGAAGCTTGTTGATACGGGCGGACGTGTTGACAGATTTAAAAAGAGATATAGCATGGACTAAAAACAAACGGGCTGATTTCCAGCCCGTTTCTTTTTTGCCATATTCTTTGTCTTGCAATGCTTATATAAATATATTATAATATACTAAATATCTGTTTGGCAGGTGAAGGAAATGAAACGGATACCGTCCACCGAGTGTCCCAAATGCGGATGCACCATTATCGGGCGCGGCTATCATTTAAAAAACGGCGCTATGATCCCGTATGGGGGAATGTTCAAGTCGTCGGCGGTTTTGTATGAGATCTGCACCAACTGCGGCTATATCATTGCCGGTTATGTGGATCAGCCGGATCTGTTCTATGTCGATAAGGATCGGCTTAAGAAGGATCGGGAAAAGGCAAAAAAGCAAAAAACTCTTTTTTAGTGAGGAATCATGGATTACATCTTATCTGAGCAACGGTTAACCGTGCCGGTCATCGCTTTGCGCGGACTTGTTCCGATGCCCGGCGTAACGATACAATTTGATGTTGGCCGCAAGAAGAGCGTGATGGCGGTCGATGGGGCTATGAAAAACGATCAGATCGTTTTTCTGACGGCGCAAAAGGACGCCTTTGTTGACGATCCTACCTTTGAGGATCTATATGCGGTAGGTACCGTTTCACGCATTAAACAAGTCATTAAGATGCCCGGCGAAAACATGCGGGTGTTGGCCGAAGGTCTGTATCGAGCCTGTCTGGTGAGCGATACGGTAGAAGATCCGTTTTTTGTGGCAAGCGTCAGTGAATTATATGATGATGCATCGTCTTTGACGGCTACCCTGTCGGCGGCTTATGTGCGGTTGCTTCGGGCTGCTTTTGATGAATATCTGCAATACATGCCAAAAATGCCGGCCGAGGTGCCGATGCGGGTGTTTGGTGAAGATAACGCTGCGGTGCTGTGCGACTATATTGCCAACAATATTCAGCTGCCCGTCAATGAAAAGCAGGCGATTTTGTCCTGCCAGAATGTAGAGGAGCGCATCAAGAATCTGCTGCGTATCCTGCACAACGAGATCGAGGTATGCAAGCTCGATAACGAGATCGCCGAAAAGCTTAAGGAGCAGGTAGATAAGAATCAGCGCGAATATTATATGCGTGAACAGATCAAGATCCTGCAAAGTGAACTGGGTGAACAGGAAGGCAATGCCGCAGCGGCCGATGAGTACCGGGCAAAGCTGGAGCAGTTGGCTGTTTCCGATACCGTTTTTGAGATGCTGGATAAGGAGATCGACCGTCTGGCTAAGATGCCGTTTGGCTCGCATGAGGCGCCGGTGGCGAGATCGTATCTGGATCTGTGCCTGGCATTACCGTATGATGTTTATACCAAGGATCGCAAGGACATCAAGCGTGCCCGTGCCATTCTGGATAAAGAGCATTACGGACTGGACAAGATCAAGGAGCGGATCATTGAATTTCTTGCCGTGCATAGCATAGCGCCCGATTTTCGGGGGCAGATTTTGTGCCTGGTCGGGCCGCCGGGTGTTGGTAAGACGTCCATCGCCAAGTCGGTGGCGCATGCGTTGGGGCGGAAATTTGCCCGCATGTCGCTGGGCGGCGTGCGTGATGAGGCAGAGATCCGTGGCCATCGCCGCACCTATATCGGAGCCATGCCGGGACGTGTCATCAGCGCCATCAAGGAAGCCGGCAGCATGAATCCGGTTATTTTGCTTGACGAAATTGACAAGCTTGGCGCCGATTATAAAGGCGATCCGGCCTCGGCACTGCTTGAAGTGCTTGATCCGGAGCAGAATAAGACCTTCCGTGATCATTTTGTTGATTATGATTTTGATCTGTCCAATGTGATGTTTATCACAACGGCCAATACCGACGATACCATTCCGCCGGCTCTTCTTGATCGTATGGATGTGCTGTATCTGACCAGCTATACGCAGGAAGAAAAGGTGCATATCCTTAAGGAACATCTGCTACCTAAGCAGATGAAGAAGCATGCACTGACTAAACGTCAGATGCAGATCACCGATGCGGCGATCGAACGGCTGATCGCAGCCTATACTCGAGAGGCGGGCGTGCGTAATCTGGAGCGTCAGTGTGCCGCTCTTTGCCGCAAGAGTGCTGTCAAGCTGCTTGAGGGTGACAAGCGGATCAGCATTACAGACAAAAATCTGGCCGATTTCTTGGGCGCACCCAAGTCGGTGCGGGATGAACTGCCAATGACCGATCAAATTGGTATTGTCAACGGGCTTGCCTATACAACGGTAGGCGGCGAACTGCTGTTTGTTGAAGTTAATGTGATGGAGGGCACCGGAAAACTGGAGCTGACGGGGTCGCTGGGCGATGTGATGAAGGAATCGGCGCATGCGGCTCTCAGTTATATTCGTTCCCGCAGTGAGATTCTCGGCATTGCCTCCGATTTTTATAAGACTAAGGATATTCATATTCATGTGCCGGAAGGTGCGGTGCCTAAGGACGGGCCGAGCGCCGGCATCACCATGGCCACGGCGCTGATCTCACAGTTGACCGGACGGGCGGTCGATCGTTTTGTGGCGATGACCGGTGAGGTCACGCTACGTGGTCGGGTGCTGCCGATCGGAGGGCTGAAGGAGAAGACAATGGCGGCCTATAAGGCGGGGATCCGTACCGTTATTATCCCGGCCGGCAATGCCTGCGATATCCCTGAGTTGGATGAAGCGGTGCGTAACCATATTCGTTTTGTCCCGGTCAGGCACATGGATGAAGTGATCGGAACGGCCTTGGTGCCGCTCAAGGAAGAATTGCGCAAGACTTCGGTTGTGCAGCCTGCGGCTGCTACACCCAAAGAGAAAAGCGCACCGCCGATGATGGCTTGATATATGATCAATTTTCATAACGTAGAACTGAGAAAAACGGCATATAAACCGGGGGATTACCCGCCTGAACTTCCCGAGATCGTCTTTGTCGGGCGTTCCAATGTCGGGAAATCCTCTATGCTCAACAAGTTGCTGGGACGCAAAAGTTTAGCTCGAGTCAGCGCAAGTCCCGGTAAAACACGCAGCATCAACTATTACTGCGTGGACAAGAAATTGTATCTGACCGATCTGCCCGGGTATGGATTTGCCAAGGTCGGATTTGCCGACCGAGAAAAATGGCGGCTGCTCATCGACGATTATTTTGCCGCCGAGCGGGACATTCGTGTGGTGGTGATGCTGGTCGACATTCGGCATGCGCCAAGCAAGGAAGATCGGCAGATGGTCGATTATCTGTGTCAACTGGGATTGGATTTTCTCATCTGTGCGTCCAAGAGCGATAAATTATCCAAGACAGCCGCACAGAATAATTGCAAGATGATTGCTGAAGAATTAGACATCGAGGCCAACATTATCCCGTTTTCGTCGCAGAAGGGCGAAGGTGTGGAGTTGTTGCTGGACATCATAAAGGAGCGGTGTGACGTTGATTACGGGCAGAGTGAAGAAGGACGGTAAGATCTATTCGGTCTTGCTGGAAAAGGGAAAAATATATGAGGCGACGGGGGATGTCTTCTCCGGGCTTAGTCGTACCGATCGGGAGTTTTCATCCAATGAGGTTACCTTTTTAGCCCCTGTGATGCCCAAGAAGATCATGGCTGTGGGAAAAAACTATTACGCTCACGTTCAAGAGTTTGACTCTAAGGTTCCCACCTCACCGATCATTTTTATGAAACCCTCTACGGCAGTGATCGGGCCGGACGATGATATTGTTCGACCGACCATTTCCGAGCGGGTCGACTATGAGGGTGAGCTGGCTTTGGTCATCAAAAAAACGGCCCGTCACGTCAAGGCTGCTGACTATAAGGAGTATGTTTTAGGCTATACCATCCTGAACGATATTACGGCACGTGATCTTCAGTATGCCGACGGACAGTGGACGCGCGGTAAGAGCTTTGACACCTTTGCGCCGATCGGCCCGGTCATCACCGACGAGGTCGATCCGGAGCATCTTCACATTCAAACCAAGCTCAACGGCGTAACGGTGCAGGACTCCAATACCGATAAATTTATCTTTCCGTTGGGTGAGATCTTCGAATTTGTCACCTGTTTTACCACATTGGAGCCGGGCGATATCCTAACGACCGGGACTCCGGAGGGGGTAGGCCCGATGGTGGACGGCGATGTGGTCGAGATCACGATCGACGGGATCGGCACACTGCGCAATACCGTTCGGGATGAACAATAAAATGAAGACCTTTAGTTTTACAGCGCTAGGCTGTAAAGTCAATCAATATGAGATCCGCTCCATGGCGGCACAGCTGCAGGCCTATGGCTTGCAGCCGATTGCCTTTGGGGAAAAAGCCGATCTGTGTATCATCAATACCTGTTGCGTGACGGGAGAGAGTGAGGCAAAATCCCGTAAGATCATTTCTCGTGCCCGTCGCACCTCGCCCGATGCCGTGATCGTTATTACCGGCTGCTATGCTCAGATCGCACAAGAATTGCCACGCTATGTGGATCTTCTTGTCCCGAATACCGAAAAGGATCGGTGCGTGGAAAAAATCGTTGCGTATTTGGCGCAACGAAATATTCACCTCAAAAAAGAGGAAAATATACACTATCAACCCTTGCTGCACGACCGTACCCGTGCAACGGTCAAGGTGCAGGATGGATGTGATAGTTTTTGTTCCTATTGCATCATTCCGTATGCCAGAGGGATGCTGCAATCGAAACCGATGGATGAGGCAGAGACGGAGATCCGTCAGTTGGTAGCCTGTGGATTCAAGGAGGTCGTATTGACCGGGATACACTTGACCAAATACGGTGTGGATCTGGGCGGCACGCCGGAGTTGACCGATCTGATCGAGCGGATCAATGCCATTGACGGGTTGGAGCGCATCCGTCTTGGCTCTATGGAGCCGGGTTATCTGAACGAGCAGACCGTGTTGAAGCTGGCTCGGGCAGAAAAACTTTGCGGACACTTTCATCTGTCTTTACAAAGCGGCTGCGAGGCCACGCTGGCACGCATGAATCGTAAATATACGCCTGCGCAGTATGCGGCCGAGATCGCCTTGCTGCGCCGCCATTTCCCCGATTGTGCCATTACCACCGATGTTATGACTGGTTTTTCGGGCGAAACCGACGAGGAATTTGCGCAATCCATGGCTTTTGTTAAGGAATGTGCCTTTGCTAAGGTGCATGTTTTTACCTATTCAGTGCGTCCCGGTACGGCGGCGGCCGACATGGAGCAGGTGCCCGAATCGATTCGGCATGAACGCTGCCGCATGATGATCGACGCCGCCCAAGAGGGACGGGTGCGATTTCTGGAGCAGGCAGTTGGACGGGTGTATCCGGTCTTGTTGGAGAGAAAACATGGAGAATGGATCCATGGCTTGACCGAGAACTATATTTCGGTCACCATCCCGGCCTCGCAAGGGCAGTCCAATGAGATCGTTTCGATACAGATCACCTCACGGGAAGGTGACGGATGCAAAGGAGTGCGGGTATGAATCCGATATTATCGGTCGTTGTTCCGGTCTACAATGAGCAAGAAGTGATTGGCGAAACGCTTAAGCGCTTGCGGCAGGTGCTTGACGCCATGGCGGTGGAATATGAGATTGTATTTGTCAATGACGGCAGCCGAGATAATACCTTGCAGATCTTGCGGCCGGCCTGTGAAGCGGATACACGCTTAAAATTGATCAATTTCTCCCGAAATTTTGGGCATCAGACGGCTATCACGGCCGGGATGGATCTGGCTTCGGGGGATGCCGTTGTGATCATAGATGCCGATCTTCAGGACCCACCCGAGGTCATTCCCGATATGTTCGCCTTGTGGAAAGACGGATATGAGGTGGTATACGGAAAACGGATCCACCGCAAAGGGGAGACCTTTTTCAAACGGGCAACGGCGCAGATGTTCTACCGATTGTTATCGGTCATGACCGATGTGACTATCCCGGTCGATACCGGCGATTTTCGGCTCATTGACCGCAAGGTGGTCGAGGCTCTGCGTCGGACGCCGGAGCGCAATCGCTATGTGCGTGGGCTCATCAGCTGGCTTGGCTTTAAGCAGACGGCCTATGAATATGTCAGAGAAGAACGATTTGCCGGCAAAACAAAGTATCCGCTTCGCAAGATGATCAAATTGGCGGTCGATGCCATCACCTCATTTTCGGTCAAGCCTCTTCGCATCGCCGGCGTTCTGGGACTGATTTTGTCGGTATTTGGATTTGCCTATACGGTGTATGTGGTCATTGCCAAGCTGTGCGGCGCTGTCTTCTCGGATGGCTGGGCATCTACCATCTGTATTGTTCTGTTATTGGGCGGATTTATATTGATCATGCTGGGGATCATGGGGCAGTATATCGGACGTATCTATGATGAGGTGCGAGCCCGCCCCCTGTATGTGATCAGCGAAACGGTAAATTTGGAAGGAAAAGATGGAAGAGATTAAGTTTTATGCTCCATGCCTGTTTGGCATTGAGGGAATATTGGCCAACGAATGTAAGCATCTGGGGTTACGTAATGTCATAGCCGGCAACGGCAGTGTTACCTTTGAGGGCGCGGTCGATGATGTGGCACGGTGTAATATATTCCTGCGCACAGCCGAACGGGTCTGTATTGTTGTGGGAGAATTTGAGGCGTTGAGCTTTGACGATCTGTTTGAAGGGGTCAAGCGTCTGCGCTGGGAGCGCTGGATCGGTAAGGATGACGAGTTTCCGGTGACGGGTTTCAGCCTCAATTCTAAGCTGTTTAGTGTACCCGATTGCCAAGCCATCATCAAGAAGGCGATCGTTGACCGCATGTCACAGCATTACGGCCTGCGCTGGTTTGCCGAAACCGGGCCACAGCATAAGATCCGATTTTCCATCTTTCACGATCATGTGACCGTGATGCTGGACACGTCGGGCGTGGGGTTGCACAAGCGAGGATATCGGCCGGTATCCAATATGGCACCCATACGGGAAACGTTGGCGGCTGCTATTGTTGATATTTCTCGGTATCGCCGTGTCGAACGGTTTTGTGATCCCATGTGCGGCAGCGGTACTTTTGCTATTGAAGCGGCGCTTTTTGCCTCCAATACGGCACCGGGGCTCGGACGTGAATTTGCTGCCGAGACATGGATGCAGTTGCCGGAACACGGATTTTCCAGTGCCCGCACCGAGGCTAAGGATAAGATCAGCAAGATCCCCTTTGAGATACAGGGATATGATATTGATCGGAAAACGGTGGCATTGGCTCAAGAAAATGTGAAACGAGCCGGTTTTGACGGGCGCATTTGCCTGAATGTGGCAGATGTAAAGGACTTAAGCTTGCCAGACGGACGAAGCAATGTCATTGTTTGTAATCCGCCCTATGGTGAGCGTATGAGTGATCTTAAGGCGGTACGGGAGCAGACCAAGCTGCTCGGCCGAGTCTTTACGGCCCAGCCGGAGTGCCGGACCTATGTGATCTCATCGAGTGAGACCTTCGAGAAGGATTACGGGGTGAAGGTGCGTAAGAAGAGAAAACTCTACAACGGTATGATCAAGACCTGCTTGTATCAATATTTTTGAATAAAAAAGACCTCCGATTCAATCGGAGGTCTTTTTTCAAAAGACGGTTTCAATGACCTTGGCGCAGTTGGCCGGAGAATAGGTCCAACGCCGCAGGCTGCCGCTGGTAATGTAGTATTTGAGCGGAGATTCTTTGGCGGCTTCGTTGGCGGCATTGATGACGGACAACTTGATCTTCATGCGTTCGGGAATGATATTTTTGATATATACGGCGCATTGGGTGTTTACGTCAAGATTACCGGAGTATTCGGCAAGGCCCGACAGGTTTGGGGCCAGTTCAATGAACACGCCGTACGGCTCGATGCTGCGGACAATGCCGGTCACGGTGCAACCGATGCCGAACTGGGCGGCGTTTTCCTCCCAGGTGCCGAGCAGTTCCTTTTGGGACAGAGAAAAGCGGCGGTGTTGGTGGTCGATCTCACGAATGATGGCTTTGATCTGTTGGCCGACATGGACGCGGGCACGAGGATGGTCGATGCGGGACACCGACAGATTGGCGGTGGCGATCAGAGAGGATACGCCACAACCGATATCGACAAAGGCGCCGAAGGGCTCGAGATGGGTCACGGTTGCATTGATGATATCGCCGCAGTGCTTGTTACTCAGTAGATAATCGAGGGTTTCTTCCTGGGCTTGGGTACGGGATAGGATCGGGGTGGGGGTGCCGTGGTCGTCGATCGTATAGTCGATGATCTTAAAGCAAACGGGGCGGTTGACACGAGAAATAATGGCGATCTCACGCACATCGCCGTTTTTAATGCCGATGGCGCACTCTTCTCGGGGCATAATACCGATATAGTTACCAAGTGCTACCCGCAGATTGTGCTCGCTGTCGCAGGCAATGGCTTTGGCCTCCAAGATTTCGCCGCTTCGGATCAGCGCTTGCAGGGAGGGAATATCCTGCAGGATGCTGTCCCAGTTGAGATCGGTCTTCCTTTGTCCCTCCGGTAGATATTTTGTCACATGACATACCTCCTGTTTTTTAGTATATGATATGTGCTGGATTTTCAGGCTATGTTCGCACATCCTTAATTACCTATTGATTATACGACGGTGAATGAGAAAAAGTTGTCGAAATTACAAAAACATTATTGAACTTAAATGTTGGGTTGTGGTATTATTTTTGTATATGGTTATGAAAGGGTTTATTATGCAGAAAACACTGTTAAAAGCTATATCTTGGGCTGTGGCGAGCCTGCTTCTGGTGTCCTTGTGCGGTTGCGGAACGGCATCCGGCATGCAAAAATATTCCACTTCTTTTTTTGATTGTTTTGATACTGTGATCACCGTATACGGATATGCGCAAAACCAGGCCGAATTTAATGAATTTACAGCCTTGGTACATGAGCAGTTTGTCTTGCTGCATGAACAGTTTGATGCCTATCACGAATATGAAGGGGTCAATAATGTGTATACCGTCAATCAAAAGGCGGGAGTTGAGCCGGTCAAGGTAAGTGCAGAGTTGTTTGAACTGATCAAGCGCAGTAAAGAGTTGTATGGGCAGACCGGCGGCAAGGTCAATATTGCGCTGGGTGCTGTTCTGGATGTATGGAGAACCTACCGAGAATTGGCAACGAAAGATCCGAACAGTGCCGTTTTGCCGAATGCCAAGGAGTTAGGCATGGCGGCACAGCATATTGATATTAACGCCATTGAACTAAATGCGCAGGAACAGACGGTGTATCTTGCCGATCGGTATATGAGTCTTGATGTCGGTGCGGTGGCCAAGGGTTATGCCTGTGAGGTCGTTAAGGATACGCTGACGGCAAAGAAATATGATTCCTTTGTCATCAGTGCCGGCGGTAATGTGGTTGCTGTCGGTCAGGATGTCGGGCAGGAATCGGATTGGGGTGTTGGTATACAGAGCCCCGATACCCAAGCGGTCGAGGATCTTGTTGATACGGTTTTTGTTTCCGATAAGGCGGTCGTGACGGCCGGTAGTTATCAGAGGTATTTTACCGTTAACGGTGTGCGGTATCATCATATTATTGATCCGGCGTCCTTGATGCCGGCCACCGGGTTTGACAGCGTAACGGTCATTTGCGAAGATTCCATGCTGGCTGATTATATGGCGACAACCCTCTTTATCCTGCCGGCGCAACAGGCTATGGCTCTGGCTGAAAAGACGCAGGGGTTGGAAGCGGTTTGGGTCGATACCGCCGGGATGATCACCTATACGTCCGGATACCCGGATTATTCGAAGACTTATTGACAATCGGGGTTGTTTATCGTTATAATAGATGGGTAGGGTGCCTTGATTTTACACAGTGGAAGGGTGGATGTCGGTTTTGGCGTTGGATTATGCAGTTTCCTCGCGGCTGGCCCGCATGTTTGACGCTGGCAAGGTGCCGCATGCTATGATGATCGTTTCCGATCAGGCTGTCGACGCTGCAAAGGAAATTGCTGCGTCGATTGTTTGCGATAAGCATGTGTTTCCGCCCTGCGGTGAATGTGCTCATTGTCGCAAGAACAAAAAAATGATCCATCCCGATGTGATCGTTATCTCCGGCAAGAACAGCATCCAGGTCGATCAGATCCGTGAGATGCGGTTGGATGCCCTGGTATTGCCTAACGATTGCGATCGGAAGGTCTATATTGTGGAACAGGCGCAAACCATGACCGAATCGGCGCAGAATGCTTTTTTGAAGATATTGGAACAGCCGCCGAGTGGTGTTTTCTTTCTGTTGGCTGCATCCAATCGGCGGGAGATCATAGACACGATCCGTTCACGTGTGGTGGAGATCACCCTGCAAGAGAGCCGTCAGGATGCGACGGTGGGTTCTGCGGTACAGGAATTATTTGTGGCATGCTTGAAAAAAGACGAGATGCAGGTGTCCGGTCTGATCGATCGGGGGTTTGCCGGAGAGCGCAGCAAAGCGGTAGCGTTTGTTACTGAATTTATAGCGCTGATGAATCAAACAGCCGTTCGAGCCGATCGGCATTGCGAACAGGCGCTTGCCTTATATGAAGCGGCACGCTTGGCCCTGTCCCGTTTGGAAAATGCGGGCAATGTCGGCTTGTGTGCGGCATACTTTTCGATAATATGTTTGGAGGCGGTTTCTTGACCGAGGTAGTTGGAATTAAGTTCAAAAAGGTGGGGAAGACCTATTATTTCTCACCGGACAATCTCAATATTAAGATGGGCGATCATGTGATCGTAAAAACGGCCCGAGGCATTGAAATGGGCGAGGTCGTTATGGAGCCGAAGATGGTGGAGGACAGTACCGTTGTCGCTCCGCTGAAAAAGGTGTTGCGCCTGGCGACCGAAAAGGACGTGGAAATGGCCGAAAAAAACCGTGCCAGAGAAAAGGAAACCTTGGCGATATGCGAAAAGGTGATCGCCGAGCACGGGTTGGAAATGAAACTGGTCGATGTGGAGTATACCTTTGACGGTAACAAACTGCTGTTTTACTTTACAGCTGATGGCCGAGTGGATTTCCGTGAGCTGGTCAAGGATCTGGCTTCTCGATTCAAGACCCGCATTGAGTTGCGTCAGATCGGTGTTCGTGATGAGGCGAAAATGCAGGGCGGGCTTGGCATCTGCGGTAAGGAATTTTGTTGCACGCAATTTTTGGATGAGTTTGTTCCGGTATCCATCAAGATGGCAAAAGAGCAGGGGCTTTCGCTCAATCCGGCCAAAATTTCGGGCACCTGCGGCCGATTGATGTGTTGCTTAAAATATGAGCAGGACGCTTATGAAGACCTGACTCGTGCTACTCCCGGTGTCGGGGCATATGTTGAAACGCCGGATTATAAGGGCTATGTCGTTGAGGTCAATCTGTTGCGTGGCATCCTTAAGGTGCGTCGGGCGGACGATCCCGATGGTCAGACTCGTGCTTACCATAAGGATCAGGTCAAGGTGCTCAACGGATCGGCTCATTTTGCGTCGACGCATAAGGAAAAGAAAAAAGAATCGGATAGTGTCGATAAATAAATTTGAACTATTGATTTTTTCTTTTGTTTGTGTTACACTGATAAAAAACAAAAGGAGGATATCACAATGGCTTATACGATCAATGATGATTGCATCAGCTGTGGTGCTTGCGTTGATGCTTGCCCTGTGGAGGCTATCAGCGAAGGCGACAGCAAGTATGTAATCGATGCTGATAAGTGCATGGATTGCGGTGCTTGCGCCGGTACTTGCCCTGTGGGAGCTCCTCAGGCTGAGTAAGATTGGTACATGATGATAAGGGGATTTTCTGCATAGAAGATCCCCTTGTCTTTTTATTGAGGATAGTATGATGATCCATAACAGTGAAGAACTGTGTCAATTACGTGATGGTTTTTCCATCATTCAATCGAAAGATTATTTTTGCTTTACGACCGATTCGATTTTGCTTGCCGATTTTTGCCGTGCCAAACCAGGAGATATTTGTGCTGACCTGGGTGCGGGGCAGGGGATACTATCGGTACTTTTGTTTGCCCGTTATCGGGTTGGCAGGGTCGATGCCGTTGAAATTCAGCCGGACCTTTGCGAGATATTACGGCATAATGCCAAATTAAATGCTTTAGATAATCTGCATGTTCATGAAACGGATCTGCGTGCTCATGATTTGACTAAAGGTGCGTACGATGTTGTGATTTGCAATCCGCCCTATACGCCACAGGGAACAGGAAAGAAAAGCACTCTTGCGTCGGTCAGCACGGCTCGGCATGAGGTGGAGTGTTCACTGGCAGACGTGATAAAAGCAGGCATGGAGTTGCTGCGTTTTGGCGGGTGTATGTATCTGTGTCTGCGCCCCGGTCGGCTATGTGATGCGGTAACCTTTGCACGTAGCTGTGGCGGTGAGGTCAAGCGGGCTCGGTTTGTTCATCCGTATGTCGATGCCAAGCCGACGTTGGTACTATTGCAGATCCGCCGAGGCGGAAAGCCGGATCTGGAGGTGCTGCCGCCGTTGGTGATGTATAAACAGCCCGGCGAAGAAAGTGACGAGCTTCGGAAAATCTATCAAGGAGATCATGATGAGCGGTAAATTATATGTTGTGGGAACACCGATCGGCAACCTCGGCGATCTGTCGAGTCGGGTGTGCGAGGTGCTGGGTGAAGTGGATTTCATTGCAGCGGAAGATACCAGAAATTCCCGAAAACTGCTGTCCCATCTTGGCATTCATAAGGAGCTGATCAGTTATTTTGAATATAATAAGGTGTCCCGTGGGCAGTATCTGATCGAGCGCATGTTGGCCGGAGAAACTTGTGCGCTTGTGACCGATGCCGGCATGCCGGCTGTTTCCGATCCCGGAGAAGACATCGTGCGCATGTGCCATGAACAAGGGGTGGAAACGGTTGTAATTCCCGGGCCCTGTGCGGCTGTTTGTGCGTTAGCCTTATCCGGCTTGCCCAGCGGGCGATTCTCCTTCGAAGGGTTTTTACCCGCTGTTGCCGGTGAACGGCGTGCGCAACTATCCATGCTGCGCAGCCAAGAGCGAACCATGATCTTTTATGAGGCGCCTCATCGGTTGCAGCAGACCTTGCAGGATCTGCTGGAGTTATGGGGGGATCGGCGAATCTCGGTCATCAAAGAGCTCACCAAGATCCACGAGCGGGTCTGGTATACGACACTGGCCAATGCGGTCACTCTGTTTACCGATCAAGAGATCCGAGGTGAATTTGTGCTGGTCATCGAGGGGGCTACCGGTCAGGTCAGAGAGATCAGCGATGAACAGATATTGCAGTTGCTGGCGCAGAAGATCGGCGACGGCGTGAGAAAATCGGATGCGGTTAAGCAGGTTGCCGTTGAATTTGACCTGCCGAAAAACCGTGTTTATAAACTTTCCAACGAGTTGTCATAATTTTTTTGCCGACAATCGGGGAAGGTAAACAAAAATGCTTGAAAAAAAATGATATATAGGATATAATAAGGTAACGTGAGAATTATTAACTTGTAGTTTTTCTCATGAAATGTCAATACTAGTCTCATGAACAGAAAACGGTATTTCATGACGGAGGAAACAAACTTGGATAGATTTATTATCAAAGGCGGAAAGCCTCTTACCGGTGAGGTTGTCATCAGTGGTGCGAAAAATGCCGCTGTTGCTATTATTCCCGCTGCCATCCTGGTGGACGGCGTATGCCGCATTGAAAATATACCCAAGATCAATGACGTATATCTGATCATTGATATTATGCGCAAAATGGGCGCCAAGATTGATTTTATTGATGATACCACCATTGAGGCCGATTGCACCGGCATGGCCATTACCCAGACACCCAGCCATCTTGCTCGGAAAATGCGTGCCTCCTATTATTTGCTCGGTGCCTTGCTTGGCCGATTCCGTCGGGCCGAAGTCGATCTGCCGGGTGGTTGTAATTTCGGCGGTGTTCGGCCGATCGATCTGCATGTCAAAGGCTTCCGTGCACTGGGCGCTGACATCAAGGAAGAATATGGCATGGTCATTGCAAAGGCCGAGCGTCTTGTCGGCACAGAGATCTATCTTGACCAGGTTTCGGTTGGTGCTACCATCAATATCATGTTGGCTGCGGCCAAGGCCGAGGGCATGACGGTTATTGAAAATGCGGCTAAAGAACCGCATATCGTTGATTTGGCTAACTTCCTCAACTCGATGGGCGCCGTTGTAAAGGGTGCCGGTACTGATACCATTAAGATCCGTGGTGTGTCGCAGATGCGTGGCGGGGTCTATTCCATCATTCCCGATCAGATAGAGGCCGGTACTTATATGGTGGCTGCCGCCATGTCCGGCGGTGATGTTTTGGTCAAAAATGTGATCCCTAAGCATATGGATTCCATTTCGGCTAAGTTGATCGAGGCAGGGGTAGAGATCACCGAATACGATGACTCGATCCGTGTCAAGCGCAGTGGTCCCATCCACAAGGTCAATGTTAAGACCCTGCCTTATCCCGGCTTCCCGACCGATATGCAGCCGCAGATGGCAACCTTTTTAACGCTGGCCGAAGGGACAAGCATTATTACGGAAAATGTATTTGAAAGCCGTTATAAATATACCGATGAGCTTAAACGCATGGGCGCAGATATCAGCATCGACGGTAAGGTTGCGATCATTACCGGCGTGGATAAACTAACAGGTGCCGTTGTTAAGGCGACAGACCTGCGTGCCGGTGCCGCACTTATTATCGCCGGTGTTTCGGCCTGCGGAACAACAACAATTGAAGAGATCGTACACATTGAACGTGGCTATGAGGATATTGTCGGTAAACTCACTGCGCTTGGCGCCGATATCCGTCGCATCAGCGATTCAGAGGATAATGGTGAAACTCTGGTCAATGCCGGTTAAGTTAAATAGCCCTGAAGTCTTTGCGCCTTTAGGGCTTTTTCGGAGCAAAACATGAAATTGATGACGATACGCAGCGGCAGCAATGCCAATTGCATCTACATAAATAACGGAAACTACGGGATATTGATCGATGCCGGGGTCGGCATTCGTACAGTGCAGGCTGCACTTAAGGAAGTCGATTGCGATATCAAGCGCATGGCCGCCATTTTTATTACGCATGAACATATTGATCATATTTGCGGCCTTGCTTCGATAACCAAAAAATACCGCATCCCCATTTTTGCCAATGCAGCCACTTGTGAAGCCATCCGGGGGCGCTTGCCTGATGTAGATCCGGAATTGTTCATGCACATGCCGACCGGGTATCATGCGATATGCACCGATCTGAAGGTGACGTCCTATAAAACATCGCATGATGCGGTGGAAAGTGTGGGATATACGGTGACCGACGGCCGCCGCCGCATTTCTATTGCGACTGATCTTGGCGTGGTCACGCAGACGGTGCTTGAACATATCCGATGCAGCGATGCGATTGTGCTGGAATCCAATTATGATGAAAATATGCTAAGGAATGGGGACTATCCGCCCACGCTCAAGCATCGGATCCTCTCGGCTCACGGGCATTTATCCAATGCCGATTGTGCGGTCACGGCCACGGCATTGGCCGAGGGAGGAACGAAACGCTTGATCCTCGGACATTTAAGTCAGAATAATAATTTGCCGACACTGGCATATAATACGACGTTAAAGGCTTTAGAAAACAGTAACATAAAAGTCGGCCGTGATGTCTTGCTTTCGGTGGCATCACGTGATGTATATTCAGATTTTATGGAGGTATAGAGATGCGTTATACGGAAAAGTATCAGTTGTGGATGAACAGCCCGTCGGTCAGCGACGAATTGAAAAGAGAGCTTAAGGCCATTGAGGATGATGACCAGGCGATCCGCCTGCGTTTTTCATCTGATTTGGAGTTCGGAACGGCAGGGTTGCGAGGCGTTTTAGGTGCCGGCAGCGGTTGCATGAATTTGGTTACCGTTGGCTGGATCTCGGCTGGGCTGGCTCAGGTCGTTATTGAGCAGGGAAAGGCTGACAAGGGTATCGTTGTCGGTTGCGACAGCCGTCGGATGAGCAAGGAGTTTGCCGAGTATGCCGCCGGTATTTTTGCTGCGTATGGCGTCAAGGTATATCTGTTTGACGATATTCGTCCGACGGCCGAGGTTTCTTTTGCCGTCATGAAATTCGGTGCGGCGGCCGGTGTCAACATTACGGCCAGCCACAACCCCAAAGAATATAACGGATATAAGGTGTACGGGGCTGACGGTGCCCAGTTGGCGCCGGACATGGCCAATGATGTTGTGGTCAAGGCCGGTAAGGATATGCTCGTACCCATTAAAACGATGGATGTTGAGCAGGCGATTGCACAGGGTAAGATCGTGATGATCGGCGAAGAGATCGACAGAGAATATTTGTCCAAGATCGCCGAAAGCGCCGTGGAGGCGCTGGATGCCGAAGAGGATTTCAAGATCATATACACTCCCATTCACGGAAGCGGATATCGTCTGGTGCCGCGTTTGCTGCGTGAGCGCGGCCGTAATTTCTCGGTCTGTGAGCAGCAAATGCAGCCTAACGGTGATTTCCCCACGGCAGATCCGCCCAACCCTGAGCGCAAGGAAGCCTTCTCGCTGGCTGTCGAACAGGCCAAGCGTGAGCATGCGCAGTTGATCTTGGGAACCGACCCCGATGCTGACCGTCTTGGCGCATTGGTGTTGCATAACGGGGATTTTGTCATGCTGACCGGCAACCAGATCGGCGTGTTGTTGTGCGACTATATCTTGTCGGCCGGAAAAGACAACGGCACGCTGCGTGATGACGGTTTTGTTGTTAAGAGTATCGTTTCGACCAACATGGTCCGGCCGATCTGCCAAGAATACGGGATCGAACTGATCGATGTTTTGACCGGATTTAAGTATATTGGCCAACAAGTCGACTTGTTGGAGGATAAGGGCGGCCGTAAATTCTTGTTCGGTTTTGAAGAAAGCTATGGTTATCTTGGAGCCAGTTATGCCCGTGATAAGGACGCTGTTTATGCGTCTATGATGGTCTCGGATATGGCGCTGCATTATTATAAACAGGGCCTGGATCTGATCGATGTGTTGGAACGGCTTTATCAAAAGCACGGCTATTACAGCGAGAAGACCATCGGTTTGTCGCTTGATCCGCTCAGCGGAAAAGAAAAGCTGGCTAAACGCATGCTGGAACTTGTCAATCAGCCGCCCAAGACGATCGGCGGTCTGGCCGTTGAACAGGTGCTTGATTACAAGAAAGGCGTGGGTAATCTGCCCAAGGCGGATATTTTGGCCTTTGACCTGGCCGGCGGCACCCGTATTTATATCCGTCCGTCGGGGACTGAGCCGAAGGTAAAACTGTATGTGATGGCCCGTGCGCAGTCG
This sequence comes from Eubacteriales bacterium, assembly GCA_045595395.1. Taxonomy (GTDB): domain Bacteria; phylum Bacillota; class Clostridia; order Oscillospirales; family UMGS1783; genus CAKSHC01. The sequence goes on along the minus strand of JAZOAH010000028.1, from coordinate 5,020 downwards.
CAGGATCAGATCATAGCGTTGATCGAGCGGCTGAGCAAAGAAGTACAGGATCTGGTCGTGTGATATGCGTGTAAAGGTCCGCAATATTCTGATCGGTTTCATCGTTGTTGCCGTATTGGTGGCGGGCTTTATTTTGCAACAAACAGGGAATGGTGAGCTCGTTTTTGACGATCCGTCGCAACCTTATATTAAGGTGCATATTCTTGATGTCGGGCAGGCCGGTGCGGTCTTGGTGGAAATGCCGGGACATCGTGCCATGATGATTGATGCCGGTACAAACGATCAAGCCGATAAGGTCAAAGCCTTTATTGAGGCGCATGACATCAAGAAGATCGATTTTGTGATCGGAACACACCCGCATGAGGATCACATCGGTGGCTTGGATACGGTAATCGAATCGTTTGACATCGGGCGGATATATATGCCGAATGTCGCAACCAAAGAAGCGGCGGAAGCCGATGTGCTGGCTGTTGTTGCCGAAAAAGGGCTGACGATTGAAAAAGCGCAAGCAGGTCTTGTTCTCTTGGATGAAGATGGGCTGAAAATAGAGATCCTTGCGCCGATCAGGAGCAACTATGACGATATAAACACCTATTCGGCTGTTGTAAAGGTGACCTATATCAATAATACATTTCTCTTTACAGGCGACGCAACGGCTGTTTCAGAAATGGAAATGCTGCTACATGAAGCCGAACTGAATGCTGATGTTTTAATGGTAGCGCATCACGGAGCCGATACGTCGACGTGCAAGGAGTTTCTGGATGCCGTTTCACCGAAATATGCGGTGATCTCGGTAGGTGAAAATAATCGTTACGGGTTTCCGGATGCTGCCGTTTCGGAACGCCTGGACGCTTGTAATGTTCAGGTGTATCGAACTGACAAGCAGGGAACGGTTACCTTTTTAGGAAATGGTCAACGCATTACGGTAAGTACAGAAAAATAAAGAAAAAGAACCCCGATTGATAAATCGGGGTTCTTTTACATAAATGAGGCATATAATGCGCTGGCAATAATGGAAATGGCCAATGCGCCAATCATCAGCCAAACAATAATACGCATCCAAAACTTTTGTTGTTTCAAAGCCGTAACCTCTTTCCTAGTATTACTGTAAGGATACTGCAAAAACGGGTCATTGTCAATATTTTTGCGGTCTAAGCATATAGTGATAGTGAAAATATTTTGGGAGGCATATCCATGGAGAGCAGGGAAGAGTATTTGGAGAGATTCCGTATTGATAATGAAAAAATGCTGTCCGACACGGCAAATCGGCTCAAAGACGAATTGGGCGCTCAGAGCGGTAAGATCGACCAGTTATTAGGCGATAAGCAGAAGATCGCTTCCATGGTCAACGGTTTATCGGATGCGGATTTCGGCAGGCTTAAGCAGGTGTTGGATAATCCGCAGATCATGGAAAAAATACTCGGCAGTGAGAAGGCCAAAAAGAATCTTGCCAAGATATTAGGGGAGCTCTAATGGAAGATATCGCATCCAAGCTTACGGCTTTTTTGGAAGATGATAAAAATGTGGAGCTGCTCAAAGGGGTAGCGGAAGGATTTAAGTCTAATACGGGCGGCGCCGATCTATCGGGTATCGGCGCCTTGATGCAAGCGGCCGGCGGGGAAGATGACCGAGCACGGCTGTTGCGGGCGCTCAAACCCTTTGTTGCCCCTCAAAAAGGCGAAATGATGGAGGAGATCATACGGCTCCTTAAGGTGGGTGAACTGGTCATGCTATATTTGAATGGGAGAAAAGGATAATGGAGGCGTTTCAAGGCGGCGATCTTTATCAAATGCAGCAGGAAGCCATTAAGCGAGCCCGTGAAACAGCAGGGAAGGCCTCGCCAAAGACGGAGCCTGCAGCAGGGAAAGACAAGATGTCGATCTTGCCTCATATCGGCTCGGATGGGCTGATCATAGTGGCGGTGCTGGCAGTCTTGCTGCTCAATGGTTGTGACGATATGCTTTTGATCCTGGCATTGGTCTTAATGCTCATGTTTTAACGGCTGCGGCAGTCCTGTCGCAGCCCCTTTGTATGGTTGACAAAAGCAGATGGATAGAGTACAATTAAGAAAGCAATTTTTGTTTCCGTAGCTCAGCCGGATAGAGCGACCGCCTCCTAAGCGGTAGGTCGGGTGTTCGAATCACCTCGGGAACGCCAAAAAAAGACAAGGCTAAGTAAGCCTTGTCATTTTTTATAAGCTAAATCGTTTTTTGTAGGAAGTCGGGGTGTATCCAAAGCGTTTTTTGAAGGCGGAAATAAAATGAGAGGAGTCGCAAAAGCCGCATAAAAAGCAGACGTCCACCACCGAGTGATCTTTGAGCAAGACCGTGGATTTCATGATGCGGTATTCGGTAAGATATTGATGTATGCCCAGACCGGTTTCTTTTTTGAATATGAGTGACAAATATGTGCTGCTGACGCCCAGCATATCCGAAAGTTGGGCAATGGTGATCTTCTCGTTATAATGTGCCTCAATGTAGCGTATAACGGCCGTTGTGTGCTTGGAAAGAGCATTATAGGGGATATCCTTGCTGTTGGCATAGATCAGGTCGATCAAAGACAGGATCTCAACCGTATAGGCAAAAGCCAGTGGTTTATTTTCTTGTTTAACGGCATTTTCCAGAAGATAACAAAGCTTGATCACCTGATTTTCATCTTCTTTTTTGGGGCGCAGAAAGTAGCGGTTATTGTGGCTGTTTTTTATCAGTCGTGCGAGAAGCTGGGCGCCTCCTGAAACATGATCTAAGGCTTGTGTGCCGATGTCAAGCTCAAAATAATCCAAATGTGTCGGCTTTTCAATTTGGCCGTAATGGATCTGAGCGGGGGGCAAGAAGCAGATATCGCCGTAAATGGGACGGTAGCTTTTATCGTTGACAAAGACCGAAAAATCCCCCTCGATGAATACATTGATCTTGATATGATTCAGACAGATCTCGGTTTTGTGCCATAAGCCGGCCGGTGCATCTTGATTGTGATGGGTTACTTCAATTTGCTGTGAGGGATTATCGGTATCAATAATCGGTTGATGTATCATCCTATCGCCTCAATTCGGTTTTGTGTACTTAAATTATAATGGAATGGAAATTGTTTGTCAATCGAAACGGCCTGATGGGGCAAGAGGTATTTTATTGTATAGAAAATATGAAAACCATCTTGACAATTCAGATCAGTAATCGTATAATATCACATGTGCAATCGAGGCGTGGCTCAGTTTGGTAGAGCGCTGCGTTCGGGACGCAGAGGCCGCAGGTTCAAGTCCTGTCGCCTCGACCATGCGAGTAGTCATAACGGATTTCGTTATGACTACTCTTTCTTTTGATAAGAAAGTTCTGTGGTTACCTACACTTGGGTTCCATAGAACCTTTTTCTAATAACTTTTTTCTCTCCAGTTGGCTTCTCTGCCTCCTTTGAAATTATAAAGACACGGCTTATTTGTGACGCACCAAGAATACGGCTTTCTTTGCAAAGAATCTGGACTTGGCGTGGAGTTACTAAAGTGATAAAATAACAGTAGACACTTTCTTGTCTAACGTTATTTTATCACTTCAGTCCCCCGCTTTTTAATATAATGGCAAAAACATCCCAGCCGGAAGAATTTTGTTGAATTACCTCTACAGCTGTGTTATGCTAGAGTAGAGCAATATCCTTTCCTTTGTAAAACGGGTTGGGATTTATCGTTCTATCCTAGGTGCGGAGGTGGAATTATGACGGGACAGTACATAAGTTATATTTTGCAGATCATTACCATTGCGATTACATTGGGGCTTGGTTTGTTTTCGGCATACCAGACCAAAAAAATTCAGCACGGACAGAACATTATCTCTGTTACCACGAATTACCGCATGAAGCGAAGTGAGCAGCTGAAGGAGTACGGACAGGTTTTGATGTCCAACACTGTCCCCGAGCTGTTTAAACTGGGCACGGATGCGTCCCAAATGCTGCAGGCGGCTTACACCGCAGCGGAGTCCATCTCTATGATCCTGCACAGGCATTTTGACGCAGATAAGGAGCTGATCGAGCTTGCCACCGGTATCGCCGATCTTGCATTTCGTTATTGCCGCAAGGCAGATTCGGCAGTTCGTGCAGAGCTGATCTATCGGCGGAAAGTGTTCCGGATCAAGTGTGATATGTATACTGCAGCGGACTGGAATCGGATCAAGTCGGAGACAAAGGGAAAGAATACCACCGCAGAATCCTGGATCGAGTATCACGCAAATCTGGAAGATTCGTTCCGGAAGGAAATGGATCAGGCGAAAAGAGAGTATGAGGAGACAGTGCGCCAAAGTCTGCCTGTGTGATAGATGTAAAAGCAACCGCCCTTCCAGTTGAAGGGCGGTTATAGTTTAGTATGCCGCAGGTTCGAAGTCATACGCAAAACTGCCGGAAATATCTTTTCCGTAGCTCACATACAGAAAAAGACAGATTCAACAGGAATCTGTCTTTTTTAACGAAATCCACCCTTGCGGGTGGGTGAAATATTGCTTCGCAATGTGAAATACGCCTGCGGCGTGTAAAATTCGCCTCGACGGCGAGTGGGTGGATTTCATTTCACTTGATGCGAAAGCATCAAATTTCCCAATGGCCATAGGTCATGATTTACATTTGCCGCAAGGCAAATATTTCACTATCCCAGACCGTTAGGACTGGGTTTTTGTTTTGGTATGGGTGTTTGGATGGTGAGAATCGGATGCGAATCTATTCTCGACCACAGGTCGATTGACATTTTGCAACATGTACCCTATATTCAAAGCGGAGGTGCTATTATGAACAAAGAAGAAATACTGGCAAAAAGCCGTGAGGAAAACAAGGATGTCGATCTGGTAGAGCTTGAAGTGATGAATAAATCAAAGCTTCTGGCCGGAAGTATTGCAGGTAATCTTTGCTTTATACTTTTTCTGGCACAGCTTTTAAACACAGGCAACGGCAATTATGCCCTGCTGGCAATACTGACAAGCTACATCGCAGTAAACAGTATCCATAAAGGCATAAAATTAAAAAGGAAATCTTCTGTAATTTTCGG
>JAZOAH010000027.1:0-28309 GCA_045595395.1 Eubacteriales bacterium | reverse complement strand
GGAGGATCACTATCGTGACATGCAGGATATGGAGTTCACCGTCGAGGACGGCAAGCTGTATATGCTGCAGACCCGTAACGGTAAGCGTACCGCTAAGGCTGCTCTGAAGATCGCCTGCGACCTGGTGGACGAGGGCATGATCGACAAGAAGCAGGCTGTGGCTATGATCGATCCCCGTAACCTGGATACCCTGCTGCATCCCCAGTTCGACCAGAAGGCTCTGAAGGCCGCTACCCCCGCCGGTAAGGGTCTGGGCGCTTCTCCCGGCGCTGCTTGCGGTAAGGTCGTGTTCACCGCTGAGGACGCCGAGGCTTGGAACGAGCGCGGCGAGAAGGTCATCCTGGTCCGTCTGGAGACCTCTCCCGAGGATATCACCGGTATGAAGGCTTCTCAGGGCATCCTGACCGTCCGTGGCGGTATGACCTCCCACGCCGCCGTTGTGGCCCGTGGTATGGGTACCTGCTGCGTGTCCGGCTGCTCCGCCATCAACATGGACGAGGAGAACAAGCAGTTCACTCTGTCCGGCAAGACCTACAAGGAAGGCGACTGGCTGAGCCTGGACGGCTCCACCGGTAACATCTATGACGGCGCCATCCCCACCGTTGACGCTGAGACCGCCGGCGAGTCCGGCCGCATCATGGCTTGGGCCGATGAGTTCCGCACCCTGAAGGTCCGCACCAACGCCGACACCCCCGCCGACGCCAAGAAGGCTCGCGAACTGGGCGCTGAGGGTATCGGTCTGTGCCGTACCGAGCATATGTTCTTCGAGGCCGAGCGTATCGCTGCTTTCCGTGAGATGATCTGCGCCGACACCGTAGAAGAACGTGAGGTCGCTCTCGAGAAGATCCTGCCTTATCAGCAGGGCGACTTTGAGAAGCTGTACGAGGCTCTGGAAGGTAACCCGGTTTGCATCCGTTTCCTCGATCCGCCTCTGCATGAGTTCGTTCCCACCGAAGAGGCTGACATTGCTGCTCTGGCTGCTGCTCAGAACAAGTCGGTTGAGGACATCAAGAATATCATCACCTCTCTGCATGAGTTTAACCCCATGATGGGTCACCGTGGCTGCCGTCTGGCCGTCACCTATCCTGAGATCGCCAAGATGCAGACCAGCGCTGTTATCCGTGCTGCCATCAATGTCAAGAAGGCTCATCCCGATTGGAACCTCGTTCCCGAGATCATGATCCCGCTGACCGGCGAAGTTAAGGAAATGAAGTTCGTTAAGGATGTCGTTGTGGCTACCGCTGATGCTGAGATCGCCGCTGCCGGTTCTGATCTGAAGTACGAAGTCGGTACCATGATGGAGATCCCCCGTGCCTGCCTGACTGCTGACGAGATCGCCAAGGAGGCTGAGTTCTTCTGCTTCGGTACTAACGACCTGACCCAGATGACCTTCGGCTTCTCCCGTGACGACGCCGGCAAGTTCCTGAGCGCCTACTATGACAGCAAGATCTATGAGAACGATCCGTTCGCCAAACTTGACCAGAACGGCGTCGGCCAGCTCATGGAGATGGCTGTTGCCAAGGGCAAGGCTACCCGTCCCGCCATCCACTGCGGTATCTGCGGTGAGCACGGCGGCGACCCCGTATCCGTCGAATTCTGCCACAGAATCGGCCTGGACTACGTTTCTTGCTCGCCCTTCCGTGTGCCCATCGCTCGCTTGGCTGCCGCTCAGGCTGCTATAAAGGAAATGAAATAAGAATATTTCATAAAAGAAATCCCCACCGAGTGATCGGTGGGGATTTTGATATGTAGGGGTTATTATTTGAAGAAGTTGGCGGCGGCGAAGACAGCGGCCACACGGGTCTGAGCGTTGATGGCGGCGGTATTTTGCTCGATCATGTCCAGGTATTCGCTCATTTCGCTGCGCTCGGCATCGTCAATGAGCAGGTTGATGGCTTCTTTGATGGTGTCGGCACGGCCCGACTGAAGCACGCCCAGGATGATCTCGAGGATCTCAGGGTTGGCATATTCGGGGCCGACCGGGCAGTTAGGATAGTTGACATAGTGGTCATACAGTTCCTGGGAAAGACGGGCGTATTCATTCTGGAAATAACGATAGTTTTTGCGGTTTTTCACCTTCATCATGATGCCGCCGAAGATCATGGCGGCGCCGGGAACGATAAAGCCGATCAAGGAGCCGAGCATAGCTTCAGGCCCGGCCATCATGGTGAGCAGACCGGCGGTGGCGATGATGCAACCCCATACCAGCAGGGAGCCTTTTGCGCCCTGAGCATAGTGGTTGACTAGTTCGCATACATAGTCATATTCGGTGAATTCAGTTTTCTTTTGTGAAAAATACTGTAGGGCTTGGGTAAGAGTGCCGATCTCGCTTTGACGAACGGCGTTTTTCTGCGCTTGGAAATCAACAACAGGGGAGGGGGTGGGCGCCGCAGTTAGGCTCTTTCCGCAGGCGGTGCAAAAGGCTGCGCCGTCAGCGACTTGTTGGCCGCAATGTTGACAAAACATGGTAGTGACCTCCTTTTATTTTATTGCCATTATATCACCAACGGTGCGCATTTGCAATAGATTTGTCACAATTTGTTAATATTTGTTGAATATGTGCCATAAAAAGATATTGGCATTTTGTGTGAATGATGGTATAATGAAAAAAAGATAAAGGAGAATGAGTATGGATTTTCTTAACAAGGTATTTCCCTTTTCCTTCAAGTGTACCGAGAAGGATTCATTTATCAAGGCGCTGATCCTCTACATTGTGGCCGGTGTGGTATCCGGTATCATCATAGGGATCTTGGCGCAGATCCCCTTGATTGGGTGGCTGTTTGGGCTGGCTGGCTATCTGGCCGAGGTCTATGTAACGGCCGGCATCGTACTGTCCATTCTGGTCTTTACGAAGGTACTGAAATAAGGATGGTTGTTATGAAACGGGTTGTCAGTATTGTTTTAACTGTAGTTTTGTTGCTGTCGGTGGTTGCCTGTGCGCCGAGTGTTTCGGAGTCGTTGCAGCCTCAGGAGCCGATACGACCGGCCGAGCTTGGTGTGGTCGATTTTCATACCGATGTCCAGCAGGAGTATCTGGACGGGAATTATTTGTTCCCTTCGGGCAAGGGCGAGAGAGAATTGTCTCAGCCCAAAAGCATCAAACTCAGCTGGCAGAGCGATATTGCAGCCAGTGAATATACGGTGCGCATCTCTGAATCGTCGGACATGAGCAATGCCAAGGAATATACGAGCATTACCGAGGATTTGAACATGTTTAATCTCAAGGCGGCCACCACTTATTATTGGACGGTCACAGCCGATGAAACGACCAGTTCGGTGGCTACCTTTAGCACGGCCGATTGTTTGCCTCGCAACATTTATTGTCCCGGCGTTACCAACATGCGGGATGTCGGTGGATGGAAAACGGAGGATGGCGGCCGGGTTAAGCAGGGACTGCTTTATCGGTCGGGCCAATGGGCGCGCTCCGGCGAAAGTAAAACGATGATCACCGAAAACGGTGTGGCGGTCATGAAGGAACTGGGAATTATGACTGAGCTGGATCTGCGTGAAGAGGCTCAGGGTTTGGTGTTCCAAAGCGTGATCGAGGGCATCAACTATATTCAGTGTCCCATGACAGGACAAAGACCGTATTTTTATAACAACCAAGAAATGGCAGTCAAGGTCTTTGAGGTGCTGGCCGATGAAAATAATTATCCGATGGTTATCCATTGTGCTATCGGTACCGACCGCACCGGCTATGTCGTCTTCTTGATCAACGCCTTGTTAGGTGTGGCTGAAACCGATCTGTATTGGGATTATCTGTTTTCCAATTACGGTGATATCGGCGAGGGACGCGCTCTAGGTGCGGTCAAAAATGATTATATGGACCGTATTCTTGCGTACGGGAAGGGCAGCGTTGCCGAAAACTGTGAAGCCTATTTGATGGATATCGGTGTCAAGCAGGAGCATATTGATGCCGTTCGTGCCATCATGTTGGAGTGAGTGTCATGAATGAAGAAACAAAACAAGAGATACAGGAGCAACCCCAAAAGAGGAAAAAGGGCACATGGATGTATGATGTCATCATCGGTGTGTGCATTCTGGTCTTCCTGGTTTCGGCCTTCTTTTTGGGACAATGGCTGTATGAAAATTATAAGACCAGTCAACTGACACATGAACTGCAGAGCATGGCAGGGGTCAGCGAAAGCACGGTCATTGTAGAGGGAGTAGCTGTGCTTCCGCCGGTTGAGGAAGAAAAACCGGTCCTGTTATCCGACCTAAGTTTAGAGCAACTCAAACAGCAGAACGCCGACACGGTCGGCTGGTTGCGGGTGTCGGGCACCAACGTCAATTATCCGGTGGTGCAGACCGACAACAATGACTATTATCTCAATCGGGATTTTTATCGCAGAGGGACCAAGGCCGGCTGGATCTATGGCGATTACCGTTGCAATTTTAATGATCTAAGGGCCAACAAAAATCTCATCATCTATGGGCATGGCCGCCGTGATATGTCGATGTTCGGCTCCTTGGAGTATTGCCGACGCAGTTGGTGGCTCAACAATCCCGCCTATCACACCATCCATCTGACTACCCCTACCGAAACCTCGGAGTGGCGGGTCTTTGCCGTCTATACCACATCGGTCGATTTCTATTATATTCAGACCAACTTCTATCAAAACGGAGAATTTACTGCGCTGGTCAACGAGATGAAGGCCAAATCGCTTAAGGATTTCGGAGTCGAGGTGACCGAGGAGGATACCATCATCACCCTTTCGACCTGTACCACCGACGCCGACCGCCTGGTCGTCAGCGCCGTATTGGTCAAAACCCAACCGACAGCAGGCTGAGTTATCGGTTAGAGATAGAGGGAGAGAATTTGCGTGGCGGACAGTGTGCTAAGAGATACAGCGAAAGGATTTGCTAAACGAGTTGTTTTTCTGTGTCGTGAAATGCGGGAGCGACGGGTGGAATATGCGTTGGTCGATCAGTTTCTTCGATCCGGCACCTCCATTGGAGCAAACCTGCATGAGGCTCGTTATGCGCAGGGGACAAAAGATTTTATATCCAAACTGCAAATTGCACAAAAAGAATGTTATGAAACAGAGTATTGGCTGGAACTTTTATATGAAACAAACTCGATTTCCAAAGACACATATGAATCCATGCGAAACACCTGCCAATCCCTTTTGCGAATGATGATAGCCGCCCTAAAGACCCTAAAAGAAAAAAGTTGATGCCAAGATTGGCATCAACTTTTTTAACTGATAACCAATAACTGATAACCGATAACTGCTTTAGCCGCGTATGACATCAATGGGCTTTTTGGTGGCCAAATGGGCAATGGGAATGAGGCTGGCCAGGGCTGATACGGCCAAGGACAGAAGGGCGATGATGCCGATCTGGCGAATGTCAACACTCAGCAGCGAGGTCAGGATACCGAACTCCTGCTTGATCAGCCAGTTGCCGATGCCTGCCGTGACGGTCAGCAACAGACAGGCTATTGTCGCCGAGAACAGAGCCAGCATCAGGCTTTCGGTGAAGAAGATACCGCCCACGTCCCAGCCGCCTGCGCCCATGGCACGCATGATGCCGATGGGACGGCGGCGCCGATGGATGCCGTCGCCGGTGAAATGCCAAAGCATGGCAAAGGCGAACAGGGCAAGACCGATACCGATATAGCGGAAGATGTTAGCCAGGGAGAGAAAGACCTCGTCGAGGGCGGCGATCTCATAGGTCACACCGCTTTGCAGGGAGTAGCGGATGCCGCTGTTGTCGGCTGCCGTGGTCGTAGCAAAGGCGGCAATGTCGGCACGCTCTTGAGGTAGAGCCGACACGGCGTAGGCATAGCGGCCTTCGCGCCCCTCGGTCAGATCATCAAACAGATCATCAGACACCAAAATAAAGGAGCCGATGGGATAGAGGTAATTTTTAAGTGGACCTTGTTCGTTGATCCTCCCGATTTGAGTGTAGCCGGAACCAAGGATGCGGGTATGCTTGTCGGCATAGGTGGCGGTCATATTCAACTGTACAAACCGCTGGTCGGGCGAGGCGGAATGGTATTCGTCCCGATAGGTGTGGGACATGCAGACGATAATTTCGTTTTCCTTGATGTCGGTATGGGCTTCGCCCTTAATATCAATGATTTCATTGGTATCGGTAACGACCAATTTGTCACCCAGCCAGGAAACTTGAAGTCTATCCAAGTCAACCGAGGAAAAGCGCCCAATGGTACTGGTCTGCTGGATGATATATTCGTTTTCGCAGGTGAAGGTCAACCCCGGAACGGTGACGACACTGGGATGATAACCCTCGAGGGTGGCGATCATGCCGGGGGCGACAAAGGCAGCGCAGGCCAGCCCGTATTGCCGCTCATACTCCAACACATTGGCACGAAGGGAATCAAAGTCGGCCGCCGTCAGGTCGGTATAGCGGCTCTCGTCAAAGCCGGTGTCGATAATGCCGGTAATGGTGTAGTTGCGATAATCGATAAAAACGGTCTTGCCGAGCAGATCCTCGGGGGCGTTTACGGAGGCAATGGTCATGGTGGTGGAGGAAGAGTCAAGTTTTGTGCCCATCATGTAATTGGGGTTGCCGGCGTACTGTTCGGGATCGGCCAGGTATTCCTCCCAGGTGAGGTCGGCAATGATCGGTTGATTGGGTTGGCTGATATCCTTGACGGTGGTATGGGGGCCGGTAAAACTGCGGTAGCCGGCGTGTAGGAAGGACTGATAGACATAGTCGGACACGACCAGTTCATATTCCTTTTCGGGCAGATGTCCGGCCATGAGGGTAAAGCCGAAATCGGTCATGTCCTGCTCAGAAAACTCGACAAAGCCGGAGAGGGCGGGTACATACTCGCCGTAATGCTCGTTCATGACGAGGGTGCTGCCGTAGTTTTGGGAAAGGTCTAAATCGGCGAAGGGCGGCGTATACACGCCCTTAACGACAGTATCGGTTCTTTGCGCGAGAGATTGAATGTCGGCATCGGTGAGTTGAAAGCCGTCGCCGTACCAGGCATCATGGATATTCTTTTCTTTTAGCAGGGTGACATAGGGGGTCTGGTTTTCATAGAGGGAGGAGATGATGGCCGTCTGCTTATCGTAGGCCGAGATCAGGTCGGTCACGCTGACCATGAGCAGGGCGGCCACCGAGAGCAGGGCCACCACGGCCACTCGCAGCTTGCGGCTTTTCAGATAGCGCCAGGCCAGTTTTAGGCAGGTGGCAAAGGACAGGCGGCTCTTGACGGTTGGAGCCGAAACCGACTCTTCGGCTTCGGTGTCGCCGGTATCGGAGATCAGCTTGCCGTCGGCCAGTTCGATGATGCGGTCGCCGTACTGAGCGGCAAACTCCCGGTCGTGGGATACGATGAGCACCAGGGTATCATGAGATAGCTTTTTGAGCAGCTCTAAGATCTGCCGTCCCGTCGTTTCGTCCAGTGCGCCGGTCGGCTCATCGGCCAGCAGAAGGCGGGGCTTTTTGATCAGGGCTCGGGCGATAGCGATGCGCTGCTTCTGTCCGCCCGACAGCTCTTTAGGATAGCGGTCGCCCAACCCCTCCATTTCGACCTGGGCCAGCACCGCTTCAATTTCGGCGGCACTTGGTTTTTTGCTTTGAAGTTCGAGGGCAAAGCCGATATTTTCGGCTACCGTTAACTCCTCAATGAGGTTAAAATCTTGAAAGACAAAGCCGACAAAGGTGTTGCGGTAGGCGTCATAGTCCTTTGGTTGAAAGCGGCTTAGCGGCCGGCCAGCTACCGTGATCTCACCCGAGGTGACCTCGTCCATGCCGCCGATGAGATTGAGCAGGGTGGTTTTGCCGCAGCCGGAACGGCCGACCAGGAAAACCAGGCCTCGTTCCCCGATCGAGAGGGACAGATCGTGGATGGCGGTTACGGTGTTGTGCTTGCTTTGGTATTGCTTGGTTATGTTGTCGATGCGGATCATGTCGGTCCCTCCTTGTTGTTCTTGCGTCCATTATACCATAAATTTTACCAAAATCAACAAAACATTGTTAAATTACTTGACAATATTGACAAATGCTGGTATAGTTAAAATAGAGAAAGCAGAAAGGAGAGTGGAGAAGATGAGAAAAGTTCGGTTCGGGATTGGGTTATCCCCTACGGCGAATTCCTCTCCTGTGTGCAGAAATAAGAGGTATCACCTGCTGATCGTTAGCAAACGGGCATAAACCGATCGAGAGAGTACGGTTTATGCCCTTTTGATTTATTGCGGTAATGGGAGATCGGTATGAAAAAAGCAATTTCAATATGTATGCTTCTGGTTGTGCTTGTTAGTTTAAGCAGTTGCGGAGAAGACTATATATCGGGTACGGAGCTGTTCTACCTTCCGGATCAATTGAATCACATTGAACTTCGGCATAATGGGCTTGGATATGCCTATATAAATTCGCCCGACGGACGGGCGAATGACGGAGCAAAATTAGCGACATACAACCGATTATTAAAAAGTTTAGCACTTACGCCAACAAGCCGAAAAAGTGAATTAGATCGCAGCATTTATGAGATTAGTTTTTCCGTTACCATTCGCGAAGAATATACGAATAAAATACTGGACACGAAGTATATACGGATCATTATCAAAGATGATTTGGTTTTATATGACGATCAGTGGTATGAAGCCAACACGGCCCGGTTGCTTCGACAGTTAGAGCGCGACTTTGCCGATGTGGCATAAGAAAAGGAAAGGGGTGGCGCATGAAACGGATATTGGCAATCAGTATGTTGCTGATTTTGTTATTTGGTTTGTGTGGATGTGTGGATACAACGGAGTATGAGCTGACGGGCGAGGAACTTTTCAAACTGCCCGAACAGGCTAGGAGCTACACCCTGCGCCATGCGGGACAGACTAAGCTCTATCTGAATTTTGAGCGGGGCGACCGTTGCGCCGTTTATCAATCGGCACTTCGCAATTTGCCATTAAACAGAACCAACAAAGAGGGTTCGATGGATGCCAATCTGTATGAAGTCGTGACCGATTATACTATCTGGCATAGCGACACCGAGTATGAGACCGTGGAAGTAAAACTGATCGTTAACGGGAATATGGTTCGTTATAATGGGGAGTGGTATGAAGCGGATACATCGCAACTGCTACGACAACTGGAACGGGACTTTCCCTAAATTGCATAAGAAAAGAGGAGTCGAAAGACTCCTCTTTTTTTGCAGATTTAGCAGGGCATAGCGTATTTTTGCTTGACCTGGTCGATCTGCTGTTGCTCAGCCTGGGTCGACGGATACCAGCCCATCGCCGCCATGGCATTGTAAACCTCATTCTGCTGCTGTGTAGCCTTGCACAGCGCATCGTGGAATGTGTTGTGCACGCCGGGAGCGGTCGATTCGACGGTGCCGTGCGAAAACAGGTCGATCTGGGCTTTGAGGGTGGTCAGCACGTCCTCCATCATGAATTGATCCTTCATGGCTACCTCCTTACAACTGTCCGTAAAACTGATTGAACAGGGAGCACTGCTCATTTTCAATGCGGGTGAGCAGGCCTCGTAATTGTTCGTTGGTTATTTGAGACTGATATTCGGTGCATTTCTGCCGCAAAAACTGGATGCGGCCCAATGCGTCTTCGATATAAAGAAGTTCTTTTGGACTCACTTTCGTCACCTCCGCTTTTAGTTTTGGTCCATATGGCTGAAAAATTCAGCAATTCTATGTAAATGGGCGAAAGTAAAAGGAAATCAAGGAAAATCAAGGAAAATTGCAGGATTCTATTCTGTTTTCATGGTAGCGCTTTATCACAATAAAGCATATAATGATAGCATCTCAAAGAAAAAAAGGAGAAACGAAGATGAAAAAGATCCTGGCGATGATTTTGGCGGCGCTCATGCTGCTGGCCGTGGTTGGTTGTGGCGGCACGACGGCCTCGACCGAGAAGACCTATGTGGTACTGGAGGATAAGCTGCAGGCCGAGGAATACGGTATCGGTTTCCGCAAGAACGATATTGCGCTGGGCATGGCGGTGTACGATGCCCTGGATGACATGATCGAGGACGGCACGGCCGCACAGATCAGCGAAAAATGGTTTGGCAAAAATATTTTGGTGAAGAATGATACTTATATTGAGGATACGACCGCTCCCGGCGGCGACCAGTCGCTGCAGAAGGTCAAGGATGCCGGCAAGCTGGTGCTTGGCCTGGATGCCTCCTTCCCGCCAATGGGATTTACCGATGAAAACAATGAGATCGTCGGCTTTGATATCGACCTGGCCGAAGAGGTCTGCAAGAGAATGGGCGTGACCCTGGTCAAACAGCCCATCAACTGGGATTCCAAGGAAATGGAACTGGACGGCGGCAAGATCGACTGCATCTGGAACGGCATGACCATTACCGATGAGCGTGTCGAGGCCATGTTTATCCCTAAGGCCTATGTAGCCAATGCCCAGATCGTTATCGTGCCGGAAGGCTCGGCTATCACAACGGTTGCCGGACTGGAGGGCAAGAAGGTGGGGCTGCAGAAGGGCTCCTCGGCTCTCGAGGCGCTGCAGGGCAATGCCGTCTACGAGAAGGTGGGCGAGGTCATCGAGTATGAAGACAATGTGACCTGCTATCTGGATCTCAAGGCCGGTCGTGTGGATGCGATGGTGGTTGACGAGATCGTCGGCCGTTATCTGATCGAGACCGAATAAACCAAGGAAAAGGGTACTGCCCGCCACATTCGGCGGGCAGTATTGGTGTATATCCATGTTAGAATTGTGTCAATCGTTGGCCGGCGGCGTAAAATATACGCTGGGTCTGTTTTTTATCACGGCGCTCCTGTCGTTGCCGTTGGGATTTGCCATGAGCTATCTGCGGCGCAGCCGCTTTGCGGTGGTGCGGGGCGTGACGGGTGTTTATGTGTGGCTGTTGCGGGGCACGCCGCTTTTGCTGCAACTGTTTTTCATCTATTACGGGCTGCCTTTTATTCCCTACATCGGGCAGTATCTGGTGCTCGACCGATTCCCGGCGGCCTGTGTGGCCTTTGTGCTTAACTATACCGCCTATTTCTGCGAGATCTTCCGTGGCGGATTGCTCTCGATCGATAAGGGGCAGTATGAGGCGGCACGGGTGCTGGGCTTTTCGACCTGGCAGACCCAGCTCAAGATCGTCATTCCGCAGATGTTGCGGGTGACCCTGCCGAGCGTGAGCAATGAGTGCATCACGCTGGTCAAGGATACGGCGCTGGTCACCGCCATCGGCGTGACTGAGATTCTGTATTTCGCCAAGAGCGCCGTCAACCGTGAGGTCGATGCTACGGCCTATGCGGTGGCAGCCGTGTTTTATTTGCTGATGAATACGGTGCTGACACGGCTGTTCAAGTGGCTGGAAAAGAAATATCGGTATTGAGGTGAGCGCCGTGAAGATGATACAAGTAGAACAGTTATCCAAGCATTTCGGGGATCTGTGCGTTCTGCGGGATGTGAGTTTTTCGGTCGAAGAGGGCGAAACGGTGGCCATCATCGGCCCGTCGGGTGCCGGAAAGTCGACCATGCTGCGTTGCCTGATCGACCTGGAAAAGGCTGACGGCGGTACGGTACTGATCAAGGATCAGGCGCTGTTGACCGACGGCAAATACGGCAAGGAGCGCCGATCCCGTCAGGTCTGCGCCTGCATGGGTATGGTATTTCAGAACTTTAATCTGTTTCCGCACATGAGCGTGCTGGGCAACCTGATCGCCTCGCCCGTCACCGTCAACAAGGAAGACCGTGAGCAGGCCAAGGTTCGGGCGATGGAACTGCTGGACATGGTGGGACTGGCCGACAAGGCCGATGCCAAACCTTCTGAACTGTCAGGCGGGCAGGCCCAGCGAGTGGCCAATGCCCGTGCGCTGATGCGTGACCCTGAAATTTTACTGTTTGACGAGCCGACCTCAGCGCTCGACCCGCAGTTGACGGCCGAGGTGCTGAGCGTTATGCGCCAGCTGCATGAGCAGCGCATGACCATGGTCGTCGTCACCCACGAAATGGGCTTTGCCCGTGAGGTGGCCGACAAGATCCTGTTTATGGCCGATTCGGGTGTGGTGGGCATGGGTACGCCCGAGGAGATCTTCGAGCATCCCAGCGATCCGCGCATCAAAGAATTTATCGACAGCATTTTAACTTTATAAGATAAAAGCCTCCCGCTTGGGAGGTTTTTATGATATAATGAGATATATTACGGTTGCGGAGAGAGGAATATGTTCGAGAAATTAAAGGATAAGGGCTTTTTGATCTTTATCGGCATCGGTGCGGTCAACACCCTCAATACTTGGTGGATCAGTGTGCTGTCTTCGCTGGTGCTGGACGCTAATTTGGCCTATGCCATTGGCTATGCCGCATCGCTCCTCATCGGCTTTTTCCTCAATTGTCGTTTGACCTTCCGGGAGAAGCCGACGCTGCTGCGGCTGGGGAAATATGCCATATCCTATATTCCCAATTACCTGATCCAGCAAGGGATCGTTTTTGTGGTGGTGGAAAGGCTTGGATGGCATACTTATATTGCATACGGGGCGGCGGCCGTGATCGGATTGCCGATCACCTATCTGATACTGAAAGTGTTTGCCTTTGCTAAGGAGAAAAGAAGATGAATATTTTTGAGACGTTAAGTAAAGAACTGTCGCTGACGCTGTCCCAGGTCGAGGCGGCGGCCGGACTTTTGGATGAGGGCAATACCGTGCCCTTCATTTCCCGTTATCGCAAAGAGGTGACGGGCGGGATGGATGACGAGGTGCTGCGCCAATTTGAGCAGCGGCTGGGGTATCTGCGCTCCTTTGAAAAGCGCCGTGAAGAGATCCGTGCCGCTATTGAGGAGCAGGGCAAACTGACCGAGGAGATCGAGGCCATGCTGCATCATGCCAAGATATTGTCGGAACTGGAGGATATCTACCGTCCCTTCCGTCCCAAGCGCCGCACCCGTGCCGGTGTGGCTAAGGAAAAGGGGCTCGAGCCGTTGGCCATGCTCATTTGGGAGCAGGGCGAGGCCGACCCGACGACTGAGGCGGCGGCTTATCTCAATGAGCAGGTGACGAGTGTTGAGGATGCGTTGGCGGGTGCGAATGATATTATGGCCGAGATGATCTCGGATACGCCGCAGACCCGTGCGCTGCTTCGTGCCCTGGCGCTGAGCGAGGGCGTGATCGAATCCTGCGCCGCCAAGGAGGAGGACAGTACCTATCGGATGTACTATGAGTTTTCCGAGCCGGTCAAGCGTATGGCCGGGCATCGGGTGCTGGCGCTCGACCGTGGCGAAAAGGAAGAATTCCTCAAGGTGTCGCTGGTGCTGGATGAGCAGCGGGCCATGAAGATATTGCTGGATGCCTTTGTCAAACAGAACAATGCCTGCGGTGCGCTGGTCAAGGCGGCAGCGCAGGATGCTTACAGCCGTCTGATCTTCCCTTCCATCGAGCGTGAGATCCGCTCGACCCTGACCGAGCGGGCGGCCGATGGGGCGATCCGTGTCTTTGGCGAAAATCTTAAGAGTCTGCTCATGCAGCCGCCCATCAAGGGCATGACGGTGATGGGGCTTGACCCGGCCTACCGCACCGGTTGCAAGATCGCTGTGGTCGATGCCACGGGCGCCGTGCTGGACACCGCCGTCGTCTATCCCACACCACCCCAAAAGCGAGTAGAAGAGGCCGAGAAAAAATTGCTGGCGCTGATCAAGAAATACGGCGTTGGTGTCATCTCCATCGGCAACGGCACCGCCTCCCGTGAGAGCGAGCAGTTTGTGGCCGATATGATCAAGAATAACAACTTGAATGTTCATTATGTCATTGTCAACGAGGCGGGCGCCTCGGTCTATTCGGCCAGCAAGCTGGGTGCGGAAGAGTTCCCCGATTTTGATGTGACCCAGCGCAGCGCCGTATCCATCGCACGGCGGTTGCAGGATCCGCTGGCGGAACTGGTCAAGATCGAGCCCAAGGCCATCGGCGTTGGCCAGTATCAGCACGATATGCCGCAGAACAAACTGGGCGAAACGCTGACCGGCGTGGTGGTCGACTGCGTCAATGCGGTGGGTGTTGACCTCAATACCGCCTCGGCACCACTGCTCTCCAGAGTGGCGGGCGTCAATGGGGCGGTGGCTAAGAATATTGTGGCCTACCGAGAGGAAAACGGCGAATTTAAGGATAGAAAATCGCTCTTAAAGGTGCCGAAATTAGGCAAAAAGGTCTATGAACAGGCGGCCGGTTTCTTGCAAGTCCCCGAGAGTGAAAACCTGCTCGATCATACCTTTGTCCACCCCGAAAGCTATGCGGCGGCGCAGGCTCTGCTGACGGTGTGCGGCTATCAAAAGGCCGACCTGAAAAAGAGTGCGCTGTCCGATCTTAAGGAGCGTGCCCAGGCTAAGGGCATCCCGGCCTTAGCCAAGGAGATCGGTATCGGTGAGCCGACGCTGCGGGATATCATTGACGAGTTGGTCAAGCCCGGCCGTGATCCACGTGAGGATCTGCCGGCGCCCATCTTGCGCAGCGATGTGCTGGAGATGAAGGATCTCAAAGAGGGGATGGAACTGACCGGCACGGTGCGTAACTGTGTTGACTTTGGTGCATTTGTCGATATCGGCGTTCATCAGGACGGTCTGGTGCACATTTCCCAGATCACCAATAAGTTTATCAAGCACCCATTAGAGGTACTCAAGGTGGGCGATGTGGTCAAGGTCAAGGTGCTGGGCGTGGATGAAAAGAAAAACCGCATCTCCTTGACGATGCGATTTTGATGGTTTATAATAGCAGTAGCAAAAGAAAGGATGGAATAAAAATGGAAAAGAATTTGGAATTTATCGCACAGTATGATCCGGCGATGGCCGCAGCCATGCAGGACGAGCTGGCCCGTCAGCGCCGCAACATCGAACTGATCGCCAGCGAGAACTTTGTATCGCCTGCCGTGATGGCGGCTATGGGCTCGCCGCTGACCAATAAATATGCGGAAGGCTATCCCGCCCACCGTTACTACGGTGGCTGCCAGTGTGTCGATGTCTGTGAAAATATCGCACGTGACCGTGCCTGTGAACTTTTCGGCGCTGAGCATGCCAATGTTCAGCCCCATTCGGGCGCTCAGGCCAACCATGCCGTCTATGTGGCCCTGTGCAAGCCGGGCGATACGGTCATGGGTATGAACCTGGCCCACGGCGGTCACTTGACCCATGGCTCACCCGTCAATTTCTCGGGCCTGCAGTATAACATCGTGCCCTACGGCGTGGATGAGGCGACCGGCCGCATCGACTATGACGAGATGGAGCGCATTGCCATGGAGTGCAAGCCTAAGATGATCATCTCGGGCGCTTCGGCCTATCCGCGCGTCATTGATTTTGAGAGAATTTATAACATTGCCAAGAAGGTCGGCGCTTATCACATGGTTGATATGGCGCACATTGCCGGCCTGGTGGCCGCCGGTGTGCATCCTTCGCCGGTGCCCTATGCTGACGTGGTGACCACCACCACCCATAAGACCCTGCGTGGCCCGCGCGGCGGTATGATCCTGTGCAAGCAGGAACTGGCCAAGGCTATCGACAAGGCCATCTTCCCCGGTACCCAGGGCGGTCCGCTCATGCACGTTATCGCCGCCAAGGGCGTGGCCTTTGGTGAGGCGCTCAAGCCTGAGTTTAAGGCCTATGCTCAGCAGATCGTGAAAAACTGCGCCGCCATGGCCGATGAAATGCTCAAGCTCGGCTTTAACCTGGTTTCGGGCGGCACCGACAATCATCTGGTGCTCATCGACCTGCGCAACATCGGCGTGACCGGCAAGGATCTGGAAAAGCGTTTGGACGAAGTCTTTATTACTGTCAATAAGAATTCCGTTCCCTTTGATACCCAGTCGCCCTTCATCACCTCGGGTATCCGTGTCGGCACGGCTGCTGCCACCACCCGTGGCCTGAAAGAGGACGATTTCCGCATCATCGCCAAGCTTATTTGGCTGGCCGCTACCGATTTTGAGAATCAGGCCGACTATATCCGTGCCGAGGTCACCAAGCTGACCGATAAATACCCCCTCTATTAAGGAGAAGACGATGGCTACACCGCTTGCCGATCGGCTGCGCCCCGCCAATCTCGACGAGGTCTACGGACAGCGTCATATTTTGGGCGAGGGCAAGCTGCTGCGCAAGATCGCCGAATCGGGCGATCTGCCCAATATGATCTTCTACGGGCCTTCGGGCACGGGAAAAACGACGACGGCTAATATTTTGGCCGCCGCCTCCGGCAAGCGCTTACATCGGCTCAATGCCACCAATGCCTCGCTCTCGGATGTCAAGGCCGTCATTGAGGAGATCGACACCATGCTCGCCCCCGGCGGCATCCTGCTCTATCTCGATGAGATCCAGTATTTTAACAAAAAACAGCAGCAATCGCTGCTGGAGTTTGTGGAAAACGGTAAGATCACGCTTATCGCCTCGACGACCGAGAACCCCTATTTTTACGTTTATAATGCCCTGCTGTCCCGCTGTACCGTTTTTGAATTTCAGCCGGTGTCTCGGGAGGAGATCGCCAAGGCGGTGCGCCGTGCGGTGGCGACGCTGGCCAAGGAGCGGGATTTCACGGTGGAGTTTGAGCAGGAGGCTTTTGACTATGTCTGCGCCTCTTGTGCGGGGGATGTCAGAAAAGCCATCAACGCCGTTGAACTGCTCTGCCTGGCCAAGCCCGGACAGAAAAAGATATTCATTGATATGGAGATGGCACGGCAGGCGGCGCAGGGGAGCGCCGTCAAATACGACCGTGACAGCGACTATCATTACGACCTGCTCTCGGCCTTTCAAAAGAGTCTGCGTGGCTCGGACGAGAATGCGGCGATTCACTATTTGGCACGGCTGCTTTCGGCCGGTGATCTGGCCTCGGTCTGCCGCAGGCTTTTGGTGACGGCGGCCGAGGATGTAGGTTTGGCCTATCCCAATGCCCTCATCTATTGCAAGGCGGCGGTCGACAGCGCCTTGCAGTTAGGACTGCCTGAGGCTCGCATTCCGCTGGCCGATGCCGTTATTATGGTAGCCACGGCGCCCAAGTCCAATTCGGGCATTTGCGCCATTGATGCCGCCATGGCCGATGTAGCGGCCGGCAACTATTCGGATGTGCCGAGTAATATTCAGGACGCCCACTACGAGGGCGCCAAAAAACTGGGGCATGGACAGACCTATGTCTACCCGCACGGCCACAAAAATAATTGGGTCAAGCAGCAGTATCTGCCCGATAAATTAAAGGATACCGTCTATTACGAGTACGGGGATAATAAATTGGAACAGGCTACCAAGGCCTATTGGGACAAGATCAAACATGACTAAAAAACAAAAAGCCAAGGAACTGATCATACGGCTGGCGGGGTTGTATCCCGATGCCAAGTGCTCGCTCGATTTCAGCAATGAGCTGGAATTGGTGGCGGCCACCTGCCTTTCGGCGCAATGTACCGATGAGCGGGTCAATATCGTGACCAAGGAGCTGTTCGCTAAATATAAAACGGCCGAGGATTATCGGGATGCCGATGTGAAGGATATCGAAAATATCATTCGTTCCTGCGGATTTTATAAGAATAAAGCCAAAAATTTGATCGGTTTGGGGCGTGTTTTGTGCGAAAAATTCGACGGAATTGTGCCAAATTCGATGGAAAAGCTGCTTCAGTTGCCGGGTGTGGGACGGAAAACGGCCAATCTGGTGCTGGGCGTGGTCTATAACGATCAGGGCATCGTGGCCGACACCCACTGTATCCGTCTGGCTAACCGCTTTGGATTGACGGGGAGCGACGATCCGGTGGTGGTCGAGCGAGAGCTGTCGGCGCTGATCCCGAAGCAGGAGCGGCTGATGTTTTGCCATCGACTGATCTATCACGGGCGGGCCGTATGCAACGCCAGAAAACCAAACTGCGAAAATTGCACACTTTCTGAACTTTGCTCTTTACAAAAAGGAAAAAAGAAGGTATAATATAAATATAATTTCGGCACAAGCCGATCCAAGAGCCACGAAGGCCCACAATAGGCCCTCGTGGCTTTTTTTGGAGGTTTTATTATGTCTAACACAAAAAAACTGGTATTTGCTGCCCTGTGCGTAGCTCTGGGTGTGGTGTTGCCCGTCGCCTTTCACGGCGTGCCCAATGCCGGGCAGGTATTTTGCCCGATGCACATTCCGGTGCTAATGGCCGGGCTCATCTGCGGGCCGTGGTTGGGGCTGGCCTGTGGCGTGCTTACGCCTGTATTGGGCTGTCTGATCAGCGGCATGCCGCCGGTGGCTATGCTGCCGAGCATGATTGGGGAACTGGCGGTCTATGGACTGGTGGCGGGGCTGCTGATCCGTTTGGTGAAGATGCGCTTTGCCGTTGTGGTATCCTTGGTGGGTGCTATGGTGGCGGGAAGGCTGGCCATGGGCCTGCTCAACAGCCTCATTTTCCGTGCGGGCGAGTATAGCTGGACAATTTGGTTGACGGCATCTTTTGTAACGGCTTTGCCGGGTATTCTCATTCAACTTTTGCTGATCCCGACGGTGATATTTGCCCTCAAAAAGGCCAAACTAATTTTGTAGTTTTTCTTGTATTGCCAGTGGTTTTGTGTTACAATTATACATAATACAAAAAACCAAAAGAGGCAACCCTCATGAGAAAGACGAAAATTATTTGCACCCTCGGTCCGGCCGTGGATAAAAACAATGTACTGGAACGGTTGATGCTGTCGGGCATGGACTGTGCCCGCTTCAATTTCAGCCACGGCACTCATGCCGAGCATAAGGTACGAATGGATCGGGTAAAGGAGTTGCGGGACAAGCATAAGCTGCATACCGCCATCTTGCTCGATACCAAGGGACCGGAGATCCGTCTGCGTGATTTTAAGACGGGTAAGGCTGAGATCAAGGAAGGGCAGTTGTTTGCCTTTCGCCGCGGTGAGGAAGACGGGGACGAAACAGGCGCCTGTCTGACCTTCCCGGATCTGGACAAGAATGTTCAGGTCGGCAATCGGATCTTGGTCGATGACGGCTTGATCGCCTTTGATGTGGTCAAGGTCGAGCCGGGCGTGGTGACCGGCCGTGCCCTCAACGGCGGCGTTTTGAAAAATCATAAGAGCCTGAACATTCCCAATGTCGATGTTGACATGCCATATATGAGCGACACAGATCGGGCCGATATTCTGTTCGGCATTGAGCAGGATGTCGATTTTATTGCCGCCTCCTTTGTGCGTCGTGCCGACGATGTGCTGGAGCTGCGCCGCTTCCTCAATCAGAACGGCGGCAGCAACATTCAGATCATTTCCAAGATTGAAAACACCCGTGGCGTGAGCAATCTGCAGGAGATCATTGAGGTGTCCGACGGCATCATGGTCGCCCGAGGCGATCTGGGTGTTGAGGTGCGCTACAGTGAGCTGCCCGGCATTCAGAAAAAGATCATTGAGACCTGCTACCGCACCGGTAAGCATGTTATTACTGCCACCCAGATGCTCGAGAGCATGGTGCATAATCCTCGGCCGACTCGTGCCGAGATATCGGATATTGCCAACGCTGTCTACGACGGCACGACCGGCATTATGCTCTCCGGAGAGAGCGCAGCCGGTGACTATCCGGTCGAGAGCGTGATGGCTATGGCTGAGATCGCCGAGGCCACCGAAAACAGTATCGACTATAAGCAGCGGTTCCAGCACAATTCGCTTGAACTGCATCGGGATATCCCCAATGCCGTTTCCAACTGTGCTACCCTGGCTTCCTTTATGATGGAGGTTGACACCATCGTTACCGTTACCCGTTCGGGGTATACGGCCCGGCTGATCTCCTCCTATCGTCCCGGCTGTCCCGTCATTGCGCCATGCCTGAAACCCAAGGTCTGCCGACAGCTCAATCTGACCTGGGGTGTGAGGCCCATCCTCTGCGAGGAGCAGTACGATCTTGAGTCGCTCTTCCAAGTGGCAGCAAGAAAGGCCAAGGACACGGGGCTGGTCAAGCAGGGCGATCTGGCCGTCTTTACCGCATCACTCAAGGGACTCAAAAACACCGATATCGTTCACATAGCCAGACTGTAAAAAGAAAAGGACATCCAAAAGAGGCGCACTCCGTAAGGAAGTGCGCCTCAGCTGTATTCGTGCTTCGGGCAAGTTTCTGCTTGATTTACCCTATCATATAGCGCGGCACTTCAGCAGCAGGAATGACGGTCTTGTAAGTCTTGATTCCTTTGAGTGGGGCGAAAAAACTTCACCCTGCTTGAGCCTTCGGGCAAAAGAGGCATATCCCACGGCGATATGATAGACCTCAACCGCGAGAATATCGAGGACTTTGATGTAAGAGAATTTTATGTGGGTCTTGTAAACGGACTTAAAGAAGAAGGCTTATAATGCGGAAATCCCCCTTATAGGGGGATTTTTCTTGACTTTAAACTTATCGGTGGTATAATTATAAAGTTCGAAAATTTAAGGGGGAATAATATGAAGGAGTTTTATTTAAAGCCCGAGCTTTTGAATTCGATTAAAGGCTATACCAAAAAACAGCTTTTAAACGATATTATCGCAGGTATCATAGTGGCAATAATTGCCCTGCCGCTTTCGATTGCGCTGGCGCTCGCTTCGGGCGTTGAGCCTGCTTGCGGTGTTTATACCGCCATTGCCGCAGGCTTTGTTGTATCTCTGCTCGGCGGCAGCCGTGTGCAGATAGCTGGCCCCACAGCGGCCTTTGCCACCATCGTTGCAGGTGTTGTTGCGACTCAGGGGATGGATGGTCTTTTCCTCGCCACCGTTATGGCAGGTATTATCCTCATAATTTTAGGCGTATGTAAGCTTGGCACATTGATAAAATATATGCCCCACACCATAACTGTCGGCTTTACGGGCGGTATTGCGGTCACCATATTGCTCGGTCAGATAAAGGATTTTGTAGGCATCACCTACGATAAGGGCATAAGACCCATAGAAACCCTCGAAAAGATGGAGGCCAATATCGAGTTTGTATCCACCTTCAGCCCCTGGGCACTTATAGTGGGTGCGGTGAGCCTTATTATACTTATCTTTTATCCCAAGTTTGAAAAGCGCATGCCGCCCTCTTTGATAGCGGTAATCGTAAGCGCGCTTGCAGTGAAATTTATCCCCGTGCTTGGTGATAATGTTTTTACAATCGGTGATCTTTACACCATCCCCACAGGCCTTCCCCACATGGACTTCGGCGCTATGGATATAAGCCTGCAGAAAATTATCGCAGTTATCCCCAACGCCTTTACCATCGCTATCCTTGCGGCAATAGAATCCCTGCTTTCCTGCGTGGTTGCCGATACCATGGTGAATGCAAAGCACAACCCCAACACCGAGCTTGTGGCTCAGGGATTTGGCAATATCGCTTCGGTATTCTTCGGCGGTATTCCTGCCACGGGCGCGATAGCCAGAACCTCTGCCAATGCCAAAAACGGCGGTAAGACTCCCGTTGCAGGCATGGTGCATGCGATAGTGCTACTGCTGGTGCTTCTCTTCCTTATGCCCTATGCCGCGCTTATCCCGATGCCTACAATTGCCGCTATCCTCTTTATGGTAGCGTACAATATGAGCGAGTGGCGCAAGTTTGTTAAGATTATAAAGCAAAAGAGCTTCTGCGATATTGCGGTACTTTGCGTAACCTTTGCGCTCACTGTTATTTTTGACCTTGTTGTTGCAATTGCCGTAGGTCTTGCTTTGCACATAATTTTTGTTGTGATAAGAAAGCTTTCAAAGGGCAAAAAGGAGCAGGAAATATGATTTACGTTTTCGACTTGACGGCGTGCTTATCGATTCGATGCCCGGATATGAGGCCGCAATGCTCAGCATTTCAGATGAGGCAGGCATTTCTTATGACGGCGAACTTATAACATTTATAACCCCTTTGGGCTATACCAAAACCGCCGAGCATTATCTCACCTTAGGGGTGAACGATACGGTGGAGAATATGGTAAACAAAATGCGTGAGCGGCTTGTTTATGAATATACCAACAATATAAGGCTAAAGTCGGGTGTGAAGGAATATCTTGAAATGCTAAAAGGTGAGAACACGAGACTCTTCGTGCGCACCGCAAACCCCCTGTCCGCCTTATCAATAACGGCGTTTTTCACCTTTTTGAAAAGGTCTGGTCGGTTGAGGATTTCGGGCTCACCAAGTTGGATATGAAGTTTTTTGACGATAACTTAATCGACGTCACCAATGCCGCAAAAGCAGGCTATTTTGTCTTCGGCGCTTATGACCGTCACGATGAGTAAGACACCGCCGAGCTTAGAGAAAAAGCCAATATATTTGTGCGCTCGTTTGAAGAGCATTTATAAAATCAAGGTACAGATCAACGGAGACACCTCGCAAAGAAGATGTCTCCGTTTTTTCATACAAAAATGACACTTTCATAGTTTGAAAGTGTCATAGTGGGTTACATACTTTGAGAAAGGTAAACTCACCTACCGAAAAAACAAATTTTTTCGGCAAGGATAATGATACATCTCTTAGGAGATATAATATCCGTTCCTTAATATGCCGAAGGCATATCACCCGTTCCAAAAAGGAACGGATATCATTGAGGCACACGTCCTTACGGAGTGTGCCTCAAAGGATGTCCTTTATTTTTGCCAATCGGGGATGGCTTTTAATTGTTCGTAGAGATCACAGTAGGATCTGTGGCGGGAAGGAGCGATGAGCCCTTGGTCGACGGCATCACGGATGGCGCAGCCCTTTTCCGAGCGGTGGGAGCAGTTGGTGAAGCGGCAGGCGTCGAGATAGGGCGAAAATTCGGGGAAGCAGGCGGCCAGGTCGTGAACACGCAGGGTGGATTGCTCGACCAGTTCCAGCGAGGAGAAGCCGGGCGTGTCGGCAAAAAAGCCGTTGCCGACCGGGAAAAGCTCGACGTGGCGGGTGGTGTGGCGGCCTCGTCCTAATTTTTTTGAGATCTCGCCCGTTTCCAGCGCCTGCGGCACCAGATGAGAGAGAAGGCTGGATTTACCGACGCCAGAAAAGCCGGCCAGGGCGCTGATGCCGTCCTGTGCCATGGTTAATATCTCCTGTGTGCCTTGGCCGGTGCGGCCGTTGGCCAGGATCACCGAAAAGCCGGCCTTGCTGTAGAGCTGCTGCAGGGGTGCGGGATCGGCCAGGTCGGCCTTGTTGATGACCAGAATAGGCTGGACATCGGTGTGGCGGGCCATGACGGTCAGTTTATCGGCAAAGAAGGTGTCGGGCGTAGGATCGGCCGCAGCAATGACGATAAAGAGCCGATCGAGGTTGGAAATGGGCGGGCGCACAAAGAGGTTTTTGCGTGGGTGCAGCTCTTCAATGACGGCCAGATCGTTTTCCTGCGGGGTAAAGGTGACCAGGTCACCGACGGTGATGACCGTTTTTTCTTTGCGAAAAAGGCCGCGCGGCTTACTTTCGTAAACCGCGCCGCCGCTGGTAACATTATAAAATCCACCAAGGGAGCGAGTTACCAATCCCTCCATTATTCTTCCTCCGAATCGGTGGTCGGCGGATCAGGGACGGTGTTGGGGTCGGGCCCCTTGGAAATGACGAGTATGATCTCACGGCCCTCTTCGACCTCGGTACCGGCCTGGATCGACTGCTTGATGATCATGCCGGCTCGATAGGTGTCGTTATATTCCTCGTCAATGATGTTATAGGTGAGGTTGGCAGCCGAAAGCATCATGATAGCGGTGTTCTTATCCTTGCCGATGCAGTCGGGCACTTCGACCATGACCTTGTCGCTGCCGGTCGAAACATAGACAAATAGGGTTTGGCCTTCGGTGATCTGCTGGTCGGCGGCCGGCTGGGTGCGAATGACATAGTTTTCCTTGACATCGTTGCTCTGCTGCTTGATGATCTGATACTCGATGCCCAGACGATCCAGGGCAGCTATAGCGCTTTCCTGTTCACTGTCGACGATGTTGGGCACGGTGATGGTTTTAGAGCCGAGCGAGACTTTGACGACGACCTCGGTGCCGGTCTGTACTTCGGTGCCGGCGGCGATGGACTGTTCAAAGATGTAGCCCTCGTCGTAGTCGGCGTTATATTCTTCTTCGGTGGTGATGGTCAGATCACCGATCATCATATCGTTCTCAACGGCGCTGAGCAGTTTGCCGACAAAATTGGGCACCTCAATGGCCTGAGGCGAGGAGGAGGCGTCGCCGCCACCGCCGCCGGCAAAGAAGAGGACGATGATCAGCACGATGACGACCAGGCCTGCGCCGATGCCCGAGCACAGGGCGAGGATGTTGTTCTTGGTCCAGAACTTTTCCTTGGGCTGTTCGGGAGCGGCCGTCAGATCGCCGGTGGGCAGTTCTTCGCTTAGATCGTAATCAAAGACGACCGATTCATCGGCTAAAACCTTTTTCAGGTCGCCGATCATATCAAAGGCGTTGGCATAGCGTTTGTCGGGAGTCTTCATCATGGCGCACATGACGATCTGTTCCAGACCCACGGGAATGGAACGGTTGATCGAGCGAGGGCGCTTGGCGGCCGATTGGATCTGCTTGATGGCCACATTGACCGGTGTGTCGCCGTCAAAGGGCATCTCGCCGGTCAGCATTTCATAGAGCATGACGCCGATGGAGTAGATGTCGCTACGCTCATCGGTATGTTCGCCGCGGGCCTGTTCGGGTGAGATGTAATAAACGGTACCGATGGCCTTGTCGGTCATGGTAATGGTCTCAAATTTATTGATGCGGGCAATGCCGAAGTCCATGACCTTGATGGTGCCGTCGTTTAAGATCATGATATTCTGCGGCTTGATATCTCGATGGATAACGCCACGCTCATGGGCGTGTTGCAGGGCCGAGAGGATCTGCATGGTGACCTTGATGGCGATGCCGGCGGGAATGATCTTCTGGGAACGGATGAAATCCTTTAAGGTGATACCGTCGACATATTCCATGACGATGTATTGGAGATTGCCTTCAAAATCAAAGTCAATAACGCTGACGATGTTGCGGTGGCGCAGCATGGAGATGGCACGGGATTCGTTGAGGAAGCGGCGGCGGAACTGTTCATCCGACACAAACTCTTCCTTGAGGATCTTAACGGCAACGGTGTTGCCGGTGACACGGTCGGTGGCTCGGTAGACGATGGCCATACCGCCGCTGCCGACGACATCTTCTAATACAAAGCGGTCTTTGAGGATCGTACCGGTATATCTATCCATGATTTTCAACTCCTTGCATCCATAATAATGACGGTGATGTTATCCCGACCGCCTCGTGCGCAGGCCTCTTTAACCAGTTTGCGGCAGGCCTCTTCGGGCTGGTATTGGCGGACGAAGTTGCCCAATTCCTCGGGGGTAAAGTAGCCATGCAGGCCGTCCGAGCACAGCAGCAACGTCTTGCCGTTGATGTCGACCGGATACAGATCGGCCTCCACACCGTCGTCGGTGCCGATGGCACGGGTGATGACGTTGCGCTGGGGATGAACACGAGCCTCCTCATCGGTGATCTCGCCCAGGGCGACCAGAGCCGCTACGATCGAGTGATCCCGGGTGATGGCCTTGCAGGAGTCCTTGTCGATCAGGTAGGCACGGCTGTCGCCGATGTTGGCGATGATGCCGATGCCGTCGGTCAGGACACAGCCGACGAAGGTGGTGCCCATGCCGTCATATTCCACATGGCCCACGGCCTTATCGTATACAGCGGCATTGACCTGCTTGAGGATGCTGTGAAGGGTCGTGGCGGGATTGTCCTCGACCTCTTTCCTATTTTCGGTTAGGGCCGAAACGAAGGTCTCGGCGGCGAAGGTGCTGGCGTAGCGTCCGGCCTTGGCCCCGCCCATGCCGTCAAGCACGGCGGCGTACACCGTCTGCTCGGACAGAGAGCCGTGCACGAAGGTGTCCTGGTTTTCGGCGCGGACAACGCCCTTGTCGGTCATGCCGACGATCTGCATATCTTTCACGACCTTTCTTTGCGCTTTAATTGGCCGCAGGAACCGGAGATGTCACTCCCCATCGTGCGGCGCACCGTGGCATTGATATGCCCGGCGCCAAGCAACTTTTGAAATGCGAAAATGTCTTCTTTGGTACAGCGCTCAAAGTCCCGTCCCTCGACCGGGTTTACGCTGATAAGGTTGACATGACGATTTTTGAGGGGACGGAGCAGGGCGATCAACTGCTGCGCACACGAACGTGAATCGTTGAAGCCCTTGATCAAGGTATATTCAAAGGTGATGCGCCGCCCGGTCTTATTTTCATAGTCGACACAGGCGTCGATCAAGTCTTTGATCGGATGGGTGTGCGCCACCGGCATGATCTGCCGACGCAGTTCATCGTTGGGCGCATGCAGGGATACGGCCAGGGCGATGCCCAGCTTTTCCTGCGCCAGTTGTCGGATGCGTGGGGTCAGACCGCAGGTGGACAGAGCGATGTGACGGGTGGAGAGATTGACGCCACGCTCGTCGTTCATCAAACGGATAAAGCGCAGCACATTGTCGTAGTTGTCCAGCGGCTCGCCCATGCCCATGAGTACGATCGAGTCGATGCGTCGGCCCATATCTTTGGCTAAAAACAGGTACTGGTCACGGATCTCGCCGGCCGTCATATCCCGTTCACGGCCGCCGATGGTGGAGGCGCAGAAGGCGCAGCCCATGCGGCAGCCGACCTGGGTAGACAGGCAGACCGACAGGCCATGCTCATAATCCATGACCACGCACTCGACACGGGCGCTATCATCTAATTCTACTAAATATTTGACCGTTCCGTCAAGGGTTGAGCAGTATTTATTTACAATTTGGAAAGAAGTTAATGTTGCATGTTGGCGCAGCCAGTCGATCATGGCTTTTGGCAGATTGGGAATGTCCTCCCAGGTGGCGATGCCACGGGCCAGATGCCGATAGAGCTGGTCGGCGCGAAAGCGTGGGAAGCCGGCCGAAAGGATAAAGTCGGTCAGTTCCTCATAGCTCATGCTTTTGATATCGTTCATGTTTCGTCCTTTTTGAGCAGCGTTAGGTAAAAGCCGTCGTGCGGCTCGGCTATGATTTTCGTATCACAAACGGAAAATTCGGGGTGAAGGGCGAGAAAAGTGTTGCGTACCTCGTCATTTTCACGGGGATCTAGGGTACAGGTGGAATAGAGCAGGCGGCCGCCGGGCTTGAGGTAGCGGGCGGCATTGTCCAAAATGGCCGACTGTACTCGATTGAGAGAGGGGATATCGGCCTTGCCGTAGCGCAGTTCGGGGCGGCGGGAGAGTTGGCCGAGAGCCGAGCAGGGCACATCGGCCAGGATGGCATCGGCCATCGGCGCATCGAGGTCGGCGGTGGCATCGGCGGTGCGGGCAGTGATGCAGGAAAGGCCCAGCCGCTGACTGCCGGCTCGGATGAGATCGACCCGATGGTCGTGCAGGTCAAAGCCGTAGATGCGGCCCTCGTTGTTCATGTATTGGGCGGCGGTGAAGGCTTTGCCGCCGGGGGCGCAGCACAGATCCAGCACCGTTTCACCCGGTTTGGGCGATAAGGTTGCCACGGCCGTCTGGGAGGAAAGCCCCTGCAGATGGAACAGCCCCTTACGGTAGGAGGGCAGGGCTTCGATGGCGCCCGATACTTGCAACTGTATGGCGTTTGGCAGGGCGGCGGCCGTTGCCGTTACGCCCTCCTCGGATAAGATATGTAGCAGGGTGTCGGTGTCGATACGCAGGGTGTTGACCCGTGCGAAAATGGGGGCGGGGGTCAGGGTACCGGCCAGGAACTCATCCGTCTTTTGGCTCAGCGCTGATTGCAGGCGACGGTAGACATCATCATCGACGCTGTAACGAATGGCGGGCGGCAGATCCTCCGACAGGGGCGGCAGATGGCGCAGCACGGCGTTGGCCAAGGAGGCGGCGCCGGGGGCTTTTTTCTTGAGGATGGCCACCGTTTCGCTGACCGTTTTGGCCGGCGGGAAGTCGGTAAAATATAGGCCGTAAGCACCGACACGCAGGGTGTTGAGGATCAGCGGCGACATTTTACTTAGTTTCATTTTGCTGGCCTGCGCCAGATGATGATCGAGCAGGCGCAGCCGTTCCAGCGTGCCGAAATAGAGTTGTTTATACAGGGCACGGCCCCCGACCGACAATTCGCTGCGGCCGAGGGTGCGCTTGAGTTCTAAATTGGAATAGGCGCCCCGCTCGATAGTTTCAATGAGTGAGCGGATGGCCAGATATCTTGCGTTGTCCATGGAATCCTTTCTAAATCAAAGAAAGCGAAGCTTTCTACCTATCAGGCCTTCCCCTTGAGGGGAAGGTGTCTGCGAAGCAGACGGATGAGGTGTTATCCGGGCTTATCGATTTGTACTAAACCGCCCACCTTCCCCTTGAGGGGACGGCCCAGGCCGGCCTCTCTTGCCCTTCGGGCAATTCACCTTCAGGTGTCTGCGAAGCAGACGGATGAGGTGTTATCCGGGCTTATCGATTTGTACTAAACCGCCCACCTTCCCCTTGAGGGGACGGCCCAGGCCGGCCTCTCTTGCCCTTCGGGCAATTCACCTTCAGGTGTCTG
>JAZOAH010000026.1:0-2183 GCA_045595395.1 Eubacteriales bacterium | reverse complement strand
TCCCACCACTCGCTGTCCCGGTCGCTGACCTGCCCGCCGGAGAAGCCGTTGGCCCGCAGCGCGTCCAGCCATGCGTCCAGCTGCGCCTCGGTGGCGTAGAAGCGCACACCGTACTCCCGGTAGTCCTCATAGCTTTCATATAACAGAGGGCCGACGGAGTAGTCGCCGTTAAGTACATCGTGGGAATAGTCCTTCAGGGTGGTCTGGTCCACCTTGACACCGTCCACGGGACCGGGCAGGCAGTCGGGGAGGACGTCCTCGTCCCATACGTCATAGATATAGGCTCCGAAATTGTTCTCATCCCAGCCGTCGGGTTTGAAGAACTCCTCCAGATCCTCCAGCGAGCCGCTGGGGTCGGGGGTGTTCTGTGTCTGCTGCTGGCTGCTGCCCGTTTTCTTGCCGTCATTGACTGAGGTCTCATCATTGTCCTCACCGCCACAAGCGGCAAGGGATAGTACCATCACAAACGCAAGCAGCAAAGCAAATCGTATTTTCATAAACTTACACCTCCGTTTCGTTATACTAGCTTTTACTTTACAGACCGAAAAGGTCTTTGAAACTTGCTTTCTTTTTCGGCTCAGGCTTCACATAATCGAAGCCGCCGTAAGGCTCTCTGCGGTAAAAACCGATGCAGGCGGTATCGGGATCGCCCTCAAAGCAGTGCTCGGTATCCGCATTGTAAACAACGCCGTCGATGCGCTTGAAAAGCTGCTGGATGCTCGGATACTGACCTGCCTGACGGAAGCCGCCTTGTAGGAGTATCTGCCGATATTCCTCAACAGCTCGGTGCGCCGCAGACGGGTTATCTTTGAATGTAGCGCTGAACATAAAGCCGTTTTCGCCGTAATCCTCAATGTAGAGTTCCGTGCCGCCGCAGCTCCACTTCGGGTACTGTGGGAGCTTTTCGTCCCACTGCCGCAGCACCGCAGCGTTGCGCTCAGCCTGCGCCTGTTCCTCTTGGATGGCGGCAGGCAGCTTCGCTCCACAGGAAGCGCAGAACTTTGTGCCGATGGTATTCTGTGCGCCGCAGCTTGTGCAGACAGCGCCCTCGGCAACCGTCTGTTCGGGCAGTGCGCTTCCGCAGTCGGGGCAGAATTTCTTGTCCGCCGATGTGGCTTTATTGCAGTTCGGGCAGACCTTCATATTCTTCGCCGCCTCGGTGGCATAGTTTGTCATCGAGCGCTCAAGGTTTGCAAATGCGCCCTCCAGCCCCGATGTGCGCTGTACCTGCTGCTGCGTGTTCTGTGCGGCGCTGTCAAGGTGCGCCGCCACCTTGTTTGCAAGCTCGGTCGCCTTCGGCTCGACCGCCTGCGTGATGGCGTTGCCTATCGCCTTGCCGACGGCATCGCTCACGCCTCTCTTTATGGCTCTTTTCAAAAATCCCATAGAGTATCATCCTCCTTCTATTTCGCTTAACTCTTTTTCTCCGTGCGGCACGTCTGCGCTCCTTGTTTCGACACAATCCTGGCAAGCACCGTCAGAGCCGGAGATGTCGTAGCAATCATCACATACCCACCGATAGCAATTACGACACTGATTGAACTGCATTGCAAGCTGCTGGGTGGCAGTTGCCTTTGTGTGATTGAAAGCCGACTGGCTGACTGTGTTCGCCTTGCCCTTTGTACACCTTGCAAGCGTTCTGACGCTCCGACAGACCAGCGGTATCCTCGCGCCGTACTGCTTTTTACCGCAGATTGGGCACTCGGCATAAAAGCGCAGCGTTTCCGCATCCACATGGACATGCTCGTAAAAATGTTTCATCTTACAACTCCGTTTCGTATGCAGATTTCAGATCACCGCACACCGTGTATTGAATTATTCAATATTTATGCTATAATATCTTTAACAGATCGAAGCAGGGGGCTTCGTTTTTCCTCTGTGCTGTCATCAGTTTACAAAAAATTTTCCCATTTTCATATCCCACGTTGGTGGGGTTTTTCGGGGGATGCCCCAAAAAACGTGGGATTTTTCGTGGGAAGTGGGGGGTACTCCGTTTTCAGACCGAATTTTTCGCAAAAAGGAAGGTGCACTTTATGGATCATCCGATTCTCATAGAAAACCAACAAAAGAGGAGAGATATTCCGCTGTGGATGCTGGTCTGTTTCTCTATGTTTACCTTTTGGCAGATGGGATTTATCTATTATTTCCTCGAGCCGTCCTCGGCTCTCGACGGAAAGATCCCC
>JAZOAH010000025.1:0-42662 GCA_045595395.1 Eubacteriales bacterium | reverse complement strand
CCGACGTCGTGGATCTGGGCGACTTCGTGGCGGACACCCAGGTTGTCCTGGACGGCGCGTTTGCTGAGTCTGCGAAGAGATCCGCTCCGTACTTCAATCTCATCATTGACGGCATCACCGAATCCGGTGCTGTGGAATAATCTGTAATTCTATAAAGGCGGGGCACCAACACTGCCCCGCCTTTTCCAGATATTAAACGTGAGGTATTTTGTCGAAATAGTTGACGTTTGAGATTTGTTGTATAAGGAGGCCATTATGAGCAAACCCGCCATTGAATTGAAAAACATCACCAAGTCTTTCGGGCAGGTGATCGCGAATAAGAGCGTTTCCCTGTCGGTCAACCACGGGGAGATTTTGTTCATTCTCGGGGAGAACGGCAGCGGAAAAACCACCCTGATGAATATGATCTCGGGTATCTATTTCCCCGATGAAGGCCAGATCTTTATCGACGGGGAAGAGGCGGTCATTGCCTCTCCGAAGGATGCTTTTGATTACCAGATCGGTATGATCCACCAGCATTTTAAGCTGGTCGATGTCTTTACCGCCGCTGAAAATGTGGTGCTGGGCCTGGAAGAAAAATTCAACCTCAAGCAGGCGGCTCAAAAGGTGCATGATATCGCCGCCAAATATGGCTTTGAGATCGACCCGATGAAGAAGATCTACACCATGTCGGTTTCGGAAAAACAGACGGTCGAGATCATTAAGGTGCTCTATCGTGGTGCCGACATCCTCATCCTCGATGAGCCAACCGCCGTTTTGACACCGCAGGAGACCCGGAAGCTCTTTGCCGTATTGCGCCGTATGCGTGATGACGGCAAGGCTATTATCATCATCACCCATAAGCTTCACGAGGTGCTGTCCTTGTCCGATCGTGTCGCCGTACTGCGCAAGGGCGAATATGTCGGCACCGTCGAAACGGCCAAGACCAATGAGGCTGAATTGACCGAGATGATGGTCGGCAAAAAGATATCCCTGAACATCGAGCGCAGCCAACCCCAAGACCCCACCCCCCGTCTGGAGGTTCATCATATTGAGTGCTCCAATCGTGAGGGTGCGCTGGTGCTTGACGATGTTTCCTTTACCGCCTATGCCGGCGAGATCCTCGGCATTGCCGGTATTGCCGGCAGCGGCCAGCGTGAGCTGCTTGAGGTCATTGCCGGTCTGCAAAAGAGCGACAGCGGTGCGGTGCTGTATCATAATCCCAAGACCGATAATGTCGACAACCTGCAGAATAAAACGCCTCTACAGATCCGTGAACTGGGCGTGCGTCTGTCCTTTGTACCGGAGGACCGTCTGGGCATGGGCCTGGTCGGCAACATGGACATTACCGATAATATGATGCTGCGCTCCTATCGTAAGGGCAAGGGCATGTTCTTAGAGCGCAAAGCGCCGCAGGATCTGGCCCAGCAGATCATTGATGATCTGGAGGTCGTCACCCCCGGCACGACCACTCCGGTGCGCCGCCTGTCGGGCGGTAACGTGCAGAAGGTGCTGGTCGGCCGTGAGATCGCCGCATCGCCGACGGTGCTGATGGCCGCTTATCCGGTGCGTGGCCTGGACATCAACTCGTCCTATACCATCTACAATCTGCTCAACCAGCAAAAACAGCGTGGAGTCGCCGTCATCTTTGTCGGCGAGGACCTGGATGTGCTGCTTGAGCTTTGCGACCGAATTCTGGTCATCGGCGGCGGCCGTGTGACCGGTATCGTCGACGGCCGTACCGCTACCAAGGAAGAGGTCGGCCTGTTAATGACCAAAACGGAGGGAGGAACGCTCGATGAGCAAGCAAACGCTTAACAAGCATCACCGTGAGCCGCTGCTGCATATCGCCAAACGTGATGATATGATCTGGTGGAAGGCGTGGCTGATCCGTCTGTCTGCCATCGGGATCGCCTTTGTTCTGGTCGGTATCCTTTCTTCGATCCTCACCGGCGAGGGCTTCTTTAAGGTGTACGATATTATGTTCCGTGGCGCTTTCGGGCGTGTCTTTGAGGGGAAATTCAGCCTGCTGTGGCGTTTCTTCCAGCAGACCATGATCCTGCTGTGCCTGGCGTTGGCTGTTACTCCTGCCTTCAAGATGCGATTCTGGAATTGCGGTGCCGAGGGTCAGGCGCTCATCGGCGGCCTTGCCGCCATGGTCTGCATGATGCAGTTGGGCGGTACGATGCCCGAGTGGATGCTGATCCTTGTTATTGTTATCGCCAGCGTCGTGTCGGGCGCTGTCTGGGGACTGATCCCCGCCTTGTTTAAGGCCCAGTACAATACCAACGAGACCCTCTTTACCCTGATGATGAACTATGTCGCCACTCAGATCGTGGCCTATTATGTCTATCTGACCGGTAAGGGCTCGGGCATCATCCAGCCGGTCGATCACGGTAATCTGCCGGTCATTGCCAAATCGCCCTATCTGCTCAATATTTTGATCGTGGCCGTGCTGATGGTGGTCATGTTTATCTACCTCAAGTACAGCAAGCAGGGCTATGAGATCACCGTTGTCGGCGAAAGCCGCAACACCGCCCGCTATATCGGCATTAACGTTAAAAAGGTCATTTTACGCACCATGCTCATTTCGGGCGCCATCTGCGGTGTCGCCGGTATGCTGCTGGTTGCGGGTACTGACCATTCGATCAACACCGACACCGTCGGCGGCCAGGGCTTTACCGCCATCATGGTCTCCTGGCTGGGCCAGTTTAACCCCTTTATCATGGCCGGCATGTCGGCTCTGATCATCTTCTTACAGAGCGGCGCAGCCAAGGTGGCCGACTCCTTCTTCCTCAACGGCTCCTTTGCCGATATCGTTTCGGGCATCGTGATCCTGTTTTTGGTCGGCTGCGAGTTCTTTATCCGTTATACCGTTAAATTTCGTCATTCCAAGAAGGAGGCCGGCGTATGATCACTGCATTTATCAGTAGCGCCATTCCCCTGGGTGTGCCGCTTCTCTACGGCTCGGTCGGTGAGATCATCACCGAAAAATCCGGCCACCTCAATCTGGGTATTCCCGGCATCATGTATGTCGGCGGCATCGGCGGCGTTATCGGCGCCTTCCTGTATGAAAACGCCTGTGGCAACAATATTGCCAATATGAATCCTGTCTTGGCCATCCTCATCCCCTTGCTGTCATCCATCCTGTGCTCGGTGCTGATGGGGCTGATCTACAGCTTTCTCACCGTCACCCTGCGTGCCAACCAGAACGTCACCGGTCTGGCCTTGACCACCTTTGGTATCGGTATCGGTAACTTCTTCGGCGGCTCGCTGATCAAGCTGGTGGACAGCGATATGCCTTCTATCATTCTGACCAAGACCAGTTCCTTCTTCCGTACCGGCCTGCCCTTTGCCAAGGATCTGGGTTGGTTTGGTGAGATCTTCCTGTCCCATGATTTTCTCACCTATGCCTCGATCCTGATCGCTTTGGTTGCCTCTTTTGTGCTCAACCGTACAAGGGTCGGCCTGAATCTGCGTGCGGTTGGTGAAAACCCCGCTACCGCCGACGCCGCCGGGATCCACATCTCCAAATATAAATATGTGGCCACCTGCATCGGCAGTGCCATTGCCGGCCTGGGCGGGCTGCAGTATGTTATGGCCTATGCCAACGGCGTATGGTCCAACGACGCTTTCGGCGACCGTGGCTGGATGGCGATCGCCCTGGTTATTTTCGCACTGTGGAAGCCCAACATGGCCATCTTCGGCTCCTTCCTCTTCGGTGCGCTGTGCAATGCCAATAACTACATCCGAGGCCTTGGCGATGCGACCCAGGAGCTGTTTAAGATGCTCCCCTACATCGTCACCCTGGTCGTGCTGGTCATTACCAGCATGCGCAAAAAACGTGAGCATCAGCCGCCCGAACATTTGGGCCTATCCTATTTCCGTGAAGAACGATAACGCAAAAAGACTTGACAAAATCGTCAGTCTGTGGTACTATCATTTCAATTCCATAAACCGTTGAAGCGGAGATAACGGCGATGATGCCCTCACAGAGAGTCCGGGATGCTGGGAGCCGGGCAGGAAACAAATCGTCAAATGGGCCGCTGAGGGTGCAGTCAAAGGCGCAAGTCGAGTATTCTGCAACGTGTGGCATACGTCAGTTGCCGGGAATATGTTGGTATTCCGTAAAGAGCATGGGAGCACCCATGAATGCAAGGTGGCACCGCGGATAAGAAATTATTCGTCCTTGACTTTTTTAGTCAAGGACGATTTTTGTTTTTGGAGGACAGACTATGAAACTCAACGGCATTGATTACGAAACCTATTTCAACAACTACCCCGATAAAAACGGTTATTTCGGCAAATACGGCGGCGTCTATGTAGACGATAAGCTCAAGGCTGCCATGGCTGAGATCACAACGGCCTACTATTCCATCTGCCAGTCACGCAAGTTTATTGCCGAGCTGCGCCGTATCCGCAAGGAGTTTCAGGGCAGACCCACCCCCGTCACCCATCTTGAGCGTCTGAGCGATGCGCTGGGCGGCCGTGTCCAGCTGTATGCCAAGCGTGAGGATCTCAACCATTCGGGTGCGCATAAGCTCAATCATTGCATGGGCGAAGCCCTGCTCGCCAAATACATGGGCAAAAAGAAGGTCATTGCTGAGACCGGTGCCGGTCAGCACGGCGTGGCGTTGGCCACCGCTGCCGCCTATTTCGGCCTGCAGTGCGACATCTATATGGGCTCGGTCGATATTAAAAAGCAGGCCCCCAATGTGGCTCGCATGAAGATCCTTGGTGCCAATGTTGTTGAGGTCACCCACGGTCTGAAGACCCTCAAAGAGGCCGTTGACGCCGCTTTTGATGCCTATTCCAAGGAGTATAACGATGCCATCTATTGCATCGGCTCGGTGCTCGGCCCTCATCCCTTCCCGATGATGGTGCGTGATTTCCAGAGCGTGGTCGGCATCGAGGCACGTGAGCAGTTTATCGATATGACCGGCCATCTGCCTACTTCGATCGTCGCCTGCGTCGGCGGCGGCTCCAATGCGGCCGGCCTGTTTGCCGGATTCCTCAATGATCCGGTCGATATCTACGGGATCGAGCCGCTGGGACGTGGCCCCAAGCTGGGCGATCATGCCGCCTCCCTCAAATACGGCACCGAGGGCATCATGCACGGCTTTAACTCCATCATGCTCAAGGATGAGAAGGGTGAGCCCGCCCCCGTCTACTCGGTGGCCAGCGGTCTGGACTATCCGTCCTCCGGCCCCGAGCACGCCTTCCTGCAGGAGATGGGCCGTGTCAAATACGATGTCATCGACGATGAGGAAACGATCGATGCTTTCTATCGGCTGGCTCGTCTGGAGGGTATCATCCCGGCCATCGAATCGGCGCACGCCGTGGCCTACGGCATGAAACTGGCCAAGACGATGGATCACGGCTCGATCCTGATCAACCTGTCGGGCCGTGGCGACAAGGACATGGACTATGTCATTGAGAATTACGGTATCCGCTGATGATCAAACATGTGATTTTATGGAAGATCAAGGACGGCCTTGACAAGGCGGCCGTCGCACAGGGGGTCAAAGAGGGGCTGGAAGCGTTGGTCGGCGTCGTGCCGGGGTTGACAAAAGCCTCGGTTATCATCGAAGGACTGGATTCCTCCACCGCCGATGTCATGCTCGATTCGGAATTTGAATCGGCGCAGGCGCTCAAAGCCTATAAGACCCACCCCGCCCATGTGGCGGTGGCCGACGGGCGGGTGCGCCCCTATATGGAAGTTCGTCTTTGTATGGATTATCAGGCATAAAGAAAGCAGCCGTGTTTACGGCTGCTTTTCGCATATGGCCATGATATAGCCCTCGGGGGCTTGAGGGAAAGTAAAGGCCCAGCCATCAGGCAGGGGGGCATCCAGTACCCGATAGACGCCGACACCAAGCGCCTTGCCCAAGGCTTCTTTTTTGACCCATTCGGTCAGATCGCCGCCCAATCGTTGAGCCAGAGCGGGGGAGAGGGAGCGTATTTTCTCAATATCCACGCCGATGGGTCGGTCACTATGGACGGCCACGGCATAATCGCCGCTGTGGGCGAGGGAGAGATAGCCGCTTTGGCAGATCGGCTTGCCCTGATCGTCCTTGTTCCAATTACCGACCAACTGGCGTGCTGCCTTATCGGCCGCCACGCACAAAAGCCTTGCCTGGGATGAGGCAAGACGGTCGCACTGTTCCTGCCGCTCTCGGCTCATGGTGGCATAGGCGGCGTCAAACTGTGCGGGTGTGATGGTTTTGATGTCTAAAATCATAAGTTCCATACCTTTAATATGGCATAAACTCTTGAAAAAAGCAAGGGTTTATGATTTAATATAAAAAAACCTCGGAGGTTTTTCTTGTGATGTTCACACAGACCTATCCCGTTCGCAGCCGCCATACTGAGGCGACGCTGGATATCTATATTCTCGATGAGAAGCACCGACAGGAAATGAAAGCCCCCATGGACGGCCGTCCCTTTGTGCTCGTTATTCCGGGTGGCGGCTACGCCTTTACGGCTGCGCGCGAGGCCGAGCCGATCGCCATGCGTTTTTTGGCGGCCGGTTTTAACGCCGCCGTACTGTGGTACAGCACCGCTCCCGCTACCTTTCCCAGTGCCTTGGAGGAAGCGGCACAGGCGGTGGCCTTGATCCGTTCGCATGAGGAGTGGAATGTCGGCAAGATCTTTGCCTGCGGCTTTTCGGCCGGCGGGCATCTGACGGCCTCGTTGGGCGTACTGTGGAACGATCCCATGCTGGCCATGGCCACGGGTCTGGATCCGCAGAGCTACCGCCCCGACGGCGTGATCCTGTCCTATCCCGTCATCACCTCGGGCGAGAAGCGGCACGACGGCTCCTTCCGCAATCTGCTGGGCGACCTGTATGAGGATGAGGTGGCTCGTGAGCAGGTCAGTCTGGAAAAGCAGGTCACCGAGGATGCTGCCCCCGCCTTTATCTGGCATACCTATACCGATCAGGTCGTACCGGTGGAAAATTCACTGTTGCTGGCGGCGGCTTATGCCGAGAAGCGGATTCCGCTGGAGCTGCATATCTTTCCGGTGGGCGCTCACGGATTGGCTACCGGCGATATCGAAACAGTAATGGCCCATGCGCCGGGTACACCAGAGGTCAACGCCTGGTTGGATATGGCGGCGCGTTGGATGAAACAACAAATATAGGAGTAAAACAATGGGAAGAAAAGACGGAAAACGCTGCAAAAATATTGATAATATGTATACCCTCATCTCGTACATCATGGTCAAGCGGTCGGATGCCTGCAATTCGGTTACGGTGCGCATCCCCTTTAAGCCGATGCACGAGTATATCCTCAAGGCCCGCAAGGAGGGCCGTAACATCAGCCACATGGCCATGGTCATTGCGGCCTGGGTGCGTGTTGTGGCCGAGTTCCCGGCCATGAATCGGTTTGTGGTCAATAAAAAGGTGTATTCGCATAACGATTTCACGGTAGGCATGGTCGTCCAGCGTCCCGACGGGGCGGAGGGCACGATGAGCAAAATGAAATTTGAACTGACCGATACCATTGACCAGGTCAACGATAAGATCAACACCTTTGTCAATGCCAACCGTGAGGAAAACAGCAACTCGACCGATGCGCTGATGAGCACTCTGCTCAAGATCCCCGGCCTGGTTAATTTTGCTGTTGGGCTGCTGAAATGGCTGGATAACCGTGGCTGGCTTCCCCGTGCCATCATTGACGCATCGCCCTTCCATGCTAGCATGGTCATTTCCAACCTGGCTTCCATCCGCACCCCGCATATTTTCCATCATATCTACGATTTCGGCACCATCAGCCAGATCGTCACCATGGGCACGATGGAGGATGTGGCCAAAAAGCGTGGCAATGAAATTGTGCTCGAACGCTATATGCCTCTGGGCATCGTCTGCGATGAGCGTGTGGCCAGCGGTTACGGTTACGCCAAGGCCTTCCACCGACTCAAAGAATATCTGGCCCATCCCGAACTGTTGGAAGTGCCGCCGACTAAGGTGGTGACCGACTGATGGGTAAGAGAGAAGAAGCCGAAGTTCGGTTTGTAGAGGGCTGCAACTGCGCCC
Organism: Eubacteriales bacterium; assembly: GCA_045595395.1. Lineage (GTDB taxonomy): Bacteria > Bacillota > Clostridia > Oscillospirales > UMGS1783 > CAKSHC01. The sequence goes on along the minus strand of JAZOAH010000025.1, from coordinate 34,645 downwards.
AGGCGGTACTGTGCACCTTTGAAAAAGAGGTGGGTCTGGATCACAAGACGGCCATGATGCTGGCCTCCTCCTTTGGCGGCGGTATGGGACGGCTGCGAGAGGTCTGCGGCGCCGTGTCGGGTATGTTTATGGTGGCCGGTTTGTTGTACGGCTACGATGAAAACAGTCCCAAAGAGGCTAAGGCGGAGCATTATGCCCTGATCCGTGACCTGGCCGAGCAGTTTAAGGCTCAGACCGGCTCGATCGTTTGTCGGGAGATCTTGGACAAATCGGTCGGCATCGGCGGTGACCCGGCCGAGCGCACGCCCGAATATTATCAGACACGCCCTTGTGCCCGCATGGTGGGTATTGCCGCCGAGATCACGGAAAAATTAACCAAACGATGATTAAAACCGTTCACCTTTGCCGATACTGTCGGTGAAAGAGGTGAACGGTTTTGTTTAAGAAGATCATTGCTGCCCTGTTTGTCGGGCTGATCGTGACCACATTATTTGCGACCTATCAATCGGCGTGTGCCGCACAGGAATTGGACGGCGGGGTGTTGCGTCTGCATATTTTGGCCAACTCCGATTCCCAAGAGGATCAGGCGCTTAAGATCCAGGTGCGGGATGCCGTCATCGCTTATGCCAAGGAGTTATTTGCTCATACCGAGAACAAAGAGCAGGCGATGGCGCAGGCGCAGCGGAGTTTGTCGGCTTTGGAGCAGGTGGCCGAGCAGACGCTGCGGGAGAACGGTTGCACCGATCGGGTCAAGGCCGGTGTCGATCGCACCTTTTTCCCGACCAAGGAGTATGACAACGGTACTCGTCTGCCGGCCGGTTTTTATGATGCGCTGCGCCTGGAGATCGGGCAGGCCAAGGGGCGCAACTGGTGGTGCATCCTTTATCCGCCGCTGTGCTTTGGCGGCAGCATTGAGCAAAGTGCGCAGGCGCTTGGGGAGGCGGGCGAGATGGCCACCTCCAAAGAGCCGCAGATCCAGGTCAAATTTAAGCTGGTCGAGTGGTGGCATACAATTCTTGCATTCTTTGAAGAAGCCGGATAATTCCGGCTTCTTTGTCAATGTGCGGAAATTCGTAAAATAGTATTGAAATATGCGGTGAAATACGATATGATATACAGCGTAGAACTATGTCATATTTGGTGGTATACATGAGAAAGAAAATGATACAAATCACAGCCATGCTGTTGATCGTTGTCACCGCCTTTGCCGCCTTTGTTTCCGACAGGGCCTCGGCCCAAACGGTTAAGCGCATCGGCACGGTCACACACAACGAGCTGCGCGTGCGTGACGGTGCCGGCACGGTGGGCACCAATACCCTGGGCTATCTCTATACCGGGGCTATTGTTACCATTTTGGATCAAACCACCGTCGGCTCAACCGTTTGGTACAAGATCAACTGCAATGTATCGTCGGGCAATGTCACCGGCTGGTCGAGCGGTGATTATATTAAGGTGCGCGATCTGGTGATCGACGGTACATATGAAGAATATCTGGCCTCGCAGGGCTTCCCCGAAAGTTATTGGGAAGGGCTGAGCACCCTGCACGCCATCTATCCCAATTGGCAGTTTGTTGCCATTGAGACGGGGCTGGACTGGAACGAGGTGGTGGCCGCCGAAACAAAACCCGGCATCAAACTGGCTCATCGCAACAGCCCATCCTATTATATCAACTGGAACGATCCGTATATCAATACCGGCCGTGACGGCTATTATTGGGTACAGGCCTCCAGTAACATCATTAAGTATTATCTCGATCCCCGTAATTTCTTATCCGATCCCTATATCTTCATGTTTGAAAGCCAGTCCTATGATGTGGACAACCATACCATTGAGGGCGTGGAAAACATCATCGGCAACACCTTTATGAAATCGGCCAATACCTTTGAGGCCGACGGCGTGACCTATACCCATGCCCAGGCCATCATGGAGGCGGCAGCCATCTCAGGGGTCAGCCCCCTGCATCTGGCTTCCCGTTTGCGGCAGGAGCAGGGAACGACCGGGTCGTCACTCTCCTTCGGTACCGTCAGCGGATATGAGGGCTATTACAACTACTTTAACTACGGAGCTTATCCGACTGATGAGCATACCACCCTGGTCAACGGTGCGCTCTATGCCAAGAACGTGTCGGAAACCTATTTCGGGCCCTGGACCAATCCTTTGCGGGCCATCAAGGGCGGCGCCAAGTTGTTGGGACAGAACTATATCAACCTCGGCCAGGATACCGTATATTTTCAGTGCTTTAATGTGGTCTATCAGGCCGCCCTGTATCGGCATCAGTATATGACCAATGTCCAGGTCGGCGAGACCGAGTCGCAGACGCTGCGCAACGCCTACTCGGCCGAAGAACTGCAAAATTCGTCCCTCGTCTTTAAGATCCCCGTTTATAAGAATATGCCGACCGAGCCCTGCACTAAAACAGGGGAAACGAGCGTGACGGTCAATACCGACTATGTCCTCTCGGGCGAACGGGTCTCGGGCATTGCCGTCGGCACCGATGCGGCTGCTTTCTTGTCCAAGGTTACCGTCAAGGGCGGCAGCGCTGTTTTGCTCAACGCTTCGGGCTCCAGCAAGACGAGCGGCGTTATGGCCACCGGCGATGTGCTCAAGATCCAAAAGAGCGATGGCAGCGAGTATGACTCCTACAACGTCGTGATCTGGGGCGATGTCAACGGCGACGGCAATCTGACCAGTGCCGATGCGCTGGGTGTGCAACTGCACATGGTCGGACGAAGAACGATGTCGGGAGCGCTATTGACGGCGGCGGATGCCAACGCAGACGGCACCGTTACCAGTGCCGATGCTCTGAAGGTCCAGTTGCATGTCGTACAGCGATCCTTGATCAATCAAGCGAGGTAGTAATATGAAGAATATGAAAAAAATAGGCAGCATCCTATTGATTCTACTGCTGGTCTGCAGCTTATCCATCGGTGTGTTTGCCGCCAGCGTTACGACCAGCATCAGCGGTACCACCAAGGCCACCGTGGGTCAGTCCTTTACGGTCAATGTCATTTTCCGTGGCAACGGTGTAAATATCGGGTCTTTAGATGCTAATATTTCCTTTGATTCATCCAAATTAACCTGCACATCGGCCACCACATCCAAAAGTTCGGCTGTGGCCAACCTGTCAGGAAGTAATGTTAAGGTGTCGGTATCCGATATCGACGGAATTTCCTCGGTGCAGGTGAGTCTGACCTTTACCGCCAAGGCGGCAGGAACGGCAAGCGTAAAGGCATCGGTCAGCGGTTGCACCGATCAGGATCTCAATCCCATCGGCAGTTATTCGGGCGCTTCGGCCAATGTGACGGTCAGCAAGCCGGTTTCCTCTCAGCAATCCTCACGGCCCAGCTCGTCGCAGTCTTCCCGCCCCAGTTCCTCCCGCCCCTCGTCTTCCCAGTCCTCGTCGAGTTCTTCGGTTGTGGATAAGCCGCAGGTGACCCCTATCACCGTCACGGTGGATGGTAAGAGCCTGCAGGTCGTTACCTCGCTGATCGGCATTGAAGTGCCGGAGGGCTTTGAGGTCGGCCAGGATGAATATCAGGGACAGACCGTCGATGTTGCCCGCAGCACCGAGCAGGATGTGCTGCTGATGTATTTGACTGATGCTGACGGTAACGGTGGATTTTATCGGTTTAACCGTGCCGCTGATACCTTCTATCCCTTCCTGCGTATCACCGTTAACGCCGCCCGCTACACGGCGATAGAATTGCCCGAAACAGTCAAAGTTCCGACCGGGTGGACGGCTACGACCGTCACCTTCGGCGATCAGAATATCCCGGCTTATCAGTCGGAAGACCCGGCCTTTGCGGGATTCTATCTGGTCTATGCCGCCAATGCGGCGGGAGAGGTCAATTTCTATTTGTTTGATATTGAGGACGGCACCATGCAGCGGTATGTCCAGTCGGAAGGCTATGCGCCTGTTACTAACCCGGACGGTTCGATCTCGGCCGATCCCAACGGCAACTTCTTTGAGCGGCTGCTATCCGACCGTCCCATCTTTGTGACCATGTGTGTGGCTTGGGCGTTGGTGATATTGATCGCCGGGGCATGGTTGGTCTTCCATTTTGCCCGTGTTCACGCCAAGGTCAGCGACAAACAGCGCAAGAGCAAGGAAGAAAAGATTACCAAAAAATTAGAAAAGCGGGCCGCTCGTGCCGCCAAGAAAAATAAGATCGTACAGCAAAAGCCGGAGATCGGCAGCCTGGACGAGGAAACGGCCGAAGAGCCGACCGAGCCGGTTGAAGAATCAGAAACTCCGGAAGAGCCGGAAGAATCGGAAGAAACACAAGAATCGGAAGAAACACAAGAATAAAAAATTACGACCGCGGCGAAGATAAGCTTCGCCGCGGCTTTTGTGAGTGTGATTATGAAACAAGATCTTCTTCATGATCTGCGTCAGGGGCGGCCCCTTTCCCGTCGGCAGCAGATCGCCCTGATCGTGCGGCTGAGCCTGCCGGCCATTCTGGCCCAGCTCTCCCACATCGTCATGCAGTATATCGACGCTTCGATGGTCGGTGTGTTGGGCGCTGACAAGTCGGCGTCTATCGGCCTGGTCGCTTCGACGACCTGGCTCTTTAACGGCCTGTGCACCGCCGCCGTCACCGGTTTTACCGTTCAGGTCGCACAGCGCATCGGTGCAGGTGAGGAGCGGCGAGCTCGTGATCTGATGCGGCTGGGTCTATTGGTGGCGTTTGGTGTCGGCCTGATCCTGGCCGTCATCGGCGGCGGACTTGCGCCCGTTTTGCCGCAGGTATTGGGCGGAAAAGGCGACATGGTTGGAGATGCCTTTGGGTATTTTCTCATCTACGCCCTATCCTTGCCGGTGTCGCAACTGAGTCATGCGGCCGGCGGCATGCTCCAGTCGAGCGGAAATATGCGTGTGCCCAGTATCCTGCATGTGCTCATGTGCGGGCTGGATGTCGTCTTTAATTATCTGTTTATTTTCCTGTGTGATATGGGTGTGGCCGGAGCCGCATTGGGCACGGCCATGGCGCAATTGGTCACGGCGGGGCTGATGCTCTTTTTTCTGCTGGTGCGTTCGCCCATGCTGCATCTGCGGCGAGGCGAGCGGTTACAGGTCGAGAAAGAGGATATGCGTCAGGGTTGGCGTATTGCCTGGCCGGTGGCGTTGCAGCAGACGGTGACCAATGGTGCTCAGATCGTGTCGACCTCGATCGTTGCGCCGCTGGGCAATACCGTCATTGCCGCCAATTCCTTTGCCATTACCGCCGAGAGTCTGGCCTATATGCCGGCCTTCGGCATTGCCTCGGCGGCCACCGCCCTGATCGGGCAGAGTGTCGGTGCCCGTCGAATGGACCTGACCCGAAAACTCGGATGGCTGACGGTGCTGTTTGGGACCGGGCTGATGGTAGCGGTCGGTGTCGTACTCTATTTTGCCGCTCCGCTGATGATGGGGCTGCTCTCACCCGATGAGCAGGTGGTGGCGCTGGGCACGCAGGTGCTGCGTATCGCCGCCTTTGCCGAGCCCTTTTACGGGGCATCCATCGTGGCTACCGGTGTTTTTCGCGGTACGGGCGATACGGCGGTGCCGAGCCTTTTCAATTTTGTCAGTATGTGGGCGGTGCGCCTGCCGTTGGCCGCTTTTCTTGCTCCTCAGATCGGGCTGCGTGGAGTCTGGATCGCCATGGCCATCGAACTGACGGTGCGGGGGCTGCTCTTTTTCGGGCGGTTGGCCGGACAAAGATGGCATCAGAGAATTATGACTTGATTTCTGAACAAACTATGATATAATATTAACAAATTATGAAGACGGGAGATTCTCATGAAACTCAATTATAAACGCACCATTTTGGTCGGTTTGGCCTTTTTCTCCATATCGGCTTTTTGGCAGATGTATGATAATATCATTCCCAAGATATTGGAAAATACCTTTGGTATGGGTGAAACGGCCACCGGTATCATCATGGCGATGGACAATGTGCTGGCGCTGATCCTGCTGCCGGTGTTCGGTGCGGTGTCGGATAGAGCCGGCAAACGCATTCCCTTTATCGTCTGTGGTACGGTATTGGCCGTCAGTTTGACGATAGCCCTGGCTTTCCTCAATGCGCCGGGTCGATTGGTGCCCTTTTTGATCGTGTTGGGCAGTTTGCTGTTGTCGATGAGCTTGTATCGGTCGCCGGCGGTGGCGCTGATGCCGGATGTGACGCCCAAACCCTTGCGCAGCCGAGGCAACGCCGTCATCAATCTTATGGGCTCGTTGGGCGGCCTGTTCACCTTGGCTTCTACCATGGTACTGGTGCAGACCCGTGCTGACGGCAGCGAGAATTATACCTGGTTGTTTGTGACGGTGGCCGCTCTGATGGCGATCGCTGTCTTTATCATGGTCATGACCGTCAACGAAAAGAAACTCAAGCAGGACATGATCGATATCAACTACGGCGTTGATCCCGCTGATGAAGAGCAGCAGCCGGCCGAGTCGGGCAAAAAGGAAAAGCTGCCCCGTGCCGTGCGCCGCAGCCTGATCTTGATCTTGGTGTCGGTATCTCTGTGGTTTTTTGCCTATAACGCCATCACCACCGCATTTACCCGCTATGCCCAGAACGTCTGGGGCATGGGCACGGGTGCCGCTTCGGTCTGCTTGACGGTGGCTATGGGTGCGGCGTTGCTCGGCTTTATTCCCATCGGCCATCTCTCGGCACGTCTGGGTCGTAAGAGGACCATTCTCATCGGCGTGGCGACCCTTACCGTCGCCTTGGGCATTGCCGCTTTGTTTGCCCGCCATTTCAGTTTGTGGTTCTATCCGCTCTTTGCCTTGGTCGGCCTTGGCTGGGCGGCCATCAATGTTAACTCCTTCCCGATGGTGGTCGAGATCAGCAAGTCGGGGGATATCGGCAAATATACCGGTTATTATTACACCTTCTCGATGGCGGCTCAGATCCTGACCCCGGTCGTTTCGGGCGCTATTATTGAATCGGTCGAAAAGGCGACCGGCAGCGTTGTGGCCGGTTACAGCACGCTGTTCCCCTATGCCTTTGTCTTCTCGGCATTGGCCTTTGTCACCATGTCCTTTGTCCGCCACGGTGACGCTAAGCCGGCCGTAAAATCTAATTTGGAAATGATGGCAGGAGGGGACGATTGATGCCTTGGTACGCAACAGTATCGTTGGTATTGCTGGGGTTGTTTCTTTTGGTCTTTGCCCTGTTTGCCTTCGCCATTAAGCCCAACCGCCGCCGGGATGCCTCGGCCTTTGCCGGCAAGTTTTTTGCCCATCGCGGCCTGCACGACGGCACGGCCGCCGTGCCCGAAAACTCCATGGCCGCCTTTGCCCGTGCCAAGGAAGCGGGATACGGGGTGGAATTTGATGTCCAGTACACCTTGGACAAGCAGGTCGTCGTCTTTCATGATGAAACGCTCAAACGGGTCTGCGGTGTCGATAAAAAGGTGCGTGAGCTGACTCTTGAGCAGCTGCAGCAGTATGTGCTGCTGGGCGGCGAGCAGAAGATCCCGACGTTGGCCCAGGTGCTTACCTTCCTGGAGGATGTGCCGGTCTGCTGTGAGGTCAAGTATTACGGCAATCTGAGCAATGCCGAGTTGTGCGCCGATGTGGTGGCCCATCTGGAACAATACAAGGGGGATGCCTGCGTTGAGTCCTTCAGCCCCTTTATTATTCGGTGGTTTCGCAAGAACGATCCCGACCGTATCCGTGGCCAGCTGGCCTCCAATCTCGAATTTGAAAACCTGCCCATGCTCATCCATATCGCCGTCGGGCAGTTGATCGTCAATCTCGTTTCCCGTCCCGATTTCGTGGCCTATCATTATGCCAACCGCACCATAGGCCTGCGCCTGTGCCGCAAGCTGTTTAAGCCCTTAATGTTCGGCTGGACCTACCGCGACAACGACGCTATCCGCGACAGTGCCGACGAGGGCTATCATTCCTTCATTTTTGAAGATTGTTATCCTGAGCAGGAATTAATTACGCAATAAAAAATCCCGGAGCAGTTGCTTCGGGATTTTGCTTTGTTATTTTCTCTTTTTGATGCGTTTTAGGATGGGCGGCAGCAGGGCGAAGGCAAGCAGAGCGGCCAGAATGGCGGCCAGCCATTGACCGTTGACCGATTCGGCCATGAGCATATCCTTTCCTGCGGCATAGCCGGTCTCGTCATAGACATTCTCGAACATCATGACGACCTTGATCAGCTTGCTGTTGCCGTAGACAAAGCCGACGACGATCCAGCGTACCAGGAAATTGACGATACCGCCGCCGATATGACCCAGCAGGCGAATATTCGATTTTTTCGTTTTGCGCTGTACCAGGATGGCCACCAGCAGCATAAAACAGCCGGCCATGACTTCGGGGATCATCAGTAGGGGCGAGGTCATATCCATGATCAAAAAGCGCAGCACCGGGAAGAGGAAGGCCAGCACGCAACCGCCGTAGAGCTTACCGGTCATGCCGATGGCGATAAAGAGCAGAGTATCCAGGAAAATGGCGGCCAAAAAGGCATCCAGCCGCACGCCGATGACCGTGACATCGGGAATAAAGGCGCAGATCAGGATCAGTACGGCGGCAATGATGGCCAGAGCCGACAGCCGCAGGGCATTTTTCATCCAGGGTTTCATTATGTTCACTCCAATTCTCGTTGTTCGTCTAAACTCTTTTCAAAAGCACCCAAAAACCGATCGCAGAAGATCTCGGCCTCGGGGCAGTCCATACTTTCCAGCTTGCGCAGAGTGGCCTTGCGTGCCCCCTCAAACTCACGGTTGCCGCTCTTGAGTTCTTCGATGCACTTGATATAGGCATCCAGTACATCAGCCGCCTTGACCAGCCGCTCGGTCTGCTCGTCCTCACAGTAGAGCAGGTCGGCATACACCTCCTGCATCTCCTCGGGCAGCATGGCAAGCAGGGTGTCCTTGGCGTCATTCTCGGCCTCGCGCACGGCAGCACGCAGGGTGGGGGAGAAGTATTTGACGGGGGTGGGCATATCGCCGGTGATGATCTCCTCGGCATCGTGGTACATCGCCACCGCCGCCAGATGATCGGGGTCGGCGTTGCCGCCTAAGTAAACATTATTGATCACACCCAGCGCATGGGCCAGCATGGCCACCGAATGGGAGTGCTCCTTGATGTTCTCGGTGGAGGTGTTTTTCATCAAGCCCCAGCGGTTGATATATTTCATTCTCGACACAAAAGCGAAAAACTGATCCTTCATAGCCATCCTCCGTTTTTTCTATTATATGCCATGCGGAAAAATATTGCAAGTATTACCGAGTTTTTTGCGAAAAATTGGCCGCTATTCTTGATTTTATTGCAAATATAAGATAATATATAAGATAACGCAGAATAACGCGGAGGAATTATAATGGCTAAAGAACTCAGTAAAACTTATGACCCCTCGCAGATCGAGGACAAACGATATGGTCAGTGGGTCGAGCGTGGCTATTTTACCGCCAAGGCCGACCCCGACAAAAAGCCCTTCACCATCGTCATCCCGCCCCCCAACGTCACCGGACAGCTGCACATGGGCCATGCGCTGGATGAAACGACGCAGGATATTTTGATTCGCTACAAGCGCATGCAGGGCTATGCTACTCTGTGGTTGCCGGGTACCGACCATGCCGGTATCGCCACCCAGATCAAGGTGGAAGAGAATCTTCGCAAGCAAGAGGGACTGACCCGTCACGACCTGGGCCGTGAAGAATTCTTAAAGCGCACCTGGGCCTGGAAGGAGCAGTACGGCAATCGCATCATCAACCAGTTAAAGAAGCTGGGCAGCTCCTGCGACTGGTCACGGGAACGCTTCACCATGGACGAGGGCTTCTCTCGTGCCGTCAAGAAGACCTTTGTGGATCTCTATAATAAGGGCCTGATCTATAAGGGCAACCGCATCACCAACTGGTGCCCCCATTGCGTCACCGCCCTGTCCGATGCCGAGGTCGAGTATAAGGACAGCCCGGGTAATTTCTGGCATATCCGCTACCCGGTCAAGGGTACCGATGAATTTTTGACGGTGGCCACCACCCGTCCCGAAACCATGCTGGGCGATACGGCCATCGCCGTCCATCCCGAGGATGAGCGCTATGCGCATCTGGTTGGCAAGACGGTCATCCTGCCGCTGGTCGGGCGGGAGATCCCCGTTGTGGCCGACGACTATGTAGAAAGAGAATTCGGCACGGGTGCGGTCAAGATCACTCCCTGCCATGACCCCAACGACTTTGAGGTCGGCAAGCGCCATAACCTCGAAGAGATCAAGGTATTGGATGACCATGCCTGTGTCATCAACGGCGGCAAGTACAACGGTCTGACCCGTGAAGAGGCCAGAAAGCAGATCGTGGCCGATCTCGAAGAGGGCGGCTATCTGATCAAGGTCGAGCCGATCAATCACAATGTCGGCCATTGCTATCGTTGCGGTACGGCGGTCGAGCCGCTGGCTTCGGAACAGTGGTTTGTCAAGATGGCGCCGCTGGCCGGTCCGGCCATGGATGTTGTCAAGGACGGCACCATTAAATTTGTTCCCAACCGCTTCTCCAAGATCTATCTCAACTGGATGGAAAACATCCATGACTGGTGCATCTCCCGTCAGCTGTGGTGGGGTCACCGTGTTCCGGCCTATACCTGCGCAGCCTGCGGCGAGATGATCGTGTCCGAAGAGGATGTCACCGTCTGCCCCAAATGCGGTTGCGACCACATGACCCAGGATCCCGACGTGCTGGATACCTGGTTTAGCTCGGCGCTGTGGCCGTTTGGCACGCTGGGCTGGCCGGAAAAGACGGAGGATCTCGATTATTTCTATCCCACCAGCACCCTTGTCACCGCCTATGATATCATCTTCTTCTGGGTGGCCCGTATGATCTTCTCGGGTGTCGAGCACACCAAGCAGGCCCCCTTTGATACCGTATTCATCCACGGCCTTGTCCGTGATGCCCAGGGCCGCAAGATGAGTAAGAGCTTGGGCAATGGTATTGATCCGCTGGAGATCATTGACCAGTACGGTGCCGATGCGTTGAGATTCACCCTGATCACCGGCAACTCGCCCGGCAACGATATGCGCTTCTCGGTCGAGAAGATCGAGTCGGCCCGCAACTTTGCCAATAAGCTGTGGAACGCCGCCCGCTTTACCCTCATGAATCTCACCATTGAGCAGCCGGGTCTGCCCGAGCATCCCACCAATGATGATAAGTGGATTTTGTCCAAGTATAACGATACCGTCAAGGCCGTTACCGAAAATCTTGACAAATACGAACTGGGTACGGCGTTGGCCAACCTGTATGAGTTCCTGTGGGACTATCTGTGCGACTGGTATATCGAGCTGGTCAAGCCCCGTCTGTTCGAGTCCAATCCCGACCCGGCCGACCGCATCGACGCCCAGAAGACACTGACCCATGTTCTGTCGGGCACGCTGCAGCTGCTTCATCCCTTTATGCCCTTTATCACCGAGGAGATCTGGCAGAGCCTGCCGCATGTGGGTGAATCGATCATGATCTCCGAGTGGCCCAAATACGATCCCGCCCTCTCCTTTAAGAAGGAGCAGGACGATACCGACCGTGTCATCGCACTCATCCGTGCCATCCGCAATCGCCGTGCCGAAATGAACGTGCCGCCCTCCAAGAAGGCCACCGTTTATATTCAGACCGACTATCCCGATGCCTTTACCGGCAGCGAGGTGTCCTTTATGCGTCTGGCTTCGGCCGATAAGGTGGTCATCGGCAACGTGGAGGGTGACGGCGTGATGGTCGTGACCGACTCGGCCAAGGCCATGATCCCCCTCGATCAGCTTATCGACCGTGACAAGGAACTGGCCAGACTGAACAAGGAAAAAGAAAAGATCCAAAAAGAGATCAACATGGCGCAGGGCAAACTGGGTAATGCCGGCTTTGTGGCCAAAGCCCCGGCCGAATTGGTCGAAAAGGAAAAAGAAAAACTGGCTCGATTCCAAGAAGCGTTGACCAACCTCGAGGAGTCTATTGCCAAGTTGAAGTAAGAAAGGAGCGGCAGAATGACCGACGCACAACGGTATATCCACTCGCGCACCCATCTGGGCTCGCGCCTGGGACTGGAGCGCATCTCTCTGCTGCTGGAACGGTTGGGAGATCCCCACAAAAAACTGAAATTTGTCCATGTGGCCGGCACCAACGGCAAGGGCTCGACCACCACCTTCATTGCCAACGTCCTCACCGCCGCCGGGTATCGCACCGGCCGCTACATCTCGCCCTATGTGCTGGAATTTAACGAGCGCATTTCAGTCGATGGTGTCAGCATCTCGGACGAAGAATTGCAGGAGCTGATCGACGAGATCCGCCCTGTGGTCGACGCCATGGAGGACGATGTCACCGAGTTTGAACTGATCACCGCCGCCGCCCTGTGCTACTATGTCAAGAAGGCGTGCGATGTGGTGGTGCTGGAGGTGGGACTGGGCGGTCGGTTTGATGCCACCAACGTCATCCCCGCACCTCTATGCTGTGTGCTGACCAAGATATCTTATGATCACATGCAGTATTTGGGCAACACTCTGCCCGAGATCGCCTTTGAAAAGTGCGGTATTATTAAGCAGGGCAGTGCCGTTATCAGCTACCCCTTCCAGTTTGACGGGGCGGCCGAGGTCATTGCCGATGTCTGCCGGGATAAGAATGTGCCGCTGATCCTGCCTAAGCTCGAGCATCTTCAGATCATCAAAAGTGATATCGACGGCTCACTCATCGACTATCGCGGCCGCACCATGACGGTGCCGCTGGCGGGTCGGCATCAGATCTATAATGCCGTTACCGCCATGGCCGCACTCGAATATCTGGCCACCGAACAGGATTTCACCATATCCTTGACCCATATCGCCAAGGGGTTGAAAAACACCTTCTTCCCGGCCCGCCTGGAAATTCTGAGGCGGGAGCCGCTGGTGATCCTCGACTCGGCGCATAACGAGGACGGCATGCGTACCCTGTGCGCTGCGCTGGAAAGCTATGTCGATCAGCGTCCGGTGGTGGCTCTGTTTGGCGTTTTTGCCGATAAGGATTACACCAAAGAATTGGAATTGTTGGCCCCCCGTGTCAACCGTTTTGTCACCCTCACACCCAAGGATCCCCGTGGTCTGTCGGGGCGGGAGTTGGCTAAACTGTGTGAGAAGACCGGCAAGCCTACCACCTTCTGTGAGGATTACCAAGAGGGCTATGCCTTGGCCTTAAAACAGGCTGGAGAAGGCGGTGCGGTGGCTATTTGCGGGTGTATGCACATGGCCGCTGATCTTCGTGCCATGATTTTGAAATAAGCCGACATCCTTTGTCAAAATTTTCATAAAACTAGGACTATCATAATGGTAGTCCTATTTTTTTATGCGAAAGGCAGTGAATATATGCAGATCACGACCCGACAGGAAGGAAATGTACTGGTCATCACCATGGTGGGGGAGATGGATCACCACAATCTGATCAATGTCAGCTCCCGTACCGACCCCATCATCAAAAACCTGCGTCCCCAGGTGGTCATCCTCGACATGAGCGGCGTGCCCTTTTGTGATTCCTCCGGCATTGCCGCCGTGCTCGGCCGCTACAAGATCGTGCGCAGCTGGGGCGGTCAGCTCATGCTCCACGGCCTGTCGCCTCAGGTCAAAAAGGTGCTCACCCTAGGCGGCATATTCAATCTCATCAAGGAGGTGCGTGCATCATGAAGATCGCCAACCGCATCCAGCTCACCTTTCCCAGTCGCTCGGCCAACGAGGGCTTTGCCCGTCTGGCCGTGGCCGGCTTTGTCGCCCAGCTTGACCCGACGGTGGACGAGCTGGCCGAACTGAAAACGGTCATCTCCGAGGCCGTCACCAACTGCACCGTCCACGCCTACAAGGACGCCATCGGCCTGATCTACATAACCGCTCGCTACAGCGATGACGGGGTCGTTTGGATCACCGTCAAGGACTGCGGCTGCGGCATTGACGATACGGCCACCGCCCGTGAGCCGCTGTATACCACCTGTACCACCGGTGAGCGTGCCGGCATGGGCTTTACCATTATGGAGAGTTTTTCGGACAAGCTGCGGGTCGTGTCCAAGCCGGGACGGGGCACACGGCTGGAGATCTATAAAAAGATCAGCAGGCGGGCATGATCTGCTACGCCGAGGAAAACGAACGGCTCTTTGCTGACGGAAATGCCGAGGAGTTGGCTCGGCTCAACCTCAATCTGGTCCATGCGCTAGCCGGCCGATTGGCGGCCTCGACAGGGGTCGAGTATGAGGAGTTGGTCGGTGCCGGCTGTGTGGGACTGACCAAGGCCATCAAAAATTTTGACCCCGACCGAGGCTTTGCCTTTTCCACCTATGCCGTGCCGGTCATTGCCGGGGAGATGAAACGGTATCTGCGTGATACCGGCCCGATCAAGATCTCCCGTGAGATCAAAGAGCGGGCTATGCGCATCGCCCGAGAAACGGCTGCGCTGACCGCCCGGACGGGACAAAGCCCCACCGTCAGGGAACTGGCCGAGCGGTTGGGGCTGAGTGTTGACGAGATCACCGAGGCACTGGATGCCGCCCGTGCGCCGCTGTCGCTGGAAGAGGAGCGTGACGAGGAACTGGGCGGTGCCGTCGTAGGGCGGGAGGACGGACGGCTGGATGCCGAAACATTAAGTCTGCGCCAAGCCCTCTCGACCCTGCCTCAAAAGGATGCGACCCTGATCCGTCTGCGCTATTTCGGCGGGCTGACCCAGGCGCAGGCCGCCCAGCGCCTGGGCATGACCCAGGTGCAGGTCTCCCGCCGTGAAAAGAAAATTTTGGCGGCGCTGCGTGATAAGCTAACCTAATGCCACATCCAATACCATCATCAGCAAAAAGCCGAGCAGTACGCCGATGATACAGCCTCGTCGAGAGGAACGTGCCGCTTCGGGGATCAGTTCGCCGGCCACCACCGCCAGCATGGCTCCGGCCGCAAAGGAGAGCAAAAAGGGAAGGGCGGCCCGCCAAAGCTGTGCCGCCGCCACGCCCAGCAAGGCGCCGATCGGCTCAACCAGCCCCGAGAGCTGTCCCCAGAAAAAGGCTCGGCTACGGCTGAGTCCGTCCCGCCGCAGCGGCAGAGATACCGCCGCCCCTTCGGGAAAGTTTTGCAGGCCGATGCCGACGGCCAGGGCAATGGCGCTGCCTAAGCTTGCGCCGGTGATCCCGGCGGCGGCTGCCCCAAACCCTACGCCAACCGCAATGCCTTCGGGCAGGTTGTGTAGGGTGACCGAGAAGACCAGCAGCAGACTGCGCCGATGCTGACCCAGCGACATCCGATCCAGCAAGCGGTCGGCCGCCAATACCAAAAGGCCGCCCAACAACAACCCCAGTCCGGCCGAAAGGAGCGGATTTTTCCCCAGCGTCCGGCTTAGCTCCATGGACGGAGAGAGCAGCGACCAAAAGCAGGCGGCCAGCATGACCCCTGCGCCCGAGGCCAAAAGCAGATCGGTCGTCCTTTGGGAGATGCGCCCGAAAAAGAGGACCAAGGCCGCACCCAGGGCCGTGACCGACCATGTAAAAAGGGAGGCAAGCATGGCCTGCCAAAAGGGGGATAACCCCCGTAAAACCTCAATCATATTCGATACCACCTCTGTATATCATACACACTGCGTCGGCAGTGTGTTTTTTTACCAAAAAGATGGAATTGTTCAAGGTATTTTCATTGCAAAAGCCATCGAATAGTGCTATAATAAATTGATATTTTATAAGGAGAAGTGTTTGGGTATGGTGATCTTTGGTATCGACCCCGGCTTTGCCACCATCGGCTACGGCGTCATTGATTATACCGGCAACCGATTTAAGACCATCGAATACGGTGTCATGACCACCCCGGCGCACACCCCCTTTTCCGAGCGGTTGGAGAGCATCTATGATCAGGTCACGCTGCTGCTGGCCAAGCACAGGCCGGATGCCGTGTCCATGGAAGAGCTGTTCTTTAACACCAATATCACCACCGGCATCCAGGTCGCCCATGCCAGAGGGGTGTTGGTGCTGGGCGCCAAGAAGCAGAATATCCCCATTTATGAATATACCCCCCTGCAGGTCAAGCAGGCCATCACCGGCTACGGCCGTGCCGAAAAGCGGCAGGTGATGGAGATGACCCGTATGTTTTTGAATTTAGATAAGATACCCCGTCCCGACGATGCGGCCGATGCTCTGGCGCTGGCCATCTGCCACGCCCATTCCAGCGGCAGTACGCTCTACTCGGAAGATCGGATCTAGGAGATAGCACTATGTTTTATTATCTTCGCGGCACCTTAGCCTTAAATGAAAACAATCTCGCAGTGGTCGATGTCGGCGGCGTCGGCTATCAGTTGGCCGTTTCGGCTATGACCTCGGCACGCCTGGAGCGCAGTGGCGTCGGTGAAACGGTCACCGTCTATACCTATATGGCCTTCCGCCAGGACGGCGCCGAGCTGTTCGGCTTTTATGACCGTCAGGAACTGGAAACCTTCAAGACGCTGCTTGGCGTCAGCGGTGTCGGCCCGAAGGTGGCGTTGGCCATTTTGTCGACCCTCACCCCCGAGCAGTTTGCCATGGCCGTCATGAGCGGCGACACCCGTGCCATCACCCGAGCCCCCGGCGTGGGAGCTAAGATGGCCAGCCGCATTGCGCTGGAACTGAAGGATAAGGTCGATGCCGCCCTCGTTCCGGGCGAGATGATCGACACCGTCGTGGCCGCCGAGCCGGCGAGCGATAACGCCGAGGAAGCGGTCAAGGCTCTGCTGGTGCTGGGATATAGCCGAGGACAGGCCAAGTCGGCCGTGGCTCAGACCGATAACAGTGCTCCCGTTGAGGAGATCGTGCGTGCCGCCTTGCGGCTGCTGATGAAATAAGGAGGAACGCCCATGGAACCCGATGAGAGAATCGTATCCACCGGCTTTACCGGCGGTGACGAGCCCGAGTTTTCGCTGCGTCCCAAATTTATGGTCGATTACATCGGCCAGGAAAAGGTAAAAGAGAATCTGTCGGTCTTTATCGAGGCCGCCCGTGGCCGTGGTGAGCCGCTCGACCATGTTTTGCTCTACGGCCCGCCGGGCTTGGGTAAGACCACCCTGGCCTCGGTCATTGCCAATGAGATGAATGTCAATATTCGCATCACCTCCGGCCCTGCTATTGAAAAGCCGGGCGATCTGGCGGCGTTGCTGACCAATCTCAACGACGGGGATATCCTCTTTATTGATGAGATCCACCGTCTGTCTTCGGCCGTGGAAGAGGTGCTCTATCCGGCACTGGAGGATTATGCGCTGGATATCATCATTGGCAAAGGCCCTTCGGCTCGTTCCATTCGCTTGGATCTGAAGAAATTTACGCTTATCGGTGCGACTACCCGTGCCGGTCAGTTGACCGGGCCGCTGCGTGACCGTTTCGGCATGCTCTTCCGCCTGGAAATGTATTCCCATGAGGAACTAGCTGCCATCGTCAAGCGCAGCGCCGGCATTTTGGATATGCCCATCGAGGAATCGGGCGCCATGGAGATCGCCCGCCGCAGCCGTGGTACGCCTCGTATCGCCAACCGTCTGCTGCGCCGCATTCGTGACTTTGCCCAGCTTTATTCCGACGGCATCATCACCCGCCAGGTAGCCGATCTCGGCCTTGGCAAACTGGAGATCGATGCCTTGGGATTGGATAATACCGACCGCAATATTTTGCGCTCCATCGCCGTTAATTTCCGTGGCGGCCCGGTCGGGCTGGAAACGCTGGCTGCCACCACCGGCGAGGATGCCGTGACCATCGAGGATGTGTATGAGCCCTATCTGTTGCAGATCGGCTTTTTGAGCCGCACGCCGCGCGGCCGCTGCATCACCCCCGCCGGCTGTGCCCATATCGGCGTTAAATGCAACACGCCGTCAAATCAAATGACATTGGATATATAAATTATGTTTGTAACCTACGATTGGAAAGATTATGAATTGATCGACTGCCAAGGCGGCGAGCGTCTGGAGCGGTGGGGGGATGTTACCCTCATCCGTCCCGATCCGCAGGCCATCTTCGGCGGCGAGAAGAGCCATCTCGGCTGGAGTCATGCCCATGGCCGCTATTTCCGCTCCAAAAGCGGCGGCGGCAACTGGGAATTTTATCAAAAATTTGACGATTTCACCATCGGCTACCGCAACCTGAAATTCCATATCCGCCCCACCAATTTCAAGCACACCGGCCTTTTCCCCGAACAGGCCGCCAACTGGGATTGGGCCGCCGAGCGGATAGCTAAGGCCGGCCGCCCCATCAAGGTGTTAAATCTTTTTGCTTATACCGGCGGGGCTACCGTGGCCAGTGCTGCGGCCGGCGCTTCGGTCACTCATGTTGATGCCGCCAAGGGTATGGTGCAGTGGGCTAAGGAAAACGCCGTGCTGTCGGGGCTGGGGGAAGCGCCCATCCGCTATCTGGTCGATGATTGCATTAAGTTTGTCGAGCGGGAGATCCGCCGCGGCAACAGGTACGATGCCATCATCATGGACCCACCCTCTTACGGCCGTGGTCCGGGCGGCGAGGTCTGGAAACTGGAAGACAAGCTGTATGATTTTGTCGACCTGTGCACCAACATCGTCAGCGACGACCCCCTGTTTTTTATCATCAATTCCTATACCACCGGCTTTGCGCCGGGCGTGATCCGCTATCTGTGCGATCGGTTGCTGGTGCCGAAATTCGGCGGTCGGACCGATGTGGATGAACTGGGCCTGCCTGTATCACAAACCGGCCTTGTGCTTCCTGCCGGAGTTACGGCACGTTGGAGTAAGTAAACTATGAGTCATATCGTAAAGGTAAGCGACCTGGTCTTCCGTTATGAAGAGGGCGCAAAACCGGCACTGGACAATATCACATTGACCATCGAAGAGGGCAGCTTTGTTGCGGTGCTCGGCCACAACGGATCGGGCAAAAGCACTCTGGCCAAGCTCATCGGCGGGATCATGACCCCCACCTTCGGCACGGTCGAAGTCTGCGGTCTGGATACCGGGGATGAGAGCAAGATCGACGCCATTCGTGAACAGGTTGGCATGGTCTTCCAAAATCCCGATAATCAGATCGTTTCCTCGGTCGTCGAGGAGGATGTCGCCTTTGCCCCCGAAAATTTGGGCGTGCCCCATGATCAGTTGGTACAGCGGGTGGCCGATGCCCTGGCGGCGGTCGGCATGAGCGACTATGCCGAACATTCGACCTCGCTCCTGTCGGGCGGTCAAAAGCAGCGCATCGCCATCGCCGGGATCTTAGCCATGCAGCCACGCATCATCGTGCTGGATGAGCCGACGGCCATGCTCGACCCCAAGGGCCGAAAAAGCATCCTGGAGGTGCTGCGCCGTCTGGTGAAAAGCGGCATGACGGTCATTCACATCACCCATCATATGGACGAGGCGGTCGAGGCCGATCGTGTTGTGGTTATTGACGACGGCAAGGTCTTGCTCGACGGTACGCCCCATGAGGTCTTTGCCAAAGAGGACATTTTGCGCAAGGCCGGGCTTACTGTGCCCCAAAGCGTGGCGCTGATGCATGCCCTGCGTGAGCAGGGGCTGCCGGTGCCCGATGCTGTGCTGACCGTTCAGGAATGTGTGGCTGTCCTGGAGAAGCTTCTCAGGGAGGGTCAGGCATGAAACTGGAACTGCGCTCGCTGAGCTATATCTACAGCAAAGAGACCCCCTATGAGCACGCTGCCGTCCAGGATATCGACCTGAGTATTGGTGATGGTGAGTTTGTCGGCCTGATCGGTCATACCGGTTCGGGCAAAAGCACCCTCATCCGTCACTTTAACGGCCTGCTCAAGCCAACATCCGGCGATGTGCTCATCGACGGCAAGAGCATCTTTGCCGATAAGGCAACCTTGAAGGCCGCCCGCTTTGCCGTGGGCATGGTCTTTCAATATCCCGAATATCAATTATTTGAAGAGACCGTTTATAAAGACGTGGCCTTCGGCCCTAAGAACATGGGGCTGGAGGAACGTGAGATCGACCGCCGTGTCCGGGACAGCCTGGCCATGGTGGGACTGGATGAACGGGTCTACGATAAAAGCCCCTTCGCCCTTTCGGGCGGCCAAAAGCGTCGGGTGGCCATTGCCGGTGTACTTGCCATGCAGCCCAAATTGCTGGTGCTGGATGAGCCGGCCGCCGGACTCGATCCTCGCGGTAAGCGGGAGATCATGGCCTATATCCAAACATATGCCGATGCCGGCAATTCGGTGCTCTTCATCTCCCATTCCATGACCGATGTGGCTCGCTATGCCAAGCGGGTGTTGGTCATGAACGATTCTCGTTTGGTGATGGATGGCTCGGTCGATGAGATCTTCTCCCGTGCCGACGAGTTGCACGCCATGGGTCTGACCGTCCCGCAGATGACCGAGGTGTTTTTACAACTCAAGCAAAAAGGCTTTGATGTACGTACCGACATCTACACCGCCGACGGCGCCGCTGCCGAACTGCGGCGATGGATGGGAGGTGGGGTACAATGATCAAGGACATTACCCTGGGCCAGTATTATCCCTACGATTCGCCCATCCATCGGCTCGACCCTCGCATCAAATTGATCCTGGTCGTGCTGCTGATCGTTAACATTTTCGTGGCACAGACCCCGGCCGCCTATCTGTGCGCCGCTTTGCTGGTCGTGGCCGCTGTGGCTCTGTCCCATATCCCCCTTAAGCTGATTCTGAAGGGACTCAAACCCATCCTCTTTATCGTGGTCATCACCACTTTGCTCAATCTCTTTTATTCGGGCGGTGAGCCGATCTGGAGCTTTTGGATCATCGCCATTTCCAAGGAAGGCATCTGGCGCACCGTCACCATGCTGGTGCGGGTGGTGCTGCTGGTCATCGGTACATCGCTGCTCACCTATACCACATCCCCCATCATGCTAACCGACGGGCTGGAGCGTCTGCTTTCCCCTTTGAAAAAGATCAAGGTGCCGGTGCATGAGTTTTCGCTGATGATGACCATCGCCCTGCGCTTTATCCCCACTCTTATTGAAGAGGTGGATAAGATATCCTCGGCTCAAAAGGCCAGAGGCAGTGATCTGGAAACGGGCAATCTGATCCAACGAGCCAAGGCGTTAGTGCCCATCCTTGTGCCGCTGTTTGTGTCCTCTTTCCGAAGAGCGGATGAGTTGGCGGTGGCTATGGAGTGCCGCTGTTATCGTGGCGGATCGGGCCGCACCCGACTGCGTCAATACCGCTTGCATGGGCGTGACGGCCTGGCTGCCACCGTGGCCGTACTGGATCTGGCCGCCATCCTTTTATGTAATATCTTTATAACATGGGGTACACTTGTGTGAACAATTATCGGCTCACCCTTGCCTTCGACGGCAGTGCCTTCTGCGGTTGGCAGGTGCAGAAAAACGGTGTCAGTGTTTGCTCTGTTGTGCAGAACACCGTGCAGACCATCCTGCGCCACCCAACCGACATCATCGGCTGCGGCCGTACCGATGCCGGGGTACACGCCAAGGGCTACCAAGCCAACTTCAAAACCGAACAAAGGCTGGACATTCCCCGCTTTCTCGCCTCCTTTAATGCCATTGCGCCCGACAGTCTGCGAGCCTTGAGCATGGAGCAGGTGGCCGAGGATTTTCACGCTCGTTACAGCGCCAAGGGCAAGACCTATGTCTATCAGATCTGCCCCTTCCATTGCCTGCCGCCCATGTTGCGTGGCCAGGCCTACCATTGCCCCTATCCGCTGGATATCGAGGCCATGGAGCAGGCGGCACAGGTGCTGTGCGGTGAGCATGATTTTGCCGCCTTTCGTGCCGCCGGCGCTAAGGAGGGGGACAGTGTCCGCTGCTTGTACCGCATCGAGATCGTACAACAAGAATATCTGCTGCAGATCCGCATGACCGGTAACGGCTTTCTGTATAAGATGGCCCGAGGCCTGGCCGGCACCATTTTGGATGTCGGAAAGGGACTGCTTACCCCTGCGCAGGTGCGAGAAATATTAGAAAGTAAAGACCGAGCCCGTGCCGGCATGACCCTGCCGCCCTACGGACTGTTTTTGGAACAGGTGAATTATCATGATGAGCCAAACGCTTGACAATCGAATAAAGATCGTCCGCCTGATGCGAGTCGGCTGTCTGTTTTTGTTGGCGGCGCTGGTGCTGCTGGGAGTCATCTTCAACTTTACCCACCTCAACGGCGATGATATCCGCCGCACCGCCTCCCGCATTGCCTACGGGCTGGGCGGGGAACTGGACGAGGTGGAGGCATTGACCTTTACCGAGGGCGAGAGCCAAACGGTCGTCCCCTTCAAGGACGGGGTGGTTGCGGTGGCCGATGACCGCATCAAGGTCTTCGATTCGACCGGGCTTATCTTTATGAATGAGCAGTTGGTCATGGAGTCGCCGTCGGTTGCCGTTACGGCACGGCATATCCTGGTCTTTGACCGTGGCGCTAAGACGGTGGCCGTCTTCGACAGCTTCTCCCAAAAGAAAAAACTGACCTTTGATCAGCCGATCATTGACGCATCCCTAAGCGAGAGCGGTGCGCTGATCGTGGCTCATAAGACCGAGGGCTACAAATCTCAGCTGACCGTTTATGATAATGCCTTTCGGGAACGCTATAAATGGTATGCCTCTGATACCTATATTACCGCTACCGCCGTTTACGGCATCCCCACCCGCTTTGCCTGTGCCGGTGTTCGCCTAAGCGGTGATGATATGAGTTGTGAAGTGCTCTGCTTTGATCCGAACAAGCAGGAGCCGATGGCCCGTGTTGCGGTGGCTGGCTCCTTTGTCTATGATCTGCGCATCAGTGATGGTAATACCGCCATTTGCGTCACCGATCAGGGCTATTATGTTCTGGATATCAATAAGGGCACGGTTCGATACAGCCGCTCCTTCGGGCAGAATTCTCTGGGCTGCTACGACATCTCCGGCTCTCGCCTGATTTTCGGCTTTTCGGGCCGTACCGCTCAGGGCTATGAGGTGCTCACCGTTGATCTGAGCGGCGGCGCTGAAAAGTCCTACTATCTGCCGTCGGCCGCCGAGAGCGTGACCGGCTTTGGCCATACGGTCTATGTCATGTATGCGGATGCCTATTATAAACTTGGCGAGCAAACGCCGCTGGACGAGTGTCGGCGTGGCGAGTATCGTATTGATACCGCCAGGGACGGTTCGCTGATCGCCTTGAGCGCCAAGCAGGCTCGTTATATCAATTAGGAGGAAAACAGATGGCTATCGTCTTAGATGTTTTACTTGTGGCTATCGTAGTCGTGGCTGTTGTTATCGGCGCACGCCGCGGCTTTTTCAAGTCGGTCATGGGCCTTGCCGGGATCGTGCTGGCCGTGGTGCTGATGGCATCCTTTGCCGCCCCCTTGGCTTCGGCTGTCGATGATGCCGTTATCCGCCCCTGGGCGGTCGAGCGTGCCATACAGGCGCAGGGCGTGAGCGCCGAAACGCCGACGGCCGAGCTGGATCTGGCTCGTGTCGATACCGCCTTGTCTGAATTTCTGAATATTGATATTTCGGGTGTAGACGAGATCCCCGAAACGGTAGGGGAATATCTGGATGCTATCTTCCTGGTCAACGGCATCACCCTGGCCATCAGTAAGGCCCTTGCCGCTGTGGTCATCTTTGCCGTGTCCATGTTAGGCTTGTGGATGCTCAGTTTTCTGCTCAAGCCGATCCTCAAACTTCCGGTGTTGCGCCAGTGCAACGGCTTGCTGGGCGCGGCGATCGGTGCGGTCAACGCCAGCATCATTCTGCTTATCCTTGCCACTGCCATCTACCTGATCGGCGCCACCTCGCAATCGGCCGCTTTTGATGCGCAGACGGTGGATCAGACGGTGCTTTTTAAGCATTTGTATTATCATAATCCGATCCTCGGCTGGATCACTAAATAAAGAAAAGAGATGTACAAAGATATGTTAAAGCATGTCCCCAATATCATCACGGTGCTGCGCATTATTATGACGCCCTTTTTTGCCTGGCTGTATCTGGTGGGTCAGCATATCTGGTCCTTGATCCTGCTGGCCGCCATTATGATCTCCGATCTGGTCGACGGGCATCTGGCACGCAAATACCACTTACAGTCTAAGTTTGGCGCCATTCTGGACCCTTTTGCCGATAAATTGGCGCAGATCACCATATGTATCTGCCTGTATCTGCGCAGTATTGCGCCGCTGTGGTTTATGGTTGCACTGATCTTCAAGGAGGCCAGCCAGATCGTCTTGGCCTATGTCTGCCTTCGCAAAAAGGTGGAGGTGCAGCCGGCCCGTTGGTACGGCAAGGCGGCTACTACACTGTTTTATACCGTCATTTGCTTTAATTTGGTCTTTGTCCCGCTGATCGATATGTCACCGCTGATCCCGCAGATCCTCTTTATCGTGGCGGCGGTCAGTCTCTACTTTGCCTTTATCAACTATATTTTCATCCATCTGCAGGTCTATTTCAAGCAGAAGAAAGAACAGGAAAACAACATTGGATAACAAGATGCTCTGCGTAAAATGCAAAAAACGCATGGCCGTCGTCTTTGTCGCCCGTATGGAAAACGGCACCACCAAAAACGAGGGCTACTGCCTCAAATGCGCCAAGGAACTGGGCCTTGCCCCGGTCGATGAGATGCTCTCCAAAATGGGCATCACGGCCGATGAATTTGATAACATGTCCTCGGAACTTGCCGAAATGATGGGCGAGGAGGGCGATTTCTCCGAGGGCGGCGCTCAGTCGATGTCGTTGCTGGGCAAAATGTTCGGCAAAGAGGATGCGCCGCAGGAGGAAGCCCCCCCATCGAAAGACGGCAAGAAAAAGGAAAAATATAAATTCTTAAGCCAGTATTGCATTGATCTGACGGCTCGTGCCCGTGATGGGAAACTCGACAAGGTCATCGGTCGTGAGGAGGAGATCTATCGTGCCCAGCAGATCTTGTGCCGCCGCACCAAGAATAACCCCTGCCTGATCGGTGAGCCGGGCGTCGGTAAAACGGCCATCGCCGAAGGGTTGGCCTCCCGTATTGCCGCCGGCCATGTCCCGGCCAAGCTTCGGGATAAGCAGGTCTTTCTGCTGGATCTGACGGCGCTGATCGCCGGCACCCAGTTTCGTGGCCAGTTCGAGAGCCGAGTCAAGGGCCTGATCGAAGAGGTCAAAAAGATCGGCAATATCATCCTGGTCATCGACGAGGTGCACAACCTGGTCGGTGCGGGGGATGCCGAAGGCTCGATGAATGCCGCCAATATGCTCAAGCCCGCCCTCTCCCGTGGCGAGATCCAGGTCATTGGCGCAACCACACTGAATGAATATCGCAAGCATATTGAGAAGGACGCCGCTTTAGAACGCCGATTCCAGACGGTCATGGTCGAAGAGCCGTCCATCGAAGACGCCACCGCTATCCTGCGTGGCATCAAGGAGCATTACGAATCCTTCCATAACCTCACCATTTCCGAAGATATTATCCGCAAATCGGTCACCCTGTCGGAACGCTATGTGACCGACCGGTATCTGCCCGATAAGGCCATCGACCTGCTCGATGAAGCCTGCGCCAATGCCGCGCTTAAAAATAAGGCGGTCGATGCGCTGTATGACCTGGAAAAACAGGTCAAGGCCACGATGGCGCAGATCGAAGAACTCAAGGCTCTGCCTGCCGAGCAGATGACCGAGGATACCTATAAAACGCTGGCCGAATATCAGACCGAGCTGTTGCGCCTGGAAGCGCAGCGGGACGTGGCCTCGCAGCAGGCCAAGACTGAGGTGACGCTGGAGGATCTGGCTCGGGTCATCGAACTGTGGACGGGCGTGCCTACCGGCAAGATCATCCAGTCGGAGACCGACAAACTGCGCAACCTTGAGCAGGTGCTGGGTGCTAAGATCAAGGGACAGGACGAGGCTATTAAGGCCATTGCCGCCGCTGTCCGCCGTGCCCGTGCCGCTCTCACCCCACGCAAGCGTGCCGTTTCCTTTATCTTTACCGGTCCGACCGGCGTGGGCAAGACCGAGCTGGTCAAGGTGCTGGCCAAGGAACTGTTCGACACCCCCGAAACGCTTATTCGTTTGGATATGTCGGAATTTATGGAGAAGCACTCGGTCTCCCGCATCATCGGCTCGCCGCCGGGCTATGTCGGCTATGACGAGGCCGGACAGCTGACCGAAAAGATCCGCCGCAAGCCCTATTCGGTGGTGCTCTTTGACGAGATCGAAAAGGCTCACCCCGATGTCCTGAATATTTTGCTGCAGATCCTCGATGAAGGTCGGGTCACCGATGCTCACGGGCGCACCGTTTCCTTTGAACATACCGTCATCGTTATGACCTCCAACGCCGGCAGTCAGATCGGCGGCACGGCGGCCGGCTTCGGTGCTACCGTTCATACCCGTAGTAAGGATAAGGCCATGAAGGCGCTGAGTGATTTCCTGCGCCCCGAATTCTTAAACCGTGTCGACGAGGTCATCGTCTTTAATCCCTTACCCAAGGATGTCTTTGCCGCCATTGCCGAGGGCTTTATGCAGGAACTGCGTGAAGGTCTGGAGGAACAGAACATCACCCTGACCTGGGATGAGGCTGCCCTGACCTTTATCGCCGAGCAGTCCTTCTCGGAGAAATACGGCGCCCGCAATGTTCGCCGCTATGTCGAGCGTGAGGTGGAGGATGCGCTGGTGCGCCATGTCTTTGAGATCGGCCGTTTTGCTTGCGCTCATGTGTCGAGCGATGGGTCAGAATTAAAATTTGAAATAAAATAAAAATTTCTCTTGCATTGTTGGAATTTTTATGAT
Source organism: Eubacteriales bacterium (assembly GCA_045595395.1). GTDB lineage: Bacteria > Bacillota > Clostridia > Oscillospirales > UMGS1783 > CAKSHC01. The sequence goes on along the minus strand of JAZOAH010000025.1, from coordinate 8,052 downwards.
AGAATATCCGAGCATGTAATACGGGCATTCCGCTGATTGCGCAAGGGCGCAATGCATGAATGTACTGATGATTAACGGAGGATATTATGACTGCGATCGAAAAGTTCAACAGCAAGCAGATGAAAGAGAATGTCCCTGCTTTCGAAGTAGGCGATACCGTTGCTGTCAGCGTCAACATCAAGGAAGGCTCCAAGGAGCGTATCCAGATGTTTGAAGGCACTGTGATTTCCCGCAACGGCGGTGGTCTGACCGAGACCTTCACCGTTCGCCGCCTGTCCCATGGCGTAGGCGTGGAGAGAGTTTTCCCTGTCCATTCGCCCAACGTTGTGGATGTTAAGGTGGTTCGCCGCGGTAAAGTCCGCAGAGCCAAGCTTTACTATCTGCGTGACCGTGTTGGTAAGGCTGCCCGCGTTAAGGAAAGAATCTGACGCATGTAAGGGGGGACAGATTTGTCCCCCTTTTTTCATTTTTCAGGAGGAAACCATGGAACCGATAACCGAAAACAAGAAAAAACGTGCCGGTGAACTCTATGAATGGGTAGAAATGCTGGTCTTGGCCCTTGTGGTCGTTGTTTTTGTGTTCTCTTTTCTGTTGCGTGTTGTCACCATTTCCGGCCCGTCCATGACCCCGACTTTGCTTAACGGGGAGCGGGTCATCGTTTCCAACTTCCTGTATCAGCCCAAGGTCGGCGATGTCGTTGTCTTCTCGCTGCGTGAGCAGTCGGAGCCCTATATCAAGCGCATCATTGCGGTGGAGGGGCAGACGGTCGATTTTGATGTCGATACGGCCAAACTCATGATTGACGGTCAGCCGCTGGATGAGCCTTATATCAATGAGGTCATGACCAACTACGACTTGTGGTATAACGAATCCTATTTCCCTGTCACGGTAGGGGAGGATCAGTATTTTGCCTGCGGCGATAACCGCAATCACTCCTACGACTCTCGCTATCAGTCGGTCGGTCTGGTCGACCGTGAGGAGATCGTCGGCCGTGCCCTGTTTGTCGTTTATCCTTTTGATAAATTCGGTGGTGTGTAATGGAAGAGAACAGAAACACGATCAACTGGTTTCCCGGCCATATGGCCAAAACCAGACGACTGATCACCGAAAATCTTAACATGTGCGATATCGCCTGCGAGGTGGTGGATGCTCGCATCCCCAACGCCTCCCGCAATCCGGTGCTCGATGAATTGCTGGGCGATAAGCCACGCATCACGGTACTCAATAAGGCCGATCTGGCCGACCCGAACATCACCGCCGCCTGGCTGTCGGCTCTCAAGCAGGAGGGCAAATATGCCGTGGCCGTCGATTGCAAGGGTAAAAAAGGCGTGCAGGACTTTGTCCGTGCCGCCCGTGCCGCCGGGGCCGAGATGTTGACCCGCCGTGCCGAAAAGGGCGTGACCAGCAAACGCCTCCGTATTATGATCACCGGCATCCCCAATGTCGGCAAAAGTTCCTTTATCAATATGCTGGCCGGCCGCAAGGCCGCCGCAGCCCAGGATCGTCCGGGCGTGACCCGTGGCAAACAGTGGGTGAGCGTGTCGGGCTCCAATGAACTTGACCTGCTCGATACCCCCGGTATCCTCTGGCCCAAGATCGACACCGAGGATCAGGCATTGTTGCTGTGCTATACCGGCGCTATCAAGGATGAGGTGCTGGATACCGAATATATTGCTCAAAATCTCTCGGCCGCCATTGCCAAAACGGCGCCGCAGGCCCTCATCGACCGCTACAAGATCAGCGAGTTTGAGGGGCTGGAGGGGCATGAGATTCTGGAAAAGATCGGTCGTGCCCGTGGCTTTGTCCGCAAAGGCGCAGTGGTCGATACCGAACGTGCCGGCCATATCCTGCTGGACGAATACCGTGCCGGCAAGCTGGGACGGATCAGTTTTGAGGTGGTCGATCATGGCTGATTTTTCCATTGAAAAGGAATATCAGGCGCAGGGCTACGCCGTGATTGCCGGTGTCGATGAGGCCGGTCGCGGCCCGTTGTGCGGCCCGGTCTGCGCCGGTGCTGTCATCCTGCCCGAGGGTGTGGAGGACTTAGGCATTAACGATTCCAAAAAACTCTCGGAGAAAAAACGGGAAGCCCTGTACGATATCATCACCCAAAAGGCTGTTGCCTGGGGTGTCGGTCTGGCCTCGCCCGAGGAAATTGACCAGATCAATATCCTCAACGCCACCATGCTGGCCATGAACCGTGCGGTGGCCGCTATGGGCGTCACGCCCGACCTACTGCTCATCGACGGCAACCGCAACAAGGGCATCGAACGCCCCAGCATCACGGTGGTCAAGGGTGATGTCAAAAGTCTGTCCATTGCCGCCGCTTCCATTTTGGCTAAGGTCACAAGGGATCGTATCATGTGCCAATATGCTCTGGCCTATCCCCAGTATAACCTGGCCAAGCACAAGGGTTATCCCACCGCCGAGCACATGGCGTTGGTGCGGCAGTACGGCGCTAATGAGATCTACCGCAAAAGCTTTCTGAAAAAGATAATATGAACAGACGAAAGATCGGCGACGGCGGCGAGGCCTATGCCGCCCGCCTGTTTGAAAATAAGGGCTATCGCATCTGCAAGAAAAACTATACGGTGCGTGGCGGTGAGATCGACCTGATCGCCGAAAACGGGGAATATCTCGTCTTTTGCGAGGTCAAGCTGCGTGACGGTGCGGCTCTGTACACCCCCGCCGAGGCGGTCACCCGTGAAAAACAGCGGCGCATCATTCATACCGCACTGTGCTATCTGCAGCAGCACCCCTCATCCCTCCAGCCCCGCTTTGATGTGGTGGCGATCACGGCATTAGGAGGTACCATCACCCACCATGAATGGATCGAAAATGCCTTCACTCTTTGACCTTCATTGCGATACGGCGCATGAGCTGTATACCAAGCACGGCGCCTTACATACCAACGATTTACATATCGACCTTGACCGGCTCAGCCGCTATGAAAAGGCGGTGCAGGTCTTCGCTGTCTGGACACCCGATGTCCTCAGAGGTGCCGACCGCTTTGATAACGCCTGCCGTGTCATTGACAATTTTACAAAAGAGATCGAAAAAAATGCCGATCGCATCGCCCTGTGTCGCAGTTATGCCGACATTGTGGCGGCGCATGCGTCGGGCCGGGTCGCAGCCATCCTCGGCATCGAGGGCGGCGGCGCCTTTGACGGGAAATTGGACCATATCGACACCTTGCATGCTTTGGGTGTGCGCATCGTCACCGTGACCTGGAACGGCCCGAACGAATTGGCCTGCGGCGTGCCCGACGAGGGCGGCCTGACCGAGTTTGGCCGTGCGGCGCTGACCCGTATGGCGGAATTGGGTATCATCGTGGATCTGTCCCATGCCAACCGCCAAAGCTTTGATGAGATCGCCGCCTTTTATCAAGGCTCGCTGATCGCATCCCATTCCAACGCTTTTGAGATCTGTGATCATGTCCGCAATCTCACCCCCGCCGCCCGACAAAAATTGGGACTGATCGGTATCAATCTCTATCCGCCCTTTGTGGGTGAGGATATCCTGCCTCATATCGAGGCGATGCGGGACTGTCCCTTGGCGCTCGGCTGTGATTTTGACGGCGTGAGCGCACTGCCCGACGGTATTACCGGCGTGCAGGATCTGCCCAAACTCTATGAGCGTATCGCCAAGCGGTTGGGCGCTGAATTTGCAAACCATGTATTTTTTAATAATGCAATGGAATATATGAAAAACTATCTGAGGTGAGCACCATGAACTTTATCAGTACTCGCGGCGGCAGCCCCGCCGTTTCGGCCAGCGCGGCCATCCTGCGCGGCCTTGCGCCCGACGGCGGACTCTATGTCCCCGAAACCATCCCGACCTGCGACATGAAGGCGTTGCTGAACCTGTCCTATAAGGAAACGGCCGAGAAGATCCTGCGCCTGTACCTGTCCGATTTCACCGATGAGGAGATATCCTTCTGCGTCAACAACGCCTATACCGCCGCCAAATTCGGCGGAGAAGATCCGGCGCCTATCCACACCCTCAAGTCGGGCAAGCACATTCTCGAACTGTGGCACGGCCCGACCTGTGCCTTTAAGGATATGGCGCTGCAGATGCTGCCCCATCTGCTCTCGGTATCCCTCAAAAAGCAGAAGGAGGACCGCACCGCCGTCATCTTGGTTGCCACCTCGGGCGATACCGGCAAGGCCGCCTTGGAGGGCTTCTGCGATGCCGAAAGCACTAAGATTTTGGTCTTCTATCCCAGCGATGGCGTCAGCGATATGCAGAAATTACAGATGATCACCCAGAAGGGCGGCAATGTCCGTTCCTGCGGTATCGTCGGCAACTTCGACGATGCCCAGAGCGGGGTCAAGATCATCTTTGCCGACGAGTCGATGCGCAATCTTCTCAACGATAAGAAGTGCTTCCTGTCCAGCGCCAATTCCATCAATTTCGGCCGTCTGCTGCCGCAGATCGTCTATTATATCCACGGCTATCTTAAATTGGTTTCGGCCGGACAGATCGCCATGGGCGACAAGATCGACGTCTGCGTCCCCACCGGCAACTTCGGCAACATTCTGGCTGCCTACATGGCTTCCCGTATGGGGCTTCCCATCGAGAAATTTGTTTGCGCCTCGAATGCCAACGATGTCCTGACCGAGTTTATCAACACCGGCATCTACAATAAGAATCGTCAGTTCCATGCCACCATCTCGCCCTCGATGGACATTCTCATTTCGTCCAACCTCGAGCGCATGCTCTGGTATCTGTATGACGGCGATTGCCGGGCTGTGGCTGCTCTGATGGAGGAGCTCAAGGATTTTGGCAGCTATGCTATTTCCGAAAAGGCCTTTGCTAAGCTGTCCAAACTCTTTATCGGTGACAGCATCGACGAGGAGGGTACTTGCGCCGTTATCAAAAAGACCTGGGACGAGGACGGCTATGTATGCGATACCCATACCGCCGTGGCCATCGGCGCCTGCCGCAAGGCCGACGGAAAGAATCCTATGCTGGTCGCTTCTACGGCATCTCCCTTTAAGTTTGCCTCCAGCGTCCTGCGTGCCTTGGGTGAAACGCCCGATGCCGATGAGTTTGTCAATCTCGGTCGGTTGGAAAGCGGCTACGGTGTGGCTTGCCCGGCTTCGCTGGGTAATCTCAAGAGCATGGAGATCCGCTTCCCTCAGGTGATCGACCGTACCGAAATGGCCGATCAGCTCCTTGATTTTGTAAAATAAAAAAAGAGGGGCGGTCATTCCGCCCCCTTTTTTTTACTTGCCCGGCTTAAAGGTTGCACAGATGGTGTCGGCGCTGGAATTGGCATAGCTGGGGCCGACATTGATCTTGTCGGCTGTGCAGTAGCGCTGACCGTCGTGATAGTGGCAGTTGGCGACCTCACAGGTCACGCCGTTGTTGGGCTTGCATTCATTATTCATATATCACACATCCTTTCGCTGTTAGTATTGGCTGAGGATGCGGGAAAAATACAGGTGAAATCATGTCGCTTTTTGCTATTGCCGATCTGCATCTGTCTTTGGGCGTCGATAAGCCGATGGATATTTTCGGCGCACGGTGGGAGAATGCCGTGGAAAAATTGGAAAAAAATTGGCGTGCCGCCATCACCGATGAGGATACCGTCGTCATCGCCGGTGACTTTTCCTGGGGCATGACGGCCGAGGAGGCGCTGCCCGATCTGAAATTTTTGGACGGTTTGCCCGGCAAAAAACTGCTCATGAAGGGCAACCACGATTATTGGTGGAGCACACTGAAAAAATTAAATGCGCTGCTGGAGGAGAACGATCTTCGCACGATCGGGTTTTTATTTCATAACGCCTTTCCCGTCGGTGGCCTGACCGTCTGCGGCAGCCGTGGCTGGAACATCTTCGGCGCATCGGCCCAGGATAATAAGCTGTTGCGGCGCGAGGTGCTGCGGCTGGAAGCCAGTTGCCAAGAGGCCGTTGCCTTGGGCGGCCGGCCGGTCGTCTTTATGCACTATCCGCCCCTGTCGCCGGTCAGCGATTGCACCCTCTTTTCCGATGTCCTTTCCAGGTACGGTATCAAACAATGCTATTACGGCCATCTCCATTACGGCGGCAAAGGCCGAGCCTTTGAAGGGGAAAAGGATGGCGTGACCTATAAACTCATCTCGGCCGACGTGATCCATTTTGATCCCGTCCGTGTCGACGAATCACCAGAAAACACCTGAAAAATCAGGTGTTTTTTCTATTTTGTCGACCGATAGATAAAAGTCAGTATGAAAAGTTGAAAAAAAATATAAAAAATTACGAAAAAGGTATTGACAAATACCAAATGCTTGGTTATAATAAAACCAGAAAGAGGGAAGAGAAAGAAAAATAACACCCAAAGAAAGAGGTGGCTTGTATGAGGAGACCCAGAAGCGGTACCATCGTAGGAGCCCACGGGCTCGCAACAAGAAAGAAAGTGCTTAAAAAACCCTAAAGGAAATCTCGAAACGAGGTACGGTCCAATGAAGCAGTAAGCTTTGGCTAAAAGCCACGGATCTTAATCGAAAACCGAGGTATGGTCCAATGAAGTAAGATCTTTTGCAAAAACCCTTGGCAAAATCAAATAGTTTTCCGATAAATGAGATACCGATCGCGGTCGGATCACGTGGGTGAAAGACACGGAAGGCCGCAGCTGTCATAGCAACGAAAAGGTATTCAGAGTTTAACAAAAGAGGTACGGTCCACCGAACACATTATAATAAATCGTTATGTTCGCATAGATGACCGGTGCAGAGTAAGTGCACAAAGCCATTTGATTTGGTGAGGAAATTGTCTTCAAGTAGTAATGAAATAATAAACTAGCGGAGCGACGGGTGTGTCGCTCCGCTTTAGTTTTAGCCTAAAATATAAACGTTGATGTTGCGCCGTCCCCACGCCCGACATTCGTCCGGGGTGTAGAAATAGACATCGACCATATTGCCTTTGATGGCGCCGCCGGTGTCGGCTGCGATGCAGTAGCCGTAATCTTCCATGCCGGGGGCCAGGCTCTCAACATAGAGCCAGGTGCCCAGCGGGATGACGCTCGGGTCAACGGCCACATAGCCTTTTTGGGTCAGTTTACCGCTGGCAGTGTTACCCTTGAGGCAATAGGCAGTTGATTCGCAGACCAGCATCTTTTGATACTCGGTCGGCTTGCCGTTACCTGCGCCGGGGATGGGCTGTTCGGAGTAGAGAACGGTGGTGGTGGGATAGCGCAAAATTTCGCTTTCCAGTTCCACGACCTCCGTAATCTCGCCATCCACATAGGTGCGTATGCCGGTCACACGGCGCAGTCCTTCCTTGCCGGGTGAGGCCAAGGTCGGAGTTCCCAAGTCAGGCTGGGTCAGATCCTGCACCGGGCAGGCGATCGCTTCTTCGTAGGTCTCGGTCTTGACCTCGACCCGATTGAGGATCACGACGCAGTCCTGCGTCAGTTTTTCTTCATTCGTCATGGAGAAAACGTCGTCCTCATCGAGGGCAAGCCCAAAGGCGGCCAGCACACCGTCACGGCCCATGCCGGCATCCAGTCGCTTGGTAGCGGTCGTGCCGTCGGCCTGCATGGTGATATCAAAGGCGGTATGTACCGTCACCATCGGTGCCATGGGGGAGGGATAGTCGGTTTCGATCACATAATTGTCCAGGATCGTAAGACCGCTGTTTTTGACCACCTGCTCCGCATTGCCCGACAGGGAAAAACGGATCAGGGTCTGGTCGTTCATGGTTATGCGATAGCATTTCAGGGTCAGCGTCAGCACCGTCAGCGCCAGCGCCACCGTACCCAACACCATCAGCAGAATGTTTCGCAGCGTGAAAAGGGTCGACCTTGTCGGCTCTTCGGCTTCCTCGATCGGCTGGGTATCATCGGTTTCTTCGATGTCAGCTTCGGTTATATCATCCGGGATCGGCTCGGGTTGAGGCGCTTGCTCCTGTTTCATTTCCAGATCCATCAGGATATCGTCAATATGTTCTTGATTCATGATAACCTCCTTGCCCGCTCATTGTAACAGAAAACGATACAAAATGCAAGTTTTATAAAAACGGGCGCCCCCTCCGGGCGGGCGGCGTGGGTTTCAAGCGGGACATCAACACA
>JAZOAH010000024.1:0-55477 GCA_045595395.1 Eubacteriales bacterium | reverse complement strand
CAGCCGTTGTGGCGGCCGTTCTTCGCGGCCGGGGCCTTGGCGCCCCCGGCCGTGCGGCCGCCGGCGCCGCCCCCGCCGATATAAATATAGGGACGCTTGGCGGCATTGAGCAGCTCAACCGCACGGTCGATATCGGCATCCGGAGCTTCCTTTTCGGGATAGACGGGAACGATATCGGCGGGGACATACTCGCAGGTGGCGATCTGGACATCCTTAGGAATGTCGATCAGCACCGGGCCGGGTCGTCCCGACTTGGCGATCCGGAAGGCCTCACGGATGGTGTCGGCCAGTTCGTTGACATCTTGCACAAAGTAGTTATGCTTGGTGATAGGCAGGGTCACGCCGGTGATGTTGATCTCCTGGAAGCCGTCCTTGCCGATCAAGGCGGTGGGGACGTTGCCGGTGATGGCGACCATGGGGACCGAGTCGAGCATGGCGGTGGCGATGCCGGTGACCAGGTTGGTTGCCCCCGGGCCGGAGGTGGCGATGACGACGCCGACCTTGCCGGTGGCACGGGAATAGCCGTCGGCGGCATGGGATGCGCCCTGTTCGTGGGCGGTGAGCACATGGTTGATGCGATCACCGGCCTTATATAGCTCATCGTAAATGTTGAGCACCTGACCGCCGGGGTAGCCGAAAACATCGGTAACGCCCTGCTCGATCAGTGTTTCAATAACGATCTGCGAGCCGGTCAACGGTTTGGACTGATTCATATGATTCCTCCTTGCGTGGGGGGATAGAAAATAAAAATACCCTTCCGTCTCTCCCTGATCTTAAAGAGACGAAAGAGCTACTTCTTCCGCGGTACCACTCTTTTTCATCCCTTTCGGGATGCCCTTATGAGGCTAACACCTCCTGGCTCTGTGTCGGGAGCACCCGTCCGCCCATTTCCTGGCGGCCACTCCATGGTGAGTTTCGGCGTATCCTTTCCATGCCTTGCACCAACCGGCAATTCTCTTTGCGAAAGGGGAACACGTACTGGTCCATTTCAATGTGTTTGGGTTATTATAGCACAATCATATCGGCAGTGCAAGAGAAAATTTCAAAAATTTTTGTCCTGCATTGACAATTTTTTTAACTGTGCGTATAATATAGGAAACTATATCATTTTGGAGGCCATATGCGGCGCTTTGACACCATTCTTTTTGACCTGGACGGCACCCTGACCGACAACGGTGAGGGCATCACCAATTCGGTGGCCTATGCCCTACGCAAGTTCGGCATCACCCCGCCGCCGAGAGAGGAACTGAATACATTTATTGGCCCGCCCCTACGCGACAGTTTTGTGGAGAAATTTGTGTGCGAAGAGGACGGCGACCGTGCCGTTGCATATTATCGCGAATACTACCGTCCTCACGGCATCTTTGAAAATGTCGTCTATGATGGTGTGCCTCAGATGCTGGCCGCCTTGAAGCAGGCAGGCTGTACGCTGGCCATCGCCACCTCCAAGCCGGAGATCTTCGCCAAGAAAATTGCCGACCATTTTGATCTGGCCAAGTATTTTACCGTCATTGCCGGCTCGACCCTCGACGGCTCGCTGATCAAAAAGGGCGACGTGATCGAATACGGCTTAGGGCTTCTCGGCCATCCTGACCGTAGTCGCACCGTCATGGTAGGCGATCGCGAGCACGATATCCTTGGCGCCGCCCAGGCAAACCTGCCCGGCATCGGCGTCACCTACGGCTACGGCTCACGAGAGGAGCTGGAAAAGGCGCAGGCGGCTTATATCATTGACCATCCGCTGGAACTGATTCATCTCATATAAAAAACCGGAAAGCATGGCTTTCCGGTTCTTTTTTACTGAATTACTTTTACCGAGATCTTGGCCTTTTCGCCGTTGAGATCCCATTCTTTGGCGGTATCGTCTACGGTGTAGACCACCTGATCGGCCAGCACGTCGCCGCAGATGGTGTCGGCGTTGCGGGAAACGATGGCTTCGATCTTCTCGTTGCCGGCCACGGCCAGTTCGATATGGTCGGTGACCTCGAAGCCGGCGTCCTTGCGCATCGACTGGACCTTGGAGATGATCTCTCGGACAAAGCCCTCTTCGATCAGCTCGTCATCGAGGGTGACATCGAGGGCCACGGTGACACCGTAGTCGCTCTGGGAAGCATATCCCTCTTTGCGGGCTGTTTCGATGAGCAGTTCTTCGGCGTTGAGTTGGATAGCCTCGCCGTCGATGGTGAGGGTGACAAAGCCGGTGGCGTCGAGCTCCTTCTTCATAGCGTTGCCATCACCGTCGGCCAGCGCCTGACGGACGGCGCCCAGCTTGCTGCCCAGCTTCTTGCCAAGCAGGCGAAGCTGCGGCTTGAAGGTGTAGGACAGGAAGGCCGAGGCGTCGGACACAAATTCGACTTCCTTAATATTAAGTTCCTCACGGATGATCTCGCAATAGACCTCGTCGATGGCCTTATCGCCGCTGATATACATCTTGCGCAGCGGCTGGCGGTTTTTGATGGCGGCATCGTTACGGGCGGCACGGCCAAGGGTGACGGCCAGCAGCACCTGCTTCATGGCCTCTTCCAGATCGGTGTCGATCATGGCCTTGTCCGCTTCGGGATAGGCGCACAGATGAATGCTCTCGGGTGCGCTCTTGTCGACCGAGCAGACGAGATTCTGATAGATCTCTTCGGTCATGAAGGGGATGAGGGGAGCGGCCGTTTTGGCAAAGACGGTCAGCGCCGTCCACAGGGTCATGTAGGCAGCCGTTTTGTCTTCGGTTTCGCCCTGCACCCAGAAGCGCTCACGGCAGCGGCGGACATACCAGTTGGACAGCTCGTCGACAAAGTCGGAGAGGACACGGCCGGTTTCGGGGATGCGGTAGTTGGCCATGTGGTCATCGGCGGCGGCTACGGTGGTGTTCAGGCGGGACAAGATCCACTTGTCCATGACATTGAGTTTGCAATTCTTCAGCTCATGCTTGGTCGGGTCAAAGCCGTCGATATCGGCATAGAGGACATAGAAGGCATAGGTGTTCCACAGGGTGGAGAGGAATTTGCGCTGGCCCTCGGTGACAGCCTTGCCGTGGAAGCGGTTGGGCAGCCAGGGGGCCGAGTTGACATAGAAATACCAGCGGATCGCATCGGCGCCATAGGTGTGCAGTGCCTCCATCGGCTCGACGGCGTTGCCCTTGGATTTGCTCATCTTCTGCCCGTTTTCGTCCTGGACATGGCCGAGCACGATGACGTTGCGGTAGGGGGCTTTGTCAAAGAGCAGGGTGGAGATGGCCAGCAGCGAGTAGAACCAGCCTCGGGTCTGGTCGACGGCTTCCGAGATAAAGTCGGCAGGGAACTGGGCCTCGAACTTATCGTGGTTTTCAAAGGGATAATGGTGCTGGGCGAAGGGCATAGCGCCCGAGTCGAACCAGCAGTCGATGACTTCGGGGACACGGTGCATCTCGCCGCCGCATTCGGGGCACTTGATGGTGACAGCGTCGACAAACGGACGGTGCAGTTCGATATCGTCGGGGCAGTTATCGCTCATTTCCTTCAATTCTGCGATCGAGCCGATGGCGTGATGGCGGCCGCAGGAGCACTGCCAAATATTCAGCGGCGTACCCCAATAGCGGTTTCTCGAAATGCCCCAATCCTGGACATTCTCCAGCCAGTCGCCGAAGCGGCCCTTGCCGATGCTTTCGGGGATCCAGTTGATGGTGTTGTTATTGCGGATGAGGTTTTCACGTACCGCCGTCATCTTGATAAACCAGCTCTCTCTCGCATAGTAGAGCAGCGGCGTGTCGCAGCGCCAGCAATGGGGATAGCTGTGTTCAAAGACGGGAGCCGAGAAGAGCAGACCCTTCTTTTCCAGGTCGATGAGGATGGGCTTGTCGGCCTCCTTAACGAACAGGCCGGCCCAATCGGTCTCGGCCGTCAATTCGCCCTTGGCGTTGACCAGCTGGACAAAGGGCAATTCATACTTGCGGCCGACTTGGGCGTCGTCCTCACCGAAGGCGGGAGCGATATGAACGATACCGGTACCGTCGGTCAGGGTGACATAGCTGTCGCAAGTGACATACCAGCATTTCTCCTTGGGGGAAACGAAATGCCACAGCGGCTCATACTCTTTATACTCCAGCGATTTGCCGGGGAAGCGGTCGAGGATCTGGGCCTCTTCGCCAAGCACGGTATTGACCAAGGCGCCGGCCATATAGTAGGTATACTCGCCCAGGCGCACCTTGACATATTCCTCATCGGGGTTAACGCAGAGGGCGACGTTGGAGGGCAGCGTCCAGGGGGTGGTGGTCCAAGCTAAGAAATAGGCATCCTCGCCCTTGACCTTGAAGCGGACGACAGCTGAGCGTTCCTTGACATCCTTATAGCCCTGCGCTACCTCATGGCTGGAGAGGGGGGTGCCGCAGCGGGGGCAATAGGGGACGATCTTAAAGCCCTTATAGAGCAGGCCCTTGTCCCAGATCTGCTTGAGAGCCCACCATTCCGACTCGATATAGTCGTTGTGATAGGTGACGTAAGGATCGTCCATATCGACGCCGAAGCCGACCGTCTTGGAGAAGTCCTCCCACATGCCCTTGTATTTCCAGACGCTCTCCTTGCATTTATCAATGAAGGGGGCGATGCCGTACTCCTCAATCTGCTCCTTGCCGTTGATGCCAAGCAGCTTTTCGACCTCCAACTCGACCGGCAGGCCGTGGGTATCCCAGCCGGCCTTACGGGGAACATCGTAGCCCTTCATGACACGGTAGCGGGGGATCATGTCTTTAATAACACGGGTCAAAACATGGCCGATATGGGGGCGGCCGTTGGCGGTCGGGGGACCGTCATAAAAGGTGTAGGTCGGGCGGCCTTTGCCGGCTTCGACCGTTTTTTCAAAGATCTTGTGCTCGTTCCAGAACTGCACCGTTTGTTTCTCACGCTCGACCGAGCCGAGGTTGGGGTCGATCTTTTTGTACATAGTTTCCTCCAAAATAAAAATAGGGCTTCCCATCCGTAAAAGGACGGGAAACCCGTTACTATACCACCTGTTACTGCGCACATAAGAATGCGTGTCCCCGATAACGGGAGGACCCGTCGGCAACTACTGGCTTCATCACCGAAACTCTGGAGTGATCTTCTTCACGCATCCGCCGCAGGCTTTCACCGACCGCCTACTCTCTGAAGACAAAACGCGCCATACTCTCTCCGTCAACGTCTTTAACAGGCAAAGAATATCACATTTTTGCCGCAATGTCAAGATTGCTTTTTTTATAGGAAACTGTTATACTGGAAATATGAGGTGATACTATGAAACGTTTTCTTGCTGCGCTGTGCGCATTTATGCTGCTGAGCGGCTGTGCGACGGTTTCTTCGTCGTTATCCGAGCCTGAGCCCAGCCTGCCCAAACAGATTCGGTTGAGTGATATTTCCCTGGACATGATGGTAGGCGCCCCGGCCAAGCCAGTCACCTTTACCGTCACGCCCGAGGAGGCCGTCGTCGAGTCCTACACCTGGACAAGCACCGATGAAGCGGTGGCCGCGGTGGATCAAACCGGTGTAGTAACGGCGGTGGGCGAGGGAAGCTGCACCCTGCGGCTGACGCTCGACTCGGGCATTTATACCGAGCTGCCGGTCACCGTTACCAAGGTCCGTTATTATGCGCCGGCCATTGCCTTTAATGAGGAGGACGGCTGCACCTATATCGACGGGGTGCTCATTGCCAACAAGACCTATCCGCTACCCGAAGGGTACGCCCCCGGCGGCATTTTACCGACGGTGATGGAGGCCTGGAACGCCATGGTAGCGGCGGCCAAGGAAGACGGCATTACCTTGCGCATCATTTCGGGATACCGCTCCTACCGGACCCAGCAAACCCTGTATAACAACTATGTGGCCAGAAACGGCCAAGCCGAGGCCGACACCTATTCGGCACGCCCGGGACATTCCGAGCATCAGACGGGGTTGGCCTTTGACATCAATGAGATCTCCTATGCCTTTGGTGAATCGGCCGCCGGCAGGTGGGTGGCCGAGCATGCTGCCGAATACGGCTTTATCATCCGCTACCCCAAGGAGAAACAGGAGATCACCGGCTATGTTTACGAGCCCTGGCATCTGCGGTATCTGGGTACCGAGCTGGCTACCGATGTGTATGAAAGCGGCTTATGCTTAGAGGAATATTTCAATATTGATTCGGCATACAGAGAATAACAAAGAGGGACTTATTGTCCCTCTTTTATTTCGTCTTCGGTTCGAATTTTTTTGATCCATTTGCCGCTACGCAGGCGGATGACGCACCAGACGGCCTTTAGGACCTGGTCGCATTTCAGGGCGAAATAGATCCAGAATGCGGGTAGGTGAAAGACCAATCCGACCAAGATGCCCAACGGCAGGGCCGCCACCCACAAAAAGATGTTATCGGCCAGCATGAGCATTTTGGTATCGCCGCCGCCACGCAACACCCCTTTGGTCATGATGCTGTTGGTGGCTTGGAAGAGGATAATGATGCTGATCGACCACATCAGTTCCCGTGCAATGGCCTGCGTTTGGGCCGATAGGTTATAGGCCGATATCAGCGGTGCGCTGATGGCGGTGATGATACCGGCGGCCACCAGGCCGAAGATCATGCCGATGCCCAAAAAGGCATAGCCCTGGCGGAAGGCCTTATCCCGATCGCCCTCGCCCAACGTATAGCCGGTAACGATGGCGCCGGCCTGGGAAAAGCCCTGGATCATGACCGAACTAAGCTGCTGGGCTACCGTGGTAACGGCATTGGCCGCCACAAAGGATTCACCGAGTCGACCGATGACCATGGCCACCGAGTTGTTGCCCAACGCCAAGATCCCGTCACTGATGAGCACCGGGATGCTGATGCGGATATATTCTTTCCACAGGTTGCCCACCGGCTTGAAGATATCGGTAAGACGAAAGCCGATCTCCTTATCCCGAAAGAAGAGATAGCCGCAGATAACGGCGAACTCAAAGACTCGGGCGATCAGCGTGCCGAGTGCCGCACCGGCCACTCCCATTGGGGGTGCGCCGAACTTGCCGAAAATAAAGATCCAGTTGGCGCCCACATTCACAAACAGCGCCGCAATCGAGGTGTACAGCGGCATCTTGACCTGCCCGACATTCCGCAACACGATGGTGCAGGTCAGCGATAACCCTAAAAAGAAATAACTGATGATCGAATATTCGAGATAGCGGATACCCTCTTCTATAATAGGCCGTTCATTGGTATAGATCTGCATGATCTGCTGCGGCAGCAGGATGGTGGCCGCACAGAAGAGCACCGCCATGATCAGGCACAACCGCAGCATGATCGACACCGTCTTTTTGAGGGATGAGCCGTCCTTCATGCCGTAATAGCGGGCCACCAACACCGAGGCGCCCATGCCGATGCCCATACATAAAATATGAAAGATGTTGATGAACTGGTTGGCCAGCGACACGGCTGACAGCTGGGTCTCACCCACCGCACCGACCATGACGGTGTCCATCATGTTGACCCCGGTGGTGATCAGGCCCTGTAGGGCAATGGGGATAGCGATCCCAGCCACCTGCTTATAAAAGGGGGCATCTTTGATAAACAGTTTCATTTGCGTCGCCTCTCAAGCGGGCCGGCAAACGCCTCCGGCACATGAGATGTATCGTTTTTCAGTAAATATTCCCAGTTTCCGTTATCGTCGAAACGGACTTGGTGTACCGAGGTATTCCCGCTCCATTCCACCTCGCCCAGGCGATCCTCAGCCATATGCTGCAGGCGCAGGCTGATGGCACGCAGGACATTGCCGTGGGTGGCCACCGCTACCGTTTTTCCTTTGTTTTCCTCGGCCAGCGCCAGCAGCGCCTGCCACACCCGAGGGCCGAATTCGGTGATCCGATCTCCCTCTGGGGCATAGAAGGCATGCGCCTCATCCAGCCACAAACGCTTATACTCGTCGGGCAGGTCTTTGACCCGTATGCCGTCGAGCGAGCCGAAATTAAATTCGATAAACCGCTCGTCGACCGACACCGGCGCACCGTTATACCGGGCGATTGCGGCCGCCGTGGCACGGGTGCGGGAGAGGGGGCTGGTGTAGACCGTATCCAGTTTCACATCCCGAAACCGCTGTGCCAGAGCCTCCAGCTGGCCCTTGCCCTTATCGGTGACGGGATAATCGACCAGCCCCGAAAGGCAACGGTCGACATTGGCGGCACATTCGCAATGGCGCACCAGATAGATGGTTGTCATAACTTCCTCGTTGTTATTCGATCTCCTCTTCGACCAACTGTTTGATCTCAAAGAGTTCTTCTTCGGTTTCCTTTTTCTTTTTCTCGTCAAGAATGCGAAGCACCGCTACCGTTCCCACGACAGCCGCCGCACCGGCGAGAAGTCCCAGTACAAAGCCATTGGATTTTGCCATGTTACATGACCTCCTTCAAATATAATCCGTTGGTGTGTTCGACGGGGGCGGGGACGCCGTCCAGACAATCCTCGATGATGGGCTGCGGGTCGCTCTCGTCGGTGAAATACAAAGTCATAAAGTCGATATGAAAATCGCCCTTATCGACCGCCCAGAGGGGGCGGGAATTATACAGGGTCTGATACTGCTTCTCGGTGCAGAACAGGGGAAAGTCGATATCCATGCGGTCGGTCAGGGTCGCCCTTCCGTCGCAATGGGCGCAATCGTTTTTGGGGCAGGCACGAAACCGCATCAGCGGCAGCCGTCCGTACATCACAGCCCCTCGGGGGAGATCGCCGCCCAGCGCCCGTATGCGTTGGCGGGACAGTTCAAAAGAAAGGGTGGCATCACAAAGACCCAGCCGTTGATATTCCTTGAGTGCTTGGGTGTTGAGAATATTCAGCCCAACACCGCCATGAATGGTAAAACCAAGGTCTTTGGCCATGATCAGCAGACCGATATGGTCGACCTGTACCTCGCACAATCCCTTTTCCTTAAGGGCCAGCAGGCGAGCCTTAAGCCTATCTTCATCATAACACAGAGCGGGCAGTTCGGCAACTGCTTGCCCCTCAAAAAAGCCGATCAGCTCCGGATTTTTCTCCCATTGGTCGAGGGGGAGTATGATCTTTTCGGCATATTCGCTGCCGGCGATCTGCTCGGCTCTCTCAAACCGCAGCCGCAACTGCGGCTTTCTTATTTTAGGAGCGATTCCTATGTTTTCCGAAAGGGGGGCACAGGAGATGGGGGTGAGCGAGCGACGGTGAGCCGAAATGGCCTCTAATGCCTGGCGGCGCAAGGCGTTGAGGGCCGAGGCGGGGAGTACCCGATCGGTATTGATAAAGGAAAAATGCTGCAGATAATAGGGGGTGCCGCCCATCTTGGCCATGGCGGCGTGGGCTCGGCT
Source organism: Eubacteriales bacterium (assembly GCA_045595395.1). Classification (GTDB taxonomy): domain Bacteria; phylum Bacillota; class Clostridia; order Oscillospirales; family UMGS1783; genus CAKSHC01. The sequence goes on along the minus strand of JAZOAH010000024.1, from coordinate 46,202 downwards.
TTCGTCGGTGGGGGCGGTGCGAGCCGGCTCGGGCGGGGTATCACTTGACAGGGTAACGGTAAAGCCGTCGCAGGTGGCGGTCAGCTGACCCTTAGTCAGATCGAGCGTCATGTCCACCGGCAGGGTGGGTCTTTCGGCACGATAGAGCTGCGCCATCTCGTCCAATACGCCCGCCGCAGCGGTCACATCCTCCTTGCGGCGGATGCCGAACATATCGAGGGTGCGATGCCCGGTCAGATACCCGTCGGTAAAGCCGGAGCGGGAGAAGACGGCCTGTAATTTTGCCATATCGGGTGTACGGCCTTCACGGGCGGTGCGGCAGGCATCGACGGCGGCGGCCACATATTCGGGGCGTTTCATACGGCCCTCGATCTTGATGCTGTCGACCCCGACGGCGGCCAGGGCTGCCATGTGGGGAATGGCCGACAGATCTTTCAGGGAGAGGGCGTGGTCCCGCCCGTTGCAGGTAAAGTTGAGGCGGCAGGGCTGGGCGCACAGACCACGGTTGCCCGAGCGCTGTCCGAGCAACGAGGACAGGTAGCACATGCCCGATGCCGACATGCAGAGTGCGCCGTGGATAAAGACCTCGATCTCGAGGTGGGTATGCTTAGCGATCTGCTCGATCTCAGACAGCGTCAGTTCACGGGCGAGGACGACACGGGAAAAGCCGAGGCTTTCCAGCGCTCGAACGCCCGACAAGTTGTGCACCGTCATTTGGGTGGAGGCGTGCATGGCTAATGTGGGGGCACAGTCCCGCACCATGGCGGCCACGGCCAGGTCCTGCACGATGACGGCATCGACGCCGCAGGCGCATACCGTCTGCAAAGCCGCATGCACCGAGACTAATTCGCTGTCCTTGACCAAGGTGTTGAGGGCAACATGGACCTTGACGCCTCGCTCATGGCAATAGGCCACCGCCTGCTGCAGTTGTTCTTTGCTGAAATTGGTGGCGGCACCTCGGGCCGAAAATTGTTCCAGGCCCACATAGACGGCATCGGCACCGGCACGCACGGCAGCGATCAGCTGCTCGGGCCCACCTGCGGGAGCGAGTATTTCCATGCTATCCCTCCTTTATGAGCGATATTCGTTGAGGATCTGAATGAGAAGGGCGGGGTCATCGGTCATGATGGCGTCGCAGCCCAGTTCGATGAGGGTACGCATCTCGTCGGGGTCGTTGATGGTCCAATACTGCACGGCGATGTTGCGCCGATGGGCACGGTCGATGATGGTCGGCTTATCCAGACTCAGGGTGATGCCCACATCATAGCTCATGGGAATCTGCAAGCAGGCAAAATCGCTTTGATGAAACAGATTGACGCCTAAAAACTGGGTGAGGATAAAGCCGGCGGCTGTGCCGGTGGGGGCACCACGCAGCAGGTCGGGATAGTTGGTCTTGAGTTCCTGTTCGATCCGGTCATGGAAGGTGCCGACCACGATCTGATCCCGATATTCGGGATACTGCGCCAGGGTATCGTTGAGGATGCGGCAGGCTTGATAGCCTAACTGACCCTCGTTCTTGATCTCGACGATAAAGAGCAGGTCGGGATGAGATTGATAAAATTCCCGAAACAGCTCATCAACGGTGGCGATCTGCAGGCCGGCGGCCTCGATGTCGGTCACATCCCGATAGGGGCGGTTGCCCGCCTCATCGGTGAAATAGTAGCCGAAATTATACTGTTGCAGCTCGGCCAGCGTCATATCTTGAATGTAATGGCGATTTTCCTTGGCCTGCTCTAAGGGAATGTCGCCGTTGATGTTGCAGGTGGCGTCGATATAGTCGTCGTGATTGTAGACCAGGTAACCGTCCTTAGTCAAATACAGATCGCTCTCCAGGATATCAACCCCCATCTTCACCGCCTCCCGGAAGGCCAGCATGGTGTTTTCAGGGTTGTTGATGGCGCCGCCACGGTGGGCAGCGATCATGGGCCGATCGCCCTCCTCTACCATGAAGGGGTTGTTCTCTACGTTATGGGCCGGCGGGATCACATTGACGGTGACAAAAAAGAGGACAAGTAAACTGATAATAATTCCTATGATTTTGAGCGTCCGATGTTTTTTCATATTGACACCTTGTTTAGTTGGTTTTGATTAAGCAGGTTGCCGATTCGATATGGGGGGTATTGGGGAAGAGATCGACCGGCCGGCAGGCGGTAACGGCATAGCCGGCGGCGGCAAAGTGGGCGCAGTCACGGGCGAGCGTTTCGGGGCCGCAGGAGACATAGACGATGCGCTTGGGGGCGGCGGCGAGGATGGCATTGCGAGCATCCTCGGTCAAGCCGCTGCGGGGCGGGTCGACGATAATCACATCAAAGGTCACACCCTCCTCCAGCCATTGTTGCATAGCTATGCCGGCTTCGGCGGCAACGAAGGTGGCTTCCAACTCATTGGCCGTGGCATTTTTCTTGGCGTCCTCGATGGCGGCCGCTGAGATTTCGGCGCCGAAGGCCTTGCCGGCACGCTTGGCGGCGGCCAGGGTGATGGAGCCGACACCGCAGCAGAGGTCGGCCACCGTATCGGCGGGGGTGAGGTCGGCCATATCAAGGGCCGTTTGATAAAGAATCTCGGCCGCCTCGTGGTTGACCTGCATAAAGGCGGCGGGGGAAACAGCGAGTTTTACCCCGGCCAGTTCTTCTTCGATGCCGGGCTTGCCCCAGAGGATATCGGCCTTATGGGGGTTACGCTCGTTGGCGTGGGCAAAGCAGGTAAGGCCGGCATTGGCCAAGGCCTCGGTAAACTGGCCGATGTGAGGCAGCGCACCGTCACCGGTGATGAGCAGCAGCGAGATCTCACCCGATGAGCCGACACGGAAGGCGGCACGGGAGAGCAGTCCCTCTTTGGTGGTGGGACGGTAGAGCCGAGCCGCCGTACGCCGGGCCCAACTCTCGGTCATCTCTATAAAGGGCTCGAGGCGTGGATCGTAGGCACAACAACCCTTGCGGGGCAGCACCTCGTGGCTGTTTTCAGGAAGAACGCCCAAAATCACCTTGCCATCCAGGCGGCCAAAGTGCAGGGTGATCTTGTTGCGATAGGTTTCAACGTTAGGTGAGGGGGTGACCGGGGCGGGCTCGACCTCCAATTTGCCGATACGGGCAAAGGCGGCACGGATGCGGGAGTGTTTGAGTTCCAGCTGCTTATCGTAAGACAGGCACTGCCAGACGCAGCCGCCGCAGCCGATTTGGGGGCAGCGGGGTGCGACACGGTCGGCCGACAAGGTCAAGATCTCCTCGGTCACGGCCTCCCAGAAGCGCTGGGAGCGTTTGGTGATGCGGGCACGAACGGTATCGCCGGGCAGAGCGCCGGCGACAAAGACTACGACACCGTCGGTACGAGCTACACCGCGGCCGTCGTGGGTGGTTGCTATGATACGAAGCTCGATGGTTTCCATGTTTCCTCCATTTTGAAAAAGGGATGCAACCGAGGCTGCATCCCTGGGTCTTTGCGTTATCCTGCCGATCAGCTCTGGTTGCGCACGACACGGCGTGCCTGCTGGATCAACGAAAGGTTTTTATCGTAATGCTCTTCGGCCTGGGACAAAATGGCATCGGCAAATTCGACAGCGCTGCGCTTGATGCGCTCGGCGTCGGCCTCGGCGCTCTGGCGCAGTTCCTCGGCGTATTTGCGAGCCTGCTGAATGATATCCTGCTCATTCATGATCTGCTCACTCTGGACTCTGGCCTTGGAGAGCATGGCCTCGGCATCGGTGCGGGCCTTGAGCAGGATCTTCTCTCGCTCATCGAGCAGGTTGCGAGCACGGGAGATCTCGGTGGGGTAGTGGGTATGTAGGCCCTGGGAGATGCGGGTCATCTCCTCACGGTCGAGCACGACCTTGCCGCTGCTGAGCGGCACACGCCAGGCCTCCTCCAACAGATTGTCCAGGTCCTGCATCAGCTTTTCAAAATCGTTCATCGGGTAACCCCCTCACTGTATTTGGCTGCGATCCGCTGTGCAACACAGGCCGGAACGAATCGGGACATATCGCCCCCGTGCGCCGCCATTTCGCGCACAACGCTGGAAGACAGATACATATGCTCAGGCGAAGTGGTCAAAAAGATGGTTTCCACCTCGGCATTGATCTCTTTATTAAAGAGCGCCATCTGAAACTCATAATCAAAGTCGGACACGGCTCGCAGACCTTTAACAATGGCCGTTGCGCCCACTTTTTTGGCATAGTCGACCAACAGTCCGTCAAAGGAGGAGGCTGAAACGTTGGGCAGATCCCCAATGCAGCGGCGGATCATATCGACCCGCTCTTCGACGGTAAAGACGCATTTTTTGGATGAGTTCTGCAGCACGGCGACCTCGACATGGTCAAAGAGCTTGGCGGCACGGGCAATGATGTCCAGATGGCCGTTGGTAATCGGGTCAAACGATCCGGGGCAGATGGCTATTCTCATAATGATTCCTCGCTTTCACAGCGGTAGATGTGCAGATTGACATGGCCGTAGCGCCTCACGGTGACCTGAAACGGTCCCACTCGCTCGGGCAGCTCGACACCTCGCTCGGCCTCGCAGATGACGGTCGATCCGTCATGCAAAAAGGGGAGCAAAAAGTGCAGCGCCGACTCATACAGCCCGGCATCAAAGGGCGGGTCGATATAGGCCACATCGACACGGGGGGTGGGAAAGAGCGATGACAGGCGGGTATAGGGGGCGTTATAGACCTTGGCCCGATCGGGCATGTCCATTTTTTCCATGTTTTTTGAAAGGGTGCGGAAGGCCTCACGGTCGGGCTCGAAGGCATAGACGGTGTCGGCGCCGCGGGAGAGGGCTTCGCAGGCCATTTGGCCGCTGCCCGAGAACATATCCAGGAACACCCCGTCGGGGATATCAAACTGGACGATATTGAAGGCGGCCTCCTTGACCTGATCCATGGTCGGCCGCACCTGTTTGCCGGGCGGCGAGAGCAGTTTCAGGCCGCGGCGGGAGCCGGAGATGATTCGCATACCGTTTCCTTTCGGGAATTATTTCTTTTTATTATACCATAAATATTTGGCGGGGGACAACCGAAATTTTTATTTTATCCGATGTTTTTCCACCGTTTGGACCGATGGGGTGACATAGAGGGTGGTCTGGTTGGTATAGGTCACCATGCCGGGGCCGGCGCCGGGGATCTTTTTGACATAGCGGGCACGGGTCATGTCCACCGCCGTTTTGCCTGCCTGCTCACCGCCCGAATAGAGGGCGGCCACCTCGGCGGCAAAGGTCAGCACCGCCTGGCTCGGCTCGGTCGCACGGACGATGACATGGCTGCCGGGGGCTTCCAGCCGATGCAGCCACCACTCATTTTTGAGTGCGGTATGATGAGTGAGCTGCTCGTTTTGCCGATTGTTTTTACCGGCTAAGATCTCCACCCCGTCATAGATAAACCGATGGGGCTGCGCCTTTTGGGGGCGGCTCTTTTTGCCTTGGCGGCTCAGATAGCCGCCCTCGGTCAGCTCCTCACGGATCTCGGCCACCTCGGCGCCTGTTTCGGCACGGGAGAGAGCGTCGAGCACGCTGTCCAGATATTGCAGTTCCTTGGCCGCCTTTTCCATTTCCACCGCCAAATGCTCGACGGCTGTTTTGGCCTTGCGGTATATCTTATAATAGCGCTGGGCGTTGGCGGCGGGGGATAGATTTTCATCCAACGGGATCTCGATCTCGGGCATATCCTCCTGCCCGTAATCGACGGCGACCAACCGGCGATCGCCCTCGCTGATGCGATAGATGTTGGCGGTTATTGCGTCGCCGTAGCGGCGGTAAATTTCTTTGTTTCGGTTTTCTGCCAATTCGCTCTGCTGGGCGGTCAGCTTGCGGCTTAGGCGGGAGATATGGGTCTGCACCGTCTTTTTCAGGTCAGCCCCTCGCGCCTGCACCACCGATTCCCGACTGCGCTCGGCATAATAGGCATCCAGCAGACTGCCTGGATCGGGATAGACCGTTTTGGATACATAACGGCCGTACTGCTCAATATCGACCAGAGAAAATTCAAAATTCCCCTTGGATTCTTCACGCAAAGCAATAAAACAGGAATCATTCTTTGTTTTGTCGTTGAGCCAGGCAATGCCCTGCATCAACCGGTCGGGGGCGGCGTTTTCGGCACGCAGGTCGATGGGATAGCCGCTGCGGACCAGGATCTCACGGGCGAGCAGCGGGGAGAGGCCGGAAATGAGGGAGAGCAGAACAGTTTTGACGGCGCCGCCGTCGGCAAGGGCTTGTGTCAGAGCCTCGACCGTCACCGCATCAAGGGGTATTTTGTTTTGCGGATCGGGATAGTCGTAGCGGCCGCCGGGCAGGATGGGACGGTTGGCCGACATGGAAAAGTCGACCCGACGCAGGGCATCGAGGATGCGGCCGTTTTCGGTTAAGATAACATTGGCGCAGCGACCCATCAATTCGACGATCAGGCAGCGGCTGACGGCATCGCCCATTTCGTTGACGGCATCAAATTCCAGGGTGACCAGGCGGTCAAGACCCATTTGACGCACCTGCCGTAGCCGTGCGCCGGCCAAGACCTTGCGCAACAGCATGCAAAAGGCAGGGGCTTGCGCCGGGTTGTCGGGGCGGGTGGCGGTCAGGTGCATACGAGGGGCGGACGGATCGGCGCAAAGCAGCAGCCGTCCCGCAAAGGACGGCCCGCGCAGCACCAGGATCAGCTCCCCGGGTGTCGGTTGATAGATTTTATCGGTCTTAGCGCCGACGGCCGGTGCAAGGCTGCGGCAGACGGCCGAAAGGAAGATTCCGTCAAAGGGCATAAGGCTCTCCTTTAGAAGATGCGGATCAAATCGGTATGGTCGGCTCGCAGCAGTTCCAGCTCGGGGAAGGCGGCGGCGACCTGCGCCATCAGCGGCGTCATGACTACCTGTTCGGTGGGGAAGTGGCCGGCGTCGATCAGGGTCAGCCCCAGCGACTGAGCCAGCTGAAAATCATGATAACGGCAATCGGCAGTGACATAGGCATCGGCCAGGGCTGCGGCCTGGGTAATATAGTCACGACCGCTGCCGCCCATGACAGCCACCTTGGATATCGGACGGTCGGCGCAGACGGCACGGACAAAGGGGGTGTCAAGTGCCTGCTTGACCTTCTCGCAAAAGGCTTCGGGCCCGCTTGTCGGCACCTCGCCGACACGGCCGAAGAGCAGATGCTCCTGACCCTCGACAGGGAAGACGGCCACCGTCTTTTGCAACCCCAGAGCGGCGGCCAGCGCATCACCGACGCCGCCGGTGGAAATATCCAGATTGGTGTGCATACAAATAGCGGCGATACCGCTTTGGCACAGTTGCCAGACCCGAGGCTGGCTTTGGGGGGTGACACGGGTCAGCCCGCCACGGATGAGCGGATGATGGGATACAATGACCTGCGCCCCGACCGAAACGGCTTGGTCAATGACGGCCTCGGTGATATCCAGAGAAAAGAGGATGCGGGTCACCTCGGCGGCGGGATCGCCGCAGAGCAGCCCGGTATTGTCCCAGTCACAGGCATTGTCGTGAGGATAGGTATCGTATAAAAATCGTTCCAGTTGACCGACGGTCATAGCAGTTTCTCCAGTTCTTTGATCAGGTCTTGCAGGGCTTGAATGTCACGCCCGGCCTGCGCCTCGTTGTCCCGACGCAGCTTAAGCAGGCCAATGCGGCGACTGAGATACTCCCGCCCGGGGGCGGAATCAGTAAATTTTCCTACTTCCAGCTCGGCCTCGGTATAGTCCTCGCTTGGGCCGGGAGAGGCGTCGAGAATGACATAGAGCATTTTCCCTTCACGGACATACTGCTCACGGCGGATAAAAAAGCCGTGAGTGAGCAGCCAGCGGCGCAGTTCGGGGGCTTTGGTCATGGGCTGAAGCAGCAGTTGTGTTTGGGGGGTAAGGGCGGCACGGGCGAGGATGTCGGCGATAAGCAGACCGCCCATACCGGCGATGATGACGGTATCGCAATCGTAGCAGCGGGGCGGGATGCCGTCGCAGAGGATGCGTTCGATGCGGTCGCTCAGCCCGGCGGCGGCAATGGTGCGACCGGCACTGTCCAAAGGGCCTTGACCGATATCGCAGGCAAAGCCGGCGGTGCAGCGTCCCGAAGCAACCAGCGCAACGGGCAAAAGGGCGTGGTCGGTACCGATGTCGGCAACCGTCCCGCCCTTGACCATTTCATAGATCGCACCCAGCCGATGATCCAGCTGAGTCATTATTCGGCCTTACCGGCCAGATACTCGTTGATCTTGCTGACCAGCATATCGGCATCGGTGCCGTGAACGGCGCAAGCCTCTTCCACCGTTTCGCCGCGGGCGGCGCTGCAGCCCAGGCAGTGCATGCCAATGGCAAAGAAGAAGGGGGCGACGTTGGGGTCGATCTCGAGAACGTCGGCAATGATCATGTCTTTGGTAATTTGTTTCATGAGGTTATCCTCCCTTATTTTTCTATTTTTATTATACTGACACGGTTAGCATTATGCAAGATTTTTATCGAAAAAGACTTGAAAAGAGAAACAAAAACCGCTACAATAAAGACAATATCTACACATAAAGGAGATCCCCTTATGAGCAAGAAAGTCGCATTTGTAACCGGCGCATCCAACGTAACCGGCAAGGCTATTGCCCTTGAAATGGCCAAGGCGGGTTATAATGTGATCGGTTTTAGTTACATCGGCAACGAAGATGGCGCCAAGAAGACCAAGGCCGAACTGGAAGCGCTGGGCGCAACGGCCGCCTATTATAAGATGGACACCCGCAATGTCGAGGAATCGGTGGCCTCCCTAAATCAGTTCACCGAAGAGTACGGTGCGCTGGATGCCATGGTCAACAATGTCGGCGTTACCACCGTTTGGAAGTTCTTAGATGTGACGGTTGATGATTTCAACTGGCTGAGTGAGGTCAACATCCGCGGCACCTATTTCATGATGCAGGCGGCCGCCAAGAACATGATCGCCAACAATAAGAAGGGCTTTATCGTCAACATTTCTTCGGTCCATGCCGTTGGCACCTTCCCCGGCTCGTCGGTCTATGCCACCACCCGTGCCGCCGTTTCCCGCATGACCCGTTCGGTGGCGCTGGAGCTTTCTCCCTACGGCATCACCGTCAACGCCTTTGCGCCCGGCTATGTGGACATGACCTCGGGACCCAAGTTTGCCGATGATCCCGAAAAGAAGGAAGCCGAACTGGCCAAGATGAAGAAGGCGGCCCGCTACATGCCTACCCGCCGCTGGCAGAAGCCGCAGGAGATCGGCGAGTGCGTGGCCTTCCTTTGCTCCGAGTCGGCCCGCTTTATCGTGGGACAGACCATCTTTGCCGAAGGCGGCGTGACCATCCCGATGGGCTCGGCCCCGGCCTGGCCCGATGTTATCGGACTGAATAAAGACGAAGACTAAAAACTTCCCCCGATCCTTCGATCGGGGGTTTCTTTTTTTATTCCGATTCCGAGAGAATGTCCAGCATAGGATCGGGGACGGCTGTGACCGTCTCACGAATGATCTGCTTGCTCTCCTTTTCGATGCGGGTCATGCCTTCGACCTCTTTTTTCAGGTCCTTCATGACATCGGCATAGATGCGGGCATATTCATCCTCTTGGGGCGCTTCCTTGGTTTCGGCCAGTTGCTCCTGGATCTCGTCGAGCAGGGCTTCGACGTTCTTGGTCACCGTCATATCCGGCGCTTGGGGCGAGCCATAGGGGGCTTTGTCCTTGACCTGCTCGATACGGTCAAAGATCTCGTTCTTTTTCTGCTCCACGGCATCGGCCACGGCGGCCGAGACCGCAGCACGAATGGCCGCCTCTTCCTTGCGGGATTGCTCAAGCGCCATATCGTCAACGGCGATGGCCTTATCCTCGACCAGCTGCTGCACCTGCTGGGCACCGGCGACTGCCGTTTCCAGCAGCGCATCTGCCGCCTTCTTAAATTCACTTACCTCGATCGTATTGTTGGTTTCCATAACGACTCCTGATGGGACATGTAGTGTTGTTGGTATTATAGCAGATTTTGGCGGCATTTGCAATATATAGTTTGTGTTTGGCTTTTGGCGGCATATGTGATACAATAAAAACATGAAACATATATGTAACATCTGTCCACGGCGCTGCGGCGTCGATCGGACCAAAGACAAGGGAATATGCGGTGCACCCGACACCTTTTTGCTGGCACGGGCCGCCCTACATCACGGGGAAGAGCCCTGTATCTCGGGCTCACGGGGGAGCGGCACCGTCTTTTTCAGCGGCTGTAACATGGGCTGCGCCTTCTGTCAAAATCATGAAATTTCCCACCGAGGCAAGGGGCGGCCGGTGTCGGCCCGGCGGCTGAGCGAGATCTTTCGGGAGTTGGCGGCGCAGGGGGCACACAACATCAATCTGGTGACGCCGACCCATTACACCCAAGCGCTGCTGCCGCTGCTGGACGGGATCGATCTGCCGATCGTTTGGAACAGCTCGGCCTACGAATCGGTACAAACGCTCAAAGAGTTAGAAGGCAAGGTGGACATTTATCTGCCTGACATGAAATTTGCCGACGCCCAATCGGCTCGACTTCTGGCGCAGGCGCCCGACTATCCCGACGTGGCCTGTGCGGCTATTACCGAAATGGTTCGGCAGGTCGGCCCTTATGTGATGGAAGACGGGCTGCTGCGGTCGGGGGTACTCATTCGTCACCTGGTGCTGCCGGGACTGCTGGAGAACACCTATGCCGTCATCGACTGGGTGGCCGACACCTTCCGTCCGGGGCAGGTTCTCTTTTCGCTGATGAGCCAGTACACGCCCTATCGCCGCTTGGGCAGCAATCTGGATCGTCGGCTGGATAAGCGGGAGTGGATCAAGGCACGCAATTATATGAAAAAGCGGGGCATTGTTGAGGGGTATGTGCAGGATCTGTCCTCGGCTAAAGAGGAGTACACGCCGCCCTTTGATTTTACCGGATTATAAAAAAGACTTGTCGCAAGACAAGTCTTTTTAAGCATTCTTTGTATGATATAACCAAAAAAGAGCAAAATTATAGAAATTGGATTCTTGACAATCAGCGGCAAGTATGCTACAATCAAGGAACGTATCGGGAGAAGTGTCCGAGTGGTTTAAGGAGCCGGTCTTGAAAACCGGTGACTCGAAAGAGCCGTGGGTTCGAATCCTACCTTCTCCGCCAAGGATAACTCCCGTATAAAACGGATCATATAACGTCACTTATGGAGAAGTACTCAAGTTGGTGACGAGGCGCCCCTGCTAAGGGCGTAGGCCGGCTAAACCCCGGTGCGAGGGTTCGAGTCCCTCCTTCTCCGCCAAAACAAAAGAACCGACCATGAGGTCGGTTTTTTGTTTTAATGAACTGTGATAACTCGAACCCGAGCACCGAAGGTGCGGGCAAAGAGCACGACCGCCGCCGGTGGCGGATGCAGGGAGTGCGATTTTGTTGCTGCGGTCGAAAAAATGGAGGAGCACTCTATGCCCGAACATTTTTTCGGGCACCGCAAAAGGGGGTGCAAAGCACCTTCGAGTCCCTCCTTCTCCGCCAAAACGAAAATCCTGTCGACTTTTGTCGATAGGATTTTTGTTTTGTATTATTCATTTTTCATTATTCAGTATTCATCATTCATTAAAACGGATTTTCGTAATGAATAATGAATGATGAAGCCGCTTCGCTGATGAATAATGAATCATTTATGGGCTCTCCTTATGCTTTGCGTCAATTTCCGCCCGGGCCGTCTCGGCGCTCACGGGTGTCCGGTACGTCAAGTTTGCCTTTGATGCGGCCGGGATCGATTTTCTTTTTGTCTTTTGTTTCGGGATGGATCGCTTTTTCTTTGTTCATGGCTATTTCTCCTTTTTTATAGTCTGTGCGCAGACTTTCTGAATATACCTCTCTTATTGATTTCATAGCCATCTTCTGCTATACTATATCTACGGAGCGTTTGTTTCTTTTGTGCGAATTTCGCTGTATACTGGCGGCGAAAGGAGTGAACTATGATGGATCAAATTAAAATAGGAAATTTTATCAGTTTTCTTCGAAAGGAACAAAATCTGACCCAACGGGAATTAGCGGAGCGCTTGGGTGTGACCGACCGTGCGGTATCCAAATGGGAGAACGGCCGAGGGTTGCCCGATCTTTCTTTGCTGGTGCCGCTGTGCGAGGCGTTGGGGATCTCGGTCAATGAACTGCTGTGCGGCGAGCGCATCGAAAGGGAAGCCCTGCCCGAAAAGGCACAAGATATCGTGCTGGATGCGCTGACCGATTCCCAAAAACGGGTGCGGCACACCAAATGGCGGCTTCTTGCCCTGCTGGCGGTAACCGTGCTTGTTTTTGTTTGCCCGGCGGCCATGTTCGGAGTCGATATCAATCGGATGCGAAACAATGAGCCGATCGTCTTTTCGACCTGGGGCTTTGATTATTTTCCACCGGTCGATCTGCGCAATGAAAATATCGAACAGGCCATTGTAGATGTTATGGCGGCCCAAGGGGATGCCGAAAGCAAGGATTCTCAACCGACCGGCAGCAAATCTTTTGCGGCCATCGAGATTTTTCTTATAGAAGAAAAGACCGATCATATGCTGGTGCATGCCTGGGTCGTTGGGTCGACCTGCTATGCCCAAGACGGAAAAATTCTTGAGGACAGCGGCTATTCGATCCCTTATCGGTTTACCGTGGTTGAAGAGAACGGCAGCTATACGGTGACAGAAAAAGAACACCCACGGGACGGCGGGCTGTATGCACAGGACATGGAAGCGCTTTTCCCGTCTTCGGTGCGGCGGGATATGGAATGTGTTTATCGGGACGGCACTTCGAAACGATTACATCAAAAGATCAAGGAACAAGCCAAGCTTTATTTTCACATATCATAAAAGGAGGAAGACCAATGGCAACACTGAAAACGGTGCGGTTGATCTTACGGCCGCTGCGTGAAGAGGATGCCCCCGCCATGTTCAAAAACTGGACATGGGACGGGCGGGTCGCCGAATATTGCCGTTGGCATCCTCATACCGACCTATCCCAGACCGAGCAGCTGCTGCAAATCTATCTGACAGACGGCAACCCTTACCGCTGGGGCATCGAGCGTGACGGCGTGCTGATCGGAGTGATCGATGTGGTCGAAGCCGATGACGAGTGTGCCACCCTCGGCTATGTTCTTTCCCACGAATATTGGAATAAAGGGTATATGACCGAAACGCTGGCCGCTGTGATCAAGCATCTGTTCTCCTGCGGCTTTGCCGCTGTGGCGGCTGAGCATCATGTCGATAATCCGGCTTCGGGTCGGGTCATGGAGAAGTGCGGCATGCGGTTTGTCGGAACGAGAAAAACGCAGCGTAAATTTGACTCGGACGAGTTGTGCGATGTCAAATGCTATCGCATACAGGAGACCGAACAATGACAGGAAAAAGATGGTTTCGCTGGGGCGATCTGTTGATCGTGGTAATCATCCTTATCCTGGCTGTCGGCTCCTATTTTCTGACTCGGCCGGGCGGAGAAACGGCTCGTGCCACCGTGACAGTGGACGGCCAAACGGTAAAGCAGGTGAGCCTGCCCTGCTATGAAACGGTGGTGTTGGATCACGGTGTGGTCATTCGCTTTGACGGGATGCGTGCCTGTATCGAACAGTCGGACTGCCCGGATAAGACCTGTGTCAAGCGAGGCTGGCTGACGGTGGCGGGACAGACCAGTGTCTGTCTGCCCAATCGCACGGTGCTGACGCTGGACGGCGGCGACATCATCATGGGGGGTTGAACATGAAAAAATACACGACCCTCACACACTGTGCGCTGCTGACGGCGGCGGCGCTGATCATCAGTTTACTGGAGAATTTCATTCCCATCCCCATCCCCGGTGTAAAATTAGGGCTGGCCAACGCCGTGTCCCTTTACCTTCTGCTGTATTTTCGGCCTCGTGAGGCCTTTGCCGTGCTGGTCGCCCGACTGCTGCTGGCCGCCCTTGTTTCGGGAAACCCCTCGGCGCTGCTGTACGGTGCCGCCGGCGGACTGCTGGCTTTGGGGCTGACCTGGGCACTCAAACACGGCCGCCTTTTTTCACCCATCGGCCTGTCGATGGTCGGTGCGGCGGCCCATCATATCGGGCAGATCGCCTGTGCCGCCCTCATCACCGGATCATCGTCCATTTTTGCTTATCTGCCTATCCTTTTGCTCTGCTCGATCCTGACCGGAGCGGTAACCGGCTCTTTATGTATCATGGTTTACCGAAAAATCAATAAGCTTTCCTAAAAAATTTCCGCCCTGGTGGGCGGAAATTTTTTAGCAAAAACGGGCGACATATTCTTCAAAGGTGAGGGAAAAACAGTCGAGATCGTGGAGCGTGCCGTCATAGAGCAGATAGCCCTTGCGCAGGCAACCCTCATGCGAAAATCCGAGATGCTCCAGCAGGTGACGGGAGCGTTCGTTTTCGGGATAGCAGTAGGCGGTGAGGATGGGGAGCAGATCGACCTCAAAGGCATATTTGATAACGGCCATGGCCGCCTCGGCGGTGATGCCCTGATGCCAGTAGGCAGGGGAAAGGGCGTAGCCGAGCTGCCAGGTGTCGGTGCCGGGACGGTGATCGTCCTTGTGCAGACCGACGGTGCCGATCATCTGCCCCTCTTCTTTGAGGGTGATGGCCAACACATTGCCTTGCTTAGCATAATACTGAATGATCTGTTTGGTTTCCTTCTCGCTGCGATGGGGCGGCCAGCCGGCCATAGGTCCTACCGTCCCGCCCGAGGCATATTCATAAAAGGCTTGGGCGTCCCTCTTTTCGGGTCGGCGCAAAAGCAGCCGCTGTGTTTGGATCTCCTCGGGTAATATTTTAGTATCCATTCCTATATTTTCTCCCTCTTATTCCCTTGCTCCCATTATACCACACCTGTCAAATTTCCTATTATATATAATAAAGATTTATTATTGCTTATTATTATATTATATGCTATAATATACTCACTATATGGTCAAAAAGGGCATTTTGCGCCCTTTTGGCTGAATTTCTCTTTTTATCTATCTGACGGCTATAACCGCAGGAAACTCAAAAATCAAGACTATAAACATAAGAGGTATGTTATGGCATCGGTAAAAGACATTTGGAACAACTGTATGGAAGTGATGGCCCAGAAGGTGACCAACCCCGTTTCGATCGAGGTGTGGCTTAGCCAGATCCGCCCGGTTGAGATCACGGGTGAGGTGGCTACCCTGGCCGTGCCCAATAACTTTTATTGGGAGATCATCAAGGCCAAATACTATTCGGTGATCAAGGAGTCGCTGGCCCAGACCATCGGATTTCAGGTCGATGTGGATCTGATCGTGGATATTGAGAATGAACCGGCCGAAGAAAATCTGCTGGCTCCCGAAAACTCGCTCATCTCGCTGCGCATCAACGAGGAATATACCTTTGATAATTTTGTGGTGGGCAATTCCAACCGCTTTGCCTTTGCCGCTTCCCAGGCGGTGGCCAACAATCCGGCCTCGGCCTATAACCCGCTCTTTCTGTACGGCGGCTCGGGTCTGGGTAAGACCCATCTGATGTTTGCCATCATGTCCACCATCAAAAAGAAGAATCCCAGCGCCAATCTGGTTTACAAAAACTGCGAAGACTTTACCAACGAGATGGTGGCGGCTCTGCAAAATCACAGCATGGAGGCCTTCCGTGAGAAATACCGTGCGGCCGATGTGCTGCTGATCGACGACATTCAGTTTATCGGCGGCAAGATCCAGACCGAAGAGGAATTTTTCCATACCTTTGATTCTCTGTATCGGGCTCATAAGCAGATCATTCTGGCATCCGACCGTCCGCCCAAGGAGATCCAGCAGCTGAGCGACCGGTTGCGCACCCGATTTGAAAGCGGCCTGATGGCCGATATTCAGGTGCCTGATTTTGAACTGCGTATGGCTATCATCAACCTCAAGGCGGCCTCGCTGAATCTGACGCTGCCCGAAGACGTGGTTGAATTTTTAGCCAACAAACTCAAGAATAATGTCCGTCAGCTGGAGGGAGCGCTCAAGAAGATCCAGGCCCTCAAGCTGATCAACAACATCAATCCTTCGCTGGCCGTGGCCCAGTCGACGGTGGCCGATGTGCTCAACACCAATGAGCCGACCGAAGCGGTCATCGACCGTATCATTACCGAGGTGGCCCGTTATTACAACATTTCGGCCGACGATATCAAATCCAAAAAGCGCACTGCCAATATCACCATGGCCCGCCAGGTGAGCATGTATATCATCCGTGAGGTGTGCGGTCTGTCGCTGCCTCAGATCGGCGATGAATTTGAAGGACGTGACCACAGCACCGTTCATCATTCGGTCAAGAAGATCGAACAGATGGTCGACACCAATTCGGCCTTCTCTTTGCAGATCAACGATATTATCAACACCGTCAAAGGTAAGTAATCTCTCACTTTTTCTTACTTTTCCACAGGGGATTGGAAAACCTTTCCTCGCATTATTTGTGAATTTACCAATCAATCCTGAATTTTTCTGTCTGCTAAAACAGTTTTCCACGATTTCTACAGGTTTCCTCTGAGGAGTTTCGACAAGTTTCAATTTCTTTCTTTGCTTTGAAGGCAGATCCGATATTGTCCACAACAGGAGAAGAAAAAGGAAAAGGAAGAAAAAGCCTTGCAGGGACAGAGATCGAGATGGGTTTAAACGGTTTCCACAGCCTATAATACTACAACTAAAAAAAGTTTATATCTTTCTCTTTTTGAACTGTATCAATTAGAGAACGGAGGGTCTTATGAAATTTACCTGTGAAACATACGCATTTTCCGAAGCGGTAGCCACGGCCTCCCGTGCCGTCAATGCCAAAACGACCATTGAGGCGCTGGAAGGTCTGCTCATCCGTGCCATCGACGGTGTCATTTATGTGACCGGTTATGATATCGGCGGAGGAATCGGGATCTGTGTGACCTGCGAGGGTCGAGTGGATGAGCCGGGCAGCATCGTTCTGCCGGTACGCACCCTTTCCGAGGTGGTGCGCAAGCTGCCGGAAGAGATGATGGTGCTTAACACATCCGACCGACTGATCGCCACCATTCTTTCGGGCGATGCCGAAAGCTCGTTGATGGGCATTGATCCGGCCGATTTTCCGGCATTGCCGCAGGTCGAGGCTGAACAAACATTGACTCTGTCCTATGACAGTTTGAGAAATTTGACCCGCCGCACCAGCTTTGCGGTGGCCATCACCGATGCCCGTCCTATTTTAATGGGTGTTTTGTTTAAGGTGCACGGTGAGGATATTCGTGCCGTGGCGGTTGACGGCTTCCGCTTGGGACTTTCCAATGAAAAGTTAAAGAAGCCCATCGACGGCGATTATGAGTTTGTTGTTCCCGGCCGCAGCGTGGCGGAATTGGGACGTGTGATCAAAGAAACCGATGAGGATATCGAGATCGCCGTATCGCAAAAGCATCTGCGTATTTCCAAAGGAAACATTACCTTTGTGGCAAGGCTGATGGAAGGCAAGTTTATCACCTATTCCTCGGTCATTCCCAACGAGAAGGCTATGACGGCCATCGTTCGGGTGGAAGATATGATCGAATCGGTCGACCGAGTGGGTGTTGTTATCAATGAAAGACTGCGCAGCCCGCTGATCATGCGATTTGAAGAGGGCTATGTCAATACCTATTGTTCTTCCTCGCAGGGTCGTGTGCGTGACCGTGTGGAAGCCAAGATCGAAGGGGACGGTTGTGAGCTGGCGCTGAATAATCGCTATCTGCTCGATGCACTGAAGGCATGCGACTGCGAATACATCCGTTTTGAGATCTTGTCGCCCTTGTCGCCCATTGTGATCAAGCCCGAAACGGGGGATGATTTTACCTTTATCGTCGTTCCTCTTAAATATGCGAAAACGGCCGAGTAATGAGGGCATTGAAACTGGCGGTGTCGTCCTTTCGTAATCTGGCGACACAGGAGATCGACCTGGATCATGATATTACGTTGATCGTCGGCGATAACGGCCAAGGGAAAAGCAGCATCATCGAAGCCATATGGCTTTTTTCCTGCGCCAAAAGTTTTCGAGGGGCGAGCGATGGGGATATGATCGCCTTTGACCGGGATGCGGCGGGGCTGAGATTCCTGGCCGACTGCGAAGGCGTGACCCGATCCATGCAGATGCGTCTGCAACGAGGGAAACGAAAAGAGATATTTATCGGTGCTGAAAAAATTTCCCGTTCTTCCGATCTGATCGGTGGGTTTGTCACCGTGCTGTTTGAGCCGGAGCATCTGGCTTTTGTCAGCGGCTCACCCGAGCGCAGGAGAAGAAGTATCAATATTTCTCTTTGTCAGTCTTCCAAAATCTATACCGCAACCTTGTCCCAATACAATAAAATTCTCAATTCCCGTGCTGCTTTGCTCAAAGCCGGTTATTCGGCGCAGGCAGAAAAGACGCTGGAGGTATGGGATGAGGGGTTGTGCCGCCGCGGTGCTCGTATTATGTTAGAGCGAGGTCGGTACATAGAAGACTTGGAAAAAGCGGCTGACCCGATCATGCAGGATATTTCCTCGGGAAAGGAAGAATTATCTCTTTCTTATATCAATCCCTATTATACAAAAAGTATTACCGAAGAAGAATTATACGAATCCTTATTAAACGCCGTCAAGAGGGTGAGGCATAAGGATTGGGAAACGGGAACGACGAGTGTAGGTCCGCATCGGGACGACATGGATATTCTGATCGGCGGGGTACAGGCCAAGCGGTTTGCCTCGACGGGACAAAAGCGGTCTGCCGTGATCGCCATGAAACTGGCCGAGTGTGAGGTATTACAGGAAAGGCTGGATGTTAAGCCGGTCTTTTTGCTGGATGATGTGCTCAGTGAACTGGACGACAAACGAAAGGCCTTTATCTTAGGTCGCATCGGCGGCTATCAGGTCATTATCACCGACTGCGGCAAGCAAGCCCGACCCGAAGGTGCGGCTGTGCTGCGGGTGGTAGACGGAAAGACGGAGTATGTGTAATGTTTTTACATTTGGGTGAAGATTATCTGATCAATGAAAATGACATCATCGGGATCTTTGATCTGGATACCTCAACGGTGAGCAAGTCGACCCGAGCCTATTTAGCCAAGGCCGAACAGGAGAAGAGACTGATCACCGTATCCGATACCCTGCCCCGATCCTTTGTTGTATGCTCCGGGTTTTACGGAGAGAGGACCTTTTTATCGAATTTAAGCGCGGCGACGTTGAAAAAACGAATCACCGGTTTGAAATAAGAAAGGACATATTATGGCTGAGAACGAGAACAAACAAAACTACGGTGCCGAACAGATCCAAGTCTTAGAGGGACTGGAGGCGGTTCGGAAGCGTCCGGGTATGTATATCGGTACCACCAGCGTGCGCGGTCTGCATCATCTGGTCTATGAGATCGTGGATAATGCCATCGACGAGGCGCTGGCCGGTTACTGCACCCACATCAAGGTGACCATCAAAGAGGGAGATATCATTGTGGTCGAGGATAACGGCCGTGGTATCCCTGTTGATGTAGAGAAGCATACCGGGCTTTCGGCGTTGGAGGTCGTATATACCAAGCTGCATGCCGGCGGTAAGTTCGGCGGCGGCGGATACAAGGTATCGGGCGGTCTGCACGGCGTGGGCGCCAGCGTTGTCAACGCCCTGTCCGAGTGGGTGCGTGTTGAGGTCTGCCGCGGCGGCCACCGTCACATGCAGTCCTTTAAGCGGGGCATTCCCGATGGGCCGGTATCCATTATCGGGGAGTCGGGCGGAACAGGCACGACGGTTATCTTCAAGGCCGACCCGGAGATCTTTACCGAAACCACCGTGTATGAGTATGATATTCTGCTGACCCGTCTGCGTGAGCAGGCCTTCCTCAATGCCGGGGTGCACATCATTCTCACCGATGAGCGTGAGGGAAAAGAGCAGACGACCGAGCTGTTTGATGAGAGCGGTATTAAGGGCTTTGTTGAATATCTCAACAAGAAAAAGGGCGTGACGGCCCTGCACGATACCATCTATTTCAAGGTGGCCAAGGATGACTGCGAGGCCGAGGTGGCCATGCAGTACAACGATTCCTATAATGAACTGCTGCTCTCCTTTGCCAATGATATCAACACCACCGAGGGAGGTATGCACGAAACGGGATTTAAGACGGCGCTCACCCGTGTCTTCAACGACTATGCCCGCCGCCGTGGTTTCTTAAAGGAAAAGGATAAGAACATGTCGGGCGAGGATACCCGTGAGGGTCTGACCGCCATCGTTTCGGTCAAGCTGACCGAGGCGCAGTTTGAAGGACAGACCAAGACCAAGCTGGGCAACTCGATCATGCGTACCATGGTCGATGAACTGGTCAGCACCAAGCTGGCCGATTTCTTAGAAGAAAATCCGCAGGTCGCCCGTTCGATCGTGGACAAGATCCTGCAGGCACAGCGTGCCAGAGAGGCGGCCCGCAAGGCCAGAGAGGCCACCCGTAAGGGGCCGCTCGAGAGCATGGCTCTGCCCGGCAAGCTGGCCGACTGCCAGGAAAAGGATCCGATGAAGTCTGAACTCTTCATCGTCGAGGGCGACTCGGCCGGCGGCTCGGCCAAGGAGGGTCGTGACCGTAAAAACCAGGCCATCCTTTCAATGTGGGGTAAGATGCTCAACGTTGAAAAGGCCAGACTGGATAAGATCTATAACAACGATAAGCTTTGGCCGCTGGTGCAGGCCATCGGTACCGGTATCGGGGAAGACTTTAATATCGAAAAGTTGCGCTACGGCAAGATCATCATCATGGCCGATGCCGACGTGGACGGTGCTCATATCCGTACCCTGCTGTTGACCTTCTTCTTCCGTTTTATGCGTCCGCTGATCGAGCGTGGCCATATCTTCCTGGCACAGCCGCCGCTGTATAAGATCTTCAAGGGAAAGAACGCCCGCTATGCCTATAACGAGACCGAGCGGGAAGCGGCTCTCAATGAGATCGGACGTGATGCCACCGTGCAGCGCTACAAAGGTCTTGGTGAAATGAACCCCGAGCAGCTGGGCGACACCACTATGAAGCCCGAGACCCGTACCCTGCTGCAGGTCGAGATCGAGGATGCGGTGCGTGCCGACGAGATCTTCACCATTCTGATGGGCGATCAGGTTGAGCCCCGCCGTCAGTTTATTGAGCAGAACGCACAGTATGTGCGCAACCTTGACGTATAAGGAGGGAGCAGACAATGGAATTTGATGTTGTAGAACATGGCAAGATCTCTCCCATTGAGATCGTCAAGGAAATGAAGGCGGCCTATATCGACTATTCGATGTCGGTCATCGTGGCCCGTGCCCTGCCCGATGTGCGTGACGGACTCAAACCCGTTCATCGCCGCATCCTCTATACCATGCACGAGGCCGGATTGGCACCCAACCAGCCCTATCGCAAGAGCGCTACCACCGTCGGTGACGTGCTGGGTAAATATCATCCGCACGGCGACGCTTCGGTCTATGATGCTATGGTGCGTTTGGCACAGAGCTTTTCGCTGCGCTATCCGCTGGTCGACGGCCAGGGTAACTTCGGCTCGGTCGACGGCGACCCCCCGGCTGCCTACCGTTATACCGAGGCTCGCATGGCCAAGATCGCAACCGAGATGCTCACCGATATCGACAAGGATACCGTTGATTATCAGCCCAACTTCGACGAGCGTCATCCCGAGCCGACGGTGCTTCCTACCCGCATCCCCAACCTGCTGGCCAACGGCTCGATGGGTATTGCCGTCGGTATGGCCACCAACATCCCTTCCCACAACCTGCGTGAGCTGATCGACGCCGTTGTGGCCATTATTGACAACAAAGAGTTGTCTTTTGATGAATTATTACAAATAGTAAAAGGGCCCGACTTCCCGACCGGTGGTATTATCCAAGGGTTTTCGGGTATCCGTTCGGCTTACTATACCGGCCGCGGCAAGATCACGGTACGGGCCAAGGCCGAGATCGAGGAGATGAAGGGCGATCGCTTCCGCATCGTTGTGACCGAGATCCCTTACATGGTCAATAAGGCCGAACTGATCAAGACGATCGCCGAGTATGTCAAGGATAAGAAGATCGAGGGCATTTCCGATCTGCGTGACGAGTCCGACCGTAAGGGTATGTCGATCGTCATTGAACTGAAACGTGATGCCAATCCGCAGGTGGTGCTCAACAATCTCTATCGTTACACCAGACTGCAGGATAATTTCTCGGTCAACATGCTGGCCCTTAAGGACGGCATCCCCAAGACCATGACTCTGCGTGAGATGCTCGATTGCTATATTGATCATCAGCGCAACATCACGGTGCGCCGTCTGAATTTTGAAAGAAAGAAATTACAGGAACGTGCGCATATCTTGGAGGGTCTCAAGATCGCTTGCGATCATATTGATGAGGTCATCAAGATCATCCGTTCCTCGGCCAACATTCCCGAATCCAAGACTCGACTCATGGAGCGCTTTGACCTGGACGATCTGCAGGCGACGGCTATCGTGCAGATGCAGTTGGGCAAGCTGTCGGGTCTGGAAATTGAAAAACTGGAAGCCGAACTCAACCAGATTCACGGTCGCATTGAGGAGATCACCGTCATCTTGGCCGATGACAGCAAGGTCATGGCTATTGTTAAGGAAGAGCAGTTGGCCATGCGTGCCAAGTACGGCGACGAGCGCCGCACCGCCATTGATCCGATCGCCGGCGAACTGGATGTCGAGGATCTGATCCCCGAAGAGAATTGCGTATTTACCATGACTCACAACGGCTATATTAAGCGAGTGACGGCTGACACCTACCGTGCCCAGAAGCGTGGCGGGCGAGGCATCACCGGCATGACCACCCGTGAGGAGGACTATGTCGAGAAGTTGATCGTGGGCGGTACCCATGATTATATCTTCTTCTTCACCAACCGTGGCCGTGTCTTCCGCATCAAGGGCTATGAGATCCCTGAGGGAAGCCGTCAGTCCAAGGGTATGAATATTGTCAACCTGCTGCAGTTGGATGCCGAGGAAAAGGTCAGTGCCATCATCCGTGGCACCGAGCATGACGGCAACGGCTATTTGACCATGTGCACCAGAAAGGGCATTGTCAAGCGTACGGCCATTTCGGAATATTCCAACGTCCGCAAGGGCGGCCTGCGTGCCATCGCTCTGGACGAGGGTGACGATCTGGTCAGCGTCCAGCTCACCCACGGCAATGACACCCTCTTTATCGGTACCCGTGAGGGTATGTCCATCCGCTTTGATGAAAACGATGCCCGCCCGATGGGCCGTGTGACCATGGGTGTGCGTGGTATCCGTCTGCAGGGCAACGACGAGGTGGTCGGCATGGAACTGGCCGGTGAGGGCAAGACCTTGCTGACCGTTACCGAAAAGGGTTACGGCAAACGCTCCAACCCCGACGAGTACAAGATCCAGGCCCGTGGCGGTAAGGGTATCCACAACTACAAGTTGTCGGATAAGACCGGTAAGGTGGTCGGCATCCGCACCGTCAGTGAGGAGGAGGATCTGATGCTCATTTCCTCGGACGGTATCATCATTCGTATGGCCACCAGCGATGTCAGCCTGATCGGCCGTGCCACCCAGGGCGTTCGCCTGATGAAACTGGCCGAAAACATCCGCATCGTCAATCTGGCAACCACCGAAAAAGAAGAGGAATCCTCCGTCGAGGAAGAAACCGAATAAGCAACAAAAGAGCCGATTTTTCTCGGCTCTTTTCTTTTTTTCGACAGGCCCTGACATCTTGTGACAAGAAACTTGGTGTATACTGTTCATACCACAGGAAAGGGGAGAAAAATCATGGAACAACTCAATTACAAAGACGCTTATTATCATTTATTTAATGGGATCAGTGATATCTGCGCTGCCCTGTCCTTGCCGCAGGATCGGCAGCGGATCATGTATGCCCGACGGCAACTCGAACAGTTGCAATGTGCGGGAGAGGATATTTGTATCGGAGAAACACAGGTGATCTCACTTTTTCCCGAAAAAGCATAATAGGATGCCCCGAACGCTTGCACTGTTCGGGGCTTTTGTTATATAATAAAAAGAAATTATGGGCAAAGGATGATCGTATGGATACCATCGTGGCCTTGATGACTCCGCCGGGGCGCTCGGCGGCGGCTGTGTTGCGGCTGTCGGGTGAGCGTGCGAGGGAGATCGTGTCGCAGATATTCACCAAACAAATGGAAAACCGAAAAGCGGTGCTTGGCTATATCGTCAATAACAGCGGCGAGACGTTGGATCAGTCGCTGGTCACCTTTTTTGCCGCCCCTCATTCCTACACCGGAGAGGACGTGGTGGAAATTTCCCTGCACGGCTCGCCGGTGCTGGCCGATGCTGTTTGTCGGCTCTGTCTGGAACGGGGCGCACGTATGGCCGGTCGGGGTGAGTTTACCCGTCGAGCCTTTTTGGCGGGCAAGCTGGACATGACGGCGGCCGAGGGCGTGATGGAATTGATCGACGCCCGCTCGCCAGCCGAGCTGCGTGCGGCGGCGGCGCATCTGTGCGGCACCGTCTATCAGGAGATGCGGCAGCTGCGTGAAAGCCTGTTGTCCATTACGGCTCGGTTGTATGCCTATGTCGATTACCCCGATGATGATATCGGTGACTATCCGCTGGATCAACTGATCGCTCATCTGGAGAGAGCACAGCAAGAGGCCACCGCTCTGCTGCAACGGGCGCAGACCGGGCGGCAGGTAAGAGAGGGTGCCGATGTTTGCTTGTGCGGCGCTGTCAATGCCGGCAAATCCTCCTTGATGAACCGATTGGCCGAGGCCGACCGTTCGATCGTCACCGACATTCCCGGCACCACCCGTGATGTTGTGACCCAGTCGATTTTGCTGGATGATCTGCGGATCAATCTGCTCGATACCGCCGGCCTGCGTGACACCGATGATCCGGTCGAGCGCATCGGCGTAGAGAAGAGCCGCCGTGCGGTGGAGAACGCCGCTGTTGTGCTCTGCCTGTTTAATGGCGCTCGAGCCCTATCGGTTGAGGATGAAGATCTGATGGCATCGGTCGACAAAAGCCGTGCGGTGGCGGTCATCAACAAATGTGACCTGCCTGAAATAATTAATAAGGAGTATATTAACGATAAGTTTCAACATATTGTCGAAATATCTGCCAAAACGGGGCAGGGATTGCCTCGGTTGAAGGAGAAAATCAAGCAGTTATCCTTTGGCGGAGCTGTCATGGATGAGGGGCTGATCTTCTCGCTGCGGCAGACCGATTGTTTGCGGCAGTTGGCCAAGAGTGTGGAAGAAGCGCTGGCGGCGGCACGGGAGGGCGTGACCTATGACGCCGTTGGTGTGCTGATCGACGCAGCGGTGGCGGCGGCCGGGGAGATGACCGGGGAGTCGCTGACCGAGGATACGGTGCAGGCCATTTTTGATCGGTTCTGTGTCGGGAAATAAGAAAGGAAATTTATGCAAGTTTACCAGGCCGGACAATATGATATTGCTGTGATCGGTGCGGGCCATGCCGGAATTGAGGCGGGCCTGGCGGCGGCACGGCTGGGGAAGAAGACCATCGTTTTCACCATCAATCTGGATGCTGTGGGCAACATGCCCTGCAACCCGTCCATCGGCGGAACGGCCAAGGGTCATTTGGTGCGGGAGATCGACGCACTGGGCGGCGAGATGGGACGGGTGGCCGATGAATGTTTTATTCAGTCCCGCATGCTCAACCGAGGCAAAGGGCCGGCTGTCTATTCCTTGCGTGCCCAGATCGACCGAGCCGCCTATCGACAGCGCATGAAGGAAATATTAGAAAATACACCCAACCTGACCTTGCGCCAGGGCGAGGTGGTGGATATCGAGGTGGATGACGGGGGCGTTTGCGCCGTTGTCACCCGCACCGGCGGACGGTACGCCGTTAAGGCGGCCATTTTGGCCACCGGCACCTTTTTGGATGCTCGCATCATCATCGGAGAAACGGTCATTGCCAGCGGCCCCGATGGGATGCAGCCGGCGGTGGGCTTGGAACAAAAACTGAAAGATATGGGCGTTTCGATGCGTCGATTTAAGACGGGAACACCGTCACGGGTACATGCCGACTCGATCGACTATGCCAAGCTCGAGCCGCAGCCGGGCGATGAGCCGCCCGAGCCCTTCTGCTTTGACAATGAGGATACCGACTTTGGCCGCAATAAGGTGTTGTGCCACCTGGCCTATACCAACGAGCAGACCCATCAGGTCATCCTGGATAATCTGCATTTATCTCCTTTGTTTTCGGGTGTGATCGAGGGCATCGGCCCTCGCTACTGCCCCAGCATTGAGGATAAGGTCAACCGTTTTCGGGACAAGTCCCGCCATCCGCTTTTTGTCGAGCCGATGGGGGAGAACAACAAAGAGGTCTATCTGCAGGGCATGTCCTCCTCGTTGCCCGAGTGGGTGCAGCTTGCATTTTTGCGCACCATCCGTGGGCTGGAGAATGTTGAGGTCATGCGTAGTGCCTATGCCATTGAGTATGATTGTGTTGATCCTCTGGAATTATTTTCCAGTTTAGAGTTTCGAAAAGTGCCCGGGCTGTACGGGGCGGGGCAGTTTAACGGCTCGTCGGGCTATGAAGAGGCAGCGGCGCAGGGTTTGATGGCCGGCATCAATGCCGTGCGCAAGATCGACGGAAAAGAGCCGATCCTTCTCGATCGAGGCAGTTCCTATATCGGAACGCTGATCGACGATCTGGTGACCAAGGGCACCAACGAGCCCTACCGCATGATGACCTCACGCAGCGAATATCGTCTGATCCTACGGCAGGACAATGCCGATGCCCGATTGATGCCGCTGGGGCATGAGATCGGGCTGATCTCCGATGAGCGGTTTGCCGCCTTTGAGAAAAAGCAGCAACTCATGAAGGATGAGATGGAACGGCTGCGCCGCACCACGGCGGCGCCGAGCCAGGCGGGTAACGCTATGCTGGAAGAGAAGGGGAGCACCCCCTTGCAGACCGGCATTAAGCTGGCCGAGCTGCTCAAGAGGCCGCAGTTGAGTTATGATGATCTGGCCGTCTTTGATGCCGATCGTCCGTCTTTGCCTCGCAGTATTATTGAGCGGGTGCAGACCGAGCTTAAATATGAGGGCTATATCAAACGGCAGTTGGCGCAGATCCGAGAATTTCGTCGGATGGAGGAGATGCGGTTGCCGCAGGACATGGATTATATGGCCATGGAGGGACTACGGGTAGAGGCCCGGCAAAAACTGACCGCCCAACGGCCGCATAATCTGGGGCAGGCCTCCCGCATCAGCGGAGTCAGCCCGGCCGATATATCGGTGCTGATTATCGAACTGTCCAATCGCAAAAAGGAGAATTGACGTGACGATAACCGAATTAGCGGCCAAGCAGGGCTTTTCGGTAAGCGATGAGCAGCAGAGGCTCTTCGATGCCTATACCGATTTTCTGCTGGCCGAGAATGAAAAATATAATTTAACTGCCGTGCGGGATCGGGAGGGCGTGATCGGACGCCATCTGTTTGATTCCTTAGCGCCGCTTTTCCTTGGGGAACTGGGGGATAATCCCCTTTCGGTCATTGATGTCGGTACCGGCGGCGGTCTGCCCGGTATTCCCTTAGCCGTTGCCGCCCCGCAGCATCGGTATACCTTGCTGGACAGCACCGAGAAAAAGTGTGCCTTTTTGCGTGCCTTTCTTTCACAGGTCGACCTGCCGGTCACCGTTCGATGGGGACGGGCCGAGGAGTTGGGTCAGGGTGAATATCGTGAAGGTTTCGACCTGGCCGTCAGCCGTGCCGTGGCCGCTTTGCCGGCCTTGTGCGAACTGGTGCTGCCGATGGTAAAGGTCGGAGGCCGATTCTTAGCCTATAAAGGAGAAAAGGGTCGGGAAGAGTTGGATGCCGCACAAACGGCCATCTCTCTTTTGGGCGGCAAGGTCAGCAAGGTGCTGGATGCCCCGACCAGTGACGGCAGCCCTGCTTGTCTGATCCTGATTGAAAAAGAAAAGCATACCCCCAAAACCTATCCCCGCAAATGGGGTCAAATCAAAAAGAAGCCGCTGTAACGGCTTCTTTTTTTGTTCCACGTGGAACATTATTTGTTTTTTGGGATGGCAATGGAATAATAAATGTACTGGGCATCCTCTGTTTTATCCGATCTTGCACGGATGCCTTGGGTAGAAAGCAGGCGCAGCGATCGGTCAATGGTGTTGATAAACAGACGAATATCTTTAATATATATTTTTCGTTTGGGCTGAATCTTGGGAGCGAGGAGCGTTTGTATGTAGGCTTCTGCCTTTTCGACCGTCATTTGCCGTGCGATGATCTGTGATAACGCCGATTCCCGCATATCTTCGGGCAGAACGAGCAGGGCACGGGCATGGCGTTCGGTCAAGCCTGACTGTCGCAGCTTGTCCTGCAGGTGGGGGGATAAGGTGAGCAATCGTAGTTTATTGGCAAGGCAGGATTGAGATTTCCCGAGCTTTTTTGCCGCCTCTCCCTGGGTCATGCCGGTGCGATCGATCAGATCCTTAATGCCGGCCGCCTCTTCAAAGGGGTCGAGGTCACGCCGTTGTAGGTTTTCGATCAGGGCGGCCAGTCGCTGCTGCTCTTCGTCAAAGGTGCGAATGACGCAGGGAATTTCGGTCAGTCCCGCCAAGGCCGCCGCCCGCCAGCGTCGCTCGCCGGCGATCAGCCGATACTGTCCGCTCTCTTTGACAACGGTGATGGGGGAGAGAACGCCCAATTCTCGAATGGAGGCGGCCAGGGCTTCCAGTTCGGCTGGGTCAAACACCTTACGTGGTTGGTTGGGGTCGGGAAGGATCTTGGATAGCGGCAGGATCTTATAAGAAGTGTCTTTCTCAAACATTTTTCTTCCTCCTTTACCCATAGCATAGCATGTTTGGCTGTCAAAAAAGGGAGAATCAAGGAAAAATGAAAAAAATGTTCCGCATGGAACATTCATGCTTTTCTTTTAGAAAGGAGTATGCTATAATAGGTAAATGTAAGAATAGCAAAAGACAGGAGAAACGATATGGGTAAAATTATCGCCGTTTCCAACCAGAAAGGCGGCGTGGGCAAGACAACAACCGTCATCAATGTCTGTGCCGGTATTGCGGCTCGTGGATTTCGGGTACTGATCGTTGACCTTGATCCCCAGGGTAATGCCACCAGCGGTTGTGGGATCGCCAAGAAAAAGGTGACCCGCTCGGTCTATGATGCCATGGCTGATGCCTCGATGGTGGGACAGTGCCTGTTATATACCGCCACCGAGAATATGTTTATCATGCCTGCCAATGCCGATCTGGCCGGTGCCGAGATCGAAATGGTTGAGGTGGAAAACCGTGAATTTTTGCTCAAAAAGGCGCTATATGCCATTCGTGATAAATTTGATTATATCTTTATTGACTGTCCTCCGTCTTTGGGCATGCTGACACTCAATGCTCTCAATGCGGCCGATACGGTGCTCATCCCCATTCAGTGTGAGTACTTTGCACTGGAAGGCTTGTCCCAGCTGACCAACACCATTCGCCTGGTGCGCCAGCGGTTTAATCCCCGCCTGGAGATAGAGGGTGTGCTGTTGACCATGTATGACGGCCGACTCAATCTGTGTTTGCAGGCGGCACAGGAGATCAAGAAATATTTTGCCGATAAAATGTATGATATGGCGATTCCTCGCAATGTCCGTATTTCGGAAGCCCCCAGCCACGGCATGAGTGTGTTGCAATACGACCGCAACTGCAAGGGTGCGGCTGCCTATGATGCGGTGGCCGTCGAATTTCTAAAACGAAACGGGAGGATCTGACATGGCAGTGAAAAAAGGATTGGGAAAGGGACTGGGCGTCCTGTTTGAAGATAACAATATGGAGATCGCCGAGCCGACGGCCGCCGCAGAAGGCGGCCCGGTTATGGTGAACCTTTCGGATATTGAGCCCAACCGTGAACAGCCTCGTGTCTTGTTTGACGAGGAAAAGCTTAACGAGCTGGCCGAATCCATCCGTGAGCACGGCGTGCTGACGCCGCTGCTGGTATCTCCTCTCGGCAACGGGCGCTATCGCATCATTGCCGGCGAACGCCGCTGGCGTGCTTCCCGTATTGCCGGGATCAAAAAACTTCCTATTATAATAAAGGATGTTTCGCCGCAGGAGATCATGGAGATCTCGCTGATCGAAAACCTCCAGCGTGAGGACTTGAATATTATCGAAGAAGCCAAAGGCTATAAGCGTCTGTCGGACGAGTTCGGCATGACCCAGGAACAGATGGCCAAACGGGTCGGCAAGTCCCGCCCGGTCGTGGCCAATGCGCTGCGTCTGCTGTCCCTGCCGTCCGATGCCATTACCCTGCTGGAAGAGGGCAAGCTCTCTTTGGCTCACGGCAAATCGCTGCTGTCCTGCAATGACCCCGAGCGCATCTCGAGCCTGGCCCGTGAATGTGCCGACAAGGAACTGACGGTGCGTGAACTGGAGGCGCTGATCAAGAAGCAGTCCATGCCGCCGCGCCAGGGCAAGCTGCCGGTCGACCGTCTTTACTACGATTCGCTGGCCGGTGATCTGACCGCCGCTCTCGGTCGCAAGGTTTCGGTCAACCCCTCCCGCAAGGGCGGTAAACTGGTCATCGAATATTATTCCGACGATGATCTGACCGACCTGGCCGAGCGTTTGGGTAAATAATTAGTAATGTTTCATAATAAATATACTTTCTGTATAAGGAGAAAGACCATGATTGATATTAAATTTTTGAGAGCCAACCCCGATGTCGTCAAGGAGAATATCCGCAAGAAATTCCAGGACGAGAAATTGGTACTGGTGGATGAAGTGATTGCGTTGGATGCCGAATATCGTGCCGCCAAGGGCAAGTGTGACGAACTGCGTGCCCGCCGCAATGCCGTGTCCAAGCAGATCGGCGGCTTTATGGCCAAGGGTGAGCGTGAGGCTGCCGAAGCGGCCAAGAAGGAAGCGGCTGCCATCGGGGAAGAGCTGGCCGCCATCGCCGCCCGTGAGCCCGAGCTGGAGGAGCAGATCAAACAGCGTATGATGGTCATCCCCAACATCATCGACCCGACCGTGCCCATCGGCAAGGATGACAGTGAAAATGTGGAGGTCGAGCGTATCGGAGAGCCGATCGTGCCCGACTTTGAGGTGCCCTACCATGTCGATATCATGGAGCGCCTAAATGGTATTGATCTGGATGCGGCCAGAAAGACCTCGGGCAACGGTTTCTATTATCTGTGCGGCGATATCGCTCTGCTGCATTCGGCCATTTTGTCCTATGCCCGTGATTTTATGATTGGCCGTGGCTTTACCTATTATATTCCGCCCTTTATGATCCGTTCCTCGGTGGTCAACGGCGTCATGAGCTTTGCTGAGATGGAGAACATGATGTATAAGATCGAGGGCGAAGACCTCTATCTGATCGGCACCAGCGAGCATTCGATGATCGGCAAGTTTATCGATACCTTCCTGGACAAGGAGTCGCTGCCCCAGACCCTGACCAGCTATTCGCCCTGCTTCCGCAAAGAGGTGGGCGCCCATGGCATTGAGGAGCGTGGCGTCTACCGCATCCATCAGTTTGAGAAGCAGGAGATGATCGTTGTCTGCGAGCCGGAGGACAGCCCCGAATGGTTTATCAAGCTTTATACCAACACCGTTGATTTCTTCCGCTCTCTCGATATTCCCGTGCGCACCCTTGAGTGCTGCTCGGGTGATCTGGCTGACCTCAAGGTCAAGAGCATTGACGTGGAAGCCTGGTCACCGCGCCAGCAGAAATATTTTGAGGTGGGCAGCTGCTCCAACCTCGGCGATGCTCAGGCCCGCCGCCTCGGCATCCGCATCCGTGGTGAAAAGGGCAACTACTTTGCCCATACCCTCAACAACACCGTCGTCGCTCCGCCCCGTATGCTCATCGCCTTCCTCGAGAACAACCTGCAGGCCGATGGCAGCATCCGCATCCCCGAAGCGCTGCGCCGCTACATGGGCAAGGATGTTATCTGCTAAAGTAAGAATCATTCCTAATATTATGGTGGTATAATCGTTATGCTGTTTTATGTTTCTGACAATACCGATCCGACCTACAATTTAGCCATGGAAGAGCATTTGTTGCGCACCCATAAAGAGGATGTCTTCTTTTTGTGGCGCAACGGCCCGTCGATCATCATCGGGCGCAACCAGAATGCTTACAGCGAGATCAACATTGACTATGTCAATGAGCATCGCATCCGTGTGGTGCGCCGCATCACCGGCGGCGGCGCCGTCTTTCATGATTTAGGCAATGTCAATTTTTCCTTTATGACCAAGGCGACCGAAGGGGACGAGCTGTCCTTTGCCCGGTTTACGGCGCCGGTGGTCGATTATTTGCGTTCGTTGGGCATCAACGCCGGTTTGACCGGCCGAAATGACATTGAGATCGAAGGAAAGAAGATCTCGGGCAATGCCCAGACCAAGGTGGGCAAGCGGTTTTTGCATCACGGCACGCTCTTGTTTGAGGTAGGCATGGCCGACTTGACGGGAGCGCTGCAGGTCCATCCGCTCAAGATCAAGTCCAAGGGTATTGCCAGTGTGCGGGCCCGTGTGTCTAACATTTCCGAGCATCTGTCCTCGCCCATGAGCGTCGAAGAGTTTATGGCGGGGCTGACCGAGTATGTGAGAAAGACCAGCGAGTCCTTTACGGTATGTGAGTTTACCGAAGAGGATATCGAGCAGGCTCAGAGATTACAGGCTGAGAAATACAGCCGCTGGGATTGGAACTTCGGGGAAAACCCGAGTTATGCCTTTAGCAAGGCGGCCAAGTTCCCGGCCGGGCTGATCGAGGTGCAGATGAACATTTCCCAGGAAGTGATCCATAATGTGCGTATCACCGGCGACTTCTTTGCCTTTGGTGAGATCGGCGAGCTGGAGCAGGCGCTGTGCGGCGTGCCGCATCGGCAGGAGGACATTGCGCTGGCCATCCGTGATCTGCCCTTGAAAAAATATATCGGCGGTATTACCGCCCAGCAACTGATAGAAACGATGTTTTAATCGGAGGAAGTATGAACAGGACGGGGTTCGACAACGAAAAATATTTGAAAATGCAATCGGAGCATATCAAAAACCGTATTGCTGATTTTGGCGGCAAGCTCTATCTGGAATTCGGCGGCAAGCTCTTTGACGATTTCCATGCGGCACGTGTGCTGCCCGGGTTTGCTCCCGACAGTAAGGTACAGATGCTGCTGGAGCTTAAGGAGATGGCTGAACTGGTCATCGTCCTCAATGCCAACGACATCGAAAAGAACAAGGTGCGTGGCGATCTGGGCATCACCTATGATCTGGATGTGCTGCGTTTGATCGACGCCTTCCGTGGCTTGGGTCTTTATGTCGGCTCGGTCGTGTTGACCCAGTACATCGGGGACAACCGTGCCGCCGACGCCTTTGCCAACCGCCTGGACACTCTGGGTGTCAAGGTCTACCGTCATTATAATATCCCCGGCTATCCCTATGAGATCCCGCTGATCGTGTCCGAAGAGGGCTACGGCAAGAACGAGTATATTCAAACCGACCGTCCGCTCGTTGTCATTACCGCACCCGGCCCCGGCTCGGGCAAGATGGCGACCTGCCTGTCCCAGCTCTATCACGATCATAAGCGGGGCATCCAGGCCGGCTATGCCAAGTTTGAAACCTTCCCCATCTGGAATCTTCCGCTCAAGCATCCGGTCAACGTGGCCTATGAAGCGGCCACGGCTGATCTGAACGATGTCAATATGATCGACCCCTTCCATCTGGAAGCCTACGGCGAGACGACCGTCAACTACAATCGTGATGTCGAGGTCTTCCCGCTGCTGAAAGCCACCTTTGAAGAGATCTATGGAAAGTCGCCCTACAATTCGCCCACCGATATGGGTGTCAACATGGCCGGCAACTGCATCTTTGATGATGAGGCTGTCTGCGCCGCCGCCAATCAGGAGATCTTGCGCCGATACTATGCCGCCCTGTGCAATTTGCGTAAGGGCAGCGGCAGCAAGGAGGAGGTCAACAAGATCGAACTGCTGGTCAAGCAGTCGGGATTGAGTGAGAGCGACCGTCCCGTCGTTGCCGCCGCCAAGGCCAAGGCCGAACAGTCGGGCGCACCGGCCGCCGCCATCGAACTGCCCGACGGCACCGTCGTGACCGGCAAGACCTCGTCGCTGCTCGGCCCGGTCGCTGCCATGCTGCTCAATGCCCTTAAGGTGTTGGCCCATCTGCCCGATCCGGTGCTGCTGCTGGCGCCTGCGACCATCGAGCCGCTGCAAAGGCTCAAGACCGACTATCTGGGCAATCATAACCCACGACTGCATCCCGAAGAGGTGCTGGTCGCCCTCTCCATCTGTGCCGCCACCAACCCGATGGCGCAGGTGGCCCTGTCGCACCTGCATGATCTGCGTGGTTGCGAGATGCATTCGAGCGTCATCCTCAACCAGACCGACGCCGCCGTGCTGCGCAAGTTGGGCATCAACCTCACCTGCGAGCCGGTCTATCAAACCAAAAAACTCTATCACGGATAATAACTCTTCTCCCGCTCCGTTTCAGGGGCGGGATATTTTTTAAAAAATGCGAATTGAGAAAAACGAAGCAAAACGGCGTAAAACGGAGAAAACAAGAGCAAGTTTATCCTAACTTAAAAAAATGAGAAAAAGGTGTTGACAAAGTCAATGCGGGAGGATATAATACAAAAGCTGAGAAAAACGGGGCAAAATGCCCTATAATAGGAGGAAAACATGAGCACTTTCATGGCTAACGCTCAGACGATCGAGCGTAAATGGTATGTGATCGACGCTGCCGATAAGTCCATGGGCCGTGTGGCTGCTGAAGCTGCCGCTCTGCTTCGTGGTAAGCACAAGGTCGATTTCACCCCGCATGTTGATTGCGGCGATTTCGTTATCATCATCAATTCCGACAAGATGGTCCTCACCGGCAACAAAATCAATGCCAAGATGTACCGTCACTACAGTGGCTATCCCGGCGGTCTGAAGGAGATCAAGTACTCCACGCTGATGGCCAACAACTCTCCCTTTGCTATCTCCACCGCCGTTAAGGGTATGCTTCCGCATAACTCCATCGGCCGCAGCGCTGCCAAGCGTCTGTTCGTTTACAAGAACGAAGAGCATAAGCATCAGGCCCAGAAGCCCCAAGTCTGGGACATGAAATAAGGAGGGATAGAGAATGTACGAATCGAAGAAAGAGTATTTCTACGGCACCGGCCGCAGAAAGCAGTCTGTTGCTTGCGTAAGACTTTATCCCGGTACCGGCGCTGTTACCATCAACGGCCGCGACATGGATGATTACTTTGGTATTGATACCCTTAAGTACATCGTTCGCCAGCCCCTGGAGCTGACCCAGACCACCGGCAAGTTCGATGTTGTCTGCAAGGTTGTCGGCGGCGGTATCTCCGGCCAGGCCGGCGCCATCCGTCACGGCATTGCCCGTGCTCTGCTGCTGGTTGACGAGCAGAACCGTGCCCTCCTCAAGAAGGCCGGCTTCCTGACCCGTGACCCGAGAATGAAGGAGAGAAAGAAGTACGGCTTAAAGGCCGCCCGTCGTGCTCCCCAGTTCTCCAAGAGATAACCACTCTTACAACAAAAACCCCGAAACCGTTTGGTTTCGGGGTTCTCTTTTTACTTTAAGACTTTTTTGCACCAGGTACGCTTGCCGCAGTTGGGACACTTGAGGTAACGGGTCGTTCCCCTATGCATGGCGTTCAACGCCTGTGAATAGGTGGGCACGATTTCGTGACCGCAATTCTTGCACTTGTAAGCCCCTACGCTGACCTCCAGCTTTAACGCATAAAAGCAGGGGACCAGGAAGAAAAGGCAAAGTCCTCCAATGGCGACAAGCATCCAAGGGCCTTCGGGAATTAGAAATGACACAAGGAACAGCCCGGCGATTAAGGCAGTTATGCTGACGCCCATAATGATCCACATAGTGGTCCAGATGATACTGTTCTTCTGTTCAACTTCCTTGGCCATATCCAGCAAAAGCTGTTCGTTTTTTTGATTGCTGTCTTCCATTTGCATGACCTCCCCCTGCAGTAAATCGTTTACGCTGATCTTCAGTATGCCGCACAGCTCGAGCATGAGCGCCGTGTCGGGCAGAGCGCGTCCGGTTTCCCATTTGGAAACGGCACGGTCGGTGATGCCCAGCTTTTCTGCCAGTTGCGCCTGCGTCAGCCCGACCGCCTTGCGGCGTGCGGCGATAAATTGGCCGATCTTTGCTTGATCCATCTGCACAACTCCTTTCCTTATTATTGTAGCGGATAGGGGGAGGAAAAATCCACATACCGTTGGTTGAGTAAGGATAGTATACCATAAATCGAGGGTAATTTGACATAAAAATGCTACTATAATACTATCTTTTATATATGTTTATAAGATTATTTTCTATTCGGTTGCCATTGTTGTGCAGAAGTGGTATAATATGTCGGATTGAAAAGAATAAGGAGATTGGTTATGTATTACGCACTCGGGTTATTTGTTCTTACATACGTGCTGATGCTGGCGCTGCCCAAGTGGCGACCCTTTGTGGCCATCGGCTCAGCCCTCATCTTTGTGGTGTCGGGCATGCTGCCGCTGGGTGAGGTGTTGCCCAGTGTAGATTTTAATGTTTTGCTGATGATCGCCGGTACGATGGGTACGGTGGCACTGATGATCGAATCCAAAATGCCCAACCTCTTGGCCGACGTCATCATTGAAAAGGTGCCCAACGTCAAGTGGGCCATTGTCATTCTGGCGCTTTTCGCCGGCATTGTTTCAGCCTTTATCGACAATGTGGCCACCGTGCTGATGATCGCCCCCATTGCCCTGGCCATTGCCAAGCGGCTGGATATCAGCCCGGTCGGCATGATCATTGCCATTGCCGTGTCCTCGAACCTGCAGGGCGCCGCCACCTTGGTTGGCGATACCACCTCCATCATGCTGGGCGGCTATGCCGATATGAATTTCCTCGACTTCTTTGTCTATCAGGGCAAGCCCGGCATCTTCTGGGCGGTCGAGTTGGGTGCGCTGATCTCTTGCGTCATCCTGCTCTTCCTCTTCCGCAAGGAAACGGGCAAGATCGAAACGGGCGAGCGCACCGTCGTGACCGACTATGTGCCCACCGTGCTGATGCTCGGCACGGTCGTGCTGCTCATCGTGGCCTCACTCATCCCGGGCCTGGCAGAATTCCTGGATGGGATCGTGCCCGGCCTGTCGGCCTACACCAACGGCATCATCTGCTGTGTGCTGATGGCCATCGGTGTCATCCACAACGGCCTGCGCAAAAAGAACTGGTCGGGTGTGCTTGATCCGCTTAAGGAGATCGACATCCATACCATCGGCCTGCTCTTCGGCCTGTTCATCGTGGTCGGCGGCATCACCCATATGGGCGTGGTCGATGCCATCGGCAACCTGTTCACCCAGCTGTCGGGCGGCAATGTCTTTGTTATCTACACCATCATCACCTGGATGAGCGTCATCTTCTCGGCCTTTATTGATAACATCCCCTATGTGGCCACCATGTTGCCGGTCACGCAAGGGATTGCGGCAACTTTAGGAATTGATCCTACTTTGTTCTATTTCGGGCTGCTTTCGGGTGCAACGCTGGGCGGCAACCTGACTCCGGTCGGTGCCTCGGCCAACATCACCGGTATCGGCATCCTGCGCAAGGAAGGGTATGAGGTCAAGAACAGCGATTTTCTCAAGATCGGCATTCCCTTTACCCTGGCTGCCGTCATTCCGGCCTACATCTACTTTTTGATTTTCTACTATTGATAAGAAGAAGGCTCAATACGAGCCTTCTTTTTAATTTTTCTTCAAAAAAATATTGTAGTATGGCCGTCGGAGTGGTATAATAAATCATAAATTTTCTACAAAGGAAGCGATGCACATGCAAACAAACATTCGTCCCGAGTCGATGGCTCGTATTACGACAAAAGAATTGGCTGATGCTTTTATCGCCGAGCAGGTTGCCGAGATTCGTGCCCAGGTCGGTGATAAGAAGGTGCTGCTGGCCCTGTCGGGCGGCGTAGATTCCTCTGTGGTTGCCGCATTGCTGATCAAGGCCATCGGCAAGCAGTTGGTCTGCGTTCATGTCAACCACGGCCTGATGCGTAAAGGCGAAAGTGAGCAGGTCATCGAGGTGTTCGGCAAGGCGCTGGACGCTAACCTGATCTATATTGATGCGACCGACCGCTTCCTCGATCTGCTGGCCGGTGTGGCCGAGCCGGAGAAGAAGCGCAAGATCATCGGCGGCGAGTTTATCAAGGTCTTTGATGAAGAGGCTTCCAAGCTGGAGGGTATTTCCTTCCTGGCGCAGGGCACCATCTATCCCGATATCCTGGAGAGTGACGGCGTAAAGGCTCACCACAATGTCGGCGGTCTGCCGGAAGAGATGCAGTTTGAGCTGGTCGAGCCGGTCAAGCTGCTGTACAAGGATGAGGTGCGAGTCGTCGGCGAGGCTCTCGGCCTGCCCCATGGCATGGTCTACCGTCAGCCTTTCCCCGGCCCGGGTCTGGGCGTGCGCTGCCTGGGTGCTATCACCCGTGACCGTCTGCATGCGCTGCGTGAGGCCGATGCCATTCTGCGTGAGGAGTTCGACAAGAGCGGCCTGGCCGAGAAGGTCTGGCAGTATTTCATTGCCGTGCCCGACCTCAAGAGTGTCGGCGTAAAGGACGGCAAGCGCTACGAGGGTTGGCCGGCCATCATCCGTGCCGTCAACACCACCGACGCCATGAGCGCCACCATCGAGGAGATTCCCTATGAGCTTCTCCACCATATCACCGACCGCATCACCCACGAGGTCGACGGCATCAACCGTGTCCTGCTCGACCTGACTCCCAAGCCGATCGGCACCATCGAGTGGGAATAATTTGAAAAAGCTGAAAAATCCAGTAGATGTAAGACTTTCAGACTTCGCCAACCTTCTCGGATCAAGTTTTGATAAGATTATGCTTTTATGCAGTTTGTCTGCATGGTAAGGGTTTTGTGAGTAAGGAATAAACGAAAAGGGAGTAGCTATGAAAAGAATGATTTGTGTGCTGCTTTCTGTCTGTATACTTCTCTGCCTCGCGGCCTGCGGTGGCGGTCATGAGTCCACCGGAAACACAGATCACGGAGCACAGATAGAAAACCAGGAATCGGCCAACGGAGAAACCACAGAATCAACTGAGCCAACAGAAGATGGGGAGGATCCCTCTCTGGTGATTTT
Organism: Eubacteriales bacterium; assembly: GCA_045595395.1. Taxonomy (GTDB): domain Bacteria; phylum Bacillota; class Clostridia; order Oscillospirales; family UMGS1783; genus CAKSHC01. Next base: position 7,230 of record JAZOAH010000024.1, on the reverse strand, counting down.
CCGACAGGCAATGATTGAAACGCCCCAACGTTTCGCCGCAGCATTCTTTGGCTATGCGCCGCAGGGTGCCGATCCCTTTGCGGTCATGCAGAAGGCCGCCCCCCGTTTATGTGAAGATCTGCCCTTCCTGTCAGCCATTCGGGAAGAAAATGTCATAGGCACTTTCGGTTATCTGTTTTGTATTGTTCCCGCGGATGAAAAGGCAACGGTTGCAGTAAACCGGAGACCATGGAACGCTCAAACCGAAAGCTATGAAGATCCGGAGGTCCTGTACCGCAGCGAGAGTGGTTCTCCGATCCTGGTTATGTGCCCCAATGAGGACTGGCTCCCGGACACGGAGGTCATCATCACAGATGCAAGCGGAACCGTGACGGTTTGGAGCCCCTATCTTGATCCCGATTGCTGTATTTCTGCTCTGCGCAATGACAACGGAGAGAATCTGATTTTTGACTTTACATCCTATGAAGAAATTCCCAGCGCCGGTTGGAATCAGAGCGAAGACCGTTCCAAACCGGTTGGTAACTGAGAGGCTGGCCCGGATGCAAGTTCCTGCAATGAGAGGGAATAATCCAAATATAGTTAATGGCAGACAGTGGTTCTCACTGTCTGCCATTTTTTATAGGATGAAAATAGGTGGAAACGGCAGCCATTATATGTTATAATACAGTTGTTATTATATTAGGAGAAACGAGAATGAGCTTATTTAGAAAATTCGCTTCCGAACTTAAACAACTCAAATGGCAAAATTTCATTTTTTTGTTTATGGCCGGCTGTGTTAATGCTTTTGGTGTAACGGTATTTTTAGCGCCTGTCAATTTGTATGACAGCGGCATATCGGGCACCTCTATTTTGCTCTCGCAGCTGACACCCGACTATATGACCCTGTCTGTTTTTCTGCTGATCCTGAACATTCCGTTGTTTTTGTTTGGCTTAAAGAAACAGGGCGTGGCATTTACCGTATATTCCATCTTTACCGTTGCCGTCTATTCCACAGTGGCATGGCTGATCACCGATGTATTGCCCATTGATGTAAGCATGGCATCGCCGCTTGCGGGGCAGGATCTGCTGCTGTGCGCCTTGTTTGGCGGCTTGATATCGGGCGTTGGCAGCGGCATGACCATTCGATACGGCGGCGCCATTGATGGAATTGAGGTTATGGCCGTTATTTTTGCCAAGAGATTAAACATCACGGTCGGCACCTTTGTTATGATCTATAATGTGCTGCTGTATATTGTCTGCGGCATTACCATGCAGAGCTGGATACTGCCGCTCTATTCCATCGTCACCTATGCGGCGGGGCTGAAAACGGTCGACTTTGTGGTAGAAGGCTTTGATCGCTCCAAGGAGGTCATGATCGTTACCGATAAGCCGCAGGAGATCAGCGCCGCACTGATGGACGTATTTGAATGCGGAACGACAAAAATTAAGGCCAAGGGCGGCTACTCCAATGCCGATAAGACCATTATTTATTTCGTTGTCAACCGATTTCAGATATCCCGCATGCGCAACATCATTCAGACCATTGATCCTCGTGCCTTTGTTACGATCAGTGAAGTGGCCGATGTGTTTAAGTCCAATGATTGATAGAGAAAACACCTTCCGTAACAAGCGGAAGGTGTTTTTTGTTGCCGGGATTATGAACCAGTCGGGTTAGCGGTTCTGGTTTTTGTTCTGGTCGTTCTGATTCTTGTTCTGGTCGTTCTGATTCTTGTTCTGATTGTTCTGATTGTTCTGATTGTTCTTGTTCTGGTTGTTCTGATACTCGTTGTTCATGAAAAAACCTCCTTTACTTGATTACGAGTATAGTTTTGCCTGACGGTAGAAAACTATACACGAAAAAATTTTTTAGGAGGCCATCTCGTGCTTTTGATACAAAACGGCTTGGTTTTCACCATGGAAACCGAGCAAGAAAGCCATGTGGATCTGCTGATCGACAAAGGAAAAATCATACAAATCGCAAAAAAAATAAAGCCCACCGAGCGCATGGAGGTCATTGACGCTTCGGGGCTGCGTGTCTATCCGGGGTTTATCGACGCCCATAGCCACATCGGGCTGTCGGAGGAAAAGAAGACCCATCAGGGTGATGAGAGCAACGAGGGCACCAACCCCATCACGCCCGCCATCCGTGCGCTGGATGCCATCAATCCGCTCGACAGCGCCTTTCACAATGCCCTGGCCGTCGGCATCACCGGCGTGATGGTGGGGCCGGGCAGCTCCAATCCCATCGGCGGCCAGTTTGTTTTTATAAAGACCCACGGCCGGCGGGTGGACGACATGATCGTAAAAGCGCCCTGCGCCATGAAGCTGGCCTTTGGCGAAAACCCGATGACAAACTACGGAACAAACGGAAATATTCCCTCTTCACGCATGGGCATAGCCTCGCTGATTCGGGAGGAATTGACCAATGCCCGACAGTATTTCCAAGATGGGTCGCAGGGGAATTTCGGCATGGACTGTTATCGGGAGCTGTTTGAAGGGGCGATCCCGCTCAAGGCGCATGTTCACCGAGCCGACGATATCTTCACCGCCATCCGCATCGCCGACGAGTTCGGCCTTGGGCTCACGCTCGATCACTGTACCGAGGGACATCTGATCGCCGATGCCATTGCCCAGAGCGGGTATCCGGCCATTGTCGGTCCCTCGTTGGCCTCCCGCAGCAAGGACGAGGTGAAAAGCTCCGACTTCAAGACGCCGGGCATTCTGCAAAAGGCGGGCGTTTTGGTGGCGCTGACTACCGACCATCCGGTCTCCCGCATCCAATACCTGCCGTTATGCGCCGGGCTTGCCGTCAAGGAGGGGATGAGCCAATGGGGCGCCCTGCGTGCTATCACCATTGATGCGGCCCGCATCTGCCGCCTGGAGCATCGGTTGGGCAGTTTGAAAGAGGGAAAGGATGCTGACATCGTTATGTATGACGGAAATCCGTTGGAGATCGCCTCTTCGGTACGATATACCCTGGTCAGCGGCGAGATTGCCTGGCAGGCTCACTCATAACAGGCGTAGGCCTTTGGGATAGTGGTTTTTGGCACGGCCGTTGCTGACTTTGACCCCGCCGACGGTGCAGCCGCAGGTGGTGATGACCGCCCAGCCGTTTTGGCAATCAACGTCGATCTCCTCGCCATGCAGATAGCGGGACAGGCGCCGATCGTCGGGCGCTAATTCGATTTGGCGCTTAAAGTGCGAGCCCATGGCCATGAAAAACTGGTGGTGGGGCTGGAGATAGTTTTTTCGAATCTCGCCGACGGTCACGCCGCTGCAGAAGGCAACCCCCTTGCCCAAGGGCAGTAAGGGCGGAGCATAGACGGGATTGCCGTTATAGGTCGACACCAAAGACGGATGGTAATCGACCAGGGTGTCCTGCAAAAAGGCGGTGACGATAGGGTCGGGTCTTTCGGTCGGGCGGGACAGAGAGGGGCGCACACCCTGCGGCCGTGTGTCACGCAATAGGGCCATAAACTGCCCTTCGCCCCGACTCTTGTGCGGGTAAAAGCGGCGGCAGTCATGTAAGTTTTGGCAGTGGCAGCCATCAAAGGCGATGCCGTCGCAGGTGTGGGCTCCAACCGCCTCGGTGACCGGCTCTAATGAAAAATAGGAATATTTCTTAAGTATGTGATCGACCACCATTTCGTTCTCTTCTAAGGAAAAGGTGCAGGTGGCATAGACGATCATACCGCCCGGACGCAGGGCGGCGACGGCCCGGTCGAGGATCTCCTTTTGCCGTGCGGCGCAACGCAGGACATTTTCCTGGCTCCATTCACGAATGGCGGTATCGTCCTTGCGGAACATGCCCTCGCCTGAGCAGGGGGCATCGACCATGATCAGATCAAAGGTCTGGGGGAAGAGGGCGGCCAGGCGGGCCGGGTCGAGGCAGGTGGTGGCCATGTTGGTAAAGCCCAGCCGTTCGACATTGCCGGTGAGGATCTTGCAGCGGGAGGGGATGATCTCGTTGGCGATGAGTAGGCCGTTGGGGCCGAGTTTGTTTTTGATCTGGCTGGTCTTGCCGCCGGGTGCGGCGCACAGATCGAGCACCCACCAATCGGGCTGAATGTCCAGACATTCAGCCGTGGCCATAGCGCCGGGATCTTGGACATAGATCATGCCGGCATGGTGAAAGGGATGATGGCCGATCTTGTCATAGGTGACATAGTAGCCGGTCGGGACATAGGGGATGGGCTGAGAGGGGAAGGGGTTGACGGCGGCAAAGTCGGCCAAAGAGATCTTGTCGGTGTTGATGCGAAAGGCACGCTCGGCCGGATGGTCAAAGGATGCCAGGTAGGCTTCAAACTCCTCTTGTCCCAGCATGTCTTTCATGCGGTCGACGAAGGCGGACGGTAATGGTTTCATAGATTCATCTCCACATGGAGCATGCCCATACCGACAGCGGTGACGGCCGCTGTTTCGGTACGAAGGATGCGCTTGCCCAGTGAAATGACAAGGCCGCCGGCCTGTTTGGCCTGTTCGATCTCCGACGGGTCAAAGCCGCCCTCGGGGCCGATGAGGATGCCGACCGACATGCCGGGTCTAAGCTGAGCCAGTGCTTCCCGGGTGGCGGCCATGCCCCGCTCGTTTTCATAGGGGACCAGCAGCAGATCGAGTTGTGCCGCCTTGGCTAATGCCTGTTTATAGGGCAGGGGTTGGTCGACCTGGGGAATGAGGCTGCGCTTGCTCTGCTTGGCGGCGCTTTCGGCAATGGACTGCCAGCGTGCCTGCTTGGCCGGTTTCTTTTTTTCGTCGAGTTTGACGACACAGCGGCTCATTTCCACGGGAATGATGCCGGCCACGCCCAGCTCGACCGTCTTTTGAATGATCAGCTCCAGTTTGTCGCCCTTGGGCAGACCCTGGAACAGATAGAAACGGACGGGCAGCTCGGCATCCTGATAATGTTCCTCGACCATCTGCGCCACCACGGCATCCCCCTCAAAGGACGCCAGTCGGCACAGATGGCTAAAGCCGGCGCAGCTGACCAAAAAGGTGTCGCCCTCCTGCATGCGCAGGACGTTGCGGATATGATTGTAATCGGCGTCGGTGATGATAAACCGATCGCCTTGATGGGCCGATTCTTCAACAAAAAAATTAAACATCGTCTACCGCCTTGTCATTTGTTGGTTTCATTATACTCGGTTTTGTCCCAGTGTGCAAGGTTTTGCCAAAAATAGAGAAATGACAAAAATAGACTTTATTCTTATAAGGAAATATGATATACTATAAGAGAAAATTATACAAAGGAGAAAATATCATGAAAAAAGTGATCTGCAACGTGGAATATAACACCGATCATGCGGCATTGGTGGCCAAGTACACCGAGGGTACATTCGGAGATGAGGCCGGCTTTGAGGAGAGCCTGTATCAGACGGCTGACGGCAAGTTTTTCCTCTATGTCAACGGCGGCGCCGACTCGCCCTATGCGGGTGAGAACATCAAGAGAATGGGCAAGGCCAAAGCCGACGAGTGGAAAGCTTTGCGCAATCTGTAACAGAAAAGCGGCAGGGAGAAACCCTGCCGCTCTTTTATTGTTCAATCTGACATTGTTCTGCCGCATATTCAAGGAAGCGCCCAATCAATTCATTGCGGCTATGCCCGGTCTGTGCGGATATGGCATCAATTTTTGCAACGGTTTCTTCCTTGATGCGAATGGAAAAGGTTTTATAACCATCTTCGCCTTTCGGGCGTTTCGGTTTTACAATTAGGGAATCTTGTTTCACAATCTTTCTCCAATTTGCAAAAATATTTTATGATAGCGGAAAGATATATAAAATTCGCATGATTGGCTTGTGGGAAGGCGGTGTTGAACGGGATTATTCCTTTCCAAGAAGCCAATCAACCGATACCTGAAGAATTTCAGATAATGCGTGTAGTTCAAAGTCGGAAACCGGACGCCTTTGTCCTTCCAGAAGGGAGAGCGCCGGGGTGCTGATCTCTATCCCGCGAACCTGTAGCTTTGCCAGTAAATCAATCTGCTTCATGCCTAATTGCTTGCGCGCCTGTGTTACCCGGGCGCCAATCATATTGCGATCACCTAATGCTAACTTGCGTGTTTTCAATGGCTCACCTCCTCACAACCGTTATTATATGTTGGAAAAGGCTTGCCAAATTTGGTAATACCAAATATAATAAATTTGGTAATACTAAATAAGGAGGGGCAAATGGCAAGGTGTTTTTTGATTGGGCATCGGGAACTTGATCGAACGATCCTGCCGCAATTACGGGCCAGCCTTGTTCGACAGGTAGAAGAGTATGGCGTGAGCGAATTTTATGTTGGCCATTACGGAGGTTTTGATCGTGTAGCGGCGGTGGCTCTTCGTGAGGTCAAGCGGGACTATCCGCAGGTTCGGTTGTTTTTATTGATCCCGTATCACCCGGCAGAGCGGCCGGTAGAAACTCCGGAAGGGTTTGACGGAACATATTATCCGAATGGGATGGAGCGTGTGCCGAGGCAGATGGCGATCGTGCGGGCAAATCGCTGTATGGTGGATGGGGGTGGATTGCGTCATTGGTGCTGTTCGGCATCCGGCCAGCAACGCCGAAAAGATTCTCGATTATGCAGCACGCCGAGGAAAACGCACGGTCAATATCCTTGACGAAAAGGCGAGAATTTGATACAATAGCCATACTGCCACCGGGTAGAGATGCAAAAGCATCTAACATACATCGTTAGGTCTTAGAAGATGTATGTTAGATGTTTCTTTTTTTTGGAGGAAGTATGAAATATTTTACCAAGTTTGAATGGGCGCTTTGGGGTGGATCGGTGATTCTGATCTCAGCGGCCTTTCTGTTCTTTGATCGAGCCAACTGGTTGACCCTCATCGCTTCGCTTATTGGTGCGACCTCGCTTATCTTCGGCGCTAAGGGCAATCCGATCTCGCCGGCGCTGATGGTCGTTTTTAGTATTTTGTATGGGATCATTTCCTATTCTGTTGCCTATTACGGCGAGATGATCACCTATTTGGGCATGAGCGCTCCTATTGCGCTTGCCTCTGTCATCGCCTGGCTGCGCCATCCCTTTGAAAAGGGCAGAGCTGAGGTCAGAGTACAGCGGCTGAATGTCAAAACCACCGGTCTTCTGCTGCTTTTCACAGTAGCTGTCACCTATGCATTTTATTTCATTCTTGCATCCTTTGATACCCCTGTGCTGATAGTATCCACCGTTTCCATTGCAACCAGCTTTCTTGCCTCTGCACTCACGCTTCTGCGCAGTCCCTGGTATGCCCTTGCCTATGCGGCAAACGATGT
>JAZOAH010000023.1:0-55482 GCA_045595395.1 Eubacteriales bacterium | reverse complement strand
TTGGTGATGGTGGCGATGCTGATGCCGGCTTTTTCGGCGAGTTCTTTCTTTTTCATATCGCGGTCGATCAGAAGTTTAAACAATTTCTTATAACTTGCAGCCATTGTATTACACCTCATAAGTAGTTATAGTCAGTGCATCTTATCACTAGTCCACATTATACCACACCTCGCGCCAAATAGCAACAGTTTTCAGCGGAGAAATACTGCGATTTCAGCATTTTTCGTCATAAGTCGATTGCTTTTTAGCTTTGTTTATGCTATACTTAAGACACAAAACTTGACGCACTTAAGGAGATGTAAAATGGCTACTTATCGTTATTGGGATGTCAGAAGAGATGTTTATGAGCAATGCTCAAACAATCCGCTAAAAAAATACCGCACTTTTGCAGACATGAAAAGACTGTTTAAGACTAGTTATTGGCTAATTTTGATTGGAATCATCGTATGCTTAATAGCGTACGTAACTTTATTTTTAGTTTTCCCGGGTCGACTTTACTGGTTGATACCGGTTGCTTGTACATTCATACTGGCAGTTATTAGCGAGATTTTCGGTGGAAAAATGTATAACCCTTCCGAACGTAAAAAAGAGTTAGATGAAAAAAGTGCTAACTTAGACAAATACATCGAAAATATTAAGACAATCCTGGCAGCACATGGCATAGTCACAAAGGAACAGCGTGAAGTTTTGAAAAGCGAATGTGAAAATCAACTTTCCTTACATAGTAAAAATTATAAATCTGTCAGCAACAAAGTTTTTGATATGCTTGTCGGCGTTCCTTTAGGTGCATTTGTTTCTGCGCTGATATATAGAAGCGAAAGTGCAGACATTGTTATTGAGCAGCTCTTCGTAATTATAATTCTTGGACTTATGACAATTGGCGCTGCGAATGCTTTCAAGAAAATTACCTATTATTCGGATGGACATTTTAAGAATCAGTATCTCTTAGATATCCTCAACGAATTAGACTACCTCTCTGAATAATTAGATTCCTCTCATAATCCCCTTTTCTTTGTTTACTGCGGGGCAATTGTTGACTAGATGCAGATTTGGCGATGCGTTTGAATATCTATCTCCGGATTGGCAAAAATAACTTATATCAAACAAACGGAGGTAGTGAAATGTTCAAACACGAAAAGATGCTTTTTCATCCCGTGGAGGTGGAGAGATCCAATCCGCAGTATGCGGCGCTTTTGCAGGAACAACTCGGAGGAGGAAACGGCGAGCTGAAGGCGGCGATGCAGTATATGTCCCAAAGCTTTCGGATCAAAGATCCCGAGATCAAGGATCTGTTCCTTGACATTGCGGCGGAGGAACTTGGGCACATGGAGATGGTGGCGCAGACCATCAACCTCTTAAACGGTCACGACGTAGATGCCGCAAAGGTGCCCTGCGGTGAGATCCAATCCCACGTGCTCTTAGGTCTTAATCCCGGTCTTATCAATGCGTCGGGTTATTCCTGGACGGCAGATTACGTAACGGTAACCGGTGATCTGTGCGCCGACCTGCTCAGTAACATCGCATCCGAACAGCGTGCGAAGGTTGTTTACGAATATCTTTACCGCCAGATCGATGACAAAAAGGTGCGTGAGACCATTGATTTTCTCCTCAACCGCGAGGAAGCCCACAATCAGATGTTCCGCGATGCCTTTAACAAGGTGCAGAACTCCGGCTCCAACCGTGATTTCGGCACCACCAAAGCCGCAAAGATGTATTTCTCCATGTCGGACCCCGGCCCCAACGCATTTGCAACAGGTGATACAAAGCCTGTTTCTTTTGAGTGATAGCAAAGCCGATGAGGTTTCTTTCGATTCCTCATCGGCTTTTTCGATAGTTTTAAGGCGGCAATCGTAATTCAGACTGCCGCCATCTTCACTAAATTAATTTGTCGTATTTCATCACACAAATCATCAAGCTACACTTTATAATACTCAAACTTATATCTATCCGAAGAAAGCATCATTTGATATACAGGAATATGCTTTTTCTTTGCTATTTCAATAATTCGTGTTTTAGCCTCATCTTCCATATTGGCTCCTAAAAACACCTTTCTCGCAGATGGTAATTTCATGGTTGGCTTTTTCATATCAATCCCTATGATTCTCCACTCATGTTCATATGCCCAATCTGGACTTTTAAATAGCAACCCGTATACTATACTTTCAATCGCTTCCATTGGCATTTTCCCAGTTTTATAGTATGGAAGCATTATCTTGTAATCAGTTAAAACACGAGAGAGCAACGGTCTTTTTTCAGAATAGATAACCGGCAATAGCATTATTTTTGCCATGTTCAAATCTGGATATCTTTTTGTCATATTGTGTGTAAAGTCATATTCCAAACAAAATCCAAAATGTTTGTTGGCATAGTGCGACCACATTAGCGGGGAATCCATTCTCTCACTAAGACAAGTAACTTTACACTTATCTGATATCATTTTTCTGTATTTCACCATAGCAGAATTGCTTACTTCTCCAAATTTTCGCCTAACTTCAGATAATTCAGGAGCTATTTCTTTTTCGCTAGATGCTTTTAGCAGTAATTCAAAAAAATCAAATAATTGAAATGTATCTGTTCCATTACCCTGCATAAACCCATCCGGGGTAGTCTCAACTTTAAGTTTCATATCATGATGCGTTGCGTTTATAATCCAATCACTATTATCCGGATTTTCTAATGATGATTTTGTATATTCTCTAAACGTCTCGTTTGAAAACATTATATCTATTATCGCTTGTTGATCCGCAACTGTTAATTGATTCTTGGCCAGTTTAATAAATAATGATATATTTTCTTCTTTTGTGAGAACATTCATCATTTCAGAAACATATTCTTGTCCGCCTACATCTTCAGATAAAGAAGATGAAATTACTGGAACCAAAGTTGTCATAAATGCTCTTATTTCATCATGAGTCATCTCATCTAATGAGATTTCCTTATTACCATCATTTCCAAAGAATGCATTTATCGCTTTGCGCATCTGCGGCGTGTATTTTCGTTGCTGTTTCATATATGAAATCAGCAAATCTTTAATCATTTGATTCTGAGAAAACCCCATATAACAATCAAATGGATCATTGAAAAATGCTGGATCTTGAAAAAATAATTCGTCGTTTTCAAAATTATCAATATTATAATCGATTGTGTCCTCTGCTCGTTTCGAATTTTCGCAAACGTAACAGTATTTGTAAAACGGTCTATTCATATATGGCATTTTACACTCCATATACAAATCTGCATTTTTGGAATCACCACAAAAAACATTATGTATAAAGGGCTTAACCCAAGCAAATTTTTCCGATTCATTATGTTGCATAGTTTTCCTCACTTATTAATAAGTTATTTACCTCTGTAATAAGTATTATATCATTTTTCACACCTTTTCTCAATCCCCTTTTCTTTGTCTACTGCGGGGCAAAATTTGTTTTGCGAAAGGCCTTGACTTTTGGAGCGAACAGAGTTACCATACAGACGACAAAAACTCCCTCGATACGGTGGTTTCACCGTATCGGGGGAGTATCTTTTTGACCACAGTTTATCCCACAGACACGCACGGAGTACACGGAAACAGTGGAGGTAAGAGTGCCGGAAAGCATCTGTTTTCGAGCGGAAAGGGGCAGAAATGGTTAGAAACGAGCGGAAACAGGTACTCCTGTAACGTTTGGGAGCAGAATGCCGCAGGTTCAAGTCCTGTCACTCGACAAAAAAACGACCTAAAACAAAATTTTGTTTTAGGTCGTTTTGCTGTTACACGGGTTTATTTGTTGTACTTCTCGTCACACCACTCGTTGAAGATCTCAACGTCTTCTTTAAGTTCATCCATATCTCTCTGGAATACACCGATGGCCGCCAGGTCGTTGGGCTTGAGGGCGCTGAACACCTCTTCATACACGTCCTTGATGATCTGACGCTTTTCCTGCGGGTCTTTGCCGATAAACATTTGTCCGCCGGCGAAGATCTTGAAGGCGATGATCGGCTTGTTCACCTGCTTAAGGGTGTTAAGCATGATGGGACGATCTTCCGGATAGAAGACAACATGCGCCTTGGTCTTGCCCGAGAGGAAGCCGCTGGGCTCGCCTTCACGGCCGCGACGGGCATTTTGCAGGCAGGCCATATAGAAATCTATGCCCCAGTCCTCTTCTTCGCATCTTTCGATGACATCGGGACGATGGGTGCCCAGACCGATGGGCACGCCGAGTTCTTTCCACATCTTAATGTTTTCTTTGATGACATCAAGATTGCCCTTTTCAAAGTTAAAGTCAGTCGTGGTGCCCTGATGATAGATGCCGATGGTGTTGAGCTTCTGCATTTCACGCATGCTCACCTGCTGGTTCATCGGCATATACGGCTGCCAAATGCACTGGATGTTGCCGCCCTCTCTCTGATGCTCTTGCAGCAATCGGACCAGATAGGGATCAGCCAGAGGCAGCATGGTGTTAATGCCCAGCTCTTCCAGGTGCTTGTAGGTAGCCTTGATGTTCTCGGCGGTGTAATATTTGAGCATATCCTCGCCGGTCGTCTTGTCTTCAATGTACGAGTGGCCAGTCATCGGGTTGTCGCCAACGATCAGTTTCGATACTTTATGACCAAAAAAATCTACAGTTTTCATACGGTTTTCTCCTTAAAATGTTATCGTTTCGCCGCTCTGCGCCGAAGCATACAAAGCGTCAATAATTTCCATGAGCGTTACGGCCTGATCCACCTTGACTATGCACTCTGTCTTGTTTTGGCAGCAATCCACAAAGTGATTGATCTCATCCCAGAACATACCGTCATCGCAAAGCTCGTATGCTGTTTCATTGAGGACATCCTCATCGGTCACCTCAACGATCTTCAGCCCCTTATCCGAACCGCTCAGCTGCAACAAGGCACCGGCGTTCTGTCCGTTAATCTCGGCGTATACCTCCGGCTTGCAGGACAAGAAGACATTGCCAGACTTGACGGTCAGGTTGGCGCCGTTGTCCAGATTGATAAAGCCCTTGATGATATCTTCGGTATCGTTCTTGTAGGTGTTTTTATCGGCCGACGGATAGGAGGCACCTGTCTCCTTGAGTCGAGTCGGCAGGTCGTTATTGATGCGGCTCCAAAAAGCCGAAACCGACTTAGGTCTGGGATATCCCATCAAATAGAGCAGCAGGTCGATCTCATGGATAGCACCATCTCGCAAGCAACCGCCGCCCAGGCTGCGATTGGTAAACCAGCCGCGGAAGGCGACCATGCGGGTCAGCCTCGTCATGTCAGCACAGATGATGGGGCCCATCTTGCCGGCATCTATGTACTCTTTGAGTTGCTGAGCACTCTTACGGAATCGGGTGACCAAAGCAAACATAAAGACCTTGTCACTGCCTTGCAGCGCCTGACGGATCTCCTTGACCTCGTCGGCATTGAGGGCGGGTGGCTTTTCGCAAAGGACATGCTTGTTGCTCTGAATTGCCGCCAGTGCGATCTCTTTATGGGTAAAGGTCGGGGTGGCAATGCTTACTGCATCAATGGTCGGATCGTTCAAAATGTCGTGATAATCGGTATATACTTGTTTGATGTTATACTCTTGTGCTATTTTTTGAGCCTGTTCGGCGTTGATGTCGGAGATCGCCGCTACTTCACATGTAGGGTTTTGCTGATAGCCCTTAATGTGCCGCAGGGAGATGTTTCCTGCACCGATAATTCCGATCTTCATCGTCAATCGCTCCCCTTTCTATTTTCATTATAACGTTCCTTTCTTTTTATATCAAGTAATATTGTGAAATTTTATGGCAATTTTGTCTAGATATTGACATCCCACATCCAACGGATTATGATAGAAAAAGGAGGGATCGTATGGACGAAATCGTACAGGAGCGTTCAAAAGTAAAATTTATCGGGCGCATCCTCAAAAATTATACAAGAGTGAAATACAAATTTCACTGGCATGAAAATTGCGAAATCTGCCGTGTCATGAACAAACCCTGCCAGTTTCTTATCGACGGCCAGCTGATTGACGCCGGCGTGGGCGATCTGGTATTTATCAATGAATATACAGTACATAAATTCATCATAACCGAAGACGCCACCAACACCTATATCATTCAGTTTCCGTGGCGTTCGGTCGTCAATCTGGATCTTCCCTCCGCAGGCATAAAAAAACACATAACGGCTCAGGAGATCCAAGCCGTGCCCGGACTGGAAGACACGTTAGAAAGCATGATGAAAAGCATTCTGGCCGAACAAAAGGTGGAGGAAGATGAAAAGGAGAATCCCTTTTTGTGCAGCATGATCGCCGCCCTGTATTATCTGCTTTTGCGGCATTTCCCGGCCGAAAAAAAGGATCTGGCGGTAAAAAAAGACCGTGAGGAATTTTTCAAGGTAGTCACCTATATCAAAGACCATTATACCGAACCGCTGTCGGTCAATCAATTGGCCGAAAAGATGTATATGTCCCGAGCCAAGCTGTCGGCTCTTTTCCAGCGATACGCCGGCATCGGCATCCATGAATATATTAACTCGTTGCGGATCAAAAAGGTGAATCTGATGCTGCATCAAGGCAGCAAAATAACCACCGCCGCTTTTGAATGCGGTTTTCAAAGCGTGCGCACCTTTAATAGCGTGTATAAAAAACACATGGGCATGAGCCCCTCCGACTATGCTCAACAGATCGGACTCAAACAATAAAGCACTTGGATCATTCCAAGTGCTTTTTCTTATCGTTCTCTCGGCGAATGCCCAAACCGACGCCGATAGGCACGGTAAAAGGCCGAATAGTCGTTAAAGCCGCAGGCACCTGCCGCTTCGGCGGGCGAAGCCCCGGCACCGATGATCTCACGGGCACGGATGAGCCTCTTAATGGTCACATACTCCCAAACGGTAGAGCCGGTGGCCGCCTTAAAGACCCGACACAGCTGCGGCTTGCTGATGTAGAACTGGGCGGCGATCCGATCCAGCGATAATTCGTCGGTCAGATGATCATTGACAAAGGATACGATCCGATAGGATAAGGGGGCCTCCTCCGGCTCGCTTTGCCTGCGCTGACGGTAGACCTGTGCGATCTCGCCCAGCAGTGCCGGCAGGCAGGCCAGCACCCCCGTGCGCACATCCTCGCCCGGCGTAAGCATGCGAGCCATCAGCCGATGGGCGGTATCATCGGGAAAATCGTTCTTGCGATACAGATTCCCCTTCCCCAGCTCCCGCTCATAGAAAGGCTGCATCAGCAGTCCCTGCCTATCAATGCTGTCCATCACCTGCTCGGAAAAATTCAAGGCAAACCGCTTGTAGGGCACCGTCGGATCAATGTCAAAATAGTGCGCCTCGGCCCGACGCATGATCAGAATATCGCCCGGACGCATGAGATATTCACTGCTTTCAATGCGGTATATACCTCGCCCCGACAGGAAATAATACAACTCATGGGTTTCATGGGTGTGCATGGCAAATTCCGCCGGGTTGGGCGTTTCATTGTATATGTAATCACAGGAAAAGGCATCGCCGAAACAGGAAAAATACGTTTTCATATCAATCACCCCCTATAAACTACCATAAGTTGATAAGATTTGCAATCTATTCTGACAAGAAATTCATTTACTTTGCAAAGGTTGTATTTTATAATACAAATAAGAGGTGATACTATGAACAAAAGTTATTTGCTGACCAATCCCACCGCCGAAAAACTCTACTCGGCCGTAAAGGATCTGCCAATTGTTGACTATCACTGTCACTTGACCGCCAAGGATATCTATGAGGATCTCCCCTTTGACAACCTCGGCCAAATGTGGCTGGGTGGCGACCATTACAAGTGGCGTCTGATGCGTCTGTTCGGCATTCCCGAAGAGGGCATCACCGGCAGCGCTTCCTGGAAAGAGAAATTCATGAATTTCATCACCGCCGTGGAACTGGCCGCCGGCAGCCCGCTGTATGCCTGGGCCTCCATGGAGCTGTCCCTCTACTTCGGCATCGACCTGCCCCTGACCCGAGCCAACGCCGAAGCCATCTGGGAACAGGCTAACCGTTATATTAAAGAAACCAACCTCTCCCCCCGCAAACTGATCAAGCAGGCCGGCGTTGCCATCATCTGCACCACCGATGACATTGCCGACGACCTGGCCTATCATAAGCTGCTGGCCGAGGACAAGTCCTTCGACGTCAAGGTGCTGCCCTCCTACCGCGGCGATAAAGCCCTGCGTATCGACCTGCCCGGCTGGGCCGATTATATGAAGAGCCTGGGCGAGGTAGCCGGCGTCGAAATGGACGGCCTGGCCGCCTTCAAAACAGCTCTCTCCCGCCGCCTGGATCATTTTGATCAAAACGGCTGCCGCATCACCGACATCGGCATCGTCGATTTCCCCGACCATGTCGATTCCGACGAAAAGGCCGACGCCACCCTGCGTGCTCTGCTTGCCGGTCAGACAGTCTCTCATCACGATTATTTGGGCTTTGTGGGGAATATTTACCTTTACTGGGGCAAACTCTATAAAGAGAAGAATATGGTCATGCAGTGGCACCTGGCCTCTCACCGCGACCTCAACCCCACCCTCTTCGAGACCCTCGGCCTCGACTGCGGCGGCGACAGCGTCGGCGGTGCCCCCTCGGTGCGTGATCTGTCGGCCATGCTCACCCTGCTGCAGAAGAACGATGCCCTGCCCCGCACCATCGTCTACTCCCTCAACGAGGGCGCTTGCGATGCCTATGCCACCGTCTGCGGCTGCTTCCGTGGCGTGATCCTGGGCGCCGCCTGGTGGTTTGCCGATCATAAGCGTGGCATCATCAAGCAGCTGGATATCATGTCCGAGCAGGGCCTGCTCTCCACCTTCCCCGGCATGCTCACCGACTCCCGCTCCTTCCTGTCCTATGCCCGTCACGACTATTTCCGCCGCATCCTCTGCAACCGCATCGGCCAATATGTAGAGTCGGGCGAGTTTGATCCTGCGCCGGCCGAAGAGCTCTGCCGCCGCATCAGTTACACAACTTCGAAAAAAATGATCGAGGAGTAATATTATGAGCAAAACCATCGTCATCACCGGCGCCGGCGGCATTCTCTGCTCCGCCTTCGCCAAGCATTTCGCCGCCTTAGGTGCCAAGGTCGCTCTGCTCGACATCAACGCCGATGCGGTCAATGCCGTAGCCCAAGAGATCACCGACAACGGCGGCATCGCCAAGGCCTATCCCTGCTCGGTGCTCGAGCGTGAAAGCCTGGAAGCCGTCCACGAACAGATCCTCAGGGATCTGGGCAAATGCGACATCCTCATCAACGGTGCCGGCGGCAACAACCCCCGTGCCACCACCGACCGTGAAGAATATGCGGCCGGCGATGAACTGGATGCCGACACCAAGACCTTCTTCAACATCGACACCAACGGCTTCGACTTCGTCTTTGACCTCAACATCAAGGGCGTGCTGCTCCCCAGCCAGGTCTTTATGGCCGATATGCCCGGCCGTGACGGCTGCTGCGTGCTCAACATCTCGTCGATGAACGCCTTCCGTCCCCTGACCAAGATCCCCGCCTACTCTTCGGCCAAGGCGGCTGTCACCAACTTTACCCAGTGGCTGGCCGTCCATTTTGCCAAGGCCGGCATCCGTGTCAACGCCATCGCCCCCGGCTTCTTTGTCACCAACCAGAACCGCTCGCTGCTCTTTAACGCCGACGGTACTCCCACCGCCCGTACCGGCAAGATCCTGGCCGCCACCCCCATGGGCCGCTTCGGCGAGGCCGATGAACTGATCGGTACGGTCGAGTATCTGCTTGATGAATCCAAATCCGGCTTTGTTACCGGTGTCACCATTGCTATCGACGGCGGATTCTCCGCCTATTCAGGAGTGTAAAATTATGAAAAACATCAAACTGTACGCCTTTGCCGATGAGGCAAGCAAAGACCTGTCCCTGCAGATCGCAGCCATGAAGCGCAATGCGCTCAACGGCCTGGAGATCCGCAACGTTGATGGCCAGTCCATCATCGACGTCACCTCCGATAAAGCCCGCCAGATCCGCCGCGACATGGACGCGGCCGGTCTGCAGGTCTACACCATCGGCTCCCCCGTCGGCAAGATCGACATCGAAACCGGCGACTGGGAAGCCCACAAGGAGAAATTCAAGCACCTGCTCGAAGTTTCCGACATCCTCGGTGCCGAGAATATGCGCATATTCTCCTTCTTCATTCCCAAGGGCAAAGATCCCGAGAACTATCGTGACGAAGTCATCGACCGTCTGGGCTGGATGCTCGAGCAGGCCAAGGGCGTCGTCGATCTGTGCCATGAGAACGAAAAAGAAATCTACGGCGATATCGCCTCCCGCTGCCTGACCCTCTACAAGGCTCTGCCTGAAATGAAGGCCATCTTCGACCCGGCCAACTTCATCCAGTCCGGCCAGCCCACCCTGCCCGCCTGGGAGATGTTACATAGCTATATCAAATATATGCACATCAAGGACGCTCTCGAAAACGGCAAGGTCGTGCCTCCCGGCTGCGGCGAAGGCCACCTGCGTGAGATCATCCCCGCCTACCTGGCTCAGGGCGGCACCTGCTTCACCATCGAGCCCCACCTCGCCCTGTTCGACGGCCTGGCCGCTCTCGAGCGTGAAGAGGTTTCCGACAAGGTCGGCAACACCTATTCCTTCGCCTCCAAGGACGAGGCCTTCGACACTGCCTGCAACGCTCTCAAAAACATCTTAAAGGAGATCAAATAATGGATAAGATCAAATTGGGCATGATCGGTTTCGGTAACATCGGTAACCAACACACCCGCGACCTGCTCAACGGCTGCTGCCCCAAGGTCGACCTGGTGGCTGTCTGCGATCTCAAGGAAGAGCGCCGCAAGGCCGCCGAGGAGAAGATCCCCGGTGTCAAAACCTTTGAAAAGGCTGAGGATATGCTCGATTCGGGCCTGATCAACGCCTGCCTGATCTGCGTGCCTCACTATGACCATCCTACATACGCCATCGCCTGCATGGAGCGTGGCATCCACGTTCTGGTCGAAAAGCCGGCCGGCGTATACACCAAGCAGGTGCTGGAGATGAATGCCGTCGCCG
Source organism: Eubacteriales bacterium (assembly GCA_045595395.1). Classification (GTDB taxonomy): domain Bacteria; phylum Bacillota; class Clostridia; order Oscillospirales; family UMGS1783; genus CAKSHC01. Next base: position 44,492 of record JAZOAH010000023.1, on the reverse strand, counting down.
ACAAGCATCCCGAAGTCGTCTACGGCATGATGTTCAACCAGCGCACCAACTGCATCTATCGCAAGATGCACGATCTGGTCCATTCGGGCAAGTACGGCCAGATCCGCCGCACCAACTGGATCATCACCAACTGGTACCGTCCCCAGGCCTATTACGATTCGGGCGACTGGCGTGCTACCTGGTCGGGCGAGGGCGGCGGCGTCCTGCTCAACCAGTGCCCCCATCAGTTGGATATGTGGCAGTGGATCTGCGGCATGCCCGTTAAGGTCGACGCCAAACTGCATTACGGCAAATGGCACGATATCGAGGTCGAAGACGATGTCACCGCTTACGTCGAGTATTCCAACGGCGCTACCGGCGTCTTCATCACCACCACCGGCGATGCCTGCGGCTCCAACCGCTTTGAGATCCAGCTCGACAAGGCTAAGCTAGTCGCCGAGAATAATGAGCTCAAGATCCTCGAATTTGAGATGACCGAGCAGGAATTCACCAAGACCAACACCGCTCCCTTCGGCCAGATGAAGACGGTTGAGGTCGATCCCGAGCTCGACGGCTCTAACCCGCAGCATAAGGGCGTTATCAACGCTTGGGCCGACGCTATTTTGCTTGGCACTCCGCTGATCGCCGACGGCCGTGAGGGCATCAATGGCCTGACCCTGTCCAACGCCATGCACCTGTCCTCCTTCCTGGGCAAGCCGGTCGAGTTGCCCTTCGACGATGACCTGTACTATGACGAACTGATGAAGCGAGTCAAGACCAGCCGCCGCAAGACCACTGTGGCCAGCGGCACGGTTGTTGACCTGTCCGACACCTTCACCGGAACAAAATAAGGAGAAAACACAATGGAAAAGTTTGTCCCTGTCGTTGTGATCAAAGAACTGGGCGAGACCGACAAGATCATGAACGCCCTCAAAAATAACGGGATCCACACCGCTGAGATCACCTTCCGCACCGCCTGCGCCGCCGAAGCCATTGCTCTGGCCGCCAAGAATCATCCCGATATGGAGATCGGTGCCGGTACCGTTATCAATGCCGAACAGTGCAAAGCCGCACTGGCCGCCGGCGCCACCTTTATCGTATCCCCCGGCCTGTCGGTTGCCGTTGCTGAGGTCTGCAAGGAGAACAACATCCCCTACTATCCCGGCTGCGTCACCCCCACCGAGATCATGCAGGCGCTGGATCTGGGTCTGACCACCCTCAAGTTCTTCCCCGCCAACGTTTACGGCGGTCTGAAGGCTCTGAAGGCGCTGGCCGCTCCCTTCCCCCAGGTTAAATTTATCCCCACCGGCGGTGTCGACCGCTCCAATATTGATGAATTCCTGGCCTTTGACAAGATCGCAGCCATCGGCGGCAGCTTCTTTGTCAAAGAGTCTTTGGAGAAAATGGAGGCTCAAAAATGAAAAAAGTAGTTACCTTCGGCGAGATCATGCTTCGCCTGGCCCCTAACGGCTATTACCGTTTCTTCCAAAACGATCAGATGCAGGCCACCTTCGGCGGCGGCGAGGCCAATGTGGCCGTATCGCTGGCCAACTACGGCCTCGATTCCCGCTATGTCACCAAGCTCCCCAAGCACGCCATCGGTCAGTCGGCCGTCAACTCCCTGCGCTGCTTCGGTGTTGACACCTCTATGATCACCCGTGGCGGTGACCGTGTTGGCATCTATTACCTCGAAAAGGGCGCCTCTCAGCGCGGCTCGGTCTGCATCTACGACCGTGCCCATTCGGCCATCGCCGAAGCCCAGAGCGGCGATTTTGACTGGGATGCCATCTTTGAAGGTGCCGACTGGTTCCACTTCACCGGCATCACCCCCGCCCTCGGCCAGAACGTGGCCGACCTGTGCCTGGAAGCCTGCAAGGCCGCCAAGGCCAAAGGCATCACCATCTCCTGCGACCTCAACTATCGTGGCAAGCTCTGGACTCGTGAGCAGGCCCGTGAGACCATGACCAAACTGTGTCAGTATATTGATGTCTGCATCGCCAACGAAGAGGATGCCAAGGACGTCTTCGGCATCGAAGCCGAGGATACCGACATCACCGGCGGCAAGCTCAATCATGAAGGCTACAAGAGCGTGGCCAAGCAGCTGGCCGACACCTTTGGTTTCAAGGCCGTGGCCATCACCCTGCGCACATCCATCTCGGCCAACGACAATAAGTGGGCCGCCATGCTCTACGACGGCAACGACTATTATTTCTCCCGTAGCTATGACCTGCATATCGTTGACCGTGTCGGCGGCGGCGACTCCTTCGGCGCCGGCCTCATCTTCGCCATGCTCGACGGCCGTGACAGCCAGGCTACCATCAATTTCGCAGTAGCCGCCTCGGCTCTCAAACACTCCATCGAGGGCGACTTCAACCGAGTTTCCCTCTCCGAAGTTGAGAAACTCGCCGGCGGCGCCGGCTCCGGTCGCGTCCAGCGATAAAAAATTGCCACCCGTAGAGGCGCACTCCGTAAGGAAGTGCGCCTCAGTTATATTCGCCTATCGGCGAGTGATATTGCTCCGCAGTGATATACGGCTACGCCGAGTTTTATGGCGAATATAATATCACAAAAGCCGTAGGCTTTTATATCACTTTTGCTGTAAAGCAAAAATATCACTGCAAACTTTTAGTTTGCAATATCACTTTTCCACACCGAAAAAGAAATGTTATTTTCGGCAAGTCTTTACCTTTCTCAAAGTATGTAGCCCACTATGACACTTTCCAACTGAAAGTGTCAATTTTTATATAAAAAGAAAGTAGGGAGAACACTTCTTTATGAAGTGTCTCCCTAATGATGGCTTTTTTATCACTTAATTTCTCATTCATCATTCATCAATTATCATTTCGCATTTCCTAAACTCTCCGCTATGCTCCAAAAATGCTAAATGAAAAATAAAATCAAAGAAACCGAGCGCCTGCGAGGTTTCCTCCGAACTTCTTCACTATTCCTTATTACTTAAAAAAGACGATCCTCTCGGATCGTCTTTTTTTACATCGGTTTTACGGTAAAAGCAAAATGGATCTCGCTTTCCTTTAATTGATACGGCTCCTGCAGGGGTGGCCCGCAAGCAGCACTTCCCACGCCCGACACCTTGTAATCGACACGAAGATGGACATGGCCGTCCTTCTCCAGTTCGTTGGTATGATTGGCTTTCTCCAGTTGTGCGGCGGTATAGTGCGATACGTTGCACTCAAAATCACCCTCAAACTTCAGTCGGCCGATCTCCAGCGCCTTGACACCGAAGTGATTGCCATGCTCTTGCGGCCGAACGTATGGCACATACTCGGCCTCGGCATTCGATTCGTGCCAGGTCTGACGGGCATGATGGAAGGAGTCGCAATAGCTTTCATAAGGGCCAAAGCCATAATAGCGGAAATTCTCCGCCTCGGCCGGCAGGGTCAGTTCATAGCCCAGGCGAGGCAACCAAATGGCCTCTTCGGGCCGCTTGCCATCGAGGGTGATGGCCATCTTGCCGTCGGCATCAACGCTGACCGTCTGGGTAAAGTGCAGGAAGGGACGGCGGGAGACGCCCGCCAACGAGCCCGAAACGACCAGCTTGCCATCCTCGATCTGACAATCATAGGTCTTGCGGAAAAGACGGTTGAGGTTTTCACCTTGCCATATGGTGCGGTTATCCCAGTAGGTACCCATTTTGGCATCGTTATCGGTGAGGGCTCGGAAGGAGGTCAGGTCCATGGGAGCAGCCAACTGCTCACAGCCGTCGATGACGGCGCTGACCAGCATGCCGCGTCGGTTAAAGCGATAGGCAAAGCCGTCGCCCTGCGCCACAAAATCGTTGCCCTGCACCACAAAGGGACAGGCCGTCTTGGGCTTGTCTTCGGCCACGACCGGCACCGGCAGGGGAATCTCCAGGGTAAACTCGACCAAATGCGGATCGGTCAAGGTAATGGCTGCGTGAGCGCCCAGCTTGCAAGAAGCAGGCAACTCCAGAGGCAGTACCGTCTTGTCCGAAGGAGCGAGGGATAGCCTCAGTTCCTTCTCGGTGATCTCACCGTCACATTCGACCTCCAGCGTCAACTTGCACTCGGAAAGGTCGGTAAAGGTAAAGCGATTTTCGATCTCCAATCCGTCGTTCCAACGAATGCGGAAGGGGGCATAGGCCGCCTTGACCTCTAATGAGCCGGCCTTGAAGGTGTTGTCATAGAAGACCATGCCGTCGCAACAGAAATTCTTGTCGTGGGTCATCTCGCCTTCAAAGTCGCCGCCGTAGTAGCCGACACCGTCACGCAGCACGGTGTGATCTTTCCACTCCCAAATGCAGCCGCCGATGGTCGACTTATGGCGGTAGAAGGCTTCCACATAATCCCAGATATCGCCCGGGCCGTTGCCCATGGCGTGAGCATATTCGCACAGAAAGACGGGTATCGTCATTTCGGGGTTCTCGGCAAATGCTTCCATGTTCGGGATATCTAAGTACATACGAGAATAGACATCGACCCATTCACTCTCCACTCTCAGCACGGCTAAGGTGATTCTGGGACGATTGGCGTCCTCGCAATGGCACAACACCCCTTCACGGCGTCCACAAACATAGGCCATCATCTCTTTTTGGTTATCGCCGAAGCCGCTCTCGTTGCCCGTCGACCACATAAAAATACAGGAATCATTCTTAAATGTCTCGAAAGCCCTTGCCATACGGGAAATAAGTTCGTCTTTCCAATCGGAGCGTGTGCAGGGATATTCGCCGCTGTCCAGGTCAAAGGCGCCCGAAGCGTTAGGAATACGACGGGAGAAGCCGTGGCTCTCAAAGTCGGTTTCGAGCACCACATAGAAGCCCATTTCGTCACATAACTCGACAAAACGGGGGTGGGGCGGATAGTGGGAGGTGCGGATGCAGTTGATCCCCAGCTCCTTCATGGCCACCAGGTCGTGAACCATATCATCTTCATTGACCGCCCAGCCCTTGATGGGGTGGGTATCATGACGGTTGACGCCCTTCAACTTGACCGAAACGCCGTTGACCAAAAATTCCTTTTCCTCGGAAATGGTAAACTCACGCAAGCCCGCCTTGAAGGTCATGCTCTCGCCCAGATACTCGGCCTTGACGGTATACAGATACGGCTTCTCGGCGTTCCAAAGGACGGGATTTTCGGGCGAAAAGGCCACGGTTTTGCCTGTTTTTTGTCCGATTTCGACACCATTTTGATCAAAAAAGGTGTAATTTACCTCCTTTTCAGAGGCAATTTCGATGGTTTTTGTGTCAGTTTTGATATCAATGTCGACCACATGCCCATCGGGACGGTCGAGCAGATACAGCTCACGGAAGATGCCGTGGCAGCGGAACTGATCCTGATCCTCCAGGTAAGAACCGACACACCATTTATAAACAACGATGCGCAATGTGTTTTTCCCTTGCCGGATGGCCTCCGTCAGATCAAACTCGGCGGCCAGGCGGCTGCCCTGGGTGTAGCCGATGTAACTGCCGTTGAGATAGATGCGGGCGCAGGACGACACACCATGCAGCATCAAATAGGCCCGAGCCTTGCCATTCCAATCAAAATCCCGCTCGTAAATAGAGGCCGGGTTCACATCGGGGACGTAGGGCGGATCGCAGGGGAAGGGGTAGTTGATGTTGCTGTAGTTTGGCTCTTCGTAGCCGGTCGACTGCCAGCAGGAGGGAACAGGGACAGTATCCCACTGATCCACTTGCATCCTTTCTTGCATGGCGGCACTATCGGCAAAATAGACAAAACGCCAGTCCCCGCACAGGTCAGTCTTGGAGCCTTCGGGGATATAGTAGCTGCGCGCAGGCAGCCGATTTTCACTCAAATAGTTCAGATCTTCATAAAAACGCATGCCAGACACCTCCTATGGTTAAAGAGTACCGAGGATAACCAAAAAGTCAAGAGTTTTCAGGGCTTTTCTTATATTTCTCGCTTGCGAACGGCCCATAAACCAAGCCCCAAAAACAGGGCCGAATAGAGGGCGCTGACGATGACGATGCGCTGCATGTCGGCCGCCGCCGTGGCGTCGGTGACGGTCAGCCCGCCTTCGATCCAATAATCAATAAAATTGAATTTCTTGTTTTCGATAAAGACATCCAGCAGCGTAAAGATCAGGGTGGGCACCATCTGAATGACAATACCGACCGCCAACGAGCCGCCGATATTCTTGCAGACGCAGGCCACCAGAAAAAACAGGGTGGTGTAGGCCAAAATCGACACCGCCTGTACCCCGAATGCCGCCCAAACGCTGCCGCCCCATGCGCCGTCAAAGCCCCATAAGGCTCCACCGAAGCCAAAGCCGACCAACCAGCACAAGGCGGCACCGGCAAAGGCGCCGATCAGACAGACCAGGTATTTGATGCCGAACACCTGCAGACGAGGATAGCCGTGAGCAATGATATTTTTCAGCGTTCCGTCCGAATGATCCGAACAGACAAAGAGCGCCACCATAACGGCCAGCACGGTACTGAAGCTGGCGTTGGTCAACGCACCCAGCATCCCGTACTGTCCCGAAAGGGCGGGGATAAATCCCATCAGGATGGCCTCCTCTTCGGGCATCATCAGGTCTTCGACATTGTAGATCAGATCGTAGGTCCACAAGTTCAGCACCAGCAGGACCAGCAACACGCCCGCCAAGATGAACACGCTTTTCTGACGGAAAAATTTGCGCAGCTCAAAGGAGAAAAAGGTTTTCATGTCAGCCACCGATCCTTTCCATGAAATACTGCTCCAGCCCATCCGACAACAAGGTCAGACGGCTGACGGCTACGCCGGCCTGCACCAACGCACGGTTGACGGCGGCCGGATCATCAAATTCGGAAAGAAGGGTCAATTCCCGTCCGTCCACACGAATATCGGCTCGGGACAGCACCTCCAGCGCCTTTTGCGGATCGTCCACAGTAATACACAGGCGATGACGGGTGCGCTCAAACAGCGCCTCGGCCGCCACTTCGTCGACCAGGCGGCCTTGATTTAACATGCCGTAGCGTGTGGCAATTTTAGACAGTTCATCCAGCAGATGGCTAGAAATGAGAAAGGTTACTCCTTTTTCCCGATTGTATTGCAAAATCAGGTCACGCACATCACGCATGCCGGCTGGATCGAGGCCGTTGACCGGCTCATCGAGGATGACCAGTTCCGGCTGACCCAGCAGCGCTACCGCCAGCCCCAGCCGTTGTTTCATGCCCAAAGAAAAGCTGCCCGCCTTCTTTTTGCCGGTATCGGCCAGACCGACCCGCTCCAGCAGATCATCGGCCTGCTTGGGATCGGCATCGACCAACGACCCGAAGGCCAGCAGGTTTTCTCTGGCCGACAAGCCACGATACAGAGCGGGAGCTTCGATGAGAGCGCCGATGCGGCGGCCGGCGGTGCGGAAGGGCTCACCGCCAAACAGCGACACCCGTCCGGAGGTAGGGAAGGCCAGATCCAGCGCCACCCGCATTAAAGTTGTCTTCCCGGCGCCGTTGCTGCCGATAAAACCGTAAATATCGCCACGCTGCACCGTCATACTGACTTGATTCAGCGCCGTTTTGCGACCGAATTTTTTTGTCAGGTCATGGGTCTGCAGGATCGCTTGCATGGTATCCCTCTTTTTCTTAATATTCAAAGACGATAACGCTATGGCAATCCAGTTTAGGCAGAGTCACCGTTACCGTTCCGTTTTCCTGCTCAAAGGGCAGCTCCTCGCCGCTCAAGGGCAGATAGACACGCTTGATCGTTTCGGCTACCGAAAGGGAGATGGGAATGTGATAGATCGGCGTAATGTCCTCGATGACCGTCGCCTTACCGCGCAACACGGGAGCGGCATAGAGCAGATGCAGGTTGTAGCGGTTGTGTTGCGGCTGTTTGATCAGCGAAGCCGTGCCCTGTGCGCCGAGGTTGACGCGAACCGGCTCGGACTGATAGACGGCACGCAACGCCTGCAGGATATATCGCTTATGGAACAAACTTCCCAAACGCTTATAGATGGTGGGCAGGGGAGAGGCAACATAGACGACATTGCCTTTTTGAACGATGGCGGGCGTGCCCTTATCGTCGTTATCATAGGGGGTGTTCTTATGGCCGCTGTAATGGGCATAGGTGCGGGAGAAGTAGGGCTCACGCTTATAGGCCAGAGCCTGACCGTCGGTCAACTTGAGCACAGCCGCAGGCAGCTGACACAGCAGCGGTGCCGTCGGCAGTTCGACCACGGGAGTCACGCCCTCGTCCAGCAGCAGATAATCCATGTCATGCGGGGCCGAAGAGACATACTCTGCACCGACATCGAGGATCAATTTACCGTCCTTGACGATCGAATCGGCAAAGGCCAGCACCTTGCCGCCCTTGGCCACATAGGCCTGCAGCTTGGCCGCCGCTTCATCGGTCAAGACCACGCCGTCCGGCAGAATGACGGTGTCAAAATTCTCAAAATTATCCTTGTAGACCACATCATAATCGAGCTGATATTCGGCCAGGGTATTGGCTACGCCGAGGTTTGCCTCATTGGACGGGCCAGGATACAGGCCCAAGTTGGCCACCGAGACCCCGTCAAAGCAGAAGGGCTCGATCTTTTCATAATAATCAAAGGCATAGCCGATGTTTTCATAGGTCTGCATCTCCATCGAGCCGTCGGGGTGGCACTGATCGCCGACCGAGCAGCCGGCACCCTGCATGGCCATGGCACACACCTCATATCGGAGCGCTTCCTTTGTTTTATAGGTGCCGAATTCACCCCATACCAGGTGGAACTTGCCGGTCATGCCCAGGTAATATTTTCCCGTCTTGGAAAAATACTTGGCACGCAGCGGCATTTTATCGTAGCCGCCCCAAGCGGTGGGCAGGTCTTCCATCTCAAAATGGCTCTGGAATTCATGATACTGCGGCTTGTTCATCTCGGCACCGCCCGCATTGAAGAAGATGGAGGCGTTGGGATGATACTTCTCCATAATCTCGCCACACTTGCGCATAAAATCCTTATGCTTGATCTCATAGTAGGCCCATGCGTCGGCTTCCTTTTCCGGATCATATCCCATCGCCTTCATGCCCTTGACACAATTCTCACAATAGCAGGGGCGACCGGTTACGATGATATCATAGAACAGCCCGTCCAGGTCTTTGTATCGCTGACAGACCTCTTCGGTGACGGCATAGATGTGTTCGCAATAGGGTCCGTCGTTCAAACACAGCTGGATCCAGCTGGTATCCGGCTTGGGGCTGGCCGGACCGGCCGTCATATCAAAATTGATGGTGCCGTAAGAGCCGTCCTTCTTGACCACACGCCATTCGGGATGCTGTTCGGCATCCAGGGCGCACCAACCGCCCGTAATATACACAGGCGCTTTCACGCCGATCTCGTGAGCCGCCTCGATCCAGGCGCCGGTCAGATCAAAATCCAGATTCGGATTCATGGTGCCGACCTTGGTCGGATAATAGCAATAGCCGTTATGACATTTAGCAAAAACAGTAATGCTTTCTACTTTTGCCTCTTTGAGGGCTTTTTGGAAATTTTCCTTGGAAAAGTGCTTGCCGATGCCGGGGATCTCAGGGGACATATGGAAATCGAGATGGACACAGCGGCGGGACAGATTGGGTTTCATGAGGATTCCTCCCTTGTATTTTTTCTCAGTATAACGGCAAAGCGGGGAAAAGTACATGAAGAAAACGGTCAAAACATGGAGATTTTATACAAAAAGACCGCCTTTCGGCGGTCTTTTATGTATTTATCGGATTTTTGCGAGGATAGCGGATACACCGGCGACCTTTTCGGCCTGGCCGTCCTTGACGATGACAAGGGTGGGGGCTTGGCGGATGCCGTACTGATCGCTCAGCGCAGCATTCTCCTCGGCGTCGATCACGGTGTAGGCGATACCGGCACGGTCGAGGTTAGCCTTGGCGATCGGGCAGTTGGGGCAGGTCTTGGTGGTGAAGAGGTAATAGCCGTCGGCCTGGGTGCTGGAGCAGACCTCTTCGGGCTTCTCCTCGGTCTGGGGATGCTTGACGGGGTCGAGCTTGGAATTGGCGATATCGTAGAGCTTACGCTGCTTGTACTCCTCGGTCTTGCCGTCGTTCCAGTTCTGGACGGGACGGTAGTAGCCGGTGATGCGGGAGTAGACCTCGGCGGGTGCGCCGCATTCGGGGCAGGTGAAATGCTCGCCGGGCAGATAACCATGATCCTTGCAGACCGAATAGGTGGGGGACATGGTGTAGTAGGGCAGTTTGTAGTTCTCGGCGATCTTTCTCACCAGGTTAGCAGCCGATTTCCAGGAGGGCAGTTTCTCGCCCAGGAAGGCATGGAAGACGGTGCCGGAGGTGTAGAGAGTCTGGAGCTCGTCCTGAATGTCAAGAGCCGAGAAGATATCCTCGGTATAGCCGACCGGCAGGTGAGAGGAGTTGGTGTAATAGGGGGTCTCGCCGGGGGCGGTAATGATATCAGGATAGCGTGCAATATCATGCTTGGCCAGACGGTAGGTGGTCGACTCGGCAGGGGTCGCTTCGAGGTTATACAGGTCGCCGTATTTCTCCTGGTAGTCGCTCAGGCGCTCACGCATATGATTGAGGACCTCTTTGGTGAATTCCTGGGCGCTCTCGTGGGTCAGATCCTTCCGGATCCACTTGGCGTTGAGGCAGGCCTCGTTCATGCCGATCAGGCCGATGGTGGAGAAGTGGTTATTGAAGGTGCCGAGGTATCTCTTGGTGTAGGGATACAGACCTTCATCCAGCAGACGGGTGATGATATCACGCTTGACCTTGAGAGAGCGGGCGGCAATATCCATCATATGATCGAGCTGGCGGTAGAAGTCGGCCTTATCCTCGGCCAGGTAGGCGATGCGGGGGATGTTGATGGTGACGACACCGACCGAGCCGGTGGTCTCGCCGCTGCCGAAGAAGCCGCCCGATTTCTTACGCAGCTCACGCAGATCCAGGCGCAGGCGGCAGCACATCGAACGAACATCGGAGGGCTCCATGGCGGAGTTGGTGTAGTTGGAGAAATAGGGGGTGCCGTATTTGGCGGTCATCTCAAAGAGCAGCTTGTTGTTCTCGGTCTCGCTCCAGTCGAAATCACGGGTGATGGAGTAGGTGGGGATGGGGTACTGGAAGCCACGGCCGTTGGCATCGCCCTCGATCATGGTTTCGATGAAGGCACGGTTGATCATGTCCATCTCGGCCTTGCAGTCCTTGTACTTGAAGTCCATCTCCTTACCGCCGACGATAGCGGGCATCTCAGCCAGGTCGGCCGGCACCGTCCAGTCGAGGGTGATGTTGGTGAAGGGAGCCTGGGTGCCCCAGCGGGAGGGGGTGTTGACGCCGTAAATGAAGGACTGGATGCAGTTCTTGACCTCATGATAGGTCAGGTTATCGGCCTTGACGAAGGGGGCCAGATAGGTATCGAAGGAGGAGAAGGCCTGCGCACCCGCCCACTCGTTCTGCATGATGCCGAGGAAGTTGACCATCTGGTTGCACAGGCTGACCAGGTGCTTGGCGGGGGCAGAGGTGATCTTGCCGGGAACGCCGCCCAGACCCTCTTGGATCAGCTGCTTTAAGCTCCAGCCGGCGCAGTAGCCGGTGAGCATGGACAGGTCGTGGATATGGATATCGCCGTTGCGGTGGGCGTTGCCGATCTCGCTGTCATAAATTTCAGAGAGCCAGTAGTTGGCGGTGACGGCGCCCGAGTTGGAGAGGATCAGACCGCCGACCGAATAGGTAACGGTGGAGTTCTCCTTAACACGCCAGTCGGTGACCTTAACATAACTGTCGACCACCTGCTTATAGTCAAGGATGGTGGACTTCATGTTGCGGATCTTCTCACGCTGTTTACGGTAGAGGATGTAGCACTTGGCCACATCGGCATAGCCGGCCGAAATGAGCACCGACTCGACCGAGTCCTGAATGTCTTCGACGGAGATCATTCCGTCAACGATCTTGGGTTCATAATCGGCCGTGACCTTCAAAGCCAGCAGGTCGATGATGTCCTGGGTGTACTGTTTGCCTTGCGCCTCAAAGGCCTTGCCGATGGCGGCGCTGATCTTGGAGATGTTGAAATCGACCACCTGGCCGTCGCGTTTGGTAACTTGATACATGGTTACACTCCTCGTATTCCTATATTTTTTACGTAGGGCTTTGCCGCCTCGGCAAACCGACGCATCTCCTCTTTGGAGAAGGCCTCAAATCCCGAATGGCCCTGATCTCCGGGATCGACATATTGCTGAAGGAAATACTGCCGAGCACCCGCAATGAGCTTGGCGGCATCAATGATATCCTGCTCACTGTGAATGCCCTTGACCACGGTGGTGCGAAACTCGTATTCGAACCCGCCGTCCAGCAAAAGCGCAATGCTTTTTTGGATCGGCTGCATATCCACCGTGCCCAACCCGCAGGCCTTCGCATACCCCTGCGGCGAGGACTTGATGTCCATGGCCACATAGTCGACCAGCCCCTGCGCCAAAAGAGCGGCCAGCCGATCGGGGGAAAAGCCGTTGGTGTCGAGCTTGATCGCAAAACCAAGGTCGTGCACACGGGAAAGAAAGGCCGGAAGTTCGGGGGAGAGCAGCGGCTCGCCGCCGGTGATGCAAACACCGTCGAGCAGGCCCTGCCTTTTTTGCAAAAAGGAAAGGATCTCTTCCTCCTCCAGCGGCTGCCCCGGATCACCGAAGGCCAGCGCCGCATTGTGGCAGAAGGGACAACGCAGCTGACAGCCGGCCGTGAAAAGAGTGCAGGCCGTTTTGCCCGGAAAGTCGAGCAGCGTCAGTTTTTGCAGTCCGTAGATCTTCATGTTTCCGCCTTTCGCCTTGATTCTTGCAGTTTTTCCAAAAATACAAGATGTTGACTAGATTATATCAAAACAACGCTATATCTGTCAATATATAGATTTCAAATTGGGCATACAAATTATCGTGCAAAACCAAGGCCGCTTTTGTGCATTGTGCCGAAAAGGCAGGAATCCTTATCCGATTCCTGCCTTTATTTTCCTTATTATATGATGTATGACATAGGCCAACAGCACGGAGGATACCATGACAGCCCCTACCAATAGCGTACCACCCAGGATCCGGCGTAGCAACAAAAGAAGGAGTCCATGTACCAGATATAGCTCGTAGCTGATCTCACCGACAAAGGTCAGCACCGGACTGCGCAGGGACAGCGGCCATGGGATCGATCTGCCCCCAGCACCCCACGCCAGACCCAGCGCAAAGGCCGGGCCGGAGGCATACCAATAATCACCCCAACCGACAGTGCGGCATAGCGGGATCCAAGCCAGCATGACCGCCGACAACACCGCCACCATCCAGCCCGGCCGCCGCACCGTTTTTGCCGCCAGCCAAAAAAACAGATAGCATCCGGCCAAAAAGAAGACATACCAGCCGTTGCTGACGATCGGATCGCCGTACACATAGGCATTTTTCAGATCGTCCAGTTCAAACCATTGTCCACGGTATAGCGGCCAGGCAAGAAGACTCAGCAGCGCCACGATTCCGTAAGGCATCCATATCTTGCCCATTCTTCGCCCGAAAAACCCCTGCAGATAATCCGTGTCGGCACGATAGCGGCGCATCAGACCACAGCCTGAGAGAAAAAGAAAGGCGGCCACTGTCGGCTTGCCCATCTCCCGAAACAGAGGCAACAGCACACCGCCCGGCACAAACAGGCTCAGGTGATGAAACAGTACGACAAGCGCCAGCACGCCGCGCAGTTCCTGTCCACACGTATTCCTGCGGCGGCGGATCGAGCATAGGATCAAAAGCAAAAACAGCACAACGGCCGCATCCATAAAAAACACCTCCTGCCTTTAGGATAGCGAGCCTTGGCAGGAGATGCTTTTGTTTTTTCTTATTATATTCTTACGATTTGCTTAAGGTCACCGTCATGGCAGTCACGCCGTCGGCACAGGCCGCCTCGATGCGGCCGCCGTGGCGCTCGACGATCTGCCGAGCAATGGTCAGCCCTAAGCCTGCGCCGCCGGTTTGGGACGAGCGCGCACCATCCAATCGCACGTGCTTATCAAACATGCGGGACAGCTGTTCCGGTGCGATATCCTCTCCCTCGCTGCAAACACGAACGGTGCAGCCCTCGCTGGAAGCGGCGGCATACAACTCGATCTCTGATTCCGCTTTTCCGTAACTCACGGCATTGCGCAGAAGATTGGCAAAGACCCGCATCAACAGTGCGCCGTCACCCTTGACACGCAGGTCGGGGGCAATGACTGTTTTTAAGGACATGCTCTTTTCGTCGAGCATAGGATAAAACTCATCGACCAGCTGAAAGAGCAGCACGGTCAGGTTGACCTCGCCGCTGAGATCCACGCTTTCCATGCGTCGGTCATTGGCCAACTCAAAAAATTCGTTGAGTAGCTCGTCCAGCCGATGCGCCTTGTTCAGTGCAACACCGACATATTCCTGCTGCTTTTTCTTGTCCTTTTCTTCCTTTAATAGGGATAAATATCCGGTCACCGAGGTTAACGGAGTTTTCAGATCATGTGCCAGATAGGCAATATTTTCGGCCTCCCTCTCGGCCTGTCGGCGCATCTGCCCGGACTGCTGCCGCACGCACCACACCGCCCAGCCGACGACGGCCAATACATAGAGCGATACGATCAGTATCTGATTGATCCCCGGCGTGTGCCACAGATACGCCCAGGCGTCCTGTGCCCATCCGCCAATGCCACGCCATAACCAATTGTGCCACCACATGATCTCCAGCACCGCCTGCGGCAGCCAATAGGCGGCCGTGCCGATCGCCCACCAAAGCAGAAACCGTTTAATGATTGGATCTTTCAAATTTATACCCCACTCCCCACACCGTCTGAATATAGGTAACTGACGCATCGACCGCCGTCAGCTTCTCCCGCAGGCGGCGGATATGTACCATAACGGTGTTATTGCTGTCCAAATATTTCTCGCCCCATACCGTTTGGAATATCTCCTCGGCCGGCACGACCCGGCCCTTTTTGCTACACAGCAACCACAGTATGGAAAACTCGGTCGGGGTCAGCACCACCGGCTGATCTTGCAGGGTGCAGGTGTGAGTCGTCCGGTCAATACACAGCCCGGCCTCCTCCAGCCGATCCTCTGAGGGTGCGGCACCGTAGGTCTTATATCGGCGCAGCTGCGCCTTGACCCGCGCCACCAGCACCGGCGGCCAGAAAGGTTTGGTGATATAATCGTCCGCACCGATGGAAAGTCCGACGATCTTGTCGCCGTCCGCCCGACGCGCCGTTAAAAATAGAATAGGGAAGGTGTGCTTCTCCCGCAATTTGGCACATAGAGCAAATCCGTCCATCTCCGGCATCATAACATCCAGAATAGCAAGATCCGGCGGGTCAGCCAGCATAGACTCCAGAGCCGGAAGCGACCGATAAAAAACATCTACCCGGTATCCCTCGCCGGTCAATACCGTGCCGACCAGATCGGCGATCTCCTTTTCGTCATCCACAACAACGATCCGCATATCCTCACCCCTTTTTTACAGTATAGCACAGGCCCCTACAAAAGTCCTTACTTTTTTCTTACGATCCAAAAGCGGTTGCCAAACGGCAAAATTTATGATATGCTAAGAAAAAACATGGGGAGATGATACTATGGCAAGAGGAAATGGCGGATTGACCTCTCCGTCGGTGCGCACCTTGATCCTATCGTTGCTGATCGTGGTGCTGGGCATTGTGGGGAGATTTATTGATATCCCCTTTATCACAACATATAGTTTTTGGCTGCCGGTGGGCGGGTTTACCCTGCTGATGCTGGGCAGTCTGTTCCGTGGACTGTAAGGAGAGGACCGTATGACCTATACCTATAAAACAAAAATGACCTGCTCGACCGCCATCGAGTTTGATATTGAGGGCGATGTGATCCGCCATGTCAAATTCATCGGCGGCTGCAACGGCAATCTTAAGGCCATCGGCAAGCTGGTCGAGGGCATGACGGTCGACCAGATCGAATCGACCCTGGCCGGCAACACCTGCGGCCCACGCCCGACCTCCTGCGCCGACCAACTGGCCAAGGCGGTACGTGAAGCCTACAACGCCCAATAACAAAGAGCCCCGACGGGGCTCTTTTTTCATGAATAACTTTTTTTCTGATACATATAATAGGAAAAAAGGAGAGATTTCATGAAACCAGCCCCACCCCTCCAAGAAAAAGAGCAAAAGTCCAAAGAGCATCCCCGCATCACCCCCATCGACCAAAAAAATTTTCCAATACCCTCTTGACTTTCTCTGACCAAAGTGTATACTATAGTCAAGAAGGTCAAATATAGTCAAAGTCAAAAGGAGTTTTGAATATGGGTCTTACCGATAACATTGCCGCTTTTCTGATGCAGATGCTGGAGGAGAGCACCGGCGAACTGGAAGTACAGCGGCAGGAGCTGGCCCAGCGCTTTGGCGTGGTGCCCAGTCAGATCAATTACGTGTTGGCCTCACGGTTTCGGCCTGAGCAGGGCTACCGCATCGAAAGCCGCCGAGGCGGCGGCGGATACATCCGCATCTACCGTGTGCAGGACAACGACGCCGGGCGGATCATGCATCTGGTCAACGCCATCGGCGAGAGCCTGGATGCCGAAACGGCCAGCCAACACCTGAACAACCTGCTGGCTTACGAGATCCTGAACACCGAGCAGTGCCGCCTCATGGCGGCCGCCCTGTCTGAGCGTGCCCTTGCGCCGCTGGCACGGGAGGATCGCAACATCATTCGGGCCCGTCTGTTCAAAAACATGCTCGTTTCCACCATTTCCTAAAAAGGAGGAATGATTCCTATGTTATGCCAAAACTGTCATCAGCGACAGGCCAACACCTTTATCTCACGCACCGTCGGGGGGCACACCACCGAGCTGCATCTGTGCGCCCAGTGTGCCAAGGAGCTGGCCTTTGATAAGATGTCTTTGCTGGGCTTTGACCTGCCCAAGGCCAAGCCGGCCCGCCGAGCCTGCCCGACCTGCGGCGCAACGCTCGAGACCATATCCTCGACCGGCATGATCGGCTGCCCCGATTGCTACACCTTTTATGAAAGGGAACTGATGCCGGCCATTACCCGCTCCCACGGCACGGCCGTCCACACCGACCAGGCGCCGCCCAAACCTCAAAAGAGTGAGTGTGAGGAGCTGGAAGAGCAGCTGCGTACCGCCATTACCGAAGAAAACTTTGAACTGGCCGCCACCCTGCGTGACCGCATCAAGGCTCTGAAAAAGGAGGAAGAACGATGAGTGCCGACCGTTATGCCGTATCCTCCCGTGTGCGATTTGCCCGCAACCTCACATATCCTTTTCCCGACCGCCTGCGTGATACAGGCGATATCAAGACCCGCAAAGCCATTTGCGAACAGGTCAAAGAGGCCTTTTTCAGCATAAGCGAAGAGTTTTCGGGGCAATATGATTATATCGACATGGACACGCTGCCCCGTGAAAAGGCACTGGAACTGACCGAGCGTCATCTGATCTCGCCCGCCTTTGCCGGCGGCGAACAGGGGCGGGGGCTGATCGTGAGCAAGAGCCGTGACCTATCCATCATGATCAACGAGGAAGACCATCTGCGCATCCAGGCCTTTGCCGACGGCTATGCCCTTCGGACCGCCTATGAAAAGGCCAAGGAGATCGACCGACTGCTTGGCGCTCGTCTGGCATTCGCCCACAGCGACAAGCTGGGCTATCTCACCGCCTGCCACACCAATCTGGGCACCGGCATGCGGGCCTCTTGTATGTTGCATCTGCCGGTCATCACCTCGACGGGTGCGCTGCGGGATCTCATTTCCGAGACCGGCCGCCTGGGCGTGACCATGCGAGGCAATTTCGGCGAGGGCAGCGGATCTTCGGCCGAGTTGTATCAGTTGAGCAATATGTTTACCCTTGGCGTGACCGAGGAGGAGATCTTGGATCGCATCGAAGGCATCCTCGATTCGGTCTGCGCCCAAGAGAAGAAGCTGGCCGAGGGCTGGTACAAAGCCGATGCGCTGGCCATTGAGGACCGCATCTTCCGAGCCGAGGGCACGGCACGCTTCGCCCGCAGCATGAGCAGCAAAGAGCTGGAAAAACTCTATTCCTTAATGCGGCTCGGCTCGGAACTGGGCATCAACGACCACACCCCCGCCAAGTTGGATGACTTATATAAAAGCTTACGCCCGGCCGTGCTGGCCGCCATTCCCGAAGGCCGCACCCCCGAGGGGCGTGATAAACTGCGCGCAACTCTGCTGCGCCAATCATTATAAGGACGTGATCACATGATTTTTGACCGTTTTACACAGCGTGCCGCCAACGCACTCAACCTGGCCCTGCGCTCGGCCGCCGAATTGGGACACAGTTATCTGGGCACCGAGCATCTGCTACTGGGTCTGTGCCGGGAACAGGAATCCTTTGCCGGAAAGATGTTAGCCGACAAGGGGCTGACCATGGAAAATATCGTAAAAAAAATTGCCGAGCATATCGGCGTCGGCTCACCCTCGCATCTCAGCGCCAACGACATGACCCCTCGGGTCAAAAAGGTGCTGGAAGGGGCTTATTATGAGGCACGTGGCCTCAACAACAGCTATGTCGGCACCGAGCATCTGCTGCTTTCGCTGCTCAAAGAGACCGATTCGATGGCCGGCCGCATCTTAGAGGAGTCGGACATCGACGCCGGCAGCCTCTATCAGCAGATCATTGAGACCTTGGTCGGCAACAGCGAAGCCGCCTCGGCCGAGGCGGGCGAACGTCCCACGCCGACCGGCAAAAAGGGTGTGCTTGACCAATTCGGCCGCGACCTGACAGCCATGGCCGCCGAGAAAAAGCTCGATCCGGTCATCGGTCGGGAGACCGAGATCACCCGCATCATTCAGATCCTCTCCCGCCGCACCAAAAATAACCCCTGCCTCATCGGTGAGCCGGGCGTTGGCAAGACGGCGGTGGCCGAGGGGTTGGCCCAGCGCATCACCGACGGCAATGTGCCCGAAAACCTGGCCGACAAAAAGGTCATCGCCCTCGATCTGGCCGCTATGATCGCCGGCGCTAAGTACCGTGGTGAATTCGAGGAGCGCATCAAAAAGGTGCTCGAAGAGATCCAAAAGGCGGGCAACATCATCCTCTTTATCGACGAGCTGCACACCATTGTCGGTGCCGGCTCGGCCGAGGGCGCTGTTGATGCCGCCAACATCATAAAGCCGCCCCTGTCCCGTGGGGAACTGCAGGTCATCGGCGCAACCACATTGGACGAATACCGCAAATACATTGAAAAGGACGCCGCCCTGGAACGCCGCTTCCAGCCGGTGACGGTGGGTGAGCCGACCGAAGAAGAATCCATTGAGATCCTCAAAGGCTTGCGTGACCGTTATGAGGCCCATCACAAGGTCAAGATCCTGGATGAGGCCATTGAAGCGGCGGTGCATCTGTCCTCTCGCTATATTGCCGACCGCTTTCTGCCCGACAAGGCCATCGACCTAATGGACGAGGCGGCCTCCCGCATCCGACTGGAGGGGCTGACCCCCACGCCACAGATCAAGGAAAAGCAGGCTCGGCTGGCCGAGATCGACGCCGAAAAGGAAGAGGCCATCCACAACCAGGAGTTTGAACGAGCCGCCGCCCTGCGCGACGAGGTCAAAACGCTAAAAGAAGAGATCGAAGCACTGCAGAAGGAGCACCACACCGGCACAAGCGCCGACAAGGTGGTGGGCGAAACGGCCATTGCCGCTGTCATCTCCCAGTGGACGGGTATCCCTTTGCAGAAACTGACCGAGACCGAGAGCGAAAAGCTGTTAAAGTTGGAAGAACTGCTGCACGAGCGTGTGGTGGGGCAGGAGGATGCGGTATCGGCCGTGGCCCGTGCCATTCGCCGCAGCCGTGTGGGGCTCAAGGACCCCAAACGCCCCGTCGGCTCCTTCCTCTTTATGGGCCCGACCGGCGTAGGCAAGACCGAACTGTCCAAAGCCTTAGCCGAGGCCATGTTCGGTTCGGAAAAGTCCCTCATCCGCATCGACATGTCGGAATATATGGAAAAGCACACCGTATCCCGCATGATCGGCTCGCCGCCGGGCTATGTCGGCTATGATGACGCCGGGCAGCTGACCGAAAAGGTGCGCCGCAACCCCTACTCGGTCATCCTCTTTGACGAGATCGAAAAGGCGCATCCCGATGTTTTCAACATCATGCTGCAAATTTTGGACGACGGCATCCTGACCGACTCCCACGGCAAGAAGGTCGACTTCAAAAACACCGTCATCATCATGACCAGCAACATCGGCGCCAAGGAGATCACCGCCAAGCATGCCTCGCTCGGCTTTGCCGATGCCGCCGGCGACTTTGCCCAGACCCAGGAGCAGATCAAAAACAAGGTCATGGCCGCCCTCAAGTCCTCCTTCCGTCCCGAATTCCTAAACCGCATCGACGACATCATCGTCTTTAAGCAACTGACCGAAGAGGACATCCACGCCATCGCCTCGCTGATGCTGAGCACGGTGGCCAAGCGGCTGGAGGAAAATATGGGAATCATTCTCAAATTTACCGACACCGCCGTGACCCACCTGGCCAAGGCCGGGTATGACCCAGTTTACGGCGCTCGTCCCCTGAAACGCACCATTGTCAGTCAGGTTGAGGATAAGATTGCTGAAAAGTTCTTAGACGGCAGTCTGAAAGACAAAGAAACGATCACCGTTGATGTCACCGATGACCAGATCATGTTCTCCTAACATAAAAGGTTGAGCCTTGCGGCTCAACCTTTTACCATATAAACCAGCATAATCCCAAACACAGGAGCAGATCGGCGCACAACACATAAAATGCAACACCAAAGAGCCGCCTCAGCCAACCTCTGGCCAGTCGGCCAAAGCGGATAAACCATAGAAAACCAAAGCCCCAGCAAAGAGCAGCGGCCACTACCGATCGGGTCAGCACAGAGCCTTCGGTCACGCCAAGAAAGAGGGTAACCGTCATCAAAAGAGCACTCAGCCCGGCAAAGGAAAGGGTCAACCATCCACGAAGCTGTTTCATAAAAAACTCCTTTTTCTTTCATTATAGCAAATAGTAAGCCAATCGACAAGTTTTCATATAACCTTCAATAAATATACTTGTTCTCCCGACTTTTTTTTGATATACTGAGTGTACTTCTTATGAAATGAGGAAAAACCATGGAAGACAATTATACACCGGAAGATATCCTGGCCATCGAAGAAACACCCGAACAAGAGCCCGACATGGCCGAGGAATCGGTCATTGAGGAAGAATCAATACCCCAATCCAAAAAGAAATCTCGGTTTTGGGCCGTTGTGGCGGCCGTCATTGTCCTGGTCATGGGCTTGACCGTTCTGTTTGCGCTGGTGGGCAACCGGGTCGATTACAACGACTATGTGACGCTGGGCCAATACAAGGGCCTGGTCGTGTCCAAGGAAAAGGTCACCGTCACCGACGATGAGGTGCAAAAGCAGATCGACGCTAATCTGGCCAAGGCGCTTACCTATGTCGCCGTTAACCGTGCGGCAAAGCTGGACGACACCGTCAACATCGACTATGTCGGCCGCTATGCTGACGACGGCACCGAATTTTCGGGCGGGTCGGCCACCGACAGTGATCTGGTGCTGGGCAGCGGCCGCTTTATTGACGGCTTTGAGGAGGGCCTGGTCGGAGCCAAGGCCGGCGATGTCATCGAATTGCCCCTGACCTTCCCCGAAAATTATCATAGTGAAGCCATGGCGGGCGTGGATGTTGTCTTCACCGTTACGGTCAATGCCGTCAAAGAGCCGGTCAAGGCCGTGCTCAATGATGAATTTGTCCAAGCTAACAGCGACGTGAACACGGTCGAGGAATACCGCCAGCTCATCCACGATCAGTTATTGGCCGACAAGCAGGCGACGGCCGATTCGGATCGCATCATGAAGATCTGGCAAATGGCGTTGGATAACTGTGAGATCCTGGGCTACCCGGAGGCAGAACTGAAAGCCGAGGAGCAGAAGTATCTTGCTTATTACGAAGAATATGCTGCCTACTACAACATGACGCTGGATGTTTTTGTCTCGTCAAACGGCATGACCCTGGAACAGTTTAACGACCTTCTGGCAACCTGGGCCAAGAGCGATATGGAATCTCTTATGGTTGCTTCGCTCATCGCCGACGCCGAAAACATTACCGTGACGCAGGAAGAGTATCAGAAAGAGGTCGACACCTTCCTTGCCGGCAATGGATTTTCGAGCGTCGATGATTATGAATCCCACTTCGACGAGGATTTTGAAAAGACAAACGGCCAATCCATCCGTAATGAACTGTTGCTCAACAAGGTTGTTGAGTTCCTGGAGGCAAACAGTCTGACCGAATAAAAACAGAACCGAAGGATCAATCCTTCGGTTCTTTCTTTTTGCCGAATTTTTTCTTATAGAAGAGGATGCCACCCAGCGAGATCAGGCCGGTAACGGCAAAGACGAGGATGGCTGTCCAATAGTTTTGGTCGCCCAGTGCACTGCCGCCGATGACCGAAGTGATGACTGAGGGGATGCGAGCCACGGTAGTAATGAACAGGCAGGTGGAAAGTTTCATGGGGGTCAGTCCCAAAACATAGGTCAGCATATCCTTGGGGGTACCGGGGATAAAAAAGAGGATAAAGGCCACGATGTTGAGCCGTTGATTGTCCTTGAGGAAGCTTAGCTCCTCCAATTTTTCACGAGGATAGAAGGCCTCGACCGCCTTGATACCCAGATAGTGAGAAAAGCACCAGATCAGCGCCGAGCCGATCAAAATGCCAAGCTCACACAGCAACAGCCCTTCCCAAATGCCAAAGGCATACCCGGCGCCGATCTCCAGCGGCTCGCCGGGGATGATGCCGATGATGATCTGCAGCAGGGTTATGCCGAGAAAGATCAGTCGTCCCCAAATGCCGTAACCGTCCAGCCAGGCTCGGAACTGTTCGGGGTCTTCCACAAAACGCACCAGGGGTTTTCCCACGGCAAAAAAGAGAAAGACAAACAACCCGACAAACAACAGGACCGACAGGATGCTGATGACACGCCGACGGCGCAGCGCACGCTCTTGCTCGGTCCTTTGCGATTTTACCATATGCTCACCCCCTGTTATAGGAATATCTTACCTGAAATTTTGCTTGTATGCAAGAAAATATTGGGATATAATAGAGAAAAGGGAGGCTCTTTCATGCTGAAACGATTTCTCGGTTATTACAAACCACATCTGAAGATTTTTATCCCCGACATGTTGGCCTCCGTTGCCGTGGCGCTGCTGGGGGTCATGTACCCCATCATCACACGTTGGGTGTTAAATGATCTGGTGCTCGATTCCAACGTATCGCTCATCCTATTGGCCGGCGTCGGACTGCTTGTCCTGTATGCGATCCGTGCGCTGCTCAACTTTTTTGTGCAATACAAGGGGCACGTCATGGGCGTGCGCATGCAGGCGCAGATGCGCTCGGATATGTTCCGGCATCTGGAAAGGCTGCCCTTTACCTTCTTTGACGATAACGAAACGGGCAAGATCATGTCGCGGCTGACCAACGACCTGTTTGACGTGGCCGAGCTGGCCCATCACGGCCCCGAAACGGTGCTGACCGGTCTGTTTTCGGTCGTAGCCTCCTTTAGTTATCTGGCCACCATCCATCTGCCGCTGGCTTTGATCATTTTTGTCTGTGTGCCTTTTCTCATCGTCATCTCGATGGTTTTGCGCAAGCGGATGCAGGCCGCCTTTCGTGCCAGCCGCCGTGCCACCGCCACCATCAACGCCGCCGTGGAGAGCAGCATCGCCGGAGTGCGGGTGACCAAAGCTTTTACCAACGCCCAAAAGGAGCAGGAAAAGTTTGAGAGAGGCAACCAAGAACAGGTCGAGGCCCAGACCCGTGCCTATAAGACGATGGGGCAATTCCATTCCTCCACCACCTTTATCACCGACGTGTTTAATGTTGTGGTGCTGGTCGCCGGCGGGCTGTTCGTCCAGAGCGGCGCCATCAATCTGGCCGACTACTCGGCCTTTATCGTATCGGTCAATCTCTTTTTGACTCCCATCACCACTCTCATCCGCTTTATGGAAAGTTTCCAGAGCGGTGCGGCCGGCTTTGAGCGGTTTGTTGAGATCATGGACACCCGGCCCGAAGCCGATACCGACAACGCTGACACCGTCGATCGGCTGCACGGCGAGATCGAATTTTCCAATGTCCACTCGGCCTACGAGGAAAACCGAGAGGTGCTGGCCGGCATTTCCTTCCGCATCGCACCCGGACAGACCTTTGCTCTGGTCGGCCCGTCGGGCGGCGGCAAGACGACCGTCTGCCATCTCATCCCCCATTTTTATGACATTTCACAAGGTCACATTATGGTGGACGGGCAGGACATCCGCACCCTCACCCGTGAGTCGTTGCGCCGCAACATCGGCATCGTCCAGCAGGATATTTACCTGTTTAACGCCTCCATCCGTGACAACATCCTCTACGGTCGGCTCGATGCTACCGAGGAGGAGGTCATCGAGGCGGCCAAGCGTGCCAACATCCACGACTATGTCATGACCTTAGAAAAGGGCTACGACACCGTCATCGGCGAACGGGGCGTGCGCCTGTCGGGCGGGCAAAAGCAGCGGCTGTGCATCGCCCGTGTCTTCCTCAAAAACCCGCCCATCCTCATCCTCGACGAGGCCACCAGCGCCCTGGACAACGCCACCGAGACCCTGATCCAGCGCTCGCTGGACGAACTGTGCAAGGGCCGCACCACCATCGCGGTCGCCCACCGACTCTCCACCGTCAAGAATGCCAACGAGATCGCCGTCATCGACCGGGGCAAAATTTTGGAGCAGGGAACACACGATCAGCTCATGCAGCAGGGTGGATTGTATGCCGATCTGTATAACGAACAATTCAAATTACAATAAGTAAAATGCTCTCCCGATCGGGAGAGCATTTCTTATAATACTTTGGCCAAAAATGTTTTGAGTCGTTCGGATTTGGGATTGCCAAAGATCTCTTCGGGCGTGCCCATTTCGAGGATCTTACCCTCGTCCATAAAGATGACCTTGGTACCCACCTCACGGGCAAATCCCATTTCGTGGGTGACCACCGCCATGGTCATACCCTCCTTGGCCAGATCTCGCATGACCTCCAGCACCTCGCCGACCATTTCGGGGTCAAGCGCCGATGTCGGCTCGTCAAAGAGCATGACCTCCGGCTCCATGCACAGGGCACGCACGATAGCGATGCGCTGCTTCTGCCCGCCCGACAACTGGCTGGGATAGGCATCGGCACGGTCGGCCAGGCCGACTCGCTCCAGCAATTTCATGGCTCTTTCCTCGGCTTGCGCCTTGGGCATCTTCAACAGTTTGATGGGAGCAAGGGTCATATTCTGCAGTACCGTCTTATGCGGAAACAGGTTGAATTGCTGAAAGACCATACCCATCTTCTGGCGATGATGGTTGATGTTGGTTTTGACATCGGTAATGTCGACGCCCTCAAAGAGGATCTGTCCATCGGTCGGCATCTCCAGCAGATTAAGGGAGCGTAGGAAGGTGCTCTTACCGCTGCCCGACGGCCCGATAATGACGACCACCTCGCCGCGCGAGATGTTCAGATCAATGCCGTCAAGCGCCTTGATGGCACCGCCTTTGTAATGTTTTTTCAGGCCAGTGACCCGGATGATGTTATCGCTCACTCTTGTTCAACCTCCTCTCCAGTCGGCGCACCAATGCCGTGAGAATGATGACCAGCGCCAAATAGATCAGCGCCACTGCGATCAGCGGCATAAAGGCCGAGAAGGTACGGCCGCGAATGATATCGCCCGCCTTGGTCAGATCAATGACCCCGACATAACCGGCTACCGATGTCTCCTTGAGCAGTACGATAAACTCATTGCACAAGGTCGGCAGCACATTTTTGAAGGCCTGCGGGATGATTATGTGGGTCATGGTCTGAACATAGTTAAAGCCCAGCGACCGTCCCGCCTCAAACTGGCCGGCATCAATAGAAACGATACCGGCACGGAAGATCTCGGCCACATAAGCACCCGAGTTGATACCAAAAGCAATGATGGCGATCATAATGCCGTTGCGTGAAAACGAGAAGATGACAAAATAGAAGATCATCAACTGCACCACGACCGGCGTGCCTCGCACCACGGCCAGATATACATTGCAGATCCCGTTGGCCAGCCGCATCAAAAACCAGCCAAACCCGCCCTTGCGTGCCATGTCCTCATGATTTTTATCATAGGTCGAACGCACCGCCGCCACGACAACACCGATGACCAGACCGATCAGCAGCGCAAAAAAGGTGATCTGCAACGTCGAGCCCAAGCCCTTGAGCAGAGATTTCCAACGATCCGAGGCAATGAAATTGAGATGAAAATCGGCAGCAAAGTCGGCCCACCAAGCGGCAAACCATGCCTCGATCTTTTCCAAAAAGCCCATAATATTTCCTTTCCTAAAACGGCGAAAAAGTAGGGTGCCTCAAAAGGCACCCCACCTTTATACCCTAAACTTATTCAGCCTTGATATAGCGATCAATGATGGCCTGCAGCGTGCCGTCAGCCTTCATCTCGGCCAGAGCCGCATTGATCTTGGCCAGCAGCTCGGTGTCTTCCTTATTGATGGCGATGGCATAATCTTCAACCGCCCACTCAGCATCCAGAATGGACAGACCCTTGCCCTCGTTGGCCGCCACAAAGGACTTGGCCGGCTCGCTGTCGATAATAACGGCATCGACCTGACCATTGACCAAAGCGCTGACCGCATCGGCACCGTTCTTAAACGAGGTAACGTGGTCGGCACCGTAGCCGCCGTTTTCTACATCATCCGACGCATAGATGTCGCCGGTGGTATCCTGCTGAACACCGATCATGATGTCAGCACCGGCCAGATCATCAAGACTTGTGACCTTGCCGCCCTCTTTCACGATAACGACCTGTACGCCGGTGGCATAGGTATCAGAGAAGTTGACCTGCTCCTTACGCTCGTCGGTCACCGTCATACCGGCTACGCCGATATCAAACTTACCGGTCTCAACGCCGCCGACGATGGTGCCGAACTCAACATTCTCAATTACCAGTTCCATATCCAGCTTCTCAGCCAGTTTCTGAGCCATCTCAATATCAATGCCCTTGTACTCTTCGCCATCCATAAACTCATAGGGAGGGAAGTTGGCATTGGTCGCCATAACTAACTCGGCCTTGCCCGAATCAGGGGTGGACGCTCCGCCGCAACCGACGACCGTCAGCAGCATCAGCGCCGCCAGGATCATTGCTACAATCTTTTTCATGATACATTACTCCTTTAATTTATAATGGTAAACGAATTATAATACATTCTATGCAGCCCGTCAAGCCTTTTTGCGAAAATGCTCGTATATTTATGCAAAACGGAGAAGCGGTTGCTTCTCCGTTTTCTTATTTGCTGCTCATGCAGTCCTTGCAGATGCCGCGGGCTAATAGCTCCCGATCGCTTACCTCGATGCCGGTCTGCTGACGGATCATATCGTCCAGCCAACCGAACAAAGGCAATTCCACATCGCACAGCTTGCCGCAGTTGGTGCAGACAACATGCGAGTGGCGAGGCTTAAAGCCCTCAAAGTATTCCTTACCGTCAAAGTACAGCATCGAGAGCATATCGTGCTCTACCATGGTGTTCAGATTGCGGTAAACGGTGCCCAGACTGATGTTGGGCATGGTCTTGCGAACCTCCTGGTAGATCTCGTTGGCCGTGAGATGACCATCGTACTCCGAGACGGTGCGCCGAATGAGTTCTCTTTGTCTTGAATAGTTCATTTTTCTGCTCCTTATGGTATTCCGGCGCTTCCTGCGCATAAGGGGTCGTGCGTTGATTATTATATAACTATTCAAGCCCGTCTGTCAACTATAAAAATCAATATTTCAGTCGATTATTGATAGTTTTTATCGTTTTTTCGGAGATTTTGCATATTTTACGGTCATAAGTATACAGACCGTTTAATTCATCCTCGACATCCGTCAACTGTGTGTATACTGCCGCCGCCAAGCCTTCCTTCATTTGCGGGATGATCTGCTCCTCATACAGCCGTGTGTAGGCCGCTGTCAATTCTTCCTTATTCTTATACCCACGATAGCCAAATCCCCGTTCTCCCCAGGTGTGTCCCTCGACGGCCAGCGCATAGCCGCCGAACTCGGTCACGGCGCTTACCCGCCCGTCGGGCTTGATGGCCACCTTGGTGAAATAGATGTGCCGACTGTTAAGATCGCCACCGCCCTGATCAAACCAGCCGCTGGCAAGGTCAATGGGTCGGGTATCATCCATCTTGCGGATAGCCTGACCGATACGGATCGAATCAAACTGCCCCCAGCCCTCATTAAAGGGCACCCACAGCACTACGCTCGGGCTGTTATACAGCAGTCCCACCAGATCCAGCATCTCCTGCTCGGCAAAGGCTCGGCCACGGGCATCGGTACGCCCAAAAAAGGAATAATTCCTATCTTTCTTGCGTCGCAGGCCCAGAGTGGGGAGCAGGGCATATCGGATGGTGTCGACCGGCTTGGTGCAACCGCAGGGCATATCCTGCCACACCATCAGCCCCAGCCGATCGCAATGATAGTACCAGCGCAGCGGCTCGACCTTGATATGCTTGCGCAGCATATTGAATCCCAACTCTTTGACGGCCGTCAGCTCATCGACGATGGCCTGCTCGGTCGGCGGGGTATACAAGCCGTCGGGCCAGTAGCCCTGATCAAGCAATCCGTTGTGAAACAGCGGCCGATCGTTGAGGAAGAGGCGGGGAACGCCAAGGTTGTCCTTGGCCACATAGCTTTTCCGCATACCGAAATAGCTTTCCACCATATCAAACTCGCCCGACAGGCGCAGCCCATACAAAAACGGCTCATCGGGACTCCAACTTTTAAACTTCGGTATGTCCAGCACGGCGCTGCCGATGGCTGCGCCCTTGGCCACCACCGCTTGGCCATCGAGCACCTCGACATAGACGGGACTGGACAAGGAGGTGGTCACATCGACCCGCACCGCACCGATATCATACAGCGGCGTGATGCGCAGCTTTTGAATATAGTCGGTCGGCACGCTTTCGCACCAGACGGTGCCCCATATACCAGACTGGGGGGTATACCAGATGCCGCCACGTTTATGACGCTGCTTGCCGGTCGAATAATAGGAGGTATCGGCATAGTCACGCACCTGCACGAGCAGATCGTTTTCCTCCTCCAGCGCATCGGTCACATCCAGGGCAAAGGGCAGATAGCCGCCCTCATGGCTGCCGACCGTCTGACCGTTGAGATAGACGGTGCAGCACTGATCCACCGCACCGAAATGCAGGATCAGCCGATCCTTCATAAAACCGTCGGGCAGGACAAAGCAGCGATGATACCACAGGGTCTGATGGGGCTCCAGTATGCGCTCAACACCCGACAGCGGCGCTTCGGGCGAAAAGGGAACAAGAATGGTGCCGTCATAATAGTTGGGGCGTTCGCCCTCGGTGATGGCATAGTCCCAGCGGCCGTTTAGGCACAAAAAACTGTCACGGCGCAGCTGCGGGCGGGGATACTCGGCCAGCGGCAGCTCGTCGGGGGTATAGTTGGTATATAATTTATTTTCCATGTGTTTTCCTCCGAAGAATAAAGAAGACCGGCACGGCCAACAACAGCATGCAGATGGCTGCTGCCAGGAAGATCTCGGGGGTGGGCACCTGCTTGACCTGGCCCAGATCGGTATAGGTCTGCCCGCTGTTTGCAATGACAGCCGCACCGATATAAGGGCCTGTCACCATCGGGACAAGCACATAAAAGATCATACGAATTCCCTGGAACATACCAGCCTTGCCCTTGGGTGTAGCATCCCGCACGATGGCGTTGCCGGCGGCCGTCACCGTCAGATAGCCCGACATCATCACAATGCCGGCCATGACCACCAGCCAAAACTCCCGCATGACATACATCAACACAAGTCCGACGGCCAGCACAACGGCCGACCCGATAAAGAAGGGGATCCGCCCTACCTTTTCCATCCACCGTCCGGCCAGCACACTGATCAGACTGGCTGCGATCAGCACAATGCCCAATGCCAACGCATAATTATCAAATTTCAGATAACTCTGCATATAAATGATCAGATAGGGATAATGCACCTGCATGGCGATCGAAAAGACGGCAAAGGCCGCCAGCGCCAGATACAGATCAACATTTTCCTTGATGACCGTGGGACGGAAGCCGTAAAACAGATCGGCAAAATAGGAATTATTCTTATTTGGTGTTGCCTGCGGCTCTCGGATCAGGAAGATGCCCAGGATGCCGACCAACACGGTGAGGCCGCCGAAGATGAGGAAAAACTCCTTCCATTGCCCGTTGACGGTCATGGAATCAAAGCCGCCGAAAACGATGAGCATGGACAGCAGCGGCAGCACCGACAGCACGCCCTCGGTCTTGCCTCGGCCGGCCGGCGAGATGCGGTCGGTGATATAGGCGTTGAGGGCGGCGTCATTGGCGGTCGAGCCAAAGAAGGTCATAACGCAATCAAGAATAATGACCAGCACCGAGCCGACCAGGCCGACCGAGGCAGCCGGGACTACAGCCGACAGATTCTCGATCGACAAAAAGGCAAAGGCGCAGACGGTCAGTCCCCACAGAATATAGCCGGCGCAGATAAAGAGCTTACGCCGCCCCACCCGGTCGGACAGAGCACCCATGAGCAGGGTGGTAACGGTGGCCGTGGCCGCTGAGGCTGCCACCATGGTGGCGATCATCTCGGACGAAGCGCCAAACACGTTATAAACAAAGACGTTGAAATACATATTTTCGAGCGTCCAGGCCAGCTGGCCGATCAGCCCGAAGAGGATCAGAACCGTCCACATTCTGCCCCCGATCTTTTCTTTATGCATATTCACTATTCTCCTTTATCATCCTAGTTATAGCATGCTCCGCATCGCCCACAATAACAGCAGATGCAACGGATAAAACAGATAGAAGATGTACTTAAGCCTCGACCCTCGCCGGCCGTTATAGGCCAGGCACAGCAGCCAGCCGCCAAAGCCGAGCAGCTGCGTAGGAGCACTGACCGCCGTCATGCCGATCAAAACGGCCAACACGCCCAAGCCCTGCCATAGTTTGTGCTCACGCAACACATACATCACGGCGATCAGCGCCACGCCGCCCGCACCGTAATCGGTACTCAGCCATTCGGCCGCCATGGCGCACCCCAGTAAACCAGCAAGGCCAAGATAGGAAAGATTCTTATTTTTGAAGTGATCCCAGGCCCAGATACCCAGCAGGCCAAGCAGCAGGGTAAGATAGACATTTTGATGGGACAGAGCCATGACCCGCCCCAAGCAGACCAGATCAAAGGGAATCTCGCTGATCAGGGCAAACAGACCCAGCCGCAGGGCATAGGTCGGGCGATGGCGGGTATGGACAAAGCCCTCGGCGATAAAAAAGCAGAAAATGACAAAGGCCAGCCGACCGACACACCGCATCAGGGTATAGGCGCTATCGGGCAGGTCGGCGGCAAAGACCACGGCGGCGTGGTCGACCAGCATGGTCAGGCAGGCAATGATTTTTAATACAAAACTACTCATGTTCTTATTGTTTCAAATTTCACGGCATTTGTCAAGACAAAAGAAAAAGGTTGATGCCGTGCATCAACCTTTTAGCCGTTAGTTGAATTTTGGTGCCGATACCTCATTGCCGGCGAAGACGTTCGGGCCGGGGTCGGACAAGGAGAAATACATCTTGGCCGCCTTAGTGGTGCCGAAGTCCTGATTGGAGCCGCTGTTTTGCACGGTGTTAAAGGCATCACGGAACATCTGGTTGTGCGCCTCTTCACGGTTGAGCAGAAAGTCGATGGTCTCCCGCACCTTTTTATCCTGGATCTGGCGGTACAGATATTCATAGGTGACCTTGGCTCGCTGCTCGGAAGCGATATTGGCCAGCAGGTCGGCGCACAGGTCGCCGGTCACGGTGACATAGTCGGCCGTCCAGGAATAGCCCGAAGCGTTGGTCAGACCGGGATTAAGTCCCAGCACGACATGCGCCTGAATGCTGCCTCCATCCACGGCACGGGCGTCCAGATCGTGACCGTTGAGCAGATTGATGGTCTGCGCCACCATCTCCATGTGACCCAGCTCCTCGGCGGCAATGTCGAGGAACAGATCCTTGATGGCGGGGTCTTTGATGCGAAAGCTCTGCGACATATACTGCATGGCCGCCTTCATCTCGCCGTTGCAGCCGCCCAGCTGCTCCTGCAGCAGCACGGCATAGTGCGGGTTCGGCCCTTCCACCTCGACCGGGTGGAACAACATCTTTTCATGCTTAAACATTGGCTTCCTCCTTATAGATCGTCGACATCCTGCACCGGCACTTCACCGTCCATCGGACGGCCGGTG
Source organism: Eubacteriales bacterium (assembly GCA_045595395.1). Lineage (GTDB taxonomy): Bacteria > Bacillota > Clostridia > Oscillospirales > UMGS1783 > CAKSHC01. The sequence continues at coordinate 12,305 of JAZOAH010000023.1, read as the reverse complement.
TAACTACCAAACGGATCGGTCTGCGGGGAGAGAAAGGGAGTTTCCAGTTCTTTTTTGTCCCTTTTTTGCGCTTTTTTCGCCTGTTTTTGTCTGTTTTCCATGGGAAAAACCTCCTTTTTCCTCCCTATTTTTCCCCGTTTTTTCCTTGACATTCACCCGACATAGTGGTACAATGACAATACTCGGTCTGTTAGCTCAGTTGGTAGAGCACATCGTTCACATCGATGGGGTCACAGGTTCGAGCCCTGTACAGACCACCAGAAAAGGCACGGCATCCCTTTATGGGATGCCGTGTTTTTTCTATAAAAATGTACAGGGCTCGAAGGGTCGGTAGTGAATGACAGTCCGAGCCGTAGCGAAGGCGAACTTTGTACAAGAATGCCCGAAAAATGATCTTCCGGGCAATTTTTATTTGTTATAGAGTTTGACGGGGTCGTTGTAGTGCTGAGGCTTGTAGGTGACCGAGGAGATGCGAGCGCCACTTACCCCGAATTTGGGGTTGTAGCCGAACAGGTTCAGATAGCGGTGCAGGTCGGGCAGCTCTTGCTCCATGGCGATGAGCACCTCTTTGAGGGCGAGGGTATCGTCGATGGCACGGTGGGAGTTGACCACCTTGTCCTGCAGGGCATACTGGACGATGGCATTTTCCAGCTTGTGCGGATAATCATGACGATCCTTATAGACGGTCAACGCATCGAGCATCTGCACCCCCTTGAGGGCGGCGGCCAGACTATGGCGAGCCAGGGAGTAGTAGAGAAAGCTCAGATCAAAATGGGCGTTGTAGGCAACGATCAAGGCCCGCTCGCCGGCGTACATCTTGACCAGTCGTCCCAACACCTCACCCTCTGACAGACCCTGCGTTTGCAGCATCTCGTCGGTGATGTGGGTCAGTTCGACGATCTTGGGGTCGAGCCGCTGGCCATCCGGCAGGCGGATAAACTCATCTATCTGATCGGCAATCACGATCTGGCCGTCCCTCTTGACCAGCTTGATGGCGGCCAACTCGATGATCTGATCGGTTTTGAAGTTCAGTCCCGATGTTTCGGTATCGAGAATGAGCAGACAGTCGTACCGCTCAAATAACGAGTCCAGCATCACAGCGCCTCAACAACAGCATCGCCCATGGCGGCGCAGCCGACTTTTGTGAAGCCTTCCTGCCAGATATCGGCGGTGCGCAGGCCCGCATCGAGCACGGCATTGACTGCCGCTTCGATGGCGTCGGCCTCGGCCGGCATATCAAAAGAATAGCGCAGCATCATGGCCGCAGAGAGAATCGTGCCGATGGGGTTGGCCATATCCTGTCCGGCAATATCGGGGGCTGAGCCGTGGATGGGCTCGTACATGCCGAGCGTACCGCTCGACAGGGAGGCCGAGGGCATCATGCCGATCGAGCCGGTGAGCATAGACGCTTCATCCGAGAGAATATCGCCGAACATATTTTCGGTGACGATAACATCAAACTGAGTGGGATTCTTAATGAGTTGCATGGCCGTGTTGTCGACCAGGATGTCGTTATATTCGACATCACGGTACTCTTCGGCCAGGCGGTGCATGGTCTTGCGCCAAAGTCTGGAGGTGTCCAGCACATTGGCCTTATCGACCGAATGGAGTTTGCCACGGCGTTTTTGCGCCGTTTCAAAGGCGACACGCCCGATGCGCTCGATCTCGTGCTCGGCATAGGGCATGATATCCACCGCTTTCCATTCACCGTCCACCTCTTTGGTCTCACGATCGCCGAAATAGACACCGCCAGTCAGTTCACGCACGATGAGCAGGTCGATGCCTCCTCCGACGATCTCCTTTTTCAGGGGGGAAGCGTCGGCCAGCTGGGGGAACAGCTTGGTGGGGCGCAAATTAGCAAACAATCCTAATTCCTTGCGAACGGCAAGCAGTGCCTTCTCGGGACGGATGGAGGGATCGACGTTATCCCACTTGGGGCCGCCGACGGCGCCGAGCAGGACGCTGTCCGACTCCTTGCAGATTTGCATGCCCTCATCGGTGATGGGGACGCCGAATTTGTCGATAGAGCAGCCGCCGATATCGACGGTGCGATAAGCAAAATGGTGGCCGAATTTCTCGGCAACGGCCGAGAGGACCTTGACCGCCTCGTTTACGATCTCGGGGCCGATGCCGTCACCGGGGAGCAGGGCAATGATCTTATTCATGAGCCGCCTCCTTCTTGGCGATGGAGGCCAGCAGGCCGCCGGCCTGGATGATCTCCTGGATAAAGGGCGGGAAGGGCTGAGCCTTATAGGTTTCGTTCTTGGTGTGGTTGACGATGATGCCGGTATTGAAATCGACCTGCACATCATCGCCGGCCTCGATCTTCTCGGAGGCTTCGGGACACTCTAAGATAGCCAAGCCGATGTTAATGGAATTGCGATAGAAGATGCGGGCAAAGGTGGCGGCAATGACGACCGAGATGCCCGATTCCTTGATGGCGATGGGGGCATGCTCACGGGAGGAGCCGCAGCCGAAGTTGGCGCCGCCGACCATGATATCGCCGCTCTTGACCTTAGACACAAAAGATTTGTCGATATCCTCCATGCAGTGGGCGGCCAGTTCTTTATGATTGGCGGTGTTGAGATAGCGGGCGGGGATGATAACATCGGTATCGATATTATCGCCGTATTTATGTACCAAACCGTGTGCGATCATTTCGTTTCTCCTTTCACAGGCTGCGGGGGTCGGTGATATACCCCTTGACGGCCGAAGCGGCCGCCGTTTCGGGGCCGGCCAGATAGATCTTGGAGGTGACATGGCCCATACGGCCGACAAAGTTGCGGTTGGTGGTGGCTACCGCCACCTCATCCTCGGCGAGGATTCCCATATAGCCGCCCAGGCAAGGGCCGCAGGTGGGGGTGGACACGACACAGCCGGCGTTGATAAAGATCTCGGTATAGCCGAGCTTGATACATTCCAGATAGATCTTCTGGGTGGCCGGGATGATGATGCAGCGCACACCGGGGGCGACATGGTGATCCTTGAAGATGTCGGCGGCGGCCTTCATGTCGGACAATCTACCGTTAGTGCAAGAGCCGATGACGCACTGGTCGATCTTAACTTCAGTAAGTTCCGCCGCATTCTTAGTGTTTTCGGGCAGGTGGGGGCAGGCGACGGTCGGCTCGATACTCGACAGATCAACGTCAATGACTTCATCATAGACGGCGTCGGGGTCGGCGGCGTAGACGGTGTAGGGGTGGGTCATTCGCTCTTTATAATAGGCCAGGGTGATCTCATCGACGGCGAAGATGCCGTTTTTCGCACCGGCCTCGATGGCCATGTTGGCCATGCACAGACGGTCATCCATCGAGAGGTTTTTCAGGCCGTCCCCGTCAAACTCCATCGACTTATACAGGGCGCCGTCGACACCGATCTTACCGATGATATGTAAAATAACATCTTTACCGGAGCAACCGGGCTGAAGCTTACCGATCACATTGAATTTGATGGCCGAGGGGACTTTGAACCAGGCCTCGCCGGTGGCCATGCCGGCGGCCATATCGGTCGAGCCGACACCGGTGGAGAAAGCACCCAGCGCACCATAGGTGCAGGTATGGGAATCGGCGCCGATGACCACATCGCTGGGGCCGACTAAGCCTTTTTCGGGGAGCAGGGCGTGTTCGATGCCCATATCGCCGACATCGTAATAATTCTCAATGGCATGCCGGCAGGCAAAGCAGCGGCACTGCTTGGTCTGCTGGGCGGCCTTGATGTCTTTATTGGGGACAAAGTGATCCATGACCATGGAGATCTTGGATCTGTCAAAGACCTTGGTGAAGCCGTTCTTCTCAAACTCGTTGATGGCGACGGGGGTGGTGATATCGTTGCCCAACACCATATCGAGCTTGGCACGGATGAGCTGGCCGGCCTCGACCGAGTCCAGACCCGCATGGGCGGCCAATATTTTTTGGGTCATTGTCATAGCCATGGTTTATTTCTCCTTATCAATACTGCGGTTGATGGCCGAGAACAGAGCGTTGATGGACGAGGCGATGATATCGTCGTGGATGCCGGCGCCCCAGACACGCTTGCCGTGTTCGGGCACGATGCTGACATAGGTGACGGCCTGGGAGGACGAGCCGAGGGTCAGTGCATGCTCCTCGTAGGTCAGGTCGGCAAATTCCATGCCCAGTTTTTGCTTGACGGCATTGGACACGGCGTCCAGACGGCCGTTACCGGTGGCCTTGAGATCCATGATCTGGCCGTCGATCTCGACGGTGACGGTAACATGAATATCCGGCTTGCGCTCAAAATGATAGTCGATCAGACGGATATGATTGTTGATATTGACATACTGCTCGGTAAAGACATCCAGCACCTGGCGGGGAGAAAGTTCGGCGTGGGCATGGTCGGACACGCTCTTGACGGCATAGCCGACATCCTCACGCATTTTGGCGGGGAGCACATAGCCAAACTGATGCTCGAGCAGGTAGCCGATGCCGCCCTTGCCCGACTGGGAGTTGATGCGAATGACATCGGTTTCATACTCACGGCCGACATCGCCCGGGTCGATGGGCAGATAGGGCACCGTCCAGGTATCGCAATTCTTTTCTTCACGCCAGTGCATGCCCTTGGCGATGGCATCCTGGTGCGAGCCGGAGAAGGCGGCGAAGACCAGCTTGCCGGCGTAGGGGGCACGGTCGTAGACCTGCATGCGGGTGACCCGCTCGTACAACTCGGTAATTTCGGGCATGTTGGAAAAATCCAATTCCGGCTCGACGCCCTGGGCGTACATGTTCAGCGCCAGGGTGATGATATCGACATTGCCCGTTCTTTCGCCGTTGCCAAAGAGGGTACCCTCGATACGGTCGGCGCCGGCCAGCAGGCCCAGCTCCGAATCGGCGACGGCACAGCCACGGTCGTTGTGCGGATGCAGGGACACCTCGACGGCATCCCGGTACTTGAGGTTATCGCACATGAACTCGACCTGGTTGGCGTAGACGTGGGGCAAGGACAGCTCCACCGTGACCGGCAGGTTGATGATGGCCTTGCGGTCGGGGGTGGGTCTCCAAATATCCAAAACGGCGTTGCAGACCTCGAGGGCGTACTCCGGCTCGGTGCCGGTGAAGGACTCGGGGGAATACTCATAACGGTATTGGCAACCGGTTTCGTCGGCAATTTGCTTAAAGAGTTTGGCGCCGTCGATGGCGATCTGCAAAATCTCCTCTTTGGATTTGCGGAAGACCTGCTCACGCTGGGCAAGAGAGGTGGAGTTATATAGGTGGACGATGGCCTTCTTGCAGCCCTTGAGGGCATCAAAGGTCTTGCGGATGATGTGCTCACGGGACTGGGTGAGCACCTGCACGGTGACATCGTCAGGGATGCGATTCTCATCAATAAGGGTGCGAAGGAAGGTATATTCGGTCTCGCTGGCAGCCGGGAAGCCGACCTCGATCTCCTTGAAGCCGACCTTGACCAGCAGCTCGAAAAAGTCGAGCTTTTCCTCCAGGCTCATCGGAATGATGAGGGACTGGTTGCCGTCACGCAGATCGACCGAGCACCACTTGGGGGCTTTTTCAATAAAGGTTTTTTGCGCCCATTTCATCGGCGGATTCTTCACGGGGAAGAACTGGCGGGTGTATTTGGCAGTATTTTTCATGATAACACTCACTTTGTGCAGATTGCTATGACCTCGACCTCAACGAGAGCGCCCTTGGGCAGAGCGGCCACGGCCACGCAGGAGCGGGCGGGTGCGCAGGTGATATAAGAGCCGTAAACGGCGTTGAAAGCAGCAAAATCGTTGATGTCGGCCAAAAAACAGGTGGTTTTGACGACATGGTCAAAGTCGGTACCGGCCGCAGTCAGGACGGCCTTGAGGTTTTTCATGACCTGCTCGGTCTGTTCGGTGATGTTGGTGCCGACCATGTTGCCGGTGGCCGGGTCGAGCGGGATCTGGCCCGAGGAATAGAGCATATCGCCGCAGCGGATGGCCTGGGAATAAGGGCCGATGGCGGCGGGGGCTTGATTTGTGGCAATTTTAGTAATCATTCTTATGTTTCTCCTTTTACAGGATCTTGAAGCCGGCGTCGGTGAGGGCGTTACGGATCTGTTCGATGTGTTCGAAGTTTCTGGTTTCGAGTTCCAGGCTCAGGTAGCAGCCGTTGATGGCGCTGCCGGGGTTGGTGTGCTCGTGGTGGACGGCAGTGACGTTACCGCCGAGGGAGGCGACGATATTGGATACGCCGACCAGCTGGCCGGGCTTATCCTGCAGTTCGATGGTCAGGTGATAGGAGCGGCCGGACATGAGCAGGCCACGGGCAATGACACGGGAGAGAATGGTAACGTCAATATTACCGCCTGAGAGCAGGCAGACGGCCTTTTTGCCCTTCAGGTCGACCTTGCCGAACATGGCAGCGGCGACAGCGACAGCACCGGCGCCCTCGGTGACCAGCTTATGCTGCTCCATCAGGGCGAGGATGGCGGCCGAGATCTCGTCATCGGTGACCGACACGATCTCATCGACATACCGGGAGCAGATCTCGTAGGTGAGGCTACCCGGCTTTTTGACGGCGATGCCGTCGGCAATGGTGGCCACCGAAGAAAGGGTTTCGATATGGCCATCGTGGATGGAGTTGAGCATGGAGGGAGCGCCGCTGGCCTGGACACCGTAGACCTTAATGTTGGGATTGAGGTTTTTAACCGTATAGGCAACGCCCGAGATCAGACCGCCGCCGCCGATGGGGACGATGACGGCATCCATATCGGCGACCTGGGCCGCCAGTTCCAGAGCGATGGTGCCCTGACCGGCGATGACGTCGGGGTCGTCGAAGGGGTGGATGAAGGTGTAACCTTTCTCGTCACGCAGTTGCAGGGCCTTATTATAGGCATCGTCGTAGACGCCCTTGACCATGCAGATCTCGGCGCCGTAGCTGCGGGTGGCCTCGACTTTGGAGATGGGAGCGCCGTCGGGCAGGCAGATAACGGCGGGGATGCCGTTTTTCTGAGCAGCCAGCGCCACGCCCTGAGCGTGGTTACCGGCCGAGCAGGCGACAACGCCTTTGGCCTTTTCCTCGGCAGACAACTGGGACATCTTATAATAGGCGCCGCGCACCTTAAACGAGCCGGTCACCTGCAGGTTTTCGGTTTTCAGATACAACTCGGCACCGGGGCAGAGCTTGGGTGCGTAGATGACATCGGTCGGGCGCACCACCTCTTTGAGGACATAGCTGGCTTTATAGACGGTGTCGAGGGTCAGTTTCTTTTCCATGCTTTTTTCCTTTACATTAAACTCTTGACAAACTGTTTGGCGGCACGGGGGGAGCGGCTGCCTCGGGCCAGGGCAAAGGCCTCGGCCTGACGGTCTAACTCGCTTGTTTCCATCGAAACGCCGTAGCGGTCGCACAATTCGTGGACGATATCGAGATAGAGCGCCTTGTTGGGCTTGGAGAAATAGACGGTCAGACCAAAGCGGTCGGACAGGCTCAGCAGCTCCTGCACGGTATCGGAATGATGCACATCGTCCTCATGGCCGCGCTCGGAGAATTTCTCCTTGACGATATGGCGGCGGTTGGAGGTGGCATAGATGACGGCGTTTTCGGCTTTCGCCCCGGCCGAGCCTTCCAGCGCAGCCTTGAGCATGCTAAAGCAGTCGTCATTCTTATTAAACGAAAGGTCATCAATAAAGATGATAAATTTGAGAGGGTTTCCTGAAATTCGGCCCATGACATGGGACAGGCTGAACAGCTGGTCCTTACGGATCTCGATCAGGCGCAGGCCTTGATGATAGAAATAGTTGGCGCAGGCCTTGACGGTGGAGGATTTACCGGTGCCGGCATCGCCGCACAGCAGTACATTGGCGGCCGGGCGGCCCTCTATCAGGGCACGGGTGTTTTCCAGCACCTTTTGACGCTCCTGGGCATAGCCGACAAAGGAGTCGATGCTCACCTTGTCCGGCTCTTCGACGGGGACGATGGTCTTATCCTCGACACGGAACATGCCGGCGGCGGCAAAGATGCCGTAGCCGTAGCGATCGAGTTGCTCGATGCGCTGATGATATTCCGATATAAAGTCGATGGGCTCATTTTCAAAGACGGGCCGATAGCCGTGCTCGATCGACTCGCACAGGGCCTCGGGCGTCAGCCGGGTCAGGCGGGAGAAGAGTGCCAGCTCGGCCTCGGCGTTGGCCTTGAGGCTGTCGGATACCGGGCGGCCTTTGGCAATGTTGCAGATATAGGCATTTTCGTCCTCGGCGGCGGCACGGCGCAGATAGTCGGAAAAAGAGCCGTTGTGGCGGCCGAGGGTGTGCACAAATTGTCCGTAAAGTCCCATGCGTTGATGCGGCTGTCCGTCACTGCTGAGAAAGGCGAGCAGGGCCTTCATTTCCGGCTGGTCTAACAGGCCGCGGAACAAAGACAGGGCAGACAGCTCACCGGCAAGGGCTTTGAGCTGTTGAGAAGTCATGTTCAGTCCTCAAACTTGTTGATGATAGCACCACGGTCGGCGGAACTGACCTGGGTAGCGTAACGGGCCAGGCAGCCCTTGAGATTGGTCTTCTTCAAGATGGGCATCTCAGCCTTGCGGGCTTCGATTTCAGCCTCGTCGACCTTAAGCTCGATGCGATACTCGGGGATATTGATGGAAATGATATCGCCGTCCTTGACATAGGCGATCAGTCCGCCGCTTACCGCTTCGGGGGATACATGGCCGATGGAAGCGCCACGGGTAGCACCCGAGAAACGGCCGTCGGTGATGAGGGCGACATCCTTATCCAATCCCATACCGGCAATGGCCGAGGTGGGGGAGAGCATTTCACGCATACCGGGGCCGCCGGCCGGGCCTTCGTAGCGGATGACGACCACATCACCCTTGATGATCTGGCCGGCATAGATAGCGGCAATGGCCTCTTCCTCGCTGTTGTAGACCTTGGCCGGGCCTTCATGCACCAGCATTTCCTGGGCCACGGCCGAGCGTTTGACGACGCAACCGTTGGGGGCGAGGTTGCCCTTGAGCACGGCGATGCCGCCGGTCCGGCTAAAGGCGTTTTCCGGCTTGCGGATGACTTCGGGATCACGGTTGACAACTCCCTTGATATTTTCGGCCATGGTCTTGCCGGTGGCCGTCATGACCGAGGTGTCAAGCAGCCCCCGAGCGCTCAACTCGTTGAGAACGGCATAGACACCGCCGGCCTGATTGAGGTCTTCCATATAGGTGGGGCCGGCCGGGGCGAGATGGCAGAGGTTGGGGGTCTTTTCGCTGATCTCATTGGCCATATCGAGATTCAGGGTAACACCGCACTCGTTGGCGATGGCCGGCAGGTGCAGCATCGAGTTTGTCGAGCAACCCAAGGCCATATCGGCGGTCAGCGCATTGCGGAAGGCGGCGGGGGTCATGATATCACGGGGACGGATATTCTTTTCCACCAGTTCCATGACCTTCATGCCGGCATGCTTGGCCAGTTCGATACGGGCCGAGTAGACGGCGGGGATGGTGCCGTTGCCACGCAGACCCATGCCCAGCACCTCGGTCAGGCAGTTCATGGAGTTGGCGGTATACATGCCCGAACAGGAGCCGCAGGAGGGGCAGGTGTTTTCTTCCCACTCGCACAGCTTTTTCTCGTCGATCTTGCCGGCACTGTAGGCGCCGACGGCTTCGAACATGCTCGAAAGGCTGGTCTTTTTTCCATCCATGCGACCGGCCAACATCGGGCCGCCGCTGACAAAGACGGTGGGGATGTTCAGGCGAGCCGCCGCCATAAGCAGGCCGGGCACATTCTTATCGCAGTTGGGGATCATGACCAGGCCGTCAAAGCCGTGAGCCATGACCATGGCCTCGGTGCTGTCGGCGATCAGGTCACGGGTGATGAGCGAATATTTCATGCCGGTATGGCCCATGGCAATGCCGTCACAAACGGTGATGGCGGGGAAGACGATGGGCGTACCGCCGGCCATGGCCACGCCGAGCTTGACGGCATCGGCGATCTTGTCGAGATTGACATGGCCGGGAACGATCTCATTAAAGGAACTGACGATACCGATCAGAGGGTGCGCCTGCTCTTCCTTGGTAAGACCCAAAGCGTGATAGAGCGAACGGTGGGGCGCATTCTGAAAGCCGTCAACGATAGTATCTTTGATCATAGGTATCTCCTATTAGTTGTTGATGAGCTTATCCTCATCGCTCCAGCTGTAGAGCTTGCGGATCTCCTTACCGACCACCTCAGAGGGATGCTCGGAGGCCAGCTTACGCATGGCATTGAAGTGCACCTGAGAGCCGGCATCGGACATATCCAGCAGGAAGTCCTTGGCGAAGGTGCCGTCCTGGATGTCGGAGAGGATCTTCTTCATGGCCTTCTTGGTCTCGGCGGTGATGACCTTGGGGCCGGTGATGTAATCGCCGTACTCGGCGGTGTTGGAGATGGAGTAGCGCATGCCCTCAAAGCCGCTCTGATAGATCAGGTCAACGATCAGCTTCATTTCATGGATGCACTCGAAATAGGCATTTCTGGCATCGTAGCCGGCCTCAACCAGCGTTTCAAAGCCAGCCTGCATCAGGGCGCAAACGCCGCCGCAGAGCACAGCCTGCTCACCGAACAGGTCGGTCTCGGTTTCGGTGCGGAAGGTGGTCTCCAGCACGCCGGCACGAGCACCGCCGATGCCCAGCGCATAGGCCAGAGCGATCTCCAGCGCATCACCGGTGGCATCCTGATGGACGGCGACCAGGCAGGGAACACCCTTGCCGGCCTGATACTCGCTGCGCACCGTGTGGCCGGGGCCCTTGGGGGCGATCATGACAACGTTGACGTTGGCGGGGGGCTGGATGCAGCCAAAGTGGATATTAAAGCCGTGAGCAAAGGCCAGGGTCTTGCCCTCGGTCAGGTTGGGCTCGATGGACTCTTTATAGAGTTTGGCCTGCTTCTCATCGTTGATGAGGATCATGATCATGTCGGCGGCCTTGGCGGCGTCGGCCGAGGTCATGACCTTCAGGCCGGCCTTTTCGGCCTTGGCCCAGCTCTTAGAGCCTTCGTACAGGCCAACGATGACATTGACGCCCGATTCCTTGAGGTTGAGGGCATGGGCATGGCCCTGAGAGCCGTAGCCGATGATGGCAACGGTCTTACCGTTTAATTTAGCGAGGTTGCAATCCTGTTGATAGTAAATGTTCTGCATCTTTCTTTTCTCCTTTTTATGAAAAACAAATTTATTTCTGCATGATGTTGGCGCCGCGCTCCATGGCCACGACACCGGTACGGCACATTTCCACGATGCCCAGCGGTTTCATGACCTCGATAAAGGCATCGATCTTCTTGGGTTCGCCGGTGACTTCGACACAGATGGTGTCGGTATTATAGTCGATGATCTTGGCACGGTAGATCTCGGTGGCGGCCATGACCTCGGCACGGTTGTTGCCGACGTTGCCTACCTTGATGAGCATCAGTTCACGCTCGACACGGCTGTCGCTTTCCAGCAACTTGACCTTGTGGACATTATGTAATTTCTTAAGCTGGTTGATCAGCTGTTCTCTGGCGTAATCGTCACCGTTTAGGGTAATGGTGATACGGGAGTAGTCCGGATCGTCGGTGGTGCCGACGGTCAGGGCGTCGATGTTAAAGCCCTTACGCATGAACATGCCCGACACACGGGCCAGCACGCCGTATTTGTTTTCGACATAGACGGCAATGACAAAGCGTTTCATCAGTTCTCCTCCTTCGATACGATCATATCGTCGATCGAGCCGCCGGGCGGCAGCATCGGCAGGACAAATTCGTCCATGTCAATGCGGGTGTCGATCAGATAGGGGCCGTCATGGGTCATGGCCTTTTGGAAGGCGGCCTCGAACTCATCCATCGTTTGAGCCACACAGCCTTGTGCGCCGAAGGCCTCGGTCAGTTTGACAAAATCGGTCTTCCGATCCAGGACGGTGTTGGAATAGCGCTTGCCGAAAAAGAGGGTCTGCCACTGGCGGACCATGCCCAGCACGCCGTTGTTCATCAGTACGACGGTGATGGGCAGATTATAAGAAACGGCGGTGGCCATTTCATTCAGGTTCATGCCGAAGCTGCCGTCGCCGGTGATCAGAACGGTCGTGGTGTTTGTGCCGAACGCCGCGCCGATCGCGGCGCCGAGTCCGAAGCCCATCGTGCCGAGTCCGCCGCTTGAAACAAAACGCCGTGGAGTTCTGAAATTAAGATTTTGTGCCGACCACATCTGATGCTGACCGACGTCGGTGCAAACGGCGGTGTTTTTACCGAGATATTTGTTAAGAGTCATAATTGTGTTTTTCGGAGTCAGACCCTCGCGGTTATCGGTAAAGCGTTTTTCGTCTTTCAGAAAATCTTCCACTTTTGCAGCCCATTCGGGCTTTTTATC
>JAZOAH010000022.1:0-38702 GCA_045595395.1 Eubacteriales bacterium | reverse complement strand
TTGGCCTCCGACTTGGAGCCACCCCCCAACAGATGGATGATCTGATCCAGCTTATCCATCATGAGCATAGCCCATGCGGGGATCGGCTCCGCTTCCTGAGGGCGGTCGTACTGGAGGAACTCGCTCATGCAGTAGCCCACAAGCCCCTTCCACACAACCTTTGCCCAGCCCTGTGCATCTGCAAAGAGTTGGACGGTTTCCCCGTTGGGGATTTTTGCGATGTAAGGCTGTTCGGTGCTGGGTGTGGGGCGCATCTTGAGAGGGTTTCCGTCAGGGGTTGCCACAACGGCGGGGGTGGTTTCAGCCATGTTGATCACATCCTCGGCAAACTCAACATTGAGCGGCTTTCCGGCGTGCGTCCATCCGGCGAGGCTGTCATCCGTGGTGATACCGTCAACCCCGTCGCCGGATGTGCAATGCACGATCAGCAGAGGGGACACGCCGCACACAACGCCGACATGGTAATAGTCCCGAAGGTCGCTGTTGTAATATCGCCCGCCGTCTTTGTAACGGGCATTCAGCTCGCCCGTGTCCCTGCGAGCCTTGTACACCAGCATACCGGGCATGATGGCCGCATCCTCGGTGGATTCCAGCGTTGCCATCTCCCAGCGGGAAAAATAATTCGTGCTGTGCAGCGGGTATGCGATGCGCTGCACCCTATTGATTGCACCCATAACAAGCCCGATGCAGTCACAAGTGCCATCCGTTCCGCTACCGCCTGTGCGGTAAGTGGGACGTTCTGCCGCAAGCTGCATTACGGCGGCAATAAATTGCTGTGATGTCATTCGGTCACCCCGTATTTCTGCAAGATGGTTGCGCACTGCTCATTCTTCAGAAGGTTTTTTCTCTGGCCGGGGGGCAGGGCGTTAAGAAGCGTCATAAGGTCATTTGCCTTTTCGGCATCCTGTGCCCGCTTGACGTTAAATGCGATGATCTGCTCCCGCTTGCCCTTCGGGACTTTCGGCCACTTACTCATCCTCAGTCACCCCCGAAAGAAGCATATCGAGCATCTCCATGACGGTTTCCAGCTTGCTGTCGGGGGACTCACCACGCATACGCTCGATCTCGGCAAGCTCGTCCTCGGTATAGGGGATGTAAAGGGTGCAAGGCACATCCACGATCATTTCGGGGTGACCCTCAACACCTTCCACATCGACAACTTCCTCGGCATCCTTGCCGCCGTTGGGGTACACCCGGATGACCTCGATGTGAGTCACTCGCTCGACAGGCTCCACGGCGGGCAGGATCACCTTGCGGATGCCGGATTCGAGGCGACCTTTGGTCAGATCGGGGCTTTTAAGCAGATTGCCATTGGTATCGTAAATCTCAATCATGCAGTGCGCCTCCAGATAAATGCCGCATAGAATTCCGGCATGATATTAATAGCCTGACCGCCGCCGACGGCGAAGTTGATAACGGACGCACGGTTATTACTGGAGCTTGCGCCCGATGCCGTGCTTGCAGGGAGATCAACTGTGCCACGGCTGAAAACGCCGCTTGCAGCGGAGAACATACCCCATGCGTTGCCGTTTGATGCCGCTGTAATGCTGCCGGACAATGCGGGGAGCTGGTCTGCGGTCAACGTGATGGTGCGATTGCCTCCTGTTGCACCAGCAGCAAACTCGCCCGAACCATATGCGCCGTAGATAAATTTGTTGTTGATGCGCACCCATGTGCCACCGAGGATCTCTGCGGGGCGAATGTCAACATCCGTAAACCACAGCTTTCCGACGGGGCAAATGGTATCCAACAAGGCTGCGCCGAGGTCAACATTGCCGTTTGCGTCGGGTGCAAGGCCCTGCACGGTTGCCACAGCACCCCTGCCGTCAATGCCCGTACGACTGATGGTGTAATAGGTCAGCGGCTCGGATGAACTGAAGGTCTGCACGACCCGCACCCAAAGATACTGACCGGGGCTGATGGCGGGAACGGTGGGAAGCCATTCGCCTGTGGGCGGGGTGTTGCCCGTGTTGCTCGTCTGATAACCGACGGTCGTGCTTGTAGGCACATCGGCGTTCTCCACCACTTCGGCGGCAGCTTCTGCACGGGTAGCAGCTTCATTAGCCGCTGCGGCAGCGGTGCGAGCGTTGGCCGTCTCGTTACGCATTGTCTCAATCTGCGCCAGCAGTTCCTGCAAGCTGGGGATCACACCGGAGGGGTCAACAACCGTATCCGTGGACAAGGCCGTCATGTCTGCCTCGCAAGCATACACAACCGTCATGATCGTTCCATATCCCACTTCAACAAACAGCGTAAACAGACCAGCATACTGATAAAAATAATCAGGCATCTCAATGATGGCGGTGTTGCCCTCGATTGTTCCGGAATATGGGGTCATGGTGATGCCTGCGGTGTGGTTGATCAGCGTAGCTGTTACCGTTGCGCTGCTCAACAAAAGCGGCTCGCCGCCACGGGTCAGTGTGATTTCAAAGCGGTGGCCACGGCGGGAGCCAACGCCGAACAGATCATACAGCTTGTGCCGGATTACCGGCTTGAGCATATCAACATTTTCCCGGATTACCCGATACGGGTTGGTCAGGTTGGTTTCAGCCAACAGTATCACCTCGCTTTAGATGGATCATCGCACCAGCGGAGGACAGGTTCACGCCCACCAGCTGCGTATAGCCGGTATATGTCTCGTCTCCTTGGATTTCGTCGATGCGCTCGATGGTTTCAAGGCCCTCGAATTCGGGCGAAATCTGTGAGATGGGGCGGGTGTCGACGATCTCCGCATACAATTCCCCATCGCCTGCAACAGCAGCGTAAAACGCCTGATATTCACCGTTAATGGTCAGCAGGAGCATTGGCATCCTCCTTTACGACGGATTTGAGAGCAGTAATGCGCAACTGGGCAATCTGCTTGTACACCCTTGCACAGGCAACAGCGTTGTCCTTGGATGCGGGGATGCTTACAGTTGCAATGGCTGCTTCCAGCTCGTCAAGGGACTGCAAAAAAAGCTTGATATCCATATATCCTCCTTAATAGCCAACATAATTGATGGTCTTTGTTCCACTCGGTGTGGTCACATCCATCGATTTGACAGACATAGCGGTGTTTTTGTACAAAAACGTGTTCGTACAGTTGACCATCGTAGCCTTCAGCACCGAAATTTCCGAAACGCCGCTGAAAAAGTTGTTGATTCGGGCTATCTCTGCGCTCAACTCGCTTGCGGTGACATAGCCCTGCAATTCGATCTTGTCTGCCTTGAGGGTGATCTTGTTGTCGAGAGCATCCAGCAGGATCATAACCTCGGTTTCAAGGCCGTCGAGGTCGGTCTTTTTGGCCATCAGCTCAAGCTCGCCCTCGGCTGCACGGAGGTCGATCCACACCTGTGCAAAGGTTTCCTCGGTCGTGCCCTTAAACAGCGTGTATTCGTCGTAGAGGTCTGCGTGCGATTGGCTTACCTGTGTAACAATGCGGCTGTATCCTCCGACAGCGTGTGCAGTATTGTTCTGCTGACGCTGTTGCTCTGCGATGATAGACGCAACGTTTCGCACACGGTTAGCCAGTTCTACCCGTGCGCTCAATTCGTCGGAAAGCAAATTCGGATAATGTACCCTGACGATTTTATTGTCAATGGTGAGGGCGTAATCAGGAAGGGAACAGCGGTGAACCCTGCCGGGAATCAGGCTATCCCAGCTTTCGCCAGTAACGCTGAACAACTCCAGAGCGTCGACGCTAACCGTTACAGCAGGAACTTTATACTTGTCCAAATAATCGGTAAAATATGCGTCGACCTGTGGATCTGTTGCCCCGACTGGTATGGTGAGGATTTTTTCAACTTCGCCATACTGTGAAACAGTATCCGATTTCATGCTTTTGTTTCGATCATCAGCAATTGCAACCGTACAAAGTTCGTCATCATCAACGGTTATAGTGACCGTTTTAAGGTTGCGACCAAAACGGCCTTCGCACTGTGGAGCAGACGAAAGACGAATGATGTTCAACTTCCACGGAAGCGAGGATTGATCGAACTCCATCATGTTCCACGGGAGCCACTCCCAAGAATCAATGAGTACATCGAACAGGTTGCTGTCGTTGTATTTAACGGTTGTTTCGCCGGAATAACCGACAGTACCAATCTGCCACAGGAATCTCCCGCCCGCTTTTGTGGTTTGATGCTTCAAAATCTCTGTAACGATTTCTCCAACCGTTCCATGTATCGTGCCAGTTCCCTTGATTACAGCATCCCGAAGGACAATGATACCATGCGCAAGCGTTACTCTTGTTTGACCCGGGTAAACATCTTGCACCGATGTGACACGGAATTTACCAGCAGAGCCGGACGCAGTATAGATCTCCACCCAATCTCTAACACCAACCGTTTCCCCCTCAGGAAGCACCATTTGCGCCTCGTTTGGGGGCATCCAGCACACATCAAGAGAGATTTCAAGGGGATGAAGAACCTTCGATGTGGGCTTCATGGTTTCCGGGTCGAGAACAACAGGGAGTTTTACACTCACAACCAAAGCCCCCTCGCATCGATTGAAAGTCTTGCGCTCGTTCCTGCGGTGTAGGTGATCGTACTAAATCCGCACGAAACGAACAAATCGTCGCTGCTGCCGGAAGAACGGTTCGGCAACGCCGACTCGCCGTTTGCTGTGATGTACAGATATCCGTTTGCGTCGTAACCGATTTCAAGCTTTTGGTTAGGCTCAACGCCAAGCGACGAAAAAGCCATGACGCTTTCGCCGGTTCTGATGGTCGCTGTGTTCATAACGGTTGCTCCCGTATTTGTAAGGGTGAGATGCGCTTTCGTTCTTTTCGCTGTGCCGGGGACATTGATAACAGCACTTCCGGCGTTGCCAGTTGCGGTCGTTTTTTCTGCACTTTCCCAATACGGCAGCTGGTAGGCCGTAAAAACAGCAGCCATTTCAGACTTCCAGTTGTCGGCAGAAGGCATAACGGGTACACTGTCGCATTGAACGGTCAACCTTTGGCCACGCCTGTCATCACGGGTGAAAACGCCACCGTCCCTCGCCCATTTTTGCACCTGCTGAAGGATCAGTTGGCGACGAATTGGATCCTGCTCTGTAACGCAAAATCGCACGGTTTCAGTAAGCGAAACACGTTGCTTTCGCAGAAAACGTGTGCCATCTCTGGTGGGATACTGTTCGGTTTGGGTATACTCCGTGATGCTTTCGCTGATGTCGGTGATGATGATATCGGGGGAAAGGCCCGATAGATTAACGCCGTTAAGGCTGCACTCATACCTGACCAATCTTATCAAACCCCCGTTTCAACTCTTTTTCCGCAACGCCTTTGAAATCCGCAATTGTGGTAGCCGCATCTTCGATATACGGTCGTGCTTGCACCTTCCGTGTGCCCTCATGGACATATTCTGCATAATACAGGCTACTGCCAAAGTGGACTGTATCTTCTTCCCCCGGCATTTGGCCACCGACCAAGTATTTGAGGTCTTTGTAAAGCGCACCAGTATCATAGATTTTGGTATCAGTAATGCCAGTATGACGATGCTTGTACGGCCTCGAATAACCGTAAAGCATCATATACTGCATGCTGACGATTGCTTCATTTCCAATTGCATCCAATGCTTCGCCGATGTTCTTCCGCATCTGCTTTACAACCTTGTCCATGTTGTTGACCAGTTTCATCGGCGACCCCTCATTCCCTGCGCAATACCCTCGCTGATCTGCGGTGTAAGCATCACGGCCAGCGAATCACTGCCGACAGGCGTTGCCCATCGGGTAAGGGCAGAATAAACAGCGTCTTCAAGAGGAGAGGAAACAGAGGGAGAGGATTCGGAATTTGCACCTCCGTTTTTACGCTTAAGAGAACCGCCGTTGTCTTTAAACAGGTTACTAAAAAACGTTTGAACAGGTACTGAGACGTTTTCAGTCATGTAGTCGTTGAAAGACCATGCGGCGTTCTCTGCCCATGCACCAAATTCTTCGGCTGCACCACCAATGGTTTGAAACAAACCACTATTGCCAAAAGATGCGCCACCGCCACCGTGTCCTTGTTGGTTTTGCGTGGGAACTTGCGGTTGATAGCCGCCTACTCCCACAAAATTCGGATAGATATTGACATATGCATCAACACTCAAATTCAGCCCTTTTGTGACAAATGCCCAAAAAGCTTTGATCTTTGCCTGCGTTGATGTAATGCTGGGCATATTGGGGACAGGGAAAGTCCATGCCGCAGCTGCCTCAAGTGCAGTTGCAATGCCCTCACCAGCGGTTGTGATTTCTGTACTGAGAGGCTCTGTGGAAGCATCAGGCAACACAATCGGAATTGCAGCAGAGTATTCAGCGATCTTGGTTGTAATGCCGGTGATAGCAGTTTCGATTTCGGTATCGGTAGGAGTATCAAGGCCGACTTCGATATCGCCAATAAGCAGATTTCCCGTCAATGAAGCCAGACCACCAGTAAGAGTACTAAGCAGCGTACCACCAAGATCCACAGTTGTGAGCGCATTTTTAAATTCGCTTACTTTTGAAGCAAGCGCATCAAGACCTTCGGTAACGACGATTTGTTCGGCGATGAACGTTGCGCTGTCAAGAATATTGCTGATCTTTACGCCGGAAAGCTTTGTTTCCAGGTCTGAAACTGCTGTTGAAAGTGCTGAAATCTGCTGTTGAATAGTTTCAGCAGCCGTAAAAAAACCTGAAGAATCAATCGAAACCTTGCCTTCAAGTTCAAACAGGGTTGTCGCCATCTGTGTCCACCACCTTTCTGCTGAAAGTTGATATCATCGTTTCAATGTGCGATTTGACGCTTTCTCTGCTTGTGGCCCTTGTATCTTCGTTGAGCGATGCAAGAAACTCGCAGCACCCGGGAAAGTCAGATTTCGTCAAGGCTCTGAAGATGTTTCCGCAAACCTCGCCGATATAAATCAACGGCTGCATCTGCTCGCACTTCCGTTTTTCTTCTGCTTCAAGGAGTTTTTCAAGCATTTCAACGTTTAGCGGGATGCACGACGATGATATCGCTGCAATTACTCTTCCGCTTCCGTAGCGGAGAACACAGAAAAAAAACGGGCCAATTTGCCGCCTGTAAACTCGTTGATTTCTTTGATGGTTTCACCGATAGGCTGTTCTTCGACAGTTTGCTTTTCCTTGCCTGTCAGGATGGCAATAGCGGAGACAACATCGTCATAGCATTCCGCTAGCAAAAGTTGACCAAGCTGAAAAAGCTCAGGAATGCGAAGAGGCTTGCCAATGTTGCCCCTGTACCAAGCAGAAAAAGCGTCGTTCTTGCCGATCTTGTCAATATACACAGAAGCATGGGCCATGCGCTGTGCCATTTCCTTCGTAGGAATGTCAAAAAAAGTCATCTTTTACCCCCCTGTCAATCAACGCTGGAAGGGAAGAAGTAATAGCGGATGGGCAGCTCGTTTGTGAACACAGGGCTGTCGGAATGTGCGATGAATTCAAAGGGAAGAGTGCCGATGTCCTTGTCGGCGTTCTGACTGTTGATGCCGCTGGTGCAAAGCACGTTGTCCGCTTCTGCCACATACAGGCCGTCGCTGCCAAGATTGCTGACAAAAACAAGGTTGTCAAAGTAGTGGTTCGGATTTACCGTTGCAGTGGGCTGCACGATGGTGACACTACCATTGCTGGTGATGTCAGCAGAGCCGGATACAGCACGAACGTTTTCGGGGGTAAACTCGACAAGAGTGCCGCTGATCTTAGGGGAGGCGGTGTCGAATTGCTTTTCACCCTTGAAAGGCATTCTCCGGCCATTGATGTTCGGATTCCAGTACGATTTCCCTTCGCTGATGTCGATGTTGCCCTTGGTAGCACCGAGCCAGCTGTTTTGCTGTGCAGTTTCGCTGACGATAAGAGCCATAAGGCTTTCGGCATCGGTTGCGGTAGAAATATCGAAATTTGCGAGAAGCATACCGGCGTTGAAATTCAGCCGCCGAAAGGTTTCGGCGGTGATAGGGGTAACCATATTGATATTGCTATCAGCCATTAAAAACACCTCGCTCAATAGGTTCTAACAGTGTAAGAGATCCGTCCTCCGATTACAGGCTCTCCATCCGTTTCGGTTGATTCGTCTTCGCCTTCGGGGGGGCTGTAATCGCTGACAAAATCAACGTTTCGACCAATCCACATCGCACCGCCGTTTGCAGCTTTGAATATTCTTCCGACAACAGGTGGGATCTGGCGGGCGATTTGGTCGATGATGGAAGCACGCTGGGCGTTGACATTCATTCCCTCTTCTTGCTTGCACCATACAAATGCGCTCTGAATAGATGTTCCATCAAAATCACCCATAGAAACGCTGAAAGTGATGCAGGGAAATACGTTTTTTTCTGCATAGCCCTGCTTGTACACAGGGATGGGACTGCCGTTCCACACGAATTGCGACCAAAACTGGTACAGGGCTTGCGAAAGGTCAGTATAGGTCAAAGCGTTGTCCTTTCTGCCTGCACCATCAGGCATTTGATGCTGCTTACAGCGGGAGGCGTTCCGTCTATGGGGTCTGTGGTCACCTTGAGGATAGCCCCGTCCTTGATGCGCTTGACATAATCGCCACGCTCAAGCACGACTGCGGCCTGCGTGGTGATGGTGTACACGGCATTCATGCCCTGCTGCATGGCGATGGTGATTTGGTCGCCGCTCTTTCGCAGGGCCTTGCCGAGGAAGTGAACACCTTCCTGCCATTGCCAAACAAAGCCACCGAAACCGTCAGGACGGCTGATTTTGTCCATGATGCAAAGATCATCGTCGAGAAAGTCTGCAAGGGCCATCAAACCACCTCCGTAAACATTCGCCGGAAGGGGCGCAGGCGGTCAGCAAATGCCTGTTGCCAGCCCAAAACGCCGCCATCCTTGCCCGTTGCACGGGTGTACGAGTATTCCCCGAAGCTTTCGCTCTGATAGGGCGAAACGGCGTTTTTTGCGTTGAATTCGGCGATTTCGTCGCACAGGGCGAGGAAGTCGGCGGTGGGAGCAAGAAAATACACACGGCCTACAAACGTATCGTCTGCGGCGTTTTCGGGCGCATCTTCCAGCTTCCAGCCCTCGCCGATCTTCCACACGCCATCCCAGAAAAAAGACCCGGAGATGTAAATCCACATCCCCGGGCGAAGAACATCATTGGGGGAGAGAATCCCGCCGCTGATGCTGTAAGTGGTGGCACGATAGCCAGTTTCGAAAAAGTTGTTGACATGCCGCATCACATCAGCGACGGTTCGCATTGTTTATTCCTCCTCTATTGCGGCGGCGATTACCGCAAAGATATCAGCCTTAAGCATAGAGCTGTTGACACCCGTGATGCCGTGCTCCTGAGCATAGGCCAAAAGCTCGTTTTTGGTCATGCTTGAGAGATCCACGGCATCAGCGGGTGCGGGCTGGCTCAACAGCTCAATCATTCCCCCTGCTCATCGTCGCCAGCACCTTCGTCGCCAGCACCTTCGCCGATAGTGCCCTTGACAACGCCAGCAGCATACTCCACAAGGAATTGGATGCCGGACATCACCAGAGATTCGATCTGAGCACGTTCCTCGTTGGTATAGCCGGACTTGATGCCGATGAAGCCGGTTTCATCAGCGGTGAGCCCGAAAGCATTAGAGACATCACCGTTCATGGTGAGATAGTACACAATCAGATTTTCCTTGGCAGTAGCGACGAAGGAACCCTGAGGAATCTGGGAAGAAATGATCACAGTACCCAGACCAAGGAAGTCCTCGACATAGTTCATGCCGAAAACGGTCTGAGTAGTGATGTTGGCGCTGCCGAGGTAAGAGGCGATATCCAGAGGGTTGACGAAATAAACAGCCTCAGCGGCGTCATCCTCGAACTTGATCTGGATCTGTGCCCACGCATTAGCAAGGGCAGCCTGCAGGTTGCCGCCGGTAGCAGCGGTGGAGCCTGCGATTTGACCGTTCAAGAAGCCAAACATATCAGCACGAATACCCTTCTGCACCTTGCGCAGCAAAGCAGAATCGGTATCACGCACAGCGGCATTGTAGCCGGACTTCTTGATGGATTCCGCACTGGCGGCCTTGCGCCACTTGTGCAGGGTGATCTCACCGATGGGGGTCTTGGTGGTCTCGAACTGGCTCAGGGGGATGATCTCGCCTTCGGGCACAGCACCATTCTGAAGGGTGCCATCGGTGGTGTACAGATACATGGTGGTGCCTTCCATCATGGGGATGCGGCGGGTAACGCCCAGCACCTCCATGAACTTGGCCAGAGAGTTGTGGGCGAACTGGGTAACAAAGTCCACCTCACGCACACGGGCCATTTCGGCGGTAGTGATCAGATTGGTTTCGGCGGTAGTAAGAACATTAGCCATTGCTTATCGCTCCTTTATTTTGTAAATGTGAGACCAAATGCGCCGGGATTCCTGATGATTTCAGCCTGACGGGCTTCGGGATCCTTGATCGCCATGATCTCATCCTTGGTCATGCCTCCGGCTTTGCCGCCGGTAGGCGGGGTGATGGTGGGCGTGCCGGTGGTGGTGGTGGTGGACAGAAAATCGGCATAGTCGGCCTTGATGCCCTGCACCAATTCAGCACGATTGGAGATGCTGCCGTCATCGGCATAGGTGATCTTGGCAGCGTCGAAGGACTTGGCTACAGCGGCCCGGAAGGATTCACGGCTGATGCCCGCCTCCTTCAGCAGCTCCTGTACATCGGCGGCGGTCTTGGCGGTTTTTTTCTCCGCTTCGACTTCGGCCTTGTAATCGTCAAACGCCTTCTGCACCTTGGCGGCATCTCCGGCCTTGGACAGCTTGTCGTTGGCCTCGTTGAGCTGCTTGGTCAGTCCCTCGACCTTCGCAGCTTCGGTTTGGGCGGTCTTGAGGGACTCCTTCAGACCGTCGGTGGTCTCGGTGTGGGCTTCGATGATCGTTTCGATCTGCGCTTCTTCCAGACCAAGGGATTTCAAAAGTTTACGGGTAAGTGCCATGACACATTCTCCTTTTCTTCGGGCGGCGTTTCGTGCCGCTATGTGTTTTTATATGCAAACAGCCGGGGCAGTTCATCGCCTCGGCTGTGGTTGCCGTCAGAAACCTTGACTCAGGTCGTCGACATAAATTTGTTGGATTCTGTTCTGAAACTCCTCGTCCATCAGGGCATCCCGGATGAACGGCCTTGCAGACATATTGGATGTGCCGTCGTGGACATACACGGCATAGCTCACATCCTCCATACGGCCAGCCTCGTTAGAGGCTCCTGCACGGGTTTCCCATGTGTTTTCTGAGACCTTGACAACCTCGGCAACAATGGAATCAAACAGACGGCCCGTGTCGAGAATTTCGGTGTGGTGATCCCTGCCGTGGGGGATCTTGTACCCATACAACATCTGATGCTGGATAGCATCAACGGCTGCATCGGCTGCGTCCTCGCTCGCTGTTTGTGCGTTGCCTGTGAGGGTATACATCACCGTGTCAATGTGGTTGGAAAACGTGTAATTGTTGCGGTATGTTGCCATCTGCATCAACCTCCGTACATCGCCACATCATCAGGATGCACCCGTCGCATATAACAGCGGCAGTTGATGACCTCTTCCGGCGGGGCGTTGGGGTCTCCCGGATACATCAATTCGTGACCTGCCCCCGATATAAACGGCTCGGTAACATAGCGCATCTGTCCTGACATATCAGCATGGCTGTCACGGGTGCGCTCGTCGTTTCGGGCGATCCACATTTTTCTGTATTTGGTCTTGTGCGCTCGGTCAATGCGGTTGAGCCGCATCAGCTCCTCCCAACGGGCGGCATTCTGCGCACGGGTGCGCTCGGTTCGGGCGATCCTCAGCGACCGGGTCATGTTGTACCCTGTGGCTTCAGCGATGTCCTTTGCAAGCTCATCAACACCGTGCTTGCCGGACAAGTTGCGGTTAAGGGCCTCTGTCAGCTTCGCAAGGCATGCAACAGGGTCGCTCACATCATCAAGGGCCAGCTTGCTGTAAGGGTTGACCCTGTACCCGCTGACATCTGTCCTGATATCGTGGGCTATGGTGTCCAGTTCCAGCACAGCCAGCACAGGAGGCACATCGTCCACAGATGCGACAAGATCATCAACCCGCTGGGCGATGTTCGTTGGTGCAGGCGGTTCGGGTGGGTCTTCCCCCGGCTCGACGGCATTCCTGCCGTACACCTCTCCACAGTCGGTGGTGATGGCATCAGCGGATTTGACACCAGCAGCAGCCATGACCACAGCGCATCGGGGCAAAACATCGCTTGTGCGGGCTTCCTCCCGCTTGCGGGTGGCCTTGTAACCGTCACTTCCGGGTGCGTTGTCGATGCGCTGGAAAGCCTTTGCAAGCCGCTTCGCCTTTCGGGCGATGGTCTTGGCGGCCTGAGCGTAAAAGCGGCGAATTTTGGCAGCGAGGCGTTCCTCCTTGCGCTCGCCCCACTTTTCCAGCATTTCTTCGAGCTTACTCCACATCTTCGGTGGTCATCTCCTCGTCGGAGGTGTTCATCTGCCCGATGACTGCCGCTTGCAGATAGGCCATGTCACGCTGTGCCTGTTTTTCGGCTTCGGTCTCGGAAATGATCTGCTCCACCTCATCGGCGGCAATCATGGGGTTAAGGGTCAGGGCTGCACGTTGGGAGATGTCCTGCCGCATCATATAGATGTTTTCAAGCGTCTCCTTGGTGTTGTACAGCTTCGCCCGTTTGAATACGATGTCTTCGGTATCCACGCCGTTGAGCCTCAGGATCTGCTGCACAAAGCCGAAAACCTGCCACTCCAGTTCATCCGCACCAAGATCCATGCGGGTGAATGCCGTTTCGATGGCCACGTTGGTCAAGCTGCCGCCGGTGATTTCTTTGAGGTTGACCACCATTGCATCATCGTGCAGGGTCTCGGTCAGCAGGACGATGGCCACCTGTCGAGCGGCAAACGGAACATCGAAGGACTTTGCCTCGACGGTGCTGCTGCTTGTGCCGTCGCTGATGTTGGCGATAGCTTTCAGCCTGTGGATGGTTTCCAGCATTTCGGCGATTTCGGCGGTGCTGCCACCGAAGTTATTCAAGACCCAGTAGATTTCGTTGGCCTGCTCCAGATTATCGGCGAAATCGCTGGTGATGACATCGTAAGCGTCGATCTTGCGCTTGATAGCCGGGGTCAGGGTACTACGATGCATCTCGTTGGCGTACAGCGGCACAACAGGCAATGCGGCGTAATTGGTCGCCCCGATCACCTCAGACCCTGCCGCATCGGTGGAAATAGTCTGCTTGTATGCCCGCTTCGGGGCATACTCGGTCAGGTGGTCATCATCCTTGGATTTCCTGTACTCCGTCAGGCCGTCGGTTTCAAAGAGCCGTACCCACAGCGGGCGATCATTGTCAAGCTGCCAAAACTGGATGCCCAGCATGGGCGTGCTGGTGCGCTCATCCACAAGGGCCACAAATCCACTCAGAGCGTCCTTGTAAGCGGGGATGATCTCAAGGTGATCAGCGTTCCAATAGCCCCAACAAACACCATGAACTTGGGCGTTCTGGGCCGCTGTGGAGATGATGTGGTCTGCGCCGCTGCCGAGGGTGTCTTCGCTGGGGTTGCCGTTGATGACAATGCCGTTGGCAAGGCTGTAATGGGTGCGCTGCACCGTAAACCGCCGGAAAAAGTCGCTGCTGATCTGATTACCTACAACCTCAGCCAATTGGGTGATCTTGGTCGGTCTGCCGCTGGGGTCAGTCGAGGATACCGCACGGGGTTTCAGCAGCTTTTTGTCGTTGATCGGCGTGCCGCTGCCGGTGTAATATTTATCGGCTTCTTCGGCGGCCTTGAACTCGTCACTGGATTTGTAATCGCTGATGATCTTTTCGACCAGTTCCAGCCGCTCGGATTCGGGAGTGGTCTCCCAGTCTTGATAGGTGTAATTGATGTACATGGTGGTCACTCCCTGCGGTCAATAATCCGGCAGATGCATGCTGCGCTGTCGGGGGCATCGTCGTGGGCTGCGTCCTCGGTA
This sequence comes from Eubacteriales bacterium, assembly GCA_045595395.1. Lineage (GTDB taxonomy): Bacteria > Bacillota > Clostridia > Oscillospirales > UMGS1783 > CAKSHC01. The sequence goes on along the minus strand of JAZOAH010000022.1, from coordinate 24,810 downwards.
TAGTCCATAATTTGGGCAATATACTCCGGGTCAGTGCCATCAACAAAAATGACATTCCCCCACCACTTGCGGAGGAATGTCGAAATCTTATAGTATTTATTTTCTCGCTCTGCGTACATGCGAGTTGTAACGCCCTGTTTCCGGATCTCCCGCCCGAAAAAGCCCTTGTCGGCGTTGGTCTCGCAATAGAGAGGCTCACAACGAAGCCGCTTGCACTCACCGGCGATGAAATCCATGACGGTGTCAACGTGCTTATGCCACAGCTTGCCGTACAGATACAGCGTATCGCCACGGCGGCGACCGCAGGTGAATGCTGTGCCGTCCTCACCGCCATAGGCAGCGTCAACATGGGCGATGCCGTCATACAGCAGGGTGATGTCATCCGTCCTGCCGGGGGCGGTGGCAAACAGAGCGTTCTCGGCGGCAATGTGTTGCAGCTCATAGTTGGCGGCGAACAGGGACGGAGCCATGCTTTGCCGCTTTTCCTCGATCATCTTCGGGGACATGATGCCGGTGGAGTAACAGTCATACCGCTGCACATTGGGCATCAGTGTGCTGATGGCATCTTCCTTATGCCACGGCGTGCCGGTGTTGATGATCCGGCTGTTATGGGTGCGAACGTTTTGCAACTCCATGTAAACGCCATTGATGCGCTCACGCTCGGCTGCGCTCACCCTGTCCTCCCGGTTGACGATGTCATCGGTAAAGATGCGGTCGTAGTGCTTACCGGTGATGCTGCTGCCGGAGCCAATGCCCAGCAGCTGAGAAGTACCACGGGTGGACAGGTTGAAATTGGTGTTGATCTCGGTGGAAGTGGCGGTCAGCAGTTCCAGCGGCTTTCCCATGATCATTTTCACCGCATGGGCGAAGCTGGGGTTTTCCAGAATGTTTTTGGTCTGGTGGATGATCTCCTTCACGTCGGTATCGGTTTTCCGCATGAACATGGTGGATATTCTGGGCAGGCAGGCCACATACACAGCAAGCACAACCGAAACGCAGGTGGTTTTATAGCTCAGGCGGTGCGCCAGCAGGGTCATATCACCTTCGCCGTATAACATGTCCTTCATCCATTGGTTGTGCAGCTCGCCCAGATCGGTGAACCCTACCATATGCCCGATACGGGCAGGCTCATCACGAAAAACCCGGATATAATCATCCCTTGTATAACTCATTTCCCAAACAACGCCTTTTCCACATCTGCGATCACATCAGGATCGGGTGTCACGTTGGCGATGCGCTCCACGGGCTTTTCGCCGATGGTGTCCCGGATGATCTCAAAAGCACGGGTATCGCCAGCCACAGCACGCTTGACCAGACCGGCAATGATGGCATCCTGCGTGGTCTTGCCGGTGGGATTGCCCTCCTTCTTCAACTCCTCGGAGAGCAGCAGCAGCAGGCCTTCACGCAGGGTCTTGCGCTCGGCTCGCTTCTCCGCGCTCTTTTCACCGGCTTCTTTCGCCGTTGAATCGCCGTTGGCTCCGAATTGGGTCGCCTTACCCTTCAGGAGATTTGCTCGGCTGTTCGGATGTGTTCCTCTGGGCGTGGGTCTCACCTCGCTTTTTCGGATATGGCTTTGATTTCCCCATCATTTGCCGTCGTAAGCGTTTGTCAAACACAAACACATACTTGAATTTTGGTAGTCCCCATACTTCAGCCGCATTCGGGTCTATGTTTTCCCGCAGCCACTCAAGGGATTGTTTCCATCCTTTTGCGCCTACACTTCGTGGATGATATCTTTTCCCACGTATGATATATGCATCCGGCTTTGCGTTTGACGTTTTTGATGTATCGCCAAGGTATATCCAATTTGTTGCTTGATAGATCGTTCCGAAGTGCCCTTGGTTTTGGTCGGCATAGCTAACAACGCATTTTATCTGTGGCGCATCGGCATGCAAGCGTTTAAGACATTCTGCAACAACTTGGCTTGTACATGTTTGTTTTCCGTTCAATGCCATACGTTCAAGCTCGCAAACTTCTCCAACATCAAAGCCAACGCCCTTTGCCATGTTTCCGGTTGCACCGCTGCCAAAGATTACAACACCACACCATTCGCCATCGTCGTTGTAAATGTTGTATGCGTATTGGACAGCAGGCACTCTATTAGCATAATGGAAATGAGTACATGCATATTCAATCGCTTTTCGTGACGCATGACGCAATTCAATCATTTTGTCACCACAACCGTTGCACCGACTTCGTCAGCAAATTCTTTTACGCGGTTTTCCACACGATGGTATGCTGTATAGTCTGGGAAAGTCAATTTGATTGCTACATGCTCGATAGGAACCGTATCCGCGTCCAATTCATCAAAAGACGGGATTGGTTCGCCATCAATGCCAAAATCCAGGTCAAAACCGTCAAAATCCAGCCCTTCGATATCTTTCGCCAACAAATCAAGATCCCACGGAGATTCTGCCAGTTTGTTGTCCAAGATGCGGTACTTCTTAATCTGCTCGGGGGTCAGATCATCAGCCACCACGCAAGGCACTTCCTTCTGCTTGAGCTTCTTGGCAGCCAGCAGACGGCAATGCCCGACGATGACAACGCCATTGCCATCAATCACGATGGGCTGCTTCCATCCCATCTCGCTGATGGACTGCGCCACATTTGCGATCTGCCCCGCATCATGTTTCTTGGCGTTCTTGTCATAGGGTGTCAGCTCCGACACCTTTTTCATGATGATCTCCACGCTATCCCTCCTTTTTGCCCTTTTTCCGCTCCACACCCCACCATGCGGAGGTCGTGCGGGGGCTTCGCACTAAATCCCGGCGGTCTTGCCGCCACTACCTATATGGAGCTGCCTGAGGGGGTCGAACCCACGGCCTGCGGGTTACAAATCCGCTGCTCTACCATCTGAGCCAAGGCAGCAAAAAAGCGGCCTGCCCGGTGGGCGGTCGCTTTCGATGGTAGTAGTGTAGCATAAAAAAACTGTAAAAGACTGTAATGGGCAAAGTTTTTTAGAGATAGCCGAGATCCCGCAGCCTGTGAGTGAGCTTGCAATGCTCCTTCCACAGCTCCAGCAACCTCTTGTCGGCCTCATCCTCGGAGATCCTTCCAGCGATCAGCAGCCGTTTGATGAGGTCGGCCTCATCCTCGATCTTGCCCATGCGGTCGAGCATTTCGGTGGCGGTCATCTCCTGCGCTTCCCGCTGTAGGGGTTGCGGGTGATGCTGTACGCTTCTTGGATCATCCATGCTCGTCTGGGGTTGGTGTCCTCTGCAATGATGGTGTCACGCTGGTTGCGAAGTTCGTTTTCCCAAACGCTGTTGTCAGCGTCATCATCGGCGGGTTCTGCATTCTCGCTCATAATCTCATTCATGGCGGCGCACAGGGATTCAGGGGTGATGTCCTCCGGGATCTCCCAATCTTCGGCTGCGAAGTTTGCGAGATCCTGTGTGGCATCTTCGATGGTGTAAGGGGTATCCGTGTCGATCATGTTTTCCCAAAGGTTTTTTGCGAAATCGTAAATGGTCATTGTGTTGTCCTCCCTTTTGTGTTGCTGAGTAATTCGCCGTAATTGGCGGGGATTCCTGCTTACAGCATCCGCTGCACCATGCCGACCACGGCAGCATACAGGTATTTCCCGATCTCCCTGCTGTACTTCCTCAGCCCTCTGGGAGCGAAAGAAAGCAGTTTGTCCACGGCTCTGGAAATGATGCGTTGATAAAGGATCTCGTCGAAGAATTTTTCAATCAGGTTTTCCATTGTGTCTCCCTTTCTGCCGGGGGATTGCTCCCCCGGCGGTCGATGCTATCAGTTAATGGTGAACCGGCGGCTGGTAGTGGTCTTGGTGAACTGGGCTGCCAATTCCGGCATAGCCTTCTTCAGGGCGGTGGTATCCACCCGGCTGCTGGTGACGGTCTTCCAACTGATCTTGAAGGCTCCGGCGGTCACCTGCTCGGTGTCACCCATGTGGGCTTTGATCTGATCCTCCAGAGAGGTGATCTCGGCATCCAGCTCTTCACGCATACGCTTGAGCTCCATCAGCTCGGTGGCGGTGGCGGTCAGTTCGTAGGTACTCATTGGCGGGTTCCCCTTTCTTGCTTTGAATTGTGGCGGTGGGTAGCGTTAAGCATCTACCTGCATCGAGGGTCTCAGTCTCCCTTATCCCTTCCCACTCTTACCTTGAGTTCTTGCTTTCCCCTTGTTGGGTACTCCCGTCCTCCTTGGCCTCAGGAGGCTTGTCGCCGATCCCCTCCTGACAGTTTGAATTGTACTATATTTACATAAATATATCAATTTACAAAACGGCAAAGTTTCATACCAAAATATCTATTTATGCAAATATATTTGCGGCCTATAATGAATAGGGGAGGGATATGCATATGGCAACTACCAAAGCACAGCAAAAAGCAGTCAATACCTATGTACGCAACCATTACGACAGGATTTCTATCACCACCCCGCAGGGCGTAAAGGATCTGGCGAAGAAGCACGCTTCGTCAATGGGGGAATCCATGCAGGGGTTCATCCTGCGTGCCATCGTTGAAACTATCGAGAGGGACAGAAGCCCCAACGGGATTTTCGACGGCGGCATCACACCTGCGCTGCAAGCGTTCTATGATTCATGCCATATGGATGATTAAAAGAGCCGGGGAATAACTCCCCGGCTCTTTTTACGGCATGGCCTTCCGCACTTCTTCCAACGCTTTGCCGTGCAGCTTGTACACATTATCCACCCCGCACTGCTGCAAGGTGACCTCGGACAGGCGAAACGCCAGCTGCACCCAAGTCATTTTTGGCATAAAATAGCGCATATACAGCAAGGCTTGCAGCCTGTGGTCTGCTACATTGCTTACGGCTTCGAGCCGCTCTTTTCCGGCCTCTGCGAGCCGCTGCATATCATCCAGCAGCCAGTCCAGCGTGCCGTCCTGACCGCCCTTATTCTGCCGGATCTGCTCCTCCAACTGGATGATATCCATGACGGCGTTAGCCATGCTGTCGTGATTCGGCGTGCCGCTCACCCTGACGGCGGTCAATTTGCTGGTAGCCTTGGTCGCCCTGTCGTAAGCCGCCTGCAGACGATCATATTGACCGGAAAGGCGGTTGTACTCCCTGATATGCAGGTCAAGATTAAGCATAGCGGAACGGTAGCCCAAGAGGTATTCTTTTGCCGGGTTCATGGGTTTCGTGTATTGCGTAAAATCGCCCCCAATGCTATAATGATTGCGGATTTCACCACCTTCTTTTCCCCTGCCGGGTATTAGGCCACCCGGCAGGGGTCTTTTATTAGTATCGCTTTCCGTGCTTCGGCGGGCGGGTCAGGTTAAATTCGTGCTTTTGCTTCATCAGCTCGTAGGGATCGAAGCCGTATGAGCGTGCAAATGCGAAAACCAACGATATGATGTTAAAATGAGGCAGAGATACTGTCATGCCGTCATGGTAGAGATCATCGGTCAACGTATGCAGTCGGCACACCGTTTCAAAAAAATCGGGCTGAAAATCCCATCCTTTTTCGCCGACGATCCAGTTCTTTTCGGCACAATAGTCCAGCACCCGCAACACACCATCGATCAACTCGGTGCATACCTCCCTCGGTGTGCACCCGCTGCGGTCGGCCTGTAATGCCTCGCTCCACTCGGAGTGGATCAGGGCGATCTGCCGCTCGTCGGTGGAGTCCTCCCAAAAGCCGTGGTCGATGGCGTTCTGGTGGACTTCGGCGGCGAATTGGTTCAGGTCAAAGCTCATTTGGGTTCCTCCTTTACCAGTTCGGGGTTGTCGTGGATGTTGCCGATAACCTCAAGCGTGGGGTCTGCGTGGTAATGGCTATCCCTTGAACGATGCCCCATTCGGCTGTCGCAGTCTTTCCACACAATAGCCCAGCCAGCATCTTGCGGAAGAAAAACGATGTATCCGATTCGCCCATTGTTATCTCTAACAATGTGCCATTCAAAAATCTTTGTCCCGTTCTTGTCACGCAGCCCGGTATACTGCCCAACGGTATTGGGATCAACTGGAATCCAATCGTTTGCCTTTTCACGCATCCCATCAATCCAACATGTTCCTTTGTAATTTACTGACTTCAGGAAATGGATTCCGTCACCCATCACCCATTCGCCATTATCCAACCGTTTTCCCCGGAACAAGATACCACGCATGGTCATTCCACCTCTAACTCCCTCATATCCCGCACCTTAACCTTTACGATGATACGCTTGTGCATCCTATCGCACAGTTCCAAGCACGGTCTGCCCACAAGACCCTCCATTTTTGCCTTGCCAATCGTGGACATAGGTTCAGCACGAACGAAATCTTCTGCTTCCTTGAGAGTGCCAACCAAGACGATTGGAACCACATCAATTCCTAAGAATTTGGCAATACCACATACGCTCTCACGATTCAGGAACACATCATCAACCATCACATCAAACAGGATGAAGGAATTATCGGGTCTGTAGTCACCGCCGTTCTGAATCTTCGCTCCGTAGCCTTCGCCATAAAGCGTGACTTCCTTTTCCCCGAAGTGTTCCTCAAAAACCTGTTCGTTCACCTCACCGCCGAAGGTGTTTTCAAGGTATTCCATCAGCTTGGTCGGAATCGTAGCTCTGTCGGTTCGTCCAGCAAAAGAAACCTTGTGTCCGTCCCAATGAACACGGATGTTCGTGCCGTCAATCTTTTCGGTAAACTGCCAATCACAGTTTTTGAGATATTCCACCGTTTCGTTACGGTACACACCGTGCAGCAGCTTCTTGGTCACCTCATCACGCTTGTAAAGGCCTTCAATCTTGTGGTATTCCTTCATCATGGGTCAATCCTCCTTACTTTTCATTCCGAGAATTCCGAGTTCGTTGGTTTTTACTATCTTGACGATCATCGGACTGAGCATTGATTGGATACGAACCGTACCGTTTTCGTAGACTTCAATCACACGCATCGGATGACCATGATAGTCAAGCAAAGCTCCGATTTCAGGTGCAAAGATCATCAACATTCCTCCATTTTGCTTCGCGAAGCTTTTGCAGGGCACTCATAAGGTTTACTGCCCAGTCGATGCCGTCGATGGAAGCATCCTTGCGAATTACATCGAAGAATTCTTCTTCAATAAAGTTGATAACAGTAATAATCTCTTTTTCTGTCATACAAACCATTTTGTTTTCGTTCATGTTCATTCCTCCTTCGGTTTCCAGTTTTCGCAGTTGTCCCCCTTGCAGGGGTCAATCTCTTTTGTTGCAAGACAACCCGCTCCCAAAATACCTTTTACCGTGTAAAATCGGCAGTCCTCAGCCTTCCTGTTGCATTTCTTTGGCGTTTCCCCCAAAACTTCCATCAGAGCATCAATGAAGTAGTCAACGCACAGTTGGTCGGTGAAGCTTCCTACTACAGCGGCTTCATTACCACGTTGCACAACCAAAGAAGGCTTTTTCCTGTCAGGGTATTTCGTTGCACCGATGAAAAGCCCCGTTTCCTCGTTCTCAATCCCGCATCTGTAAAACATCTTTCTTCTCCTCCTTTGGGCAACACTCAAACTGTCCGACACAGTCACGAAACGCAACGCACATCCACTCAGGCAACTTGTCCCACGGGATGCTCTGCGGGTTTTTGTTGCATTCCATGTTTGGGCAATCCTGTTTGGAGCAAAAGCACCTGTCTTTGTAACACATCATTCCGCATCCTCCTTTAGCACCACAGCAATAATCCATTCGATGGTATCTGCCTTGCCTTGCAAGTCATCCAGTTCATTTTGCTTGACACCCTGCTTCCTTTCTGCATTGGCAAGGGCAATCCTCGTTCGCTTGAGTTCCCGATAAAGGCAATCCAAAGCCTTTTCCCACATGGTTTTCACCGCCCATGCCTCCCATCAAAAATACCCAAAATGTATGCCAGCAGTAGCATCAGCACGAAAATGATGCCGTCAATCATGCTGCCCTCCGTCCATCTTGGCTCCGCAGTTGGGGCAGTAATTCGACAATTCTTCCCTGTGCGGTCTTTCACACAGCGCAAAACAGCCACAGTTAGAACACCGATTCCTGCCGTGGAATTCAGGGGGGAGCATTCCTGTTGCTCGTTTCCACTTGGCGTGCGTTTCAATCGTTTGGGTAAGCGTGTCCTGATCGTTGATGTATCCTTCCACCTCCCAGCACATGAACGGCTCGTTTCCGTCTGCCGGGAATTGCCCCTTATGCTTGCGCAATTCTTCGATCAGCGCATTTGCATCAATCGGTCTAACATCTGCCATATTCAAAGCCCTCCCTTTGCAACAATGTCATCACAAGCCATCCCGCTGGGGTCGCCAAAATCAATGGTCAGACCCATGCGCTGGAACACCTCATCACAAGCCTCCTCGCCGGTCAGTTTGTCAATGATGTGCCTCTCCATGCAGTTAAGCACCTCCCGGCAGCGCTTGCGCCCGAATCCGTGCAGATCGCTGAGTGCAAGGCACACGGATGCGTAGCACATCTTGTAGGCAAAGTCAATGCCGTCCCGCCGTCCCACCATCTGCCCGTCCCGGTAGGCGTTGTCAAGGTCTGCCGGGGAGATGCCGTTGCGCAGCAGCGCATTCACCCGCTGCTCATGGGTCATTTTTTTCTGCATGGTGGGCAAACTCTTTTTGTTGGCTCTCCGTTGCGCTCGGTTCATTCCCGTTTGCCTCCTCTCGGTTTACCGCAACTCATATTTCCTTCCGGGCAGGGTTTCCCAGCCATGCAAGCGCACCCTGCATCCTCAAAACTGATCGGTGCGATGCGTTTGCACCTCTCCAGCATGGCATCGGCCAGTTGCCGGATCTCCCACTGCGCCCTGTTACAGGTGCGCAGGGCGAAGAAATGCCGAAGCTCCCGGCAGTTCATTGTCATCCCTAGCTTGGTCTCACAAGCGTTGGGCAGCACCATTCGGGCATCCTCCTTGGGGACTCCGGCATCACACAGCGAGCGATAAAAGCCGTTGATCTCGCCCATCAGGCCGTTGTACTCATGCGTGAGTGCCTCGCTCTTTGCAATGCTGGGCGGGATCACGGCATCAAAGCCGGTCATGTCCACATACCGCTGGCTTTGCACGCTGAAGGATGCGATCCTGTGCCGGGTGAGCTGCGCCAGCAGCGCACGACTGACCCCCTCGATCAGAAACGTGACGGAGGCATGCTCGATCACGCTCTCATGGCCACCTTTCAACGCTTTACGGAGTGCGCTCTCCCAGTTTTCGCTGTTGTAGCACAGCGCAGCCATTTGACCACAAAGCTGGTCAGGCTTCGGGGTATGCTCCAATACGGTTACTTTCATTGGTCTTCCTCCTAAATGTTCATCCGATATTGCAAATCGCTGGTCAACATTTCCCAGCGGAAAGTCTTTGTCGGGTCAATCAGCAGCTCATCCTCCAGCCGGAATCGCTCGTCAAAATCATGCACCGTGTGGCCGTCCGGCTTAAAGCTCACAGGGCTGTCTGCGTCCCATTTGAGCATCAGCTGCCACAGTTCGGGGTAGCCCCTACGCAGCTGCCGAAGCTGCTGTATCCCTTGATTGTGGCAAAACCAACAGCCCCCCCTTGTAGCCGTGGTGTAGATGGGTGACAGTAAATCGTTGCGCTCGCACCACTCCCGGCACATGGCCTCTGTCCAGCCAGCTTCCACGAGGGGACTGCGCTTGGTCTCGCACAATGAGCCAAAACGTTTTGGCTCATCTGCTGCGATGCCGATGTACTGCACGCTCTTTGGGTTAGTTGCCTGTCTAATGGCTGGCATCTTGAGCTGCTGCAAGCACCATTGGCCACGCACCATCGGGAAACCATAAATACGGCCTGTATACTTTGATTTGAGTCCAGTCCTCCCCCTCTTGAGGTAAAAACCGCTCTCAAACGTGTTTTTCGCCCGAAACCGCTCCACTTTAATTCCCCACCGCTTGTAGATGATCTCGTCCGCTTTGGCCTTAAATTCCACCATCGGGGGCAGCTCCGCAGGTATGGTGTCGGTTGCCCACACCTCCGCATGGACGATGCGATCCAACGGCCAGCCAAGCTGCTCGATAGCCCCAAGACAAGCGAGGGAATCCTTGCCGTAGCTCAGGCTCAAGACATACTCCATAACATCACTCCCTTATGACTTCTGCTGCCTTGCGCAGCCTCTCCCTGAGCCAGTCCTCCCGCTGATCCTCGATGATGGTGACCAGCACCTGTGCGCCGTTGTCTCCGTACCTCGTCCAGCTTGGCGAACCGATCACATATCGGGGGCTGTCCCCCTGCAAGATCCCCGCCTTGACCAACGCATCCAACACCATTTTTTTCGCTGACTCAACGTTGTCGGTATCACGCCGTTTGGTAGGCTCGTCAAATGTCAGATGGATGATGCAGGGGTACTGCACAGGTTGCAGACCAGCTGACTTTATGCACCACAGGATGCGCTCCTCAGTTTCCCGCTTGAGCTTTGCCCCTGCGAAGCGGTTGCGCCTGTTGGCAGCAATCACATCGTTTAGGCCGGGAAGCCGGAAGGGGATTGTCAGTAATTGATTCACGCTGTGCCTCCTCTCGTCAGACAGTAGTACCGCATCCGTCCGGGCATAAACCTTGTCGCAAAGCTGCCAATAGCACCGTCACGTTGTTTGGCAACATCCACAGCAATCATCTGATCGCCGTCTGCCTGTATACGCTTCAGCGCATCAGGGCTGGCGCAGTAGGCATCCGTCGCACTCACAACACGATGCAAAAAGATCACTCTGTCTGCATCCTGTTCGATGCTCCCGCTGCCCTTAAGCTCCTTGAGCGTAGGCATCCTCTCCATCACGCCCTCCTGCCGGTTAACCTGTGCAAGTGCAATCACGGGGATCTGCAAGTCCAGCGCAAGCTGCTTGATCTTGGTGGACACCCTGCTGATGCGCACCGTCTCACTCTCATAGCGGGATTTAGTGTCCAGCAACTGCAAGTAGTCCACCACCAGCAAATCCAATCCGTGATCGTCCTGCTCGCTCAGGCAGACGGAATGGAGATCCTCAACGCACTTGATGTCAAACGTAAAGCCAATGTCCAGAGCAGCCATATCGTTAAGAGCCTCTCCCACACGCACCCATTGATCATCCGTCAAGTCGGCCTTTTTGAGGCGCATGGAGCTGATGCCTGTGATCTCTGCTGCAACACGCTGCGCATATTGAACATCGCTCATCTCGCAGCTGCACACAAGCACCCTCTTTCCGGCTCTTGCAGCAGCAAGGGCAATGCTCATCCCGAATGCGGATTTGCCGACTGCCGGTCTTGCGCCGATGACGGTCATCTCGCCTTTGCCAAAACCACCGATCAGCCTGTCCATATCGGGCAGCCCTGATGGAATCAGCACGATATCACCCTTTCGCACCGACTCAAGGTTTTCCATCAGCCTCTCGGCGATATCAGGCATATAGGCCACGCTCCCGCTGGATGCGCCGATGCCCCTCATTCGCTGACGGCACTCGTCCATGACTCTTTGCAGATCATCGTCTTTTGTCAGCTCATCTGCGCACGCACGGAACAGCTTGTAAAGCCTCCGTTTTTCGCCGAGTTGGTGCAAGTCCTTTGCATATTGCCAAGCGTTCCACGGGCTTCCCTCTTTCGCAATTGCTATTGCGAGATCCAGCAATTGCAAACTGTCAACGCCTGTCGCCTCGGAGGCGATCATGGTTGGGTCGACAGGCTTTTTTTCGGCTGTCAATCTCCTGATTGCTCGGAAAATCTCCTTGTGCTGCCTGCCGCTAAAATCATCTTCCGTCATGCCAGCAAGGAGGTGAGAGAGGCTGTTGTTTCCGATCACTGCCCCTAATAGCATCCGCTCTTTTTGCTGATTGTCACGCATACAAATCATCCTCCGAGGTGACCCAGCGCACGGGTGGAGCGTCAGCAAACGGTAACGGTTCGGTTTCGTCCTGCCATCTGCCCTGATTCAGCCATGTGGCCGGATGCGGAATAAACTGACCGCCGTTCCTTGTCCATTGTTCGCTTTGTTTCTGTGCTTCGATGGCATCCAGCATCTGTTGCAACAGTTCGTCGTTAACCTTCCTTCTGGCGAACGCTTTCCTCGCTGCATCTTTTCCAGTCTTCCGGGGGTATGCACTCCAAAACCGATCAAACCGCTCATCCCCTTTTGGGGGTATGGGGGTGGTATCGTCTATGTCTTGTTTATTTAATGCGGTACTAACTGGGGTACTAACTGGGGTACTAACCAAGGTACTAACCAAGGTACTAACTGGGGTACTAACTGAGGTACTTTTTGATATATCCACCAGTTTGTATCGTGTCGCCCTACCCTTGTCGGGCTTAAAGTCAATCAAACCACGCTGTTTCAGCTCGTTGCGGGCTTTTTTCACCCCTTCGGGGGAAAGCCCTGACAGTTGAACGAGCGTAATGCTTGCAACCGTGAACCATTCCTGCCAGCGGCTTTTATTCGCTATGCGCACGATTGCGTGCCATAAGGCGATCTGACCGGATGACAGCGGATTCATCATCTGCAAGGTGTAAAATGCTTCGTTCAGCGCATACAGCTCCATTGTTCACCCCTCCTTAGAAGGGAAGATCTTCATCGTCTGTCACATCCGTATAACCCTGAGCAGGTTCTGCTTTTACGGACTGCTGTACGGGCTTCTCTGCCTGTTCGCATTTGGCGGTGAGGAACTCCACATCCTCGGCCATGACCTCAATATTGGCCTTGGTAGTGCCGTCATTGGCTTGATAGGTGCTGACGGATACACGGCCTGAAACGGCAACCTTGCGGCCTTTTGCAAGATAACGCTGGCAGTTCTCTCCCAGCTGGTTCCATGCGGAAATGCGGAAGAAGTCGGCGGTCTTGCCGTCACGGCGGTTCACCGCAACGGTGAAGGAGCAGACGGTCTTGCCGGACTGGGTTGTTCGTGTTTCGGGGTCTTTGGTCAGGTTGCCGATGATGGTCAATTTGTTCATTTCGCTTGCCTCCTCAAATTCAGTTTCTTGGCGATCTCATCGGTTATGGTGATGGGTACGAGATGGTATCTTTCCAGTAGTCTGGCATCCCCGTGGTCGTGGGCTTCCCGGTGATGATCCCGGCACAGGGTAATGGCCTCCATGCCCACATGGACGATGTCATCCCGGTTCCTGCCCATGCCCACCCGGTCAACATGATGCAGGTCGGCGGGCTTGCGGCAGATGCAGCAACGTTTGTGCATCATGCATTGATAGACATAGGCTTCGATATCCTCGCAAAGCTCTGCGGTCATCTCTTTGGTCGGGATGTCGTGGGCGATGACAAAATCAATGAGGTATGTGATGTACAGTCGTGCTGTAGTTTGGTCGCAGTCGCTCAGGCTGAAACGCTTGATGGCCTCGGCTGTCAACTCATCCATGCGCTGGATGAGGAATTGCCGCTTAAGATCTGCGTTGAGCTGCTCACGGTCTCCTGCGCTCAAATAGCCATAGGCAGCGGAGATCTCGCCGATCAACGCCCAAGCCTTTCGCCGCTGCTCAGGGGTGATGCTCCGGCTATCCTGCCAGAGTACCACCACCTGATCGCTCAAGTTGTCGGTGGGCGGGCGGGTGGTCTTAATAGCCATCCCGCCCTTGTATTCATACGCTTTGCCATTTGTGGCAATCATGCGTTAACACCTCCCAAAAATAGCCCCCTTACCCGGCATGAGCAACCACGAGGGGGCGCAGGGTGGAAGGAAGGAAGACCCTGCCCGTGTTATACCCGGATGAAATGCTGCGGTTCAGCATGGGTTAAATTCTGTCACCGGCATCCTCATGCACGCATTCTGCATAGAGCCTTTCGTCTTGGTTGATTTCTTCGATTTCCCATTTGGTTATCTGTTTTTTAGCACAATCAGGGCAAAGAGCCTTGCCAAATTTTGCCCTGCTCGCATCAGCGAGCTGTGCGGCGGTTCGTTTCGTTGTTGGCGTAAATTCCGCTTTGCAAGATTCGCAAAAAAATCGAGGGTTAGATTCTTCCGGGTTTTCGCCGGATGCCGTCGGCTTGGTGTACTTGGTTGGTTCGTGCTTCCACCACACGTCGGATCCAATACCCAGCATCTTGCAAGCGTTGCTCAATGCATCGGTGTAAGCCATCTTATAGGATTCATCCGATACAAGGACTTCGGCTTTCTTTTTGCTGTACCCAGCAAGGGTATTGCCGCCGATACCGATGATGGGTGCAGACCATTCGCCGTCCCGCTTTACAAACAGCTTAATTTCGCAATACACGGTGCTTTCCGTGATGATTTCTGTGCTTCCATCATCCTTGCGAACGGTCTTTGTGGAGTCTTCACGCCAGTTTTCGATTCCGCCTACATACCAGCCGAAACCGCATTCGCCGTATTCCTCGGTAAGCACCATGATTCGCCACATGGGGTTGATATCAGTGCCGGAGAAGGAGCCGTTGTTGAAGTTTTTGAGTGCGCTCTGCGGTGGCTTGGCGTATCGGCTATACATATCGAGATTACTCATGGTGGTTGTCCTCCTTGCCCCACACCAGCGGACACATCCAGCCGGTGCTGTTGGGGTTAGTGATGGTCTGCGGCTTGGCTCTGCACACAAGCCGGTTTCGGTTGTGGGGGTCTTGCTCGCACAGGTAGCAGTTGTTGCAGTTGATCTGGTCAACCGGGAAGCGGATGGGGAGGTAGAGAGTGATGTAATCAGGCATCGGGGGATACCTCCTTTGGTGGATCAGGAAAGGGCATCCAGTGGGTTACATTTGCTGGATTCCCGTCAAAAAGCCAGCTTTTCGACTGAACTACCCATGACCCAGAGCCAACGCCGTGATCTGGGCTAAAAACAATACAGGAGACAAGCATATGGCTTGAAGTGTGCCACCGATCAGGAATATCGTTCGCATTCCTCCATTTCTTGTCGTTTTTCACCACTTGTTTTTTCGCACCCGTTCCGCTGCGCTCGTTGAGCCAATTTTGCAAGCCCTCCACGCTGATGAGTATCTTTTTACCAATGCGCATAGACGGAAATCCTTCAGCATGAACAAGTTCATACATAGTGGTCATGGACAATCCAAGCATCTCGGCAGCTTCTTCAGTGGTAATGGCGATTCGGTTTTTTATCATAGTGTTTCCCCCTATCAATCGTTCGCCCTCCTGTTCCAGTTTTCGACTGCGTAATGCGCACCAACCATGTCGGACATCGGATGTTCGGCATTAAACAGATCATCTGCCGAGCCTCTGTAATACCCTCCGACCATGCTAGCCCTGCATATTGTGCATTTAACAACAAAAAACCCACCATTCTCCGGTTTGCCACGGAATATGACTTCTGCCTCGCTGCCGCAAAACGGGCACGGCTTAAGCTTCACGCCATCATCAGCCATTGAGCCATTCCTCCCATCCATGCTCCACAGCAGCGGCATTGTCAGCGGCTGTCTTCACGGACTTTCGCTTTCGCTTGGCCTGCATGATCTCGGCCATGCGCTGCTCGCAATCGCACCGCTCGCCGGGGTCAAGATGTGCGCCGCACTCGACGCAAACCGAACCGTAAACGTGGTTACGCTTCATCCCTGATCACCTCCAGCAAATATTCCCGCAATCCGTCCTCCAGTACCTCACGGCAAGCGTCCTCGAAGGCATCCGGCATATACCCCCTGATGGCATCGAGAGCGTCAACAGCGGCATCGGTAGCGGGGATGCGGCCACAATGCAGGATACTGGACAGCACCTGCGACTGACAGCCAGCAGCGGTGACCGCTTTGTGCAGCTGGTCAATTGTGGCATTGCGGATGGCGCAGGCGGGGCAAAGATCGCCGATCACGGGGTAACCCTCGTAGCGGGTCATGTTGTCGCTGTTCCAGAAAAAGCCTTCGTAAAACCATTCTTCGCCGCAGGTGGGGCAGGTGTGGTCAGGTTCGACCGATGCAGATCCGTACACGATCTCGCAGTAATCGTCATAGGTGGGGGCGTTCCATTCAGTGTAGGTGGTAGTCATTTGCATTTACCTCCGATTTATGCTATAATCAAAGGGTAGTATGAGAGTCAGTAGTGGTATCGCTTAGTGCACATTAGGGTCTGTGGTTGCCGCCGCAGGCTCTTTTGTTTTTGGCATAATGTACTCCCGATAGACTTGGAGATAATCCCGATGCACCCAGCCGAGCGGGTTTCCGTTCATGTCGGTGTTCCCCATGTATTTCAGTTGGATGACCAATGCCCAATCGCCGTCGGTGTGGAGTATCACCACATCCTCCAGCGGCCTGAGTTGGACGTGCTTCAGCTCCCCGCCGGGGGTCTTACGCACGTTGAGGTAGCTATCGGCGTTGACATCAACGTATGCGATGGGATACCGTTCGACCATCTCTGCGCTGGCCTCAGGCACAGCGTCCAGCACCACAAGGGCTGCGGCGTAGCCGATCACAAAGATCAGCAGGCTGATGATGAGCAACAGCACGACGGCCAGCCATTCCTCGACCTCACGCCAAACTTTCGCTTTCATTCGTTTCGCCTCACTTTCTCTTAGATGCGTACAAGCAGCCGTTCTTCGCTCTCGCCCCATTGCGGGGCTTGGTTGCCTTTACCCTCGGCCTCACCGGCTCAGGTTGGTGGAGTTCCACCAGCGGTTGTTCGCCGTTGATGATGGCCACAGCATCGGCGTAAGGGAGCCGATACCGCTGTTTGATCTGCCCCCGCCCTACCATCTGACAGCGTGGATGCGCTTTGATGTGCCGCAGGGCTGTCTTTACGCTGATGCCCAGCATCTCGGCCAGCTCTTCGTGGGTGACCATCGGATTAACTCCTGTCATGATTTCGCCCCCTTCAGCAGCGTGACCGCTGCGGTGAGTGCCGACAAGACCTGATCGACTTGCTCAAGGTATTGCCCCTTGAGGGTGGGATCGTCCAGCTTGCCGTCCATCAGATCCCTGCCAAGCGGCTCGGTCAGCTGTGCGACATCCTGCATCTCGTATCCGGCCTGTACAACCGCCAATGCCGGATTACTCACATTTGCCCGCTTCGGGATGCGCTGGCGGTAACTGGGGTACTGCTGCCGCATCCAGTCATCCCACAGGCCATCGACCTCGTAGATGCCCTCCAGGACGCTTACCTGCTCCGGGTCGGGCATCGCCCGATTGCACTCCCAGTTGCTGATGGTGTCCTCGCTGATGGTGTCCTCCTTGGTCTTGTAACTCAGCAGCTGCGCCACTTGGTACTGGCACAGGCCGTTCTTCTTTCGTGCGTCTTTGAGCACGTTTCCCGCACACGCCTTCGTGTTGGCCGCCTCCTTTCTGTGGTATTATTAAGATGTCAAAAATCCGATGCGGCCTTACTGGCCCGTATTTCCGAGCAGATCGTCGATTTTGCAACCAAGAGCATCTGCAATCCGCTTTGCATCGTGGATGTCGGGCTTTCGACTGCCACACTCGTATCGGCTGATGCAGACGGCAGAAATGCCAGTACGCTTCGCCAACTCTACCTGAGTGAGCTTCTGCTCTTTGCGCATATGCTTGATTCGCAGCATCTGCAAACCTCCTTTACCGATTTGGTAATGCTATTATAGTACCAATTCGGTAATATGTCAACACCTTTTTTACCGACTTGGTAATATTATTTTTATTTCCGTTATGGTAAGATTTAACCGGAGGCGACACGCAATGAATTTAAAAGACATAAGGACGAAACATGGCGTTTCGCAAAAAACTGTAGCTGATGCGTTAGGTTGCTCAACTACTGTTTACTCACGGTACGAAACGGGTTCGAGACAGCCACCGCTGGAGACGCTGATTGCGTTGGCCGATTTTTATCAGATGTCGTTGGACGAGTTGGTTGGCCGCACCCCAATGGAGGTCGTAGTAAAACACGAAACGCCACCGCCAAAAGGCGATGACGTTGTGAGGCTGCAATTTTCGCTGGATGATGCGCCGGAGGACGAAAACGAGCTGGAGAATGCAATCCGAAAGATTGTAGCGGAAGAGTTTTCAAAAAGGGGGTTGTGATCATGGCACGAAAAGGAATTCCTGGCCTTTCGTTCTCGTGGAAAAGGGCTTTGGGCATTACTGCCGCAAAGCAGCGGTTTGCACGCAAAACTGGCATTCCAACAACCCGACAAGGGCTGCACGCCAAACTGGGACGAAGCATGATGAGCCTCCTTGGATCAATCTTTACAGCTACTGTGTCTCTTGTTGGCGTTGGCGTTGCATGGGCTTGTAAAAAGGTTGCGGAAAAACAAAAAGAAAAGGCAGAGAATGAAGCTGCCATGAAAGAGTACCAAGCCCTCAAAAACATCAGCGAAGGGAAGCCCGCCAACCTTGCTGATATCACAAACCCTGCTTACATAACAAAACCCCCTATGACCACAGACATCAACTCCGTCCCCGAAGATTACAAGCCCCAATTGACGGAATACGGCAAAATGGCCCTTGCCTATTACGAAGATCAAATCCGTCAGGATAAACAATAACACAATTTGTTGTGTACTGTTGTCCACAAGTGTCTACTGGTGTCCACAAACGAAAAAACGGCAGCCGAAGCTGCCGCTTTGCATTACTCACGGAATCGTGATAATACTACCAGCGATACGATCACCAGCAGCACGATCACGGTGATTAGCACCCATTTGGTCTGGGTCATGGCGATACCTCCTCTCTGCGTTGATAGCAGCCATAACGCTGCGGATCGCTTTGCGGTCAGGCATCACCCCCTTCGGTATCTCCACGGTCACGAGGCCGTCAGTATCAATGTAAACGGTAATATGATCACGACTTTCCATGCTTGCACCTCATCGGCGGTGCAATATCGCCGGAACGGTAACTGGGGCGATGATTGCGAGCCATCTTTTTCGCAGTATGGTACAGCCGCACAAGGGCGGGGTCTTGCTCGTCCATCCGGCTGACAAACTCAATGATCTTGCTCTGATAATCCATGCTGATTCTCCTTTCAACGGGGCTTCCGATAGTAATAGGTACGGGGTGTGCGTGGACAACAGGAGCAGATCATAGACTGGTCACTCGCTTTCATTTTTATCTCCGGGGTATGGCGGTATCCTACACCCTGACGGCAGGGAAATCCATCCATTAAATTCGGGATTCTGTCCCATCCCATATCCGGGATGGGCATCCCAAAAAAGGGGAATGCTTATGCGGGCAATTTACTTGGAAATTCTCACCACAGCCAAAGACAAAACCCGTCTTTCCTACGAGGCCATCTATCAGCGCACGGGAATTTCCGTGTCGAAATTGCAGCGCATTTTCACCGGGCAAGGCTCCCTCTCAACCGATGATTTTGAATTGATCTGCCAACAGGGACTTGGACTTGACCTTGATGAGGTGTACGCCCGCTTCGGACGGCAGGAATTCCGGGATTCTCAGGATGTGGATTTCAAGGGCGCAAAGGAATTGCTTTCCGACTTTGACAAGCAAAAAGAAGCCCTCCGTACCCAGTACGAAGAGCGTATACATCGAGAACGGGAAGCAGTCGACTTCCTCAAAAACCTCTTGGACGAGGCCAAAGCTTATAATGCAAAGTTAACGGAACGAGCTATTAAGGCCGAAACTGAATCAGCACAGGCCCACAAGACATCCCGCCGGATCCTCACCATCAGCGTGATTCTGGTGGTACTGTTTGCTGTCCTGCTGGTGCTGGGCATCGTGATGGATCTGCCGCACCTTGGCATGGGCAACTGCGACTATTTGCATTGAGGTGAGACTGTGCCGAAAGCAACATATAAAAAGAGAGCAGACGGGCGTTTTCGTGTCCGTTATAAGGGCAAAGAATTCTACGGGGCAACACAGGCAGAAGCCAATGCCAAGCGGGACGCATACAAAAAAGAACTTGCCAAAGGGCTGCGGGAAGAAATGCTCGGTGTACGCTTTGATGAGTACGCTGTGCAATGGCTGGAAACATACAAAACCGAATGCAGCAAAAATACATATAACGCCTATGTTTACATGATAAACAGAGCCATCGACCATATCGGGGCTATGCGATTGGCAGAGATCACTCAAACCGACATCCAGAAAATGTTCAACTCGATCTCCGGAATGAGCGATTCGACCATAAAAAAATTCTGCTCCACTATCAATTCCATTTTCGAGGCAGCTTTGCATGACGGTGCGGTGCTGCAAAATCCATGTTACGCAGCACGCCGCCCAAAAGGCTCAAGAGGCACGCACAGATGCATCACCGCAACCGAGCGTGAGCTGATCCACGCTTCCGTAGGGCATCATGACATGGCGTTGGCTGCAATGATCATGCTTTATGCAGGTTTGAGGCGTGGCGAGGCCATCGCCCTGACGGACTCCTGCATCGATTTGGATGCAGAACAAATCCACGTTTCGGAGGGTGTGTATTTCGACGGAAACAGGCCTGTTTTGAGCGTTCCAAAGACTGCAAGTGGTATTCGTACCATTCCTATATTCAAACCTCTAAAAGAGGCACTCTGCGGCTTTTCCGGCAGGGTTTTACAAGACGAAAAAGGCAACCTCATGAGCGAAAACGCATTTCGCCGCAAATGGGACAGTTACATAGCTTGTCTCGAGACATCCCTGAACGGATGCCGCAAACGCTGGTATGGCAGAACGAAAGAGCATAAAAAGATCCTCGAAAGCGGCGGTGCTTTGCCGCCGTGGAGGAATGTTGACATTCGTCCGCACGACCTTCGGCACAGCTATGTTACCATGCTATATGATGCTGGCGTTGACATCAAAACCGCCATGCGTTGGGTCGGTCACGCTGACGAAAAGATGATCATGCAGGTTTACGCCCACCTGACCGAAGAGCGGGAAAGCAGATCAGCATCACAAGTCGCAAAGCATGTGGAAAATTTGCTCTGGGGGTCAAATCAGGGGTCAAACAGCATGAACGAGTAATGAAAACAATGGCACACAACGGTTATGTAAACCAAGACAGTCTGAATGGGGTTCAAGAGGCCGGAGGTTCGAATCCTCTCACCCAGACCAAGCAAAAACCTTGCAGTATAAAGGCTGCAAGGTTTTTTGTTTGATTTTTCGAACGATCAAAATCGGACAAATTAGGCGTTTTTTGCCCTTTTTAGAATGCGTGTGGGGGTCAAAACGGGGGTCAAGCTTTTTGACGGAGGATCTCTGCCCAATTCTGCGCCACGGCAACCTGTTGCTTATCCTCGGGTGTGGTCACCCGGCTGGCGGCAGAGGATATAGCCATGCCGATCTGATCCAGCGTCGGGATCATGGTCAGGTCGGCGCAATAATTGGTAAGAACGACTCGGGGTTTACCAGCTGCCTTACCTTTACCTTCCTGCTCGTCGATCTCGGCCAGCAGATAGTCACGGGCAAGGCACAGCAAAGCGAAATCCATGACGGCATCGTCGGTGTGGTTGCCTTTTACGACCTCTTTAATCCTCCGCTCAATGAGTGCCAGCGACAGCATGGTAAACCCCTCCTCTCTTACTTGCCCTTTACAATGCACTTGTAATAGGCTTCCAGTTTCTTGCGACCCTTCATTTTTGCGTCAGGGTCTTTCAGCCAAGCGTCAGCCATGGCAGCGTAAAAAGCGGGCGTGTCCACATCGAATTCCTCGGCCACGGAGCAGTAGTCGCTTTTCATCATGTGGATGGCGGTATAGAAATCGGAAAACTGCTCGCCGGTGGTGGGATATCCGAAACGGCGAGCCAACGGCTTGACCTCATCGGCACTCCACGGGTCGATACGCTTATTACTGTCATCCCGCATATCTTGCACCCACTCCATCAGCTTGCCGGTATCAACGCCATCGTCCTCATCCATCCACACGCTGCCGGTGGCATGGATCTTCTTGGGCTGACCGCCCTGCATGGCGTTCGTGCGCTCATCCCGGCGGTTGTCGTTGCGGTAGCCGATGCCACCGCCATCGTACAGGCCCATGCGCATTTCCTCGCCATCATCCTCCATGTAACGGCCACGCTTATCACGGCGGCGGCGCATTTCGGGGGAATCCTCGTTGCGGGTGGTATAACGCCGCATCTCGGTTTCCTCGTTGCGGGGATACTGAGGGCGGGCGTTGTACCCGGTGCGCTCGTATTCGTAATCGTTGCGGCGGTCGTACTCCTGCCGGGGGCGATCCTCGCCACGGTATTCATTGCGGCGATCCTGTACGGGGGAGTTGCCGGTGCGCTCGTTACTCTCGTTGGAGCGGTTGGCCATCATCATCATGGTCATCAGCTTACTCATCAGGCTGCACCCCCTTCGGCGGCAGGAGCGTCACCAGTCAGAGCCGCAAGGCGGTTAACAGGAGCACAGCACAGATTTTTCAGCAAGCGGAACACACCGCCTGTGGCGTTTGTGGCCACGATCATGGGGTAGATGGTGCGGGTACGCAGGGCGGCAGCCGTCACGGGGACACCATTACAGCGGGTCACCGGGTAGGTAACAGCACCGTCGCCGATGGCAATCTCCACGCCTGCATTGATGGTAGTGGTATCGGGGATTGTCTGGCCGATCACCAGACAGTAACGGCAGCCGTTGCCATAGCTGCCCTCTGGAATGGTGATGGTCAGCGTATCATCCGCAAACGCTACGGCGGTGCTGATGACGAAATTGTCGCAGAGCCTGCACCGATTGTTATTACACATCAGGGTCACATCCTTTCATCAGGGGCGGCAGGATGTCTCCCGCCGCCCCGAAAATCAATTAGGCAGCGCAGCCACAGCCGCAGCCGTTACCATACACACCATTGCCGCCATAGCCGTGAGAGGCGGCAAAGGGGTTGCAGGTGATATAGGCGGGGATGGGGCAGGGGCGCAGCTGGTCGATCAGGTACTGATTCTGCTGAGCCTGAGAGGCCTTCAGGCGGTAAGCCTGCACCTCGTCACGCAGATTGCGGGTCTCCTGATCGGACAGGTAGCCAATGATACGGTCGCCCAGCTTGTCGATGGCCTGCAGAGTGCCGCAGTTGGCCTGAGCAGCGTCAAAGCGATTCTGCATATTCATCTTTTCGACATCGCAGCAGCAGTCGCTGATCTGCTTGGAGAGATTCCACGCATTGCGCTCCGCACCGATCTGCACATCCTTGATAGCGGCACGGGTATCGCAGCAGCATTCGGCCATCTGGCGGCTGATGCCGTTGAAGCCGGTCTGCATGTTGTAACCGAGGTTGCAAACAGCGTTGTCAACGCCGTGGAAACCGCCGGTGATGGTGTTGTTGAGGGCGTAGGTGCTGTCAGCAAGACCATAGGTCTGCTGATCCAGCTTGCTGATCAGGGTCTGCTGGTCAACAGCCGCCCGCACATCGGCCTGAGTGGCACAGGGCGCACCACAGCCGCCACGGCCACCGCCGAAGCCACCGAAACCGCCGCCGAAGCCAAAGCCGCCGCCGAGAATGCCGAGAATCAGCAAAGCCCAAATCCAGCTGCCATCGCCGCCGAACATACCGTTGTTATTGTCGCTCTGACCGGCGAGATAGCCAGTAAGCATTTCGTTATCTGCCATAGTGGTATCACATCCTTTTTGGGTTGATATATACTCATCCGCTGCGTGCACTCAGCGGCGGTATGCGTTATCTGATGCCCAGTTGCCGCAGGGCATCTTCGGGGTTAATCCCCCGTTCCCGGCACATATTCCGGGCGGTTTGCTCCAGCTGTTGAGCGTTTTTGCCTTGCAAGATATTCTGCGCTTGTCTCAAGTCGGGGTTGTTCGCCGCCACCGTCATAATCGTCCGCATAGGGTCTGCGCCGCTGCGGATAGCGGTCAGTATATTGGGGATCAAGTTGTTCATGGTATTCCTCCTTTACGCGCTTTTTAAGCGCATCCAGCTCCTGCCGGAGGGATGCGACGGTTTGCTGCAACTGGGCAAATGCCTCCATCGTCACAGGTTGGGTCTGCTGTGCATTGACTCGCCTGTACTGGATGATTTCGCTGTCTCCTGTGGCGGCATTGAATATCTTGGTGTACGCCATGCCATGGGCAGCGTCGAGGAAAACCATCGGGTTCCCGGAAAAATCGACGGGGGTAGCCCGCACCTCATCCAAGCAAGTCACAGGGCGGCAGAAAAGGCCGCTGCTCTGCTGCGTATTCTGCTGCTGGTAGCCCATCCCGAATGGGTTTGTGTTGTAATAGGGGTAAGCCATATCATCACCTCCGATGGCTAAATTTTCCCGCATTTTTACCGATCCAACGAGAAAGGTTCGTATCAACTTTGTCCAAAAAAGGCACAAAAAAAAGACCGCCCCGAAGGGCGGTCAAATCAATCGGGGAAAAGTCCCCTGTGTTTTCTGACGGTGTTGTATATCGTGGTGCGACTTACTGCGTATTCCTCGGCTACCTGTTCATAGCAGATTCCATCCACCTTCACCCGACGGAGTATCCCCCGGTCACGCTGGCTGTGGATCTGCTCTTCGATGATGCCGTTGATCTCACTGTTAGTGGGCGTTTTGCATCACCTCTCAGGTCAAATCGTCATCCTCGTATTCCTCGTCATCGATGGCGGTTTCGATCGCCACGGTGACGGCAGAATTGGCATCGATCCAGCCCTCGGCGAGGATGTAAGACACGACTGCGCCGAACTGAAGCAGACAGCCGGAAATGGTGGTGGCGAGGCTGTCAGCACCGCCGAAGGCGGTAATCAGGCCGCTGATAAAAGCGGCAACAGCCAGCCACAGTTTACGGGAAGTCAGTTTGCGCTTCCAATCCATAATGATTCACCTTACCTTTCATAAAGCCATTTTTTCAATTTTTGCTCGGCTTTTGCCATCTCATCCGAGTTGCCGTTGTGCAGGGCATGGCCGAGCAGTTCGGCAACGCCGTACACAAGCGCATCCTGTCCAGCCTCAAGAGTGTCGAGCCGTTTTTGATCGTTTGCAAATTTTGCGTCGCAGCTTTTGCGTTGCTCGTCAACGGTTTTTCCACCCTTGCCCCACTTTTTAACGATGTCAATGACCGAATCAACCAGTTTGAGCAGGGACATCAGGCCGACCAAGATCAAGACAAAGTTAAGCAGGCCATCACCAGACAGCAGTTCC
>JAZOAH010000021.1:0-92373 GCA_045595395.1 Eubacteriales bacterium | reverse complement strand
TACATCCGCTACGCTTTTGAAAAAAACATATTATTATGCGCTTCGCACAGATGAAGGCAGCATCATCCGCGTTGCAAGTACACAGCATTCTTTTGGTACGTATACACTTCGCTTTTTGCCGATTTTGCTTCTTTTAACGTTTGCAGCCGGCATTTTGTCCTTTGTGCTTGCCAAGCGCATCACGCGCAACATCATGGAGCCCATCAATCACATCGACCTTGAAAATCCAAGAGCGCATGACTGTTATGATGAGCTTTCACCATTGCTTGACCGCATCGACCGTCAAAATGAGCTGTCCAAAAACAGAATGGATGATATTCTTCGTGCACAGCAGGAACGCGCCCTGCAGGAGCAGTATCGCCGTGAATTCACATCCAATGTCTCCCATGAACTGAAAACACCGCTCCATTCCATCTCCGGCTATGCCGAACTGCTGGGTGCCGGCATGGTGCAGCCCGAAGATGTGGCGCCCTTTGCCGGGAAGATCCACCGGGAGGCTCAGCGCATGGTGCAGTTGGTCGAGGATATCCTTCATCTGTCCCACCTGGAGGAAGGAGGGCCCATGCCTAAGGAGTCGGTCGACCTGTTGGGTATCGCCGAAAAGGCGGTCGATAGCCTGCGTCTGGCGGCCGATCACGCCCATGTTTCGCTGCAACTGACGGGCGATCCCGTCAAACTCCTCGGCGTTGCTCCCTTGCTCTATAGTGTTGTTTATAATCTGTGCGACAATGCCATCAAATACAACCGTCCCGACGGACGTGTCACCGTGCAGGTGCGCCAAAGCGAGGATCAGGCCATCCTGCAGGTGACTGACACCGGCATCGGCATGGATGAGCAGCATCACAGTCGTATCTTTGAGCGGTTTTACCGTGTTGACAAAAGCCATTCCAAGGAGGTGGGCGGCACAGGCCTCGGCCTTTCCATCGTCAAGCATGCCGTGCGCATCCACAACGGACGGATCGACCTGCGTTCCACCCCTAATCAAGGCACTACTGTTACCGTATATTTACCCAAAGACCCTCATTGAGGGTCTTTTTTACATGGATTTTACATATTCTTGTGGGTGTATTTGACATAATTTTGATAGAGTAGGTACATCAAGAAAAGAAAGGAAAAATCATGGATATTTTTGATGTCTTAACTATGATCGGCGGTCTGTGCCTGTTCTTGTACGGCATGACCGTCATGGGAAATGCCCTCGAGCAGCGTGCCGGCAGCGGCCTGCGTAATCTTTTGGGTAAACTGACCGGCAACAAAGCGGCCGGCCTGGCCACCGGCCTTGGCGTTACCGCCGTCATCCAATCCTCCTCGGCCACAACGGTTATGGTCGTCGGTTTTGTCAACTCGGGTCTGATGAATCTCAAGCAGGCCATCAACGTCATCATGGGCGCCAACATCGGCACCACCGTTACCGCCTGGATCTTGTCCTTGGCCGGTATCGGGGATGACAATATGTTTATGAAACTGCTCAAGCCGACCTCCTTTACTCCCATCCTGGCCTTGATCGGCATCGCCCTGCTGATGTTTGCCAAGCAGAGCAAGAGTAAGGACACCGGCCATATTCTGCTCGGCTTTGCCACCCTCATGTTCGGTATGGATATCATGACCGATGCCGTGGGCGGTCTGGCCAATGTTCCGGCCTTCCAGGAACTCTTCATCGCCTTCCAGAATCCCATCCTCGGCGTGCTGGCCGGTGCTGTTTTGACCGCTATCATCCAGTCGTCCTCGGCCTCGGTCGGTATCTTGCAGGCCCTGGCCATGACCGGCCGTGTCACCTACGGCGCTGCCATCCCCATCATCATGGGCCAGAACATCGGCACCTGCATCACCGCCATCCTCTCCTCCTTCGGTGCCAACAAAAACGCCAAGCGTGCCGCGCTGGTTCACCTGTCCTTTAATGTTATCGGCACCGTCGTGTGGCTGACCGCCTACAGCATCCTGCGTGCCGTGGCCGCTCCGGTCATTCTCAGCCAAGCCGCCACACCTTTTGGTATTGCCATTCTCCATTCGATATTCAATGTCTTGTGCACCCTGCTTCTGCTGCCCATGGCGGGTCTGCTGGAAAAGCTGGCGCTCACCCTCATCCCCGATTCCAAGAAACCCGAAAAGGTCGAGCCTCTCGACGAGCGCTTGCTGGCCACTCCCTTTGTTGCGCTGGAGCGCAGCCATGCCGTCACCGTTGAAATGGCTCGCACCGCCACCGATTGCATGCTCGAAAGCCTCGAGCAGTTGACCGAGTATTCGGCCGAGCGTGCCAAGTCGATCCGTGAAAAAGAGGAAGAGGTCGACCGCTACGAGGATGAGCTGGGCAGTTACCTGGTCAAACTCTCCGGTTGTCCGATCAACGATGTCGACAGCGCCGAAGCCGCTAAACTCCTCAAATTGATCGGTGACTTTGAACGCATTTCCGACCATGCCGTCAATCTCTTGGAATCGGCCGAGGAGATTCGGGATAAGAAGATGAAACTGACCCCCGCCGCCGATGCCGAACTGGCTGTGATGATTGCGGCGGTACGTGAAACGGTCGAGCTGACCTATCGCTCCTTTGCTGAGAACGATATCCAGGCCGCCAAGGATGTTGAGCCGCTGGAACAGGTGGTCGACCGTCTGCGTGAAACGCTGCGTAACCGCCATATCCTGCGCCTGCAGTTGGGCGAGTGCTCCATCGACGCCGGCTTTGTCTGGTCGGATCTGCTCACCAACCTCGAGCGCACCGCCGACCACTGCTCCAACATCGCCGGCTGCGTGATGGACATGACCGGTATGCGCCTGGACCTCCACGAATCCCAGCGCCACTTCCGCCATGACAGCGAAGATTTCCGTGAGAAACGTGACGAATTCACCCGCAAGTATGCTATATAAAAAATGGACTCTGTCAAGCGACAGAGTCCTTTTTTTAAATATTCAAAGGCAATAGATACCCGGCGGCAATCCCCAAACCGGCCGAGATGCCGATCACGGCGATGGGATGCACCTTTTTGAAGGCCAGCACCGCCATGCCGACAAAAATGACGGCCGACACATAAAAGGGAATCCCCGAAAAGACGGAAACGCTTAGCCCGTTGGGGAAGAATACCGTCTGCCCGATGGAGAGCACAGCCGCCCCGATCAGGCCGATGACGGCCGGTTTGAGCCCCGACATAGCACCTTTGACCAGGCGGTTGGTCTTGAATTTCTCATAGCACTTGGCGATGATCAGAATGATGATAAAGGAGGGGAGCACCACGCCCAGCGTGGCGCAAACACCGCCTATAAATCCGCCCCACACGCCTAAATGACCCAATGTCGTACCCATCTCGGTGCCGACATAGGTGGCAATGTTGATGGCAAAGGGCCCCGGCGTCGATTCGGCAATGGCAATGAAATTGATCAGCGCCTCATCGCTCAGCCATCCATGGGCCAGCACCATATCCTGAATGAGCGGGATCATGGCATAGCCGCCGCCGAAGGTGAACAGACCGATCTGAAAGAAGGTCCAAAACAGTTGAAGAAAGATCATTTGCCTGCCCTCCTTTCCCCGATCAGCGAGGTGACGATGCCCAGTGTAGCCGCACCCAGGATGATAAACAGGACATTGATATCAAACAGAGCTGACACCAGCAACGCCGCTGCAGCAATGGCATAGGCCAGCACCTGTTTGGGGCATTTTTTGGCCATCGTCCACAGCGACTTGAGCACCAGCGCCAGCACACCGGCGCGAATGCCGAAAAAGGCATAGCGTACCGGGTCGTAATGCAGGAAATTGCGCAGCACCAGGGCGATGACGGTGATGATCAGATAGGAGGGGAGCACCACACCCAGCGTGGCGCAGGCTGAGCCCCAAAATCCCGCCACACGGCTGCCGATAAAGGTGGCCGAGTTGATGGCAATGGGCCCGGGCGTCGATTCGGCAATGGCCAGGATCTCAAGGATATCATCCTCGGTCGCCCAGCCATGCTTTTCCACCACCTCTCGCTGAATGAGCGGGATCATGGCATAGCCGCCGCCGAAGGTAAAGGCGCCGATCTTAAAAAAGGTGGAAAAAAGGGTCCACAATTTTTTTGTTTTCATGGTATCTCCTAAAGAAAAGGCGCCGAAATCGGCGCTTTTTATTTAATATTTTGCCGTACCGTCAACCACCTGTTGGAAATTGATGGCACCCAAGCGCTTACGCAGATCCTCGGCCATATCAATAAAGACATGGCGCACCGGGCAGGGAAGCCCCTGCTTGACATCAGGATGACCGCACTCGTAATCCTTGCAGGTGCAGCGATTGACCGGGATCTCTCCCTCAATGGCTGTGATCACATCGTACATCGAGATCTGCGCCGGCTCTTTGGCCAGCATATAGCCGCCCGATTTGCCCTTGTAGGAACGTACGATGCCGGCCAGCAGCAGCTTGCGCAGGATCTTCAAGGTAAACCGCAGCGACACGCCGATGCGCTCGGATAAGGTCGGTGCGTCGGTCTTGACATTGTTGCAGGAAAAGACATAGACGATACGCAATGCGTAATCGGCTTCGAGCGTAATATTCATGAATTACTCAGCCTTGAAGCCGGCAGCCATGCCCGACGAGCCAAACAGACGCATCTTCTTCTTGACCACCTCAACGATGGCGGCACGGCCGGGACCGCAGTAGTTGCGGGGATCGAACTGCTCGGGATCTTCGTTGAAGACCTTCTTGATGCCGTCGGTAAAGGCCACGCGCAGGTCGGTGTCGATGTTGATCTTGCAGATGCCCAGGGAGATGGCTTTCTTGATCTGCTCCTCGGATACGCCCGAAGCGCCATGCAGAACCAGGGGCACCGAAACGGCCTTGCGGATCTCGGCCAAACGGTCAAAGTCCAGCTTGGGCTCGCCCTTGTACTTGCCGTGAGCTGTACCGATGGCAACAGCCAGCGAATCTACGCCGCTCTGCTCGACCAGATAAGCGGCCTCGGCGGGGTTGGTGTAAACGGCATCCTTCTCCTCGACCTGAACATCATCTTCAATGCCGACCAGTTTGCCCAGCTCAGCCTCGACCGAAACGCCGGCGGCATGGGCGGGAGCGCAAACGCTCTTGATCAGAGCAATGTTTTCCTCGATGGGCTTGGAAGAGCCGTCGATCATAACGTTGGTCCAGCCGTTACGCAGACACTTAACGGTGGTTTCATATTTAAGGCCGTGATCCAGGTTCAAAACAACAGGCACCGTAGCCTTGGCAGCGGCAACCTGAAACAGCTGTGCCAGATACTCAATGCCGGCATAGCGAATAGCACCCTCGGTGGTCTGCACGATAACGGGAGATTGCTCCTCTTCGGCGGCC
Source organism: Eubacteriales bacterium (assembly GCA_045595395.1). Classification (GTDB taxonomy): domain Bacteria; phylum Bacillota; class Clostridia; order Oscillospirales; family UMGS1783; genus CAKSHC01. The sequence goes on along the minus strand of JAZOAH010000021.1, from coordinate 87,089 downwards.
TGGATGATGGCCTGCAAAAATTCCATATTGTTGAAGTTGAAGGCACCGCAGGCATAGCCGCGACGCTGGGCATCCAGCAGGACGGATTTTCCAGATATGATCATGTTCATTTCCTCCTCAAATAAAAAGTTTTTCTTTCAACTACATATTATACCTTATCAGGACACTTTAATCAAGGCTTTTTTGTGCAATCGCCGCCATTCGCCGCAGGTTTTCGGCATTTTTCCGTTTGCGGATGATCCCATAGTCATACCCCAAATAGACCGCAATGGCAGCGGCCGAAATCCCGGCGGCAACAAAGCCGCTCTTGAGCCCCGGTGTCACAAAGGTAAATTCGATCTCATTGTCGCCCTCTTCGCACACCACCGCCATAAATCCCAGGTTGACCCGCAGGATCCGGGCATCCTGGCCGTTGACGGTTGCCCGCCAACCATCTTCATAGGGCACCGAGAAGAAGACCACCTGCTTGCCCTGACAGGCAAAATGGCAGGTAAAGCCGTTTGGGGTGTAGGTGAAATTTTCGGCCGTGCGGGTGCGTCGTTGTGCCACCACCGTTTCCATATCCAGCATACCGGCCGTCAATGCCGTACGCTGCTCTTTTTCCATAAAATCCAGCGCCGCCGCCTGCTCATCCTCCACCACCAGGGTGTTGAGCATCAGATAGACTCGTGACGACTCGATGAAATTCTCCTCCAGCTCACTGCGTGTCAGGTAACGGTCATAGGAGAAGCCCATGGGAATATGATAGTTAAATTCATAGACATGGTTGCCGTTATCGGTGTGGGAATAGGTGTAGTTATGATAGGTGGTCTGCTCGGTGGTGTCGCCGTCAAAGAGATAGCGCACACTCAGCAGAGAGTGCAGAGCGTCGTTGATCAGCGGCGGCTCGGTGTTAACATCCCGCTTTTGCCCAATGTTATGATAAAAATCAAAGATGGATCCCGGCACGACCGAATGGAAGGCACGTATGGTCGGCATATTCCAGTACATGCCGGCATTGGTCTCGGTATTGACGGTGTCGATGCGCTCGCCGTCTTGCAAAACGGTGGTCATTCGCTCCCGTCCCTCGATATTGCGCTCGACATATTGGGCATGGTTGGTGATGGAGGAGGACGCCTTGGAGGTGCCGACATAAAATAGGCCAAACAGCAGCAGATAACAAGCCAGCACCACGCTGAGTATGGGGGTAATATCCTCCTTGTGCTTATGGGTATAGCGCATGATAAAGAAGACGATCAGCAACCCCGCCACCGTGATGGCGATGTGGGCATAGAGCAGGGGCAGGTTGGGGGAGAGCCCCAACGCTTCGGTCTCCTTGTTGTAGATGAGCGCTTGCGGTAGGCACAACCCAAGCGAGATCAGGGCGGTGATGCCAATGCCCCATTTCCATTCCTTCCAGGAACACTCCTCTACTGCTTTCATGGTTATCAGCGCCAGGACCAGCACAAAGGCGAAAAACCAGCGGGTGTAATAGTTATTGGAAAAGAGCTGGAACATCGAGTTGAGCACCGGCACAAAGGCCATTACAAACAGGATGACGCTCAGATGCGAGAAGAAATCACGGGGACGGCGGCGCAGCCAGGTCATAGCGCCGGTAAAGCCGAACAGCGGCAGCCAGGCCGTCACCGAACTCCATTTAGCGCCCGCATCGGGGAAAACATTGGGCGCTGAGCAGATCTCAGGCGGCAGGAAAAAGGCTTGCAAGATCTGGTAGGGTCGCTGCACCTCATAGTAGGTGATGAGCGCCCAGCCTTCTAAATGGGTGGAGGCTCGGTCGATCTGCAGGGTGGTCAGCACCGCCGGCAGTACCACAAAGGCGGCCAGGGCAAACCCCGCCACGCACTCAAAGGCCAGCGAGCACAGCCGCTTGAAATTGAGCTGCGGCCAGCCCTTGGTCAGCACTCGTACAAAGAAATAGATGGCAACAAAAACGACCTCGGCCACAAAGAAATAATAGTTGGTCAGGGCATTGAGAAAAACGGCAAAGCACAAAAAGCCCTTCTTATTCTCGCTCAGCAGCTTTTCCAAGCCAATGAGCAGGAGCGGGAAAAAGGCAATGATATCATGGAAATGATTGAAGAAGATGTTATAAAAGCAAAAGCCGGAAAAGGCGTAGAGCAGTGCGCCGATAAAGGCAAAATTACGGCTTTTCAGAAAACGCTTGAGAAATCCGTAAGCCGTCGTTGCGGCTACCGCCGTCTTGAGCACGATCAGGAAGGGGATCGAGCCGGCCACCCACTCCATCGGCAATAGGAGCGTCAGCCAGAAAAAGGGACTGCCGATCAGATAAAAGGCATACGAGCCGATGAAATTGGAGCCCAAATCGGTGTTCCAGTTCCACATCAATTCCCCATTTCGGATCGACTCGTTGGCCTCAATATAAAAGGGGATCTGCTGGCAGTTGAAATCGCCGATGTAGATGAAATGGCCGTTATCCATCAGCACGAAGGGCAGTAGGATGGCCAGCATCAACACGAAGGCGGCGATAAAGACGGTCAGGTACTGTTGCCACGGCTTTTTATCGGTTAAGGACAACCATTTCATAGCCATTCCTCCGCACGCATGAGAGCGCATATCGTCTTGGCGTCTCGGATCTCGCCACGGCGGCATCGGTCCAACACCTCGGTGCGGGGCAGTCGCACAATGTCCAGAAACTCATCGGGATCGGGATGGGTGGCGGTGTAGGTCAGGTCCTCGGCCAGGTAAAGGTGGATCTTTTCCGAGCAGTAGCCGCAGGTGGGGATGATATAGCCCAAAGAGCGTAGGCGCCCGGCCACTGCGCCGATCTCCTCCTCCAACTCACGTCGGATGGCGGTGTCGGGCTCTTCCCCCTCTTCCAACTTGCCGGCCGGGATCTCCCACAACTCCTCGCCCAGCGCATACCGATACTGCCGCACCAGATAGATCTCGTCGGCCTCGGTGCGGGCCAGCACGGCCACGCCGCCACGATGCTCGACGATCTCCCGCATCGACTCCTGCCCGTTGGGGCACAGGACACGGTCGTGCTTAACACGGATGACTCGGCCGTCAAATACTGTTTGGCTGGTTATCGTTTTTTCGGTTTTATCCATAATTGATGCCATCCCTTCATAATGTTTAGGGGGTGATTTGATGCAAAATTTTGGTAAAAAAGTACTAGACTATGCGTATACCATGCAGTTATGTGAGCAGTTATGCGCCTTGGGTGCAAAAAAACAGGTGATCGGCCAAAGCGTCAAGGGTCGTGATCTGCCGGTGTTGAAACTGGGTCAGGGCAAGCGCAAGATCTTATACCTATGCTCGACCCACGCCACCGAAACGGTGGCGGGCGCTGTGTTATTGCGCTTTGCTTATGATCTGCTGAGTTGCCGTGAGATCTGCGCCATTCGTTGTGAGCATGCCCTGTATAAGGCACAGTTGCACATCCTGCCACTGCTCAATCCCGACGGTGCCGAGATCGCCTTGGGTCGCATCGACCCGTCGGATCGGGCCCGACTATGCTTTTTCAATGACGGTGAGGACTTTACCCACTGGCAGGCCAACGATCGTGGTGTCGACCTCAATCATAATTTCGACGCCGATTTTGCCCGAGGCAAGGCCATGGAGAGGGATCTGGACATCTGCGGCCCGTCGCCCACCCGCTACGGCGGTAAATATCCCTTTTCCGAGCCCGAAACGGCCGCCCTACGTGATTATATCTTGACCGAGAACATCGACCTTCTCTATGCCTTCCACACCCAGGGCGAGGAGATCTATCACGCAGGCCCTCAGTCTTTGGCTATGGCTCATATTTTGGCCAAGGCCAGCGGCTATGCCGTCAGTTCTCCCGAGGGGATCGCCTCCTGCCGTGGGGCCAAGGATTGGTTCTGCGCTACCCTGAACCGCCCCGGCTTTACCGTTGAGATGGGCAGGGGGCAAAACCCGCTGCCGATCGGTGATGCGGTGGGCATCTACCGTAAGTGTCGAGAAATGCTCATGCTAACTACCATTATATCCTAATTTGCCCATAAAAACAAGAACCCCCGCAGGGGTTCTTGCTTTATTTGTGGCATTGGTCTTTCATCGCACAGCCTTGACAGCCGCAGCCGCAAGAGCCTTTGCCGCTTTTTCTTTTTTTGATCTCATTGACGATGACGGCAATAACGCCCGCCGCAACAAGACCGGCAACAATATAGGTCATAGTTACACCTTTTTTACAAACTTATTCTTACGCAGCAGGAAATAGCCTAATACAAGGGCGGCGGCAGCCGCAACCACCGTGCCGATGATGCTGCCCGCACCGATAAACCAGGCGCCGAACTGATAGATCATCAGCGATACGGCATAGGCAAACACGCACATATAACCGATGGCAAAGGCCGTCCATTTGCCGTTGTTCATCTCGCGCTTGATAGCGCCCATGGCGGCAAAGCAAGGGGCGCACAGCAGATTAAAGGAGAGGAAGGAGAAGCCGGCTAATTGATTGCCGCCGAAAATGGTGGCAAAGGCCTGCTCGGCCGTACCCCTGCCCAGCGCACCGAAAACGCCGACCACCTCTTCTTTGGCGACTAGGCCCAGCACAGTGGCCACCGCCGCCTCCCAATAGCCAAAGCCCAGCGGCGCAAAGAGCCAGGCCAAAACCGATCCGATATGATTGAGGATGGATGCGCCGTTGACCGTGATATTGTTCAGGATCCAAATGATCACGCTGGCGGCAAAAATAACGGTGCCGGCACGTTTGATAAAGTCCCATCCACGCTCCCAGGTGGCACGAAGCACGTTCTTGGGCTGGGGCGCATGATAGGCCGGCAGTTCCATGACAAAAGGAGCGGGGTTGCCGGCAAAGGGCTTGGTCTTCTTAAGAATGATACCCGAAATGATCACAGCGCCAATGCCCAGCAGATAGGCGGAGGTGGCGATCCAGGCGCTGCCGCCGAAGAGGGCCCCGGCCAGCAGACCAACGATTGGCATTTTCGCACCGCAGGGGATAAAACCGGTGGTCATGATGGTGATCTTGCGGTCACGGTCCTGCTCAATGGTGCGGGAGGCCAGGATGCCCGGCACACCGCAGCCGGTGGCAATGAGCATGGGAATAAAGGATTTACCCGACAGCCCGAAGCGGCGGAAGAGCCGATCCATAATAAAGGCAACACGTGACATATAGCCGCAGTCCTCCAAACAGGACAACAGCAAAAACAAAATCAGCATTTGAGGCACAAAACCAAGCACCGCACCAATGCCGCCCAAAGCCCCCTCGGTGATCAGGCTGACCAGCCAAGGCGCAACACCCCAGTTACTAAGCAGATTTTCCGCACCCGGAATGATCCATTCGCCAAAGAGGGTGTCATTCATAAAGCCAACCGTCCAATCGCCCACCGTGCCGATGGAAATAGCGTAGACGATAAACATGATTACCGCAAAAATAGGCAGAGCCAGCCAACGGTTGGTGACCACTTTGTCGATTTTATCCGACATGCTGATGCGGGTCAGACTCTTTTTCTTAAAACAGCCCTGCAGGATCGAGTCGATATACAGATATCGTTCATTGGTGATAATACTCTCGGCGTCATCATCAAATTTCTGCTCCATCTTCACGATATCCTGCTCGATATGCGCCAGCACATCGGGGGAGATCGCCAATTTTTCAATGGCCTTATCGTCACGCTCAAAGAGTTTGATGGCATACCATCGCTGCTCCTCATCGGGCAGGTCGTGGATGGCCGCCTCCTCAATGTGAGCCAGCACATGCTCCACCGTGCCCGAGAAGATGTGCCGAGGCTCGGCCTTGCCCTGCGTGGCGGCATAGACAGCCGCCTTCGCCGCTTCCTCAATGCCGGTATTCTTCAGTGCCGAGATCTCGATGATGGGGCAGCCCAAGCGGCGGGACAGCTCGTCGATCTGAATGCTGTCGCCGTTGCGACGCACCACATCCATCATGTTGATGGCAATGACGACAGGAACGCCCACCTCGATCAGCTGGGTGGTCAGATATAAATTGCGCTCCAGATTGGTACCATCCACGATATTCAGAATGGCATCGGGGCGCTCGTCGATGAGCACATTGCGTGCCACCACCTCTTCCAAAGTATAAGGGGAGAGGGAATAGATGCCGGGCAGGTCGATCAGTGTCACTTCTTCGTGATGCTTGATTCTGCCCTCTTTTTTTTCTACCGTAACACCCGGCCAGTTGCCGACATACTGATTCATGCCGGTCAAGGCGTTAAACAGGGTGGTCTTTCCGCTGTTGGGGTTGCCCGCCAGGGCGATCTTGATTTCCATAGTATTCCTTCCTTGTTAGCCTACGCTAACCGCGTCGCAAAAATAAATTACTCGATTTCGATCATCTGCGCATCTTCCTTGCGGATAGACAATTCATAGCCTCGCACCGTCAGCTCCATCGGGTCACCCAGCGGGGCTACCTTGCGCAGATAGATGTCAACGCCCTTGGTGATGCCCATGTCCATAATGCGGCGGCGTACTGCGCCCTCGCCATGCACCTTGACGACCTTGGCCGTCTTGCCGATCTTCAGATCTTTCAATGTATTCATCGCTCATATCTCCTCTGGTTAGCGTATGCTAACTACGGTAATATTATAATCACGCAGGAAAGGTTTGTCAATATTTTTTTGTCGATTTTTGAAAAAAGTTTTTGTCTTGCCAAAAAAGGGGATTCATGGTATGCTATAGGAAAAGGAGGCGATAGACATGAAGATTCAGGAATCGGGCGAGATGTATCTGGAAACTATTTTGCGCCTGTCCCAGAAGGGCAAAAAGGTGCGCTCGATCGATATCGCCGAGGACATGGGTTATTCCAAGCCCAGCGTCAGCCGTGCCGTGGGTCTGCTCAAAGAAGGGCAGTTCATTCTGGTCGATAAGGACGGCTTTATCACTTTGACCGAAACGGGAGAGCAGACGGCGCAGAAGATTTTGGAGCGGCATCAACTGCTTACTGCCTGCCTGATGAAATTGGGCGTGAGTGAGAAGACGGCCGCCGAGGACGCCTGCAAGATCGAGCATGATATTTCGGACGAATCCTTTGATGCGATCAAGCGATTTATGGAGAATTGAGAAAGAGGGATAGCTGAGGCTATCCCTCTTTTTTTGAAAATTTGTCCGGTGCTCTTGATAGATTTTTCGCTTTGTGATAAAATAAAAGAGCCAAACAAAACTTAATAAATAAAATGTAGGATAATGATCACCAAAGAATTATCTTTATTCTTGTTGCATACAATAATTTTGCGAATTTGGTAAAAACACAAATTCCCACAAGATTATTGTGTACGGCAAGTCCTGCATTTAACTTGGGTTTTGTTTGGCGACAATCGGGGGTTTGTGCTTTTCGGTGCGATAACTTCGGTTGTCGCACTTTTTTATTTCGAAAGAAGATCAGTATGGAAATCTAAACGGTAAAAAGAGAGGTAAAGACGTTCGCAAGCCGGCTTAGGACAATCATTCGGAAGATGAAAAGAACATCGGCGTATCATGAAGATCCCGAAGAATAGGAGGCGTTGCAGGCGGATATATTGGCGTGTCACCTCACAATCAAGGGGTTCCTGGAGAAAAATCGAGGCCAATATGATGAAATGAGCAACGATGCCATGTTTTTGTTCACGGCGTGCTGGGGCTTGCAGGACGCAGCGAGAAACATTCTTTATTACGAGATGACAATAAAAGATGAATGTGAATTGGATATTTTGAAGGATGTTGTTGAAAAACTTATGGATATTGTCAACTGGGCAGCATCCGAGCAGTAAAAAAGCAGACTCGTAAGAGTCTGCTTTTTCTATTTAGTCATCAAAGGTGAAAGAGCCTGAAAGCAGGACGACCGACTGAGTACCGACACTGAGCAGGCCGCCGTCGGTGGTGGCGGTCATGCTGGTGCCGTCCTCCAGCCAGATCTCACACGGGCACTGGACCACAGAGGTCACAAAGGGAATGTGTCCGGCCATGATGGCCAGCTCGCCCTCGGTGCCGCGAAGCTGAATTTTGACCGCATCGCCGCAGAACTTATTTCCGTCGGGCGAGGCAACGGTCAGTTTAAATGTATTCATGCCGTCACGCTTTCTTGGCCTTTTCTACGGCCTCGTCAATGGTGCCGACGAAAAGGAAGGCCGATTCGGGCAGGTCGTCATGCTTGCCCTCTATGATCTCCTTAAAGCCACGGATGGTTTCGGCAATGGGCACATATTTGCCCTTAAAGCCGGTGAACTTCTCCGAAACATCAAAGGGCTGAGAGAGGAAACGCTGGATCTTTCTGGCGCGCGAAACCAGCATTTTGTCCTCGTCGGAAAGTTCATCCATGCCCATGATGGCAATGATATCCATCAATTCCTTGTATCTCTGGAGAATACGCTGTACTTCCTTTGCGACCTCGTAGTGCTCCTTGCCCACAATGTCGGGGGAGAGGATGCGGCTGGTCGATTCCAGCGGGTCAACGGCCGGATAAATACCCTGCGAGGCAATGCTGCGGGCCAGAACGGTCGTGGCATCCAGATGTGCGAAGGTGGTGGCCGGCGCCGGGTCGGTCAGGTCATCAGCCGGGACATAGACGGCTTGGATGGATGTGATCGAGCCCTTCTTGGTCGAGGTGATGCGCTCCTGCAGCGCACCCATCTCGGTGGCCAGCGTCGGCTGATAGCCAACGGCCGAGGGCATACGCCCAAGCAGAGCCGAAACCTCAGAGCCTGCCTGGGTGAAACGGAAAATATTATCGATAAAGAGCAGCACATCCTGCCCCTCGGTGTCTCGGAAATACTCGGCCATGGTAAGACCAGACAGGCCGACTCGCATTCTGGCTCCGGGCGGCTCGTTCATCTGACCGTAAACCAGGGCGGTGTTATTCAAAACGCCCGACTGCTTCATTTCGTTATACAGGTCATTGCCCTCGCGGGTACGCTCGCCGACACCCGTGAAGACCGAAATGCCGCCGTGTTGCTTGGCGATGTTGTTGATCAGTTCCATGATCAGAACCGTTTTGCCAACGCCGGCGCCGCCGAACAGACCGATCTTACCGCCTTTGGAATAGGGGCAGATCAGGTCGATGACCTTAATGCCGGTCTCAAAGATCTCGGCACTTGTGGCCAGTTCGTCATAATCGGGCGCACTGCGATGAATGTTCCAGCGTTCCTTGGTCTCGGGATTGGGCTGATTATCCACGGCGTCACCGAGAACATTGAAGATCCGTCCCAGCGTTTCTCGGCCGACGGGCACACGGATGGGCGAGCCGGTATCGGTTACATCCACATCCCGCTGCAGGCCGTCAGTCGAGGCCATGGCGATGCATCTGGCGGTGTTATCGCCGATATGCTGAGCCACCTCAACGGTCAGCACCCGCTCACCGATGCGAATGGTCAGTGCGTTATGGATCATGGGTAGTTCGCCCTCGTTGAACCGTACGTCAACGACAGGCCCCATGACCTGAGTTACCTTTCCGATTGCTGTCTTTTCCAAAATTCTGTCACCTCGTATCAGTTGCCGCTGCCGGCAACGATTTCCGTGATTTCCTGAGTGATGGCACCCTGTCTGGCACGGTTGTATTCCAGCTGAAGATCATGGATCATTTGCTGGGCGTTTTTGCTGGCGGAATCCATAGCCATGCGGCGCGCTGACACCTCACTGGCAAAGCTTTCCCGTGCACAAACGGTGATCATCCCCGCTACATATTCACGGGCAATATGGTTAAGCACCGTCAGATGGTCAGGCTCAAAGACGATTCCTGCCGCATTGGTTTTTTCGCTTTTTTGAAAGGGTAATATCCAACGGATGTGGGCTTCCTGGCTCATGACCGAATGATACCGTGTTGACAGGATGCCCAGCCGATCAAACTTTTCTTCGGCAAAATCCGTGCAAAGTTTATCGGCAAGCCTTGCCGCATCGTCAAAGGAATAATGCTCGGACGAGAGGAGCGGCTGGCCGAATTTATCGCAGGCCTTCTTGCCGATGGCAATAAACTCGGCATCCGGGTATTGTGCCGCCAAACGAAAAACATTCGCATTGTACCCGCCGGCCAGACCTCTGTCACCGGCGATCACGATCATTCTCGTTCTTGCCGATTCCCGCTGGGCCATATACGGGCTTCTCGAACTGTCACGGTCGGCGGTGAGGATCGAAAGGACCTCGTCCAGTGCCGCCGCATAGTCCCTGCCATTGAACATGGCCTCGTTGGCACGCCGTATTTTTGACGAGGCAACAAGCCCCATGGCGTTGGTCAGCTGCATGGTCGAGTTGACGCTCTTGATGCGCACACGCAGGGTTTTTGCGTTCTGTGACATGGCAAATTACCTCTGCATTTGGGCGAGAACAGACTTAAGAGCTTCCTCGTCCTGCTCATCAAAATAGCCGGCTTCGATCCGCTCGAGCCACTTGCCGTTTTCATTTTCCAGCTTGGCAAACAGGCTCTTTTCATATTCGTGAACATCCGAAACGGGAATCTCGTTGAGATATCCCTTGGTCACGGCGTAAACGATGGCGACCTGACAGCCGACACGCACCGGCGCATTTCTGCCCTGCTTGAGCACCTCAACGATCCGTTCGCCCAAGGCCAGTCGTGCCTTGGTGTCGGCATCCAGATCGCTGCCAAACTGCGCAAAGGACTGCAATTCACGATATTGCGAATAGAGCAGTTTCAGTTCACCCGAAACCTTTTTCATGCCCTTAAGCTGCGCCGAGCCGCCGACACGGCTGACCGAGATGCCGGGGTTGATGGCCGGCATAATGCCCGCATGGAAAAGTTCGGTCTCCAGGAAGATCTGTCCGTCGGTGATGGAAATAACATTGGTGGGAATATAGGCAGAAACATCGCCCGCCTGCGTTTCGATGATCGGCAGTGCCGTGATCGAGCCGCCGCCGTATTCCTTTGCCACGCAAGCGGCACGCTCCAGAAGCCGGGAGTGTAAATAGAATACGTCGCCGGGATAGGCCTCACGTCCGGGAGGACGGCGAATGAGCAGGGAGAGGGCACGGTAGGCAACGGCATGCTTGCTCAGATCATCATAGATAATGAGAACATCCTTGCCCTGTTCACGGAAATATTCGGCCATCGCACAGCCGCTGTAGGGGGCAATATACTGCAAAGGCGCACTTTCGGCCGCACTGGCTGAAACGATGGTGGTGTATTCCATGGCACCGTTGCGCAACAGCTCGCTGGCCAACTGAGCCACCGAGGTGCTCTTCTGGCCGATAGCAACATAAATGCAGATAACGCCCGTATGCTTCTGATTGATTATGGTGTCAATGGCGATCTCGGTCTTGCCTGTCTGACGGTCGCCGATGATCAGCTCACGCTGGCCACGGCCGATGGGGATCATGCTGTCGATCGCCTTGATGCCCGTCTGCAGCGGTACGCTTACGCTTTCTCTTTCAATGATACCGGGGGCTTCCGATTCGACCGGACGGGTGCCGCTGTATTCGATGGGTCCCTTGCCGTCAATGGGCTCGCCCAGGGCGTTGACAACGCGGCCGAGCAGATGCTCACCCACGGGAACCGACAAGACCTTGCCGGTGCGGCGCACGCCGGAGCCCTCACGAATATGATCCTTATCCGAAAGCACGGCGACCGAAACGGTCTCCTCCTCCAGATTCTGTGCCACGCCGAAGCTGCCGTCATCAAACTCCAGCAACTCGTTTGCCATGCAGTTACGCAGGCCGTAAACACGGGCAATGCCGTCACCGACGAGGATGACCTGGCCGGTTTCGGTCATGTCGATCTTAGCCTTATAATGTTTGATTTGATTTTTAATGATATTGCTGATGTCTTCGGGTCGGTTCATGCGTTCATCACATCCTTAATCTCGCCTAGTCGGTGCTTGATACTGCCGTCAAAGGTCTTTCCGTCAACCTCGATCTTCAATCCGCCGATGAGCGAGTGGTCCACCAGGTAAATGGGGTCAATATGTTTATGGGTCAGCGATTTAAGTTTTTGGCAGATGCCCTCTTTTTGCCGGTCACTGAGTGCTACGGCCGAATAGATGGTTGCCACGGCCATGTCCGAATAGGAGATGGCAAGTTTGGAAAATTCGTCAATACAGCCTGTGAGCGTGCGAACCCTGCCGTTTTCGCAGATCACCTTGAGGAAGGAGAGGACATAGTCGGGCACTCGACCCTCAAAAGCCTCATCGATGGCTTGTAGCCGCTCACTTAAGGGAATAGCGGGCGAGGCGAGAAACTCCGCATATTCGGGATTCTCCGCAAAAAGCTGCTTGACTGTGCCGATCGATTGCCGATAGGCATCTACGGCCTGCTCTTCTATGGCAAGGGCAAATAAGGCCTCGGCATATTCACGCTCAGTCTGCATCATCGGGATCACCTATCTCTTGGATAAAGGAATCGATCAGTCGCTGATGATCGGCATCCGTCATCTCACGCTCGAGCATCTTTTCGGTGAGAAGAGAAGAAACTTCAACAATTTCCTTCTTAACGGCAGCCTCTGCCTTTTTGCGTGTTAGGACAGCCTCGTTTTCCGCCTGACGGACAATGCCGTCTGCTTTGCTTCTGGCCTGTGCGATAATTTCCTTTTCACGCTCGTTAGCCAGATTGACCGCCGACTGGATGACCTCATCAGCCTCCGCCTTGGCAGCCTGCAGTTTCTCTTCATATTGCATTTTATCCGCATAAGCCTCTTCTTTGGCCTGGGCGGCGGCATCATAATCGCTCTCAATGGCGGCCTGACGTGCGGCAAGCATGGCCTTGACACGCTTATACAAAAACCTCTTTACGATCAAAAAGACCAAAACGAGGTTTGCGAGAGAGACGAGCATCAGCCATAGATTTGCCGAAATAACGTCTAAATTTTGCATACCTTTTCACTCCGACGTTCCGATGAGCGGAACAAAATTAGAATGCCTGCATTGTTGCAACAAGGATATCAACAAGGATGTTAGGTGCAACAAAGATCAGAAGAATGGCGATAACCAGGGCGTAAAGGCCGGTCGTCTCGGCAATGGCGCAGCCCATGAGCATGGTGGTCGTTACCGAGCCCTTGCTCTCCGGCTGACGGGCGATGGCTTCACAAGCGCTGGCAACAGCATTGCCCTCACCGATACCGGGGCCGATACCGGCGATCATGGCCAAGCCTGCGCCCAGTGCACAGCAACCTAAAATAATACCTAATGCGAGTTCCATCTTCTTTTTCCTCCAAAAAATTTCTTTATTTTATATACACGGCAAGAGCTCAGGATCGTTTCTTGCGTCGTGCTTTTTTCTTTTGATAGGCTTCCATGTCGAATGCGCCTGACACATACATCATGGTCAGCATGGCGAAAATGAAGGCCTGCAAACATCCGCTGAAAATGTCAAAATACAGGGACATAACAGCGGGAATACCCACCCGAAACAGCGGAATATCGGCCAAAACCCCCGGCAGATTACCCAGCACCATGGATGACAGTCCGGCCAGTGCTGAGCCCAACAGCACCGAGATTACCGTACCTGAGAGCACATTGCCGTAATGACGGAAGGCCATGGAAACGGGCGTTGCGATCTCGCTGATGAGGTTGATGGGGGTAAGCAATGCGACCGGCTGGGTAAAACTCTTCAAATAATGTATCGGTCCGCATTTCATTTTGTAATAGGTGATCAGGAAAAAGACCAGCACCGCCCAGCCGCCGACAATGTTGATATCCGAGGTCGGAGGAAAAAGACCGACCAGGGTGATCAGACTGGAGAAGGCCGAAAGGGCAAGAATGGCAATGATAAACGGTGAAAACCCCTTGAAATATTCACCCATGTTCTCATGTACCAGCGAATCGATCTTTTCCACGATCATTTCGGCAAAATGCTGCCGCTTCAGATCGATCTTTTCGGTCATGCCGTGGGTGATGAATAGACAGAAGAAGAGGATGACGATAATAACTAATGCCGAATTGACCTGCGCTTCGGTGATCGGCATGTCCTGGATGGGCAGGGGAACGGTAAAATAAATTCTCGCACCCGTAATGGAAATGCCCTCCGATGCCGGCTGGGTCAGCACTTGCAGTACGATCCCCGCAACGATCGGCAGGATCATCATCACCACATAGAAGATATCGACGATCTTAAATTTGAGGCTTGTTTTCTTCAATTTGGTTCACCTCACCCCTGTTTTTTAGCAGAAACGGCACGCAGGGCAACCGCAATGCGCGGAAACAGATACGGAATGATCACGGCAAGCAGGTTAAACACCGAAACGACATATCCGACAACGGCAATGCCGAACAGAAGCAGGGTACGAAGCATCTGCGAAAGCTTCATGCGGTTTTTTGCCTCCTTGACCTCCAGCCCAAGTGCCGACTGCACCGTAAGTCCCATCAGAAAAAAATTGCCGATGGCCGCTACGCCGCCGAGCAGATTCCCCAGCAGCACCGTAACATCCCATTTGCCCACGACAAGGAAAACGGACTGCATCAGTACGCTGAGAATGAGAGTCACCACTGCGATATAACCGGTCTCTTTCAGAACCGTTGCATCAATCTTCTTCAAATCGATCATATCCTTAAAACAGTATTCCCGTTTAGTATAGCATATTTATGGTAAATTTTCAATCACTATTGCAAAAAAGACAGCATGGCAAAAAAACCATGCTGTCGCATTTTATAGAGTTGCCGCCATAACGGCCTTAATGGTATGCATACGGTTCTCGGCCTCGTCAAAGACGATCGACTGCGGACTTTCAAACACCTCGTCGGTGACCTCCATGCAATCCCGCCCGAAGCGATGTCCCATCTCAGCGCCCACGGTGGTCTTGCGATCATGGAAGGCGGGTAGGCAGTGCATAAAGCGGCACTGCGGGCCGGCGATATCCATCAGTTGCTTGGTCACGCAATAGGGGGAAAGGTCACGGATGCGCTCCTCCCATACCTCGACCGGCTCGCCCATCGACACCCATACATCGGTGTAGATGACATCGGCACCGGCCACGGCAGTGGCGGGGTCTTCGCAAAAGTCGAGCGTTGCGCCCGTCTGCTCGGCAATGGCCTGTGCCGAGGCGATCAGTTGGGCATCGGGGAAATAGGCCTTGGGTGCGCAGGCCACAAAGTGCATGCCCATCTTGGCACAGCCGATCATCAGCGAGTTGCCCATATTATAGCGGGCATCGCCCATGTAGACCAGTTTTTTGCCCTTGACGGAACCGAAATGCTCTTTGATGGTCAGAAAATCGGCCAGGATCTGGGTCGGATGAAACTCGTTTGTCAGCCCGTTCCAAACCGGCACGCCGGCATAGGCGGCCAGCTCTTCCACAAGCTCCTGTCCAAAACCACGGTACTCGATGCCGTCAAACATACGCCCCAGTACACGTGCCGTGTCGGGAATGCTCTCCTTTTTACCCATCTGCGATCCGCTGGGGTCGAGATAGACCGGGTGCATCCCCAGATCGGCCGCCGCCACCTCAAAGGCGCAGCGGGTGCGGGTGCTGGTCTTCTCAAACAGCAGCGCAATGCTCTTGCCCTCGCAGTCACGGTGGGGGATCCCCGCCTTCTTCTTGGCCTTATAATCAGCCGCCAGGCAGATCAGATATTCGATCTCTTGGGGGGTGAAATCCAATAATTTCAGAAAATGTCTTCCTTTTAACATACCGCACTCCTAATGACATTGACTGCCTTTTCCAAAAGTTCCATCGGGATGTTCAACGCCGGCAGTAGACGCAGTTTATCCTTGGCCGTCAGGCATAATACCCCGTTGTCCATGCAGGCCTTGAGTACCTCGGTCGCCGGCTTGACCGTCTTGATGCCGATCATCAGCCCCATGCCGGATACCTCTTCCACGCCCGGACAACCGGACAGGGTATCAAATATATATCGGCTCTTGGCCTTGACCTCATCCAGTAGCGCATCGTCGATGCGGGACAGCACATGCAACGCCGCAGCACTGGCAATGGGATTGCCGCCGAAGGTCGAGCCGTGGTCACCAAAGCCCAGCACCGATTCCATCTTCGGGCTCATCAGCGTCGCGCCCAGCGGTAAGCCCCCGGCCAAGCCCTTGGCGGTGGAAACCACATCGGGGTTGATGCCGTAATTCATATAGGAATAAAGAGCGCCGCTGCGGCCGTTGCCGCTTTGCACCTCGTCGACCATCAGCACAATGTCTTCCTTGGCACACAGGTCAGCCACGCCCTTGACATACTCGGCATCCAGCGCACGCACACCGCCCTCGCCCTGCACACATTCCAGCAGGATACCCGCCACCTTGCGGCTGCGAATGGCCACCTTCAAGGTGTACAGATCGTTGGCCGGCACATGAATAAAGCCGGGTGTCAGCGGCTGAAAGAGTTGATGAAAATGCTCCTGCCCCGTTGCGGCCAGCGTCGTTAAGGTACGGCCGTGAAAGCTCTGTTCGAGGGTGATGATGGTGTTATAGTCAGCCCCCTTGTGTTCGGCGGCGTATTTGCGGGCCAGTTTGATGGCGCACTCGTTGGCTTCGGCGCCCGAATTGGAAAAGAAGACCTTGCTCATGCCGGTGCGCTTGCACAACTGCTCGGCCAGGCGGGCGCAGGGGTGAGTGTAGTAGAGGTTAGAGGTGTGCGACACCCGATCGAGCTGTTCGATCACCGCCGCTTTCCAGCCCTCATCGCCATGGCCCAGCGCCGTCACGCCGATGCCCGAGCCCATGTCAATATATTCCTTGCCCTTTTCGTCGTAGACCAAAGACCCCTTGCCCGATACGATCTCAAGATCGAAGCGTTTATAGGTGTTGGCTACATAGGTTTTATCCATCTGTTTCATTTCGTCACCATAGTACCGGCGCCTTCGTCGGTCAACAATTCCATCAGGATCGAGTGGGGGACACGGCCATCCATGATAATGACCGAATGCACGCCCTCATGAATGGCCTCGATGCAGCAATCGACCTTGGGGATCATGCCGCCCGAGATGATGCCCTGCTCCTGCAGATGCTCGGCATCGCTTAGGGTGATGGTGGGGATGATAGTGGTCGGATCGTCCTTGTCACGCAGGATGCCCGCAATATCGGTCATCATGATCAGACGCTCGGCGCCCAGCGCACCGGCAATAAAGGCGGCGGCGGTGTCGCCGTTGATGTTGTAGGCATTGCCCTCACGGTCACAGCCGATGGTGGAGATAACGGGAATATAGCCGTTCTCCAGCAGGTCCTTGACCGGCTGGATATTGACCTTGGTGATCTGCCCGACATAGCCGAGCTTTTCGTTCTTGACCTTGGCCTCGATCAGCCGTCCGTCCATACCCGAAATGCCCATGGCACGCCCGCCCTTCATCTCCAGCAGGTTGACCAGCGTCTTGTTGACCTTGCCGGCCAGCACCATCTGCACGATATCGACCGTTTCCTTGTCGGTCACACGCAGGCCGTCAACAAATTCGGGCTTTTTGCCCAGTTTGTCCATCAGCTCGTTGATCTCCGGGCCGCCGCCGTGCACCAGCACGATCTTGACCCCGATCAGCCAAAGCAGTACGATGTCTTCCATCACCTGCTGCTTGAGATGTTCATTGATCATGGCATTGCCGCCGTATTTGACAACGACCACTTTGCCGGTATAGCGTTTGATGTGCGGCAACGCCTGGGTCAGCACCTCGGCGCGCTCAGCATTGGAAAAATGATTCATCAGGTTCTGTAATCTCCGTTAATTTTTACATAATCATAGGTCAGGTCGCAGCCCCAGGCGGTGGCAGAACTCTCGCCGCTATCGAGCGTGACCAAAATTTCGATCTCCCTCTCTAGCAAGATCTCTTTGGCCTTCTCCTCCGAGAAGTCAACACCGGCACCGTTTTTGCATACTTCGATCGTGCCCTTGTTGCTTCTAAAGCAAACGCCGACTTTATTGACATCGATATTCGCACCCGAATAGCCGATGGCGCACAGCACTCGGCCCCAGTTGGCATCGGCGCCGAACATGGCAGCCTTTAAGAGGGAAGAGCAGATGACCGACTTGGCCACCGTCTTGGCCACTCTCTCATCGGCCGCACCCGATACCTTGCATTCGAGCAGTTTGGTCGCACCCTCGCCGTCACCGGCAATGGTACGGCACAGATAAACGGTCACCGAGTTGAGCGCCTTGCAGAAGGCGGCGAAATCCTCGCCCTCGCTGTCAATGACGGGGTTCTCGGCCTGACCGTTGGCCAGCACGGTAACCATGTCGTTGGTCGAAGTGTCGCCGTCGACCGAGAGCATATTAAAGGTGTTGGTGATGTCCTGAGAAAGTGCCTTTTGGAGCATGGGAGCGGTGATAGCAACATCGCTGGTGATAAAGACCAGCATGGTGGCCATGTTGGGATGGATCATGCCGCTGCCCTTGGCAATACCGCCGATGCGACAGGCCTTGCCGCCCATCTCAAATTCCACGGCGATCTCTTTCTTGACGGTATCGGTGGTCATGATGCCCTCGGCGGCCGCATCCGAGCCGTCGCTGCTTAAGCCTGCCGCCAGCGAGGGGATGCCTGCGGCAATGGGCTCAAGCGGTAACGGCTGGCCGATCACGCCGGTAGAGGCCACAACAACATCGTCGGCTTGGATGCCCAAAGCCTCGGCCGTCATGCGGCTCATGGCTTCGGCGATCTCAATGCCGTCGGCATTGCAGGTGTTGGCGTTGCCGCTGTTGCAGATGACGGCCTGCGCCACGCCGTTGGCAAGGTGGCGCTTGGTCACCGTCAGCGGTGCGCCCTTGACCAGGTTGGTCGTGTAAACGGCAGCGGCCGTGGCCGGCACGCTGCTGTATATCAGGGAAAGATCCCGTTTTGTTCGGTTGTGGCGGATCCCGCAATGGATCCCGCTTGCGGTAAAGCCCTTGGCGGCACACACGCCGCCTGCGATCGTTTTCATGTTATACTTCTAATCCTTTCGATTCCTCGACACCCATAAGGATATTCATGTTCTGTATAGCCGCACCCGAAGCACCCTTGCCCAGGTTATCAAAGCGAGCCACCAGTAACAGCCGCTCATCATTACCCTGCACCGTGACCGTCATATCGTCCCGTCCGGCATAGGCCGACGCCGATAAAAACCCGATCTCACTGTCATCCGGCACAAAGCGGATCAGTCCTTTGGCATATCTTTGTAAGTATACATCTTCCACACGCTTTTTGTCAATACCGTGAAGGGCAACCGTGACCTCCATACCGGCATAAAAATCACCGACGATGGGGCAAAAGACAGGAGGGTTGTCAAGGCCGCACACCTTGACCATCTCGGGCAGGTGCTTATGGGTCTGGCTTAGCCCGTACTGGCGTGGTGCGCCAAGCAAAGGATCACGGTCGGCCGCCTCATATTCGGCGATCATCTTCTTGCCGCCGCCCGAATAGCCGGTCAGCGAAAAGGCGGTAAGCGGGGTATCGGTTGCGATGACGCCGGCACGCACCAACGGCTCGACCAGGGCAATAAAGCCGCTGGCATGACAGCCGGGATTGGCAATGCGCCGTGCAGCGGCGATCCGCTCTCTCTGCCCGTCCAGCTCAGCCATGCCGTAGACCCAATCGGGATGCACACGATGGGCAGTCGAGGTATCGATCACGGCGGTATGCTCATTTTCGATCAGCGACACCGCCTCCACCGCCGCCGCATCGGGCAGACACAAAAAGGCAATATCGGCGCCATTGAGCGCTTCCTTGCGTGCCGCCGTATCCTTGCGCTTGTCCTCGGTCAGTTTGATGAGTGTGATGTCGTTGCGGCCGGCCAACCGCTCTTCTATGCGCAGCCCGGTCGTACCGGCGCTGCCGTCAATAAATACCTTTGTCATGTTTTTGCCTCTCAATGAATAAATATGCGACAATTATACGCTCGCACTGGTGAAATGTCAAGGATTTTTTTAGGTTTTATGCAGAAAAATGCTTCATTAATGTATAATTGCCGCCATCGACCGTCAGAGCCGCCGTTTGGCTTTCGTTTTTTGCGATACTGCCCTTGTTTTTACAATTTTTTTGTGATATAGTAAAAAAGTGAAAAATCGGATATATGGGAGGAACACGCATGGCATCCTATCTGTTCGCCTCGGGTGGGCTGAAAAATTTTGTTGTCATTCCGGCAGCCGTGGTCGACCGTCACCTGACCGCTTGTGACGGCGATGCGCTCAAGGTGCTGCTGTATTTGTTGCGCCATGAGGATGTCAGCGTTACCGATGCCGAGCTGGCCGCCGCCTGCAACCTGTCGCCGGAAAAGGTGACCGAGTCTATGGAATATTGGCTCAAAACCGGCGTGCTGCGTAAGAACGGTGCCACCCTCATGTTGGCCTCGGCTCAGCCATCATCCTCGGCCATGCCGGTATTCTCGGGTGATGCGATCGCTTTGCGGACCACCCAGGATCGCACCCTGTCCGAGCTGTTCACCCAGGCTGAGCGTATCCGCAGCAAGACCCTTTCGCCCTCCGAGATCAACACCATCTATAATCTATACGATACCATCGGCCTGCCCGCCTCGGTGGTCGCCTTGCTGTTGGAATATTGCCAGGAGGCCGGCAAGACGGGTACACAGTATATGTATGTCACCGGCGCTGCCTGGGCCGACGAGGGGATCACCACAGCCGAAGCGGCCAACGATAAGATCGAGGCGCTGCGCCGTGCCCGTGCCGTTGAAGGTCGGGTCAAATCGGCGCTGGGGATCGATCGTGCCCTCTCCACAAAGGAACGCAATTTCCTTACAACCTGGACCGACTCGTTGGGCTACGGGGTGGAGGAGATCGTCTACGCCTTTGAGCAATCGGTCGACAACACCGGCAAACTCAGCTTTGCCTATATGAATAAGGTATTGCAAAACAGTTATGAGTCGGGCTGTCGCACCGTCGAGGATATGAGAGATCAAACACCTCCGCCATCTTCGCCCAAACCCAAGAAAAGCGGCCGTAAACTCAAGAACAACAGTGAGATCACCATACAAAAAGAAGACCTCTTCGTTCCGTTTTGGGTGGTCGAAGGGGAGGAGGAATAAGCGATGGCTTATGATATCAGCATCATAGAAACGGTCGATGAGCAATTTCGCCGCCGCCGTGAAGAGAGCATGGCCGCCCTCGAGCGCCGCCGTGCCGAAGCCTATAAAAAAGATCCCAAGATCCGTGCCATCGATGCCGAGCTTTCTCGCAAGTATCGGGAACTGATCACCTCGACCTTCGGCGGAAAGGCTCCGTCTAAAAAGGAGATCCGCGCCGTTGCCGTCGATCATCTGGCCGCCCGTGCTGAACTGTTGGTGCAAAGCGGTTTCCCCGTCGACTATCTGGAACTGAAATATCACTGCTCCAAATGCTCCGACGAGGGTTTCATTCAGGGCAAAATGTGCGCCTGCTACCGCAAGGCGCTCAATAAAGAGGCCGCCTCTCGCACCAAACTGGCCAGACTGATGGAGGAACAGACCTTTAAGACCTTTAAACTGGATCTCTATCCCGAAGAGGACGGCATCCGTAAGAGTATGGAACGTATCTTCAATCGGGTCAAGGACTATGCCGAGAACTTCTCCGACAAATCGGGCAACCTGCTCTTCACCGGCGGTACCGGCGTGGGCAAGACCTTTTTATCCTCGGCCGTGGCCCGTCATGTTATTGATAAAGGCTTCTCGGTCGTCTATGACAGCATCGCCAACATCGTTGCCGATTTTGAAGCGGTCAAGTTCAATAAGGAAAACCGCAATCTCGATAAATACGACTCCTGCGATCTGCTCATCATCGACGATCTGGGCACAGAAATGGTCACCCAGTTCACCGAGTCGGTCGTCTACACCCTCATCAACAACCGCATCAATATGCGTAAACCCATGATCGTCAGCACCAATATCGACGCCGACCGTATCAATGAAATGTATTCCCAAAGTATCGTATCCCGTCTATCGGGTGAGTTTTTGGTCCTGCCCTTCCGAGGAAAGGATCTGCGTCAGTACCGTAAAAAATAATGTGAGGTAAAAGGATTATGATTACAAAAACTGATTTCTATGGCTACGAAAAATACACCATCTCCTCCGACCGTCTTTCGGTCGAGGTCATGACCTTGGGTGCCGTGCTGCTTTCCATTAAATTGGACGGTCGCGAGTTCGGCGTCGGCTTGGCCACCCCCAAGGAGTATCAGGAGTGCCCCAACTATGTCGGCGCTATCATCGGCCGCTATGCCAACCGCATCGCCAAGTCCCGCTTTACTCTCAACGGCAAGGAGTATGTCCTGCCGGCCAATGAGGGCGAAAACCAGCTTCACGGCGGCCCGCATGCCTTCGACAGCCGTGTCTGGAAGGCTCAGCCGGTCGGAACCAATAGTCTGGTTCTGGCCATCACCTCGCCGGCCGGCGATAACGGCTACCCCGGCAATCTCTCGGCCAGCGTGACCTACACCGTCACCGACGATCAACTGCGCATCGACTTTGATGCCGATACCGATGCCGATACCCTCTATGCTCCCACCACCCATATGTATTTCAATGTCGGCGGCAACGGCCACTCGCTCGATACCACCCTGTGGATGAACGCTTCCACCTATTTGGCTGTCGATGACGAGCTGATCCCCGTCGGCGATCCGGTACCGGTATCGGGCGCTCACGATTTCCGCACCCCGCACACCATTGCGCAGGATTTCGATACCTTCTTTGTGCTGGACGGTCAGGGCAAGGCGGCCGTCTGCGAAAAGGACGGCGGACGCATGACCATCGAAACCGATATGCCCGGGCTGCAACTCTATACCGGCCAGGGCTTGGCTGAAAACATAGGCGCTTACCGTGGCTTCGCTCTCGAGCCGGCCATTCATCCCAACAGCCCCAACCGTCCCGATTTCCCCTCGCCGGTCCTTAAGCAGGGCGAACATTTCCATAAATATATCAACTATACCTTTGAATTGGTGTAATATGAATCCACTGGATTATCTGCGCGGGCAGATGGCGGCTCATCCTGCCATCTGCCCGCAGGATCTTATCAAACATTGCTACCAGGCCGCCAATGGCGCCGAGCATCTGATGAATGCCTCGACCAGGCAGTATTTTGACGAGGAATTTGCCGCCGTTCCCCCTCGGGACGGCCTGCTGTGCGAGGCGATATCCGATCAGGTCTGTCGGGTGTATCTGGATGTATGGAAGGGAAAAGGCCTGCCCGCCGAGTGGCTCTATGCCCTCTTTTCCTTATCCCAATGGCATAAGGAAAGCATCGACCCTTGGCTGGATGCTCTTGTCTGTCTGATGCCGCAGGAAAAAGAGAAAATTGAAGACTATCGGCGTCATCCTCGGCCGGTCCATCATAGCCCCACCTATCGTCAGGCCGAAGCACCGGCCTACCGTCTGGTTTCCCATCACATGTGTCGGCTGATCCCCATTCTCGAGCGGATGGGCATGGTCACGGCCATTGACGGCCGTGCCGCCGCCGGCAAATCCACACTGGCCGCCGACCTGGCCGCCGTGACCGGCGCCTCGGTCATTCATATGGACGATTTCTTCCTGCCGCCCCATCTTCGCACCCCCGAACGGCTGGCTCAGCCGGGCGGAAATATTGATTACGACCGCTTTATCCAAGAGGTCTTGCCCCATCTGCAGGACGGGCAGCCCTTTACCTATCAGCGCTTTGACTGCAGCCAAATGGCTCTGGGTGATCATCAAACGGTCGCACACGGCCGCCGCATCGTGGAAGGGTCTTACAGCCATCATCCTAAATTCGGCAACTACGCCGACCTGACCGTCTTTTGCGATATCGACCCCGACGAACAGATGCGCCGCATCCGCCGCCGCAACCCGCAGTTGGCCGATCGGTTTGAGCAGGAATGGATCCCCATGGAAGAAGCCTATATTAAGCATTACGGCATAAAAAAAGGACTTGTCATTTGACAAGTCCTTTCCTCTTATTTGTGATGATGCGGCTTGATCAGTCCCATCCGTTTGCTGACTTCCATCACCAGCAAAGGAACCAGCACCAGCCCCAGCCCGACCAGGTATTTCCACCAATCGAGGATAACCAGATCAAAGGCCGAATTCAGACCGGGCACAAAGAGCACCGCCAACACCAGCAGAACGGAAACCAACACCGACAGGTTTAGCTTCTTATTGGTGAAGGGACCGATATCAAACAGCGAATGTTCGGAACGCATATTGAAGGCCTGCACCACCTGCGAGAGCGCCAGCACAAGGAAGGCAAGGGTCTGGCCGGAGGCCATATTGTGAGCCGGATCAAAGTTGCCGCCGATCCAGAAGGCGAGCAGCGAGAGGATGCCGAACATGCACCCCTGCAAGACGATGCGAACACCCAGCCCGTGAGCAAATATGCCTTCATTCTTGGGTTTTGGTTTTTTATCCATGACATCATTTTCAACCGCTTCCATACCCAGCGCAATTGCCGGCAGCGAGTCGGTGACCAGGTTGATCCAAAGCAGCTGCATGGATGCCAGCGGCGACACCTGCCACAAGAGCATGGCAAAGAAGACGGTAACGATCTCACCAATATTGGTGCCAAGCAGGAAGCCGACCACCTTTTTGATGTTGGCATAAATGCCTCGGCCTTCCCGCACAGCATCGACGATGGTGGCGAAATTATCATCGGTCAAGGTCATATCGGCAGCGCCCTTGGCCACATCGGTGCCGGTAATGCCCATGGCACAACCGATATCGGCAGCCTTGAGGGCAGGGGCGTCGTTAACGCCGTCACGGGTCATGGACAGGACCTGGCCCTTGCGTTGCCAAGCCTTGACGATGCGGATCTTGTTTTCGGGCGATACACGGGCGTAGACCGAAATGTTCTCAACCTGCGCATCCAGTTCTTCCTCGCTCATGCCATCCAACTGGGCACCGGTAATGGCACGGTCGCCCTCTTCCAGGATGCCCAATTCCTTGGCAATAGCCGAGGCGGTGACGACATGGTCGCCGGTGATCATGACCGGCTTGATGCCGGCCTTGCGGCAGGTGGCTACGGCTACCTTGGCTTCGGGTCTGGGTGGGTCGATCATGCCGACCAGACCGATAAAGGTCAGATCCTTCTCCAACTCCTCGCTGGTCGGATTTTCGGGAACGGCATCGAGCGTTTTGCAGGCCACAGCCAGCACACGCAGGGCGTTGCGGCTCATCTCCTCGGTCATGTCTTTGGCGGCCTGCATGTCGCCGGCAATGCAGCGAGGCGCCATCATATCAAAAGCACCCTTGACAATGGCAATGGGCTTGCCGTTGATCATATTGACGGTGGTCATTAACTTGCGGTCGGAGTCAAAGGGCAGTTCGGCCACACGCGGACAGGTCTGATTCAGGCTGTCCTTGGTCAGGCCGTTTTTATAAGCGGCTACCACAATGGCCGTTTCGGTCGGGTCGCCGATGTGCTGCTCCTTGCCATCTTCGAAAATCACGGAGCCGTCGCAGCAGAGGGTAGCATAGTTGAGCAGGGCACGGGCGTCGGCCGAGTTGTCTTGGCTGACATCCTCAATGGATTTGGTGCTCTCGACATAGACCTTGGTCAGGGTCATGCGGTTTTGGGTCAGCGTGCCGGTCTTATCCGAGCAGATGACCGAAGCGCCGCCCAATGTTTCAACGGCGGGCAGACGGCGGATGAGCGCATTTTTCTTAACCATGCGCTGTACGCCGATCGAAAGAACGATGGTAACGATGGCCGGCAAGCCTTCGGGAATAGCCGAAACGGCGAGAGAAACGGCGGTCATGAAGATATCCAGCACGGGCGTGTTTGCCAGTATGCCAACAACAAAGACGACCGCACAGGCCGCCAAGGCCACGAAGCCCAGGTATTTGCCCAGCTGCGCCAGCTTTTTCTGCAGCGGCGTCTGTCCCTCGCCCTCGTTGTCCAGCAAATTGGCGATCTTGCCCATCTCGGTCTCCATACCGGTACCGGTAACCACGGCCGTGGCGGTGCCGTAGGTGATGGAACAGCCGGAGAAGACCATGTTACTGCGGTCGCCCAGCGGCGCATCCTCGGCCACCTCGGCCGTGTATTCCTTTTCAGATGGCACCGATTCACCGGTCAGCGCCGACTCTTCGCTCTTGAGCGATACCGAGTGCAGCAGACGGGCATCGGCCGGCACAAAGTCACCGGCTTCCAAACGAATGATGTCACCGGGTACCAGCAGGGAGGCGTCAACGATCCTCTCCTCGCCGTCACGAATGACCCGTGCGTGCGGCGCCGACATGTTCTTAAGAGCATCCAGCGCCTTTTCGGCCTTGCCCTCCTGATAGACGCCCATGATGGCGTTGAGAATAACGATCAGGACGATCAGCAGCGGCTCGAAGATCTCACCCCAGCCGTGGGTCGGCGCTTCCACGCAGACCACGATAAAAGAAACAACAGCTGCCAGCAGCAGGATGATGATCATAACATCCTTAAACTGATCCAGAAAACGCTGTAGAATGCTTTTCTTTTTCTTTTCCTTGAGCTTGTTTGGGCCGAACTGCTCCCATTTTTGTTTCGCCTGTTCGGCGGTTAGTCCGGTCTGTGCGTTGCTGCCGAGTTGTTTGAGCAGCTCGTCGACCGATTGATTATGTGCAGTCAAACGGAATTCCCTCCTTTTTATAATATTATACCACCTTTTCCTAAATTTTCATATGGCAAAATCAAGATTTGCAATAAAAATTATGAAAAAGCCTCCCGATCGGGAGGCTTTGGCTTTAGTAGCTAAAATATTTGTAGAAGGTTGGATAGGCATTGAAGAACTGCTGTAGGGTAGTACGGCTATTGGAGCCGGGATCGTTGATGGTAAAGTTGGATGCGCTCAATCCTGCGCCGTTATACCCGGTTATCACCACCCAGTGCTGGCTGCCGTATCCGTTTCTCGCTCCGATCAAGATCGGCTTACCGGCCTTGAGCAACGACAGAATGTTGTTCAGATTATAGGATGTCGTGACCTTGTAATCGCTCGGCCAATAGACATTGCCCGAAGATGTGTAGGACAGCCGTCGGCTCATCACATCGGGCGTGATGGTGGTGCCGGAACGATAAGACTCCATCATGGCAATGCCGGTGGTGGTGCAGCCGATCTGGCCGATGGTCTTGCCCGAAGACCCGATCTTCACGCCGCTCCAACGGCCGTCGGTCTGCTTGTAGGAGGGAACAGCCAGCGATACGGCCGATGAGCCGCTTTGTGTAAGACTCAGATACTGCGAACTGACATACCCGACCTTGGTGCCGTGATAGAGAATGCGGCTCCAGCCGTTGCTGCTCGAGAGCACCGCCACCGTCTCGCCCTTGTTCAGGGCAGCGATACGAGCATACCCGGTGCCGGCGCCGCTGCGCACATTGAGAGTGCCCCAGCTTACGGCCACCGTCGCCGGGGTGCTCTCAACGGCGGTAATGTAGTCGGCATGGCAGTAGCCGTATAGGTCCTTGCCGTATCGCACCTGCCACCACGACCCGCTCTTGGCTTGCAGCGTCACATAGCTGCCCTTGGACAGCGAGGCCACCACGGCCGAAGCGGTCGAGTTGCCCTTTCGGACATTGAGGGTGCCGCTGGTCAGGGTAACAACACCCGCGCCGGCGCTTCCCGCTGCCTGCGCCGTCATCGGTATGCTGACGGCCAGCAGAAAGGCCAGCAAAAAGACTAGAATTTTTTTCATTTCTTTCACCTCCCGTGCATTATAGCACAAAAGAGAGGGGCGAAACCCTGAAAATAACAGGTAAACGAAGCATCGGTTGCCAAAAATAGCGAGATATGGTACACTAAGCACAGAAAGGGGAGAGGAATATGGACAGCAAGAAGATCGGAGCCTTTATAGCCGCCCGCCGTAAAACATTGGGTTTGACCCAAGCGGCATTGGCCGAGCAGTTGCATGTCACCGATAAGGCCATCTCCCGCTGGGAGCGTGGTGTCGGGCTGCCGGATATTGGCAATATTCAGCCGCTGGCTGCGGCATTAGGTGTCAGTACGGATCAATTGATGCAGCCAAGTTCCTGCCTCCCACCTCCTCATCGGTCAATGCGTATCGTGGCAACCATCGCTTTGATCGCAGTCGGTGCCATCGCATATATCAGCGCCTTGTTTTATGTCCCTTCGAATACCGATCCGCTGTATTTGTTAATGAAGGCCGAAGCTATCTATGCGGTCAACGGGGAGGAGCGTGAATACATTTCTCTGCCGCAGGGTGCGACCGAGGAACTGGCGCAGATACTGGGACAGGCAACGGGCGGCTGGCGCATGGAGCAATCGCCGCCTTATGACGGCATGGCTGTCTATCAAGTGGGTGAGTACCAATTCTATTTTGAGATGGACGAGATATCCTCTCTCGTTTTTGTCCGCTTGCCCGACGCAAAAAAAATATCCGGCCTGGAATTTTTCCAAAAGGCACAAATCACAGGGAGTTGACCCTTCGAACCCCCAACGATATCCATATACAAACACGCACCACAATAGTGGTGCGTGTTTTGTAATTATAATATCAGTTTTGTATCTACTCGGCATATTGGAATTTATCGGTTAGATTATACCATGAATCATATTTGTAATCAACGCATTGCGAAACAAAGCACCGAAATGATTCATTATTCATTGAAAATCCTGTCGAATGAATGATGAATAATGAAAAATGAATAGTGAATAACACAAAACAAAAATCCCATCGACATTCGTCGACAGGATTTTCGTTTTGGTGGAGATAAGGGGATTCGCCTTCGCTGCGGCTCAGGCCGGGGTCGGCTCTGACAGTCCACCGGACTGTCATTCACTACCGACCCTTCGAATCCCCAACAACAGAAAAATGCACCGCTATTGCGGTGCATCCTTTTGCCTGGTGGAGATAAGGGGATTCGAACCCCTGACCTTCGCGATGCGAACGCGACACTCTACCAACTGAGCCATATCCCCGTTTCGTGCTTTCTATTATAGAACGAAAGCACGAATTTGTAAAGTATTTTTTAGAATCTCATCATAACTTTTCTGCGTGCCAGAGCCGCTGCGCCAATGACACCGCTGTCGCCGCCCAACTGAGCACGTAAAAAGGTAGGGCCGCCGATGCCACGGCGATTGAACTTGTTAAATTGCTCGATCACGCCGTCGAAGACATGATCGCTGTGTGTCATCAACCCGCCACCAAAAACATAGGTGTTGATGCCAAGAGCCTGATAGATGTTGTAGCAGAGCATGCCGACCATCTTGGTCATGCGCTTAAGCAGCAGCTGTGCCAGCGCATCATTCTCCTGGATGGCCTTCATCAGATCCGGGCCGGCCACCGTCTTGGTCTTGGCCAGTTCAGCCAGGCTCGACTGCGGATACTGATAGGACAGCGCCCGTACCCACTCGTCAATATGAGCACCGCCTGCATAGCTTTCAAAACAGCCGAGGTTGTTGCAGGAGCAGGGCATGCCCATTCCAGGCGTGACCAGCGAGTGCCCGAACTCACCCGAGAATCCATTGTCGCCGTAGAACAGATTGCCGCCGATGATGACGGCGCCGCCGATGCCGGTGCTGACCGTCATGTAGATCATGTTTCGCACCAGATTGGGATCGAGCGCATCAAATTCGGCCAGTCCCGCCAGATTGGCGTCGTTGTCCAGCCAGCATTTGCATCCGATCTTTTCGGCCATCGCCTGGCCCAGCATCAATCCTTTCAGATGCGGGATGTTCGGGGTGTCAAGGATCATGCCGTGCTTGCGGTCGACCGCGCCGGGAACACCGATCCCGCACCCGTCCGGCACCTCGCCCTTAAGAAAAACCAGCGTGGCTTGGCACAACTCATCCGTAAAGGATGTGGAGGATAAACTGTCGGGCGTCTTTATGGATTGTTGACGGACCAATTTTCCGCTTGCATCCAATAACCCAAAAGCGACCTTTGTGCCGCCAATATCAATACCAAGTGTATGTCCCATAGCTCTACGCCCTTTCTTATACATATTCTTTTATTATAATAGAATAAAAAAATAAGTCAATGAAGAGAAAATAATTTATAAAATTATATCGCAAAATACGACATCATATGATATAATAAAGGAAATTCAATTTTTTATCTACGAGGATCTATTATGAGTAAAAAAATCATTGCGCTGCTTCTGGCTTTGATCTTGTCGGTATCCATGCTGACGGTCGGTGCCGCCGCCACCGGCGAGGAGGAAACGGTAACGCTGTTCGGCTACGGCATGGGCTCAACATCATTTATCAGCTTCTCCACGCCGCAGCAGTTGGCATCTACAACGCCCCAGCCAGATATGCCAACCGTCTGGGCCGGCACTTGCGTTGGTAACACCTATTACGGTGTCGACGGCGAAGGCACGCTTTTTAGCGCCACCCTCGATACCTTTACCCGCACTACGATCGGCACGGTCATCGAGGATGCCACCAAAGCCTATGCTGCCGAAATGACCTACGATGCCGCCGGCGGCCGTCTGCTTCTGTTGGTCCACGATAAGCAGACCGACCTGCGCACCGGCACCCTCTATGCCGTCGATACCGGCACGGCGGCTACGAGCCAATTATGCCGCATCGGCAACGACCTTGCCATTCAGGCGCTTGCCGCCGATCCCGACGGAACACTCTACGGCATTGATCGGCAGGGGGACCTATATATCATTGACAGCGTAACCGGTGTCCCTTCCAAGATCGGCTCGACCGGCTATGCCCTTAAATTGTTGCAGTCGATGACCTTTGACCGTAAAAGCGGCACCCTGTATTGGGCTCGCTTTTCGGCTGACGGCGGTGTGCTGTGCACCGTCAATACCGCTACCGCCGCCGTTACCGATATCGGCCCGATCGGCGACAACCTGCAGGTGACCGGCCTGTCCATCCCTCAAAACGATTTTCGTGTGCACATCGAATATGAGAACGGCGGCAGTGCCACCGATAACGGTACCGGCTATTATGCGGCGGGTGAGCGAGTCAGCCTGATCGCTACGCCTGACAAAGGCTATGTCTTCGGCGGCTGGACTGCATCGGCAGGCGTTCTCTCCCACACAAAAGAGGAAACCTGCACGCTCGTCCTGCCCGATCCCGGCCAGGATGTCACCGTTAAGGCCTATTTCATCCCCACCAAAAACAGCTACACCCAGCGCACCGTTCGGGATAATAACGCCGGTGTTGCCGTCACCGGCAACAGCATCTATTACAATGCCACCATCACCGTTGTCGACCTCACCGAGGGCGATGCGTATAATCGAATTTTGGCCAAGGTCAAAAATAAGCCGATCGTGGATGCCGTTGCGCTGTCGCTGGAGACCCAGACGGCACATGGCTCGGTGGCTGCTCATAAGGGCAGTGTCACCGTCAGTATCCGTGTCGATGCCGCCTATGAAGGCAAAAGAATGACGGTCTGGCAGGACTTCGAAGATAAGATCGTTACGGTGACAGGCACCGTCAAGGACGGACTGTTGACCTATAAGACCGACAAGGTTACCCCTATCGTCATCACCCAGGGCGGCGGCAATGTGATCGTGACGGTGCTGCTGAGCCTCCTGGCGCTCTTGTTGCTTGGCGTTGTTGTGGTCTGGTTGCTGCATCTGCGCCATATGAAGCGCCTGCGTGCCCGTCAGGCGGCCCGTGCCGGTAAGCCGTCACCCAAGAAAAAATCATGGCGTACCCGCATCGGCAACTGGCTGCGTGCCCGCCGTAAAAAGTAAAGAAAAAAGGTGCAGAGTTATCTGCACCTTTTCCATGTTCCGCAGGCTTCAAAGGCGATCCGTTCTCCATCTTCAACGGTAAAGTAAAACCGATCCTCCTGTCGGGTCAGTTTCAGGTCGATATCACGGCCCGGCTGGATCTCATGATGATAGCAAACATCCAACTCGCGCAGACTGTGGCTTTCAAACATGTCGGCCGGCAGACTGTTTTCCAAAAAGCGGATGTAGGCGGCATTGTTGATGTGTCGATTCAGATCGGCATCGGTATACTGACAATGATAGGGCATGCTGACCCTTTCTCCGTCCAGCGGCCGTACCTTGGCCGGGGAGGGGAGAAGGGGAGTAAAATCGGCGGCCTGCGGCACCAGCGGCGCCTTATCGGGCGCAACGATGGTTCGCTTTTCCAGATCGATGACTGTCCATAGTGTCGAGGCATGCCCCAGGATGCCGTCCCCGTCGGCAAATTCAAAATAGCGGCGGTAAAGTCCGGCTCGCCCGGCACCCGGCGCAGTGGTCAGCGTCATCTCGGTGCCCCATTTAGGCCAGCGCTGCATACGTACCGAAACACGGGTCAGCACCCAGGCGGTGTTGCTTTTGACCAATTGGGCTCGCCCCGCTCCCAGTCGCTCGGCGTGCTCGCCGGCTGCGTTTTGCATCAGCAAAAACAGAGCGTCGGCCCGCAGGTGTTCATACATGTCGCACCGCTCCGAATCAATATGGATCGGTTGACGAAAGATCATATCCATAAAAAATCTCCTTGAGAAAAACAGAAGGGCGGTAAAGACTAACTTTACCGCCCGTAGGAACACAGTTAAACTAAATTAAAGGCTCTGTTCTTTCTGTTTTGCAAAGCATTCGCTGCAATAAACGGGTCTGTCCTCTCTGGGCTGGAAGGGCACTTTCGCCTCGGCGCCGCAAGCAGCGCAGGTGGCGGTGAAGTACTCTCTGTTAGCCTTGGTGGCGTTTTTGCGGGCAGCACGGCAGTCCTTGCAGCGCTGAGGCTCGTTCTGGAAGCCTTTTTCAGCGTAGAACTCCTGTTCGCCGGCAGTGAACACGAACTCCTGGCCGCATTCTTTGCAAATGAGTGTCTTGTCTTCGTACATTGGTTTTCCCCTCGCATGAAATGAAATAATTTTTTGCCCTCGGTCGGAATCGCACCGACGCCTTGTAAACACGTTCTTCTTAATTAAACTACATGGGCATATATCAAGCAGCTGTCAGCCGCTTTGATAACTTGGTCTTGATGCGGGAAAGGGCATTTCCCACCGATTTTTCGTTCTTTCCGATCCGCTCGGCGATCTCCCGATAACTCAGCCCGTCCAAATGGTAGGCCAGCACACGACGCTCCAAGGTCGATAAGTGTGTCTTTAAGAGCAAACGCAAACGCTCCACGCCTTCCTTTCCCAGGGCGTAATCTTCCGGGGCCGGAGCGGTGGAGACTAGGTCGGGCATGCTTTGCAGCTCTTCAAGCGAACATACAACTGAATTTTTTCGGATGGCACTGATCATGCGTCGCTTGACACAGGTCAAGGCATAGGCATCAAACGGAATGCCGCGCGCCGCATCAAAGGAGCGGGAACATTCGTATAGGGCGATCAACCCTTCCTGCACCAGATCATCCTGCTCGGCAACGCCGACAAAATGCTGGGCTAAGGCGTTGATCTTCGGCAAAAGGCCGGGCAAAACCTCTAAAAAGTCAGCCCCGGTTGTCTTCTTCAAAACGGTTTTTGCCAAAAGCGCACACCACTCATGTTAATGATACTTTTATTATAGGCCAATTTTTTGTGAATGTCAAGGAAAATTATCGCAGAAATCATCAAATTTTATAAAAATCATACAAAACTTTGTTGAAATTTGTATTTTAAACACTTGATTGACAAGAAAGGGAAAACGAGATACAATAATATAATTAAAATATAAAGGGTGATATCTATGAAATATATCGTATTACTTTGCGACGGCATGGCCGATCGCGCCGTCCCCGCATTGGGTGGGAAGACTCCCATGCAGGTCGCTCATAAACCGAATATGGACCGTATCTGCGCCATGGGCGAGCTGGGCCTGGTGCAAACGGTGCCGGCCGGCATGAACCCCGGCAGCGATACCGCCAACCTCTCGGTCATGGGTTATGCCCCCGAGGTCTATTACACCGGTCGCTCTCCGCTGGAGGCGGTGAGTATGGGCATTGATCTGGCACTGACCGACCGTACCTTCCGCTGCAACACGGTGACGCTGTCAGAGGATGAGCCGTACGAGAATAAGACCATGATCGACTACAGCGCCGGCGAGATCACCACCGCCGAATCGACCGAGCTGATCCGCTTTATCCAGGAAAAGCTGGGCGATGAGATGATGAGCTTCTATCCCGGCGTGTCCTACCGCCATTGCCTGGTCTGGAAAAACGCCCCCGACGGCTTTTCCTTCACCCCGCCGCACGATATCTCGGATAAAAAAATCACCGACTATCTGCCTGGCGGCGAATATGGCGAGAAGATGCTCGACCTGATGAAGAGATCCTATGATCTGCTCAAAGATCATCCCATCAACCTCGACCGCATGGCCCGCGGCCTGCGCCCCGCCAACAGCATCTGGCTCTGGGGCGACGGCACCAAGCCGGCTCTCAAGCCCTTTAAGGAAGAATACGGCAAGGATGGCGCCGTCATCTCGGCTGTTGACCTGATCAAGGGCATCGGCCTGTGCGCCGATATGCAGGTCATCGAGGTCGAGGGTGCTACAGGGTTGATCAACACCAACTGGGAGGGCAAGACGGCTGCCGCCATTGCGGCTCTCAAGAGCGGTAAGGACTTTGTCTATCTGCACATGGAAGCCCCCGATGAATGCGGCCACCACGGCGATGCCAAGGAAAAGGTCGAGTCGATCGAGATCATCGATGAAAAGGTGCTCGGTCCTATCTTAGATGCTTTTAAGGACGAGGAACTGTCGGTCATGATCCTGCCCGATCATCCCACCCCCATTGATTGCCGTACCCATGTCGGCGATCCCGTTCCGTATGTGATTTATCGCACCACCGTACAAGAGGGAAGCGGCCTGCCCTATACCGAGCAAACGGCCGCACAGACCGGCCGCCGCTTGGATAACGGCCCGGCTCTGATGAAGCATTTTTTGGAAGGTTGACCCATGATCTATCTCGATAACAGCGCCACCACCCGTGTGATGCCACAGGCCGCTGCGGCGGTCGATCAAGCGATGACCGAAACCTACGGCAACCCCTCCTCTCTGCACATGGCCGGCATCTACGCCGAGCGCATGGTAACGGGAGCACGGGAGATCCTTGCCGCATCCATGGGCGCTCGCCCCGATGAGATATACTTCACCGGCGGCGCTACCGAATCGAATAATACCGCCATCTTTGGCGCAGTCAAGTCCCGAGCCAAGCTCGGCAACCGCATCGTCACCAGCGCCTTTGAGCACCCCTCGGTGCTGCGCTGTATGGAGGAACTGGAGAAACAGGGCTTTGAGGTCATCTATTTGTCCGATCTCTCCAAACTCGATGAGGCCATCAACGATAAGACCATCCTGGTCAGCCTAATGGCCGTCAACAACGAAACGGGCGCCCAACTCCCCGTCCGGGAAGCGGCCGCCGCCATCAAGCGCAAAGGCGCACCCGCCCTGCTGCATTGCGATGCCGTGCAGGCCTACGGCAAACTGCCGCTCTATCCCAAGCGCATGGGCATTGACCTGATGAGTATTTCGGCTCATAAACTCTACGGCCCTAAGGGTGTCGGCGCACTCTTTGTCGCCAAGGGCGTTCACATCAAGCCCTTGATCTTGGGCGGCGGGCAGGAAAGCGGCTTTCGTTCGGGCACCGAAAATGTACCGGGCATTGCCGGATTTGGCGCAGCCGTGGAGGAAATTTTCAAAAATTCGGCTGAAATTCGCCAAAAAATGGCCGATTTAGGGGCGTATTTGCGTGAAAAATTGGCCAAAATCGACGGTATTTTCATCAATTCCCCCGACCATGCCGTCCCCTATATCTGCAACATCTCTCTCCCGCCCTTAAACAGCGAGACCGTCCAGCATGCCTTGGAAAGTCAGGAGATCTATGTATCGGCCGGTTCGGCCTGCTCGGCCAAATCTCACAACACCAGCCATGTTCTGCGAGCCATGGACCTTTCGGATGATCGCATCCGCTCGGCCCTGCGCATCAGCCTTGGCATCGACAATACCAAAGAGGAGATCGACAAGCTCTGCGAATGTCTGGAGGACTGTCGCAGCCGCTTGGCGCACCGATAATATGGAACAGTG
The DNA here is from genome assembly GCA_045595395.1 of Eubacteriales bacterium. Lineage (GTDB taxonomy): Bacteria > Bacillota > Clostridia > Oscillospirales > UMGS1783 > CAKSHC01. The sequence goes on along the minus strand of JAZOAH010000021.1, from coordinate 51,454 downwards.
TATCTTATTAAAATACGGCGAACTGATCTTAAAGGGGCTCAACAAGGGCCGCTTTGAAAAACTGTTGCTTAGCCACATCCGTACCGCCATCGCCCCCTACGGCGAGTTCTCGGTCTATACCATGCAGTCGGCCGTCTATGTTGAGGCCAAGAGCGGCTGCGACTGCGATTTTGAGGGAGCCTACGAGGCCGCCAAAAAGGTCTTCGGTATTGCCGCTCTCTCGCTGTGCGCCATGTGCGATAAGGATATGGAGGCCATCAAGGCTACAGCCGCCGAATTTCTGGCCGATCGCCTGCGTGAGGTGAAGACCTTTAAGGTCGAGTCCAAGCGTGCCGATAAACGTTTCCCCTTAGGCTCGCCCCAAATTTCAGCCGAGCTGGGCGGCTATCTGCTCGAGCAGTTCCCCCACCTGAAGGTCGATGTGCATGATCCCGACATCATCGTCGTGGCCGAGATCCGTGACCAGAAGGCCTGTGTGCATGAAGCCTCCGAAAAGGGAGCCGGGGGATTGCCGGTCGGCGCTAACGGCAAGGCCATGCTGCTCATCTCGGGCGGTATTGATAGTCCCGTGGCCGGTTATATGATGGCCAAGCGGGGCGTGTCCCTCTCGGGTGTACACTTCTTCTCCTACCCCTACACCTCTGAGCGGGCCAAGGACAAGGTGAAGACCTTATTGCGTACCGTGGCTCGTTACAGCGGCACCATTGATCTGACTGTCGTGCCCTTTACCGAGATCCAGGAGGCTATCCGTGACCATTGCGAGGAAGATTATTTTACCCTCGTCATGCGTGCCTTTATGATGCTTATTTCCGAAAAAGTTGCCAAGAATAAAAAGTGCGGCGCTCTTATTACCGGCGAAAGTCTGGGGCAGGTGGCCAGCCAGACGATGGAGGCCATCGGTGTGACCGAATCCTTTACCGATATGGCGGTACTGCGTCCGGTCATCGGTATGGATAAGGTGGATATCATCGAAATCGCCCATAAGATCGACACCTTTGAAACTTCCATCCTGCCCTACGAGGATTGCTGCACCGTCTTTACCCCACGCCATCCTCGCACCAAGCCCAAGGCGTTTGCCGTGCGAGCTCAGTTAAATAAATTGGATGTCGAGGGTCTGATCGAGCGGGCCATGGCCGGCATCGAAACCGAAACGATCCATCCCTCTGCATATTAAAGGTGAATTATGACTTGTGAAATTTTATGTGTCGGCACCGAGCTGTTGCTGGGTGACATCGTCAATACCAACGCTGCCTATATCGCCAAGAATCTGGCGGGCATGGGGGTGCATGTCTATTATCAAAGTGTCGTCGGGGATAATCCCGAACGCCTGAAACTGGCTCTCGAAACGGCCTTTTCTCACGCCGACTGTGTTATCACCACCGGCGGCCTTGGCCCCACCAAGGATGACCTGACCAAGGAAACGGCCTGCGCCGCCATCGGCGCTAAGCTCGAGTTGCATCAGCCCTCCTACGAGCATCTGGCCGAGATCCTCAAACAGTCGGGTCGGCAGATGACCGAGTCGCAGAAAAAACAAGCCTACCTGCCTGAGGGCTGCACGGTGCTGCACAACACCAAAGGCACCGCCCCCGGCTTTGCCTTGACCAAAAATAATAAGACCCTCATCATGCTGCCCGGCCCGCCGAGGGAAATGACGGCCATGTTTGAGGGTGGTGTGCGACCCTACCTGACCAAGGGGGATGCCAAGGAACTCTACTCCCGTCGGGTACGGGTGATGGAGATCGGGGAGTCGGACTGCGCCGATGCCCTGTCTGATCTGCTTGACGGCACAAACCCCACCGTGGCCACCTATGCCAAGGACACCGAGACCGAGATCCGCATCACCGTTTCGGCCGACGATGAGAAGGCGGCCGAGGCGCTGATCGCCCCCGTGTTGGATGACGTTTGCAAGCGCATGGGCGAATATGTTTACGGTATTGATGTAACCAGCATCGAGGAGCGGGTATCGCAGATGTTGCGGGAGCGGGGCATGACCATTGCCACCGCCGAAAGCTGCACCGGCGGACTGATCGCCAAGATGCTGACCGATCTGGCCGGCTCCAGCGACATGTTCGGTTTTGGTACGGTGACCTACGCCAACCAGGCCAAGACCAAGTTGCTGGGCGTACCGGCCGACCTGATCGAAGAAAAAGGCGCCGTCAGCCCCGAGGTGGCGGCCGCTATGGCTGAGGGTGTTCGCAACCTGTCGGGTGCCGATATCGGCTTGGGTATCACCGGCATCGCCGGCCCCGGCGGCGGCACCCAAGAAAAGCCGGTGGGCCTGGTCTACGTCGGTGTGGCCGGACAGGGTGGCACACGGGTCGAGGAATTCCATCTGGGTACCAAGACACGCACCCGTAACATCATTCGCAAATTTGCCGCAGCCCGAGCCCTTAACCTGGTACGCAAATATCTACAACAGAATCTGTAATAAAAAGCCGGGAGAAATTTCTCGCGGCTTTTTTACTGTTCTTTAATTGAACAAGTGAGTTTCCATCGGGCTGTGTTGCCGGCATATTTGCCTCTGTTTTCTTTAACGGAAATAGTCACCGAATCGCTGGTGCCGTCTATTAGGCGTAGGCGAAGCGAGCCGCTTGCGCTGTCAGGAATACTGTCATACTCTGTTACATTGGCTCGTATGGTAATGTACGAGCCGACTGCACCAGTAATGATTTCTCCGCTGCGAATGGGATCGCCGTCGCAGGAAACCGTTGTTCCCCAATCATTCCCGACGCTGTTATTAGATATCAAAGTGATGGTGTAGTTAATGCGATATGATTGGTATGTAGAGGACGAAGAGAAACTTGCAGTCGAACTTGTACTACCGCAGCCGACAAGGATCGCCAAGAGCAGAACAAACATACATCCGACAAAAATTATTTTTTTCATTGTGTGCCTCACAAAACACTAATAAAATTTTGAATTTTATTATAATTATACCGCTAATAACATTATGTTTCAACTATAGTCGGTAGTTACATCGTGAATTTTACCGCTTTGATTATTATACAATAATACAAAAAGAGGTGTTTGCGATGGATTTACAGTTTATCAGAGATCGAATCTCGAATTTACGAGTAAAAAAGAATGTATCCGAATATAAAATGAGTTTAGATCTGGGGCATAGCAAGAGTTATATTCAAAGTATTTCTTCGGGCAGAGCTGCGCCATCTATGAGCGAGTTTCTGTATATCTGCGAATATTTAGGGGTAACACCGAAAGAGTTTTTTGATGAGGGTATTCAGAGCCCGCAGTTGGTGCAAAAACTGTATCATTTGGCCTGTGGTTTGTCGGAAAACGATTTGCAGTTGTTGATCTGTACGGCCGAAAGATTAAAAGCTCAAAATTCATGATGCGGCTCAAAGATATGCGGGAAGACCGTGATATCAAGCAGATCGAATTGGCAGAGTATCTGCATATTAAACAGAACACCTATTCACAATACGAGAACGGCCAGCGTCAGATCCCAATAGATGCGCTTATGAAACTAGCGGTCTATTTCCAAACATCGACCGATTATATACTCAGCTTGACCGATGACCCCAAACCATATCCAAAAAAGTAAGCAGCAAGGAATTTTCCTTGCTGCTTTTACTATTCCGTAATTGTGTGGATTGATAAGAGTCGTATGAAGAAAATTTGCTATTTCTGTGTATATATGATATAATTATATCATACAAAATGAGGTGAGACTGTGAACGATATTTTTGAAGAATATTTGCGTGAAAAGGAACCGCAGAAAAAGGAAAAAGGGTATGCTTGGCATACGGCAATCGGTCTTCAAGCGGTTGATGGACTTAATACAAGTGAATACTTGATTGAAACCGCTAAAAAGAGTATTGATGGGGATATTACCTTTGAAGAAGCCAATCATTTAATTCACAGTTATTATCAAGAAAATATTGCACATACCGGAACGGACAGAACCGAAGAAGCTGACAAGGTTTCGGTTCGCATTGCGCAGCTGTTATCCGAAAAATCCTTTGTTTTTTCTCCGGCACAGTATATTTCGATCCATTCGCAATTATTTAAAGGTATCTACAAACACGCCGGTAAAATCAGAGATTATAATATTACCAAAAACGAATGGGTTCTAGATGGTGATACCGTTATGTATGGTGGCGCTTTGGATCTTAGGGCAACCTTGGACTATGATTTTTCGGTTGAAAAAGAATTTTCTTATAAAAATCTTTCCATGGATGAAATCATCAAGCATTTAGCAGGGTTTGTTTCTCGCCTTTGGCAAATTCATGTTTTTTCTGAAGGTAACACCAGAGCAACCGCAGTTTTCTTTATTAAATATCTTCGCACACTAGGCTTTGATGTTACGAATGATATTTTTGCTGAAAACGCTTGGTATTTCAGAAATGCACTTGTCAGGGCAAACTACACTAACCTAAAAAAAGGCGTTCACGAAACCACGGAGTATCTGGAACTGTTTTTAAGAAATCTGCTGCTTGGTGAGGAAAATCCCCTTAAAAACCGTGATATGCACATTAGTGGCTCATTATCCGCTCCAAAGTGCCAAACCAAAATGACAAATGGCACGTTGGATGTCACTTTAGATGAAATGCAAGTTTTGACTCTACTAAAAAAAGACGGCAAGTTGACACAAAAGAAAATAAGCGAACAGATCGGCAAATCCGATCGGACTGTTAAACGTATTACCGCTTCGTTAGAAGCAAAGAAATATATCGAACGAGTAAACGGCAAACGCTTTGGTTATTGGAAAGTGAATATAGAATAATGCCGGAACCCCCGCCCATTCAATTGTAATGGACGGGGGTTCTTGCTGCTTTTGTCTTATTCGGCCGGGGAGAACTGATCCTTGCCCACCCCGCACAGGGGGCACTCGTAATCGTCGGGCAGGTCGGCAAAGGCTACGCCCTCGGCCGCCTCGTCATACTCGTAGGCGCAAACATCGCAAATGTACTTCATAATATATCTCCTTTTTATTGTATTTTTTCAAAGTCGGCCGCACCGTGCTTGCACAGCGGGCAGATAAAGTCGTCGGGCAACTTGTCGCCCTCATGGACATAGCCGCAGATCTTGCATACATAGCCCTTTTTGCCATCGGTCTCGGGCTTGGGCTTGACGTTGTTCTGATAGTAGGTGTAGGTCATGGTCTCACGCTCAGACAGGACCCTCGACTCGGTGATCGAGCAGATAAACATGCCGTGGGTGTCCAGGTCGACATACTGCTCCACCTTAAGGGACATAAAGGAATTGATGTAGCGGGGCAGGAAGACCAGCCCGTTATCGCTGCGAAGGGGGGTACAGTCGGCAAACTTATCGACGCTGCGGCCGCTTTGGAAGCCGAAAGCCTCAAAGACCTTAAAGGGGGCATCGACGGTCAGGCAGTTGATGTTCATCTTGCCGGTCTTCTTGATGATGTGATGGGAATAGTTTTCCTTATTGATGGTCACGGCGATGCGATTGGGGGTGCTGGTGACCTGAGTAACGGTGTTGACGATCAGGCCGTTGTCCTTCTTGCCGTCGTTGGAGGTGACGACATACAGGCCGTAGCCGATGTGAAACAGGGCGGTCAGATCGTTTTTGTTGGCGGTGGCGTCCTGCTGAGCCAAATAGTCCTTGCACAGTTCATTCACCAGCGCCTCGATCTGGGCGTTGCTCTCCTCATTCGCAGCCGAGAGGATGCGCACGGTGGTGTCGGTAAAGGTGAGATTCTTGCTCTTTTCCAGCATACCACGCATGACCTTGGCGGCCAGGGGCGCCCAAGAGCCGTTCTCGATCAGGGCTACGGTGCGGTTTTGGAAGTTGCGCTCGGTCAGATGGTCGATGAATTGGCGCATGAAGGGGAAGATGTCGGCATTGTAGGTGGTGGTGGCCAGCACCAGTTTGCTGTAACGGAAGGCATCCTCCACCGCCTCGGCCATGTCGCAACGAGCCAGGTCATTGACGACCACCTTGGGGCAGCCGTTGGCTTTAAGCTTTTCGGCCAGAGCTAGCACCGCCTTTTTGGTGTTGCCGTAGACGGAAGTGTAGGCAATGACGATGCCCTCTTCCTCGGGCTGGTAGCTCGACCAGGTGTTGTACTTATCTAAATAATAGCCGAGATTTTCTTTGAGGATCGGGCCGTGCAACGGGCAGATGATCTCGATATCCAGCCCGGCCGCCTTTTTCAGCAGCGCCTGCACCTGTGCACCGTACTTGCCGACGATGCCGATGTAGTAGCGGCGAGCCTCGCAGGCCCAGTCCTCCTCCACATCCAGCGCTCCGAACTTGCCGAAACCGTCGGCCGAGAAGAGCACCTTGTCGGTGCTGTCGTAGGTCACGATGACCTCCGGCCAGTGCACCATGGGCGCAGTGACAAAGGTCAGTTTGTGGTAACCGAGATCGAGGGTGTCGCCCTCACCGACCACCAGGCGCTTGTCGGTAAACTCGGTGCCGAAAAAGTGCTGCATCATGGCAAAGGCCTTGGCCGAGGACACAATGGTGGTATCGGGATAGGCCTTGAGGAAATTAACGATATTGGCCGAGTGGTCGGGCTCCATGTGCTGAATGATCAGGTAATCGGGCTTGCGTCCGCCCAGCGCATTTTGAATATTGTCCAGCCACTCATGGGTGAAATTGGCATCAACGGTATCCATAATGGCGATCTTGTCATCGAGGATGGCATAAGAATTGTAGGCTATGCCGTTGGGTACGATATATTGTCCTTCAAAAAGATCAACCTGATGGTCATTGACGCCAATATATTGAATGGTGTCGGTGATGGTCATGGGATCTCCTCCTTCATCTTTCTGAGGACAGTATATCCTAAAAAATGGCACTTGTATGTTGGAAAACCAACAAAAGCAACAGATATTTCACTGTTGCTTTTGTTTTTAGCCGATCAGAGAGAGCGGGTCGATGCGTTTTCCGTGCTGGATGACCTCCAGATGCAGGTGGGGCTCGTCAGCCGATTCGAAGGGGATATCGCCGCCGACGGTACCGATGACATCACCGGCCAGCACCGTCTGCCCGGTCTCGGCAAAGACGGTCTCGCCCAGGCCGCAGTAGACCGAGATGCAGCCGTCGGGATGGGTGATCTCCATGGTGTGACCGGTCAGTTCATCGTAATAGAAATCGGTGACCATGCCATCGCCGATGGCGCAGACGGTGTCGCCGACCTTGGCCAGGAAATCGACGCCGGTGTGGCTGCGCCAGTCATCCATCGTTTCGGAAAAGACCAGGGCGTCATCCGAATATTCCATACCCAATGCGCCGGCCAGCGGCGTCATGTAGATGACAGGCTCGGGTTCGGGTTCAGGCTCGGGCTGGGGCTGGGGCTCAGACGATTGGCTCTGCGAGGACGAGGGTGTTGAGGGCTGGTTGACGATGGGCAGCTCGCTGCTTTGTTCGCTTTGGATCTGGGCCGCATTTTCGGCTTGCCGTTGGTTGTAGCGGGCGACCGAGAAATAGATGGCCAATACCACCAGCAGCAGGCAGAACAGGCAGGACAGGCCGAAGATCAGACGGTCGCGGGCGTGTTTTTTGTCATTGGTGCTTGAAGAAAATCTACTCATTTGCATTTACCTCCGTCTTCATTATGGACGAATTGGTAAAGTTTTATGCTCGCACTTGAAAAAAGCGAAAAATATGATACACTATAAGAAAGGAGTTGATCGTATGCTTAAAACAGAACGCATTTCCGTTATGAATTTTGAAAATGCCATGCGCGGCGCACGCAACCCCCTCAACAGCTGGGCCCGCTCGGACAGCTCGTATGATGAGCAGGGCAATTTTGTCCTCGGCCCGAATGACCTTGACCTGGCCAAGCGTCTGCGTAACGCCGGCTCGGATCACCGCAAATATCTGCGTCAGATCTTTGTGAGCATGGACATTACGGCGCCCATGTATTGGTGGAAGGAATTTGACACCTATAAGGTGGGCACGGTGGCCAACTCCACCTCGACCATGCACAAGATCCACGCCGCCCCCTTTACGGCCGACGATTTTTCCTGCGAGCGTATGACCGATGCCACCCGCAAGCAGTTTGATGCCGTTATCGCCTATCTGGAAGAGCTGCGTGTTCGCTATAATGAAACCAAGGACAAGGCGCTGTGGATCGACATGATCCAATTTTTGCCCTCGTCCTATAATCAGATGCGTACCGTGACCATGAATTATGAAAATCTCATCAACATCTATCATGCCCGCAAAAATCATAAGCTTTCCGAGTGGCATGTACTATGTGCCGATATTGAGAAATTGCCCTACGCCAAAGAACTGATCATCGGCGAATAACAAGTAAATGACCGAACGCCGGGGAAGCAGGTGAGAATCCTGCACGAGCCCGTCGCCGTGAGGTGTGATTTGTCTGCGTTCTTGCCGGATGCCGCAATCCGGGACAGGCCATTGGGAAACCGAGAAGGCGAACGCCGATGCACCGCAGTCGAAATATCCGCCGTTCGGTTGCCCCGCTTATGCCGCGAGTGCCGGCTTTGGGGAAATATAAATTAAGGAGAAAACCTATGAAACAGACAGAAGTCAAAAAGATTCTGTCACTGCTCCTTTCTTTGATGCTATGTGCGGCCATAGCGCTTACCGGTTGCAGTGACAACAGTTCCTCGGAATTGCCGAGCCAGCCGAGCGCAGCTACAGTCATGGGAGAGGGACAGACGGTATTTCCCTTCACCGTCATCGACGCCGACGGGAAAGAAAGGGCCTATGAGATCCATACCGACAAACCGACGGTGGGTGAAGCCCTATTGGAATTAGGGCTGATCCAAGGCGAAGAGGGGCCGTATGGCCTGTATGTCAAGACGGTTGACGGTATCGCGCTTGATTTTGACAGCGACGGCATGTATTGGGCCTTCTATGTCAACGGCGAATATGCCATGAGCGGGGTCGATCAGACCGAGATCGAGGCCGACACTACCTATTCCTTTAAGGCCGACAAATGAAGCCGACGGTAAGAGAGATCGCTATTTTCGGCGTGTTGGGTGCGCTTATGTTTATCTCCGATCTGGCTATGGAATGGCTGCCGAATATCCATCTGATCGGTATGTTTCTGATTGCCGCAACGGTGGTCTATCGGCAAAAGGCGCTCTATCCGCTGTATGTGTATGTGATGCTGACCGGTCTGTTTGCCGGGTTTGCCCTGTGGTGGGTGCCCTATCTGTATGTGTGGACGGTGCTGTGGGGTGCGGTCATGCTACTGCCCAAACAAATGCCCAAATGGCTGGCGCCCATTGTCTATATGGCGGTGTGCGGGTTGCACGGTCTGTCGTTCGGCGTGCTTTATGCGCCGTCGCAGGCATTGCTGTTCGGGCTGAATATCAAGCAAATGCTGGCCTGGATCGTGGCGGGATTGCCCTTTGATGTCATCCACGGGGTTGGCAATCTGATCGGTGGACTGCTCATCTGTCCGCTGATCGCCATTTTGAACAAAACAAAAGAGCCTATCGCAGGATAGGCTCTTATTTTTTAGAATAGTCCCAAAGAACCGAGCAGGAAGATCCAGCCGAAGAGGGTGAGCAGACACAGGACGGAGGAAAAGACGACGATCTGCGCCGCCAGTTTTTCGTCGCCGCCCATCTGCTGGGCCATGGAAAAGGAGGACACGGCGGTCGGTGCGCCGAATATCACCATCAGGCAGATCAGCGCTTCGCCTCGGAAGCCAAGCAGCACGGCGGCGGTGATGGCCAGGGCCGGCACGATCAGCAGCCGAGTTCCTACGGTGACCAGCAGTTCCTTGAGGTTGCCCTTGATGTCGGAGAACCGGAAGCTGGCGCCCAGCACCACGATGGCCAGCGGCGAGGCGATGGAGGCGGCGTCACTTACTGCCGTTTCCAGGAAGGAGGGTAGCGGAATGTCCAGCAGCAAAAACAGAGCGCCCACCACGCAGCCGATGACCAGCGGATTGGTGATGATGCCTTTGAGCAGTTTGCCAAGCTCCACCTTGCCGTCCCGGAAACGCTCCAGAGTGATGACGGCCAGGATGTTGAAGAGAGGGACGACAATGGCTACCATCAGCGAGGACAGGCCGCCGGCCGTATCGCCGCAGATGTAATTGACCAGCGGAATGCCCAATATGGCGAAATTGGAGCGGAAGAAGCCCTGCAGCATCACGCCCCGTTTGGCGTTATCCTTGGTCAGCAGGAAGACCAGCCCGTAGCCAACGGCAAAGACCAGCAGCACTCCGATCACGGTAAAGAGGATGAGTTTGGGATCGAAGACCAGGCTCAGGTCGGTCTTGTATATATTATAGAAGAGAAGAATGGGTAGGAAAATTTTGAAGATCAGTTTGTTGATAGCATCAAAGTGTTCCTTGGTGGCGATGTTGACCTGCTTGAGTCCGTAGCCCAGCAGCATCAGCAAAAAGATGGGGGCTACCGCCTCGACCGATAAGAGTAAACTCTCCATAGTGACATCCTTTATCTATATGATGTTCTATTATACTCTTATCGGGCGATGTCGTCAAGAAAAGGTGTAGGTTTCGATCTCAACATCGGTGTAATAGGTTTTTAAGATCTCCTCATAATTCATGCCGCCCGCCGCCAACTGGCCGGCACCGTATTGGCTCATGCCGACGCAGTGGCCGTAGCCCTTGACGGTAAAGGTGAAAAGGCCGTCTTTTCGGCTGATCTCAAAATTGGTACTGCGAAGCGAGAGGGCGCTGCGCAGCTGCACGCCGGTAAAGGACACCCCGCCGATGACGGCTGTGCGCACCCCGCCCGACTCGGTTCGGGTGATCTCACCAACGGTCAGGCTGTCATCCAGATTTGGGGCAATGATGGAGAGTAGGTCATATAACTGGCTGGAGGTAAATTCGACGCTGGATAGGTATTGGGCGGCATTGACATCGACAAAGCTTTCGACTGCCTGCAGATAGGGAACATCCTGGCCCCATACATCGGCCGCCCTTTCGGTGACACCGCCGCTGACGGCGTGAAAGACGGCGTTGACCGGCTCTCCCTCATAGGTCAGGATCTGTCCCGTCACCGCCCCGACCGCCGAGGCGATCTTGGCGTAATATTGGGCATAATTGTCCTCGCCCCAGGTCTGCTTCATCTGCGCCTGGGTCAGATAGCCCTTGCAATGGCTGGGATCGTTGCAGACCCAAGCCCCCTTGTGCTCGGGGGCATCGGGGTCGTTCTCGCAGCGGTAGACCATGTAGGAGCAGGCGGCCACCGCCTGAGCCTTGAGGGCTTCGGGGGCATAGGAGGCCGGCATTTCGGCCGCCACCACGCCGCATAGGTATTGGGTCAGGGGTAGGTGCTTAACGGTGTCGTCGACCAATACCGGCAGGAGCACCTCGGTGGTATCGGTCGTTGCCGAATCGACGGTCGAGGGCCGATACTCGGCCAAAGAGGCTGTCCATCCTTTGGATAAAAGGAAGGGAAGAAGAAGCAGGAGCAGAAAGGAGCACAGGAGAGGAAATAGGATCTTTTTCATGGGGCACCTCGAAATTTCTAAAATAGGCTTGTGTGTTAAGGAAAAATACAGTATAATATAGTGATAATACCCTAGACAAGGAGGCAGTGGAATGTTGCTCAATCAAACCAAAGATGAACGTTTCATTGAAAAGTTATGCGATAACCTGCGAAAAGATGCCGTCATCCCGCAGGAATATTACGATCAATATAATGTCAAGCGTGGCTTGCGCAATACCGACGGAACGGGTGTCGTGGCCGGCTGTACCCATGTGTGCAATGTGCACGGCTATCTGCTCAACGAGGGCGAGCGCATCCCGCATGAGGGTGAGTTGACCTATCGCGGTTATAATGTCGAAGATCTGATCCAGGGCTTCCGCAAGGCCGACCGTTTTGGGTTTGAAGATACTGCCTTTTTGCTTCTCTTCGGTCATCTGCCTTCTAAACAGGAGCTGGCGCAGTTTAATGACCTATTAGGTCAATACATAGAATTGCCCTACGGCTTTGTTGAAGATATGATCATGAAGGCGCCCTCGCCCGATGTCATGAACAAGATGGCTTGCAGTGTCCTGGCGCTGTATGGCTATGATGAGAATGCGGCCAGCATTGAGATCGAGAACGTGATTCGGCAGTCGATCAGCCTGATCGCCCGCATCCCCTCCATTGCCGTGTCGGCCTATCAGGTCAAGAAGCGGTATTATGATAAGAGTTCACTCTATTTCCATTATCCGCAAAAGGGACAGAGCATGGCCGAGAGTATTCTCTATATGCTACGTGATGACACCAAATTCACCGATGCCGAGGCCAAACTGCTCGACCTATGCCTGATCCTTCACATGGAGCACGGTGGCGGTAACAACAGTACCTTTACCACCCGTGTACTCACCTCGTCGGGCACCGATACCTATTCGGCTATTGCCGGTGCCATCGGCTCGCTCAAGGGGCCCAAGCACGGCGGCGCCAACGCCCGTGTGGTGGATATGATCGAAGAGATCAAGGCCAACGTCAAGAACTGGAAGGACGAGGAAGAGATCCGTGAGTATCTGTGCAAGATCGTGCGTAAGCAGGCCGGCGACGGCTCGGGTCTGATCTACGGCATGGGCCATGCCATTTACACCCTGTCCGACCCTCGTGCCGTCCAGCTCAAAAAGAGCGCACGTGAGCTGGCGCTGATCAAGGATATGATCGATGAGTTTGAACTGATCGAAGCGGTGGAACGGCTGACCCCTGAGGTCTTTTTCGAGGTCAAGGGTGACCGCAAGGCCATGTGCGCCAATGTCGATCTGTATTCCGGCTTCGTCTATCGCATGCTCGGCATTCCCGAAGAACTCAACACCCCGCTGTTTGCCGCAGCACGTGTGGTGGGTTGGTGTGCGCACCGCTTAGAGGAACTGCTCACCGGCAATCGCATCATCCGTCCGGCCTATAAGGCCATCGAAGGACGGCACGATTATGTGCCCATTCTTGAGCGTGATTGACGCAACGACTGCTCTGTGATATAATATCGGTATAGGAAGGTGAAACGATATGCAATCCAATCCTAACGATTTGTCTTTAGAAAAAGGAAATAAGATCGATCCCAAAAAATTCATGCAGGTCTTCTTCATCGGTTTTGGCATCTGCCTGGTCTTGGGTGTGCTGGTCTTCGGCATTATCGCTCTGGCGACCGGAGCCATCGGCTCGCACGATCAGCTACTCTCGCACGGAGATGCGGCCTTTGCCGAAGGAAATTATCAAAAAGCGATAGGGCATTACGAGCAGGCGCTCAAGGCGAGGGAGGATTCGATCGAAGCCCGCATCGGCCTGTGCAAGGCATATGAGATGCTGGGGCAATACGAGCAGTTGGAAGAGGCTGCTATGCGTGGCATCACCCTCTCTCCGGCTACCTATGAATTTTATGCCCATAAGATCAAGGCCATGGCTTTGCGCGGCGATATCGACGGCGCTTATGAGTTTACCCGCCAGATCACCAACGAGCATGTTTTGCTCAAGATCGACCGCAACAAGCCCGGTGACGTCACCTTCTCGGTCGAGGCAGGTACTTACGGCGAACCGATCACGGTAGAGCTGTCGGCCAATGAAGGGGCCACCATTTACTATACCAACGACGGCAGTCAGCCCTCGGTCAAATCGTCGGTCTATGGCGAGCCCTTCCAGGTTGAACACGGCACTCTGACCCTGCGCGGCTTTGCCATGTCACCGTCCGGCCTGATCAGCGCCCCCTTTGATGTCACCTATGTCGTGCGTGACGGTAACGCAGCCTATGTCTTTAAGGATTCGGCCGTGTCCTATCTGGCTCATGCCATCCTCGGCGTTTCCTCATCGCAGAAACTGACCTATTCCATGCTCGACAAGATCACCTCGTTCAATACCTGGGAGATCTCCACCAGCCAGTCGATCCGCTCGCTGGAGGATCTTAAAGAATTTGCCAATCTGTCTGAGGTGCATCTGTATAATGAGAGCAGCATCAGCGACTTTTCGGTGCTGGGCCAGATCCAGACACTGCGCAAGGTCACGCTGGATAACTGCGCCGTCACCGGCGATCGCCTGCGTGAGATCGCCATGGCCACCCAAATTACCGAACTGACTCTGGATAATAACGGTCTCGAGAACGTCCAGCCGCTCGCCGGCATGACAGGTCTTAAATTCCTGTCGCTGTGCAACAATAATCTGGCTGAGATCAAGGGATTGGATAAGTTGGAAAGTTTGACTGCTTTGATCCTGGTCGGTAATCAGATCAGCGATCTGTCGTCCATCAGCGCACATAAGTCGGTTACCGAACTTTCGGTGGCCGATAACCGGATCACCTCTTTGATGGATGCCGGAAAATTGACGGGACTTACCAAACTCGATCTGTCGGGCAACACGCTGACCTCGCTCAGCGGCATTTCCACCCTCTCGTCGCTGCAATCGCTGACTGCCATCAACTGCGGCCTGACCGATATCTCTGCCATCTCCAAACTGACCGGCTTGCTGAGCGTCGATTTTTCCGGCAACAAGATCAATGACCTCTCTCCGCTGCGTCAGACAGGCGTTACATCATTGACGTTGGTTGATTGCGATATCAAATCCCTCAATGCCGTCAATGGTATCCGCACTCTACGTACCCTCAATGTGTCGGATAACCCCCTTGCTGACGTGACGCCCCTCATTTCGTTGCCCACCCTGGAAACGCTGGACATCAGCAACACCAAGGTCAATATGGTTGCCGGCTTGCGTGGCTGCGGCACCTTGCGTACCATCCGCGCCTTTGGTTGCCGCCTGGACGATGCCGCCGGACTGGAAGGCTCCAAAATTAAAATCGAGCAGTAAAAAAGTCTTGATTTTTCCAATTTCATGTGATACACTATCTACAGTAATGTCAAGAGCAGGGTTTCGGCCCTGCTCTTGAATGCATTTTACAAGAGAAAACGGAGGTATGTTTGTGGCTCTCAATACAGCCGAAAAATTGCTGGAATTGGCAAAGCCCATCGTCCAAGGCTTAGGCTACGAGATATGGGACACCGAGTTTGTCAAGGAAGGCACCGAGTACTATCTGCGGATCTACATTGACAGCGAAAACGGCATCGGGGCCGATGATTGTGAGGTCGTTTCCCGTGCCCTGTCCGATCCGCTCGACGAGGCCGATTTCATCAGCCACTCCTATATCTTCGAGGTCTGCTCGCCCGGCATCGAGCGGCGCCTTCGTCTGGATTGGCACTTTGAAGCCTATCTGGGTGAAAAGGTCAGCCTGCGCCTGTTCAAGGCCGTCGAGGGTAAAAAGGAACTCACCGGCATCCTCACCGAGTATGGCGAGGGCCGTTGCATCGTTGATTGCAACGGTACCGTGGTGAATGTGGAACAGAAAAATATTTCAAAAGCATCCACTGTGTTTGAATTTTAAGGAGGAAGAAAGAAAAATGTCTGCAAACAGCGAATTCTACGAGGCGCTTACCCTGCTGGAAAAGGAAAAGGGCATCAAGAAGGAATACATGCTCGAAAAGATCAAGGCCGCCATCATCGCCGCCGTCAAAAAGGAGAAGAACCTGGATATGCAGCCCGAAAATATCGACGCTGCTTTCGACGAGGAGAAGAGAACGGTCCGATTCTTTACACGCAAGACGGTCGTGGAAGAGGTCGCTGATCCTCTGACCGAGATCTATATCGACGAAGCCAAAAAGATCAGCAAGAAATATAAACTGGGCGACGTGGCCGAGAGCGAACTCGACCCCAGCCGCTTCGGCCGTATCGCTGCCAAGGTCGGTAAGAACGTCATCGTCCAGGGCATCAATGAGGCCGTCTATGGCTCGCTGACCCGTGAGTTTACCGAAAAGACGGGCGAGATCGTCACCGGCGTTGTTGAGCGTATCGACCTGAAGATCAAGGCCGCCGTGCTGAGCATCGGCCGCTACGAGATGCTGCTGCCGGTGCGTGAGATGATCCCTCGTGAGACCATCGGAGAGGGCGATCGCATCAAGGTCTATGTGGTAGAGGTCCGCCGCAAGGAGAAGGATCGCGGCCGTGTTTACAACGAGGTGCTGCTCTCCCGTACCCATCCCGGTCTGGTTCGCCGTCTGTTCGAGATGGAAGTGCCTGAGGTGCAGGATGGTACCGTCGAGATCATGTCGGTAGCCCGTGAGGCCGGCAGTCGCACCAAGGTTGCGGTCATGAGCAACGATCCCTCGGTCGATCCGGTTGGTGCTTGCATCGGTCAGCGCCGCAGCCGTATCTCCACCATCATTGATGAGATCAAGGGCGAAAAGATCGATATCATCAAATATAATGCCGACCCCGCCCTCTATGTTACTGCCGCTCTTTCTCCTGCCGTTGTCCTGTCGGCGCAGGCAGATGAGAGCAAAAAGACCTGCTCGGTCATCGTCAACGACGATCAGCTCTCCCTTGCCATCGGCAAGGAGGGTCAGAACGCTCGTCTGGCCGCTAAGCTGACCGGCTATAAGGTCGACATCAAGCCCCTGTCCGCCTTCAGCGGTCAGAACTAAGGAGGCGTGAGCGTGAAGGTACGCAAAACCCCCATGCGTATGTGTGCCGGCTGCGGCGAGAGTAAGCCGAAGATGGAACTGGTACGTGTGGTCAGAAGCCCCGAAGGCGAGATCAGCATCGACCTGACCGGCAAAAAGCCGGGTCGAGGCGCTTATCTGTGCCGCTGTGCCGCATGCCTGAAAAAGGCACGCAAATCCAAGCGTATCGACCGCTCGCTGGAAACGTCCATCCCCGAAACGGTCTACGATGCGCTGGAAGAGGAGATGGCCGGGCTTGAAGGATAAATTTTTGTCAAATCTCGGGCTGGCCCGCCGCGCCGGTAAACTGCTGCGCGGTCGGGATGAGGTCTTTGCCGCTCTGCGTGAGGGTAAGGGCCGTGGCCTGTATGCGGCCAGCGATATTTCGCCCCGCACGGCACGGTTGATCGAGGAACAGGGCAAGGCTCTGGGCTTGGATCCGATCGATGTCGGTTATACCATGTCCGAACTAGGTTATGCCACCGGCTGTAAGCCCTTCGGCATCTTCTCGGTCTCGGATGACAATTTTCGCAAGATGCTGGACACAGCATTGGAGAATAAGGAGGCAGTACAGTGAGTGATACACCGTTAAAATATAAAGTTCATGAATTTGGGAAGGATATTGGTATCTCGAACAACGAGATCATGGATCTGTTGGAACAGTATTCGACCCGCCCGAAAAACCATATGGCGCCGATAACCGCAAAGGAGCTGGATATCCTCTTTGAGGTCATCACCGCCAAGCACGGCCATGAGAACATTGCCCAATATATGGAGGCTCTCAATGCGCCCAAGGCTCATGCCGCCGCATCCAAGCCGGCACCAAAGCCGGCCCCTAAGCCGGCACCTAAGCCGGCACCCAAGCCGGCGCCCAAGCCCGAGCCTAAGCCTGCGCCCAAGCCGCAACCGACTCCGGCCCCTGAGCGCAAAGGCCCCACCCCGGGTGCGACGCAGACCATCTCCGGTCCGCCCATGAAAAAGAAGAAGACGGGCGAACGCCAGGAACGCGGTCAGGTCGAAAAGCGGTATGTTGATACCCGTTCGGTCACCGTCGATCTGTCCAAATACGATCAGAAGCTGGAAGACCTCACCCCCGAAAAGGCGAGAGATCTGGGCAAGCAGTTCCAGAAGCTCAAAAAGCAGGGCGGCAACAACCGCCGTCAGAAGGGCCGTAAGGAGACCGAGGCTGAGAAGATCAAGCGTCTGGAGGCCGAGCGTGCCAAGCGTCCTCAGCTCCAGGTCGTCATCGGCGAGGAGATCGTGGTTTACGATCTGGCTGCCAAGCTTCATGCCACCAACGCTCAGATCATCAAGAAACTGATGGAGCTGGGTATCATGGCCGCCGCCAATCAGACCATCGAGTTTGATGCGGCCGCCCTCGTTGCCGAGGAATTCGGCGCTAAGGTCACCAAGGAAGAGGTCGTCACCATCGAAGAAAAGCTCATCGACGAGAGCGAGGATATGGATGAAAACCTCCAGCCCCGTAACCCCGTTGTGGTCGTTATGGGTCACGTTGACCATGGTAAGACCAGTCTGCTCGATGCCATCCGTGACGCCAATGTAACGGCAGGCGAGGCGGGCGGTATCACCCAGCACATCGGTGCGTATAAGGTTACCATTTCCGGCCAGGACATCACCTTTCTGGATACCCCCGGCCATGAGGCCTTCACCACCATGCGTGCCCGTGGCGCTCAGGTCACCGATATCGCCATTCTGGTGGTGGCTGCCGACGACGGTATCATGCCGCAGACGGTCGAGGCCATCAACCATGCCAAGGCGGCCGGTGTTTCCATCATCGTGGCCATCAACAAAATGGATAAAGAGGGGGCCAACCCCGATAAGGTCAAGCAGTCACTGACCGAATACGATCTCGTTCCTGAGGAGTGGGGCGGCGACGTTATCTGCGTGCCCGTTTCGGCCCTCAAGCGCCAAGGTATTGAAGAACTGCTCGAGAATGTCCTGCTGGTTGCCGAGATGCGTGAACTCAAGGCCAACCCCGATCGTGCCGCTAAGGGCACCGTTATCGAGGCTCGTCTGGATAAAGGACGTGGCCCGGTGGCCACCGTGCTGGTCCAGAACGGTACCCTGCATCATGGCGACACCATCATTGCCGGTACGGCTGTCGGCCGTGTCCGTGTTATGATGGATGATCACGGCCGCACGGTTAAGGTAGCCGGCCCGTCCGATCCGGTCGAGATCGTCGGCCTGGACAGCGTGCCTGAAGGCGGCGACATTTTCCATGCCGTTGCCGATGAGCGCATGGCCAGAGAACTGGTCGAGCAGCGCAAATTCTCGGCCAAGGAAGAGAAGTTCACCGCTTCCTCCGCCGTTTCCCTCGATGACCTCTTTGCTCGCATCCAGGAGGGTGCTGTCAAAGACTTTAATATCATCGTCAAGGCCGACGTCCAAGGTTCGGCCGAGGCGGTTCGCCAGTCGCTGGAGAAGCTCTCCAACGAAGAGGTGCGAGTCAAGGTCATTCACGCCGCTGTCGGCGGCATCAATGAGAGCGACGTTATGCTGGCCATGGCCTCCAATGCCATCATCGTCGGATTTAATGTCCGTCCCGATGCCCCTGCCCGTGACAGCGCCGCCCGCAATAAGATCGACATCCGCACCTACCGTATCATTTACGAGTGCATTGAGGAGATCGAGGCTGCCCTTAAGGGTATGCTCGCTCCCAAGTACCGTGAAAAGGTCACCGGTCATGCTGAGATCCGTCAGGTCATCAAGATCTCGGGCGTCGGCTCGGTCGGCGGCTGCTATGTGACCGACGGTAATATCCAGCGTGGCTGCAGTGTTCGTCTGCTGCGTGACAACGTCGTGATCTTCGAGGGCGCTCTGGCTTCTCTCAAGAGATTCAAGGATGATGTCAAGGAAGTCAATGAAGGTTACGAATGTGGTATGAGCCTTGAAAAGTATAACGACATCAAAGAGGGTGACGTGATCGAAGGCTATATCATGGAAGAATATAAGGCATAAGGTGAGAATATGTCAGGACACAGAATTTCCCGCATCAACGCCGATGCCCAGCGTGAGCTGGCATCCATCCTGCGTGATTTGAAAGATCCCCGCATCCCCGCCATGACCTCGGTCATGGCGGTGCGGGTCACCGAGGATCTGAAATTTGCCAAGGTCTATGTTTCCATGCTCGGTACCGATGAGCAGAAAAAAGAGGGGATCAAGGGCCTGAGATCGGCGGCCGGTCATATCCGTCGTCAGCTGGCCTCTCGCTTGGATCTGCGCCAGACTCCTGAGTTGATCTTCGAGCAGGACGATTCGATCGAGCATCTGTCCCGCATTGATACCATTCTCAAGGGAATTCACATTCCCGAAGAGGAATAATAGGTTCTTCCTGAGTACGATAGGGGAGGTAAACAAATGGGAACGACAATCGGAAAAGCCGCCGCAGCCCGTATGCTGGCGGCGCAGGATAAGATCATGATCATCACCCATGTCAGCCCCGACGGCGATACGCTGGGCAGCGGCTTTGCCCTGTATCATGCCCTGTCGGCCATGAACAAGCGGGTGTGCGTGGTCAATTCCGATCGGATCACCCCCAAATATTGCTTTTTGTCGGGTGCTAAGAGTGTACTGCGCCCGCAGTTTGAGCCGCAGTTTATTGTGGCTGTCGATGTCGGGGCGGTCAACCTGATCGGAAAAGAGCTGGAGGAGTATGCTGATAAGATCGATATGTGTATCGACCATCATCCCTCCAACTCCCGCTATGCCAAATACAATTTAATTGATGCGCATGCCGCCGCCACCGGTGAGATCATGCTCGATGTCATTACGGCCATGCATGCCCCCATGTCACGTGAGATCGCCGATGCCCTCTATACCGCCATCTCGACCGACACGGCCTGCTTCCGCCATTCCTCCACCACCCCCGCCACCCTGCGTAAGGCGGCCCGCACGGTGGAACTGGGTGCCGATATGGCAAAACTGAACAATCATCTGTTCGTGGTCAAGACCAAGCAGTTATTTGAACTGGAGCGGCTGGCCATGGAAGATATCCGCTTTTACCGTGACAGCGCCATTGCCGTCATGCCCATTACCCTGGATATGATGCGAAAAAGCGGCGCTACCGAGGATGATACCGACGGCATTGCCACCCTGCCCCGTCAGATCCAGGGGGTCGAGGTCGGCATCACCCTGCGTGAGGTCGCACCCGATGAATATCGCATCTCGGCTCGGTCGGACGGCCGCATCAATGTCAGCACCATCTGCCAAAGACTGGGCGGCGGCGGCCATGTCCGTGCCTCGGGTGCTCGGTTGACCGGTCCGAAGGATGAGATCATTGATCGCATCGTTCATGAAGTGCTGGCCGAGTATCGGGAAGTGGAGGGCGAATGAACGGCATCATCCCTTTGGATAAAGCATCGGGCGTTCTCTCCCGCAAGGCGGGCAACGCCGTATCCTTTCTCTATGGTGAGAAAAAGCACGGCCATGCCGGCACGCTCGATCCCTTAGCCAGCGGTGTGCTTCCTATCTTATTGGGACGGGCCACCAAGCTCATCCCGTATCTGGATGATGAGAAGATCTATGTGGCCGATCTGCGCTTTGGCTTGCTCACCGACACCGGTGATATGACCGGAAAGGAACAAAAAACATCAAATTTTCGGCCCAAACAGGCCGATTTTGAGTCCGTTTTTCCTCAATTTTTGGGCGAAATCACCCAAATTCCACCCCTTTTTTCGGCCTTAAAGAAGGACGGACGCCCCCTTTACGACTATGCCCGAAAGGGACAGACGGTGGAGATCGAGCCTCGCCAAGCGGTCATCACAGGGCTGACCCTCGATGCCTTTGACGGCGAGTGCGCCACCCTGACGGTGTCTTGCAAGACAGGCACCTATATCCGAACGCTGATCGAGGATATGGCCGCCGCCTGCGGGGCGCTGGCCACCATGACGGGACTGCGGCGGATCAAGGCGTCGGGTATTGACATAGCCCGGTGTGCCACCATGGAAGAGATGGAGCAGGGGGCTCGTCCGATGATCGGGGCCGAGCAGCTGTTTGCCCATCGAGCGGCCTGTCGGGTCGACGATCCGGGACGGCACTATCTGTTAAACGGCGGGACCCTTACGGCGCAACGCTTTGAGGGCGAGGCGCAGGGGCTGTTCCGTGGCTATGATACCAAGGATGAATTCCTCGGCCTGTGCCTGGAGCAGGAGGGCGAGGTCAAATGTGTATGGATGGACAAGATCTATGAATAAACGAGTGATCGCATTAGGCAATTTTGACGGGGTGCATCGTGGCCATGCCGTTTTGCTGCGGCAGACGGTAGCGGCGGCCAAGGAGATGGGACTGACCAGTGCTGCCCTGATCTTTGACCGTGCCCCCGACAATGTCTTTGCCTCAGCCTGTGTGACCCCGCATCTGACCGACAACGAGAGCAAGGCTGCCTATATTCGTGAGTTGGGGATCGACGAGGTCATCTACATTCCCTTTGATGCCAAGACGGCCAACCTATCGCCGTCAGCCTTTGTGGAAAAGACAATAAAAGAGTACGGTGCGGCCATGCTGGTCTGCGGCTTTCACTACCGTTTCGGGGTGGGAGCTTCGGGCAATGCCGATACCCTTAAGCGGCTGTGTGCCGAGCAGGGGATCGGATGTCGAGTCATTGAGCCGGTGACCGAGGAGGGGATGCTCATCTCCTCGACCAAGATCCGCTCGTTGGTGCGCAGCGGCAACATGGAATTGGCGGCCAAGCTGTTAGGCCGGCCGTTTACTGTGGTGGGTGAGGTGTATCATGGGAAGAAACTGGGTATGACCTTAGGGTTTCCGACCATCAACCAGACACTCGATGATTTTTCCATCGTACCCATGTACGGGGTCTATGCCACCCGAGCCTATATCGGCGGCGAGTGGTGCGAGGCGGTGACCAATGTGGGGGTGCGCCCCACAGTGGAAAAGACGCAAGCCTATAATATAGAAACCTATATTATTGATAAAGATGTGGATCTGTACGATCAGCGGGTGGCGGTGGCCTTTTATAAAATGCTCCGCCCCGAAACCAAGTTCCCTTCGGTCGACGCTTTGCGTGAGGCCATTGCGGAAAATGTTTTGCAGACAAAAGAATATTTTTCTCTTTACAAATGAAAAAAGATATGGTATAATCCCATCGTATTATGCGTTCACCCATGCTCGGCTGACGGAAGGAACCTCCGACCGCAGCTTAGTATGAGGCGAGAATATTTTATATGGAGGTGGAAACAATGATTTCCAAAGAAGAAAAACAGCAAGTTATCGCTCAGTACAAGCGTCATGAAGGCGACACCGGATCTCCCGAGGTCCAGATCGCTATTCTGACCAACCGTATCAACTCTCTGACCGAGCATCTCAAGAAGAATCCCCATGACCATCATTCTCGTCGTGGCCTTCTGCAGATGGTTGGTAAGAGAAGAAATCTGCTTGCCTATCTGACCAAGATCGATATCGAGAGATACCGTTCTATCATTGCGCAGCTCGGCATCAGAAAGTAAGAGTGATTTTGGTGGGGGTGTTTTCTTGCACCCCCACTTTTCACGAAAAAGAAAGAGAACCCGGTGTTTTATCAGTTATGAGAGCATCTGCAGGGTGTTGTCATAACTGCTAAACTTCGGGATTCTCCAAAAAATATACAAAGGAGAAAGTACCATGTACGAAAATTTCAGAGTGTTCAAAACTGAATTTGCCGGCCGTCCTTTGGTGGTCGAAACCGGCAAAATGGCAGAGCTGGCCAACGGCTCTTGCCTGGTGCGCTACGGCGACACCGTCATTCTGGCTACTGCCACCGCTTCCGAGCGTCCCCGTGACGGCATTGATTATTTCCCTCTGTCGGTTGACTTTGAGGAGAAACTGTACGCCGTAGGTAAGATCCCCGGCGGCTTCTTAAAGCGTGAGGGCCGTCCGACCGAGAAGGCCATCCTGGCCTCCCGTGTCATCGACCGTCCCATGCGTCCTCTTTTCCCGAAGGATATGCGTAACGATGTAGCGGTATGTGTTACCGTTATGTCGGTCGATCAGGACAATTCGCCCGAGATCGCCGGCATGCTGGGTGCATCCATTGCCGTTGCCATTTCCGACATTCCTTGGGCCGGCCCGATCGCCGGTGTCAGCGTTGGTCTGGTTGACGGCAAGTTCGTCTTCAACCCCACCGCCGATGAGCGTGCCAAGAGCGACCTGGCTCTGACCGTTGTTGGTTCGGATAAGAAGGTCGTTATGATCGAAGCCGGTGCGAATGAAGTGCCCAACGATGTCATGTTTGACGCCATCAAGCAGGGCTATGCCGTTTGCAAAGAGATGGTTGAATTCATCAATTCCATCGTAGCCGAGATCGGCAAGCCCAAGTTCGAGTACACTCAGATCAATGTACCCGAAGAGATGTATGAAGATATCAAGGCTTTTGCCATCGAGAAGGTGCGTGCCGCCCTCAACACCGATGACAAGAATGTCCGTGATGCGGCCATGAAGATCGTGACCGACGAGGTCATTGCCGAGTTTAGCGAGAAGTATCCCGAGAGCGAGAAGCTCTTTGATGAGTGCCTGTATAAGTTGCAGAAATACGTGGTTCGTCAGTGGTTGCTGGAAGGCAAGCGTGTTGACGGCCGTGGCATTGACGAGATGCGTCCTTTGTGGGGCGAGGTTTCGGTACTGCCCCGTACCCACGGTTCGGGTATGTTTGCCCGTGGCCAGACGCAGGTGCTGACCATTGCCACCCTCGGTATGATCGGCGAGCGTCAGTTGCTCGACGGCATTGATGAGGAAGAATACAAGAGATATATGCACCACTACAACATGCCCGGTTATTCGACGGGTGAGGCCAAGCCCTCCCGCAGTGCCGGCCGTCGTGAGATCGGTCACGGTGCTCTGGCCGAGCGTGCTCTGCTTCCGGTCATTCCTTCCGAGGAAGAGTTCCCCTATGCCATCCGTCTGGTGTCTGAGGTTCTGACCTCCAACGGTTCGACCTCCCAGGGCTCCATCTGCGGCTCGACCCTGGCGCTGATGGATGCCGGCGTGCCCATCAAGGCTCCTGTTGCCGGTATCTCCTGCGGCTTGATCACCGATAACGATACCTGGATGACCATGGTCGATATCCAGGGTATCGAAGACTTCTTCGGCGATATGGACTTTAAGGTAGCCGGTACCAAGAAGGGTATCACCGCCATTCAGATGGACCTGAAGATCGACGGTCTGACCGAAGAGATCATCTGGTCGGCTCTGGAGAAGACCGAGAAGGCTCGTTTCAAGATCATTGACGAGGTCATTCTCAAGGCCATCGAGCAGCCCCGTGAGGAGCTGAGCCAGTATGCGCCCAAGATGCTGATGATGACCATCAACCCCGACAAGATCCGTGATGTTATCGGTAAGGGCGGCTGTGTCATCCAGAAGATTCAGGCCGACACCAACACCAAGATCGACATCGAGGAGGACGGCCGTCTGTTCATCGCCACCTACAGCAACGAGGGCGGCAAGCAGGCCATGGCTACCATCAAGGCTATCGTGGAAGATCCCGAGGTCGGTGCTCTGTACAAGGGTACGGTAACCGGTATCATCAAGATCGGTGCCTTTGTTGAGTTTGCCCCCGGCAAAGAGGGCATGGTCCACATTTCGCAGTTGGATAACAAGCGTGTGCCTACGGTTGAAGATGTGGTAAGCATCGGCGACGAGATCTGGGTCAAGTTCCTGGGTGTTGACGAAAAGGGCCGTATGAACCTTTCCCGCAAGGCTGCACTGGCCGAGTTGGAAGAGCAGAAGGCTGCTGAGAACGAATAAGCAAACGGGGAGAGGCCTTGCCTCTCCCTTGTCGTATTTAGAGGTATTATGGTATCACATCTTTCTAACGGCGTGACGGTCGTCACCGAGCCGATGCCGCATCTGCGCAGTGTCAGTTGCGGGGTATGGGTGCGAGGCGGCTCGGCGGCAGACCCTGAGCGGTATGCCGGTATTGCGCATTTTTGCGAACATATGGCTTTCAAGAGCACCCAAACCCGCAGTGCGGCCGAGGTGGCTGAGCAGTTCGATGCCATGGGCGGTTATGTCAACGCCTATACGGCAAAGCTGCTGACCTGCTATTACTGCACGACTTTGGACAAGCACACGGCACGAGGGCTGGAGTTGCTGGCCGATATGGTGCTGCACCCGGCCTATCGTGCTGACGAGGTTGAGACCGAGCGCAAGGTGATCCTGGAAGAGATCGCCATGTGTGAGGACAGCCCGGAGGATCTGGTCATGGCGCGACTGAGTGAGGGCGTATGGCGGGACAGTGCGCTGGGGCGTGAGATATTGGGCAAGGCCGAGAGCGTTGAGCGCATTACGGCCGATGTTTTGCGAGAGTATCAAAAGAATCACTATACCGGGGCCAACATCGTCATCAGCGCCAGCGGCAATCTGGATGAGGAGGCCTTTGTGGCCGATTGTCGGCGGTTGTTTGGGGATGTGCCGCAGGGCGAGAAGGCGGCCGATACCGAGAATGGCAGTTACGCCCGTGTTTGCACCTTGGCTGAGAAGGATATCGAGCAGAATCATCTGTGTATCGGCTTTCGTTCCTATCCGATGTTCGACGAACATCGCTTTGCCGTGTCCATCCTGTCGGCGCTGACCGGCGGCACCATGTCGTCACGGCTGTTTCGCAGCATTCGGGAGCAGGGGGGATTGGCCTACAACGTGTCGTCCTATCTGTCACCCTATCTGCGCACCGGGTTGTTCTGTATTTACACGGCTTTGGCGCCGACGTCGGAGGAAACATGCTTGCAGCGCATCCGCAAGGAGTTGGATGCCATCAAGGAGCAGGGGTTTACCGATGCCGAGGTGGCACGGGCTAAGGAGCAGTTGGCCAGCGGCATGATCTTGGAGCTGGAAAGTTCCTCGTCGCACATGAAGATGCGGGCCAAGCGGGAGATCTACGGTATGGGTGAGACCGATGCTGATGAGATCATCCGTCGCATTGACGAGGTAACGCCTGCCCAGGTGCGAGAGGTGGCCAATGTCATTTTTAATTATGACGATATGAGTGTTTCGGTGGTCGGCCATGCTCGTGATGAGGCGTTTTATCGGAGTTTCTTTTCATAAAAGTTGAGAATGTGAATATCCTTTTGATGAGGTGATAGACCGTGAAAAGGATATTCGCATTTTTTTTGGTACTTAGTTTTCTTGCTCTGCCGGTGATGGCCGATGAGGTCGTCTTTCCCGACAACACCGATGTTATGGCCGAGCCCATCGACCTGGACATCAAGGCCAAATCCTGCCTGCTGATGGAGGCGGGGACGGGGACGGTGCTCTATGCCGAGAACGAGAATGAGGCGTTGCCGCCGGCCTCGGTGACCAAGATCATGAGTTTGCTGCTGGTGTTTGAGGCCATCGACCAGGGGCGGATCACGATGGAGGATGTGGTGCAGGTCAGCGAGTATGCCGCCGCCAAGGGCGGGTCGCAGGTGTACCTGGAGGCCGGGGAGCAGATGAGCGTGCATGAATTGATCAAGTGCGTGGCGGTGGCCAGCGCCAACGATGCTACGGCGGCTTTGGCCGAATATGTAGCCGGGAGCGAGGATGCCTTCGTGACCATGATGAACGAGAAGGCGGCGGCGTTAGGAATGGAGAACACGACCTTTCTCAACTGCACGGGCTTGGACGATGACGGCAGCAATATGACTTGTGCCAAGGATATTGCCCTGATGTCGAGGGCATTGATGGCGCATGAGAAGATCTTTGAATATACAACCATTTGGATGGATACCATCCGTGACGGCGCATTTGGGTTGAGCAACACCAATAAGCTGGTGCGGTTTTATTCGGGGACTAACGGGCTCAAGACCGGGTCGACCTCCAATGCGGGATTTTGTATCAGTGCTACGGCCAAGCGGGATGACATGCAGTTGATCGCCGTTATTATGGGCAGCGAGAGTTCGGCTATTCGCAATGAGCAGGCCAAGAAGTTGCTTGATCACGGGTTTGCCAATTATGCGGTGGTGCAGTTAACAAGACAGAGCGGATTTGAGCCGATCCCGGTGGAGGGCGGGCAGATCAAGGAGTTGGTGCCCTTTATGCAGGAGGAGCAGATCACGCTGTTGGTGGGCAAGAGCGAGAAGAATAACATCGAGTGTCGGGTCAGCCTGGTTGAGAAGGTGACGGCGCCGGTCGAGCCGGGGCAGACGCTGGGTAAACTGGAATATTATTGCGGCGACAAATTGTTGCACACGGTGACACTGGTGGCCGAGTGTGGGGTGGAAAAGGTCAATTTCGGATTTATGCTGGGCAAGGCCTTGCGGATGCTGTTGTTATAGGCTATAATAAGGACGAGGTGAAAAGCGTGGACGAAAAACGGATCGAGGGCCAGTTGCGGTTTCTTATTGAGATCGACAAGATGAAATCGGTGCTGAGGCAGACGTTATTGGCTGACGGGTCGCATCGGGAAAACGATGCTGAGCACAGTTGGCACTTGGCCATGTATGCCATGATCCTACAGGAGTATGCGGCGGGAGAGATCAACATTGACCGGGTGGTGCAGATGGTGCTGGTGCATGATCTGATCGAGGTCTATGCCGGGGATACCTTCTGTTATGACGCATCGGCCAATACCGATAAGGCGCAGCGGGAGAACGAGGCGGCCGAGAAACTTTTTTCCATGCTGGAGCCGGATCAGGGTGCATATTATGAGGCGCTGTGGCGGGAGTTTGACGCCGAGCAGACCGACGACAGCCGCTATGCGGCGGCGATGGATCGCATCCAGCCCTTGATGAATAATTACATGACCGGTGGGCACACCTGGCATCTGGGAGATATTCACAGTGCCGATGTCTATCGGCGGATGGCGCCTATCAAGGTGGGTGCGCCCAAACTGTGGCCGGTGATCGAATATATTATCGAAGATTGTATCAAAAAAGGATATTTGCCAAGATAAGGGAACCCTCCGATTTTCGGAGGGCTCTTTTTTTGTGCGTAAATGGAAGATTTGTATTTGGAAGGATTTTCCTGTACGGCAAATTAAGGCTCATATTTCTTGTAATACAAGGAAAGTAAGCCACTGTGATGGCATAGGGAGGGATATGGTTAATTTTTACAAACAACAATCTTCAGTCTGTGATCTATTGCTCATTTTTTTATCCGATGCTATAATGCTTCCATAAAGAATACGGGTATCCAAGGCAAAGGGAGATCGTGTGGCCCTGTTACGGGTGATGCATGAGTCTTCCTTTTTTCTATTTACCCAAATGGAAGTTTTTTCCATAATTTGACTTGCAGGGAGGAAGTATGGACAAGTGCAGAAAGTGTTGCATAGATCGTTAAAGATATCCTCTCGGGTTTTGATCGGGCTGGTCGTACTGCTGGCCGTAGCCTTAGTTGGGGTGCGCCTTTTGGGCATACAGGTTTATGTGGTGCTGTCGGGGTCTATGGAGCCGAAATACCCCACCGGATCGCTGCTGTATATCACAGATGTTGATCCCGATACCCTTGAGGTGGACGATGTCATCACCTTTCAGTTGACCGATACCATGACGGCGACACACCGTATCATAGAGCTTGTCCCGGATGAGGATGACCCTACTGTGATTCGGTTTCGTACCAAGGGCGACAACAACAAGGTGGTTGATACGTCTTTGGTTGATAAGGAGGCAGTTGTCGGCAAGGCCGTCTTCTGCATTCCCTATTTAGGCTTTCTTGCCACCTATATCCAACAGCCGCCGGGGCTGTATGTGGCTATTGGCGCCGCCGTCGTTGTGGTGTGTCTGGTGCTGATGATCGACATGGTGACGGATGACAAGGATAAAACAAGTAAAAAAGTAATCGATAAAAAGGAGAATCACACATGAAGAACAAGAAATCTCTGCTGATCGTTCTGTGCGTGGCACTGCTGGTGAGCGTTACCATTGTCGGCACGCTGGCCTATCTGACCGACCGCGATACGGTGACCAACACTTTTACTGTCGGTGATGTGCAGATCCGACTGGATGAGGCGAAGGTCGACACAAACGGTGAGGCCGTTGATCCGGAGGAACGGGTAACAGCGAATACCTATCACCTGATCCCCGGTAAGACCTATGATAAGGATCCGACGATGACGGTGGAAAAGGGCAGCGAGGCTGCCTATGTCCGTATGCGTGTTACCATTAACAAACTGGCGGCGCTGGATGCCATCTTTGCGCCCGAAGGCGCTGATCTGACCGAGATATTTCTCGGCACCAACCAAAATTGGGTGTACTACGGCGAGACCGAGGCGAATGATGCTATTACCTATGAGTTTCGTTACAAAGAGATCGTAGCCAAGAGCGATGCCGATCAGGAACTGCCGGCACTCTTTACTCAGATCCGGATGCCCGGTTTTATTACCGGTGAGCAGTTGGCTACACTGTATGCCAATGAAAAGCTGACCATTACCGTTGTCGGTGATGCCATCCAGGCTGAGACTTTTGACAATGTGGATGAAGCCTGGGCTGCTTTTGATGTGCAGTATGCGACTTCCAAATAAATCCCCCCGTTTTCATGCGTCCCCTCGCTTGAAATAAAATCTACAGAAAGGAGAATTCCCGTGGCAAAACATGCAATGAAAACAACTAAGAAGTTTTCTGCCAAGTCCATTGTGGCTATCGTGGCTGCTGCTGTTATTGTTTGCGGCATGGTCGGCGGTACGCTTGCCTGGCTGATCGATACGACTAAGGAGGTCGTCAATACCTTTACTTATGGCGATATCAACATCAAACTGGACGAGGCTGTGCTCGACGAGAACGGTGAACCTACCCAAGAGCGTACCGAAGTGGGTAATACCTATAAGATGGTTCCCGGTGAGGATATCTGTAAGGATCCTACGGTTACCGTTAAGGCCGGAAGTGAAAATTGCTATCTTTTCGTTAAGATCGAAGAGGCCGGCGGTGTTACCATCAATGATGTCACCTACGATTTCGACGATTACCTGACCTATACCGTAGCGGAAGGCTGGACGGCGCTTGCGGATGTACCCGGTGTCTACTATCGTGAGGTTAAGGATATGCTCGATGCTACGGCTGATGCATCATTCAAGGTCCTGGCCGGCGATACCGTTACGGTCAAGAGCTCGGTTACCAAGGAGATGCTCAACAAGCTCAACTCCGAGATCTATCCCAAACTGACCTTTACCGGCTATGCCGTACAGCAGGCCGGTATGGCGGACGTAGCTGCCGCTTGGGCTGCTATTAACGAATAATTTTTAATCCTAGAGAGGAAAACCACTATGAAAAAGAAAACATGGGCTATTGTACTGAGTGTTGTTCTGGTATTGGCACTGGCCGTTACCGGTACCATCGCTTACCTGACCGACCGTGACAGCGCTGTCAACGTCTTTACCTGGGGTAACGTTGACATTACGCTCAACGAAGAATTTGAGCAGGGTGCAACCCTGATCCCCGGTACGGTTATTGAAAAGGATGTTACTGTTAAAAACACCGGCCGATCGGATGCCTTTGTCTGGGTCAAGATCGCCATGCCCGCTACCCTTGACAACGATGATGCATCCAAGAATGTGATCCATTTCAACTATGCCAAGGAATCCGCGGCCGACGGCTATTGGAACTGGTTAAAGGAGGATGGCGCCTGGAACGTTCAGAAGGAAGTGGACATTGATGGAGTAAAATACAATGTTTACACCGTCCTGTATGAAACGGCTCTTAAGCCCGGTGAGGCCACCGAGTACAGTGCCATGACCCAGGTCTATCTGGACACCAAGGTTGATATCGATCCCGAAGGCAACCTCTATTTGGTCGACGAAGGCAATGCCAACGCTGTGGGTTGGAACATCAACACAGATGGTGCTCCGGTTATCTATGTGAGCGCCTATGCTACCCAGGCTGAGGGCTTTGTTACTGTTGCCGAGGCTTATGCTGCCTATGCAACCCAGTGGGGCACCAACGGCGACGAGTGGGCTACCCCTTCTCTGGTTGCCTACACGGACATAGAACTGGCTGATTTTGTGACTGTTTCAAGCAACATCACGCTTGGCAACGATATCGAAGGGAATGCTACGGTTGCCGAAGATGCGGACATCACCCTGAGTCTTAACAAAAAGAAGCTTGACGGTGTATTTATAAATAACGGCAGTGTCAGCATCTCTAACGGCGAGATGGATGGTGACTTTGTTCAGAACAACGGTGAAGCAACCTACACGGACATTACGATGAATACCGGCACGCCTTACGATTATGCATCTATTGGCCGCGACGCTTCCGTGACCACGTATAACAACGTAGACATCGTTTCCGGTGGCGGCGGTGTCGCTGCAGCGGACGGTGCGACGGTAGTTTTCAACAGCGGCAGCATCGCTGTGAACAGCGAGAGCACGTCCGGCCGTTACGTATTCTATACGCAAGGTGCCGGAAGCACAATCACCATCAATGATGGTACCTTCTCTTTCAGCAAGACGCTCAATCAGAAGCGTGCCTATGTTTATGCCAACGCCGATACGACCGTTATCATCAACGGCGGTACTTTTGGTCCGGCATCGACTCGCAGTGGCTATACCGCAGGCATTCTTGGTGAGGGTGAGGTCATCATCAAGGGCGGCACCTTCGGCTTCAATCCTTCTAACTGGGTTGCTGATGGATATGAGGCTGTAAAAGACGGCAGTGTTTGGGTCGTTTCCGCCAAATAATTCCACTAATCAAATAGTAATTAAGCCACCCGTCCCGCTTTTGCGGGATGGGCGGCCATCAAAGGGTGCGTCCCCTCGCACCTTTTAATGGCCGAAAAGGCAAAGCATATCCCTCACGGAAGAATTCTACAATCGGGGGAGATACCCATCCCTAAAAGGTCAGCCGAGGATTTCCAAGGATGTGCAAACACAAATTTTATCCTTAAAAGGAGACAGAACAATGAAAAAATTTTTACTGATGGCGTTGTCCGTGGTAACGGTAGCGGCGCTGGCCATCACCGGCACGATTGCTTGGTTCCAGGACGATGATTCTGACGTTAACGTCATGACGCTCGGCAACGTGTACATCCGTCAGAACGAGGAGCAACGCATTGATCCTGCAAAGAACGGAACGCTTACCGATGCTGACATTGAGGACTTTAAGCAGGCAAAGCCCTTGTATCCCTATGTTGATGAGAATCTGAACGGTGCCATGGCCGATGATTACGAGGAAATTACTTTCCCCGACGGAAATACTTATAAGCTATTTATCGGCGATAACGCCATCGATAAGCTGGTTTCTGTGACCAATACAGGCAAGACCGATGCTTACGTTCGTACCATTGTTGCTCTTGAAGCACCCACGGACAAGATCGATCTGTCTGTTGCCTCCCAAAAAGGTTGGGTAATAGATCAAGCCGCAAGCACCTACAGCATTGATGTTGACGGCGTAAAGTATGACCTCTTTGTGTGCGTCTACGAGAACGTTCTCAAGCCTGGCGAGACCACCCCTTACAACTTGATGCAGATTATTCTTGACGGAACTGCTACTAACGAGGATGCTGCCGCTTACGGAGATACATACGACGTGCTCGTTCTCTCTCAGGCCATTCAGACTGAGGGATTTACAGATGCTTCTACTGCGTTGAATGCGGGATTCGGTGTTATTGATGCTACGCTTGCAACTGAGTGGTTTAGCAATATGGAGTGGCCGGTGATTCCGGTAGGATATGAGGTATCGAATGATGCCGAATTGGCCGCTGCTATAGCCGCCGGAGAGACTGAGATCTGGCTTAACCCCGGTACCTATCACGCCCCCAATGCGGCAAAGGGGAAGACTTTGACCCTCAATGGCACCAAAGATGCCGTCCTTGAGGTCGTTCCTGCCGGTCAGGGTGAGGCAGGTGGTCAGTTGGACTATAGCTTTGATGGCTCCAAGGTTACCTTCAATGGTATTACCATTAAGACAAACAGCAAGACCTATGCCGGTTATGCCCGTCTGAGCGGTGTTTATAACGATTGCGTGATTCTGAACACCTATAATCTCGGTGTTGGCAACAGTGCATTCTACAATTGCGAGTTCAATATTACCAACGAGTATCTGCGTGTCGGTGGTGCGTACAGTGCTGTATTTGAAGGCTGCACCTTTAACACCGATGGTCGTGCGATCCTTGTTTTCCAGGATGGCACAAATGTTGCGCAGACGGTTACGGTGAAGGATTGCACCTTCAATGCAACTGCTGCCGCAAACACCTGGAACGGCATTCATGTCGCAGCTGTGTCTATTGATGGCTCTCAGGGCGGCACCTATGTCGTGAATCTTGAAGGTACGAATACGGTCGATTCTGACTTTAACGGTCTGTGGCAGATCAAGGCCGGCGAAACTAATGTAACAGTCAATGAATAAGTAAAAATTAAGTCCGTCCCGTCCCGCTTTTGCGGGATGGGCGGCTATCAAAGGGTGCGTCCCCTCGCACCTTTTAATGGCCGAAAAGGCAAAGCATATCCCTCACGGAAGAATTCTACAATCGGGGGAGATACCCATCCCTAAAAGGTCAGCCGAATGTTTCCAAGGATGTGCAAACATAATTTATATCTGTAAAGGAGACAAAACAATGAAGAAATTTTTACTGATGGCGTTGTCCGTGGTAACGGTAGCGGCGCTGGCCATCACCGGCACGATTGCTTGGTTCCAGGACGATGATTCTGACGTTAACGTGATGACGGTTGGAAATGTGCACATTGATCAGCACGAGTATCAGCGTGTTATTGAGAACGGTACGTATAAAATTGATGAAAACAATAGTTACGTATTGGAAGACTTTACGAATGACAAGGCTTTGATGCCGACTACCTCGCTCAAAGCCGACGGTACCGTTAACAATTTTGGCGCAGGCGATTATGCGCCTACCCGCGTCGACATGACTCAGGTTGATTCCTATGGCACGATGCAGGTGTTTGAAAATGCCAATGCTCAGGACAAGTTCGTGACCGTTGAAAACACCGGTTCGACTGACGCCTACGTCCGTACTCTTGTTGCCTTTGAGTTGGGCGATGTTGCCGAAGCTGACTTTGAAAACTACATTCGTGTTTCCTCCCGTGCTACCACGGATGCCAACAATTTCAATCAACCCTGGCTTTTCAACGATGTCGGTGTTATTGAGATCGACGGCAACAATTATGCGCTGGTTGAGTACATTTACCACGGCGCCAAACTGAGCGACGGTTCTTTCCGCCATAAAAACGGCGTTTTGCCCGCAGGCGACACTTCGTATCCCAACCTCTGTCAGGTCTATATGACGGCGGCCGCTACGAATGAAATTGTTGATGCGCTCGATGGCAATGATAGCGGCACATACGATATCCTCGTCGTATCCCAGGCTGTTCAGGCTGCCGGCTTTGCTGATGCAGAGACCGCTCTGAATGCAGGCTTTGGCGATATCACCACGACTAATCATCCTTGGAACAATGTTACGATTGCTGGCGAGGTCGGCATCACCGAGGGCGGCATTCATGAACTGACCGGTGATGTTTACACCATCGATTCGGCTTACTTCCATACGCAAAAGGTGACTGACGATGTTACCATCAACGGTAACGGTGCAACCGTAGAAGGCATCGCTACTTCCGTCGACGCTTTCCAGTGGGAAGGTGGCACGATTCCGGCCATGTCCCCGATCTTCTCTTCGGAAAAAGGCAGCAAGGCTAAGGTTACGGTCAACGATCTGAAGTTTACCGGTACGATGTCCGCTATTATGCTTGGCCATTATGTGGACAGCTATTCCAACTGGTACACTACCGAGTTTAATAACGTAGACGTGATCGACACTAAGGTTGTTTCCTTCTCCTCGAATGTGGCGCCTGCAGTTTGCGTGTACGGTACTGCCGTTCTGAATAACTGCAACGTTTACGGCACTACGCTGTCCGAACTGGACACCGATCCGGCATGGCCGGTTTACGATGTTGCTGCCGTTAACTATACGGATCTTACCGTTAACGATAGCAAGATCGGTTCTCTCTACATGTGGAATCAGGCAGAGGTTACCGTTGCCGACGGTTCTGAAGTGGATACCGTCATTGTTCGCGGCAATATGAATACCTCTAAGTACGGTCTCACTGTTAAGGCTGGCACAACCGTTGGAACCATCGATCTTTCGGGTATAACCGACAAAGCAAGGATTAATATCACGATCGAAGCCGGCGCAACGGTTGGCAAAATCATAGCTAACGACGTTGAGTATGCTTCGATTGCTGAGTGGCAGAACGCATAACAATATATGAAGTCCGTCCCATCCCTCCTCCTCGGCGGGATGGGCGGCCATTCAAGGGCATGAGCAGACTCGTGCCTTTGAATAGCCGAAAAGGCAAAGCGTATCCCTCCTGGAAAAAATTTACATTCGGGGGGGGGGTAGACACCTCCCCTATAGGTCAGCCTGGATGTTTCCTTGGATGGATGGCAGAACATAAATAATCCATAAAGGAGATAAAATCAATGAAGAAATTTTTACTTACAGCTTTGGCTCTGGTCACTGTTGCGGTCGTGTCCATTGCCGGCACGGTTGCTTATCTGACCGGGGAAGATTCCGACGTCAACGTTATGACAACCGGCAAGGTATCCATTGCCCAGCATGAATATCAGCGCGCTGAAGGCGTTGCTCACGATGCAGGCGATATGGGTGCAGGCAACGGTGTAAAGGAAGGCGCACTTGTTCCCTTCGTACAGGGTCAGGCTCTTTATCCCGCAGTTCCTGCAAACAACGTTTCTACTGACTATAGTGCAGAGCAGAATACCGAAGATCTCTTCTTCTGGGGTGACTATGTCTATTCCGGCACGGCAGGTAACGGACTTTGGGATGACAATAACCTCTCCAATGTAATGGATAAGTTCGTGTTTGTTGAGAATACCGGCACGTCTGATGCTTACTTCCGTACCATTATTGCTTTCGAGTGCCCCGAAGGCATGACCTATGGTGTTGAGCCGTATTCTCAAGGAAACGAGCTTATGATGAACGTAAACGCTGGATCTTATGACTGGGAAGAAGTCGGTTATGTTACCATTGACGGCGTTCGCTATCATTTAGAGGTTGCTACCTACAAGAACAGTCTTGCCTCCGGCAACCAGGCTCACCCTTCTCTCCTTCAGGTGGCTCTGACCCACAACGCAACCAACGAGGATATGGCGCTCCTTGGTGATGCCTATGAGATCCTTGTTCTCTCCCAGGCGGTTCAGACCGAAGGATTTGCAAATGCTGCAACTGCGCTTGATGCCGCATTTGGCGAGGTAAATGCAACTACTGCTGCTGAATGGTTTAACGGTATTGATGTCCCTGGAATCTTGGTAGATGCAATCGGTGTGAATAAAACCACCAATAAGAGCGGCTCCTTCATCTTGGCAGACGACATTGAGACCACTGGTGATGCTTCTGTTGCCGGCGACGCTCGTTACGGATACGGGTACGAATACATCATTAGAGGCGGTGTGGACTACACCTTAGATCTGAATGGAAAGACCATTGCTCACAAGGCTGTGAACGAAAACGCCAACAACAATGCACTTACTTACTTGTTCGTTGCCAACAATGCAGGTACAAAACTGACCATTGAAGGTGAAGGCAAGGTTTATTGCAATAACAGTGAGGGCTATACTTGCGCTATTCAGGGCAAGGATGGAACTTTGGTTACCGTCAATGGCGGCGATTATGAGTTAGATAACGGTATCGCGGTTTGGGCTGGCGCAGGTTCACACATTGTTATCAACGGCGGTAGCTTTGTAAACGGTAACGCTACAACTGATCACGAATTAATCTATACCAGCGGTGGTGTTATCGATATTTACGGTGGTTTCTTCCACAATACCGATGGTAATTACACACTCAATGTAGAGGATAGAAATCGTTCTACAGGATTCATCAACGTCTATGGCGGTACTTACGTGAATTTTGATCCTTCAACCGGAGGTCAGGATCCCAACAACATTAAGGTCGCAGACGGCTATAAGGTAGTATCTGAAACTCAGGCAAACGGCGATGTTTGGTACACCGTTGTTGCTAAATAATTTGATTTCGTCTTGTCCTCATAAAGTCCACCCATCCCCTTCGGGGGATGGGCGGCCATCAAAGGGTGCGACCCCTTGCGCCTTTTGATGGCCGATATGGTCTAAGGATACCAAAAAAAGAAAGGTGAACCCATTGGCACAGTTTATTATAGGTATTGTTATCGGAGTGATCTTCGGTTTTTTCTTGTGCGCACTCCTCAGCGTCAACAATTCCGATAAGGATAAAAACATACCAACTGACGATGAAAAAGCAGGAGAAAACGGCAAACACTCATGAATGACACCGCATTTTATTGGCTTATTGGCATGCTGGCTGTTGCAATTATCTTGATTTTACTGGTTGTTACGGCACAGTTTATACACAGATTTTCAAAAGAGCTCCGGTATATCAATATGGAGATCAGTCGCACAAGCGGAGTGGAGAAAAAATATTGGATGCGATGCAAGCGCAGACTTTGGCTCTCGATTCTTCCGTTTGTTAGATAAGGAGGCAAATACCTTGAGGAAAAGAATGCTTCGCCGATTGGCGTTGCTGGTGTCGCTTTTGATGCTGGCGACCTCGACGGTGAATACCACATATGGGTTTATTGTCATCAAGACACCCAGTCTGGTCAATATTTTTACGCCCTTTGACAGCGCGATGAGCGATCTGGTCATCCATAAGGTCATTGAGCATCCGTTCGGCACGGACTATGTCGTGCCTGACAATGAGCATACCGTTTTTGAATTTAAGGTCGAGTTGGGCGCCCTGTATGCCAATACTACCATCCAGACCGACAATGGTAATATCGTAGCTGACGGCAGCGGTGCGCTGACCGTATCGGTCAAGGGTAACGGCTCGGTGGGCATTATCGGCCTTGATGACGGGACGCAGGTCAAGGTGACCGAGTTGACCGAGCGGGACGGTTTTACCGTGTTGGGAGATGCGGTGCAGACGGTGACCATTTCGGATACCCAAAAGGCCGAATTGACCTTTACCAATATCTATCAGCCGAACAGCACCAATGGCGCAGCCGTGGATGTGGTCGGCACCAAGAATCTGGAAGGCCGTGACTGGCAGGACGGCGATATCTTTACCGTTGTGTTGGAGCAATATAAAAACGAAAGATGGATCGGCCTGGGCTATCAGGAGATCAACGGTGCGGCCAAGCGTTTCAACTTGAGTGCGCTGATGGAGAGGGTCTCCTTTGATGCGGCGGGTGTATATGAATTCCGCCTGCGTGAGCTGGCGGGTGATCTTCCCGATATCGATTATGACCAAGAGCCCAAGTTGTTTACCGTGCATGTGACCGACCGAGATATGGACGGAATGCTGGAGATTGGCCGAGTCAGCGCCAAGGATGGGGCTCAGGTGAGTGAGGCTAACGGTGTCTTTACCGTCGATGCGCTGCTGAGCAACATCTATGTTACGCCTGTCGATGTGACGGTGGCGGTCGATAAGACGGTGACCAGCGTCGGCGAGCAGGCCATTGGGCCGGAGGGCTTTGCCTTTGTCTTGGAGAATGCCGAAAGCAAGGAGCAGAGCCGGGTCGAGACCGAAAAGAACGGCCAGGCAACCTTCGCATTGCGGTATGGCTTGGCAGATGCCGGCAAGACCTTCACCTATACTCTTTTGGAGAGTCGGGGCAATGTGCCCGGTGTATCGTATGACGATGCGGTGTATACCATCACGGTGAGTGTTACCAGAGAAGGCAACGCCATGACGGCTGATGTGACCATTAACGGCACGGAGGTTGAGGTGTGCGAGGTGGCCTTTGAAAACATCTACGACAGCACGCAGACGGTGACGCCGCCGACCGGCGATACCGTAAATCTGCCCTTCTGGCTGGCGATGATGGTCGTCAGCGGTACGGCAAGCGTGGTGCTGGTGGTGCTGGATCGACGGGATCGAGTGAAAAGATAAAAAATGACGGTTGAGTTTTCTCAACCGTCAATTTTTTTAGTTGTTTTGGAGGATGTTGCGGGCGACGTGGACGCCGCTGGCCGACGCATGGGAGAGGGAGTGGGTGACACCCGAGCAGTCGCCGATGACATACAGGCCTTTGTGGCGGGTTTCGAGGTTTTGGTCGATCTCGACCTCCATATTATAGAATTTGACCTCGACACCGTAGAGGAGGGTATCGTCGTTGGCGGTGCCGGGGGCGATCTTATCGAGAGCGTAGATCATTTCGATGATGCCGTCGAGGATGCGTTTGGGGATGACCAGGCTCAGGTCGCCGGGTGTGGCGGCGAGGGTGGGGGTGACATAGCCCTCGGCGATGCGGGAGACGGTGCTGCGACGGCCGCGTACCAGATCGCCGAAGCGCTGGACGATGACGCCGCCGCCGAGCATATTGGACAGGCGGGCGATGGATTCGCCGTAGCCGTTGGAGTCCTTGAAGGGCTCGGAGAAATGCTTGCTGACCAGCAGGGCGAAGTTGGTGTTATTGGTGTGTTTGGATTTGTCCTCGTAGCTGTGGCCGTTGACCGTGACGATGCCGTTGGTGTTTTCATTGACAACAACGCCGTAGGGGTTCATGCAGAAGGTGCGGACCAGGTCCTCAAACTTTTCGGTGCGGTAGACGATCTTGCTTTCATACAGTTCGTCGGTGAGGTGGGAGAAGACCTCGGCTGGCAGCTCGACACGCACGCCGATATCGACACGGTTGGATAGGGTGGGGATATCCAGGTCGGCACAGACCTGTTCCATCCACTTGCTGCCCGAGCGGCCGACCGAGATGATGCACTGCTTGCAGGTATAGTCGCCCTTGGGGGTGTGGACGGTGTAGCCGTCGGCCGACTTGCTGACCGTTGTGACGGGTGTGTCAAAATGGAAATCGGCCTTGGATTTGAGCGTTTCGTAGAGGTTTTCCAGCACGACATAGTTGATGTCGGTACCCAGGTGGCGCACCTGCGCATCCAGCAGATGCAGGGAATTTTCCAGGCACTGCTTTTTGATGGAGGTGTTGGCGGTGGAATAGAGTTTGGTATCTTTACCGCCGAAATCACAGTTGATCTGATCGACATACTGCATCAGTTCCAGCGCCTCGGTCTTGCCGACATGCTCGTAGAGAGTACCGCCGAACTGGTTGGTGATATTATACTTGCCGTCCGAGAAGGCGCCGGCGCCGCCGAAGCCGCTCATGATGGCACAGGTCTTGCATTTGATGCAGGACTTGACGGCCTTACCGTCGATGGGGCATTTGCGCTTTTCCAGGCTGTGACCCAGTTCAAAGACGCCGATCTTGAGATGGTTATTGGTTTTTGTCAGCTCATAGGCCGAGAAGATGCCGCCCGGGCCTGCGCCGACGATGATGACATCATAATTCATATGGTTATTCCTTTCCATAAAAAAAGTCTGCCCGAAAGTGGGCAGACATTTTTGTTTAGCCTAATTTATAGTAGCATAACTTTTCGATTCAGTCAAGCATTTCCTTGGCGGTGGCCACGATGTTTTCGGCGGTCAGGCCATAGAGAGCCAGCACCTTGCGGGCGGGGCCGGACTTGCCGAAGGAATCCTTGACGCCGATGCGGCGCACCGGGCAGGGATGATTTTCGGCCAAGACTTCGCAGACGGCAGCGCCCAGGCCGCCGATGATATTATGCTCTTCGACGGTGATGATGCGGCCGGTCTCTTTGGCGGCCTTAATGACGGCCTGCTCATCGAGAGGCTTGATGGTGTGCATATCCAGCACGCGCACGCTGACACCAGCTTTTGCCAGTTCATCAGCAGCGGCGACTGCCTCATGCACCATCAGGCCGCAGGCGATGATGGTCAGATCCTTACCGTCACGCAGTTGCTTGGCTTTGCCGATCTCAAAGGTTTCATTCTCATCATAGAGGTCGGGGGTGGCCAGGCGGCAAAGTCTGGTATAGGTCGGGCCGTCAACCTTGGTGACAGCTTGGATCAGAGCACGGGTCTGTACACCGTCGCAGGGGTTGACCACCGTCATGCCGGGGATGGTACGCATCAGAGCGATATCCTCACAGCACTGGTGGGTGGCGCCGTCCTCACCGACCGAGATGCCGGCGTGGGTGGCGGCGATGTTGACGGGGAGATGGGGATAGCCGATGGAGTTGCGCACCTGCTCATAGGCACGGCCGGCAGCAAACATGGCAAAGGTGGAGCAGAAGACGGTCTTGCCGCAGGCGGCCAGACCGGCAGCCACGCCCATCATGTTGGATTCGGCGATGCCGCAGTTGACAAAGTGGTCGGGGTGGGCCTTCTTGAATATGCCCGTCTGGGTAGCGGCTGCCAGGTCGGCATCGAGAACGATGATATCTTCGGTTTCGGCCAGCTGTACGAGGGCTTCACCGTAGGCTTTTCTGGTTGCAATTTCAGCCATTGTACTTGTCCTCCAATTCTTTGAGGGTAGCGCCCAGTTCGTCCAGGGCGATCTGCAGTTGCTCAGGGTTGGGGGCGCTGCCGTGCCAGGATACCTGGTTTTCCATATAGGATACGCCTTTGCCCTTGACGGTATGTAACACGATAGCGGTGGGCTTGTCGGTGCAGGCACGGGCGGCGGCCAGAGCATCGGCGATCTGCTGCATATCGTTGCCGTTGATCTCAATGGTGTTGAGGTTGAAGGCACAGGTCTTATCGGCGATGGGCAGGGAGGACATGACCTCGGTGATCGGGCCGTCGATCTGCAGGCCGTTATAGTCGATCATAACGCACAGGTTGTTGAGCTTCTTATGGGCGGCGAACATGAGCGCTTCCCACACCTGGCCTTCTTCGATCTCACCGTCGCCGAGAATGGCGTAGACACGATAGTCCTTATGATCAAGCTTGGCGGCAAGAGCCATACCGCAGGCGGCGGAGATGCCCTGGCCGAGAGAGCCGGTGGACATATCGACGCCGGGGATACCCTTCATATCGGGATGGCCTTGCAGCATCGAATGGGGCTGGCGAAGGCTTTTGAGCTCCTCAGTATCGAAGAAACCACGCAGAGCCAAGACCGAGTAGAGGCCGGGGGCGGCGTGGCCTTTGGAAAGGACAAACCGATCACGGTCGGGGTTCTTGGGATCGGCGGGGTCGATCGTCATTTCTTTGTTGTAGAGATAGGTCAGAGCGTCCATGCAGGAAAGCGAACCGCCGGGATGGCCGGATTTGGCGAGGCTGACGGCTTCAACGGCCAGCATGCGCCCCTTGGTTGCCTGGATCTGCAGGGAGAGAAGTTCCTTGTTGTCCATGGTACATCCTCCAGTATTATTTTAAGCGTATTTATTATATGATAAATTCTGGATAAAAGCAAGACAAAATCGGTTGCAAACCGTTCATTTTTATGGTAAAGTATAAAAGAAAGTACAGAGTAGGCGGTAAGCGTAAAGTGCTGCGGGATGGGAAGTCGCCCGTGGACGAAGACCGGCATCGGTCGCGGTGAGCCGCTGCGTCCGCTGTGCGTCCTTCTTTAGCGGAATGTTTGTATTTTTCGATAAAGGAGGTCGTTTTTCTATGCGGACAAAAAAAATCGTACAAGCGGCGCTGCTTGTGGCACTCTCGGTCGTCATGACCCGATTGCTGCCCACATCCTATGCCGTTGCCTTGTTTGGTATGTCGCCGCTGACGGTGCGCTTTGCCTTTGGGCTGATCCCCATTTATCTGGCGGCTGTGCGGTTGGGATTCGGATATGGCGCTTGCGTGGCGGCGCTGGCCGATGTCGTCGGGTATCTGATCAATCCCATGGGCGGTGCTTATATGCCGGTCATGACGCTGGTGGCGGCGCTGGGCGGCGCCATCTGCGGGCTGATCGTATGGAAAAGCGGGAG
Source organism: Eubacteriales bacterium (assembly GCA_045595395.1). Lineage (GTDB taxonomy): Bacteria > Bacillota > Clostridia > Oscillospirales > UMGS1783 > CAKSHC01. The sequence continues at coordinate 8,422 of JAZOAH010000021.1, read as the reverse complement.
GCTTTGGCGGATCGCTTTGGGCATCTTGGGAGCATCGGTGATTACGGCGTTTCTCAACACCTTCTGCCTGCAGTGGTTGTATGGCATGGATTTTGGCTTAATGATCTGGCCCCGCCTGATCTCGGCGGCGGTCATGAGTGTGATCTATATGGCGGCAGTCTACGGACTGAACCGACTTTTTAATAGGATAGGAGTATAGGTATGGCAATTTACAAGGGTAAGGAATATTCCAAGCAGGATCTGATGCGCCGGGTCGGCAACATGAAGAACATTGCCGAGGTACGTGCTAACACGAGAAACATGGGTAAGCCGGATGGCATCAAGAGTTTTGATGTTACCTGCGGTGATCTGTCCTATTCGGTGATGGAGAGCCGTTGTCTGGACATTCTCAATCTCAAATACAAGAACACGCCCATTAACTTTTTGTCGGTGGTCGGGCCGGTGCAGTCGGGCTTGGCCGATCATGAGGGACGCAATTTCCTGCGTTCCATTTCGGGCGGTATGCTCTACACCTGCGGTTTTTCCAACGTCGGCGGCCATTATCCGTCCGAGGAAGAGGGACGCAACATCTTCCACGGCCGTCTGCGCTTTATCCCGGCCGACAATGTAGCCTCCTTTGAAAAGTGGGAGGGCGACGATTTTGTGGTCGGCGTATCGGGCGAGATGCGGGACAACGGCCTGTTCTTTGAGAACAATGTGCTGCGTCGCACCATCTCCTCCACGCTCGGCAGCAAGGTCATCACCATTGACGACGAGGTGGAGAATGAGAGTTTCTATACTGCGCCCTTTATGATGATGTATCACCTCAACTACGGCTTCCCGGTGCTGGGCCCCGATTGCGAGATGTTTATCCCCACCAAGGGCATCACGCCGGTGAACGAGGAGAGCGAAAAGTGCCTGGATGAATGGAATGTCATCACCGATCCGGTCGACGGCAAACTGGAAAACGTCTATGTGCATGATCTGCTCCATGATGCTCAGGGGAATTGCTATGTTGGCGCCTACAATAAGGAGCTGGGTTTGGGCATGTACAGCACCTTTAAGTATGATGTGCTGCCCCGCTTGGTTGAATGGCGTTCAATGGGCTCGATCGAGTACTGCCTGGGTCTGATGCCCAGCAACGGCTTTGCCAGCGGCCGACAGATGGATATCGACAAGGGCGTGCTCAAACACATCGGCCCGTTTGAAACGATTAAAATGGGATGCACCCTCACCATCATCGACGGAGAAGAGGATCTGGCCGAGTTTAAGAAAAAATTGGAAGGATGCACATTATAAGAAAAAGCCACCCGAGAGGGTGGCTTTTCATTATTTCAGGATGGCTTTGTGGAAGACCTTTTTGCCTTTGCGGATCTTGACGCCGGTTTTGAGAGCGTCGAGGGTGACACAATAGTCGATGGCGGTGATCTTCTCGCCGTCGACGCTGACGCCGCCCTGCTGGACCAGTCGGCGGGCTTCGCCCTTGGATGCGGCCAAGGAGCAGGCGACCATCAGGTCAAGGATGGACATGTCGGCATCGACATCCAGTTCAGTGGTGGGCATGTTGGCGTCGTCGCCCTGGCCGGAGAAGAGGGAGTAGGCCACCTCTTTGGCTTTCTTGGCCTCTTCTTCGCCGTGTACCAGCGCCGTCAACTCATAGGCGAGTAGTTCCTTTTTCTCATTGATGCGCTCGGGAGCCCAGTTATCGATCTCCTCGATCTGTTCGATGGGGATAAAGGTGAGCATGCGGATGCATTTCATGACATCGGCATCGTCGACGTTGCGCCAATACTGATAGAACTCAAAGGGGGAGGTCTTGTTGGGATCGAGCCATACGGCGCCTCGAGCGGTCTTGCCCATCTTCTTGCCTTCGCTGTTGAGCAGCAGGGTGATGGTCATGGCGTAGGCATCGTGGCCTTCCTTGCGGCGGATGAGCTCGGTGCCGCCGAGCATATTGCTCCACTGATCGTCGCCGCCGAACTGCATGTTGCAGCCGTAGTGGCGGTGCAGGTGTAAAAAGTCATAGGACTGCATGATCATGTAGTTGAATTCCAGGAAGCTCAGACCCTTTTCCATGCGCTGCTTGTAGCACTCGGCACGCAGCATATTGTTGACCGAGAAGCAAGCACCGACCTCACGCAGCAGCTCGACATATTTCAGATCGAGCAGCCAGTCGGCATTGTTGACCATGATGGCCTTATCCTCGCCGAATTCGATAAAGCGTTCCATCTGCTTCTTAAAGCAGTCGCAGTTGTGCTGGATGGTTTCGGTGGTCATCATCGAGCGCATATCGGTACGGCCCGAGGGGTCGCCGACCATGCCGGTGCCGCCGCCGATGAGGACGATGGGCTTGTTGCCGGCCATTTGCAGACGCTTCATCAGGCACAGTGCCATAAAGTGACCCACATGCAGCGAATCGGCCGTGGGGTCAAAGCCGATATAGAAACGGGCACCGCCGTTATTGATCAGGTTGCGGATCTCGGCCTCGTCGGTCACCTGTGCGATCAGACCACGGGCCTGTAATTCTTCATAGATCTTCATAATATCCTCCGAAATTGTGCATTATTCAAATTATATCACAGATTCGTGAAAATGCAAGGGAAAAAGCGGGTTTTGACAAGGAATCGCACGGCGGCGTAGGCTGGTAGGGGAGGTGATACAGATGAAGATGCGATTGATGGTAGCCTCGGTCACCTACGGGCAAAAGGGGCGTGACCTGCTGCGGCGTGCGGGGATCGGCTGTGTGCTGCGACGTGTGGATGGCTGTCGGTATGTGCTGGAGATCGACGCAGGCAAGGAGGCTCAGGTGCGCCGGATCCTGAGGGAGGGCGGCGTCGGTGTATTATCTTGATAATGCTGCGACATCCTACCCTAAGCCGCCGTCGGTGTTGCAGGAGGCCTGCCGGGCCATGCAGCTGGGCAATCCCGGCCGGGGCGGGCATGTCTTGTCGGCTCGGGCGGAGCGTGCTGTCTATGAGGTAAGGGAGAAGGCGGCCGCCTTTTTCGGGGCGGAGCCCGAACGGGTGGTCTTTACCCAAAACGCCACCCATGCCCTCAACCTCGCCCTGGCCGGTGCGCGGGGCGAGGTGGTGACCAGCGATCTGGAGCATAATGCGGTGCGTCGTCCGTTGGAGAACAATCGAAATGTACGGCGGGTGACAGTGTCGGTGGAGGACAGCGACGAGAGAACATTGGCCAATTTTCGGGCGGCTCTCTCGCCTCGGACATCGCTGTGCTGTGTGACGGCCCAGTCCAATGTGACCGGGCAACGCCTGCCGGTGGTCGAGATTGCGGCGCTGTGCAAAAAACAGGCCATCCCGCTGATCGTTGATGCTTCCCAGGCGGCCGGGACGGTCGATCTGAATGTCGATCGTGACGGCATAGCCATGCTGTGCACCGCCGGGCATAAGGGCTTGTACGGGCTGATGGGCAGCGGGCTGCTGGTGCTGGGCAAGGGTGTCTGTCCTCAGCCGCTGATGTTTGGCGGCAGCGGCGGCGATTCGGCGGCGGTCGGGATGCCGGAGTTGCCGCCCGAGCGGCTGGAAGCGGGGACGTTGAACGTGCCGGCCATTGTGTCGCTGGGGGCAGGGCTGGACTTTATCCGTTCCTGTGGCCGAGATCGGATCGCCGAGAGGGAATGGCGCATGGCGGCACGGCTGCGGGAGCGGCTGCGAGGCATGGATCGGATGGTGTTGTACGGCCGACCGGACGGCGGGACCTTCTTATTTAATATAGAAGGTATACCGGCACAGGAGGTGGCGACACGGCTGGACGAGGCGGGGATCGCTGTGCGGGCGGGCCTGCACTGTGCGCCCGATGCCCACCGAAAACTCGGCACTGACGGGCAAGGCGGGGTTCGGGTGAGCTTTGGCGCCTTTCAGGGAGAGGAAACGGTAGAAAAATTTCAAAAAGAAATTAAAAAAATTGTAAAATCGGTTTCATTCTCGCCAAACCTATGATACAATAGATATAATGAAAAATAGCGGGAGCGGAAGAATATGGCCGAATTCTTTTCGTTTTTTGTGGACAATTTAAAATCTTTCAATTTTTTGACCGATACGCTGGATATTTTGCTGGTCACCTATCTGATCTATCTGGCCATCCGATTTCTGCGTCAAACGCAGGCGGCGCCGTTGATCAAAGGCCTGCTTTTTGTCTTTGGCGTAACGCTGCTTGCCAATCTGCTGAAAATGAATGTGACATCTTTCATTATCAGCAGTTTGTTGGAGTTTGGTATTTTGGCGCTGATCATCATCTTTCAGCCCGAGCTTCGTGCACTGCTTGAGCGTGTGGGGCGTGGTAACATGACCAAGATCAGCAGCATGTTCGCCACCGAAAGTGAGCAGGCGGCGGCGGCCAAGCGTGAGCAGGCGCAGATGATCGTCGATGCCATGACCGATATGTCACGCACCAAAACGGGTGCGTTGGTCGTGATCGAGGGTTCGACCCGTTTGGGCGGCATCATAAAAAGCGGCACGGTGATCGACGCTGCAATTTCGACCGAGCTGATCATGAATGTCTTTTATCCTAAGTCTCCGTTGCATGACGGTGCGCTCATCCTGAGGGGGGATCGCATGGTGGCGGCCGGATGTGTGCTGCCGCTGACCCAAAATGTCAGCCTGTCCCGTGAACTGGGCACTCGCCATCGTGCTGCCATCGGCATGAGCGAGGCGGCGGATTGCCTGGTCGTTGTTGTATCGGAGGAAACGGGTAAGATCAGCACGGCGCAAAACGGCGTGCTCATCCGCAACCTGGATGCGATCAGTCTGTGCGATGCCGTTTATCATCATATCCATCGTGAAGAGGAGAACAAGGTATCCTGGATGGATAAGGTGCGTGGCTGGCTGCGCAGAAAGGAGGACAGTGATGACCAAGATTCGTAAGATGTTTGACAATAAGATCTTTTGGATGGTACTGTCCTTTTTGATCGCCTTCAGCCTGTGGTTCTATGTGAACGGTTTTTATAATCCGCAGGATACCAAGGATTTTTCCGATATTCCCGTAACGGTTGCCTTTGACGGCTCGATTCCGCAGCAGAACAATCTGGCCATCCTCAAAACGGAGGAGTTGACGGTTGATGTTAAGCTGGAGGGTTCGCGTGTGGCGCTGGCCAATCTCAGCCGAGATGAGATCACGGCACGAGTCGACCTGTCCTCGGTTACGGTGGCCGGAGATTATGAATTGCCCATTACCGTTACCATGCCGGGCACCAATCTGCTCATTTCCGAGCAGTCGGTATCGAGCATCAAGATGAGTTTTGATAAATTGGACCGCAAGCAGGTCGAGGCCAGGATCGTGACCAACGGTCAGGTCAAGGATGGCTACTGGCTTGGTGAGATCGCTGCGTCACCCGGATCTATGAAGGTGGAAGGGCCGGCCAGTTTGTTGGCTAAGGTGGCAAACTATTTGATCGAGGTCGATGTGACGGGACTTAATTCAGTCAAGACGTTGCGGCAGAATGTGGTCTATATTGATGCCGACGGCAATGTCATCGACGGCCAGTATCTGACGGGTGAGTTTTCAAGCGTGTCGGTCAATATTCCGGTCTATTATATTAAGGAAGTGCCGTTGGTGGTCAACGGGTTGAACAAGTCGGGCGGTACCGACGATACCATGTTCCATTATACCGTCAAGCCCGAGAAAGTGCGCATTGCCGGGCCGGAGTCGGAACTGGATCTGCTCAATCAGATCGAAGTCGATACGGTGGATACTTCGCGCATTCAATATTTCGAGAGTTACACCCAGACATTGACCGTGCCCACCGGTTTTAAGCTGTTGGATGAGGTCGAGTCGGTCGAGATCACGGTGAGCATCGAAGACAGTGTTGTTCGCCGCTTTACTTTGCGGGAGTTTTCGGTCGAGAATGTGGCATCCGGCGTGACGGCTACAGTGCAGGACAAGACGCTGACGGTGCGCCTGCGTGGGCTGTCGGATGACATCATGTCGCTCTCGGGGGCCGATATTCGGGCAGTGGTCGATATGGGTTCCTTTACTGCTACGGCGGGTACCGTATCTGTTCCGGTGACCTTTACCGTGCCGACGGACAAAAATGTCGGTGTGGTCGGGAAATATACCGTTACCGTTACCATTCAATAATAACAGCGGCTTCGCCAGACGGCGAAGCCGTTTTCCGAGGTTGAAGATGTATATCGTTAATGCCATTCGTTTACCAATTGAATCGCCGGTCGAAGAGGCGCTGGCCACAGCGTCACGCCGCTCGGGATTGCCGCAAGATGCGGCTTTTGTGCTGCGCCGTGCCGTCGATGCTCGTCGCACCGTGCCGGTCTTTGTTTATTCGGTAGGATTTGATATGCCTTACCGTGGCGAGGTCGATCAGGCCAACTGGCAAGAGGAATATCAACTCCCCAAGCCGACCGGACGGGAGCGGCTGAATGATCGGCCAATCGTTGTCGGATTTGGCCCGGCCGGTATGTTCTGCGCCTTGGCTTTGGCTGAGTGTGGGTATCGGCCGTTGGTGTTGGAGCGTGGCGCCGATGTCGAGAGTCGGCAAAAGGCGCTGGAGAAATTCTTTGCGACCGGCGAATTGGATCCTAATACCAACGTGCAGTTTGGCGAGGGCGGCGCCGGCACCTTCTCTGACGGCAAACTTGGCACCCGTATCGGCGATACCCGTTGTCGCTGGATCTTGAAGCGGCTTGTCGAATTCGGTGCGCCGGACAAGATTTTGTGGCAGGCCAAGCCTCATGTCGGCACCGATCTGCTGTGCGGCATCGTGAAGCGTATCCGTCAGCGCATTGAAGAGTTGGGCGGCGAGGTCGCCTTTTGTGCGCCCTTGACCGGAATTGATCGGGCCGGCGGAGCGGTGGCCGGGGTGCGAGTCGGCGGAGTCGAGAAGATTCGTACCGACTGCCTGGTGCTGGCTACCGGGCACAGTGCCCGTGATATTTATGAATTGACGGCCAAATTGGAATTGCCGATGTCGGCCAAGCCCTTTTCGGTCGGTGTGCGCATTGAGCACAAGCAAAGCGACATTGACGCTTCTTTATATAAAGAATACGCCGGACATCCGTTGCTTGGTGCGGCTGAGTACACCTATTCGCTTCGCAAGGGTGAGCGTGGAGTCTATAATTTTTGCATGTGTCCCGGCGGCGAGGTCATTGCTGCTGCCAGCGAGCATGGCGGCGTGGTCACCAACGGCATGAGCAAGAGTGCACGTGCCGGGGAGAACGGGAATGCGGCCTTGTGCGTGTCGGTGTTGCCGAGCGATTTCGGCGGCGATCTGTTTGGTGGCGTGAAGTTTCAGCGGCAGTTGGAGCAGGCGGCCTATGCGGCCACCGGCAGCTACCGTGCGCCGGCGCAGATGGTTAAGGATTATATGGCCGGAATCAAGACGACCGAATTCGGGCATGTCAAGCCGACCTATTCGGCGGGGGTTGTGCCCTATGAATTGAGTGAGCTGTTGCCGGGATTCGTCAATGAATATTTACGTTTTGGCTTGAAAAACTTTGTTATGCAGGGGCGGTTTTATGCCGATGGGGAAGCGGTGCTGACCGGCGTAGAGACCCGCACCTCGGCGCCCATCCGCATGGAGCGTGGTGAAGGATTGATGTCGGTGCTGGATGGATTGTATCCTTGCGGTGAGGGCGCCGGATATGCCGGTGGCATTATGAGTGCAGCGGCCGACGGGCTGGCGGTAGCCGAACAGATCATGAAGAGATACGAGGCGAGATAATATGGAGATTACGGGAAGGATCGTAGCGAGAGACGGGCGGGTGGCGCAGGTGATGATTCTGCGCTCCTCGGCATGTGGGCATAGTTGCGAGACCTGCGGTGCCTGTGCAGGAAAAGAGCATATCATCTTTGCCGATGACCCGACGGGGTATGCGATCGGGCAAGAGGTTGTCGTGAGGGTGTCGGATCAGGTGCCGCTTGGTACTGCCTTTTTGGTTTATATCTTTCCGCTTCTGCTGTGCGGGGGATTGTGTCTGCTGGCCGGTCAGTTGTTCGGCATGGGCTGGTTGGGACTGATCCCGGGATTAGCTATTTGGGGTATTTTGCTCTATTATATGAATAGGAAAAAAAGCCGAATAACGATTGATGGAACGGTTATTGGGACGGCAAAATAAAAAGTCGAAAAAAATAAAAAAAGTGCTTGACAAACCAGGGGTAGATGAGTATACTAAGTAAGGTTTCGCCTCCGAAGAGATTACAAAGCTGCGGCTTTGAAAAAAATCTCAAAAAAGAGAAAAAACCACTTGACAATAGCAAGGAGTTCTGCTAAAATAGAACTCACCTCACTCCTCGTGAGTGAGTGAAAATCCTCGAAAGAGGAAGCCTGCAATCGGACCTTGAAAATTAAACAATGAGAAAAGAAACAAGGACCTGTTAATTCTGATTGAGAAATCGATCAGGTAAGATTAACAAGTACGTTTTACAAGTAATTTGGAAAACGGAGCTTGACAAACTCGACTTTATTTAAATG
>JAZOAH010000020.1:0-1656 GCA_045595395.1 Eubacteriales bacterium | reverse complement strand
AAGGCTATTCCGAAAACTTCATGTCAACAGTCAAATACATTTCGACCAACCGTTTCCAGGGCTCCTTCAACGGTGATCCTGCACTTGCTGAAAGAGAAGCAAAAACGCTGACTCCCGATGCAAACGGCGTTTACACAATTGCCAATATCACGGAAGCCATCACAGTGACCGTTTATAACACCCAGACCAATACCTTGTCCTCCATGATCGATTTCATCAAGGAACTCATTGCATTCCTTACAGACTTTCTTATGAAGTTCTTTGGTGTCGATTTTGACCTTGGTGACGAATATTGATTTGCATAAAATATAATTGTATATTTTAAAGAGATCGCTCCGGCGGTCTCTTTTTTTTGAAAACCAATCAAAATTTGTTCATATATTACAAAAGATTATGCAAAAATTTTATGATTTTCACGGAAATAGGTATGGAAATTGTTGCAGAAATTTGATATAATGATTGTCGGTCAAATAATCTCTATGTATTTGAAAAAAGAAAGGACATGATACCAATGAGCAAGAAATTCGTTTACCTGTTCAAAGAAGGCGACGCTTCCATGCGTGAGCTCCTCGGCGGTAAGGGTGCTAACCTCGCTGAAATGACCAAGATCGGTCTTCCCGTTCCCCAGGGTTTCACCATCTCCACCGAAGCTTGCACTCAGTACTATGAAGACGGCCGCAAGATCAACGATGAAATCCAGGCTGAAATTATGGAATACATCGTTAAGATGGAAGAAATCACCGGCAAAAAGTTCGGCGATCTCGAAAATCCGCTGCTTGTTTCCGTTCGTTCCGGCGCAAGAGCTTCCATGCCCGGCATGATGGCTACCATCCTCAACCTCGGTCTGAACGAAGACGTTGTCAACGTTATGGCTGCAAAGTCCGGCAACGCACGTTGGGCTTGGGACTGCTACAGAAGATTCATCCAGATGTACTCCGACGTTGTTATGGAAGTCGGTAAGAAGTACTTCGAAGAACTCATCGACAAGATGAAAGAAGAAAAAGGCGTTTCTCAGGACGTCGAACTCACTGCTGATGACCTCAAGGAACTCGCAATGCAGTTCAAGGCTGAATACAAGTCCAAGATCGGCTCCGATTTCCCCAACGATCCCAAAGAACAGCTCATGGGCGCTGTTGAAGCTGTTTTCCGTTCCTGGGACAACCCCCGTGCAAACGTCTATCGTCGTGACAACGATATTCCCTATTCCTGGGGTACCGCTGTTAACGTACAGATGATGGCATTCGGTAACATGGGCGACAACTGCGGCACCGGTGTTGCTTTCACCCGTGACCCCGCTACCGGCGAAAAGGGCCTTATGGGCGAATTCCTCACCAATGCACAGGGTGAAGACGTTGTTGCAGGCGTCCGTACTCCCATGCCCATTGCTGAAATGGCTGAAAAGTTCCCCGCAGCTTTTGAAGAATTCAACAAAGTCTGCGCTATCCTTGAAGATCACTACAGAGATATGCAGGATATGGAATTCACCGTTGAAGACGGTAAGCTCTATATGCTCCAGACCCGTAACGGTAAGAGAACCGCTAAGGCTGCTCTCAAGATCGCTTGTGACCTCGTTGAAGAAGGCATGATCGACAAGAAGCAGGCTGTTGCTATGATCGACCCCAGAAACCTTGACACCCTCCTTCATCCTCAGTTCGA
>JAZOAH010000019.1:0-2246 GCA_045595395.1 Eubacteriales bacterium | reverse complement strand
TTTGGTGTTATCCTTGCTACTGTTGCAGGTGTTCCGATGTATGCGGACATCTTCGGCACAATTCCTATTGCAGAAGCACTTCTTGCAAAGGGGGCATTACTTGGTGTTGTGTTGTCCTTTATGATGGGTGTTACCACTCTGTCCTTGCCATCTATGATTATGCTCCGCAAGGCAGTAAAACCGAAATTACTCGGAATCTTCGTGGCAATCTGCACGGTGGGAATTATCATTGTGGGTTATTTCTTCAATCTAATTCAACCGTTGATTTTATAAATAATAAACTTGGAGGTATATTTTATGGCATTGTTCAATTTTGGAAAGAAGAAAGAAAAAACGACTGCTCCTGCTTGTGCTTGTAACTGTAGTTGTCCCACAAGCGAGGTTGCGGAAATCGCAAATGATTGCTGCGGAGAAGCAGTAAAGGGCATCTGTTGCATCAAGGTATTGGGTGCAGGTTGTGCATCCTGTCATCAGCAGTATGAGTATGCAAAAGAAACAGTTAAAAACATGGGTCTGTCCATAGAGGTTGAGAATATTACCGACATGGCAAAGGTCATGGAATATGGTGTTATGAGTATGCCTGCCCTTGTTGTCAATGAAAAGGTTGTTTCCATGGGCAAGGTGTTGAAGACTGCGGAAGTAGAGAAACTGTTCAAGAAGTTGGGGTTTTAATATGAGCGATAAGAAAAAGGTTGCTTTTATCTGTGTTCATAACTCCTGTAGAAGTCAAATAGCAGAAGCACTCGGAAAGCACCTTGTAGGAGATAGGTTTGATTTTTATTCAGCAGGTACGGAAACGAAACCGCAAATCAATCAAGATGCTGTAAGACTTATGAAGAAACTGTATGGCATTGATATGGAGCAGACACAATACAGCAAGACCATCGATAAAATTCCTGCTCCCGATATTGCTATCTCTATGGGGTGTGATGTTGGTTGTCCTTATATCGGCAGAAGTTTTGATGATAACTGGGGATTGCCAGACCCAACAGGACAAAGTGATGAAATGTTCATTGAGGTTATCGAGCAGATTGCGAACAATATTAAAAATCTAACAGAAAATCATTTTTAATTAGAACCATAAACTTCAATTTTACAGATTCGCACATCCGTGACGGAAAACGGCATATTATTTCAGCGGAGCAGCGGTTCTGCTGTGCTGTTTTTATCGCAATCTATGCGGTTGATTCAAGAGGGGTTGCGTTGTATAATAGAGTTGACAGGATAAAGGCGGGTGAGCGTATGAAACAAACGATTCTGGGGAAAACCGGCATTCGGGAGAGTGTGGCCGGGCTTGGTGTGCTGCCCATGGGGCCCAACCAGCGTGCCCTGAATGTGGACGAAGGAGCCCGGATCATCCGCTATGCCCTTGATCGGGGCGTCAATTTTATTGACACGGCCCAGTATTACCGCACCCACGCCTACATAAAAAAGGCTCTGGAGGGCGGCAGTTACTCCGATGTGGTCATCAGCTCCAAGTCCCTGTGTGAGGACTATGATGGTATGATGCAGGCAATTGAGGAGGAGCGGGCCGGCCTTGGCCGGGACGTGATCGACATCTTTTTGATGCACGAGGTGCGCTCCGGAGAGCTGGAACGGCGCACCGGGGCATGGCAGGCCCTCCGGGATGCCAAGGAGCAGGGGCTGGTGCGGGCCATCGGCCTGTCCACCCATCATGTGGATGTGACGGCGGCTGCGGCGCAGCTGGAGGGGCTGGATGTGGTATTCCCTCTGATCAACTACGCAGGTCTGGGCATCCGCAAAGGCGACAGCTTTGCCACCCGGGAGGAAATGATGGAGGCCATCCGGCTGTGCAGTCGGGCGGGCAAGGGTGTTTTTTCCATGAAGGTCTTTGGCGGCGGTGGGCTGACCGGTCACTATCAGCAGGCGCTGGACTATGTGTACGCCCAGCCGGAGATCCAAAGCGTGATGATCGGCTTTGGAAACACGGCGGAGGTGGATGACCTGCTGAACTATCTCAGCGGCACCATGCCCGCCCATTACAACCCCGATGTATCCATGAAAAAGGTCTACATCGATCAGGGGGACTGTGAGGGGTGCGGAGCGTGCAAGGGGGCATGCCCAAACGGTGCGATCTTCTACAACGAGAACGGACTGGCACAGGTGGATCACGATAAGTGCCTTACCTGCGGCTACTGCAGCCCCGTCTGCCCGGTGCGGGCGGTCATTATGTATTGAAAAAACCCGACTGGCATCTGTCAGGCGGGTTTTGACGTATGAGGGGA
>JAZOAH010000018.1:0-1654 GCA_045595395.1 Eubacteriales bacterium | reverse complement strand
TTGCAATCCTGTTGATAGTAGATGTTCTGCATGATCGTGTTCTCCTTTATATCCATCAATTTATTTTTGCATAATGCTGGCGCCGCGCTCCATGGCGACCACGCCGGTGCGGCACATTTCGACGATGCCAAGCGGCTTCATAACGTCAATGAAAGCATCGATCTTTTTGGGTTCTCCGGTGACCTCGACACAGATGGTGTCGGTGTTATAGTCAATAATTTTGGCGCGATAGATCTCGGTGGCGGCCATGACTTCGGCACGGTTATTGCCGACGTTGCCCACCTTAATGAGCATCAATTCACGGTCGACACGGCTGTCGCTTTCGAGAAGCTTGACCTTGTGGACGTTATGCAACTTTTTAAGCTGATTGATCAACTGCTCGCGGGCATAGTCGTCGCCGTTTAAGGTAATGGTAATACGGGAGTAGGCCGGGTCGTCGGTGGTGCCGACGGTCAGCGAGTCGATGTTAAAGCCTTTGCGCATGAACATGCCCGATACGCGGGCCAGCACGCCGTATTTGTTTTCGACGTACACGGCAATGATAAAGCGTTTCATCGGTTCTCCTCCTTGGCTACGATAATATCATCGATCGAGCCGCCGGGCGGAAGCATGGGCAAGACGAACTCGTCCATGTCGATGCGGGTGTCGATCAGATAGGGGCCGTCGTGGGACATTGCCTCTTCAAAGGCGGCCTTAAACTCATCCATCGTTTGCGCCACCTTGCCCTGGGCACCGAAGGCCTGGCTGAGCTTGACAAAATCGGTTTTACGATCTAAGACGGTGTTGGAATAGCGCTTACCGAAAAAGAGCGTTTGCCACTGACGAACCATGCCCAGCACGCCGTTATTCATCAGCACGACGGTGATGGGAAGATGATAGGAAACGGCGGTGGCCATCTCGTTGAGGTTCATACCAAAGGAGCCGTCGCCGGTGATGAGCACGACACGATCGCCCGATGCCACCTGTGCGCCGATGGCGGCGCCAAGGCCAAAGCCCATGGTGCCCAAGCCACCCGACGAGGCGAAGCGGCGGGGCTGCTCAAAATCGACATACTGTGCCGTCCACATCTGATGCTGGCCGACATCGGTGGCGATGACGGTGGAGGCATCCTTGACGGCGTTGATGACATCAAAGACCTTTTTGGGGGTGATGGTTTGGGCGGGAACGGCGGCATCGGCCTTTTCTTCGATGCGCTTTTCCTCGGCCTTTAACTGCTCGACCAGTTCACGCCATTCGGGGTGCTCGGTCTTGGCACAGCGCTCTAATATGCGGGTAAAGGAAGACACGATATTGCCTATAATACCGACATCGACCTTGATGTTTTTGTTGATCTCGGACAGGTCGGTATCCAACTGGACGATCTTGGCGTTTTTGCAATACTTGGCGGTGTTGCCGGTGGCACGGTCGCTAAAACGGACACCGACGCCCAGTACCAGGTCGGCCTCTTTGTTGGCCATGGACGAAGCGTAGTGGCCGTGCATGCCCTGCATGCCCAAGAAGCGGTCATAGGAATTGGGCAGGGCCGACAGGCCCATAAAGGTGCAGCCGATGTAGCCGTCGATCTTTTCGGCCAGGGCCTTGATGGCCTCGGTCATGCCGGCGCCGGCGGCGCCAAGTCGGAGGCCAAGCGGGCTTAGGAAGACAATCCAAGCCC
>JAZOAH010000017.1:0-1803 GCA_045595395.1 Eubacteriales bacterium | reverse complement strand
CGTGTGGGCCATGAGCTGGCTTCCACCAGCTATGCTTTCAAAACTCTGTATGACATGGGCGTCAATGTGTCGGGTGGCAGTGACTGCCCGGTGGAATCGCTCAATCCTCTTTGCGGGATCTATTGCGCCGTTACCCGTAAGGATTATAACGGTCTGCCGGAGGGTGGCTTCTTCCCCGAAGAATGCTTTGACCGGCAGCAGGCGCTGGAGATCTTTACACAGGGCGGAGCCTATGCCTTTGGCATGGAGGATCGGCTGGGCAAGCTCAAGCCCGGTATGCTGGCGGATTTTGCTGTTTTCGATCGGGATATCATGGCCTGTGAAGCCGATGAGCTGCTGGATACTCATGCCATTATGACGGTCGTGGACGGAAAAGTGCGCTATCAGCGCTAGAATTTGCGCAAAAGGTTTGATTTTTTCATAACAATCCTCTATAATGAATTTATACTATGCTTCGACATAGATTATTTTAAGGAGGTACTTTCCTATGCTCGTATCTGCTAAGGAAATGCTCGACAAGGCCCGTGAGGGCAAGTATGCCGTTGGTCAGTTCAACATCAACAACCTGGAGTGGACCAAGGCCATCCTGAAGACTGCTCAGGAGCTCAACTCCCCCGTTATCCTCGGTGTGTCCGAGGGTGCCGGTAAGTACATGACCGGTTATCATGCCATCGTCGGTATGGTTGAGGGCATGATCAAGGACATGAACATCACTGTGCCCGTAGCTCTGCACCTGGATCACGGCAGCTACGAGGGTGCCTTCAAGACCATGGAGGCCGGTTTCTCCTCTGTTATGTTTGACGGTTCCCACTATCCCATCGATGAGAACATCGAGAAGACCAAGGAAATCGTTCGCATTGCCCATGAGAAGGGCATCTCTGTCGAGGCTGAGGTTGGTGCCATCGGCGGCGAAGAGGACGGCGTTGTAGGTAACGGCGAAGTTGCCGATCCCAACGAGTGCGCCATGATTGCTGCTCTGGGCGTGGACTTCCTGGCTGCCGGTATCGGCAATATCCACGGTAAGTATCCTGCCAACTGGGCCGGCTTGGACTTCGACGCTCTGGAGAAGATCCAGGAAGCTACCAAGGGTATGCCCCTCGTACTGCACGGCGGTACCGGTATCCCTGCCGATATGGTCAAGAAAGCCATCTCCCTGGGCGTTGCTAAGATCAACGTAAACACCGAGTGCCAGCTCTCCTTTACCGCTGCTACCCGTGCTTACATCGAGGCCGGCAAGGATCTCGAAGGCAAGGGCTTTGACCCCCGTAAGGTTTTAGCTCCCGGCTTTGAGGCCATCAAGGCTACCGTTAAGGAAAAGATGGAGCTGTTCGGTTCCGTTAATAAGGCTTGATTATAGACTGTCGAAAATGGCACAGACCGCAGAAAATTGAATATTTTTTAGGTTTGTAACAAAATTAAAAAAATTCTAAGGAGAAAGAGACTTGTACTCTTTCTCCTTGTTTTTTTCATAAGGAGAAAATCTGCCGAAGCAGATTTTAATTGAAATTTTCTGCTTTCCGCCAATACTCCTATCGGCGTATCGACATACGCCTTCAGTTGTATTGACGAAATCTGTCCTCATTTTGGACAGTCTTGGTTTCTGCTCAACCGAAAATAGCCCCGACCGCTTTTTCTCACGCCAGCTGATCCTCTTGATACCACTTCAAGATCGTCCCATAGGGATCCTTGATAGGGCGGCGCTTCAGGGCGACGAACTGATCCATCTTCGTGAGATAATCCACCAGCTTATCCCCGCCCATCAGATCCATCAACTGCCGCTGTTCGTCCAAAGAAAGGGTGGGA
>JAZOAH010000016.1:0-192995 GCA_045595395.1 Eubacteriales bacterium | reverse complement strand
TATGTCATCAAGCTGCAGAAAATACACCTGCGGTGATGACATACGTCTTCGGCGATTACATACACGCAAACGCGTGATTACATACCAAGCTTGCAGCTTGGATAAAAAAATCCAAGTCTTGCGACTTGGATTTTTTGGCGGAGACGGCGAGATTCGAACTCGCGGGGGATTGCTCCCTAACTGATTTCGAGTCAGCCCCGTTATGACCACTTCGATACGTCTCCGTATATGTTAAACTCCCGAAGGAGTATTAACGCAAATATTCAGTTGTATTAGAATTCCCGTTAGAACTCTGTGTGATGCGGCGATAGGCAGATGCCTGAAAACCGCATGATTAAAGGCTTTTTAGAAGATAGACTTCTGTTTAGCGAAGAAGATTTCGAGTGCGCCCCGTTATGACCACTTCGATACCTCTCCATATACGACGGAAGCCCCTACAAGCCATGAAGGCTTCCGATCTATACAGGCATTAGAGAATTTTGTCCACGTGCTCAAGCACATACTCGCTCTCCGTTACCAGAAGAACCGGCTGGGAGAAATCGAGAGTGAACAGGCCGATAAAGGACTTGGCGTCGACCATGATCGAGTTGTCCAGGGAGTGGAAGTACACGTCATCCTGGACTGCCGTGGCAAGTCGCTGAATGGCTTGAAGTTCCGAAATGCTGTTGATGGTGATTTGCTTAGTCATTAGTACAACTCCTTTCACATTATCGATGTCGTTAAACGACCTTTATTATTTTACCTTTCCCAACCATGTTTGTCAAGCATTTTCCTTGTATTTTCCTGTCGGGAAAAGAATTGATTTTTGTAAAGCAGTATGTTATAATATTTCTAATTATAGGAAAGGGGCGGTGTTATGCAGCCGATAGCAGAAATCGATCATCATACAGCCATGCGCCGAGAGGTCACGGTCTTGTGTCTGATCTTTATGCTTTACTCGGTCGTAAACGGGTTGGCCGGCGGTGTACTCACCCTTCTTGGCATGGAGGCCGCAGCGGGAAGCACCGTCACGAATATCCATGCCGACCGGCTGATGCTGCTGGCCTATCTGGGTACCTATATTTTGATGTTTGCTGCGCCTCTTGGTATTTTCTTTCTGGTAAGAAGCCAAGATCGGGTGACTGACTATTTCTATATCGATCGAGGCCCGAAGTTGGGTGTAGCCCTGTTGGGTTGCTTCGGTGTCCTGGCTGTCAACTATGTATGTGCCATTCTATCCGATGCCGGAAGCCTGATCTTTGCCCGTGTCGGCGTACTGGCCGATGCTGCAGAATGGTTGAGCTTTGGCGAGGATGCGGTATCCAATATCCTTTATTTTGTGATCCTGGTGATCGCGCCGGCCGTTTTGGAAGAGTTTTGTTTCCGTGGCGTCATCTGCGGCCGCTTGGCACAGTATAACCGCACGGCGGCGGTCATTCTCTCGTCCATCCTGTTTTCTCTCATGCACATGACGGTGGATCAGATCCCCTTTGCCTTTGCGGCTGGGCTGCTGATGGGCTATGTCTATCTGCGCACCGGCTCGATCTGGAGCAGTGTACTCATTCATGCCGTCAATAACGGCTTTGCCTATTTCAGTGAATATTTGTATTATCGCTATGACGGCGCAATGGAGATGCAGCGCATGTATATGCTCGGCTGGGCAGCATTGTTTGTGATCGGCTTGACGGCCCTGGTCGTGCTTGGGCTGTCCCATAAGGAGGCCGATGTGCCGACACCTCTGTCTGGCGGTCGGGCTATGGCCGCTTCGCTGACTAGTCCGCTCTTTATTGTATGCTGCTCACTGGCCTTAGCGGCCACGGTGCTGACGGTGCCGCTGTTATGATGGATGAGCGGTATATGCGCCGTGCCATGGAACTGGCAAGTGAGGCGGCGGCCGAGGGTGAGGTGCCGGTCGGTGCCGTGATCGTCTATAACGATCAGATCGTCGGTGAAGGCCGCAATCGGCGGGAAGCCCTGCAAAATTCGCTGTGCCATGCTGAGATCGAGGCTATCGACGCAGCCTGTAAAACGGTTGGCAGCTGGCGGCTGTGCGATTGCGACCTGTATGTCACCTTAGAGCCCTGTCCCATGTGTGCCGGGGCGATCATCAATTCCCGTATCCGTACCGTCTATTTTGGGGCCAGCGACCCCAAAGGCGGCGCCGTCGGGTCATTGATCAACTTGTTTGAACTGCCCGAAATCTTCCGAGTACAGAGCCAAGGCGGCATCTGTGCCGAGGAATGTTCGGCCTTGCTGAGTGAATTTTTTGCCTCTTTGCGGCGTGCTCGACAACAAAAATAATCAGGAGAGATGGTTTGGTGAGACGCTATATTTATCATAATGATCTGCGATCGATCAAGCAGGAGCGGTACGATGTGGTTATCATCGGCGGCGGACTGGCCGGGATCTATACGGCGCTGTCCCTGCCTGAGTCCCTGCAGATCCTGGTCGTAAGAAAAAAAGACGAGCAGGTGTCCAGTTCCTGGCATGCCCAGGGCGGCGTGGCGGCGGTAACGCTGCCGGGCGATACCTGTCAGGCTCATCTGCAGGATACGCTGGTAGCCGGCGCAGGCCTGTGCGACGAGGAGGCGGTACGCACTCTGGTGAATGAAGGACCGCAGGCGATCGCACATCTGGCCGATCTTGGCGTGCCCTTTGATCGGGACGCCGACGGCAATCTTGCCTGCGGCCGAGAGGGCGGACACAGCGCCCACCGTATCGTCCATTGCGGCGGAGATGCCACCGGCCGTGTGTTGGTGCAAAGCCTTGGCCGACAGATGGAGGATCAGCCCAACATTACGGTGTGGGAGAACGTGGTAATGACCGATGTCGTGACCGACGATGCCGGTGTGTGCGGCGTGATTCTGCAAGACCGTGAGCCGATCTTTGTTGCCAGTGCGCATGTGGTGCTGTGTACCGGCGGTATCGGCCGTATCTATAAATACACCACCAATCCCGCAGCTTCTACGGGCGACGGCATTGCCGCTGCAGCCCGTGCCGGTGCGGTACTGAAAAACATGGAGTTTGTCCAGTTCCATCCCACCGGTCTGGCACTGCCCGATGTTCACGGTCAGGTCTTTCTGATATCCGAAGCGGTGCGAGGAGACGGCGGCCTGCTCTACGACGAGTACGGCGAGCGGATCATGAAGGGCAAGCATGAACTGGAAGACCTGGCACCACGTGATATTGTGGCCCGTGCCATTTACAAGCACCTGCGAGCAACCGGGACCGACAAAGCCTATCTGGATATCGCCTATAAGGGCGCCGACTTTGCCGCCAAGCGATTCCCGACCATCTATGAGTCATGTTTAAAGCATGGAATCGATATCACCAAACAGCGCATCCCTGTGCTGCCCACCCAACATTATTTCATGGGTGGTATCGTGACCGATCTGTATGCCGGAACTAACATCGAGGGTCTGTACTGCGTGGGTGAATCGTCCTGCACCGGGGTACACGGCGCCAACCGCCTGGCCTCCAACTCGCTGCTGGAATGCTTGGTCTTTGGCCGTCGCTGCGCCCGGTACATAGCCGATTGCGGTCGTACCTTAACTTCGATATTGCCGCAGATCGAGCCAATGGCTTACCGCGAGGATCGGGAACGAGTCAGCGACTATCGGGAGCGCATCCGCCGCACCATGATGGAGGATGGCGGCATCATCCGCAATGCTAAGGATATGCAACGAGGGATCAAGACGCTCAATCATATCGTGGAAGAACTGGAAGACCGGAAATTAGAAAAACTGTCCCATGTGGAAGCATATAATATGGCCTGTGTCGGCCGTGCCGTGCTGGAAGGGGCTTTGGCCCGCAAGGAAAGCGTCGGCGGACATTATAGGGAGGATGAATAACATGTTGACTTCTGTTTACGATGACATTCTGAAATTGGCTCTGCGAGAGGATATCGGTACGGGAGATATCACCACCGAATCGACCATTGCGGCCGATGCCGTGATCACCGGTGACTTTATCAGCCGTGTCGACGGCGTCGTCTGCGGCACCTTTGTCGCCGCTCGCTGCTTTGAACTGGTGGATAGCTCCATCGTTTTCACCCCCATCAAAAAAGAGGGAGAGCGTGTCAAGGCAGGGGAGAGCATTGCCACTGTTTCGGGCAACGCCCGCAGCATCTTGACGGCCGAACGCACGGCGCTGAATATGATGCAGCGCATGTGCGCCATTGCTACCATCTCGGCCTATTACAAGGATCTGGTCAAGGACTATCCGGCCACCGTGGTCGATACCCGCAAAACCACGCCGGGTCTGCGTGCGCTGGAGAAATACGCCGTCAAGACCGGCGGCTGCGGCAATCATCGCTTCTGCCTGTCCGATGGCGTGCTCATTAAGGATAACCATATCAAGGCGGCCGGCGGTGTGACGGCGGCGATCCGGGCAGCCCGCACCAATGTGCCCTTTGTGCTTAAGATCGAGATTGAGTGCGACACCCTCGAACAGGTCAAGGAATCGGTCGAGGCCGGCGCTGATATCATCATGCTCGACAATATGACCCCCGAGCAGATGACCCAGGCGGTGCAGTTTATCAATGGCCGTGCCATTGTGGAGGCCAGCGGCAACATGCACAAGCGGGACATCCGTGAGGTGGCGGCCTGCGGTGTGGACATCATCTCCATCGGCGGTCTGACCCATTCGGTTGCGGCCATGGACATCTCACTGGAATTTCGGGAATAAAAAGAAAAGGCTCAGCCGATTGGCTGAGCCCTTTTTGTTTGTACTTATGCGTTGGCCTTGTTGACCTTAATAGCCATCTGAGCCTTCTTGCGGGAAGCGGTGTTCTTCTTGAGAACGCCCTTAGCCGTAGCCTGGTCAACCGTCTTGACGGCGGCACGGAAGGTGGTATCGATCGCATCCTTGTTGCCCTCGACGATAGCGGCATCGAGCTTTTTGATGGCGGTCTTCATATCGGATTTGATCATTTTATTGCGAAGAGTTCTGGCCTCGGTGGTCTTTACTCTCTTCTTGGCAGACTTGATGTTCGGCAAAACTAAGCACCTCTCTTACATTTTTTCATTCTAAATATTATAATCATAATAACCACGCAAAGTCAAGAGTTTTTTGACGAAGAGGAATAAAAAATTACGCAATCGGACATATTATCTGAGAGGTGAATAACATGACCGACCTTCGTACCGACCTTGTTTGCGAGCTTATTGATGCACATCCTGAATTATACTCGACAAAAGAGCCGATGTCAAGTCAAACTGAAGTTTTTGGTGTAAAAATTCGCAGAATTTCCCTGGATGAGAATCAGGCCCGGCAGATCGGCCGCCATCCCGGACATTATCATACGCTTGAATGTCAGGGACTTGAGCATGCCGATGGGCAAACGTTGCTCTCCATGATCCGTGCCGTGGCAGGGGAGATCAGGCATTTGGTCGACGATAGTTCCCGCATAATGGTGGCGGGCCTGGGCAATGGCTCGGTCACCCCCGATGCGCTGGGGCCACGCACAGTAGCGCATGTGATCGTGTCCCGCCATGTCAAAACCAGCCTACCTGATATGTATAAACAAATGAAGCTGGGCGAGGTGGCGGCCATTGCGCCGGGCGTATTGGGTCAGACCGGGGTGGAGAGCGCCGATATCATCCGAGCGGTCAGCCAAATAGTTAAGCCCTCGGCGTTGATCGTCATTGATTCACTGGCGGCCATGGATCGTAATCGTCTGTGCTCCACCGTGCAGTTGTCCGACACCGGCATCACCCCCGGCAGCGGCATCGGTAACCGTCGCTTTGAGCTTTCCAAACAAACCATGGGCGTGCCGGTCATTGCCGTCGGGATCCCCATGGTCATCACCGCCGCCGCACTGGCCGGACAAGGCGAGGATGACCTGATCGTAACCCCCAAAAGCATCGACCTTCTCATCGGCCGTGCGGCACGCTTGCTTGGCTATGCCATCAATCACTATGCGCACAACGGCATGAGCGTGGAGGATATGGATAGTTTGCTGTCATAGGTTCCCCCCATCGTTCATAGGATAGGGCAGAGGTGAATGACTATGAACAGACGATGGGGACAGGCGGCGGCAGCATTGCTTTGCCTATGCACGATCTTGGTAACGGCTATCGGGATGAGTGGAAAACTGGGCGGCCGTTTGGCGCTGGGCATCGGACTGCCTACGCTTGATAGCGGCAGCAGCATCCGTGCCGATGCCTTTGTGACGCTGATGATGCCCAATTTCATTGGCAGTAAAGGGCACGCTCCCATCTTTACCGGCACCTTTTGGGAATCCTTTTTTGAAAAGCAGGTGCAAGCCGATGACATCCTGGAAACGCTGGCGCAGGATGAGGTGTTCCCGGAGCAGTCGGGTGAGCCACTGTACTCGGTGGTGCGCACCGATCTGCATCCCAACGAATCGGCGGGCTATGACGGCTGGGGCGGCGGCTATATTCGCAACAAAAGCACGATGAGCTATGATGTGCAGACGCTCATGCAGCAGCCGCTGGATCTGGGGCAGGAGAGGGATGGACCGCAGGTGTTGATCTTTCATACCCATTCCCGTGAATCCTATAACAATACCGGCGAGGTCTTTGCCTCGCCCGAGGTGACACATGTCAATGATATCGGAAAAAGTGTGGTGGCGGTAGGCGATGTGTTGGCGCAGACACTTAGGGCCGGCGGGGTCGAGGTCATCCATTGCACCGACGTTTTTGATACTACATACACCGGCGCCTATTCCCGCTCCGATGCGGCCGTCGCAGCGATCCTGGAGCAATATCCGAGCATTCGTGTCGTGCTGGATCTGCATCGTGACGCCGTATATACCTCGGGTGGCGGGAAATACCGCCCCGTCGTCGAAAAGGACGGCATGGATGTGGCGCAGATCATGATGATCGCCGGAGTCGGCAACGATGCGGATAAGGTCAATCCGCATTGGCGGGATAATATTCGGTTCGGTCTTACCCTGCAAAGCGAGGTGGAAAAGGTTTGCCCCGGTATCAGCCGCGCCATGTTGGTGCGTACCTCAACCTACAATCAAAACCGCTCCAAAGGCGCACTGCTCATCGAGGTCGGCACCACCGGCAACACCTTGACCGAAGCCAAACGAAGCGCCTACTATATCGGCCTGGCCCTGTGTCAGGTCCTCGGATAAGAGTGCAACTGTTTCTGGTTGGTTTTTTGTGCGTTCTCACCCTTTTTTCCTTTGTTTCGATGTTGTTTGTGGTCGAACAGCGGTCGGCCGCTGCTGCCCCCTATTTTTCGGGTCAGACGCTGTTTGCCATTGACCAAACGGGCGTGACCGTCTTTGGCCAAACCTATTATTGGCCATAAAAAAGGATCAAGCGTTAGGCTTGATCCTTTTTTCGGTATTGACGATATTGAGCCGCAGGGCGTTGGTGACCACCGACACCGAGGACAGGCTCATGGCCGCCGCCGCGATCATGGGGGAGAGCAGCGGGCCGCCGAAGAGATAGAGAGCACCAGCGGCAATGGGAATGCCGATGGTGTTATAAATGAACGCCCAGAAGAGGTTTTGACGGACATTGCGGATGGTGGCTTTGCCGATATTGACGGCACGCACTACATCATACAAACTGTTTTTGACCAACACCACATCGGCCGATTCCACCGCCACATCGGTGCCGCCGCCAATGGCAATGCCGACATCAGCCGCCGTCAGAGCGGGTGCATCGTTGATGCCGTCACCCACCATTAGGGTAACGCCCAGCTGCCGCAGTTTTTCTACCGTGGCGGCCTTGTCAGCCGGCAGGGCACGGGCAATCACATGGTCAGGCTTGAGACCCGCCTGCTTGGCCAAAGCACGAGCGGTCGGCTCGCTGTCACCGGTGAGCATGTAGCAGTCAATGCCCTTATCCTGCAACAAGGCTAACGCAGGAGCGCTGTCGGGTCGCAGGGTGTCGGCAATGGCAAAAAGAGCGCAGGCCTGGCCGTCCACCGCCAGATAAATGACGGTGCTACCCTCGGCCTCGCAGGCGGTAGCGTTGTCAGACAGAGCCGAAATGTCAATGTCGTTGTCGATCAGATACTCGGCCTTGCCGATGAGCAGGCTCTTACCGTCAGCGTTGGCCTTGATGCCGCTACCGGTCACAGCTTCAAAGCCTTGCACGTCGGGCCATGCCAAGCCGTGCGCATATTCGACCACAGCACGTGCCAGCGGATGCTCGGATAAGGATTCGGCCGCCGCCGCCAGCGCCACCGCTTCTTGCTCGTTTCCTAAAGCATGCACGGCAATGACACGGGGTTTGCCCTCGGTCAGCGTGCCTGTCTTGTCAAAAACGATATGTTTCACATCATGGATGCGCTCTATGGCTTGGGCATTCTTGAAAAGGATGCCGTTGCGTGCCGCCTTGCCTGTTCCGACCATGATGGAGGTCGGTGTGGCAAGCCCCAGCGCACAGGGGCAGGCAATGACCAACACCGATACGAATACATTGATGCAGAAGGAGATGTCCTTGCCGCCAAGGCCCCAGGCGATGGCCGCCAAAAGGCCGATGACCAGCACCGTCGGCACGAAAATGCCCGATATCTTGTCGGCCAGGCGGGCAATGGGCGCTTTGGTATTTTGGGCGTTCTCGATGAGAGTAATGATCTGGGCCAGCGCCGTATCTCGCCCTACCTTCTCGGCCCGCATACGCACCGTGCCGTTTTTGTTGATGGTGGCGCCCGACAGGGTATCGCCCACCGCCTTATCAACGGGGATGCTTTCTCCCGTCAGCATCGATTCATCGACCGAGGTCTCCCCCGAAATAACCACACCGTCGACCGGGATCTGCTCGCCCGGACGGACCAGCACGATATCGCCTACCCGCAGCTCCTCGACCGGGATCACTCGTTCGGTGTCACCTTCGATCAAGGTGGCGGTCTTGGGCGATAGATCGGTCAGCCGCCGAATGGCGTCAGCCGTCTTATCCTTGGCCGAGGCCTCGAGATTCTTGCCCAGCAGGATCAGGGTGATGATCATGCCGCAGCTCTCAAAATAAAGACGGTGCGCACCGTGCGCATCCCCCATGGCAATGGTCACGGTCGAATACAGGCTATACAAAAAGGCGGCCACCGTGCTGACGGTGATCAGGCTGTCCATATTGGGCGCACCCCGCAGCAGGGCTCGGGTGCCGTTGCGATAAAAATGGGCGCCGACGATCATGGAGGCCAGCGCCAGTACTGCCTGGGTGATGGCCATGATCAGGTCATGCTTCAAAAAGCCGGGCAACGGCGCATCGGGGATGAGCATCGGTCCCATGGCAATATAGAACAAAGGCAGGGTGATGCAGGCGCTGACGATCAGCCGCAGCCGTAGCATCTTGCGCTCACGTGCGATATCGCTCTCGTTGCGGGCAATGTAAAAGCCGCATTTCTTGACCGTTGTTTCGATCAACCCCATGTTGACTTGCTTTTCATCATAGTCAACTACGGCGATCTCGGTCGCAATATTGACGGTGGCCTTCTCAATGCCCTCTTTTTTATTTAAGGCGCGCTGCAGTGCTGCCGAACAGGCGGCGCAATGCATGCCGCCGATCTTTAACCGTACGGTTTTCATGCTATCACCTCTGACAATATTATATACTTTGAGCGTATACTTTTCAAGTTTTTTGGGAAATTTATCATTTTTTTTGAGTTTGTCCGTATAATGGAAGGGAAAAAGGAGGGGGAACCGGCATGAATAAAAAAAATACCATAGGCGGTATGTTGCTGGGCTTGGTGGTGTGCGGCTTGATGATCTGGGCGGCTCTCACGCCGATCGTTCCGGCACCGTCGGACAGTTCTGTGCCGATCGTGGCGGTCGAAGACAAGAGGGTCAACGGTCTTTGGGTGGCCACGACCAACCGCCTGGATTTTCCGTCAGCCCCCGATCTGTCGGCTGAGCAACTGAAAACCGAGATCGACACGATTTTGCAGGATGCGAAAGAATGGGGAATGAACACGGTCATCTTCCAGGTGCGCCCGGCCTGCGACGCTTTGTATGCCTCCCAGCTGTTTCCCGTCTCCACCGCCATCAGCACGACAGGTAACCTGCCCGACGGTTTTGATGTGCTGGCCTATGCCGTAGAGGCGGCGCATGCGCAGGATATCGAGCTGCAGGCCTGGATCAATCCGCTGCGGGTCACGACAGGAACGGCCGATGCGCCGCAGCAGAATATCGAGGATTTGCCTGAAAACAGCCCGGCACGTCAGCATCCCGAGTGGGTGGTGGCCTATGCCGACGGACGGCTGTATCTGGATGCCGGTCAGCCCGAGGTGCGGCAGCTGGTGGTTGACGGAGTGATGGAGATCGTCAACAACTATGAGGTGGACGGCATCCATTTTGATGATTACTTCTATCCCTACCCGGTCGAGGGCGCTACCTTTGACGATGGCACTTCCTATCAAGCCTATGGCGAGGGCAAGACGCTGGAGGATTGGCGGCGGGATAACATCACCGATATCATATCTCGGGTACATACGGCGATATCTGACACGGGCAAGGAGATCAACTTTGGCGTTTCCCCCTTTGCTGTATGGCAAAATGCCTCGTCCGATGCGCTGGGCAGTGCCACCACGGCCGGCGTGGAAACCTATTCCGATCTCTATGCCGATACCCGCCGCTGGGTTAAAGAGGAAATGATCGACTATATCTGCCCCCAGATCTACTGGTCGTTTGAACAAGAGCCGGCTCCCTTTGATACCGTCTTTGACTGGTGGGAGGCTTGCGTGGCCGATACCGATGTGGATCTGCTGGTCGGTCATGCTTTTTATAAACAGGGCACCGATCAGCCCGGTTGGGAGGATGCCCGACAAACGGTGCGCCAGCTTGAATATGTGACCCAAAGCGAGCAGTACGGCGGCAGCCTGTTTTTCCGCTATCAGCATCTAAAGTCCGACCCGGACGGTGCAACAACGGCAATGGTGCAGATATTGGACCAAGAAAAATAAACTGCATCTTGAAAAATGAAAAAGATGAGTATATAATATATAGGTTAATAAAAGTCGGAGGAAAAAATATGTCCGGACATTCCAAATGGAACAACATCAAACATAAAAAAGAAAAGACCGATGCCCAAAGAGGCAAGATCTTTACCAAGGTCGGCCGTGAGATCGCCGTTTGCGTCAAGCAGGGCGGCCCCGATCCTACTATGAACACCAAACTCAAAGATATTATTGCCAAGGCCAAGGCCAACAATGTGCCCAACGACAATATCGAGCGTATCATCAAGAAGGCGGCCGGCGAGGGCGATGCCAGCAACTATGAGGACATCACCTATGAAGGCTACGGCCCCAACGGCACGGCCGTGATCGTCAAGACCCTGACCGATAACCGCAACCGTACCGCCGGTGATCTGCGCCACTATTTTGATAAGTTCGGCGGCAACCTCGGCCAAAGCGGCTCGGTATCCTGGCAGTTTAAGTCCAAGGGTCTGATCGTCATTGAAGCTGAGGATGTGGACGAGGACGAATTGATGGAAGTGGCGCTGGAAGCCGGTGCTGACGATATCTCCAACGAAGGCGAGGTCTTCGAGGTCTACACCGATCCCGCCGATTTCTCAACGGTGCTGGAGGGTATCCAGGCCCCCGCCAAGTACACCATTTTGTCGGCCCAGGTCGAGATGATCCCCGACACTTATATCACCCTCACCGGCGAGGATAGCATCAAGAATATGCAGAAACTGCTCGACGCCCTCAACGATAATGACGACGTCCAGGAAGTCTACCATAACTGCGACAACGACGATATCGAATAATTTTAAAAAAAATTGTTTTTTAGTATTGCAATTTGTGGGATTATGTGTTATAATTCCACACGTTGCATATCCGGGTGTGGCGCAGTTTGGTAGCGCGCTACCTTGGGGTGGTAGAGGCCGTGGGTTCAAGTCCCGCCACTCGGACCAAAATCGGAAATCCGCTGATGAAAATCGGCGGATTTTTGATTTTGTACTATTCATTTTTCATTGTTCAATATTCATCATTCATTAAAACGGATTTTCGTAATGAATAATGAATGATGAAATCGCTTCGCTGATGAATAATGAATAATTAACTTTCAAGTAATTAATCTTAAAGTTAATTACGCCATATTTTCTTTTACTTGAATTAAACAAACACAATAATCTAGAGGATATATACTATTTTCGGCTACGAAAAACCCAGTATTTATGCAGGTTGCCGCCACTCGGACCAGCAAACAAAAAACACCGTCCATTGGACGGTGTTTTTTTGTTTGCATTATAACAACCGAATACCGGCCCGCTCGCAGGCGGCCATCGTTTCCTTATCCCAGATGCTCGACTGGACTTCACCGATATGGGCGCAGCCCATCATCAGCATGCTCAGTCGTGATTGACCGATACCGCCGCCGATGGTCAGCGGCAATTCGTTGTTGAGCAGCATTTTGTGGAAGGGTAACTCCCGCCGCTCATCACACTCAGCGATGCGCAGCTGTCGGTCAAGTGCATCGGCATCCACACGGATACCCATCGAGGAGATCTCTAAGGCACGACCCAACACATCATTCCAGAAAAAGATGTCGCAGTTGAGCGACCAGTCATCGTAGTCGGGGGCACGGCCGTCATGCGGCTTGCCCGAACGCAGGGCGCCGCCGATCTGCATGACACAGGCGGTGCGGTGCTCCTTGGCGTAGGCGTTTTCCCTCTGCGATCCGGTCAGGTCGGGATACATATCCTCCAACTCCTGTGTCGTCACAAAGGAAACCTCTCGCTCCAACTCAACCTGCAACTGCGGATATCGTACATGCAGTCGGTCGTTGGTGTCGCAAATGGCCCGCACAATGGCACGCACGATGAGCTTGAGATAATCTAGATTGCGGTTTTCTTTGGTAATGACCTTTTCCCAATCCCACTGGTCGACATAGATGGAGTGGATGTTGTCCAATTCCTCATCACGCCGAATGGCGTTCATGTCGGTATACAGACCGTTGCCGATGCCGAAATGATAGCGCTTGAGCGCCAGGCGCTTCCACTTGGCCAGCGAATGTACCACTTGCGCATCGGTGCCGACGGCAGGGATGTCAAAGGACACCGGACGCTCATACCCGTTTAGGTTATCGTTTAAGCCCGAATCCTCGGTAACAAACAGGGGTGCTGACACCCGTTTGAGATTGAGCGCCGCCGAAAACTCCTCCTGAAAGGTCTCTTTGATATAGGAAATGGCACGCTGGGTATCATATACATCCAATACCGGGGCGTAGCCCTCGGGAATGTAGATTTTGTTCATCTTATCTTACCTTGATCTTGGCCACAACCTTCTTGCAGGCGGTCGGCGTGTCTTTCATATCACCAGGCAGATGCACGTCCTGCGGATAGAGCACCATAAACATGCCAGGCTTCATGGTGACGCGGTCAACCGGGCAATCATAAAACCAGCAGTCGCCGCCGTCTTTGCTGTCGACCGGCACCATATCCTCGGTCAGCGGCGCTACGCCGATGTACTCCTCGCCCGAAAGCAGTATCTGGATGTCAATATACTCCTTGTGCGCCTCACTGCGGGTCTTGGCTTTGGTTTCATATTCCGATACGCTGTAAAAATCCTCACCTTCCAGCGTGTACTTGCCGGGTGCGACATTGGCCAGGTCGTTCTCGGCAAAGAACTTAAGTGCCGGATAAACGGCAAGGCCTTTGTAGGCTTCAATATTTTTCAAACTGTCGTAAATCATAGCGATGCCTCCTTAAAAGTAAAAGCACCTGCATAGCAGGTGCCTTTTTTCTGGTGCCGGTGGTGGGACTCGAACCCACACGATGTCACCACCAACGGATTTTGAGTCCGTCACGTCTACCAATTCCATCACACCGGCGGATAATACCCTACTATTATAAGGTATTATTTTCATTTTCGCAATAGGTAATTTTATATTTTTTGCAGATTAGCGTAATTGGCCATAACTTTTTTACGCCCTTTCTCAAAATCGATCTCCAACATGCAGTCGTTGCTCATGGGTGTCACGGCCAAAATAGTACCGACACCAAAGACACGATGCTTGACCTGCTCACCCACGGTATAGGCAATCTGAGGCGTCGCAGTCTTGGCGGCCGGTCGTGTGGCGGCTGCCTGTCGCAGGGTAAAGGCGGGGGTGTTCTGCGAACTGAAACTGCGGGCTCGCTGCTCGGCCTGACGCTCACCCTCGGGTGCGCCGCCCTTGGTATACAGCGTTTGCGGGATCTCGTCAATAAACCGTGACATCTGCGGATACAGGGTCGTACCGTAAAGCATACGCATACGGGTATACAGCATCGTCAGCGTCTTTTTGGCACGTGTGATGCCGACATAGCACAGACGCCGCTCCTCTTCAATGCCGCCATCCTCATCTAAGGACATGGAGGAGGGGAAGAGCCCTTCTTCCATGCCGGGGATAAAGACATGATTAAATTCCAATCCCTTGGCGGTGTGCATGGTCATCATGGCCACACTCTTGTCGGCCTCTTCGTAATCATCGGCATCGCTCAGCAAGGAGGTGCGCTCCAAAAATCCGAAGAGGGTCGGATATTCCTCGCTCTGCATATAGCGGACGATGGCCGAGTTGAGTTCGCTGATGTTTTCAATGCGATCCTCATAACTTTCATCGCTCTTAAGTGCTTCGGCATAGCCGGTGCGATCCAGCACCTCGTCGATGAGGGTGTTGAGCGGATTGCACTCGTTGTAGTTGATCAGATCGACCATCATCATGGCAAAGGCCTTCAGCTTTTCCTTGGCACGGGACAGGGTAGGGAACTCGTCGGCACGGCGGCAGGCTTCCAGCATGGAAATGCCGGAGGCCTCGGCAGCGGCGGCCAGGGTGGCAACGGTGGTATCGCCGATGGCTCGCTTGGGCTCATTGATGATGCGGCGCAGACGCAGATCGTCGGTCGGGTTGACGATCAGGCACAGATAGGACATGATATCCTTGACCTCTTTGCGGTCAAAGAAGCTCTGTCCGCCAATGACCCGAGCCGGGATGCGATGGGCTCGCATCGAGGCTTCAATGGCTCGGCTCTGGGCGTTGGTGCGGTAAAGAACGGCAAACTCGTTGTAGGGCACGCCCTCTTGCATATGTAATTTTTGAATGGCGCCGGCAATGGTGTCGGCCTCGTTGCCTTCGTCATAGGCACAGCAGACCTTGATCTTTTGCCCTTGCCCGTTTTCGGTCCAAAGCGACTTGCTCTTGCGTCCGACATTGTTGGCGATCACATGGTTGGCGGCGTCAAGAATGGTCTGGGTCGAGCGATAATTGCGCTCAAGTTTAATGACGGTAGCCTTGTCAAAACGCTCTTCAAAGAGCAAAATATTTTCAATGGTAGCGCCACGGAAGCGGTAGATGCTCTGGTCGTCATCACCCACCACGCACAGATTTCCGTCCTTCTTGCGCAGCAGCGCAACCAGGCGGTATTGGAGCGGGTTGGTGTCCTGATACTCGTCGACCAATACATGATCAAACCGATTCATCCACATCTGTCGGGTCTCGGGAAAATCCTGCAAGATGCGTGCCGTCAGCAGAATGATATCGTCAAAGTCGAGCGCATTGGCTTTTTTCAGAGCCTCACAGTAGGATTGGTAGAGCTTGGCGATCTGCTTCATGCGGGGTACGGCTTCATATTGCTGGCGCATCTCGTCGGGCGTGACCCCCGAGTTTTTGGCATTGCTGATGATGGACAGCACATTCTTAGGGGCAAACAATTTTTCATCCAGTCCGTATTTGGAGATGCAGTCTTTCATGACACGCCGTGAATCGGTCGTGTCATAGATGGTGAAGGAGCGGCTGTAACCGAGTTTTTCGATCTCCTGGCGCAGGATGCGCACACAGGCACTGTGGAAGGTGGCCGCCCAAATATCCATGCCGGCACTGCCCAATTTCTGCTCCAAACGTGATTTGAGCTCGGCGGCCGCTTTATTGGTAAAGGTGATGGCCAGGATACGATGGGGTTTGATCTTGTTATGGCTGATGAGTTTGGTCACTCGTTCACGCAACTCGGGATCGGGGGCGGCGGCAAAGCGAGCCATGATCATCAGATCGTCCTGCGTCAGATCGGACGGGACGCCCTCATAGGAATAGGTGTTGCCGTAGCGGATGAGATATTCGATGCGAGAAACGATAACGGTCGTTTTGCCCGATCCGGCACCGGCCAGGATCAGCAAAGGGCCGTCGGCGGCAAAAACGGCCCGCCGCTGTTCGGGATTGAGAAATCCGTATTCGCGTTCCAGTATCTGCTGTTTTAGCTTGAGAAACTTTTCTTTCATAATCTCCTCCGGGGAATAAAAATCGACAAGCGTGAAACACACTTGCCGATTTTTGGTGACTCACCGGGGACTCGAACCCCGGACCCTTTGATTAAAAGTCAAATGCTCTACCACCTGAGCTAGTGAGTCATTTGCGCCTAAATAGTATAGCAAATCATGGGGGGGTTGTCAAGTATTGATTCACTTTTTTTCACGATTCTCATATAAGCAAAAAAGGCATCTGCAAGGATGCCTTTATTTTATCTCGTTCATGACTTTGGCGACCGCCTGCTTGTAGATGGCGTCACGATGCTTGGCTTTTTGGATCAGATTCAGCATCTCCCGCTTGCTGACCAACTTGACGGCGTCAACCTCGCCCTCCTGCAGAACACAGGTGCGGGGGTCAATGGGAAGACGGGCAAACCATAGTTCCACAAAACTGCGCTTACGCTTAAGTCGGGCGGCCAGGTGCAGATGGTCAGGGGAGAGGGACAACCCC
The DNA here is from genome assembly GCA_045595395.1 of Eubacteriales bacterium. Taxonomy (GTDB): domain Bacteria; phylum Bacillota; class Clostridia; order Oscillospirales; family UMGS1783; genus CAKSHC01. The sequence goes on along the minus strand of JAZOAH010000016.1, from coordinate 176,365 downwards.
ACCTCTTCCTTCGTTTCACGGATGGCGGCCTGTCGGCCGTCCTCGCCGACCTTGGCGGCGCCGCCGGTAATATCCCATATGCCTGGGAGAACATCCTTTTTCATCGACCGTTTCTGGATCAAAAATCGGCCGTCGGGGGTGTGGAGAAAGATATGTACCGCCAGCATATATTCGCCTGAACGTAAGGATCGGTATTGGTCACGGCTGGCATAGCGGCCGGTCGGCTCGCCGACCTCGTCACGCAGATCCCAGATCTCATGGGTCAGGGCCGTCGGTTGGCTGCGCATGAGGATGCGCTTGAGTCCGTTTTCTTCTTCGGTTTTCTCCTCAATAAAGCCGCAGGTGCGGAAGAGTTCGGCTTCGGTCAGCAAAACGGAAGCGGTCATGTCGGGGCAGATGGTGCGCAGATAATCCAGCAGCAACGGCCCGGCGTCGCTGCGGCGGTAACGGCTTTCGATGCACAGATGCAGGATATGCGATTGTTTCATCAAACAGCAGCCGCACAGGTGCTCGCCGTCAAAGGCGCCAAACAGACGCATCTCACCCCGCTCGACCTGCGCATGCCAGGTCTTATCTCCCAAAATGCTGCGCAGAAAGGTGTCTCGGCCGCGCCGAGACTGCAGGGGTGCTTCTGTTTTTTGAAAGCAGCGCCGAGCCAGGATCAGAGCATCGCTCAGCCGATTCTCGGTGCATTCGCCTACGGTCAGATTCATACCAGTCTCCGTAAAAGTGATCTTTTCAACAGTATAACACAAAAAGTTCTCGGCATAAACCCCTTTTGTAAAGAATATTATAAATTGAAAGGAGGCGGAGACGGTGAATGAAGAACAAAACAGACCTGCAAAACTGCATAACATCATTTTAGAAGGACGCACGGCGCTTTCGGCGTCGGGTGTAGAGGATGTGGATAGCTTTGATGAAAATACGGTGTGTATCTTTACTGCGATGGGCATGCTGACCATACGCGGGGAACAGCTGCATATCAATAAATTTTCCATCGACTCGGGCGAATTGACGCTGGAGGGCAACATCTACTCGCTGTCCTATACCGATGACATAGGCAAGAAGGCCGGCGGCTTTTTCTCAAAGGTGTTTCGGTAAGGTATGGAGCAACTGCTGACAGAAGAACTGGCCGTCATGGGCTATGCGGCTCTGTTTGGCGTGGCCGTAGGGGTCTTATATGACCTGTTCCGAGTACTGCGGCTGCTCTTTCGGCCAACGGTTGCGGCCGTTTTTGTTGAGGATCTGCTCTTCTTTTCCATTACGGCACTGTTGATGAGCATCTTCCTGTTTACCTTTCATTCAGGTGTGCTCCGGCTCTACATTTTTGGCTGTGCGGCGGCCGGTGCCGCACTGTGGTACATGACACTCGGGCGTGTTTTCTACCGGCTATGGCGCAGGGTGGCCGATAAGATCCGGCGGGCATTTGCGGTATTATCGGCGCCGCTGCGCAGGATATGGTCAAAATTTCGTGAAAAAATGGCTCAAAAAGGCGAAAAAAAGAAGGAAAAAAGGCAAAAAAATCGCAAAAAACTCTTCCATTTTCGCAAAAAATATACTATAATAGAAGGGTCAAAATATGCTTATGTGCAAATAGAAAGGAAGAACAAGCGCCATGATTAAAAAACTCAACGGTCGATTTGTCGGCACCTGCGTTATCCTTTTGGCTTGTCTGGTTTTGGTGGTCGGCATTGTTTCTTCTCATATCAGCCAGCAGAAAATACTGGATCAGATCAAGCAGTATGAGCAGATGATTCAGCAGCAGACCGATGAGAATGCGGAGTTGAAGGATGTTATCAACAGCGGCGATATTGATGAGTATGCCGCCGGCATCGCCCGTGATCAGTTGGGTTACGGTGAAAGCGATGAAAAGGTTTATGTGAATATTACAGGCAAATAACAATACGGCAGACACGCAGTTGTCTGCCGCTTTTTTGTGTTAAGAAATTGACAATAGGCTTGATGGCTGGTATAATATTAATAGCTATATGCTAAAATCACAAGAAAAAGGAGCGTATGAACTATGGCAACCTCAAAAGTAGCGTATCTGGTTAAGCCCAAAATTGTTGACGGTGTAGAAGGTGAGGCTATCGTCGAACTCAGAGATGTGGAAATCCCCACTCCCGGTCCGGGTGAGATTCTTGTTAAGGTGGAGGGGTGCGGCATTTGCGGCACCGACGTCCATGAATATCGTTACAATCCGTTCGGCTATAAGGAGATCGTTCTCGGTCACGAGGGAACAGGTGAGGTCGTTGCCATCGGTGAAGGCGTTACCGTCGATACCAAGGGTGATCCCATTAAGGTGGGTGACAAGGTTGTTACCTCTGTTCTGCTCTGCGGTGAGTGTGATTACTGCCGCCGCTATCCCGAATTGCCCAACCTGTGCGAAGGCCTGGGCGTGTACGGCTTGATCGAAGATGATGAGGAGCATCACAACAACGGTTGGTTTGCTGAGCATATTTTGGTTCGCAAGAATTCCTCCATTTTCGTAGTCAACGGCATGAGCGTGGATGAGAGAATGCTCATCGAACCGGCCTGCGTTTGCGTACATGCTTGGAACCGTGCCAACTCGACTAACCTCATCAATTTCGGCTCTACCGTATTGGTGCAGGGCTGCGGCCCCATCGGCCTGATGCAGATCGCTGTTCTCAAGGCGGCCGGTGTGGTCAATATCATTGCGGTTGACGGAGTAGATTCCCGTTTGGCGCTTGCCAAGGAAATGGGCGCTACCGCCGTTATCAATTTCAGAGAACTCAAGACCATTGAAGAACGAGTAGCCAAGGTGAAGGAATTGACCGGCGGCTTCGGTGCTGACTTTGTCTTCCAGTGCACCGGTGTTCCTCAGGCGGCTGCTGATGCTTACAAGTATGTGCGTCGCGGCGGCGGCTACTGCGAGATGGGCTTCTTCGTCAATGCCGGCGAATGCACCATGAACCCCCACTTTGATCTGTGCAATAAGGAGATCACGCTGGTCGGCTCTTGGGTGTACTCGGCTAATGAGTATATCGAAACTCTCGGTTTCCTGAAGAAGGCTCGTGAGATGTCCATTCCTGTTTCCAAACTGGTTACCGATCATTATCCGCTCGAGCAATATGTTGATGCTATGGAGAAGAACATTTCTCTTACCGGCGTTAAGATTGCCATCGTAATGGAATAAACAAGCAACAAAAAGCGAGGTGATATTCACCTCGCTTTTTTATTTTACTTTTCACGGTCCTTGTGCTATACTGTGACTAAAAGGAGGAAGCAACGATGGAACGAATTGCCAGTTTTACCATTGATCATCTGCAACTACAGCCGGGGCTGTATGTATCTCGCCGTGATCGGAAAGGGGACTGTACCGTCACCACCTTTGATCTGCGCCTATGCGCACCCAACCGAGAGCCGGTCATGGATATGCCGGCGCTGCATACCATGGAGCATTTGGGGGCTACCTATCTGAGAAATTGTCCCGACAAGGAGGATGTCGTCTATTTCGGTCCCATGGGTTGCCGTACCGGCTGCTACCTGGTCATGTTCGGGGATCTGTCTTCGGCCGATGTTTATGACAGAGTCCTGCAGATGTGCGATTTTATTCTGAATTATGAGGGGGATATCCCCGGCGCCAGCGCCGTTGAGTGCGGCAACTGGTCGGAGCAGAATCTGGCCATGGCCAAATACTACATCGCCAAATACAAAAAGGCGCTCATCCAAGATAAAAATTTCACCTATCCAAAAAGAAAAGCGGAGTGATCTCACTCCACTTTTGTTATGGTGTTATTATATTTTGTCTATGGCTTCCTTTTCTACCTCAAGCAGGCGGTGGAACTGTTGCACATAGGCGGAAAATCCAGCCACATCCGCCGGGTCGGGCGTTACGGTGCTGCCCGGCGTGTTGCCAAAGACACGGTCATTCAGATAGTCCTCCAGGCGTTCGCCCGCATTCTTTTGAGCGGCGTAGGCGGCAAGCAGGGCCATGCCGTAGGGGCCGCCTTCGCCGGCCGTTTGCATACAGGTGACGGGTGCGTTGCAGGCGGCGGCCAGGAATTTTTGACCAACCACCGGCGTTTTGAACAGGCCGCCATGGCCGGTCAGTGAATCGATGGCCACTCCCTCATCGGCCAAAATATCCATGCCGATCTTGAGTGTTGCCATGGTGCTGTAAAGGGTGGCACGCAGGAAATTGGCCAGGGTAAAGCGGCTGTCGGGACGGCGCACCACCATCGGGCGGCCGGCGTTGACATGGGTGACCGATTCGCCGGACAGATAGTTGCATACCAGCACCTGACCGCAGTCGGCATCTCCTTCCAGGGACTTCTCATAGAGTTTCGGATAAAGTTCATCGCCGGGATGGGCACCGAACAGACGGGCGGCTTCATCCAGCAGGGAGAACCAGGCGTTGGAATCGTTGGTACCGTTGGTGCAATGGACCATGGCTACCGGCGCACCGGTCGGCGTGGTGACGGGGCTGATCTCGGGATAATTTCGACGCAGCGGCCGCTCCAGCACGATCATGGAGAAGATCGAGGTACCGGCTGACACATTGCCGGTGCGGGGGGCGACGGCGTTGGTGGCCGTCATGCCGGTGCCTGCGTCACCCTCGGGCGGAGCAAAGGGGATGCCGGGTGAGAGAAGACCGTCCAGCAGGGCGGCACCCTCCTCGGTCAAGGATCCGGCGGTTTCGCCTGCTACCAACACCTTGGGCAGCAGCTCGCGTACCGATACCGACAGGCCGGAGATCTTATCAAACTGATCCAACATGGTCGCATCATAGGTCAGGGTTGCGCTGTCGATGGGGAAGATGCCCGAGGCCTCGCCGATGCCGACGGCGTTGACACCGGTCAGTTTATAATGGATATAACCGGCCAGCGTGGTAATATGAGCGACTTTGCCTATATGGTCTTCCTTATTAAGAATAGCCTGATACAAATGGGCAATGCTCCAGCGCTGGGGGATGGTGAAGCCGAACAGATTGGTCAGTTCTGCCGCCGCTTGCGCCGTTATGGTGTTTTGCCAGGTGCGGAAGGGGACCAGCAGATTCCAATCCTCATCAAAGGCCAGGTAACCGTGCATCATGCCCGATATACCCATCATGGACACCTTGTCCCGATATTGAATGTCGGTTAGGGCGGATTTCAGCCCATCCCAAACCTGAGCCAGATCATAGGTCCAGATGTTGTTCTCATAGCGGGATGCCCATTGGTAGCTGCCCGAGCTGAGCGGGGCATGGTTGGCATCAATGGCCACGGCCTTAATGCGGGTCGAGCCCAGTTCGACACCCAAATAAGCAGTCATATATCATACCTCCGAATAGTTAGAAAAAGAGGAATTGCGTGGCAATTCCTCTTTTGCATTATTTGTTGTAGCGCTTGTAGCCGGGATGTTTGCCGGTGACTTTGTAATAGTTGTCGCGCAGATAGAGCAGCTTGTCGATCTGCGGCTTTTCGATCTCCTGAGCGCCGCCGAGCAGGTGGGCGGTGAGAGAGATCTTGGCAAACAGTTCCAGCGTTTCCATACGGTAATAGGCTGTGATCAGATCGCAGCCGACCGCCAGGGCACCGTGGTTCTGAAGCAGGAAGACATCATGCTCCTTCAGGTAGGGGGTGATGGCCTCGGGCACTTCGTTGGTGCTGGGCGTGCCGTAGGGGGTCAGAGGGATCGAGCCGATGGCGATGACCGTTTCGATCATCGAATACTCGTCCATGGCTTTGCCGGCAACGGCATAGCCGGTTGCTGTGGGCGGATGGGCATGTACCACAGCGCCGACATCTTCACGCTCCTGATAGCAGCGCAGGTGCATCTTGATCTCGGAAGAGGGCTTATAGCCTTCGTTGCCTTCGACGACCTCGCCCTTATCGTTGATGATGACCAGCTTATCGGGCGTGATAAAACTCTTGGAGATGCCGGTGGGGGTGGCCATAAAGTTTCCGTCGGGCAGTTTGACCGACACATTACCGTCGTTGGCGGCAACCCAGCCGAGTTGCCACATTTTGTGGCAGACATCGCATATCTGCTCACGAATATCCATGTAAGTCATTGCTATTCTCCTTATTTCTTAAAGCAGGGTCCGAAGTTTTCGCAGGCACGGTAATCGGCCGCTTCCTTATCCATGCCAAAGGCGTTCCAGGCGGCGGGACGGAAGATCTTATCCTCGGGTACGTTGTGCATGCAAACGGGGATGCGCAGCATCGAGCACAGGGTGATCAGGTCAGCGCCGATGTGGCCATACGAGATGGCGCCATGGTTGGCACCCCAGCAGTTCATGACATCATAGGCGCTCTTGAAGTTGCCTTCGCCGGTGCAGCGCGGGGCAAACCAGGTGCAGGGCCAGGTATAGTCGGTACGCTTCCACAGGGTGTCGGAAACCTGCTCGGGCAGGGCGACCGTCCAACCTTCGGCGATCTGCAGGACAGGGCCGAGGCCCTTGACGAGATTAAGACGGATCATGGTGGCAGGCATCTCGCACTTGGTTTCAAAGCGGGAGGAATAGCCGCCGCCGCGGAAATAGCCGAGGTCGGCATAGTTCCAGGTGCTGTTTTCCATAATGGCCTTCTGATCGGCTTCGGTTACTTCATACCAGGGCTTGATCTGGCCGTCGGCGGCGCCGTTGGCATCCAGGCAGCAGGCACCGGAGTTGATCAGGTGGATGACACCGTCGCTGTCCTTGGCCTTGCCTTCGATGTCGTAGCCGGTCACACGCTTGATGGCGTCGCCGCTCCAGTAGGTGCGGACATCGGCGAACATCTGGGCACGGTTGGTCAGCAGTTTGCCGAAGAGCATGCCGATACCGTTGAGAACATCGTTTTCGGTGGCCAGAATGTAGGGCTCACGAGCGCCGTTCCAGTCAAAAGAGGTGTTGAGCATCGCCTCGGGGAAGTCGCAGTTGGGGTAGAAGTCGGTCCACTGACGCTGCCCCTGGAAGCCGGCGGCGATGGCGTTGTGGCCGACCATTTCTTCCTCGCAGCCCTTGGGCAGATTGTTGTTGCCGTTCATGAGATCCTTGATGATGACCATCATCTTGACAACGAACTCCCAATCGGCGTCTTTCTGCTCACGGGTCTTCTGCAGGTGCTCGGGGTTCTTATCGAAGCTTTCGATGCAGTTTTCCTTGGCCCATTTGAGAGCCTTTTGGAATTCGGCTTCATCATAGATGCCCTCGGTCATGCGACGGATGATCTCGATCTCGTCGACCGATTCGACACGCATGCCTAAGTAATCTTCAATAAAGTTGGGGTCGATGATCGAGCCGCCGATGCCCATGCAGATCGAGCCGATCTGGAGATAGGACTTGCCGCGCATGGTGGCGGCGGCGACAGCGGCACGGCCGAAGCGCAGCAGCTTCTCACGCACGTCATCGGGGATCGAGGTATCGTCCAGATCCTGTACTTCGTGACCGTAGATGCCAAAGGCGGGCAGGCCTTTCTGGGCATGGGTGGCCAGCACCGAGGCCAGATAGACAGCGCCGGGGCGCTCGGTACCGTTAAAGCCCCAAACGGCCTTAATGGTGTCCTTGTCCATATCCATGGTTTCGGCACCGTAGCACCAGCAGGGGGTAACGGTCAGGGTGATGTCGACACCGGCCTTGCGGAATTTGTCGGCGCAGGCGGCCGCTTCGGCCACACGGCCGATGGTGGTGTCGGCAATGACGACCTTGACCGGCTCACCGTTGGAGTATTTCAGGTTTTCCTCAAACAACTTGGCGGCGGCCTTGGCCATGTTCATGGTCTGGTCTTCCAGCGATTCACGAACACCCAGTGCGCCGCGACGGCCGTCGATGGTCGGGCGGATGCCAATGACCGGGTAATCGCCGATCAGTCTTGATTTTGCCATAATTTTTACCTCCGAAAATTATTTTCTAATTGCATTATAGTATGAATATCGTTATAATACTTGTATAATTACCAGGAAAAACTATAACGATATTCACTATTTGGGGGATTTTTATGAAATACATCGATTATATTGAGCGAAAACGGCACGGTGCGCCCGATTTTCCTATACAATATTATAATTTGGACAGCAGCCATCCGCAGTACATTATGGTGCCGCATTGGCATAAGGAGTTTGAGATCATTCGAGTGCTGGAGGGGGTGTTTCCCATCTATCTCAACAGTACCGAGATGCGTTTGGAGAAGGGGGATATTCTGCTGGTGCCGGGCGGTAGTCTGCATGGCGGGGAGCCGCAGGGGTGTTATTACGAGTGTTTGGTTTTTGATCTGAGTCTGCTCAGGCGAGGGCGAAAGGATGTGGTGGAAACCTATATTGCGCCGCTGATCAATGCTGCCGTGATGCTGGATCGGCCGTTGGCGGATGGTGAGGTGGCGGAGACCTGCCGTGCACTGTTTGCTGCCATGAAGGAAGGGGCGCCTTATTACGAGATGGCGGTGTGTGGGTTGCTGTTTCGGCTTATGTCGCAACTGTACAGCGGTGGTTATATACGCCCCTTGCAACGGTTACAGCACAACCAACAGGCCAAGACGGTGACAGGGCTACTGGACTGGATCGAGGAGAATTTTGCCGACCCCATTACCCTTGAGATGCTGGCGGAGGTGTCGGGGCTGAGTGCCAAGTATCTGTGCCGCATTTTTAAGGAGTATACCGGCAAAACGGTCATCGACTATATCAATGAGCTTCGTATCGATAACGCCGCTTATGAGATTTCGGTCAAGGGGATCTCCATCACCCGTGCCGCTTATGACAGCGGGTTTAATGACTTGAGTTATTTCTGTAAGGTATTCAAACGCTATAAGGGTGTTACGCCCAGAGCCTATAAAAAAACGGAATCATAACGATTCCGTTTTTTTAGTGCGTGTTTTTTTTACGATGGCGATCTGCTCATATTTTTGTCTGGTTGCCTCACCGCCACGCAGATGGCGCTGCGCTTTGTTATAATTGAGCACTTGCTTGACTTGCTCGGCCAGGCTGCCGCTGATGCGGGGCAGGCGTTCGGTAATGTCCTTATGGACGGTGCTTTTTGATATGCCGTGCCTTTTGGCGGCGGCACGCACCGTCGCCCCGTTCTCGATTATGTAATGGGCGAGCTCGACCGCCCTGTCCTCCGGCTGTCCTTTCATTGAAAACCTCCCATAGACGGGTTTTGCTACAGTCTATGCGCCGGGAAGGGGAAATAACACAAGAACAGAGGGGGTAACGCCGGCGTATTGAAGCAACGAGCAAAATGGCTTTTGACGCATTTACTATGTGACGAGCCGTTTAGAATATGTCGAGGAAAAAGTTGTTGACGAATGGCCGGATGTTATGTATAATAAAACTGAATATGATTACAAATATTCGAATAAATGCAAGAACAGAGGTATGATTGCATGAAAAAGATAAGATCGGCTAAAAAGATTTTGCTGTTAGTTCTGGTAGTATGTATGCTGTTTGGGCTGTCTTATGCGGCCAGTGCTACCGATACGGCAACGACCGGGGTCAGTTTAGACACCAGTTTTGATGTTCAGTATTGGCATGATTCGGAAGACTTAGTTTCGCTCGAAAGCGGAACCGTGACAGAGATCACGGACACTCAGGTTACAGTAGCGTTGGAATTCTCCTATCCGGTCATGATCAAAAATAAGCAGAAGATCGTCATAGCCAATAACTGGCCTAACGGTCCTTGCGACCACGACTCAGGCAAGTATTGGCAGTTGTACGGTGCTGCTGAGTTGATGGCTGCGAAAGCGGATACCGAGGGGTATAGCGATCTTTGGTTTGCTGTTTTTAATCGCTGCCCCGAGGCCAATACCTCAAACCATATGCATGATGAGCCGTGGGGAGAAGCGCCTTACTCGGTTCCTGACGGTACGTTTATTTGGCTGACCGATCAGGGTGTGGCCGGCGCCAGTTGCCACGAACTATGTGACTCCACGATCGACAGTTCGGTTGTTATCGGTAAAGATAATAAGCTGCTCAGTGCCAATAAGCATCGAGATACGCAGACAGATGATAATGATGAAGCGCTTGTTACGCTGACCGATGGCCGTGCAACTGAAGCATGGACGACATATAGTGCGAATGTTACGCTGGATGAGACTAAGAGCGTTAACAATCTTTATGTCATGGCTGGTGCTACCCTGGATCTTAACGGTCACACGCTTACGGTTTTGGGTGATATGATCTCGTTTGGCCAGGTCACGGACACGGCCGAAGCCAAGGGTGGTATTGTCATAGAAAAGAATCAGCCGGGCGAGAATCATCTGGTTCTGCAATCCGGTAATCAGGCGATGCCCCTATATGATACAGATTTTGGCGGATATCGCCTATTCTCGTATACGATCAAGCATGCCATGAAGCCCGATCCGGATGCCTATGAGGTAAAATTCGGTGTCCATCTGAAATTTGATTCACTGAAGGGCTATGAGCTGTTGGCTGATGCGGAGAATGCCGACATTACCATGACCATGGATCTTACGCTCAACCATCAGAAAACGATCCCGGTGGGCATTCCTTCCTCGATCCTTACGACCTATGCCGAAGCAATGCAGGCAGATGCTACGAGAAATTATGTCATCGTGTTGCGGGTCTATGGCTTTGAAAATGTGACCAACTTTGTTTCGCTTGCCGCTAAGCCGAAATTTGTTTCCGGGACCGGCGTGGAGGCTATCGGCGATGTGAAGACCTATTATAATAACAGCGCTGCGGCAGCCGATGCCAGAGCCTGGCTGGAAGCGCAGATTGAAGAAGACACGCTGTTTTCCCTCTTCTGCACTGATCTCAACATTGATACCCTCTCCCGCTGGAAGAAAACGATTGAGACTCCCAGTGACACCGAGTGGACTCTCAGATACGAAACGGATCAAGAGGCCAACGAGAGTGGTAAGTTTATAGTATGGGCCGATATTACCTTAGACGAAGAGATGGCTGCCCTTTCTTGGACGGTACATATCAAGAAAGAGAGTAGCGGAACTCATCCAAATCCTTCCTTTATCAATATCAAACCATTGAACAGTTCGCTGGACATCTCGGATGCGCAGTTGATCACGGCATATGGCTCGAAGGCCGCCATAACTGATTTTCAGCCGATCTTCATTGATCTGGCGGAAAAGGGAAGTTTCAGTTTGCCCGAAGGTGCAAATCACCCGGATAATCCTAAAGAGCCGGATGGACGCTCCTCCGATGTGGCTTTCCCGTATTTTGAAATTTCCAACGGTACGAAGGGTGTGATGGGTGCCATCGGATGGACGGGTAACTGGCAGGCTGACTTTACCTACGCCAACGGCACGGTCGATCTGTCGGCCGGATTTAAGGACGACACAATAATTACACTCAATGACGGTGAAGAGATCCGCACGCCCAGCATTACCCTCCAATTCTTTAATGGGGATAGCGATACCGGTCATAACAATTTCCGTGATTTGATGCTCAAATCCTATACTCCCAAAGACGAGAATGGCCAAATCGTCGAGGTTCCGAACTTTATTTCGTTGAATGGTGAGGACAACGAGGACGAAATTATTGAAGCGCTTGAGCAAGCCAAAACAGCCGGATTGGACGTTGAGGGACTGTGGATCGACGCCTCGTGGTTTGGAAATATAGATACGAGTACCGATTGGTTGAGCGGTGATTGGGAGAATGAAGTCGGCAACTGGTATTTCAACGACACACGCTTCCCCAATGGCTTATCGGAGGTAAGCAACTATCTGAAAGAGAATGATATGGAGCTGCTGCTTTGGTTTGAGCCGGAACGTGCCAAGAACGGCTCGTGGATTACCGAGCAGTGTTCGGATGATTTCTTCATTTCCATTGAGGGGTCTAACGATCTTCTTTTTGATTTCTCCAACGACGATGCCTGCGAGTTCATGATCACTTTTATCAGTAATTTTATTCAGGAGAATAACATCACCTGGTATCGACACGACTTCAACATCAGTCCGAATGCGTATTGGACTGCTCAGGATGAAAAGATGAGTCGTGACCCAGGCATGACCGAGATCATGTACATTACCAACTTGTATCGTTTCTTTGATGAGCTGGTCGAGCGCAATCCGGGTCTGTTCATTGATAACTGCGCTTCGGGCGGTCGTCGTCTGGATATTGAAATGATGAAGCGGTCGGTGCCGCTGTGGCGAACCGATTGCATCGATCACCCGAATGATCCGGCACACAGTATCGTTGACGGTAAGCGTTCGATCAACTTCAATCTGACCTGGTGGCTGCCCATCCACGCCGGCGGTTATCCGTGGTATGGAGATGGCGATCCGGACGGTGATGGTCAAGGCGGGCAGTATAACGACAAGGCCTACAACATGCGTTCTGTTATGGGTGCAGTACACCCGGTAAGCGGCGGACTTATCAATAGTGCCGAGTGGTTGGTGCCGATCCTTGATCAATACGAGGATTATCAGGAATATATGTTAGGCGATTATTATATGCTTTCCTACGGTATTCACGATGATATTGGTTATTCGAGTAACTGCGGCTATGCAGATGACTGGGAACAGAATATGGATGAAAAAAATGCCGCCTACCAGTTCTATGCGCCGGAGAAGGACGCAGGTTATGTGATGACCTTCTGTCCGTTGGAAGGAACGACATTGACTGATACCTATTGTCTGCGCGGCCTCAATCCCAACAGCGAGTATGATGTGACGAACGCCGATACGGGCGATACGTGGACCAGGACGGGAGAAGAGCTGATGACTGACGGTATATCGGTTTCCTATCAGAATGCCGGTACGTCGTATCTGATCTATTACACGGCAAAATAAAGAAAGTGGCAGAGAGGTGAAACTCTCTGCCATTTTTTAAATTTAGTTTATAAATTTCCTATTTTTCGTAATTTAATCCTATACAAAAGAACTTTTATAGCGTATACTGTGAATGTATTAAGAATCTTTACTACGGAATAGAAAGGATGAATCGTATCATGACGTATCAACCATTACCGATCAGTGATCGCCTGCAAAAGCTGAAGGTGGAATATGCCAAGCTGCCCGTTCCGCAGGAGACGAATCCTTATATTGATAAAAAGTACCGCCATTTTTGCACCGGCGATCGCTGGATAACCCTGGCCTTTTTGGAGGGATATCTCAAGCATTACGATGCCTATACCTCGCGTCTGCGTCGCTCCTATGCCGAGGCGGCCGAGTTGTATGCTGCCCAGCCCATCATTATCGACGATGAGTTGCTGGTTGGCCAGTTGTATCTGCCTGAGTATACCGAGGAGGAACAAAAGCGCTACGATGAGTTGTGCGATATGTTTATCATGTCCTCGTCGACGCTTGAGATGTTCGGTCTGCGCAATACTCATTTATCATTGGATCTGGAGAAGTTGTTACGTTTGGGCATCAATGGGCTCAAGGCTGAGATCCAGGCGCAGATGGATAAATTGGACTATGACGATGTGGATGTCTACCCGGAGTTTGAGGTGGTTCGAAAGGATGAATTCTATCGTTGCTGTCTGATCGAGTTGGATGCTGTGCTCGATCTGGCTTCTCGCTATGCCAAGAAGGCGGCCGAGTTGGCCGAAACGGCAGCCGAGCCGAGAAAATCGGAGCTGCTTCGTATAGCGGCGGTGATGCAGAAGGTGCCTGCCGAGCCTGCCACCACCTTCCATGAAGCCATCCAAAGCGTACATTTCTTCTTAAGCAATCTGTTCGGTCTCTATCCCTTGGGCCGCCCCGACCGTTATCTCTATCCTTTCTATAAGAAGGATATGGAAGAGGGCAGACTCACCAAGCAAGAGGCGCAGGATATGGTTGACAGCCTGTGTCTGGGTGTATCGACCCGTGTCTTCTCCCGTTCGGCCAGCGGCTTTATCGTAGGTGGACAGGATAAGGACGGAAATCTGGTCGAAAACGACCTGACCTATATGTTTATTACGGCGCTTGACCATATTCGTCAGCCTGACCCCAACGGTGCCTTGGCGGTCAACAAGCAGACGAGCGAGGATCTTCTGCTGTATGCCGCCGAAGTTCTTTCTCACGGCGTGACCCATCCGGCCTTCTATAACGATGAGAGCATTGTGCAGTCGTTGCGTGACTATGGGGTGTCGGTTGAGGATTCGGTCAATTATATTCATACCACCTGCGCCGAGATCAGCGTAGTGGGACGTTCCCGTGCCCATTCGACGGCCTTTTCGATCGACCTGCCCCGCATCCTGGTGGAGACGGTTGCGGCCAACCTCGACTGTGCCGACTATCATCAATTAGAGGAGTTGTATATCCAGGCGCTGAAAAAGGATGTAAAGAGCAAGCCGTTTGCCTATTTCTCACGCATGCTCGAAGCCAGCCGTAACAGCAATGACCCGATGCGTGTATGCTGCTTGGTGGAGGATTGCATCGGGCGTGGACGCAGTATCGTCGAGGGCGGCGAGCGGTATATGTTCTTGCAGCCGGTCTTCCTGGGCTTCTCCAATGCCGTCGATTCTTTGGTGGCGATTCGGGAATTGGTATATAAGAATAACACATTGACGCTCTCTCAATTCTATGATATAATCAGCAAGAATTTTGAGGATGAAGAGGTGCTGCGTCAAACCATCATCAATCATCTGCCGCACTACGGTAATGACGACGAGTCGGCCGACTGCGTAGCTGAGGTATTGGCGGAGGGCATCAAGCGTATCTTCCACGAGCCGATGCTGGGCGGCAGCCGTATGCAGCCGGGTTCCTTCTCCTATATCGGTCATGCCATCCGTGGCTCGAAGATGGGCGCCACCTTCGATGGAAGAAAGGCGTTCTATTCTTACTCTGACGGTTGTTCGCCGGTACAGGGTAGAGATACCCACGGACCGACGGCTATGATCTTGTCGCTGAGCTCTTGGGATCAGAAAGAGTTTTTGGGCGGCATGGTGGTCAATATCAAATTCGGTAAAGACAATCTCAGAGGCGAGAATCAGAAGAAATTCGTGCAGTTGGTCCGCACCTTTGTAGAACGGGGCGGTTTGGAAATGCAGGTCAATGTCGTTGATCGACAGACACTCATCGACGCCAAAGAGAATCCGGAACAGCATGGCGATCTGATCGTGCGCATCGGCGGATACAGCGACTATTTTGTGCGATTGACCCCGACCTTGCAGCAGGAGATCATTGATCGGACCGAGTATTAAGATGATATTTAATATTCAACGGTATTGCACCGACGACGGAGCGGGCATTCGCACCTGCGTCTTTTTCAAGGGCTGTCCCTTGCGCTGTAAATGGTGCCATAATATCGAATCCTTGTCCTTCCAAGCGCAGGAAGAATTCCATAGTGAGCTGTGCATCGGCTGCGGTCGGTGCAAGGAAGGCTGTCCCACCGGGGCACGGCACGTGGTCGGTGAGGAAATGACTGTCGAGCAGATCATGCAGACAGTTCGTCGGGATAAGCCTTTTTATGGGGAAGACGGCGGGCTGACGGTCAGCGGCGGCGAGCCAATGGCGCAGTTTGATCTGTGTTATGGGCTGGCGCAGGCAGCAAAGGCCGAAGGGATCTCCTTTATGATGGAGACCTGCGGCCATGCCAAGACCGAGCATTATGAGAAGATCGCACCGCTGTGCGACTGCTTCCTCTTCGACTGCAAGGCCTCTACCGCTCGGCATAAGGAATTGACGGGGGTAGAGGATACCCTGATCCTGAAAAATTTAGATGTATTATACAACCTGGGGGCTGACATTGTCTTGCGATGTCCCATTGTGCCCGGGGGTAATCTGGATGATGATTTCATTCAAAAGATCGCCGATCTTAAAAAGAAATATCCCAAGATGCGGGTGCAGTTGATGCCCTATCATCGGACGGGATTGTCCAAGGCGGAACGACTGGGTCTTGCGCCGCAGGAAGAATTTCAGGTGCCCGATGCTGATCTTTTGGCTCGGATCTACCAAAAAATAAATCAATCAGGAGAAGATCATGAAGATTGAAGAGATGACAATCGAACAAAAGCTGGGGCATGTGCTCTGTTATCGATTGGTGGCGCAGCGCCAGGATGACGTGGATTTTGCACTGGAAATGGTCAAAAAGCACGCAGTAGGTGCCGTTCAGGTTCCCTATAATGACCTGACGATCGCTCAGAGAATCAAGGAAGCGGCCGATTATCCGATTATCATTGTTAACGATACCGAGCAGGGCTGGCCGCCGTCTGAGCTGCCCAAAACGCAGCTGATGACGCTGGGTGCTTGCGAAGATGACGAGTCGTTGCTCGCCTATGTGCGTGGTGTTGTCAGTGAGTCGCAGAAGGCCGGCTTGAATGCGACATGGGGTCAAATCGCCGATATTTGCCGTGGCGATGCGCCGTGCAGCGTTTATCGCAAGCTTTCCGATGATCCGCACAAGGTGTCGCGCAAGCTGGAAGTAATGTATACCGAAATGATGAAGCATCATTTCATGCCCTGTGCCAAGCATTATCCCGGCTCATGTGAAGACCCGATGGATACCCATATGGCTGAAGGCGAATCCTACCTGACGGAGAAGGAGCTTAAGGAGTTCGACCTGATTCCCTATCAGTATCTGATGAGCAAGGGATTATTGCCGTCCATCATGGTCAACCATACCAAATATGTTAATATTGACCCTGACTATCCGGCGTCGCTCTCCAAAAAGGTGCTTGATATTATCCGCAACATGGGCTTTGACGGTCTGTGTTATACCGATTCGTTTGCCATGATGGGTATTTTGCAGAAGTTTGGTGAGGAGAATGTTTACGGTATGGCGATTGCCGCCGGTAACGATATTGTACTGCCCAACTTCCGCAGCTCTTCGCGTGAATGCTTTGAAATGCTCAAAAAGAATTATGAAGACGGCATGATCAGTGATGAGCGTTTGAATGAGGCAGTACGCCGTGTACAGGCGGCTCAGGCATTTGTGGGACAGCAGCAGGGTATTTGCCCGTTTAGTGCCGAGGATGAGAAAAAGCTTCGTGGCCTTGCCGCCGATTGCATTACGGCTATCACCGACGGTGTCGATGTGGCCATTGACAAGAACGAAAAGACCTTGTTCATCGTTCTGACCGAAAACAATTACGATCCGACGGATAACCATGAGATCCAGACGGGTAAATGGTATAATCCCGATCGTGTTGTTGAGGCTATTCATCGTGAATTTCCCAACGCCGATATTGAGTTTTTGCCGGAATTCAGCATGCAGCGTGATCATGACCGTGTGCTGACGGCTGCCACCGGATATAATCAGGCGGTGTTTGTAACCTTCTGCACCACCACCAGCTATCTGGGAACCGACGGTCTGACCCGTCGCACCGAGGTGGTGATCAATGCTCTGTCGCGTTCGGGCAAGGTTGCGGCTGTGGTGCATTTTGGTAACCCCTTTGCTTTGAAGTATTTGACGCCGCAGAAGCGTCGTATTTATGGCTACATGATGGAGGACTCTCAGGGATATGCCTTTGAAGTGCTGTCCGGTCGCCGTCAGGCTAAAGGTAAGTTGCCCTTTGTGATTGAATAAGCTTAGGCAGCGCAGTTATCTGCGCTGCCTATTTTAATTATTTACAAAGAATTTTTGATTGAACTATTGGAATTTGAGGTAAAATGCGGTAAAATAGCAAGAGAGGTGAAGCGGCAGTGGAATTTTTAAGAAAAAATCGCATGATATTTACCATGGCGGGAGCAGCGCTGCTATGCGTGGTACGCATGCTTGTGTTGCTGCTTGGTACCGATCGGATCAACGGTTACAGTATATCGGATGTTTGGACGGTGCTGCAGGTTGTGCTTTGCGTTTTCGTATTGCTCCTGGCTGCGCTGCCGAGCCTTTGGGGTAACGGCCGGGTGTCGATGGGGGATGGCAAGGTGTTTCGCATCATGGCCGCAATCGCCGCCGTAGTTTTTGCAACACAGCTGATTGTGTCGCTGGTGGCGCTGTGGAAGGAATTTTCGGGCGCTCTGCTGATGTATCGACTGGAGATCCCGTGGTTGGCTATCGGTAAGGTATTATTTGCAATCTTGTCGGTAGGCTTCTTCTTTTTGTTGTGTTGGAAAGGCCCGCAATTACCCTCGGCTATCAGTTTGACGCTCATCCTGGGCCCGATCGGATTGTATATCCTTCGTTTGATCGATGATTTTATGACCATTACCACCAATCCGTCGGTCGATACCTATGCCATCCGACTTTTATCCTGTGGGGTTGCGTTGCTGTTTTTGTCGCAGTTGGGGCGTGTTCTCCTGGATGGCAGTGGGAAAAGTAGCTTTTTGGCAGTTTCATCTGCGTCGGTGGTATTGCTGGCGCTATCAGCCGTAGCGGCCACGGTATTGGCAATGTTGCGGGTGCCTGTCTACCAGGGATTGTTTGGGATAACGACGCAGTTGTGCGACCTTGCGTTGATGGGATTTGCCCTGTCTTGCGGATATTCGGCTCAGGTTACGCCTGTTGCCGGGCGCCGTCACGCTGGGACGGGGATGGCTCTTTTGCCGTCATTTCATCGTGGTCGGTATATTCCTAAACATTAGTGGGAAATATTAAGAAATTACTTGACATACAACGGTCAAATATGTATAATGTAATATGCGTATCGAGGTAATAGTATGAAACTGAACATCGGTCAAGTACTGGCCAGTGAAAAATTTGTGCTATCGTTTGAATGTGAGAAGGATTTTTCATCCCTTGAAATGGGGGATGGGGTCCGTCCCTTCAGCATGGTACATGTCAAAGGTACGGTGCGTAACCGATATCAGGGCATTGCCATCGAGGCTGCCATCTCCGCTCATGCAGTTGCGCCCTGCGCACGCTGTCTTGGCGATGTGGCCTTTGATGTGAATGTGCCCCTCGAATGCTTTATCGGCCCCGATGGGGGTGGTGATGATCTGGTCAGCCTGGAAGGCGGCCACATCATTGATCTGAGCACGGCTGTTGAGGAAGCCTTGTTTGACGAATATCCGTCCAAGCTTCTCTGTTCGCCTGAGTGCAAGGGGTTATGCCCCGTCTGTGGTCAGGATCTCAATCACGGCAGTTGCGACCATACGGCTTGATAAGTTATAAAACCCGGTTAAGGAGGTGTCATAGATGGCGGTTCCCAAGAGAAAAACATCGAAATCCAGAAGAGACCTGCGTCGATCCAACGTCTGGAAGCTGGACGCTCCGGCGCTCACGAAGTGCAAGCAGTGCGGCGAGCTGATCGCTCCCCACAGAGTGTGCGATAATTGCGGTTACTATGACGGTAATCTGGTCGTGAAAAAGGAAGAGGCGTAAAAAACAGAGAAGGCGACGATGAGTTTCCTTCTCTTTTTTTATCAAAGGAGGTAGGGCATGGCAGTAGTTGCTGTCGTCGGCCGTCCCAATGTGGGAAAGTCGACCTTATTCAATAAATTAGCCGGTCAGCGTCTGTCCATTGTGGACAATGTCCCCGGCGTTACCCGCGATCGGCTGCATGCCTCGTGCACCTGGCTCGATCGTAGCTTTACTTTGATCGACACCGGCGGTATCGAGCCCGATACCGGGGATGTCATCCTGTCTAAGATTCGTGAGCAGGCTCAGTTGGCCATCGACGGCGCTGATGTCGTGCTCTTTATCTGCGATATCACCACCGGCGTCACCGCTACCGACGAGGCGGTGGCTCAAATGCTGCGCCACAGCAATAAGCCTGTGCTGGTCTGCGTGAATAAGTGTGACAGTGTCGGGGCTGAACCCCCTGAATTTTATGAGTTTTACAATCTCGGCTTTGAGGATGTCTTTTCAGTTTCGGCCGTCCATGGCCACGGTACCGGCGATGTTCTCGACCGTGTCTGCGACCTGTTGCCCGAGGAAAACGACGAGGAAGACTCCGATGTCATTAAGGTGGCCATCATAGGCAAGCCGAATGTCGGTAAATCTTCGCTGCTCAACTGCATTTTAGGAAAAGAGCGCTCGATCGTTTCCAATATCGCCGGCACCACCCGTGATGCCATCGACGCCTATTATGAAAATGAGCACGGCAAATATATGCTCATTGATACGGCAGGACTGCGCCGCAAGAGCAAGGTGGATGAGAATATCGAGAAATACAGCGTTTTACGCTCCTATATGGCCGTAGAACGTGCCGATGTTGTGTTGGTGCTCATCGATGCCCGTGAGGGTGTGACCGAGCAGGACACTAAAATTGCCGGTTACGCCGACGATCTGGGTAAGGCCTGTGTCGTGGTTGCCAATAAGTGGGATGATGTGGATAAAGAAACAGGCACGATGGAAAAGCTTAAAAAGGATATTAAGCGTCGCCTGGCCTTTATGGACTATGCACCGATCGAGTTTATTTCTGCGATGACGGGACAGCGTGTGGACAAACTTTTCCCGCTGATCCATGCTGTCAATGCTCAAAACTGTATGCGCATCCCGACCGGACGCTTGAATTCTATGCTGGCCGATGCCGTTACCAAAGTCCAGCCGCCCTCGGATAAGGGCCGCCGTCTGCGCTTGTATTATATTACCCAGGCCAGCGTCCGTCCGCCGACATTTGTCGTCTTTGTTAACGATAAACGGCTGTTCCATTTCTCGTATAAGCGTTATATTGAAAATTGCATCCGTGAGACCTTTGGGTTGACCGGTACGCCCATTCGCACCATGGTGCGTGAGCGTGATGAAAAGGATAATAGGTGAGGGCATGATAGGAAAATATATTCTGGCCATGGTCGTGGCCTATTGTTTGGGCAATATCAATATTGCCATCATCGGCTCTAATCTGATCTTCAAAAAAGACATTCGCAGTTACGGCAGTTGTAATGCCGGCACCACCAACGCCTTCCGTGTTTTTGGCTGGCCCTTCGGTACCACCGTCATGCTCTTCGATATTGGTAAGGGCGTGCTGGCCTGCTACCTGGGTGCCTTTCTTATCGTAGGAGAGCCAAGCAATCTGCTTGTCATTGGACTATCGGGTCTGGCTGCGGCTATTGGTCATATCTATCCGGCCATCTTCGGGTTTCGGGGCGGCAAGGGCGTGGCTACCATCGGCGGTATGCTCATTTTGCTTGACTGGCGCATGTTCCTTTGCATGCTGGCGGTGTTTATCATTCTTTTGGTCACCACCAAGTATATGTCCATTGCCAGCCTGTCCACCACCATCACCGGTCCGCTCTCGGCCTTTATCCTGCGTCGCTATGTTGATGCGCTGGCGTGGGATCAGGTGTGGATGTATGTGGGAACGGTATTTTTCTTCGGTTTGCTTCTGGTCTTTACCCACCGGGAAAATATCAAACGATTACTAAACGGAACGGAAAATAGATTAGGAAAAAAGAAGGACGCATAAGCGTCCTTCTTATTTTGTCAGGTCTTCAATATGACGATGGATGGCCTCCATGCGGCGATCTAAAAAAGCGATCTGTTCGGCGCAATCCTTTAACTCTTGCGCCACCTCATCGGCAAAGGGAATATCCTTTTTATATTTAAGTTTATGTTCCAGGGATGCCCAAAAATCCATGGCAATGGTGGGAAATTGCACTTCGGCCCGTACATATTCCTTAGCATCGGTCAGGAAAATGGGAATCTCCACGATCAGGTGTAAGCTGCGGTATCCGTTCTCCTTAGGATTGGCTATGTAATCTTTCTTGCGAATCAGCCGTACATCATCCTGCCGCAAAAACATATCGCACAGCGTGTAAATATCTTCGGGATAGGAGCAGATGATGCGGATACCGGCAATGTCCGAAAGATGTTCACGGATATTTTCCACCGTAATGGGCAGATCGTTCTTCTGCATCTTGCCGAAGATACTGCGAGGGGATTTTAGTCTGGTTTTGATGGCTTCGACGGGGTTGCGGTTATAGCGGATGGAAAACTCTTCGTTGAGCACCTCAAATTTCGTCTGAACTTCTTTGATGGCGCAGCGATAGCGCATCATTAGCTCGGCGAAGGGGCGGGTCGTTTCGATCAAATATTCAATATCCTGCTCCGATAGGGCGATCATTTCCTGTTCCATAGACATCTCCTTTACAGGACTATTATACCATAAAGAAAAAGGGACGGCAAGATGCCGTCCCTTTCTTCAGTTAATATTCATCTGTCAATCAACATTGTACAGATCGCCGAGCTTCTTGAGGTGCTCATAGCGTTCCTTAGCAGCGGCTTCGGCCGTGTCAAACAGACGGGCGGCACGATCCGGGAAGGAACGGGTGAGGGAGTTGTAACGAACCTCGCCCATGAGGAAGTCCTTGTAAGAAGCGGTGGGAGCCTTCGAATCCAGAGTGAACGGATTCTTGCCCTCAGCCTTAGCGGCAGGGTTGAAGCGGAAGGAATGCCAGTAGCCGGCGGCAACGGCAGCCTTGGCTTCGAGCATGGAGGAGCCCATGCCCTTCTTGATGCCGTGGTTGATGCAGGGAGCGTAGGCAATGATCAAGGACGGGCCGTTGTAAGCCTCGGCCTCAGCCAGAGCTTTAACGCACTGAGCCGGGTTATCGCCCATGCAGATCTGAGCGGTGTAAACATAGCCGTAGGACATAGCGATCTCAGCCAGGCTCTTCTTCTTGGTTTCCTTACCGGAAGCAGCGAACTGAGCGACAGCGCCGGTCGGGGTCGACTTGGAGGACTGACCGCCGGTGTTGGAATAAACCTCGGTATCGAAGACGAAGATGTTGACATCACGGTTCTGAGCCAGGACGTGATCCAGGCCGCCGAAGCCGATATCGTAAGCCCAACCGTCGCCGCCGAAGATCCAGAAGCTCTTCTTAGCCAGGAATTCCTTCTCAGCCAGGATCTTGTCGACCAACTCCTTGTTCTTGCAGCTGGTGCAGCCTTCCAGAACGGCGATCAGCTTGTCGGTGGCTACGCGGTTCTCAGCTCCCTTGTCATAGGTGGCCTTGTACTCGGCGATAGCGGCAGCGACCTCGTCGTTGCAGGGGTTGGCTTCGATCTCGTTGATGTAGCCCAGCAGACGCTCACGGATCTGAGTGCCGCCCAGGTACATGCCATAGCCGTACTCGGCGTTATCCTCGAACAGAGAGTTGGCCCAAGCGGGACCGAAGCCTCTGTGGTTGGTGGTATAGGGGGTAGAGGGAGCCGAACCGCCCCAGATGGAGGAGCAGCCGGTGGCGTTGGCGATATACATACGATCGCCGAACATCTGGGTGACCAGCTTGGCATACGGGGTCTCGCCGCAGCCGGCGCAAGCGCCCGAGAACTCGAGCAGCGGCTGGTTGAACTGGGTGCCCTTCGGGGTGTTGGAGTACAACTCGGTCTTAGGAGCGACCTTTTCAACGTTATAGTTGAACTGCTCCTGCTTGTGCACTTCTTCGGCCAGCGGCTTCATAACCAGAGCCTTCTCCTTGGCCAAGCAAGCATTGGCGCAAACGCCGCAGCCGGTGCAGTCGAGCTGGGATACGGTGATGCCGTACTTGTAGTTTTCGCAGCCCTTGCCGTTCATCTTGAGCAGTTCCATGCCGGCAGGTGCGTTAGCGGCTTCTTCCTCAGTCATAACGACCGGACGGATAACGGCATGAGGGCAGACCAGCGAGCACTGGTTGCACTGGATACAGTTGGAAGCGATCCACTGAGGAACGAAAACGGCAATGCCACGCTTCTCATAAGCGGCCGAGCCCTGCGGGAAGGTACCGTCAGCGGCATCGACGAAGGTGGAAACAGGGAGCTTGTCACCCTGCTGAGCGTTGATGGGAACGAGGATGTTATCTACATAACCGTTGAGCGCACCGGTCTTGACAGCGGCCTTCTCGTCATCCTGAGCATTAGCCCAAGCGGCGGGAACGTCGATCTTAACGGCAGCCGAAACGCCACGGTCGATAGCGGCATGGTTCATGTTAACGATATCCTCGCCCTTGTGACCGTAGGTCTTAACAACAGCGTCCTTCATGTACTTGACGGCATCGTCGATGGGGATGATGTTGGCAATGTTGAAGAAGGCGGCCTGCAGCACCATGTTGATGCGGTTGCCAAGGCCCAGTTCACGGGCGATCTTGACACCGTCGATGGTGTAGAAGTTGACCTTCTTGGTGGCCAGGTCTCTCTTGAACTTGGCGGGCAGCTTGGTTTCCAACTCTTCGACGGTCCAGCCGCAGTTGAGCAGGAAGGAAGCGCCTTCCTTGAGATCCTCGGTGATATCGTACTTGTCCACATAGGAAGCGTTGTGGCAGGCCACAAAGTCAGCCTTGTTTACAAAGTAGGTCGACTTGATGGGGTTCTTACCAAAGCGCAGGTGGGAAACGGTAACACCGCCCGACTTCTTGGAGTCGTAGGAGAAGTAGGCCTGAGCATACTGATCGGTGTGGTCACCGATGATCTTGATGGAGTTCTTGTTAGCGCCGACGGTACCGTCAGAGCCCAGACCCCAGAACTTGCAGGCAACGGTGCCGGCAGGAGCCGTCTCGGGATTCTCGGATACGGGCAGCGACAGATTGGTAACGTCGTCGTTGATGGAGAGAGTGAAGTATCTCTTAGGCTCGGCCGACTGAGCATTGCGGTAAACGGCAATGATGTCGCCGGGGGTGGTGTCCTTGGAGCCCAGACCGTAGCGGCCGCCGATGACATCGACCTTCATGCCGGCCTGTGCCACTGCGGTGACAACATCCAGATACAGAGGCTCGCCCAGAGAGCCGGCTTCCTTGGTACGATCCAGCACAGCCAAACGCTTAGCGGTGGCGGGGATGGCAGACAGGAACTTCTCGGTAGCAAACGGACGGTAGAGGCGAACCTTGATCAGGCCGACCTTCTCGCCCTTGGAAACGAGGTAATCAATGGTCTCTTCAATGGTGTCATTGACCGAGCCCATAGCTACGATAACGGTTTCGGCATCGGGAGCACCGTAGTAGTTGAACAGCTGATAGTTCTTGCCGGTCTTGGCGTTGACCTTGGCCATGTACTCCTCAACGATGGCAGGCATGGCATCATAGTACTTGTTGCAAGCCTCACGGGCCTGGAAGTAGATGTCGGGGTTCTGGGCGGTACCGCGCAGAACGGGACGCTCCGGATTGAGGGCATTCTTGCGGAAGGCCATAACGGCATCCATATCGACCATTTCCTTCAGGTCGGCGTAGTCCCAAGTCTCGATCTTCTGGATCTCGTGGGAGGTGCGGAAACCGTCGAAGAAATGAAGGAAGGGAACGCGGCCCTTGATGGCGGCCATATGAGCGACAGCGCCCAGGTCCATAACTTCCTGCGGGTTGGTGGAGGCCAGCATCGCAAAGCCGGTCTGGCGGCAGGCCATAACGTCTTGATGGTCACCGAAGATGGAGAGGGCATGGGAAGCGAGAGCACGTGCCGAGCAGTGGATCACGCCGGGCAGCAGCTCGCCTGCGATCTTGTACATGTTCGGGATCATCAGCAACAGACCCTGAGAGGCGGTGAAGGTGGTGGTCAGAGCACCGGCGGCCAAAGAGCCGTGTACGGTACCGGCAGCACCGGCTTCACTCTGCATTTCGGAGACCTTGACCTGCTGTCCGAAAATGTTCTCACGGCCCTGCGCAGACCACTCGTCTACGTGCTCTGCCATGACCGAAGAGGGGGTGATGGGATAAATGCCGGCTACGTCGGTAAAGGCGTATGCTACATGAGCGGCGGCATTGTTACCATCCATGGTTTTCATTGTTCTTGCCATTGGGAATCCTCCTATGTAGAAATTATTATGACTTAATCATACAGTATAGATTTTATCACTCTTTGTGTATATATGCAATGGTTTTTGTAAAAAAATATACCTTGTATTTATAGGAAAATAATTATATAATAGATATATCTGTGAAGAAAAGGAAATGGATATGGCTAAAAAGAAAGAATACGGCAACGAAAGCATATCGATGCTTAAGGATGAGGAACGTGTCCGTAAACGCCCCGGCGTCATGTTCGGGTCGGACGGACTGGAGGGCTGTCAGCATGCCGCCTTCGAGATCCTCTCCAACTCCATCGACGAGGCCCGTGAAGGGCATGGCGACCGCATCGTTCTGACCTATTACGGCGACCATTCCATCGAGATCGAGGACTTTGGCCGCGGCTGTCCCGTCGATTTTAACGAAAAAGAAAAACGTTTTAACTGGGAACTGGTCTACTGTGAACTCTACGCCGGCGGCAAGTACGATACCGCCTCGGGCGAGAATTATGAATATTCCCTGGGCCTTAACGGCCTTGGTGCCTGTGCCACCCAGTATGCCAGCGAATATATGGATGTCACCGTCCATCGCGACGGGTTTGAGTACAGCCTGCATTTTGAGGCCGGCAAAAATGTCGGTGGTCTGAAAAAAGAGCCGAAGCGATACCGTTCCACCGGAACCAAGACCCGTTTTAAGCCCGACAATAAGGTTTTTACCGATATTGTTATTCCTCGCTCTTTCTTCGAGGAAACGATGCGGCGCCAGGCCGTCACCAATGCCGGTGTGCATTTTGTCCTGCGCTGGCAGGAGGAGAACGGCTCGTTCTCCGAACAGGAATTCTGCTATCCCAACGGCCCGGTCGATTACATGACCGAGTTTTTGGGTGATGCTAACATCACCGAGGTGCAGAATTTCACTGCCGACCGTGTGGGGCGCGACCGTGAGGACAAGCCCGAATACAAACTGAAAATACAAGTTGTATTCGCTTTCTCGGCCCTCAAGCAGAAATTAGAGTATTATCATAACAGCTCTTACCTGGAGCACGGCGGTGCGCCCGACAAGGCGGTGCAGAGCGCTTTTGTTTCGGCCATCAACGCCTATCTAAAGCAACAGGGTAAATATAATAAGAACGAAAGTCAGATCAAGTTTGTCGATGTCCAGGATTGCCTGGCTCTCGTGTCTAACTGTTTCTCGACCTTGACCTCCTATGAAAACCAGACCAAAAAGGCCATCAATAACAAGTTTATCCAGGAGGCCATGACCGAGTATCTGAAATCGGCCCTGCAGATTTATTTTGTTGAAAATAAAGCCCAGGCCGATCGCATTGCCGATCAGGTACTCATCAACAAACGCTCCCGTGAAAAGGCCGACCATGCCCGTACCGACTATAAAAAGAAGGTGCAGGGCACGGTGGATATGACCAACCGTATCGCCAAGTTTGTCGACTGCGCTTCCAAAAAACCGGAAGAGCGTGAACTCTACATCGTGGAGGGTGACTCGGCATTGGGCTCCTGTAAGCAGGGAAGAGATGCCCGTTTCCAGGCCATCATGCCGGTGCGTGGCAAGATATTAAACTGCTTAAAGACCGATCTGGATAAGATATTCAAAAGCGAGATCATCACCGATCTGATCAAGGTCATGGGCTGCGGCGTTGAGATCAAGGGCAAGGCCGGCAAGGATATGTCTTTGTTTGACCTGAACGCCCTGCGCTATAAACGTATCATTATATGTACCGACGCCGACGTCGACGGCTATCAGATCCGCACCCTGATCCTAACCATGATCTATCGTCTGATGCCCACCCTGATTCGTGAGGGCTATGTCTATATTGCCGAAACGCCGCTGTATGAGATCACCTGCGGCAAGGACACCTATTTCGCCTTTGACGATAAGGCCAAGGCCGAGTTGCTGCAAAAACTCGACGGCAAAAAGGTTAAGATCCAGCGATCCAAGGGTCTTGGCGAGAACGAGCCCGAAATGATGTGGCAGACTACCATGAACCCCGAAACTCGTCGGCTCATCCGTGTGACCGCTGCCGACGCTGCCGAAACGGCTCGTATGTTCGATGTGCTGCTGGGTGATGACCTGGCCGGGCGTAAGGATTATATTAAAGAATACGGCTCGCTCTATGTCGATCTGGCCGATCTTTCGTAAAGGAGGGTATCATGGAACACAATTATTTGGAACAGAGAATCACCGATACCCTGCGTGAAAACTATATGCCCTACGCCATGAGCGTCATTATCTCCCGTGCCATCCCCGAGATCGACGGCTTTAAGCCCTCCCATCGCAAACTGCTCTATACCATGTATAAGATGGGATTGCTCAAAGGGGAATTGACCAAATCGGCCAATGTCGTAGGTCAGACCATGAAGCTCAACCCTCACGGCGATCAGGCCATTTACGATACGCTGGTGCGTCTCTCACGAGGCCATGAAGCGCTGCTTTATCCCTTTATCGAATCCAAGGGTAACTTCGGTAAGCACTATTCAAGGGATATGGCCTATGCCGCCTCCCGTTACACCGAGTGCAAGCTTGATCCCTTCTGCGCCGAGTTGTTTGCCGACATGGACAAGGATACCGTTGATTTTGTCGACAGCTATGACGGCCAGATGCAAGAGCCGACCCTTTTTCCGACGACCTTCCCCAATGTCCTGGTCAATGCCAATATGGGTATCGCCGTCGGTATGGCCAGCAATATCTGCTCCTTTAACCTCGCTGAGGTCTGCCGTACCACGGCGGCGCTCATTGAGAATCCCGAGCATGATATCATGACCACCCTCTTAGCCCCCGACTTTTCAACCGGCGGTCAGATCATCCTCTCCCATGAGCAGATGCGTAACATCTACGATACCGGCCGCGGCTCTTTCAAGATCCGTGCCAAGTACAGTTACGATAAAAAACGCGGAGTCATTGAAATCACAGAGATTCCGTACACGACCTCGGTTGAGTTGATCGTGGATAAAGTTGCTGAACTGTACAAGGCGGGCAAGCTCAAGGAGATCTCCGACATCAAGGATCTGACCGATAAAAACGGTCTTAAGATCCAGATCGAGCTGCGTCGAGGTACCGACCCCGATCAGCTGATGACCAAGTTGTATAAATTGACGCCGCTGGAGGACAGTTTCGGCTGTAATTTCAACATCCTGATTGCCGGCATGCCCCGTGTCATGGGTGTGCGTGAGATCCTGGACGAGTGGACGGCCTATCGCACCGAGTGTGTCAAGCGTCGGCTCTACTTTGATATGAATGCCAAGAAGGATCGCCTGCATCTGCTGGAGGCCATGAAGAAGATCCTGCTTGATATTGATGAGGTCATCCGCATCATCCGCCAGACCGAGTCGGAAGGCGAGGTCATCCCCAATTTGATGATCGAGTTCGGCATCGACAAGGTACAGGCAGAATTTATTGCTGAGATCAAATTGCGTCACTTAAACCGTGAATATATCCTCAATAAACTCCAAGAGGTCGAGTCGCTGCAAAAGGAGATCGCCGAGATCGAAAGTTTGCTTGCCAGCAAGACCAAATTCCGCCGCATGCTGGTCAAGGATCTCAACCGTATTGCCGACAAATACGGCCGTCCCCGCCGTTCTACCATCCTGTTTGAGGATGAGATCGAGCAGTATGTGGAGAACAAGGAGATCGAGGACTATCCCGTTACTCTCTTCTTTAGTAAAGAGGGATATTTCAAGAAGATCACGCCCTTGTCGCTGCGTATGGGCGGTGAGCAGAAATTCAAGGAGGGCGACGGACTTCAGCGCTCGGTCGAGGCATCCAATAAGGCCGACCTGATCGTCTTTACCGATAAGTGCCAGGCCTATAAGGCGCATGTCTATGACTTTAACGACAGCAAGGCCAGCGTACTGGGAGATTATTTGCCGGGCGTGCTGGGTATGGAGCCGGACGAAAAGGTGGTCTATACCGCCGTCACCTATGACTATTCGGAAAAACTCATCATCTTCTATGCCGGCGGCCGTGCGGTAAAAACCGACCTGGCCTCCTTTGCCACCAAGACCAACCGCAAGAAGCTGCTCAAGGCCTATTGCGATAAGTTGACGCCTATTGCCTTCTTTACCCCCAAAGCCGATGCCGAGTATCTGGTCATCACCGATGCCGACCGCGGTATTGTGGTCAACACGGCCCTTATGCCGTATAAGCAGTCCCGTTCCTCTCAGGGGACCAATGTCATCACCTTGGGCAAGAAGCAGGAGATTGTGGCGATAGAGGAGTATGAAAAGGGAAGATTAAACAAAGAGCATCTGTATCGATCTAAGACATTGCCTGCGGCTCCCAAACTTTTAGGTGAAAATGATACGGCGCAACAGCTCAAACTCGAATAATTCAGAAACCCGTCACACAAAGCGTGATACAATCTTATATAATGAAATCACCCAAAAGAGAAAGGAATTACTATCATGGGAAAAGGTGCAAGAAGCCGCATTAATTATGCGGAAAAGAAAGCCGCTGCGCTCGAGCGTGAGCAGGCAAAGAAAAAACAGCAAAAAATCAATCTGATCATCTCGCTGGCCGTTGTTGTCGCACTGTTGGCAGGAATCGGTACCTTGGTTGGGATCAATGTTTATCGCAACTCGGGTGCTGCCCAACGTGCACAGATCGTGATGAAGACCGACAATTTTGAGGTAAACGGCAGCATGATGAGTTATTTCATCTTTAGTCAATACGCCAACTATCTCAACACCTATGGTGACTATCTGTCCTATACGGGGCTGGATACCGCTAAGGCTCTGAAGGATCAGTACACCACCGATTCGGAAAACAATACCATCACTTGGTTTGAGTATTTTGCCGATGCGGCCAAAGAAGATGCGGAAAAGCTCTTGGTTTTGTGCGAAGATGCCAATGCTAACGGCGTGGCATTGACCGATGTCGAAAAGAAAGCCGCTGATGATCGTGCCGAACAGTCTTACACTAACGTCGGTCAGTATGCACAGGGTGTGAAAAAACAAGATGTGATCGATTGTGTAACGCTGTCTATGCTTGCCACCAAGTATCAGTTGGTGCTGGAAGGTGAATTAACACCGACGGTCGAAGAGATCCAGGCCTACTATGATAAAGATCCGCTCAATGTTCTGAAGGCGGATTATTATAGTTTTACCTTCTCCTATCAGGAAGCCAAAGAGGGAGAAAAATTGGCAGAAGGCGCCGTAACGCAGTCGGCTGCCAAGGCTGAGGCTGACAAGTTGGCTGCCGCTACCGGTGTGGAAGATTTCAAAACCAAACTGGATGCCTACCTGAAGGCGACCCATGCCGATCACGAAGGCCACGAAGATGGGGACCATACGAGCGTCGATACCTACAAGGCGACAGCTGCCGCTTACAACAAGGACAGCGAAGCCATCAAGTGGATCTTCGCCGATAGCACGGCCGTCGGTGCGGTGAAGATGTTCCACGACGAAGAGGCAAACACCTATAGTGTCTATGTCTTGGATAAGGCGAAATATCTCCAGCAAGAAGAAACGGTTTCGGTCCGTCATCTGTTGGTCAGTGTTGTTGAGGGATCGGTCACGGCGCAACAGGCTCATGATGTGGCTCAGGGTTATTACGATCAGTGGCTCAAGGGCGACAAGACCGAGCAGGCCTTTGCCGAACTGGCTATGCTTCATACCGAGGACAGCAACTACTACAACGGCGGACTGTATCAGGGCGTATATGCCGGTCAGATGGTCGAGACCTTCAACGACTGGTGCTTTGATGAGGCTCGTCAGAGCGGGGATACCGGCCTGGTCGATACCGAATACGGTACTCATGTGATGTATTTTGTAGGCGATGATCTGCCCAGATGGCAGACCAATGTTCGCTCTACGCTCTTGTCGGAGGCCTATGAGGCTAAGTATGAGGAACTGAAAAAGGCGACCTCGGTACAGATCGAGAATGATCTGATCAGCGCTCTCGAAGTTCAGTAAATAGGAAAAGGGATGCCTGACGGCATCCCTTTTTTATAGCTTGTTTTCCTCATTCCACTCACGCATTTGCTCAACGCCGCTCTCGGTGGGAATGGACGTTCCCCAAGGCGTGAGCCTTTTTTGATCGGCCAAGGCATAGGTCTCGTAGGCCTGTTCTCGGGGAGGAAGTTTGATCTGCTTTTTCTTTGGCATATATATCACCTCGATGGATAGTTTTTGCTCGATTTAGGCAAACTATCCAAAAAACGGCTCGACAAATCATGCGTTTGATGGTATACTTACTATATAAAGGAAAGGGGGAAACGCATATGGAAATTTTTCTGTATCAAGTGCTCCCGGTAATCTGTGTTGTAATGATAGGGCTGTTCGCAGTCCTTTGGGTGCCGACTATGGCTTGGCAGGTCATTCATGGTGTTCGTGGTTTTTTGCCGCTTCGCAAGCCGAAAAGAAAAGAGGGCAAGGATCATTCCTTCGCCGTGCTTATCTGCGCCCGTAATGAGGCTGAGGTCATCGGCAAACTGCTCGATTCTATTCATGCACAGCAATATCCGCAGGACAAATATAAAATATTTTGCGTTGCTGACAACTGTACCGACGATACGGCAGGAGTAGCACGAGCCAAGGGTTGTGAGGTGCTGGAGCGTTTTGATGAGGTAAGAAAGGGCAAAGGCTTTGCTCTGGAAATGCTCACCGCCCATATCAACACCGCCTATGCCGACATGTTTGATGCCTATTTGGTCATTGATGCCGATAATCTGCTGCCGCCCGATTTCATGCAAAAGTTCAGCGATGGCTTTAACAGCGGGCTGGATGTCGTGAGCGGTTGGCGCACCGCCAAGAACCCCTTTGACTCGGTGGTCAGCGGTTGTTATGATATTTTTTGGTCGCTGGTCATGCGGATGTATAACGGGGTGCGTTGCAGCAACGGCATGTCTTGTATGATCTACGGCACAGGCTTTGCCGTGCGAAGTGAGATACTCAAGAACGGTTGGCAGACCTCAACCATGACCGAGGATGGGGAATTCTCCTGTCTGGCACGCATGAAAGGCTACAAGATCGGCCTGCTGCAGGATGCCAAATTTTATGATGAGCAGCCTACGAAAGCTCGCTTTTTCTTCTCGCAGTTCCGACGCTGGGAGGTCGGCGGGGTGCAGTGCTTCTCCAAATTGTGGAAACAAGCATGTCAACGCATGAAGACCAACTTTGTTGATGGGTTTGATATTCTCTGCTTTCTGATGCTGCCTATCTCGCAGACGGCTATGCTGTTTTCCTTTATTCCTTATGCCGGATTGCTGATCCTGTCGGGTGTGCCCGACAAGGTACTGTGTCTGATGCTGGCTATTCCGGTTGTGGCCGTACTGGGCATCGCCGCCCTTGCGGCCTTTGGATTGGCGGCCGATAAGAAGCCCGTATGGCGTATGTGGCGCAGTATTTTGGCTTTCCCGATATTCATCCTGCCCACATGCTTCATCGCCGTGAGCGCTATTTTGTGCCCGAAAACCGAATGGAAGACCATTCCGCACAGCAGCACTAAGGATATGGGTAATGTTGAAGATGTGCCGCCCGATCCGATTCTGGAAAAGGTCAAACAACTGAAAAATAAGTAAAAAAAAGAGGGCAAAACGCCCTCTTTTTTGACAAAAATCTATTGACAAGCCCAATCGCATATTGTATAATAAACGAGCGTCAAGAGAGATGCTATACAGGGGTATAGCTCAGCTGGTAGAGCATCGGTCTCCAAAACCGAGTGCCGAGGGTTCGATCCCTTCTGCCCCTGCCATTTGTGGGGGCCGAAATCTAGTAGGTCTCCGACTTGCTGATATAGCTCAGTAGGTAGAGCACATCCTTGGTAAGGATGAGGTCACCAGTTCGAATCTGGTTATCAGCTCCACGCCGCTACGAAATTCGTAGCGGCGTTTTTTTTGCAAAAAAGACCCGACATGATATGTCGGGTCTTTTGCAAAATCCTAAGAGCGAAAGCAACACATTATTTTTCTTTTGGTGTGATTTTAATGAAGGGGAGAAGGGCTCGGCTGATAGTGGCGGCCAATATCGTGCAGACAACGGCTTCAACAAGTCCGTTGAGACCGACAAAGGCAATGAGGAACCCGAAAATGTTTTTGCCGGCGGCCAGGCTTTGAATGTATCCACTATTCCAAAAGAAGAGAACAAGAAGTCCGGTAAACCCAAGGGTGTTAAGCAGTGCGCCGCTCAGCCCTGAGAGGGAAAAACTCCAGAATTTCGGGACGTGGTTGCGGTATAATCCACGGAAGATCATGCCGCAGGCCCAGCCCATAAAAATACGAGGGGCAAAGCAGACCAAAGCAGTAAACCATGGGTTGATTCCCAAAAGGGTGGCGCCAAAAACACTGCTGGCATCAATGCAGGTCCAAAAACTGAAGAAACCGAATTCAGCGCCCAGTAAAGCGCCGGCCCCCGGGCCGCATACAATAGCTCCGATGATGACCGGGATCATCATAAAGGTGATCTCAACCACGCCCAGTCGAAGCATGCCAAGCGGTGTAAAGTTCATTACCGCTACAATTGTCGCCAGAATGGCTACTTGTACCAGCCATAACAGCCAGTCGTGTCTTGTTTTTGTGCTCATATGAATACCTCCTGCTGCTGCTCCGTTTGCGGATGCAGCGCATATTTATTTGAGAACGCCCGTTAGGAGCGGTTCTTGCGGTAAAGATGGAGCAGGCCTTTGAGCTGCAGGGCCGGATCCAAAATAATGTTGTGGCGGCAGTGGGGCACGATCGTTTCGGCAATGCCGCCGGTGGCGACCACAGTCGGCTCTTTGCCCAGCCGCTCGGTCAGTCGGTCGATCATGCCGTCGATCATAGATGCATTGCCAAAGAGGATGCCCGAACGCATGGAATCAATGGTGTTTGTGCCGATAATGTCTTTGGGCGGCTCCATGCTGATCTCGGGCAGCTGTGCTGCCATTTGTGACAGCGCATTGAGAGAGAGGGTCACGCCCGGCAAAATGGCACCGCCGAGGATGCTTCCCGTTTCATCGGTAACCGAAATGGTAGATGCCGTGCCCAGGTCAAAGATGACGATAGGGCCGGGGTATTGGGTGTAGGCACCGACGGCATCGGCCAGAATGTCACTGCCCAGCTGCGAGGGGTTGTCGATGCGGATGTTCATGCCCGTCTTAATGCCGGGGCCGACGACCAGACAGTCCAGATCAAAAACCAGCTTAACAGCACGGCGCAGCACCGGTGTCAGACCCGGTACGACCGAAGAAAGAATGGCCCCTTCCACCGTGCGGTTGGCGCCGTACAGAGCAAAGATGTTGCGCAAGTCGATGGCATACTCATCGCTCAGCCGCTTCTTCTCTGTATTGAGCCGAGCCGAAAAGGCGAGGGTGTCGCCGTCAAAGGCACCGACTACGATATTGCTGTTTCCCACATCAATGGTCAGGATCATATAGGCCACTCCTTTCGATATGTAGGTATATTCTACCTTAAAACATTTGGAAATGCAAGTGTTGACAATCCAAACAGAAAGATATAATATAAATTACAGTAATTTCTTGGAGGAAGTTGATGGATATTCGCATGAGTTTTGCCATCATAGCGGGAAAATTGACCAGGCTGGCCATCAAAATGCTCGGCCGTAACGCATCGTCTTTTCCCGGTGGATTGGCACTAAAATTGTGCCCTGACCTGCTGCGCCGCATGCAGCTGCCGCCGAAAACGGTAGTTGTCACCGGCTCCAACGGCAAAACAACGACCACGCAAATGATCTATGCCGCCGCTCGTGAGGCCGGGATCGACCTGATCTGCAATACCGAGGGCTCTAACCAGATCCAAGGTGTCACCGCTATGTTTTTGCAGCATTGCACCCTTGGCGGTAAGGTCAAGGCCGATATGGCACTCATCGAAAGCGACGAGCGGTTTTGCCAGTATACCTTTAAGCAGTTTACGCCCGATTACATGGTCATCACCAATCTCTATCGCGATCAGATGACGCGTAACGGCCACAGCGAATTTGTCCGTAAAGAATTGGCCAAGGGAATCCCCGCCGATACCACCCTGATCATCAATGCCGATGAGCCGATTTCTGCTAGTTTGGCTGTTGGCCGTAAGGCCATCTCCTATGGCGTATCGGCTTCTGTTTTTTCGGAAAAAGAGGGGACAAGCCACGCCTATCGTGACGGGGCTTATTGCCCGGTCTGCTATGAAGAAATGACCTATAACAGTCGGGTGTTCTCTCACGTCGGAAACTACACATGTCCATCCTGCGGCTTTGCCAGAGGGACGGTCGATCACGAGATAACAGCCATTCAAGACGGTGCTTTTATCCTGGATGGCGCTCATGCGATAACACCGCAGATGTGCAACAGCAACTTTGCCTACAATATCGCAGCAGCCTATACAACGCTTGTGAAGGCTTTTGACTTTACGCCGGAAAAGGCGGCTGAAGCACTGGATCATTTCGTCATTCGCGGCGACCGTCTGCATGAATTTACTCTGCAGGGACATCGGGGCTTATTTACCCTGACCAAGCACGAAAACTCTATGGCCTATAACGCAGCTCTGAGTGAACTGAGCAACGTTACCGAGGCTACGCTGGTACTCATTGTCGATCAGCTCAGCCGCAAATATGCGGCCAATGATATGTCCTGGCTGTGGGACGTTGATTTTGAGTCAGCGGCGTCCGAGGGTGTCAAGCGTGTGATCGTTTCGGGGCAGTTTGCCTATGATCTGGCGGTGCGTTTGACGTTTGCCGGTGTCAAGGATGAGCGGCTGACGGTCGAGCCGGATCTGGACAAGATGATGACTGATCTGAAAGATAATGCTGTGGGCGATATTTATGTGATGACCTGCTTTACCGATGTAGGCAAGTTTACATCCCGACTCAAGGAGGTGCAGGCATGATCCGTATTCTACACGCTTTTCCTGATCTGCTGAATCTCTACGGCGGCGACGCCGACCTGCGCTTGCTGTCTGCCTATCTCGAGGCGGGCGGGGAAGAGGTATCAGTTGAACCTTTGACGATGGATGCCATATCTTCGGCCGATCTGATCTATTTCGGTGCCGGTACCGAGAGCAAGATGCTGGCGGCGGCCAAGAAGCTCATGCCGTTGCGGGATGCCTTATTGGCCTATTATGAGGCCGGCAAGCAGTTGCTCTTTGTGGGAGCCTCAGCGGCTTTGCCGATGCAGAGCGTGATTCGGCCGGATGGCAAGGAAACACTGGGCTTGGGGTTGGTTGAGGGCAAGGCAAAGATCCATGACAAGCGTCATTATACCGAAGTGTTGGCCGATTGCCCGTTTTGTGAGCACAAGGTCATTGGGGCTTATAACAGTTCTTTGGAGATACAGACACAGGAACCGGCCTTTTTGCGTATCATCTTCGACAGCGATAAAAAAGTCGGAGCGATGGAGGGTATTTGTAAGGGTGGTTTGGTGGCAACCCAAGTGGCTGCGCCGTTGTTGGTGCGTAA
Source organism: Eubacteriales bacterium (assembly GCA_045595395.1). Classification (GTDB taxonomy): domain Bacteria; phylum Bacillota; class Clostridia; order Oscillospirales; family UMGS1783; genus CAKSHC01. The sequence goes on along the minus strand of JAZOAH010000016.1, from coordinate 139,590 downwards.
CCCCGGTTTGCTTGACTATTATGCCGACACACTGGCAGGTAAGCAACTGCCCGATCCGGATGTGGTGTGGTATCGCCGGGCGTGGATGGGCTATGTTTGTGCGGTAGATATTCTTAAACAGGCTATGCATAAATAAATAAAGAGTCTTCCATGCAGGAAGACTCTTTATTTAATGGTGACAGTGTAGAGGGAGGCTTTGATCGGCACAAATTGATTGGGTTTGTTGCTGGTTTGATCGGTTGCGCTGATATAAAATCCGTACATGACCATAACCTCGGTCTTTCCGGATTGGGCAGCGAACAGGCGGTAGTCGTTGTCGGTGACCAGTTGCTTGACTGAAAGCAGGTCGGTGTTGCTGATCTGGATGAGGGTGTAGATATTACTGCCTACGCCCTTGGGCGATATATCGGTGTAACCGCCGACCTCCATATTAAGTTGGCCGGCCTCCTCGATGGGATAGTCGGGCACAAAGAATCGGTAATCATAGATGTTGAGCACCCGCAATTCACTGGGCAGGGTATAGGTATTCTTGATGCCAAGCATGGAGCGAAGGGCACGGCGCAAATGATAATAGGGCTCGGAATAGTCACGCCCGAAAAAGACGATGCGATTGCTTTGTCCCGATAAAACGGCTTCTCGCGTCGTCACGGTGACTTTGACTTCGGTTCGGGCGCCGTTGGCTCGGATGCCGTAACCGATCGGCTCAATGACGGCGGGCTGCTCCGAGTCGATCGAGGAAATGATCTCATTGGCCCCTAACTTAATATCAAAAATATATTCTTCGCCCAGGGACAGTTCGAAGCGGCCCATGTCGGTCGTTTTGGGGGCGATGGTATGCTCCGTTTGATCCGATGCCCACGGCTCAGCAATGAACAGAGCGCCGACCAGGCAGCCGGCCAAAATCACAAACAGGGTGATCAGCAGGGCTCGTCTTAATCGACGGCCAAAGGATATTGTTTTTGCCATGTCGGATCATTCACCTCACTTATCATTCTTATTTTATTCATTTGTCCGACACTTGTCAACGCTTTACAAGACGGAAAAAGGTGATATAATAGAGATAGACTTTTTCGGAGGTATGCTGATGTTTTGCTTTAAGTGCGGTGCCGATGTATCGGATCGGGATACGGTTTGCCCGGTCTGCGGCGCACCGATCCATCAAACTCAGGAAGGCGGCGAGTTGCCGCCCGCCCATCGGGAGGTTTCCTTCCGTGACCGTGCCCTGTCCTTTGCCATAGACATGTTGGTATTGTTGGGCATATGGTTTGTCATGTTTCAGTTTTTGTACGGCATCTCCTTTTATCTGTTGCCGATCCTCTTTTTGGTCTATTTTACGGTAACCGTGGGCGGGGTGCGTTCCGCCAGCTTTGGGCAGCGGTGTATGAAGATTCGGGTCGTCGATACCAAGACCGGACGGGCGCCGGGGTATCCCAAGGCGATACTGCGAGCGGTGTTTTTGCTGGTGTCGGTCGGCATCGTCGGTCTGGGTTGTATTTTGTTTTTTATCACAGGCGATCGGATGTTGCATGACCTTGTTTCGGGTACACGGGTGATTGATCCGGATGAAAAATAAATTTTTTAATGAAAAAGAAAGTTTTCCTTGCTTTTTCAAAGGTCTTATGATATGATGCTTCTATGCCAAATGGAGGAATGAAGAAATGACAGATAATATTTGGGTAAACATTTTGGGAATCGTATATATCGTTCTGGTCGTAGTCGAGCTTGCTGTGATCATGATCCAGCAGAGCAAGCAGTCCGGCTTGGGCGCCCTGTCCGGTGAAAGCGTATTTCAGGGTCACATGGGTAATACAAAGAATTCGATCTATAATAAGATCACTATCGTTGTATCGCTTCTGCTCGTTATCCTTACTGTTGTCCTTAATGTTTTGACACGGTAAAAAGACGGTCAACCGTTGCCGGTATCATTCGATATCGGCAACTTTTTTTATTTTCACAAGAAATTCAACCGTTTACGACTTGTTTCTTGGTGCTTGTAATGCTATAATATAATGAACTTGAATTTTCAGGGAGTAATTATGGAAACAAAACCGTGCATCCTTCCGTCAATTTTATATTCCGTAGCCGGTCTTGCCGTCTTGTTTTTGTGTGCCAAGGATCCGATCACGATCCTGTTGGTCTGCGCTCTTTCCTCGGCCTTTCTCTTGGCCGGGTCGCTCCTGTGGGATAAACCGACTTATCTGTCGCTGTTGCTGGGTATCGGGATTCTGTATCTTCGTACCGGTTCGTTGCTTTACACCCTTGTGGCGGCAGCTGCATTGGCGAGCGTGGTTTTGGTTATGCGTGCCAGTATACGGGCCAAACGACCGCTGGCGGCTGCCGTTGGCGTGCCTGCGTTAGTTGCTGCCGTGGCGGCCGTTGCGGTGTTGTGTGCCTATTTGTATATCATGCGGGGCGCACTTGACTTCTCGGGGCTGATGCCTTCGTTGACTCAGATCAAAGCGGCGATTGACGATGCCCTTTACGATCCGTTGCTGACGGCGGCGCAGACAACTCAAATGACGCCCGAGGAGATCGATCAGTATATTACCTTGATCCTCACCACGAAAAATATCTATCTGGATGCGATATTTGCCGTTCTGCCCGGCTTTGTCATGAGTGTGCTGTTTGTGCTGACTTGGGCTGCGCAGATGTTGTCCAAAGTTTTGCTGGGCAAAAAATATGGCAACCGTATCGCCATCGAGCCGATTTGGAAACTGAGTCTGCCATCCGGTATCGGTGTTGTCTTCTTGGCCTCGTTTATCCTTTCCTTCTTTGTGGGCGGTACGCCGGCTGCCGTGTTGGACAATCTGATCACCGCTTTTGAGATCCCGCTTTTGCTGTGCGGTGCTTTCACGATATATACTCTCTTTACCCGCAATGCCGCAAGCCGTGGTGCCAAGGTGCTTACCGCTGTGCTGGTCACACTGACAGCCATCGGTATACCGATCTCTCTTGCCGTTGTCTATGTCTTTATCGGTGCCATCGACAGCATTGCCGATCTGCGCCGCCGATTGCGTGGCGAGGATGGGTCGCAGCAGGAGAATGAGAGGCTTAAGCAGTGGAACAGTTTCCAGGAAATGAAGCCGAGTAACGATGCCGAAGCCTCCGAGGAATTGGATATCCCGGAGGAGGATGATAACGATGAAGGAGAAGACCAATGAAAGTAATTCTTCAGCAGGATGTAAAAGGACAGGGCAAAAAGGGCCAGATGGTCAATGTGTCTGACGGCTATGCCCGCAATTTTCTATTACCCCGCGGTCTTGCCGTTGAGGCGAATAATGCTAATGTCAACACCATGAACACCCAGAACGCAGCCAAGGAACACCATAAGGAAATGGCGCTTAAGGCGGCGCAGGAACTGGCCGATAAGATCAAAGATAAAACGGTGACGCTGTCGGCTAAGATGGGGGAGAACGGCAAACTGTTTGGCTCGATCACGGTAAAAGAGATCGCCGAAGCTATTGAAAAGGATCTCGGTGTTGCCGTAGATAAAAAGAAGGTAGACCTGGCAAGTCCCATCAAGGGCGCCGGTGTATATTCGGTTACCGTGAAATTGCATCCGTCGGTTTCGACAAAGGTCAATGTATCGGTAAAAGAACAATAAAAGAGAGGATAGAATATGGAGATCGCACAAAAGCTGCCTTTTAGTTTTGAGGCAGAGCAGTCGGTACTGGGGGCTATCATCATTGATGCTACTGTACTCGATTCGATCGTCCCCATACTCAAAAATTCAGATAATTTTTACGCCCAAAGCCATAAGCGGATCTACGATATCATGCTGGCTATGCATGTGGCGAATAAGCCGATCGACTTTGTTACGCTGCTGGAAGAGGTCAAGGCGGCCGGTGTTTTCTCGGAGGAAGAGGGCAAGCAGTATCTGCTGCAGTTGACACAGGTCGTTCCCTCGACCGAGAATGCCGTCAACTACGCTAAGATCGTGGCCGATAAGGCGGTGCTGCGTCAGCTCATTGCGGCGGCCGATACCATCCGCACTCGCAGCGAGGAGGCAGCCGAGGAATCGTCCATGATCCTTGAGCATGCCGAACAGACCATCTATGATATCGCCAACGGCCGTGTCAATACCGGTCTGTACTCCATCAGTGAAGGCTATATCGATGCGATCGACCGCTACGGGAAACTGGCCGAAGAGGACAATACGGCGTTGCTCGGTGTTCCCACCGGCTTTGCCGATATCGACAGTATGCTCAACGGCGGTATGCGCAAAAGTGAGTTGATCATCCTGGCTGCCCGTCCGGCTGTCGGTAAATCGGCTTTTGCTCTGAATATCTGCGAAAATGCCGCTGTGCGCCATGGGATCAAGACCGTCTTCTTCTCACTGGAAATGTCCAGTGCGCAGTTGGTCGACCGTGTCATTGCCTCCCAGGCATTGGTGGATAACGGTAAACTCATGACCGGTGCATTAAATGAAAAGGATTGGTCCGATATCGCCGACGCCGGCAAGTTTTTAAGCGTTGCGCCGTTGTATTTTGATGATGCCAGTGATGTCACGGTTTCTCAGATGAAAGCAAAACTTCGCAGGGTCAAAGATCTTGGCCTGGTTGTCATTGACTATCTGCAGCTGATGAATTCCGGCAGCAAGAACGAGAACCGAGTCCAGGTCGTCAGTGAAATGACCCGAGCCTTAAAACTTATGGCCAAGGAACTGGACGTGCCGGTGATCTGTTTGTCACAGCTGTCCCGTAAAGCGGCCGACCAAGGGCCGGATCGAAAACCCAAACTCTCGGACCTGCGTGAATCGGGCTCGATCGAGCAGGATGCCGATATCGTTATCTTTCTGCACAATGAGAATCAGACTTCGGGCGATGCCGAAAACAAATGCGTGATCGAAGCCATTGTCGGTAAAAACCGTCGAGGTCGCTGTGGCAGTGCAGACCTGTTGTGGGTCGGCAAACATACAAAATTCTTTAATTTGGATAAGAAGCATCATGATCAGTCAAATTAAAAAAACCATTGAACAATATAAAATGCTGGATGGCGTACATACCGTGATCGCTGCCGTTTCGGGCGGTGCCGATTCGGTGTGCATGCTCGATATGCTGCGACTGCTCTCCCTGCAGCAGGGTTTTGAACTGGTGTGCGCTCATTTTAACCACAATCTGCGTGGCCGTGAAAGCGATGCCGATGCCGACTTTGTCGAGCAACTGTGCAAGAAATGGGAGATCGCCTTCGTTAAAGGCAGTGCCGATGTCATGCATTTGGCCAAAGACCAGAGCGTCGGCATTGAAGAGGCGGCCCGCCAGGCCCGCTATGATTTTTTGCGTAAGATCGCCAAGGGGAAGAAGAATGCGGTCATTGCCACAGCACATACTGCCAATGACAATGCCGAAACGGTTCTCTTCCATTTGATTCGCGGCACAGGCATCCGAGGCATGGCCGGCATCGCACCCAAAACGGCCGATGTCATCCGTCCGCTCATCCACCAGTACCGTGATCAGGTTGAGGAATATTGCCATGCCAATCATTTGGAATTTGTCAACGACTCGACCAATGCCGATGTTACCTATGCCCGCAATCGTATTCGGCATCATGTTCTGCCCGAGCTGTGCATGATCAACGATGCGGCGCTGGATAATATCAATCGTTTCGCTAAACTGGCCGCCTCGTTGGATGCCGAGCAAACCAAGGCGGGCCAGGAGCGATATCATCAGCTGCTGACACCGCAGGGTCTAGATGTGGCGGCGCTGGCCAAAGATCCTTCATCTCAGCGTTTTGCTACCCTGCGAGCCTTCCTGGAGGATCAGCGGCTAGAGGCCGACCGTAATCTGCTCTCCCGTCTGCAGGATGAGATCGAGGCCGGCAAATCGGTATCGCAGATCCCGGTTGATGCCGCTCACTTCCTCTCGATCTCCTATGGTTTTCTTCGTTTGATCGAGCCGTCTCCGGCGCCCGATCCGATCCCCTTTACCGGGAAAACGGTCAGTTTTGGCCGATACCGCATTGGTATGGAAAAGGAACATTATTCCCGCCGCTATAGTATGCGGGCCGACGTGCTTGACGGTGCTGTCCTGCGTGCCGCCGAAGAGGGTGATAGTTACGCTCTGCCCGGTGTCGGCACCAAGTCGGTGCGCCGCCTGTATATAGAAAAGAAGATCCCCCGTGATCTCAGGCCCTCCTGGCCGATGCTGGTCAAGGACGGTCAGGTCGTCTGGATCTATGGCGTCGGTGTTGCCGCACCCTTCCAGGCCAACGAAAATGAGCCCTTTATCAATCTCATTGTGGAGGAAACACAAGGATGAAAAAAGATATCGATCATGTATTGATCTCAGAAGCCCAACTCAAGGCTAAGATCGCCGAGCTGGGTGCGCAGATCACACGTGATTATGCGGGAAAGGATCTGTTATTGGTCAGCATTCTCAAAGGCGCCTGCGTCTTTCTCTCCGATTTGATGCGAGCCATCGCCATGCCTGTTTCGATCGACTTTATGTGCGTTTCCAGCTACGGGAAGGGAACATCGACCCAAGGCCGTGCCAAGATCCTCAAGGATCTGGATGTGGATATCGCCGGCAAGCATGTGCTGATCGTTGAGGATATTCTGGACAGCGGCGTGACACTGTCCCATGTCATGGAGATCCTGCGCAGCCGCCAACCGGCATCGCTGCGTCTGTGCTCGCTTCTGGAAAAACCGGAGCGTCACCGTGTTGAGGTGCCTTTGGATTATGTAGGATACGTTGTGCCGGACGAGTTTGTTGTCGGCTACGGTCTGGATTATGCTGAGACCTACCGGAACCTGCCCTATATCGGGGTGCTTAAGGAATCGGTTTACAATAAATAACGGGGGTATTATCCTTTGAAAAAAAGAAATTTCGGAAACATTATTTTCATTGCGGTGATCTTGCTGCTGCTGTTGCTTTCCACCAACATCATTGATGCGAATTTGGGTGAGGATACCCTCAAATATTCGCAGGTGGTCAGCGATTTTGAGCAGGGAAAGGTTGAAGCCTTTGAGTTGGTCGGCACGGAACTGACCTACACCCTAAAGGATGATCCTGCCGATCCGGCTAAGAATAAGAACGATCTGGAAAAATCGTTCAATCTGTACAGTGTCGAATTGTTCATGCTGGATGTGGGGGATACTATCACCGCCCAGCGTCAAGACGGCACTCTGGAATACAACATTGTTCGTGAAGCCGGTACGCCTTGGTGGGCCTCCATTATTCCTTATATCCTGGTCTTCGGTCTGATGGGCGTGCTGATGTACTTCATGTACAGCCAATTTTCGGGCGGTGGCGGCAAGGCTTCCGGCTTTACAAAGGCCAAGACCCGTGTCCATGTTGACGATAAAAATAAGATCACATTTGGTGATGTGGCCGGTGCCGAGGAAGAGAAAGAGGAACTGGCTGAGATCGTCGAATTCCTGAAAAATCCCCAGAAATTCATCGAGTTGGGTGCCCGTATTCCCAAAGGTGTCATGTTGGTCGGCCCTCCGGGCACCGGTAAGACCCTCTTTGCCCGTGCCGTTGCCGGTGAAGCCGGTGTACCGTTCTTTAGCATTACAGGCTCAGACTTTGTTGAACTGTATGTCGGTGTCGGCGCCTCCCGTGTTCGTGACCTGTTCGATCAGGCCAAAAAGGCTGCACCCTGCATTGTCTTTATTGACGAGATCGATGCCGTTGGTCGTCAGCGTGGCGCAGGCCTCGGCGGCGGCCACGATGAGCGTGAACAGACCTTGAACCAGTTGCTGGTCGAGATGGACGGCTTTGCCAAGAACGAGGGTGTTATCGTCATTGCCGCCACCAACCGTCCCGACGTTCTCGATCGTGCCCTGCTGCGTCCCGGTCGTTTTGACCGTCAGATCGTCATCAACCTGCCCGACGTACAAGGTCGAGAGGGTATTCTGAAGGTCCATGGCCGCAATAAGCATTTTGAACAGGATGTCGATTTCGGTGTGATCGCCCGTACCACCGCCGGTTTCTCGGGTGCCGATCTGGAAAACATCTTGAACGAAGCGGCCTTGCTTGCTGCCCGCCAAGATAAAAAGAAGATTAGCATGCAGGATATCCAGGATTCTATTGTCAAGGTCATGATGGGCGTCGAGAAGAAGAATCGCCGTATCACCGATAAGGAAAAGAAGTTGACGGCCGTTCACGAAGCCGGTCACGCCATCGTGGCGGCTGAACTGCCCAATCATGATAAGGTCCATGAGATCTCCATCATTCCCCGCGGCATGGCCGGTGGTTATACCATGCACCTGCCTTCGGATGATAAGTTCTATCAGTCTAAGGGCGATATGGAGGATGAGATCGTATCGCTGCTGGGCGGCCGTGTGGCCGAAATGGTTGCGCTGGACGATGTTTCGACCGGTGCCTCCAACGATATCCAGCGTGCCACCGAGATTGCTCGCAAAATGGTCACTAAGTACGGTATGAGCGAAAAGATCGGCCCCATCGTCTTTGGCAGCGAGCATGAAGAGGTCTTCCTGGGTCGCGATTTTGCCACCTCTCGCAACTATTCCGAGCAGATCGCATCCTTGATCGACGAAGAGGTCAAGGCCTTTATCGAAAAGGGCATGGAGCGAGCCAAAGAGATCCTGACCCGCCGCCGTGCCCTGCTTGACAAGGTCTCCCAGACCTTGCTTGACAAGGAAAAGATCGACGGTGCGGAATTTGAAAAACTCTGCAACGAAATCCAGTGACAAGTCTTGACAAAATATGCCCGAGGGTGTATAACATATAAGAAATTTCAAAAGGAAGTCGTATGGCTTCCTTTTGCTTTGCCTTTAGGAGGTCATGTTATGCAGTTGTTATTCTTCATTGCCGGTGACAGCGACGTGGTCGCACCGCTGCTCTCTAAACTGATGGAGCGCGATATTCACGGCGCCACCGTCATTCCCTGTGAGGGCATGCTCCATGCTCTGTATGATTCCACCGTCGAGCCGCCGCCGCTTTTCGGTTCCCTGCGCCATTTTCTCAATCCGGCCCATGCACAGGGCAAGATCGTGCTGTTGGTGCTGCCCGATAAAAAGGTAGAGATCGTCAAAGAGGTCATTCATGAACAGGTCGGGCCGTTGGATCATCCCAATGCCGGCATTCTCTTTACCTTGCCTATTGCTTACTCGGAAGGAGTCGCCGAAGATTAACCATGAATATCCTATTGAGTCTGGCATTTGCCATGATCGTAGGCCTGTTATTGACCCGCGTTGTTAAACTTGTGCATTTGCCCAATGTCACCGGCTACCTGATCGCCGGATTATTGATCGGGCCTTATCTTCTCAATGTCTTTCCCTCCGATGCCCTGGAAGCCGTCGGCTCGATCTCGACGGTGGCCCTAGGTTTTATTGCCTTCTCCATCGGCAACGAGTTTCGCTTTTCCCATCTCAAGCATATCGGCAAAAACGCCATGATCATCTGCTTCTGCCAGGCGTTGTTGGCTTGCCTTTTGGTCGATGTGACCTTGCTTGTGGCAGGCTTTGATACGCCGCTGTGTCTGGTGCTGGGCGCTATTGCCACTGCCACCGCACCGGCGGCCACTCTTATGGTGGTGCGTCAGTACAGAGCCAAGGGCCCCATCACCAATACCTTGCTCCCTGTCGTTGCCATCGACGATGCCATTGGCCTGATCATTTTTGCCGTGTCTTTGGCTGTTGCTCGGTCCCTCTCGTCGGGCCAGGAGATCACGGTCATGAATACGGTCGTTGAGCCGCTGCTGGAGATCGTGCTGTCGCTGGCTGTCGGTATCGTCATTGGTTTACTGGTATCGTTGGCCACTCGCTTTTTCCGTTCCCGTGCCAATCGCCTGTGCATCTGCGTGGCCGCCGTCTTTTTGGGGGTGGCACTGGCCGAGCAGTTTGGCCTGTCTTCGTTGTTGCTGTGCATGTGCATCGGTGCCGGTTTTGTCAACACCAGAAAACACGCCGAGTCCATTCTTGACGGGGCAGACCGTTGGACGCCGCCTTTGTTTATGCTCTTTTTCGTCATTTCCGGTGCCGAGCTTGACCTGGCCGTACTGCCTGCCGTTGGCTTGCTTGGCGTCCTGTATCTGGTTGCCCGCTCGCTGGGTAAATATTTCGGTACCTATTTCGGCGCCTTGGCCGTCAAGGCAGATAAAAATATTCGTAACTACTTAGGTGCTGCCCTGTTGCCGCAGGCCGGTGTGGCCATCGGTATGGCGCAGATCGTTATCTCGCAGCTCCCCGAATACGGGTCACAGGTGCGTGCCGTTGTGCTGACCGCCACCTTGATCTATGAACTGTTCGGCCCGCTGATCACCAAGATCGTACTGACTAAGGCCGGTGAGATCACGCCCGATAAAAAGAAGCAGCTTAGCAAAAGCTAAGCTGCTTTTTCTATGGAATGTTTAGGGAATAGGGACAACGCATGCCCCGTATCTTAGAAGAAAAGGGAGGGATCGTTGTGTTTTCCCAGTTATTTTCCTCGATCTCGGGGATCTTCTATTTTATGCTCTATATCCGGCTGCAGGGCTCCTTTGAAAAGCCTATGTCGGCAGCCGAAGAAAAAGCCTGTTTGCAGCAGATGGCGGCGGGGGACAAAGACGCTCGTGATAAACTGATCAGCCGAAATCTACGGCTCATCGCTCATGTCGTGAAAAAATACAATGCACCCGAAAGTGTGCAGGATGATCTGCTGAGCATCGGCACCATCGGGCTGATCAAGGCGGTCGACTCCTATTCTTTGGAGAAGGGCTCCAAGTTTTCGACCTACGCCGCTAAATGTATCGAAAATGAGGTTCTCATGTATTTCCGTTCCCAGAAAAAGAATGCCGGCGACAAGTCGATCAATGATGTCATTGATACCGACAAAGAGGGCAATGAACTAACGCTGGTCGATATTATCGTGGGCGAGGATAATATCGCCGAAAACCTGGAAAAAAAGATCAACATCGAAAAGATGGTGCACCTCTTGGGGCAACTGGAAGAACGGGAACAAAAGGTGCTGATCTTGCGTTACGGTCTGGATAATAAGCCGCCTCGCTCGCAGCAGGAAACGGCCGATATCCTCGGCATCTCCCGCTCTTATATCTCACGTATCGAAAAGCGTGCCATTGAAAAAATGCGCAAAGGGTTTGAAAGCTGAAAAGGGATGTGGTATACTACCGCAAGAGGTGATACCGTGAACAAGATTTCCTGTATAAATACGACCTATGATGCCCAATCCATGGATCGGGCCGTAGCCGCCCATTTTGAGGCCATGGGTGCGGATGAGTTGCAGCCGGGCAAAAAAGTATTGCTCAAGCCAAACCTGTTGCGTGGCGCATCGCCCGACAAGGCGATCACTACCCATCCCGCCCTCGTTTCGGCCGTCGTTCGCTATCTGCACGGCCGAGGTGTGACCGATATCACGCTGGCCGACAGTCCCGGCGGTGTCTACACGCCGACGATCATGAGGGGTGTTTATGCCGCTTCTAAACTGGATGGAGAGGGCTATATTCTCAATACCGATTGCTCCTTTGAGCGGGTGCATAAAGAGGGATTTCGTGCCTTCCATATCATCACGCCTATCGTCCAGGCTGATATCATCATCAACCTGCCTAAACTCAAGACTCACGGCATGACCGTCATGTCGGGCGCCATCAAGAATCTGTTCGGCGCCGTACCCGGTCTGCAAAAACCGGAACTCCACTGCCTCAACCCCGATCCCGAACGTTTTGCGCAGATGCTGGTCGAACTGTCGCAGGTGGTGGCTCCGACCTACACCATTATAGATGCTGTTGATGCCATGGAAGGGGATGGCCCATCCGGCGGCGAGGTCTGTCATCCGGGTTTGACGGTGGCTTCACGCAACATCTACAGCCTGGATCGCTTCTGTGCTGATGCGATCATCAAGGTCGGTGCGGAGAATGTGCCGATGCTGATAGCATCGAAGGATCTGATGGAAGACAGTGAGCTTGTCGGCGATTGGCATCTACCCGAAAAAGGCTTTGCCCTTCCTAAAACGGTTAGTGTTGACTTTGTCAGCGTCTTTCCCAAGGCGTTACGTGTGCCGATCCGCACCTTTATGGATCGGGTGTTGATCTCATTGCCGAAGGTGCAGAAAAAGACATGTATCGGCTGCGGTAAGTGTGCCGAAAGCTGTCCGCAACACACCATTGAGATCGTGGAGCGTAAAGCCATCATCCATACCAAACCCTGCATCTCTTGTTTCTGCTGTCAGGAAATGTGCCCGGTCAAGGCCATCAAAACAGCACGCAGGATCAAACGATAAGAAAACGGACTGTGAATCTCACAGTCCGTTTTTTTAGTTCATTTTATGCAGTTGCATGCGGTAGCCGTCCATGGTTGTGATGGTCAGAACATCACCGTCGAGCACATAGTCATACATGATTTCGTCGCCCATAATGCGGGTAATGAAAGTGCCGGTGTTTCCGCCCTTAAGGACTTCATATGAGCCATAACTGTTGTCGTAAACGCTTTCTAAGTACAGAGAGCCGTCAGTGGCAAAATGAAAGACGGTGTCGATATCACCGGGTGAGGTGATTTTGGCGCTGTATTGCCAACTGCCCTGGAGGACGTTTTCGCCCTTGTCAAAGAGTTTGATCGCACCGTAGATCAATCCGGCCAGCACGACCAGCGCTACGATCACACACAGGATCTTGCCTGGCTTCGTGTGCAGGAAATTCTTTTTGGCTTCCATGCTTGTACCTTATTTCTTCAGGGCACGATCCAGCCAGATCATACCGACATCCAGTGCGGCATAGATGCCGTCCTTGTCGGCACGCTTGATGATCTTCTCCTGCAGCGGGACATTGGGATCGGTCGACATGAGCATCAACGTGACCTTGGTCGGGACCTTCAGATCGTCCAGTGCCTCGGTGTTCTTGATCTGCAGCATCAGGATATACTTATCCGAGGGTTCGCCGTAATAGAGGATGTTGCCCTCGCGAACCAGGGGCTTGCCTTTATAGGTAAGATATGCGGGTTTTTCGTTTGCCATTTTGCATGACCTCCAATCTTCCATATATTCTACCATAATTAATTGTCCTTGTAAAGAAGATAAATTTTCATTTTCCCTTGCATTTTGCAGAAATTTTTGATATCATGGTCTAAACCCTGTGAAGAAAAGAGTAACCGTGCCCTTCGGCGGCAGAGATGCGGCGTCATCGGCTGAAAGCGTCGCTTGTCCGAATGTGCGGTGAAGTTCCTTTCGGAGGGGAGCGGGGAAGGGCGTTGAGCCTGGTAGTCGTCTTCCGTATATCCTGCGTTAAAGGATTCGAGTGTCTGCCGATTCGGCAGAAACACGGGTGGTACCGCGATATTTGTCGTCCCGTTTAGGGGGCGGCTTTTTTATTTTAGGAGGAAGTTATGAGTGTAGACATTAACGGCATCCGCAGCCTGTTTACAGAAAAACTGTCTGCCGCCGAACATGCCGTTGCTCTTGAGGAACTGCGTATTCTCATGCTTGGCAAAAAAGGCATGATCACCGAGCAGATGAAAAACCTGCGCTTAGTCGAGGAATCTCATCGTAAAGAGGTCGGCCGTCAGATCAACGAACTGAAAAACGAGATCGATCAGGCGCTCAGCGCCAAGAAAAAGGAACTGGAAGATGCCGCTATGAACGCTCGCATCCAAAGCGCCGAGCGTTATGACGTATCCATGCCCTCAAGCGAGATCCACGGCTCGCTCCATCCCATCACCACCGTGGCTCGTGAGGTCGAAGAGGTCTTCCGCAGCATGGGCTTTACGGTAGAGGACTATTTTGAGATCGTCGACGATTATCAGAACTTTGAGGCTCTCAATATCCCCAAGCACCATCCGGCCCGTGATATGCAGGATACCTATTTCCTCTCCAACGGCCAACTGCTCAAGACCCACACCTCGGCCGCCCAGAACGCCATTATGCGCAAGTACGGCGCACCGCTGCGCTCGGTCTTCCCCAGCCGCTGCTTCAGAAACGAGGCCACCGACGCCAGCCACGAGAACACCTTCTTCCAGCTCGAAGGCATCATGATCGACAAGAATATCTCCATTTCCAACCTCATCTATTTCATGAAGACCATGCTCTCCGAGGTCTTCAAAAAGGATGTTAAAGTGCGTCTGCGCCCCGGTTTCTTCCCCTTCGTTGAGCCGGGCTTTGAATTGGACGTTAACTGCCTGATCTGCGGCGGTGAGGGCTGCCCCACCTGCAAACATTCGGGTTGGCTGGAACTGTGCCCTTGCGGCATGATCCATCCCAATGTCCTGAAAGCCGGCGGCATCGACCCCGAAGAATATTCCGGCTTTGCCTTCGGCCTGGGTCTGACCCGTCTGGCCATGATGAAATACGGCATCAAGGATATCCGTATGCTCAATTCCGGCAATCTCAAATCGCTGTCGCAGTTTACATCGCGCTAAGGGGGTAGGACTATGTTAATATCAATGAATTGGATCGAAGATTTCGTTGATCTCTCCGGTCTGGATAAAGTTGCACTGATCAAACGTTTTACCCTCGCCACCGCCGAGGTAGAGGATATCTTCGTTATGGGTGCCGATGTGCAGGGCGTCGTTTCGGCCCGTATTGAAAGCATCGAAAATCATCCCAACTCTAAGAAATTGCACCTGCTCAAGGTCAACACCGGCAAGTCGGTGGTCGACTGTGTCTGCGGTGCACCCAATGTCCGTGAGGGCATGATGGTCGCCTTCGCCACCGAGGGCGGCAAGGCCGGCGGCATGGATATTATCAAGACCAAGATCGCCGGTTTCGAGTCCTGCGGCATGTGCTGCTCGGAAAAGGAACTGGGCATCTCGGCCAATCATGACGGCATCATGGAACTGGACGCCGACACCCCGCTGGGTGTTGATGTCAAAGACCTGTTTGCCATCGACGATATCGTCTTTGAAGTCGATAACAAATCACTGACCAACCGCCCCGACCTGTGGGGCCATTATGGCATTGCCCGTGAGTTCGCCGCCATCGCCGAGCGTGACCTGCGTCCCGTGCCGATGTTCGATGCCGACAGCATCAAGGATAAGCCCGAGGTCGATGTAAAGATCGAGGACGAGCGCTGCTATCGCTACACCTCGGCCATCGTCACCGGCATCACCCGCAAGGTCTCTCCGATCAATATGCGGATTCGTCTGTTCTACTGCGGCCTGCGTGCCATCAATTTCCTGGCCGACCTGACCAACTATGTCATGCTCGAGCTTGGCCAGCCGATGCACGCCTTTGACTACTCGGTGGTCAAAAAGGTGAATGTCCGCCGCTTTGCCGAGCCCTTTACCTTTACCACCCTCGACGGCATCGAGCGCAATATGGATGCCGAAACCCTCATGATCTGCTCGGACGATAAGCCGATGGCCATTGCCGGCATCATGGGCGGTCTTAACTCTGAAATTGAGGATACCACCGATAGCCTGCTGCTTGAATCGGCCAACTTTGACGGTATCACCACCAGAAAGACCACCGTCCGTATCGGTTTGCGCACCGATGCCAGCATGCGCTATGAAAAGATGCTCGATCCGGAACTGACCATGACGGCCGCTCTGCGCTATCTGGATCTGCTTCAAACCTATGATCCCGCAGTGAAATTCGAGTCTAAGATCAGCGATGTGCGTACCTATGCTTTCCCCGAGATCTCCATTGATTTCGATAAGAAATTCGTTGATCGCTATACCGGTATTGATATCACATCCGACCGCATCGAAAAAACCTTGTGCGCCCTCGGCTTCGGCCTGGAACGCAAGGGCGATGATTTCCGTGTCGAGGTGCCGTCCTGGCGCCGCACCAAGGATGTCACCATCAAGGCCGACATCATTGAAGAGATCACCCGTATCTACGGCTATGATAACTTTGAGATCCGTCCCTCGGAGAATGTGCTTTATCCCATTCCCGAAACGACCAACCGTCGTGACGATTTCGGGGTCAAGACGATGCTTGCCGATCGTTACGGTATGCACGAGGTCCACTCCTATCTCTGGAGCGACAGCCGCAAGCTCTCTCAGATCGGTATTGAGGTAGAGGAGAATGTCAAGCTCATCAACTCCATGTCTACCGATTGGACGATTCTGCGCCGCAATATGGTTCCGACTCTACTGACCATGGTGCAGGACAACCGCCGTTTTGCCGAGCGCTTCGGCATCTTTGAGATCGCCCGTGTCGTCGAAGGCCTCAAGGCGGACGGCACCTGCAAGGAACGCAAGAAACTGGGTGTTGTCCTGTTTGACAAGACCGGCAGCGAGAAGGACGCTTATCTGAGCCTGGTCGATGCACTGCGTACCATCGGCACCGTGCTCAAAAATGAGCCGCTGACCTTTGTTCATGAAACGGCCGAAAAGTCCTGGCAGCACCCGGTCAACACGGCTGCCGTCCTTCTAAACGGCCAAAAGATCGGCTTTGTCAGCGTCGTGCATCCGTCGGTGGTCGATAAGATCGACAAAAAGGCCAATATCATCTGCGCCGAACTCGATATGGATCTGTTCTCGGCCTATGCCGGCACCGGCGTCAAGTACGCCGAGCCTTCCAAATTCCCCGGCGTGGAATATGATCTGTCGTTGCTGGTCGGCAAGGATCAGCCCTATGCCGATATCTGCGCTCTTGTTGAGGCCGAGAACTGTCCGTTGCTGCTTTCCTATCGGCCGGTCGACGAGTATCGTGATGACTCGCTGGGCGATAAGCGCAGCATGACGGTACGCTTCACCTTCGGCGCCTATGATCGCACCCTGTCAGGTGAAGAAGTGCAGGCGCAGGTCGATGCTCTCACTGCTCGCTTTACCGCTGCGGGAATTGCATTAAAAGCATAAAAATTTTGCATTGTGTCTTGAAAAACGGACAAAATTGGTTTATGATATAGAGTATAGAAAAACTACCGAAAAGGGGATGAGCCAAGTGCTGCATGACGGAACGATTACTTTCTCGGTTCGTGACGAACAGGAAAAGGAAATGAAGCGTATAGTGACCGAGGTCTACGATGCGCTTAAGGAAAAGGGATACAACCCGATCAATCAGCTTGTGGGGTACATCCTTTCGGAGGATCCTACTTATATCACCAACTATAAGAATGCTCGTGCGCTGATCTGCAAGATCGATCGGGATGAGTTGCTTCATACCCTGGTCCGTTCTTATCTTTCCGAATAAGCTAAAAAATCTCAAAACCAAGCGGTTTTGAGATTTTTAGTATAGGTGCAATATGAAATATCTTTCTCTGGGCAAGACGGGTATGCAGGTGTCCGCCCTGGCCTTCGGGTCGCTGACCATGGCGCCCATGCAGGCCAATCGGCCGCCCGAGCAGGCTGCCGAGATCTTGGCCTATGCGGCATCACGTGGCATCAATTTTCTCGACACCGCCCAACTATACGACAATTATGAATACATCCGCTTGGCCGAAAAAAAGATGGCACGGCCTCTGATCATCGCCAGCAAATCCTATGCCTATGAAAAGCAGATGGCCTTTGATGCGGTGGAGGAGGCAAGGAAACGGCTCGATCGTGACTATATCGATATCTTCATGCTCCATGAGCAGGAGAGTGAGCACACCCTTCGTGGCCATATGCCCGCCATTGAAGAATTACTAAGGCTCAAGGCGCTCGGTGTGATCCGTGCCTTCGGCATTTCGACCCACCATGTCGCCGGTGTGCTGGCGGCCGCCAAGGCCGATTATATCGAGGTCGTCCATCCGCTTCTCAACAAGGCAGGCCTCGGCATTGTCGATGGCAGCCGTGAGCAGATGGAGGATGCGCTGAAAATAGCCTATGAGGCCGGGAAAGGCATCTATACCATGAAGCCGCTCGGCGGCGGTAATCTCTTTGCTAATGCCCGGGAAAGCCTGGCATACGCCTTTTCTTTCCCCTATAAACATAGCGTCTGCATCGGCATGCAGTCGGTTGATGAGATCGACGCTAATATCGAATTTATGGAAAAGGGTAGCTTTTCGGCCGAACATTTGGCTGTGTTACAGGCAAAAAAACGTCGGTTACATATTGATGATTGGTGCGTCGGCTGCGGTACATGCGCCGCCCGCTGTGTCAGTCACGGTATCGATATCATCAACGGCAAGGCTGTCCCCAATCACAACTGTGTCCTGTGCGGCTACTGCAGCCGTGTTTGTGACCAGTGGGCCATCAAGGTGGTGTGAGTATGCGGGTATGTACCGCAAAACAAATGAATGAGGCCGATCGGTTTGCCATCGAGGTACTGGGCATCCCCGGCACCGAACTGATGTTCCACGCCGCCTCCGGCATCTACGAGCAGATGGTTGCCGCCGTGGGTGATCCGATCGAAAAGAAGGTAGTCATTCTGGCCGGTAACGGCAATAACGCTGGTGACGGTTTTGCCTTGGCCGGCATGGCTGCGCAATCCGGTATGCTTGTCAGCATCATCCGCATCAACGACCGTGAGCTGTCCGATGATGCTCGGTACTATGCCGAACAGCTTTATGATATTCCCATGCTCTTTTTTGAGCAAGATCGGGAAGAGTGTCAGGCATGGATCGAGTCGGCCGATGTCATTGTCGATGCCATGTACGGCACCGGTTTTCGTGGTGCGCTGTCGGGTGCGGCGGCTGCATGTGTCGTCCTGGCCAATCAATCTCAGGCGTTTCGTGTGGCGGCCGATCTGCCCAGCGGTGTCGCCTGTGATACCGGTGCGGTGGAAGGGGAGTCCTTTCATGCCCATTTGACGGTGACCTTTACGGCTGAAAAGCCCTGCCATTTTCTCTATCCGGCCGCCGACCGTTGCGGCAAGATCAAGGTCTGTGATATCGGCATCCCCGAAAAGGCCTTGCAGCATACGAATATGTGGGTCATTACTCCCGACCTGGTGAAATCGCTGTTGCCGACCCGTCCCAAGAACAGCCATAAAGGCACCTTTGGTCGCCTACTGGTCTATTGCGGCAGTCCGGGTATGACCGGCGCGGCATCCTTGTGTGTCGGTGCTGCCTTGCGCTGCGGCGTGGGGCTGGTCGAGGTCTTAGGGTCATCCGAGGTCATGACTGCGGTGTCTCGCCGTCATGATGAGCCGGTCTATACCGAGTTGCCCCCGTTACCCGATGCGTCGTGCGAGGGAGAAACCAAATTACTGGCGGCTGCACAGCGGGCGCAGGCCATGGCTTGCGGTTGTGGCCTGTCACTGGCCGTTGGTCAGGAACGTCGGGTCACCAGCTTGATCCGTCAGACCAATATTCCGATGGTCATTGATGCCGATGGCATAACTATTCTTTCTCGGAATATAGATATACTATCCCGCCATACCGGTGAATTGGTGCTTACGCCTCATCCGCTGGAAATGGCACGACTGACTGGGAAGACGGTGGAAGAGATCTGTGCCGACCGTCCCGGTGTGGCATCGGCTTTTGCTAAGCAGTACGGCGTGACGCTGGTGCTGAAAGGCGCCAACACCGTTGTGGCGGCTCCCGACGGGCGAGTCTGGTTTGCCCCTGCATCCTGTTCGGGGCTGGCCAAAGGCGGTTCGGGCGATGTGCTGACCGGTATCATCGGTGCGCTGCTGGCGCAGGGCATGGACGGGGCTTCGGCCGCCGTTGCCGGCGTATATATTCATGCCAAAGCCGGACTGATCGGGGCTCAAAAGTTGACCGAATACTGCTTAACCCCCTCGCTTTTGCGAGATTTCTTCCCGGATGTCTTTCATGAGATCAAGGAGTGTAATTGATTGAAAAAACTGGCATCGCTGGCTTTGCTTGTGTTTGTGTTGTGTGGATGCGCCAAGAACACGGCGGCCGATGTCACCAAAGAGATGCGTGAAGCCGAAGGATTCTCGGCCTGCGCTATGGTACACTACGGCGAAAAGGAATATAGCTTTACAATTGAGAAAGACCCTGAAACCATTGGCATCACCATCAATACCCCTCAAGCCCTCAACGGCTTTTGCATTACCCTGACCGAGGAAACCTATACCGTCGGCTATCACGATGTTTCCTTTACCACCGACCGTCTGCCCGAGAACATGGAAAAGATCATCGGTCCGGTCTTTACCCTGTGTGATGCGATCACCAAGCAGGAAGGGGAGAATCTGCCCAACGGCATCTTTTCCTATCAATCGGGTGACCTGACGGCAACCTGTCAGTTTGATGCCGAATCGGGCACGCCGCTCCTGTTGCAGATCGGCAACGATTTTATTTTGGAGTTTACCGACTTTACCTATACCTAAGAGGATGACAGTATGAACAAACGTACCTGGGCGGTCATTGATCTGGACGCTCTCACACACAATTTCACATTGGCACAAAACAGCAGCGGCGTGCGGGTCATGCCGGTGATCAAAGCCGATGCCTACGGCCATGGCGCCTGCGCCTGCGCACGGGCACTAACGGCCGCCGGTGCCGATATCTTTGCCGTTTCCTGCGTGGATGAGGCGATTGAACTGCGTCGGGCCGGCATACAGGCCGACCTGCTGATTTTGGGCTATACCTCGCCTGACAGCTTTGATCAGCTGATCGAAGAGAAACTCACCCAAACGGTCATGAGCATTGGCTATGCCAAGGACTTGTCAGATGCGGCCGCAGCCCGTGGGGTGCGGGTCAAGACCCATATTAAGCTGGACACCGGCATGGCTCGCCTGGGCCTTTGTGTCCGACATGAAACCGATGTCACGGCCTGTGCCGCCGATATCGCCGCCATCTGTGGCATGGATGGGCTGGAGGTGGAGGGGATCTTCACCCACTTTGCCGTGTCCGATCTCCCGTCCCAGGCTTTTACTGCCGCTCAGGCCGACCTGTTTGCCAAAACGGTGGCACTGGCACAGGAGCAGGGGGCGTACATCCCCATCAAACACTGTGCCAATTCCGGCGCTATCCTCAATCATCCCGAGTTGCATTGGGATATGGTTCGTGAAGGTATTATGCTTTACGGCGAAAAGCCCGATGCTGCTTGTCCCGATCCGGGGCTTCAATCGGTGCTGACCTTGAAAAGCGTGGTTGCCTTTTGCTCCAAGCTTTCTGCCGGCGAAACGGTCAGCTACGGCCGCACCTTTACGGCCGAAAAGGATATCCCCATTGCCGTTATTCCGATCGGTTATGCCGACGGTTATCCCCGTGCTTTGTCCAATCAAGGCTGGGTGAGCATCAACGGGCATCGTTGTCCCATCGTCGGCCGGGTCTGCATGGATCAGATGATGGTCGATATCTCGACCTGCCCCGATGTCACGCCGGGTCAAGAGGTCACGGTCATCGGTGGGGACGGCCCCAGCTTAACTGAGCTTGCCGAGCTGTGCAACACCATCAACTATGAACTGATGTGCGCCATCAGCGTTCGCGTGCCACGCGTCTATGTCTGCGGCGGAAAAACCGTCGAGGAACGCTCCCGTATCGTAGAATAACGCCAAAAAGTCAAAGAATGACCTTCCGTAATATCGTATAGTGAGCGAAAAAAATTTTTCGCCCTTGCAAGTTTTCCGATGAAAGCGGGCAATATATACTCATAAGCGATATCGGAGAGTGAATGACATTGACTGTAAAACGAGGAGATATTTATTATGCCGACCTGTCCCCGGTCGTGGGAAGCGAACAGGGCGGCGTCCGACCGGTGCTGATCGTACAGAATGATGTGGGCAATAAATTCAGCCCCACTGTCATTGCCGCCGCCATCACCAGCCAAACGGGCAAGACCAAGATGCCCACCCATATCGACCTTTCCTGTGAACGTTACGGACTTTCTCGGGATTCGGTGGTGCTGCTCGAGCAGATCCGCACACTGGATAAGCGTCGGCTCAAAGACAAGATCGGCCATGTTGACGAGGTCACCATGCAGCGCATCAACACCGCCATCAATATCAGTTTCGGCCTTTCGGAACTGGCATAAAAAACAGAGCGCAGTTTTGCGCTCTGTTTTTGTGTTGTACCCCTTACATAAACTGACACAGCAGGATCGGAATAAATACGGCAGGAACATAGTTCATGATCTTAAGTTTGGTGATCCCCAGCAGATTCAGCGCCAGCCCCAAGATCAGCAAAGACCCCACACAGGTCATCTCGGCAATGGCAACATCACTCAAGTAGGGCGCAATCGTACCGGCCAGCAGCGTGATCCCGCCCTGCATGACCAGAATGGCAACGGCCGAGAAGATCACGCCATATCCCAACGATGAGGCAAAAATAATGGCGCTGATCCCGTCAAGCAAAGCCTTTGTGTACTGCATGGTGTGGTCGCCACGGATCCCGCTGTTAAGTGAGCCCATGACCGCCATGGCTCCGACACAAAAAAGTAGACTGGCCGTCACAAACCCTTGTGTGACCGAAACGCTGCCGTCTTTCGAGCCAAACCGCTTTTCAATGGCCGTGCCGATTTTGTTCATGCCATTTTCCAGTCGGCACAGTTCGCCGATCAGTCCGCCGATCACAACAGAAATAATGGTAATAAGCAGGTTTTTCCCCTCGGCCAACCCGCTGATGCCGATGTAGACCACACACAGTGCGACGCCCTTCATAACAATGTCCTGAAACCGGCCGGACACCCTCCTTGTGTTTTTACCGATAGCACGAATGAGCAGACCGATCATGCTGCCGACGACTACGGCGGCTGCATTGACAATGGCTCCTAATAATGGCATACGATCGCCTCCTTATGAGTATGGCAAATATCATATCATAAATTTTCTAAAGAATAAAGAAAAAAGAGAAAAAACCAGAAAATAGTCATTGTGAAACGACAAAAAATGTGGTATCATATTTGATATATGACTTTTAGAACTCGAGGCGGATACAATGGCTGGGAAATGGCGCAAAAAACAGAATAGCGTTTTGTTGTTGGTAGCCATTTTCGGCATCGTTCTGTTTACCGCTGCACTGGTTTTGTCCCTCTTGCCTAAGGAGCAGACACCACCCTCCGATCGTTCATCCATCTCCGCATCCTCGTCTGATTTTTCTTCTTCCCTTGCATCTGTACCGCTAACCGATGAGGAATTATTTACCGATTCGGCCTTTATCGGCAACAGCTGCGTAGAACGCCTGTTTGTACAAGGCTATGCATTACAGTCGGACTTTCTGTCCGGTGTCGGATTGAACGTCAACTCGGCCTTTACTAAAGCACCCGCCCGTCTGGATCGGCCGGTGACACAGATGCTGGAGGGCGAAAAGAAATATACCCGCATCTTTGTCCTGTTCGGTATCAATGAGGTGGGGAACGACCCCAATGACTTCATTGCCCAATACGGGATCTTGGTCGATCATATCAAGGCCTGCCAGCCACAGGCGCAGATCTATATCCAATCCATCCTGCCTGTGACCCGTACTGCGCATGAGCGTAACCTCTATCTGGTCAATAACGACAATGTCCGTCTGTTTAATAATCTGATACGTGATATGGCCGCCCAAAAGCAGGTGGCCTATCTGGATATCTATGAAGCACTGGTGGATTCTGAGGGGTTTCTGCCTGAGGAGGCCTCAACCGACGGCGTGCACTTATCCAAGGCCTATAACCAAATCTGGATCAATTATATGAAGGAACATGTAAGATGAAACGTATTTTTTCTGTTATACTGCTATCCGTTGTGTTGCTGTCATCCTGTGCGTCAACCCCGCTGGAGATCAATGTCACCAACGCCGCATCCTTGCTGCGTGGCGGGGTGTCCTTTGTTGATATTATGAGCGATATGGATACCGTCGGCATCTGCCGCATCTTCGCACTGACCGAGAATGAAGTGGTAAGCGCCGCCGGCTATGTATCGACCGGTGCGACAGCCGAAGAACTGTTTGTCATCGAGGTTGCAGACGCAAGTCTAACGAAAGTGCAAGCCGCTATTGACGCCCATATGG
Organism: Eubacteriales bacterium; assembly: GCA_045595395.1. Classification (GTDB taxonomy): domain Bacteria; phylum Bacillota; class Clostridia; order Oscillospirales; family UMGS1783; genus CAKSHC01. The sequence continues at coordinate 115,938 of JAZOAH010000016.1, read as the reverse complement.
ACTATATGATCGACGGCTATTCCGATTACGGCCCGCAGGAAGTGCCTAAGCTTAAAAATGCCGTGATCGAGACCCACGGAAACTATGTCTTTATCTGCGTCTGCGACCAGCCGTCACAGGCGCAAACGGTGATTGCGCAAATCGTAGGAAATTAAAAAACGGGAGGCCGGGTCTGTGGTATTCTCCAGCCTGATCTTTTTATTTGCATATCTTCCTCTTGTGCTGGGGATCTATTATCTGGTGCCCCGTCGGTTTCGCAACGCCTTTTTGCTCTTTGCCAATATCATATTCTACGGATGGGGAGAACCCGTATACATCCTGCTGATGGCCGTGTGCACCGTGATCAACTATGTCTGCGGCCTGCTCATCGGCAAGTACCGCAGCGATGCCCGCAAGGCCAAACTGTTCCTGGTCTTGTCGGTCGTGGCAAGCCTTGGACTGCTGGCAGTGTTTAAGTATACGGGTTTTGTTGCGTCTTTGCTCAAACAACTCCCGGGCCTGGGCGGCCTTATGGTCCCCATTATTCCGCTACCGGTCGGGATCTCGTTTTATACCTTCCAAAGCATGTCCTATACCATCGACGTCTATCGCAACCAGGCCAAGGTACAGAAAAGCCTGGTGTCCTTCGGAACCTATGTATCCTTGTTTCCTCAGCTGATCGCCGGTCCGATCGTGCGTTACCGGGATGTGCAGGAACAGTTGGATGAGCGTCATGAAAATATAGCCCAGTTCTCATGCGGCATCAAGACCTTTGTGGTCGGTCTGGCTAAAAAGGTGCTGATCGCCAATCAGATGGGTCTTGTGTGGGACGCCCTTTGCACCGATACACAGGGCGGTTGGCTGGCGGCCTGGTTTGGGATATTGGCCTATGCCATGCAGATCTATTTTGACTTTTCCGGCTACAGCGATATGGCCATCGGCCTGGGACGTATGTTCGGCTTTGAATTTTTGGAGAATTTTAACTATCCCTATATCGCCAAAAGCATCACCGATTTCTGGCGTCGTTGGCATATCTCTCTGTCTACCTGGTTTCGTGATTATCTTTATATCCCGCTGGGCGGCAACCGCAAGGGTGTTGCCAAACAGATCCGCAACCTGCTGATCGTCTGGTTTGTCACCGGTCTGTGGCATGGAGCAAGCACCAACTTTATTTTGTGGGGTCTGTATTATTTTGTGCTGCTGGTGCTGGAGCGCTTTGTGTTGCGCCGTGTGCTGGAAAAAGCACCGTCGGCACTCACCATGCCCATCACCTTTATCCTGGTTTTGTTTGGCTGGGTCATCTTCTCCTTTACCGATATGACCCAAATGGGTGTCTTCTTTGGCCGTCTGTTTGCCTTTGGCACAACAGCGGTAACAGGGGAGAGCGGCTATACCGTTTTGTCCTATCTGCCGCTGATGCTGATAGCCATCCTGGCGGCCACGCCGCTTGGTAAGATGATCCACGGTAAGTTGGCGTCAACGTCGGCCGGTCGCATTCTCGAAACGGTTGCCGTGGCTCTGGGACTGGTGCTTTGTACGGCAGCGCTGGTCAGCCAAAGCTATAATCCCTTCTTGTATTATCAGTTCTGAGGTGACGGTATGAAGAATGAACGCATCCACCAATGGATCTTGATTGCGGTTTTTGTCTGCTTTATTGCCGTCTTTGCCTTGTTGTTTTTGATTTTGCCCAAGCAGGATATGTCGGAATTGGAGCGCCGCAAACTGTCCGATAAGCCAACCCTGTCGGCGAATGAACTGTTTTCCGGCAACTTCGGTAAAGCGGCCGAAACCTATCTGTCCGATCATTTCCCGGCTCGCAGCACCTGGGTGGGCATCCATGCCTATGCCGAGCGGCTGTCGGGGAGAACCGGCCAAAACGGCATTTACCTCGGCGCTCATGAGCGACTGTATGTGGCCCCTACTGCTGTCGATACGGCGATGATCGACCGCAACTGTGCCGCCCTCACAGACTTTGTTGATGCGACGGGGCTGAATGCCTACTATATGGTTGTTCCTTCGGTCGGCTCTCTCGATCCGGAAGGACTTCCGGCTCTTCACGCCCCCTATCACGATGATGAGATCTTAGGTCGTGTCGACGAACAGTTGATCGACTTTACAAAAATCAAACCCATACTGAACGCCTCGCATTTTTACCGTACCGATCACCATTGGACGAGCCAAGGTGCCTATCAGGCTTATTTGGCTTGTGCTGACGCTCTTGGTTTTACACCGTTCGATTCGTCGGTCTTTGCCAAAGAAACGATCAACGATTTCTATGGTACGTCCTATGCCAAGGCCGGATTTTGGTCGATTGCGCCCGATACCATGGAGTTATGGCAAAGCAACACGGCTCTCACCGTTGAGATACTGGATGATGCTATGCCTGCGCCGATCACCTACAACAGCGTCTTTTTCCGTGATGCGCTGGATACAATGGATAAGTATACCGTCTATCTGGATGGCAACCATGCCCGTGTGCGGGTCATCAACCAAGACCGACAAGGCAAACTGCTTGTCATCAAAGATTCGTTTGCGCATACCCTGGTACCGTTTCTGGCCGAGCATTACGGCCAGATCGACATGATCGATCTGCGCCATTTCCGTCGGCAAACGGTATCCGACTATGTCTTGCAGGAAGGCTATACCGATGTCCTCTTTGTCTATGGCGTCGATACGGTGGCTTCGTCCCATGATCTGCTCTGGCTGCAATAAAGGAGGCTTTTATGTTAGAACATCTTTCACCCTCACGGGTATTTTACTATTTTGAACAAATATGCGCCATCCCCCACGGCTCGGGCAATACCAAGGCTATCAGCGACTATTGCATGTCGGTGGCAGATCGGTTGGGGCTGGACGCTGAGCAAGATCATTATAACAATGTTATCATCCGTAAGCCGGCCGCTCCCGGGTATGAGGATCATCCGACGGTGATCTTTCAGGGGCATCTGGACATGGTCTGCGAAAAGGATGTCGATTGCGACCTGGACTTTACCAAGGACGGCCTGCGGCTGTTGATCGACGGCGATTGGCTCTATGCCAAGCAGACGACTCTCGGCGGTGATGACGGCATAGCTGTGGCTATGGCGCTGGCCGTTTTGGAAGATAGATCTCTGCCTGCCCCCGCCATCGAGGCCCTCTTTACCACCGATGAGGAAACGGGAATGGATGGCGCCATTGGGCTGGATTGTTCGAAATTAGAGGGACGCATCCTTCTCAATGCCGATTCGGAAGAGGAGGGGGTGCTGACCGTCGGCTGTGCCGGCGGTGCCCGTGTGACGGCTCAATTCGGGCTGACAAAGGCGAAAGGCACAGGAAAGGCCTATACGGTCGAGATTAAGGGGTTGCGCGGCGGCCACTCAGGCGTTGAGATCGATAAAGGGCGGTATAACGCTAACATCATGATGGGTCGTTTTCTTCATAGCCTTGGCCCGTTAACGATAGGGGAGCTGGGCGGCGGCAGTAAGGACAATGCCATCCCCCGCACCTGCCATGCCGTTATTATGACCGATGCCGATGTCGTATCGGAGGCACAGGCTTTTGTCGGCGATCATGATAATGAAAACGATCCTGATTTTTCCATTACCGTTACGCCGGCCGAGATTTTTGACGGCTATCAGGCTGACGGATTGATTCAATTTTTGGCCACCGTTCCCAACGGCATTACCGCTATGAGTGCCGATATTGACGGGTTGGTCGAAACCTCGCTCAATCTCGGTATCCTCGAAATACAAGGGGAGAGTGCCGTTTGTCATTTCTCGGTGCGAAGCGGCATCAATGCCAATCGGGATGCCTTGTGCGATCGTGTGATCGAGGTCGCCCGTGCCTGCGGCGGCAGCGCCGAAAAGGGCGGACACTATCCGGCTTGGGAGTATCGCAAACAGTCTAAATTACGGGATACCATGGTCGATGTTTATCAAAACATGTTTGGCAAAGCACCGCAGGTGCTGACCATTCATGCCGGGCTGGAATGTGGTCTGTTTTGTGAGAAGATGCCGGGACTGGACGCTGTGTCCTTCGGCCCCGATATGCGGGATATCCACACCTCCCGTGAGCGGTTGAGTATTTCCTCGACCGCACGCACCTATGACTATGTATGCCGAATTTTAAAGGAGCTGTAACTATGATCAAGACAAGAGTGGAGACTATTCAGAAACATTTGGAGAATAACGAGGCCCTGCTGGTTACCTCGGTTGCCAACCGTTTTTATCTCACCGGCTTTGAGTCGAGTGCCGGCTCGGTGCTGATCACCTGTGATGCCGCCTATTTCCTCATTGATTTTCGTTATGTCGAGAAGGCCAAAAACGTCGTGACCTCCTGCACGGTGCAACTGTCCAACCGCTCCAACGATGAGATCAAGGATTTGCTGGTCAAGCACGGCATCAAACGCTTGTATCTGGAAACTTACTCGGCTTCTGTGTCGGCCATGAAGGGATATGCTGAGGCCTTTGAAGGGGTCGAGGTATTGACTGAGAATACGATGGATGTGCTGCTCGAACAGATGCGTGCCATCAAGACCCGTGAGGAACTGGCGCTCATCCAAAAGGCGCAGAAACTGACCGACGATACCTTTACCTATATTCTCGACCGCATCCAGGTCGGCCGCAGCGAAAAGGATGTCATGCTGGACATGGAGTTTTACATGAGAAAGCTCGGCAGCGAAGGCGTTTCCTTTGATTTCATTGTTGTTTCGGGAAAAAATTCGTCGCTGCCTCATGGTGTGCCCACTGACAAACGGATCGAGTCGGGCGATCTTCTGACCATGGATTTCGGCGCCATCGTCGAGGGCTATCATTCGGACATGACTCGTACGGTAGCGGTCGGTCAGGTGAGCCAAGAGCAGAAAAAGGTCTACGATACGGTGCTTCAGGCGCAGCAGGCGGCATTGGATGCCGTGCGCCCCGGTCTTGTCTGCAAAGATATTGATCGGGTGGCCCGTGATATCATCTATAAGGCAGGCTATGAGGGCTGCTTCGGCCATGGGCTTGGTCACAGCGTCGGCATTGAAATTCACGAAAACCCCAATTTTAATATGCGTTGTGACACCATTTTGCAGCCCGGCACCATCATGACGGTCGAGCCCGGCATCTATCTGGAAAACAAGTTCGGTGTACGCATCGAGGATATGGTCTATGTCACTGAGGATGGCTGCCTGAACTTGACCGAAAGCCGCAAAGATCTTATCATCCTGTAAGGAGAATATTATGTCTGTACTGGATCGTTTTTTATCCTATGTTGCTTTTGATACCCGATCGGATGACACCTCGGAAACGGTGCCTTCGACTCAAAAACAGAAGATTTTAGGCGCATTTTTGGCCGAAGAACTGCAAAAAATGGGCCTAAAAAACGCAAAAATGGACGATTTTGGCTATGTTTACGGCTATTTCCCCCCCTCTTTTGGCTGTGAAAACGAGCCGAATCTGGGTCTGATCGCCCATATGGACACCTCGCCCGATGTGTCGGGCAAAGATGTTAAGCCCCGCATCGTACGCTATGAGGGCGGCGATATTGAACTGGGGCATGGTGTGTCCATCAAGAAAAAGGAATTCCCCAGCCTTGGGCGGTATATCGGCAAGGATCTGATCGTGACCGACGGCACCACCCTACTTGGCGGCGATGACAAGGCAGGTGTGGCCGAGATCTTCTCGGCTATCGAATATCTGGTCGAGCACCCGGAGTTCAAGCATCGTGGCGTGGCCGTTTGCATCACCCCCGATGAGGAGATCGGCCGAGGGGCTGACCACTTTGATTTCTCTCAGTTTCCGGCTAAGGTGGCCTACACCGTTGACGGGGGAGAGCTGGGCGAGATCGAATATGAGAATTTTAACGGCGCCGGCGTCAAGTTGACCGTCCATGGCGTCAACATCCATCCCGGCTCGGCCAAGAACAAGATGAAAAATGCCGTGCTGATGGCCAATGCCTTTATCTCCATGCTGCCTGCCCACGAAACACCGGCTCATACCGAAGGCTATGAAGGCTTTTACCATGTGACCGGCATCGAGGGTGATGAATCCAAAACGGTGCTGGGCATGATCATTCGTGACCACGACCGTGAAACATTTGAAGCACGTAAGGTCTTTGTCCGTAATCTTGTGGACTATCTCAACGGGGTATGGGGCGAAGGCAGTTTTGTGCTGGATATGAAAGACAGTTACTATAACATGAAGGAAAAGATCCTGCCGCACATGGAGCTGATCGATAACGCCAAGGCGGCTATGCTGGCGGTTGGTGTTGAGCCGGAGATCATCGCCATTCGTGGCGGTACCGACGGTGCACGCCTGTCCTATGAAGGCTTACCCTGTCCGAATCTGAGCACCGGCGGCGCCAATTTCCACAGCATTCATGAGTTCGTTCCGGTATTTGCACTGGAAAAGATGGTGGACGTGCTGCTGGAGCTGCTGAAGGTATGAATTATTTGACAGCGGCCAAATCGGCCGAGGATTTCTTTATTGAGAAGAAATCCAAATTTATTGGCTCGCTGTGTCCGGTCAAGACGGAGGAGGAATCGATTGCCTTTATCCAGTCGATCAAGGCGCAGCATCCGCAGGCACGGCATCATGTGTACGCCTATATCTTGCGCAAGGACAATACCATGCGCTATTCCGATGCGGGTGAGCCGTCGGGCACCGGCGGACAGCCGATGCTGGGGGTACTGCGGAGGGAAGAACTGACCGACGTTTGTGTGGTGGCCACCCGATATTTCGGCGGCATTTTACTGGGTGCGGGCGGATTGACCCGTGCCTATGCCAAGGCGGCCAAGATAGCGGTGGAGGCAGCGGGGATCTTGGAGATGCGTATGTGCAAGATCCTGACGGTGCGCTGTCCTTATCCTGTTTACGACAAGCTGTGTGCAGCCTTGACGGTGCGGGGCGGGGATATTTCTCAGCCGCAGTTTGGTGTCGATGTGTCATTTACCCTTTCTTGTGCGCCCGACATGGTCGTGCCGCTGCAGGCCTGCGTACAGGAGATCAGCGCCGGCGTGGCCGTTTGTGAAGAAAGCGGCGAAAAATTTATCGGGTTTTTGAAATAAAAAAAGGAAATTTGCGATTTTCTGCGTATTACTATATAGAAGCCTATGAAGGGAGAAGGGAATATGACCGTTCGTGAAATGCTTGAGATGCGGGAGAGGGAATATCTTTCGGCCAATGCGGCACATTCGGTTGATGCCACTCGTGCTCATGCCGAAGAGGAATGTGATATGCGTACCGCCTTTCAGCGTGACCGTGACCGCATTCTCCACTGCAATTCCTTCCGTAGGCTTAAACGTAAGACACAAGTCTTTCTTTCCCCGGAGGGGGATCATTACCGCACCCGTCTGACCCATACGCTGGAGGTGGCGCAGATCGCCCGATCCATGGCACGTGCCCTGTCGCTCAATGAGGATTTGGCGGAGGCGGCGGCTTTGGGACATGATCTGGGACATACTCCTTTCGGCCATGCCGGTGAGCGTGCCCTGCGTGAGGTCTGTCCGCATGACTTTAACCACTATGAGCAGAGCGTACGGGTCGTGACCACGCTGGAAAAGACAGGGCGGGGGCTGAATCTTACCGAGCAGACGGTCGATGCCATCGGGCATCATTCGGGAGAGATTTGGGCCAAGACGCTGGAGGGACAGATCGTTCGCTATGCCGATAAGATCGCCTATGCCAATCACGATGTGGATGATGCGATACGTGGCGGGATCCTGGAAAACGGGGATCTGCCCTTTGAGATCACCGAGGTGCTGGGCGCTAATTCCCGACAGCGACTCAACACCATGATCCGTGCGGTGGTGGAAGAGAGCCGTGGCAAGGATTGTATAGAAATGGAGAAAACCGTCAAACATGCTCATGCTCAGTTATTGCAGTTTATGTTTGATAATGTCTATATTTCTTCGGCTGCCAAGGTGGAAGAGAAAAAGGCCGAGGAGATCGTGAAGCGACTGTACCTGTATTTTTCCGAACATCCCGAGCAGATGCCGGAAGAATATCAGTTGATCATCGAAAAAGAGGGCGTGCCCCGTGCCGCCTGCGATTACATTTCAGGTATGACTGATAATTATGCGGTGAGCAAATACAGTGAATTGTATCTGCCTACCTTTTGGATGAAATAAAAAGAAAGGACGGAGTATATGGCACGCGCTGATTTCGATCTGTTTATCGAACAATTAAAAAGCCGCGCCACCATTGAGGATGTGGTGTCGCAGTATGTGACGCTGCGCCGTGCCGGAAACCGTTTTGTCGGTCTGTGTCCTTTCCACAGCGAAAAGACCGGGTCATTTACCGTTTATGTTGATTCGCAGTCTTATTACTGTTTTGGTTGCGGCAATGGCGGGGATGTCATTACCTTTATCCGCAACATAGAAAAGCTGGACTATATGGACGCCGTCCACTTCTTGGCCGATCGTTACGGCATGCAGGTCCCCGAGAGGGAAGGGGCGGGTGAATACCGCCAGCGGCGGGCTGTGACGTTGGCCATCAACAAGGAGGCCGCCCGTCATTTTCATCAGAATCTGACAAGCCCGATCGGACAAAAGGGAAGGGATTATTTTAAGGCCCGTCATCTTTCGCCATCGACCATAACCCGATTCGGTCTGGGTTATGCGCCCGACAGTTGGGACGATATGATCCGACATTTGACGAGCAAAGGCTTTACCAAGGAGCAGATCGAAACGGCGGGATTGGCTCTGCGAGGGCAAAAGGGCGGGTATTACGACCGTTTCCGCAATCGAGTTATTTTCCCCATTATTGATACCACAGGCAATGTGATCGCCTTTGGCGGCCGTATTTTAGAAAGCGGCGGCGGAGCAAAATATCTCAATTCGCCGGACACGCCGGTATTTAAGAAGAGCCAAGTGCTTTTTGCTCTTAACTTTGCCAAGAATGCGCCGGGAGAGCGGCTGCTGCTGTGTGAGGGCTACATGGATGTGATCAGCCTGCACCAGGCAGGTTTCCCCTTTGCGGTTGCACCGCTGGGTACGGCGGTCACGCCCGAACATGCCCGTTTAGCGGCTCGTTATGCCAAGGAGATCATCCTGTGTTTGGACTCGGATGAAGCGGGACAGACGGCCATGAATAAGGCCATTCGATATTTTGAAGAGACCGGCATCAAGGTGAGGATTCTTACCGTAAGCGGTGCGAAAGACCCCGACGAGTATATCCAGAAATTCGGGGCGCAGCGTTTTTCACGTTTATTGGATGGCTCGGGCAGTCAGATTTCGTTTTTGCTGGCTAAGGAGCGCAAGAATTTTGATCTTTCCATCCCCGAAGATAAGTCCGAATATCTGAAAAAGGCTTCGGCGGTGTTGGCCGGGATACGCAGCCCGGTCGAGCGAGAGGTCTACATTGCTCGGGTGGCTGAGGAGACCGGCATTTCGGCCGAGTTTATACGGGCCGAGATCAAGCACATAACCGACAATCGTGAGGCGGCGGCCAGGAAAAAGCAGATCCGGGAGGAAATGGACAAGATGTCGGGCGTGCGTGACCGCATCAATCCCGAAAAGAGTGGCAATCTCAAGGCGGCTCGTGCCGAGGAAGGGTTGATCGCCACGCTGCTCAAGCATCCGGACTATTATCAAAAGCTTGATCCGCCGGTGACCGAAGAGGATTTTGTGACCCAGTTTAACCGCAATATCTTCCGATTGCTGCGACAGCAGATCGAGCAAAACAGCACCGTGTCCATTTCGGCGTTGGCCCAACATCTGACCACCGAGGAGGTGGCACGGCTGACTCAGTACACCGTTACGGCGGTGGCGGCCGATAATGAGCTAAGGCAGGCCTGTGATTATGCACGGGTGTTGCATGCGCAGGGTGGCGATATGTCCGGAGAGGATCCGGAGGCTATCCGTCGATTTTTAGAGCAAAACAAAAAGGGTTATAAAAGAAAGGAGTAATCGTTATGCCGAATGATGAATTGGTGCAATCCGGCACTGGCGGTGAAAAACCGGACAAAAAGCAGATGCTGAAAAATCTGATCGAAGAAGGTCGTGCAAAGGGTGTTCTTTCTCAAAAAGAGATCGCCGAAGCTTTTGCCGAGGTTTCGCTGACGCAGGATCAGTTTGAAAAGATCATGGAATCGCTGGAAAGCATGCAGATCGAGATCGTGGATAAGACCTTTGACGAGATTCCCGATGAGGAGTTGGTGGAGGAGGAAGAGGATACCAGCGAGATCCTCAAATCCAACAATCTCGAAGAAGTGCTTTCCAATGAGGGTATTTCGGTCGACGACCCGGTCAAGATCTATCTTAAGGAGATCGGCCGTGTGCCTCTGTTGTCGAACGAGGAGGAGCAGGAACTGGCCAAGCGAATGGCGGAGGGTGATGAAGAGGCCCGTGCCAAATTGAGTGAGGCCAACCTGCGTTTGGTCGTCAGTATTGCCAAGCGTTATGCCGGTCGCGGCATGATGTTCCTGGATCTGATCCAAGAGGGCAACATGGGACTGATCAAAGCGGTGGAAAAGTTTGACTATTCCAAGGGCTATAAGTTCTCGACCTATGCGACCTGGTGGATCCGTCAGGCCATTACCCGAGCCATAGCTGATCAGGCACGCACCATCCGCATCCCGGTGCATATGGTGGAGACCATCAATAAGGTCATGCGTGTGGAGCGGCAGCTGTTACAGGAGTTAGGCCGTCAGCCAAAGCCTGAAGAGGTAGCGCAGGAAATGGGCATGAGTGTCGAAAAGATCCGCGAAGTGCTCAAGATCGCACAAGAGCCCATTCCGCTCGAAACACCGATCGGCGAGGAGGAGGACAGCCATCTGGGTGACTTTATCCCGGATGAGGATATTACTGCGCCGTCCGATGCCGCCTCGCAGGTCATGCTTAAGGAAGAGCTGGAGGATGTGCTCAAGACTTTGACCGATCGTGAGGCCAGAGTGCTGAAAATGCGTTTTGGTCTGGAGGACGGTCGGATGCGCACCCTAGAAGAGGTGGGGCGTGACTTTAACGTGACCCGTGAGCGTATCCGTCAGATCGAGGCCAAGGCGCTGCGTAAACTGCGCCACCCGTCCCGCAGTAAGCGTTTGAAGGACTTTTTAGAGGAATAATTTCACAATTTGATATTGAATTTACCTTCTCTCTATGTTAAAATTACTAATTGATTAAAGAAAATTTCGGAGGAAATCACCCATGAAGATCAACAGCGTAACGAAACTCGAAAAAAGCGTAGTCGAGCTTGAAATAGCCGTCACCGGTAAGGCATTTACCAATGCCGTGGACGAGGCCTATGCCGAAGCCGCTCCCAACATTGCCATCAAGGGCTTCCGCAAGGGCAAGGCGCCCCGCAACATCATCGAGAAGATGTACGGCAAGGGCATGTTCTATGAAAAGGCCATCAATAAGACCTACGGTGAAGCCTATGACAAGGCCGTCGAAGAGGCTGGCCTGGATGTTGTTGCTCCCGGCGAGATCGACATCAAGAGCGTAGACGATAAGGGCTATGTGCTCATTGCCAAAGTTCCTGTCCGTCCTGAGGTCACTCTGGGTGAGTACAAGGGCATTGAGGCCGAGAAGGCAGAGGTCAAGGTGGACGATGCTCAGGTCGATCATGAACTCGAGCATGTGCAGAAGGCTCATGCCCGCACCGTTGATGTGACCGACCGTGCCGCTCAGATGGGTGATACTGTCGTTCTTGATTTTGACGGATCGGTTGACGGCGTGCCCTTTGACGGCGGCAAGGCCGAGAATCACAGCCTGACCCTCGGTTCGGGTTCCTTTATTCCCGGTTTTGAGGAGCAGCTGGTAGGCAAGAACATTGACGAGGATGTTGTTGTCAGCGTGACCTTCCCTGAGGAGTATCATGAGAAGTCCTTGGCCGGCAAGGCTGCCGAGTTTAAGTGCGTGATCCATGAGATCAAGTTTGAAGAGCTGCCCGAGCTGGACGATGAGTTTGCCAAGGATGTCAGCGAGTTTGATACCCTGGCTGAGTACAAGGCCGATCTGAAGAAGAAGATGACCGAGTACATGGATGCCCAGGCTGACCGAGCCGTTGAGCAAGCCATCATGGAGAAGATCGTTGAGGGTATGACCGCTGATGTTCCCGATGCCATGGTTGAGCAGCAGATCGATACCATGATCAACGAATATGATCAGAACATGCGTCAGCAGGGTCTGGATGTGCAGACCTATCTGAAATACACCGGCATGAAGATGGAAGATTTCCGTGCTTCCTTCAAGGAGCGTGCCGATAAGACCGTCCGCGCCCGCCTGGCTCTGGAAGAGATCGTTAAGGCTGAGAGCGTAGTGGTTGGTGAGGATGAGCTGGAAGCCGAGTACAAGCGTGTATCCGAGCAGTACGGCATTGAGCTGGATCAGGTCAAGGCCTTCCTGCCTGCCGATCAGATGACTCAGGATATCGCTGTTGACAAGGCGCTGAAATTTGTTGTAGCCAATGCCAAGGTTACTGTTAAGAAGGAGAAGAAGGCTGCTGCCAAGAAGACCACCAAAAAGGCGGCAGAGAAGACTGAAGAATAATATTCTTTCCAAAGGCGAGTATACTAGTTAAGTATTGTGTAAAGGAGTACTGACAGAATGAATGAATTTATGAGTTTAGTGCCGATGGTCGTAGAGCAGACCAATCGTGGTGAGCGTTCTTACGACATTTATTCGCGCTTGCTTAACGACCGCATCATTTTCCTGTCTGATCAGGTCAATGATACGACGGCTTCGTTGGTCGTTGCCCAGCTTTTATATCTGGAAGCGCAGGACAATGAAAAGGATATCTGCTTCTACATCAACAGTCCGGGCGGCTCGGTTTCTGCCGGTATGGCCATTTACGATACCATGAACTACATCAAGTGCGACGTGTCGACCATCTGTGTCGGCATGGCTGCGTCGATGGGTGCCTTCCTATTATCGGCAGGGGCGAAGGGTAAGCGTTTGGCGCTGCCCAATAGTGAGATCATGATCCATCAGCCGCTGGGTGGCGCACAGGGTCAGGCCTCGGATATCATCATTCATGCCGATCATATCCGCAAGACCCGTGAAAAGCTCAACAGCATCCTGGCTGCCAACACCGGGCGTCCGTTGGAGGAGATCGAGCGTGACACCGAGCGCGACAATTTTATGTCGGCAAAAGAGGCGCTGGCATACGGACTGATCGACAAGGTCATCGAAAAGAGATAAAAAGAGGTTAGCAATGGCGAATAACAACTACGGGGACGGTGCCTTCTGCTCCTTTTGCGGCAAGCCGAGGGAGCAGGCGGATAAGCTGATCGCCGGCATGAACGATGCCTATATCTGCGACGAGTGTGTTGAGTTGTGCATGCAGATCCTCGACAAGCCGCTGCCCACGACGGGGAGTCGGCAGGAGATCCAGTTGCTCAAGCCCAAGGCGCTCAAGGCGATGCTGGATGAGCATGTGATTGGGCAGGATGAGGCAAAGATCGCGCTGGCTGTAGCCGTATATAATCATTACAAGAGAATCATCGGCATTCAGAACGACCCCGATGTCCAGCTGCAAAAGAGCAATGTGCTTTTCCTTGGGCCGACCGGTTGCGGCAAGACTTTGCTTGCTGAAACGCTGGCCAAGGCGCTGGGGGTGCCTTTTGCCATTGCCGATGCTACAACACTGACCGAGGCCGGCTATGTCGGCGAGGATGTGGAAAATATTTTGCTGCGCCTGATTCAGGCGGCGGATTTTGATATCAGTTTGGCGGAAAACGGTATCATTTATATTGATGAGATCGACAAGATCGCCAGAAAGAGTGAGAATCCGTCGATCACCCGTGATGTGTCGGGTGAGGGCGTACAGCAGGCGCCTTTGAAAATTTTGGAGGGTACGGTTGCCAGCGTACCGCCGCAGGGTGGGCGCAAGCATCCGCATCAGGAACTGATTCAGATCGATACCCGCAATATTCTCTTTATCTGCGGCGGCGCCTTTGATGGCCTGGATAAGGTCATTGAAAAGCGGACGGAGAAGGTGTCCCTCGGCTTTGGGGCTGATGTTCGCTCCCGTAAGGAGAAGATCAAAGAGGGGTATCTGAAACTGGCAGAGCCTTATGATCTGGTCAAATTCGGCCTGATCCCCGAGCTTGTTGGCCGTATGCCGGTCATTGTGGCGCTGGATTCGCTGGATGAGGATGCCTTTGTCCGTATCCTGTCTGAGCCCAAAAACGCCCTGACCAAGCAATATAAAGAATTGCTTGGCTTGGACGGCGTCGAGTTGGAGTTTACCGACGGCGCACTGCGAGCCATTGCCGCCAAGGCGGCCGAGCGCAACACCGGCGCACGTGGACTGCGTGGGATCATGGAGCGCATCATGGGCAAACTCATGTATGAGATTCCCGGTGATGAAGAGATCTATAAAGTGATCATTACCGAAGATTGCGCCAAGGGCGTTGCCGAGCCGGAGATCCTGCGTGACCGTGAAAAGCGGCAGGAGAGCCAGATCGGAGATACCATCGTACTCAAATAAGTATCGGGCCGGAGCCCTTCCGGCCCGTCTTTTTTATAAGGAAGTAAAATGAAACATCTTTTCATTATCAATCCGGTTGCCGGAAAGAAAAAGAATGCCGAAGAGATCATATCCCGCATCCAAGCTATTTTTGCCGATAAGGATGAGCCGTATGAGATCAAACTGACCGAATATCCCGATCATGCCACCGAGATCGCCGCTCAGGCGGCTGCCTTGGGGGAACCGACCCGTCTGTATTGCATCGGCGGGGACGGCACATTGCACGAAACGGTGTCGGGCTGCTATGCGGCAGAAAATATCGAGATCGCACCTTTCCCCAACGGTACGGGAAACGATTTTGTTAAGTCCTTTCCCGATCATGATTTTACCGACATGAAGGCGCTGATTGAAGGGGAGGCCTGTCCGATCGACCTGCTTAGGTGCGGTGATCGGATATCGATGAACATCATCAACTGCGGTTTTGATGCCATGGTAGCCGGAAATGTCAATAAATTTAAGCGGTTTTTTACCGGTAATCTGGCCTATTACATAGCCTTGTTTTATACCTTTATTCAGAAATTGGGTAACAACATGCAGGTTATGGTTGACGGGGAAGAGATATACAAGGGCCGGGCACTACTGGCGGTTGCCGCCAACGGCCGTGTTTACGGTGGCGGTTTTTTGGCTGCGCCGGATGCTTCGGTCGATGATGGCATGATCGATGCGCTGGTGGTGAAAAACATGTCACGCTTGCAGATCACAGGGTTTGTCAGTAAATACAAAGTCGGCAACCATGAGCCGTTGCGCCACCTGATGAGCACACGCAGAGGCAAGAGCATGACCATCGCCTCCGACGCCCCTTTTGCCATCTCTTTTGACGGTGAGGTGGAGATGACTACAAAGGCTGAGATCGAACTTTTGCCTAACGCTCTCAAGGTCGTGCTGCCGGTTAGCACTCAAGTAAACTGAATGAAAATTTGTTTGTGAAATTTGCTTGGATAACCTTGACAAAACGCCTAAATTTTGCTATAACATTGGTAGGTTTTAGCACTAAACCTCTTTGAGTGCTAAAATCTACCGATTTTTTGTAATTTTATGTTTTTTAGGAGGCATATAGTATGAAACTTAGACCCTTACTTGACCGTGTTGTTGTCAAGATGGTGGAAGCCGAAGAGACCACCAAGAGCGGCATCATTCTGACCGCATCAGCCAAAGAGAAGCCGCAGGTGGCCGAGATCGTTGAGGTCGGCCCGGGCGGACTGGTAGACGGTAACGAGGTCACCATGACGGTATCGGTTGGCCAAAAGGTCATCACCAGCAAGTATTCCGGCACCGAGATCAAACTGGACGGTGAGGAATATATCATTGTCAGACAGAGCGATATCCTCGCTATTGTAGAATAAGGAGGAACAGAACAATGGCAAAACAGATCATTTACGGAGAAGAAGCACGCAAGGCCCTGCAGGCCGGCGTGGATAAACTGGCCAATACTGTCAAGATCACCATGGGCCCCAAGGGTCGCAATGTGGTGCTTGACAAGAAATACGGCGCACCCCTCATCACCAATGACGGTGTGACCATCGCCAAAGAGATCGAGCTGGAAGATGCTTTTGAGAACATGGGTGCTCAGCTGGTCAAAGAGGTTGCCACAAAGACCAACGATGTGGCCGGTGACGGTACCACTACGGCGACTCTGCTGGCTCAGGTCATGATCCGTGAGGGACTCAAAAATATCTCCAGCGGTGCCAATCCGATGGTTGTCAAGAAGGGTATTCAGAAGGCGGTCAACGCTGCTGTAGAATCCATCAAAAAGGATGCGGTTGCCGTATCGTGCGACAAGGATATTGCCCATGTTGCCACCATTTCGGCCGGCGATGACTATATCGGCGAGCTGATCAGCGAGGCTATGGCCAAGGTCACCTCCAACGGCGTTATTACCGTTGAGGAGAGCAAGACGGCCGAGACCTACAGCGAGGTCGTCGAAGGCATGCAGTTTGATCGTGGCTACCTTTCTCCCTACATGGCTACCGATTCGGAGAAGATGGAAGCCATCATCGACGATGCGCTGCTGCTGATCACCGACAAGAAGATCTCCAACATCCAGGAGATCCTGCCGCTGCTTGAGCAGGTGGTGCAGATGGGTCGCAAGCTGGTCATCATCGCCGAAGATATCGAGGGCGAGGCGCTGGCTACCCTGATCGTTAACAAACTGCGTGGTACCTTCACCTGCGTTGCCGTCAAGGCTCCCGGCTTTGGCGATCGCAGAAAAGAGATGCTGCAGGACATTGCCATTCTGACCGGCGGTGCTGTTGTCAGTGAAGAACTTGGCTATGATCTGAAGGCGGCTACCGTGGATATGCTTGGCCGTGCTCGTCAGGTCAAGGTCGGCAAGGAGAACACCATCATCGTTGACGGTGCCGGTGATTCCCAGGCCATCTCCGATCGTGTACAGCAGATCAAGGTGGCTATTGATAACACCACCTCGGAATTTGACAAGGAGAAGCTCCAAGAGCGTCTGGCTAAGCTTTCGGGCGGTGTTGCCGTGATCAAGGTCGGTGCTGCCACCGAGACTGAGATGAAGGAAAAGAAGCTGCGCATCGAGGATGCTCTGGCTGCTACCCGTGCGGCTGTTGAAGAGGGTATTGTTCCCGGCGGCGGTGTGGCTCTGCTGCAGGCCATCCCGGCTGTTGAGGCTGTGATCGCGGCTTGCGAGGGCGACGAGAAGACCGGTGCAACCATCATTCTCAACACCCTGAAGGCGCCCATCTATCAGATCGCTGATAATGCCGGTATCGAGGGTGCTGTTATTGCTGATAAGATCCTCTCGGCTAACACCAAGAACTACGGCTATGATGCTTACACCGAGACCTTTGTTGATATGCTCAGTGCCGGCATCATTGATCCGGCCAAGGTCACCAGAAGTGCTCTGCAGAACGCTTCGAGCGTTGCTTCTATGGTGCTGACTACCGAATCGCTTGTGGCCGACATCAAAGAGCCTGTGTCTGCGGCTCCCGCAGACCCCGGCATGGGCGGCATGTATTAAGATAATTTGTAAAACAACCGGAAAGCATGAGGCTTTCCGGTTGTTTTTTTATAAAGATATGATATAATATCGGTAAAGAGGGGTGTTTGACATGCAATCGCTACACTACTTATATCGGATCGGCCGTGGCCCGTCCTCCTCGCATACGATGGGGCCGTTGGCAGCGGCACGCCGTTTTTTGGAGGAGATCCCGTCGGCGGTGCGTTATGAGGTCATCCTTTATGGCTCGTTGGCCAAGACCGGTAAGGGACACATGACCGATCATGTACTGCAGGAAGCCTTTACAGGCAAGGACTGCACCATCCTTTTCGATACACAAACGCCGACCGACCGTCATCCCAATACCATGGATATCATCGCTTACGATGGCGAAGGGGAGATGGCACGCCGTCGGTTTTACAGCATCGGCGGCGGCGAGATAGTGGCCGAGGGCGAAATGCCGGATGAGCATAGCGAGGTGTATGACCGGAATTTCTTTGCCGATATCTCCCGATATTGCCGTGAGCGGGATATGCGGATCTGGCAGTATGTCGAGGAGCGAGAAGGGATTGAGATATGGGAATATTTGGCCGAGGTCTGGGAGGTCATGCAGCAGGCTATCAAGGATGGCTTGGAGGCCGAGGGTGTGCTTCACGGCGGTATCGGCACCCAGCGCAAGGCTCGCTATCTGTTTCGTCAAAAGCATATTGACGAAAGCGAAGAGACCAAGACTAATCGACTCATCTGCGCCTATGCCTATGCCGTCAGCGAACAGAACGCTTCGGGCGGCACGATCGTCACGGCACCCACCTGCGGGGCTTGCGGTGTTTTGCCGGCGGTGCTTAAATATTTGCAGGTCAAGCGCAATTTTACCGACACGCAGATTTTTCATGCCTTAGCTACAGCGGGCATCATTGGCAATCTGATCAAGACCAATGCCTCCATCAGCGGTGCCGAGTGCGGCTGTCAGGCTGAGATCGGTACCGCATGCGCTATGGCGGCGGCTGCGGCGGCCGAACTGTACGAGCTTGATTTGGATCAGATCGAGTATGCGGCCGAGATGTCGATCGAGCATCATTTGGGGCTGACCTGTGACCCGATCTTGGGGCTGGTGCAGATTCCCTGCATCGAGCGCAATGCCATTGCGGCGATGCGTGCGCTTCATGCTGTGAATTTGGCTGATTTCTTGGCCGACTCACGCAAGATCAGTTTTGATATGATCGTTGATACCATGTATGAAACGGGCAAAGATCTTAAGGTTATGTATCGTGAAACGGCCGAGGGTGGTCTGGCTAAGACCTATAACAAATGATGGATTATACCCTGCAAAGAAAGGCAATCAAACATGTCTATATTCGGGTGCGGGACGGACAGATCGTTGTGACAGCCCCACGCAGCCTCAGCAAAGAGTATATTGATGCCTTTGTGCAGCAAAAGCAAGGATGGATCGAAAAACATCTGCAATACAAGCCGATCAACTTGACACCGGATTCTTCTTGGGTCAAGGCTCATATGGATGTGTATTTTGACAAATGGGAGCCTTTTCTCGGGGTGCATACCAAGGAGCGGCGGGTGCGGGCCATGAAGACTCGGTGGGGCAGTTGTAATATCAAGGATAAGCGGGTATGGCTCAGTTCTTATTTGGGTGCCTATCCCGAAGAATGCTTGGAATATGTTATTGTGCATGAATTGTGTCATCTGCTTGAGCGGGGGCATAATGCGAGATTTTATGGGCTGGTGGAGTCATGTTTACCAGACTGGAAAAGACGCAGAAGGATATTAAAAGACGGACTCGATTGAGTCCGTCTTTTATTTGTTGGTAACGACACTGGCCAGGATGCGAAGGGGGGTGTCGGTGTTGTTTTTCAGGGCGTGGGATTCGCCGTCATAGCACAGGACACAGTCGCCGGGGTGGATGGTGCGGATGACGCCGTTGTCGTCGAGTTCACCGATACCTTCCAGTACATAGTAGATCTCGCTTTCGCCGTTGTGGGTGTGTTCGCCGATCGAGCAGCCGGGGTCGAGCAGAATTTCGGCAAACAGGCGGTAGTGGGTAGGCAGGCCCTGGGCAGGTTTGAAACCTTCGAGGATGGTGTTGCCTTCGCCGTTTTTGAGATTCGGACACAGTTGGACCGTTTTGTCTTTGGATGTGAGAAGCATAAACATAGATTCCTTTCGGTTTTTTCTGCATTATAACACATTTTTGTGTCTGTGAATAGAAAATTGAAAGATTTTGCTGTATACTGAGAGGGGAGATGATCATGTGAGATTACAGCATACCATTCCGCCGCTCTATGATGAGCGGTCGAGGATCTTAATATTGGGCTCCTTTCCCTCGGTCAAGTCGAGGGAATCGGGCTTTTTCTATGGGCATCCGCAGAATCGGTACTGGCGTGTGCTGGCGGCATTATTTGAAGAGGAAACGCCAAGGACGGTGGAGGAGAAGCGCACCTTTTTGTTGCGGCATCGTATTGCGGCATGGGATGTGATCGCCGATTGTGAGATCACGGGGTCGAGCGATGCCAGCATCCGGGATGCCATACCGAATGATCTGTCGCCCATATTTGAGGCGGCCGATATTCGTGCCGTTTTTGTCAACGGCGGGACGGCGGCACGGTTGTATCAAAAGCACATGAAAAGCTATCCGCCGGCCATCGTTTTGCCATCCACATCGCCGGCCAATGCGGCCTGGAGTTTTGAGCGACTGTGTCAGGACTGGCGGATCGTAAAAGAAAAAGCGGAGGAATAATCCTCCGCTTGCGTGTTTATTCGGCAACCCACAGGCCGTGGAGATTGCAGTAAGCGTAGACCTTTTTGACTGTGTCGCCGTTGGTGAGAGCAAACTCAATCTTGGGTTCGCTGTCGGCGGTCAGGCGCTTGATCTGTGTGCCCTGCTCGGTTTCGAGAGCCACCCAGTCGATCAGGTGCTCGGTCGTCATGGGATGCAACGTGCTGCCGACGGTGACGGTGACCTTGTCGCCCTGGACATCATAAAGAGGAACATGCTTTTCGACGGCGGCATCGACGCTGCCGGGGATGAGTTTGTGCATCTTTTCGCCGCAGCAGACGACGGGGACGCCCTTGTTCTGGGCAAAGGTGATGATGTTGCCGCAATGTTTACAAATATAGAATTCCATAAGATTACCTCCAAATTGTTTTGTTTTACATCTTGATTATAGCCGAAAAATGAGGTAAAATATGTTGGAAAAACAACAAAGCAAAAAAAATATGGGAGAAAATATGAATCTTTCACAGACCTTATCATCGTTTGACCTGTTTGCCGGCAGTGAGAATATAGAACACATGCTGGGATGCTTGCAGGCCAAACAAAGAGAATATGACCGCGATGAATATATCTTTCAGTCTGGCGAGGCACCGACGGCGATTGGTCTGGTGGTGTCGGGCACGGTCTGGATGGTGCGGGATGACTATCGTGGAGATCGCAACATTTTAGAGGTGTATCGTCCGGGTAGCGTTTTCGGCGAGAGTGCTGTTTTTCAGAAGGACGAGCCGGCCGATGTTGGATATGTGGCAGGGGAGAAGACGGTTGTAGTCTTTTTGGCCGGATGGCGGATCTATAGCCCTTGCGCTAAGGTGTGCGCCTGTCACCAGCGGCTGATCGAGAATCTGCTCACGGTGATGGCGGGAAAAAATATGCGGTTGACCCGTAAGCTGGGGCATCTGTCCTGCCGCACGACGAGGGAAAAACTGATGTCCTATTTAAGCGAGCAGGCCGGAGCTGCCGGGACAAGGACCTTCACCATACCGTTTGACCGTCAAGGATTGGCCGATTATCTGTCGGTGGAGCGTTCGGCTATGTCGGCCGAGTTGTCACGGATGAAAAAGGATGGCTTGATCGATTTTGATCGAAGCTGTTTTCGGATAAATTTTGAAGGAAGCGGAAATGAGCATGTCCATTGAGGCGGTATAACCCGCCTCATTTTTGTTCACAAAAAAATCATTTGATATTAGGAAGAAAAAGGTCTATAATGATTTTATTGGAAGTCTACCGTTTTTTTGACGGAACGGAAAGGAGATACTCATGTATAGACGGCTTCTGCAGTGTGTTCGAGAATATAAGAAACCGACGATCATAACCTGCTTGCTTATGGTCTTAGAGGTGGCGATCGAGGTGGCCATTCCTTTTGTTACGGCCAATCTGGTCAACAGTATTAAAGCGGGTGCGCCTATTGAGGAGGTCGTCACGACCGGGTTGATCCTGGTGGCGCTGGCGCTGGTATCCTTGTCTTGCGGTGCGCTGGGCGGCTTTACCTGCTCTAAGGCCTCGGCCGGCTTTGCCAAAAATGTGCGACAGGATATATTCCATAAGATCCAGACCTATAGTTTTGAGAATATTGATAAGTTCTCATCTTCATCGTTGGTCACCCGTATGACCACCGACATCCAGCACGTACAGATGTCTTACATGATGGTCATCCGCACCGCTATTCGATCCCCGCTGATGCTTATCTTTGCCGTGGTCATGGCTTTTATCATGGGCGGCTGGCTGGCGGCGACCTTTGTTGTTGTCATACCCGTTCTTGTCATCGGACTTTTGCTGGTGGCTCGTTTTGCCATGCCTGCTTTCCGTGCTGTTTTTAAGAAATACGATCGTCTCAACGAGTCGATCGAGGAAAACGTGCGAGGCATGCGTGTCGTCAAGGGCTTTTCTCGTGAGGAGTACGAGAAGGAGAAATTCGGCAGAGCAGCGAATAACATCCGTATGGATTTCACTAAGGCTGAGCGTATTGTGGCTCTTAACACGCCGCTGATGCAGTTTTGCATGTATTTCAATATGGTTTTTGTTTTGCTGGTTGGCTCACGGCTGGTTATTACCAGTCAGGGCAGCACGATCGATGTCGGTCAGATCTCAGCCATGTTGACCTACGGTGTGCAGATCTTGATGTCGCTGATGATGCTGTCGATGATCTATGTTATGCTGACCATGTCGGCCGAGTCGGTCAAACGTATCGGTGAGGTACTGGGTGAGGAATCGACGCTGACCAATCCCGAGCATCCGGTCATGGCGGTTGCTGATGGCTCGATCGATTTCGAGAATGTTCGCTTTAAATATTCGGCTAAGGCCCAGCGGTTTGCGCTGGATGATATTGATCTGCATATTGAGTCGGGTATGACCGTCGGTATCCTCGGTGGTACCGGCTCGAGCAAATCGACACTGGTGCAGTTGATCTCCCGTCTGTATGACGTGACCGAAGGCAGCGTCAAGGTGGGCGGCGTGGATGTACGTGAATATGACATTCAGGTGCTGCGTGATGCCGTTTCGATGGTGTTGCAGAAAAACCTGCTCTTTTCGGGTACCATTAAGGACAACCTGCGTTGGGGTAATGAACATGCCACCGATGAGGAGATGATCGAAGCCTGCAAGCTGGCGCAGGCCGATGACTTTGTTCGCTCTTTCCCCGATGGTTATGATACCTATATCGAGCAGGGCGGAACTAACGTTTCGGGTGGACAGAAGCAGCGTTTGTGCATTGCTCGTGCTTTGCTCAAGAAGCCGAAAATACTGATCCTGGACGATTCGACCAGTGCTGTCGATACCAAGACCGATGCGCTGATCCGTGCCGGCTTTAAGCGGTATATTCCCGACACCACCAAGATCATCATTGCGCAGCGTGTCGCTTCGGTGCAGGATGCCGATCTGATCCTTGTCATGGACAACGGTACCGTTGCTGCGGCAGGAAATCATGAGCAGCTGTTGTCAAGCAGTGAGATCTATCGTGAGGTTTATGAGCAGCAAACGAATGGAGGTGACGGCCATGATGAAGAGTAAGATGCCGCCGCGCGGCGCCATGCCGCATGGACGTCCGACTTCCACCAAGGGCACAATGGGGCGCACCCTCAAGATGCTGGCCAAGTCTTATCCCGTACTGTTTCCGCTTACCATATTGTGTATTATCTTCTCCGCTATTACTGCTGCCATTCCGGCTACGTTTACCCAGCGTGTCATTGCCATCATCGAGCAATGGTATAAAACTGGGGATTGGGCGTCGGCTTCTCAGGAGATCTTGCCGCTGATCTTTACGCTAATCGGACTGTATGTGGTTTCGATCATCTGTGTCACCGTGCAGTCGCAGCTGATGGCTTATATGACCCAGGGCTTTTTAAGTAAGATGCGCTGCGCCATGTTTGACGGGATGCAGAATCTTCCCATCAAATTCTTTGATACCAATAAGCACGGTGATATCATGAGTTATTACACCAACGATATCGACACCCTGCGTCAGCTCATTTCCCAGTCGTTGCCCTCGCTGTTGCAGGCCGGTATTATTGTGGTTACCGTCTTTTCCATCATGATCTACTTCAGTGTTTGGCTGACGCTGCTGATGCTGGTCGGTGTGGTGGTCATGCTGCTGGTTTCCAAGAAATTCGGCGGCGGCTCGGCCAAGTACTTTGTCCGTCAGCAGAAATCCATGGGTGTGGCGGAAGGCTATATCCAGGAAATGATGAACGGACAGAAGGTGGTCAAGGTCTTCTGTCGGGAAAAGCAGTGCAACGAGGATTTTGACCGTATCAATCAAAACCTCTACGAGGATAGCTCTCGGGCTAACGCCTATGCCAACATGCTTGGCCCGATCATCATGAATCTGGGCAATATCATGTATGTCATTGTTGCTATTGTCGGAGGCGTGCTGATGTTGGCCGATGTGCCTAACCTGAGCTTATCCGGCATGGCTTTTAATATCAGCATTATCGTGCCCTTTTTGAATATGACCAAGCAGTTTACCGGTAACATCAACCAGGTATCTCAGCAGATCAACCATATTGCCATGGGTATGGCCGGAGCGTCCCGTGTCTTCTCGCTGATGGATCAGAAGCCTGAGGCGGATGAGGGCTATGTTACGCTGGTCAATGCTCATGTGGATGAGAAAGGGAATATTACCGAGGCCAAGGAGCGTACCGGCAAATGGGCTTGGCGGCATCCCCACCAGGACGGGACAGTCACCTACACCTTACTGGCTGGCGATGTCCGATTGAAGAATGTTGACTTTGCCTATGAAGAGGGAAAGCCGGTGCTGCATGATGTTTCGGTCTATGCCGAGCCGGGGCAGAAGGTGGCCTTTGTCGGAGCAACGGGTGCGGGCAAGACGACCATTACCAACCTGATCAACCGTTTTTATGATATTGACGACGGTAAGATCCGCTATGATGGCATCAACATCAACAAGATCAAGAAGGATGACCTGCGCCGCAGTTTGGGTATCGTGTTGCAGGAGACCAATCTCTTTACCGGTACGGTCATGGAGAATATCCGTTACGGTCGGTTGGATGCCACCGATGAGCAGTGTCGGGAGGCGGCAAAGCTTGCCGGTGCCGATGATTTTATCAGCCGTTTGCCCAACGGATATGATACCCAACTGGCCAATAACGGTACCAATCTGTCTCAGGGACAGCGGCAGCTGATCGCCATTGCCCGTGCGGCTGTGGCTGATCCGCCGGTGCTGATCATGGATGAGGCGACATCTTCGATCGATACCCGTACCGAGGCTATCGTGGCGAGGGGTATGGATAAGTTGATGGAGGGGCGCACCGTCTTTGTTATTGCCCATCGTCTGTCTACCGTTATGGATTCAGATGTGATCATGGTGCTCGATCACGGACGCATTATCGAGCGGGGCAGCCATGCCGATCTCATTGCTGCCAAGGGCACGTACTATCAATTATATACCGGAGCTTTCGAGCTTGAATGAAGAAAGCGGGATATTTGTCGAAATTGTGCAAATATCCCGCTTTTTATTGTGTTTTTTCTATTTACAAATTAGTAAAAATCATTTATACTAATGGAGGTGTAGTGCGTCAAGCGCACAACACCTCTTACAGTTTTTAACCGATGTGATCGATCAATACAAGGAGGAGTTTACACAATGAAAAACAAGTACGAATCGATCCCTTTTCAGGACACTCCTGAAAAGCACAGCCAGCTCGAACAGGTGCTTGCGGAATACAAAACCGTTCCGGGTGCGCTGGTTCAGGTGCTCAAGAAAGCGCAGGATATTTACGGATATCTGCCGCTGGAAGTGCAGATCGCTGTTGCTGAGGGTCTGGATGTATCGCTGGAGGAAGTATATGGAGTCGTTACCTTCTATTCTTTCTTCTCGACCCAGCCTAAGGGCAAGTATGAGATCTCGGTCTGCCTGGGTACGGCCTGCTACGTTAAGGGATCCGGCGATATCTTCAATCGCCTGAGTGAAAGACTGGGGATCGGCAACGGCGAGTGCACGCCCGACGGTAAATTCTCGCTGGTCGCCTGCCGCTGCATCGGCGCCTGCGGTCTGGCACCGGTTCTGACCATCAACGGTGAAGTCTACGGCCGTCTGACCGTCGACGATGTTGATGATATTCTGGCGAAATACGCTGACTAAAAGGAAATTTGCCGTATGAAAATCTGTACCATACAGCAGCTGCTGGATGCCCGTGTCATTGCGGGAGAAGATCGCTTGGGTGATCATGTCTATTCGGCTTGCGGCAGTGATATGATGAGTGATGTTCTTGCCTATGTCAAGGATCAGGCCGTCCTGCTAACAGGATTGGTCAATGCTCAGGTCATTCGCACCGCAGAGATGATGGACATGCGCTGCATCGTTTTTGTCCGTGCCAAGGAGCCGACGCCCGAAATGGTGCGGCTGGCCGAGGAGTGCGGCATTGTGGTGCTGGCTACCGAAAAGCGGATGTACGAAGCCTGCGGTATTCTTTACAGCAACGGGCTGGTCGGTAACAAGGTAAAGAGGACGCAGTCATGAGTGAAGGGTTAAGCTTCCACTTTGACGTTGACGGTGAGAACTTTACCTCCGCCGGTCAGGCATCGGTGCAGATCAAGAAAAATCTGCGCCAGCTGGGTCTTCCGCCGGAGATCATCCGACGGGTATCCATTGCCATGTACGAGGGCGAGATCAATATGGTCATCCATGCCGGCGGCGGTCATGCCGAGGTGAAAGTGGATGAACAGGCCATTGAGATCATTTTGGAAGATAACGGCCCCGGCATTGCCGATATCCATCAGGCGATGCAGGCCGGGTTCTCCACCGCTCCCGACGCCATTCGGTCGCTTGGTTTCGGCGCCGGTATGGGTCTGCCCAATATGAAACGCTATACCGATCATATGGAGATTAAATCCGAGGTAGGGAAGGGGACTCGCATTACCATGCGTGTTAACCTGGAATGACCTTGATTACAAACAGGTAGGTATCCACTCATGCATACATATGAGCATTCTGTGTTCCTGGACGCACATAAGTGCACCGGCTGCACCACCTGCCTGCGGCACTGTCCCACCGAGGCCATCCGTATCCGTGACGGACGGGCGGTCATCAACGAGGGGCGCTGCATCGACTGCGGCGAGTGTATCCGCACCTGCCCTCAAAAGGCGAAAAAGGCGGTATGCAGCAAGCTGGACGCCATGGACGGCTTCCGTTGGAAGATCGCACTGCCTGCGCCCAGTCTTTACGGCCAGTTTGATAATCTGGACGATGTCGATTATGTCTTAAACGGGTTGCTTCGCATCGGCTTTGACGATGTATATGAGGTGTCCCAGGCAGCGGAAATGGTTTCCGCTTACACCCGACTGTATCTCAATACCGAGGGTGTGAAAAAACCGGTAATCAGCTCGGCCTGCCCGGTGGTCGTCCGACTGATCTCGCTCCGTTTCCCGTCCTTGCAGGAGAACGTGCTGCATATGCTGCCTCCTATGGAAATGGCGGCAAAGTTAGCGCGTGACAAGGCGTTGAAGGAGCATCCGGAACTGAAACCCGAGGAAATCGGAGTTTGCTTTATCTCTCCCTGTCCGGCCAAGGCAAGCTATGTAAAAAACGGCTTTGCCGGCTACAAGAGCCAGGTGGATGCGGTGGTTTCGATCAGCGATATTTATTTTCAGCTGATCAATGAAATGAAATACACCGATCAGATCGATGACCTGTCGGCCTCCGGCATGATGGGTATCGGTTGGGCCTCCTCCGGCGGTGAGTCGACGGCGTTGTTTAATGACAATTACCTGGCGGCCGACGGGATCGAAAATGTCATCCGTGTTCTCGATCAGATCGAGAACGGAAACATACCCCAGCTCGAGTTTGTCGAGCTCAATGCCTGTACCGGCGGTTGTGTGGGCGGTGTGATGACGGTGCAGAACCCCTTTATTGCTAAGGCACGTCTGCAGAGTCTGCGCCGTTTCTTGCCGGTGTCACGTAATTTTCTGCCTCCCGAACAGCAGTATATCCCGGAAGAGTATTTCTACAATGAGATTCCGGAATATCAGCCTATCACCCAGTTGAGTGACAGTATGGCCAAGTCCATGCGGATGCTGGCCGATATCCAGGCGCTGAGAAATCAGCTGCCGGGTCTTGATTGCGGCTCCTGCGGGGCGCCGACCTGTCGAGCATTTGCTGAGGATGTGGTCAAGGGAACGGCAAAAATGAGCGACTGTGTGCTGACTATGCGTGAGAAGCTTCAACAGTATCTTGCGCAGAAGGAGGAAGACCATGACAGTTAACGAATTGATGGCTAAGGCCAACCTCAAGGCGGCGGCGCTGCCGGATGGGGAGCGAGAGATCCATGGGGTATACATCGGCGATCTTCTCAGTTGGGTCATGGGCCGTGCACAGGCCGATCAAGCCTGGATCACCATCATGTCCAACAACAATATCGTTGCTGTTGCTACTTTGGCTGATACCTCCTGCATCATCCTTGCTGAAGGCGTTACGCCCGACGAAGGAGTGGCTGAGTTAGCACAGAGCAAAGGCATTAACATTCTTCTGAGCGAGCAGAGTGCTTATCAAACGGCGCTTATGCTGGCCGGCAATCTATGAACCGCTATTATTACGATCTGCACATTCATTCCTGCCTGTCCCCCTGCGGTGACAATGAAAACACACCCAACAATCTGGCGGGCATGGGCATGCTCAATGGCTTGCAGATCATGGCGTTGACCGACCATAACACCTGCCGTAATTGTCCCGCTTTTTTTAAGGCGGCCCGCAAGCATGGCATCATTCCCGTGCCCGGCATGGAACTGACCACGGCGGAGGATATCCACATGGTCTGCCTGTTTCCCACTTTGGAAGCGGCTATGGCCTTTGATGAGGAGATCAGCCATCGCCTGATCCGCATTCCCAATCGGCCGGATATCTTCGGTGATCAGCTGATCATGGATGAGAACGATGAGGTCATCGGTACATTGCCCGACCTGCTGAGCAATGCCACCACCGTTTCGGTGGAGGAGAGTCCGGGCTTGGTTGAGCATTTCGGCGGGGTCTGCTACCCGGCGCATATTGACCGGGAGGCTAATGGTATTATTGCTGTACTTGGTGCTTTGCCGCCCGTCCCGGAGTTTACCTGTGTGGAACTCCACGATGGAGATAAGGAGGAGCAGTACCGCAAGGAGCATCCACTGGAACGCTGTGTTACGGTTATCGGCAGCGATGCCCACTATTTGTGGGATATCCGTGATAAGGATCGGTATCTGGAACTCGAGGATGAGCCATACAGCAGTGCTTTGGTGCGGCAGAATTTGATTAAATATCTTAGGAGGGGACGATGAAAGAATTATCGCTGAACATCCTGGATATTGTTGAGAATTCGGTCAAGGCCGGAGCAACGCTGACCGAGATCCTGCTTTCCCAGACCGATACCATGCTCACCATCGTGATCAAGGATGACGGTTGTGGCATGGATGAGGAAACGGTGCGACGAGTGACCGACCCGTTTTACACCACACGGACGACACGCCCGGTGGGCTTGGGTCTGCCTCTGCTCAAGCTGGAAGCGGAAATGACCGGCGGAAGTGTTACGGTGCAGTCCCGGGATGAAAAAAGTCATCCTCAAGACCACGGCACGACCGTTACAGCGGTTTTTTACCACACACATATCGATTGCCCGCCGCTGGGTGATGTGACCGGCACGATGGTCACATTAGTCCAAGGGCATCCCGATACCGATTTTCTTTTCCGCCACGAATGTGTGGGGCAGGAGACGGTAGAACTCGATACCCGCATTCTGCGTGAGGTGTTGGGGGATATACCTCTGAACAGTTTTGAGGTATTGCAATGGATTCAAGGTTCGTTGACCGAGGCTTATGGGCTTTGGAAGACGACCTGAAATAAAGTATATTTTTCCATAGAAAGGATAAATCTTATGAAATCATTAGAAGAACTCCAGGCAATCAAGGAAAAAATGCAGAACAAAGTTGCCCTGCGTGAAGGCACCGGTGAGAAGCGTGTCGTTGTCGGCATGGCTACCTGCGGCATCGCTGCCGGCGCCCGTCCCGTGCTGTCTGCCTTTGTTGAGCAGGTCAACAATCAGGGACTGGCCGGTCAGATCACTGTGACCCAGACCGGTTGCATCGGCATCTGCCAGTTTGAGCCGGTCGTAGAAGTTTTTGAAGCCGGTCAGGAAAAGGTCACCTATGTTAAGATGACCGCCGACAAGGTTGCCCGTGTGGTGGAAGAGCATCTCAAGGGCGGCAAGCCGGTAGCGGAATACACCATTGGCAATTACAAAGCATAACCAATGAGGAGGAGTTAAACTATTATGATTCGTGCTCATGTACTGATCTGCGGCGGTACCGGATGTACCTCCTCGGGCAGCGTCAAGATCCAAGAGGTGTTCGCCAAGGCCATCGAGGCAAACGGCCTGCAGGATGAGGTCAAGGTTGTTCAGACCGGTTGCTTCGGTCTGTGCGCTCTGGGTCCTGTTGTTATTGTTCATCCCGATGGCACCTTCTACAGCCGCGTTACGGCTGATGATGTAGAAGAGATCGTTACCGAGCATCTGCTCAAGGGCCGTGTTGTTGAGCGTCTGGTCTACAACGATACCGGCTCGGATGCCCCTGTTGAAGGCAACGTTTCTCTGAATGATACCGCATTCTATAAGACTCAAAACCGTGTTGTTCTGCGGAACTGCGGTGTTATCAATCCTGAGAGCATCGACGAGTATATTGCTATGGACGGCTATGCCGCTCTGGGCAAGGTCCTCACCGAGATGAAGCCCCAGGATGTCATTGATGAGATCACCAAGTCGGGTCTTCGTGGCCGTGGCGGCGGTGGTTTCCCGACCGGCCGCAAGTGGGCGCTGACCGCTCCCAACCAGGCCGATCAGAAATATGTTGTTTGTAATGCCGATGAGGGCGACCCCGGTGCATTCATGGACCGTTCGGTGCTGGAGGGTGACCCCCATTGCCTGATCGAGGCTATGGCCATTGCCGGCTATGCCATCGGCGCTACCGAGGGCTATGTCTATGTTCGTGCCGAGTATCCGATCGCTGTCGCTCGTCTGCAGATGGCTATCGAGCAGGCTCGTGAATACGGTCTGCTGGGCAAGAACATCTTTGGTTCCGGCTTTGACTTTGATCTGTTCATTCGTCTGGGTGCCGGCGCCTTCGTCTGCGGCGAAGAGACGGCTCTTATGACCTCGATCGAGGGTAAGCGAGGCGGGCCTCGTCCCCGTCCACCTTATCCGGCTGTTAAGGGCCTGTGGGGCAAGCCGACCGTTGAAAACAACGTCGAAACCTTTGCCAACGTGCCTCAGATCATTCTTCGTGGCGCCGATTGGTTTGCTTCGATGGGTACTGAGAAGTCTAAGGGTACTAAGGTCTTCGCACTGGGCGGCAAGATCGAGCATACCGGTCTGGTCGAGATCCCGATGGGTACTCCGCTTCGTGAGATCATCGAGGATATCGGTGGCGGTATTCCGAACGGCAAAAAGTTTAAGGCAGCTCAGACCGGCGGTCCTTCCGGCGGCTGTATCCCGGCTGACCTGATCGATACTCCTGTTGACTATGATAACCTCACGGCCATTGGCTGCATGATGGGTTCGGGCGGTCTGATCGTCATGGACGAGGACACCTGCATGGTCGACATGGCCAAGTTCTTCCTTGAGTTTACCGTGGACGAGTCTTGCGGTAAGTGCACCCCCTGCCGTGTTGGCACCAAGCGTCTGTATGAGAAACTGGACAAGATCACCAAGGGCAACGGCACTCTGGAAGATATTGATGAGCTGGAAGAGCTCTGTTATTACATCAAAGAAAACTCCCTGTGCGGTCTCGGCCAGACGGCGCCCAACCCGGTGCTGTCCACCCTCAAGTTCTTCCGTGATGAGTATGTATCTCACGTGGTCGACAAGAAGTGCCCGGCCGGCGTCTGCAAGGATCTGCTGACCTTCGTCATTGACAAGGATAAGTGCATTGGTTGCGGCATGTGCGCCAGAAACTGCCCGGCAAGCACCATCATCAAGACCGACTATGTGGCTCCCGGCCATAAGCTCCCGTCTTATGAGATCGTTGCCGACAAGTGCGTCAAGTGCAGCGCCTGCATGGATCATTGTAAGTTCAAGGCCATCAGCAAGCAGTAAGGAGGAGCAGATTTCATGGAAAACGTTACTATTAAAATCAACGGCGTGGAATGTTCCGTGCCGAAGGGCAGTACCATCCTTGAGGCTGCTCGCATCGCCGGGGTCAGCATTCCTACCCTGTGCTACTTAAAGGATATCAACGAGATCGGTGCCTGCCGTATGTGTATGGTCGAGGTCAAGGGTGCTCGCAGCCTGGTTGCTGCCTGCGTCTATCCGGTCAATGAGGGCATGGAGATCATTACCAACAGCCCCAAGGCCATCAACGCTCGCCGCACCACGCTGGAACTGATCCTCTCCAATCATGACAAGAAGTGCTTGTCCTGCGTCCGTTCCCAGAACTGTGAACTGCAGGCTCTGTGCAAAGAGTACGGCGTAGAGTCCGAAAACCGCTTTGAAGGCGAAATGACGGCGACCGAGATCGACGACAGCGCCATTCATATGATCCGCAACAATGCCAAGTGCATCCTTTGCCGCCGCTGCGTGGCTGCCTGCCAGAAGTTGCAGTCGGTTTCGGTTATCGGTGCCAATGAGCGTGGCTTTGCTACTGTTATCGGATCTCCCTTCGATTGCGGTCTGGCTGATACCTCTTGTATCGCTTGCGGCCAGTGTATCACTGTCTGCCCGACCGGTGCTCTGACCGAGCGTGACGATACCGAAAAGGTCTTCGCCGCCCTCAATGATCCTGAAAAGCATGTCGTAGTTCAGACTGCGCCCTCCATCCGTGTTGGCCTTGGTGAAGAGTTTGATATGCCGATCGGCACCATCGTGACCGGTAAGATGGTCTCGGCCCTCAAGATGATGGGCTTTGACGGTGTCTTCGATACCAACTTTACCGCTGACCTGACCATCATGGAAGAGGCCACCGAGTTCCTGGAGCGTTATACCAAGAAGGAGAATCTCCCTCTGATCACCTCCTGCTCGCCCGGCTGGGTCAAGTTCTGCGAGTATTATTTCCCCGATATGATCGACAACCTGTCCTCCTGCAAATCGCCGCAGGGTATGTTCGGCGCCGTTGCTAAGACCTACTACGCCGAAAAGATGGGTATCGATCCCAAGAACATCTTTGTCGTTTCGATCATGCCTTGCACCGCCAAGAAATTTGAGGCGCAGCGCACCGAGAATCCGGCCGTTAAGGGCCTGTATGACATTGATGTGGCTCTCACCACCAGAGAGTTGGCCCGCATGATAAAGAAGTGCGGTATCCGCTTTGCCAACCTGCCCGATGGCGAGTTTGATGCTCCCTTCGGTCTGGGCTCGGGTGCCGGTACTATCTTCGGCGCTACCGGCGGCGTTATGGAAGCTGCTCTGCGTACGGCTGCAGAGGTCGTTACCAAAGAGCCGCTCAAGCAGCTCGACTTTAACGATGTCCGTGGCGTTGAAGGTATCAAAGAGGCCACCTATGAGTTGGCCGGCAATAAGATCCGCGTAGCCGTTGCTTCGGGTCTTGCCAATGCCCGTGCTCTGCTCAACAGCATCAAGTCCGGCGAGAAGGAATATGATTTCATCGAGATCATGGCCTGCCCGGGCGGCTGTGTCAACGGTGGCGGCCAGCCCATTCAGCCGGCTAAGGTTCGCAATGAGATCGATATCCGTAAGGTTCGTGCTGCCGCCCTGTATGAGGACGACCGCAACCTGCCGGTCAGAAAGTCTCATGAGAACCCGGATATCACCCGCATCTACGAGGAATACCTTGAGAAGCCGGGTAGCCACAAGGCTCACGAGATCCTGCACACCACCTACGTTAAGCGTGAAAAGTACTAAAAAATTTCCCTCCGGAATCTCCGGAGGGATTTTTTTATGATTTTTCGATGATAACGGTTTTTTGGTCATTGGTTAAGGACATATAAAAGATCTTTTTTCGGTCTTTGTAGCCGTGCTTGCGCAGGATGCGCAGTAGTTGCTTTTCTGAAATGCCCAGTCGATTCATGTTCATATTTAGCAGCCGCCCGTCTGAAATAACGGTGTAGGGGATCGGCTGAGCGGGAACGGCTACCTTTACATCGTCTGCCGTTGGTGGGCTGGACGATTTTTTCAGAAAGACCGATAAGTGTCCGTTGGTTTCCAGGATGGCCGATTCAACCTCATCGATCGAAAGAGCGCCAGATTGGCGTATGCTTTCGATCAGATCATCAATAGATAGTCGGTTTTTTCGCAATTCATTTTGATTGATCACGCCGTTTTCAACCAATACGCTGGGGCGGCCTTCAATGAGTTTTCTTAGTTTTATGGATTTTAAGGACAGATAGGAAAAGCCGATCTCTAAGGCAACCAAGACGGCAATACTGACCAGTGCATACCAAAAAGGAGTTTCGGTATCTTGAATCGGCCAGGATGCCAGTTCGGAGATCAAAAAGGTCACGATCAATTCACCGATCTGAAGTTGGCCGATCTGTCGTTTACCGGTCAGACGCATCATGAGCATGACAAACAGATACATGACAATAGTACGTATCAAAACATTCAGCATAAAATCACCCACTGTATTGTGGGCGAAATTTCCAGTTTCTATGCAAATAGGAGAGGCAAATGCCTCTCCTTTTTACTGATTTATGATGATTTGATAGACATGTTCGGCCAAGGCGGCCGAGACCTCGGCCAGATTGCCGTCGAATTGGGAAGAGTCTACATTTTTATCGGTCATATCGCTGATGACCTTATAGATGCGGCATGCGGCGCCGAGCCGACGGCAGGTATAAGCGACGGCAAAGGCTTCCATTTCGACTGCCATATTTGGCTCTACCTTATCATTAGCGCCGATAAAACGGTCGGTGCTGCGGGCGGTAGCGGCGGGGAAGTCGGGATCGTGCGGCAGTTCCAGATAGATGGGGGTACGAGGCAGTTCATATGGCTGATAGCCGGCCACGGTCAGGTCGACATCGCCCTTGAAAACACGTGTGACCGATACGATCGTGCCGACCGGTAGGGCAGGGCCGGTTGAGCCGCAAGAGCCGGTATTGAAGATGGTGGTGCAACCGAAATCACGGATCAAGATGGCAGTGCACAGGGCGGCGGCCAGGGATCCGACATCGCCCACGCCGATGACGACATGGTCTTTTTGATAAAAGCGAGCACCTGCATAATTCTCGGTATATTCGGTCATGCCGAACTTATTTAGAAGCGGCGCCGCCTCTTCTTGCATGGCAAATACGATGCCGATCTTGTTTTTTGTCATGATTATACTCCTTTCGTGCGTAGAATACTGTATAAAGTTTATCGCAAAAGCCCGAAAAAGTAAATACATTCTTGTAAATGTTCCCATAAAAGAGTATAATAGAGGAATGAAAGGTCGTGTGATTATTGTCGAATCCAGAGAATATCTCCTCGGGTAAACGAGGCGGACAGAATTTCATCACCGGTGCTGCGATCCTCGGCATAGCCGGCGTATTGGTTAAGGTCATCAGTGCTTGTTTCAAGATTCCGCTGACTAATATTGTCGGTTCGGATGCTATGCTGTATTTCACCAATGCCTACACCATTTATACGGCATTGATCAATATTTCTGCGGCCGGCTTATCGGTGGCGGTGGCTAAGTGCATTTCCGAATATGTGGCGCTTGGTCGGTATCGTGATGTTAAGAATGTTACAAGAGCCGCAAATCTTACCTTTGTTTTTGTAGGGTTGATTTGTTCGGTCGTGTTTTTTGTATTTGCTGAAGAGATATCTTTGCTCATCAGCGGTACAACCAAATCGGCTCCGGCCTGTCAGGCAATGGCACCGGCGATACTCTTCGTTTCGGTGCAATCGGTCTTTAAGGGGTATGCGCAGGGCTATTCCAATATGACGCCGTCGGCGATCGGTAATGTTTTAGAGGTCGTTATTAAGCTCATATTTGGGTTAGGCGGTGCCTATCTGCTGTTAAATATGGGATTTGATATGCCGATCGTTATGGCGGGTGCCGTCGGCGGTGTAACCTTTGGGTCCTTTGTTTCTATGATGTATTTAATGATCAGCAAAAAGGTCATGAAACGGCGCTATGATCGGATCTATCCGATCGGTGAGCAGACGCCGCCCGAAGCACCTTTTGCCTCGATTATGAAAAAGTTTATCTGGATCGCCTTCCCGATTACTGTTGGGGCGCTGGCCAGCAATCTGGGCAGCACGGTCGATCTGGCCATTGTGCAGCGCCGCCTGCTTGAATTGCCCGGTGCAACGACTGATATGGTAGAACGTTGGTACGGAGCCTATTCGTCCATGGCATACACTGTATTTCAGATGCCGTATACCATCATCCTTTCCATTGGTATTTCGGTGCTGCCGGCCGTATCTGCCGCATTTGCGCTTAAGCAGCAAAATCGCCTGCAAGCAACGGTCAATACGGCAGTAAAGCTTTGTTCCATGGTGGCTATGCCCTGTGCTTTTGGCATGATGTCGTTGTCCGGTCCTATTTTGGATCTGCTCTTTAGCGATGAGAATGGCATTATGATCGCTACACCCCTGCTGGGGTATTTGGGCGTTGCCTTCTTCTTTATGTGTTGTGCGGCTATTTTTGCGCCGCTGTTGCAGGCTGTGGGGCATGCCTCAGCTCCGGTTATCAATACGGGCATTGCCATTGTTGTTAAGATCATCTGCAATTATTTTCTGGTGGCTACACCCGGCATCGGCATTAACGGTGCAGCGATCAGTAATATTGTTTTGTATGCGGTATTGTTTACCTTGAATCTGGTTGCCTTGCGCCGCATCACCAAGACTCGTACCGATATCAAGTCAGTCTATATCAAGCCGTTGATTGGCGGTGCATTGTGCGGATTGACGGCGTGGGGGGCGCATGCGCTACTCTCAAAAGCCATCAATAACAGCTTGGCTACCGTTGCCGCTATCGGTTTGGCGGCCATCGTTTATGTCCTTTTCATTCTCATTAGCAAGACGATTAAAAAGGATGATATAGAATTTTTGCCGAAAGCAAAAAAAATTGAGAAAATACTTGAAAAAAGGAACTGGATAGGGTAAAATGAATGTAGGAAAATCCTTCAAAATCAAGGGAAATTACTGTTTTGATGACCTGATAGATATTATGAGGATTTTGCGTGCCCCGGGCGGTTGTCCATGGGACAGGGAACAGACTCATCGCACCATCCGTAAGAACCTGATCGAAGAGGCTTACGAGGTATGTGAGGGGATCGACAATGACGATGATGCTATTCTGTGCGAGGAGCTGGGCGATCTGTTGTTGCAGGTTGTCTTCCATGCTCGTATCGCCGAGGAGGACGGTCGGTTCACGATGGATGATGTAGCCGATGGGATCTGCAAAAAGCTGATTCGCCGCCATCCGCATATCTTTGCCGATGTTCAGGCCGAAACCAGCGATCAGGTGTTGGAAACATGGGATCAGGTCAAAAAGGCCGAAAAGGCGCTCAAAGGCGAAAGTGCTTCGGCGTCCGGGATCATGAAGCATGTTTTTCGCGGAATGCCGGCGCTCATGCGTGCACAAAAGGTGCAGGGGCGTGCCGCCAAGGTTGGCTTTGATTGGGATACGGCGCAGCAAGCCGCAGTGAAATTAACCGAAGAACGCGACGAATTATTCGCCGCGGTCTCGAAGGCGGACAAGCAGGCGTCGATCGAAGAGGCCGGAGATCTGCTCTTTGCCGCTGTTAATGTCATCCGCAAATGCGGCATTGATGCTGAAGAGGCGCTCAGTCTGGCCACCGATAAATTTATCGGCCGTTTTACACGAGTGGAAAAAAGCGTCGAGGCCGATGGCAAGCAAATGGTCGATCTTCCGCTGGAAGAGTTGGACAAGTATTGGGATGCTGTCAAGGCGCAAGATAACGCATAACGAAAGATCTACTTTCGATAAGCTAAATAATTATTTTTTTTGGAGGATAAAAGCATGAACAAAACCGAACTCATCGCAGCCGTTGCTGCCGAAACTGGTCTGACCAAGAAAGATTCCGAATTGGCCGTTAACGCTTTTGTTAACCAGGTTACCGAAGCGCTCAAGAAGGGCGACAAGGTTTCCATCGTTGGCTTTGGTTCTTTCGAAGTCAAGCACAGAAATGCTCGTGTTGGCCGTAATCCCAAGACCAAGGAAACCATCAACATTCCGGCTTCCAAGGCTCCCGCTTTCAAGGCTGGCAAACAGTTCAAAGAGTCCATCTGAGTGATGAAATAAAAGGAAGCGGTCGTTTTGACCGCTTCTTTTTCTTGGTGAATATATGAGAATCGACAAATTTCTAAAGGTTTCCCGTATCATCAAACGCCGTACGGTGGCCAATGAGGCTTGCGACGGTGGCCGAATCGCCGTCAATGGGCGACCGGTTAAAGCATCTTACGATGTCAAGGTCGATGATGTGATCGAGATCACATTCGGCAACCGTACCGTCAAAGCTCGTGTCAACGCCATCAATGAATATGCCGGCAAGGCAGATGCGGCTGATATGTATACGATACTGGAAGATTAAAACGGAGAGGAATGTCCTCTCCGTTTTGTTATTCTAAAATATTATCCAATGCCGTTAAGATGCCCCATCGGCCGCTCTCAAAGGTGATACCGCCCTGCAGATAGAGCATATACGGCTCACGGATGGGCGCATCGGCTGACAACTCAATGGACGAACCTTGGGTAAAGGCGCCGGCAGCCATGATAACCTGATCTTCATAGCCGGGCATATCGCAGGGCTCGGGTCGGGCAAAGGCGTCGACCGGGCTGCCCGCCTGGATCCCTTCGCAGAACTTGATGAGTTTATCCTTGTCATGAAAGGCAATGGATTGGACGATGTCTAATCGCTTGGCATAAGGGGTGGGATACACCTCATAACCGCAGGCATCCAGTAGCCAGGCGGCAAAGGTAACGGTTTTAAGGGCTTGAGCAACCGTATGGGGAGCCAGGAAAAAGCCCTGCATCAGTTTGCGGGTCTGCCCTAAGGTTGGGCCTACCTCGGCACCTGTGCCGGGGGATGTGATGCGATAGGCGGCTAAATCAACACATTCACGAGTGCCGGCAATGTAGCCGCCGGTGTCAGCAATGCCGCCGCCGGGATTCTTGATGAAAGAGCCGACCAGCATATCGGCCTTGGGTTCTCTCTCTTCCACAAATTCTCCGTAACAGTTGTCGATCATGACCAATGTTTTGGGGCTATGTGCCTTTACGAAGTCATATAGTTGATCTAACTCATCGACTGAGAAAGGAAGGCGGGTGCTATAGCCACGGGAGCGTTGGGCGCAGATCAACTTTGGCTGACAAGCCAAAACGCTTTCCAAGGAAGCGTAGTCGATTTTTCCCTCATCGGTCAGTTCCAACTGACCATAGGTCACGCCGAACTCCTTGAGAGAGCCCATGCCCTCGCCGGAGATACCAATGACCTGCTCGAGCGTGTCGTAAGGTGCGCCGGTCACATAATAAAAGGTATCACCGGGGCGTAAAACGGCAAACAGAGCGGTGGCCAGCGCATGGGTACCGGACACGAAATTATGGCGGGCCAAGGCGGCTTCGGTACCAAACACATCGGCTACGATCTCTTCAAATACATCACGGCCCTTGTCGTTATAGCCATAGCCGGTCGTGCCGGCAAAACAGCTTTCGCTGACATAGTGATCACGGTAGGCTTTCATGACTCGGAATTGATTTTGCTGGGCAATGGCATCAAGGGATGCGTAGACATCGGCCAGCGCCTTGTCGGCTTGCTTGGCTAGGTTTGTGGCTTTTTCACTAAAGTACATAGGGGGTTACCATCATCTTTCCGTATTCTTCAAATCCCATGCCCCGATACAGATGAATGGCAATCGGGTTATCGCACAGGATGATGGGTGTTTTTTTGTTATCCAAAAGATCGCTGATGAGTAAGCGCAGAATATTGCCGGCATGACCTCGCTTGCGGAAATCGGGGTGGGTGGCTACTGCGCCGAGCAAGGCATAGTCGCTTGCGCTCACGAGCACCGAGGCGGTGGAGGCCAGGCGGGCATCGTCATAGATCACGCCTGTACAGCCGCCCAGGTAAAGACGTTGCGCTGTTTTGGCTTGATAAAATTCATCATAATCGGGCATGTTTTGAAAATGGTTGCACAGTAATTGCCAGATATCTCTCAATTCCGATTCCTGTGCATAGCGGGCCGTGCTCAATTCTTTTTCGCCACGATAGACAAGGATGTGTTTATTTCCGTCCGGCCGGGGCGATATGACCTCCCGTATGCCGAGCATGGCCAGAAAAGAATCCAGTTCTTCCGTATCAAAACGGCCCGATAGATAGGCCGTGCTTCCCGTTGAAAGGATGATTCCTTCTTCAGAAGCAAAGGCTCGATAAAAGGCATCATCGGCCGGATATCCCTTCAGGATAGCACGGGGATAGATATTGCCGATCGGATCGGCATCGAGTCGATGCAGGAGTGACGCAATATCGGTCGATTTGCGGATCATAAGGCGTTTACCAGATCCTTAAACTTCTTGCCACGCTCCATAAAGTTCTTGAATTGATCAAAGGAGGCCGAGGCCGGGCTGAGCATCACGATATCGCCCTTCTTGGCGACGGATGCCGCCGCTTTGACAGCTTGCTCAAGATCCTCACAGCGTGTGACCTTGATCGTATCGGGATTGTAGGCGGGGCTGCTGACGGTTGCGTTGTAGATCTTTTGCGCTGTTGCGCCCAGCAAGATCAGATGCTTGACACGTTCGCAGACCAGAGTGCCAAACTCGGTATATTCGAGGTTTTTATCATAGCCGCCGGCGATCAGCACCAGTTGCTTGTCAAAACTCATTAAGCCGGCTGCGGCACGGGTGGGGGAAGATGCGATCGAATCGTTATAATAGCAGACGCCGCAGACCTCACGCACAAACTCGATGCGGTGCTCGACACCGCCGAATTCACGGGCCACGGCCACAATGTTTTCGGGGTCGACGTAGTCCATTACGGCGGCGATGGCTGCCATATAGTTTTCAATGTTATGTTTGCCGGGCAGGCGAATATCGGAGGCCTTCAGTACCTCACGTTCGCCGCTGCCGTCGACATAGCAGACGATGCCGTCACGACAGTAGACGCAGCAGTCGTCGGTCCTTTCCCAGTTAAAGGCCACACGGGTGCCGGGCGCATCGGCGATCAGACCGACGGTGGCGGCGTTGCCGCTGTTGTAGACCAGTCGGTCATTGGGGGTCTGATGCCGGAAAATGTTAGCCTTGGCGCCGATATATTCGGCGAAATCGGTATGATAGTCCAGGTGATTGGGCGAAAGATTGGTAATCACGGCGACATCGGGTGAGCATGTCATATCGTGCAGCTGAAAACTTGACAACTCCACGACAGCCAGGTCTGAACAGTCGATCTGATGAATGGCGGGCAGCAAAGGAGTGCCGATATTGCCGCCTTTGTGACATGTAAAGCCTTGGCGGGTGAGCATCTCACAGATGAGGGTGGTGGTCGTAGTCTTTCCATCAGAGCCGGTCACGGCAAAGATAGGGCAAGGGCACAGATCGAAAAAGAGTTCCATTTCGCTGGTGACCTGTGCGCCACGGGCGCGGGCTGCTTCCAGAGCCGGCGCATCAAAGCGCATGCCGGGGGTGCGCAGCACGATATCGTCATCCATATCATCCAGGTAGCCGTCACCTAATACGGTCTTGACGCCAAGCGCCTCAAATTGCTCCATCACGGCGTCACTCACCGGGGCGAGGTTGCGATCGCGTGCCGTCACAAAAGCACCCAGAGAGGCAAATTGTTTAATTACAGGGGTGTTGGAAACGCCGATGCCGATGATCGAAACTTTCTTCCCGCAGATGCGCTCCTTTAGCCGATCCTGTGCTACTGACATAGTGACAACTCCTTTTCACCATACATACTTATTTTACATTATACTGCACTTATGTTGCATTTTCAATCTTGAAATATAAGAAAGTTTATATTACAATATAGAAGATGCATGCTGGACAGTCGCGGCTTATGCCCGAAAGAGCATAGGCTGAGGAAAGTCCGGGCTTCACAGGGCAAGGATAACGGATAACGTCCGCCGAGGGTAACCTTAGGGAAAGTGCAACAGAAAACAAGCCGCCCGCAAGGGTAAGGATGAAACGGCGAGGTAAGAGCTCACCAATATCCCGGAGACGGGATAGTTTTGTAAACCCTATCCGAAGCA
The DNA here is from genome assembly GCA_045595395.1 of Eubacteriales bacterium. Lineage (GTDB taxonomy): Bacteria > Bacillota > Clostridia > Oscillospirales > UMGS1783 > CAKSHC01. Next base: position 74,160 of record JAZOAH010000016.1, on the reverse strand, counting down.
ACACCGTATATGGGGCATATAGGCTTGCCCGGCCGCTCCGAAGGTGGCTTGAGGTATTCAGCAATGGATATCCCAGATAGATGACTGTCGATAACAGAACCCGGCTTATAGGCATGCATTTTCATAAAAATGACGGTAGAATGAAATATTCTGCCGTTTTTTATTTTGCCTTGAAATGGGGATACACTATGACTATAAGAAAAAATGAGGTGAATAGTCATGAAGCGGTGGCGGAAGATCCTGCGCCGATTTATCAATAAATACATGACGGATATTCATTACAAGGTGCGTGTATCCCTTTATGTGTCATTGGGTATCAACCTGGCATATGCCGGATTCAAACTGGTGTCGGGCCTTATTTACGGTGCGTTCTGGTTTGATGCTTTTGCTGTTTATTATATTTTTTTGACGGTCATTCGATTTTTGTTGTTGCGCTTTATGCATAAATATCATAGTCGGCAGGATCTGATCGCAGAATTTCGGCGGTATCGGTTGTGCGGCATTTTGATGCTGATCATGAACATGGCGCTGACCGGTGTCGTGACCCATATGATGATCCAAAACGCAACCTATGCCTATCACGGGATCGTCATCATAACCATGGCTGCCTACGCCTTTTATGCCGTAACGGTGTCGGTGATCGATCTGGTACGTTACCGAAAATATGCACGGCCGGTCATCTCAGCTGCAAAGGCTATTCGCTTTACAGCAGCGCTGGTATCTCTTTTGTCCATAGAGGCTTCCATGCTGGCTAAATACGGCAATGATGAGTCGTTTCGACGGCTGATGATCTCCTTGACGGGCGCCGGTGTCTGCCTGTTTGTGATGGCCATGTCGGTTTATATGATCATGCGAGCCAATCGTGCCATAAAAAGGTTAAGGCGGCAAAAGCGTTGTATAATTACCGATAGGTATCAGATACTATAGGGGAATAGGAGGAATCGACATGGATAGAAAAAGCTACGATCAATTAGCAAAAAGCAAAACGCCTTCATCGCCGACATGGAAAAACTGTATTTGTGCATTTATTATCGGCGGTCTGATCTGCGTGGTCGGACAAGTCATTGTTAATTTTGCAAAATCACAGGGCGCAGACCAGAGGACGGCATCGACGCTTGCGTCCTGTTCGATCGTTTTTCTCGGTGCGCTGTTTACCGGCTTGGGACTATACGATAAATTGGCCAAGTATGCCGGCGCCGGTACGATCGTACCCATCAGCGGTTTTGCCAACTCGATCGTATCTCCGGCTATGGAATTCAAATCCGAGGGACTGGTGCTTGGCGTGGCGGCCAAGATGTTTGTCATCGCCGGTCCGGTCATCGTGTACGGCGTTGTTTCCTCTGTTCTCTACGGATTGATATATTGGTTTTATACCCTTTTCAGATAGAAAAACGGCATCGATATCGATGCCGTTTTGATTTTAATAGCATATTTACCGAGTGCTGACAAATACTAGTGTCAGAATTTTTTTATAAAAGGACGGATGAATATGCCGAGCAGAACAGGATGGACGGTGACACTTTCAACACCGGTCACGATCAAGGTTACGGCCGCCATCGGTGGCGTGAAGGAAGAAGACGGCCCGCTGGGTGGTTGCTTTGATATTTTGCTGGAGGATGACCGCTTTGGCGAAGAAAGCTGGGAAAAAGCCGAGAGCAAGATGCAGCGAGAGGTGTTCTTATGCGCTTTGAATAAGGCGCAGATGGCGCCGAGCGATATTGATTATATTTTTGCGGGCGATCTGTTGAATCAGTGTATCGGCAGCAGTTTCGGCTTACGAGAAAGCGGTCGTCCTTTCTTTGGTTTGTACGGGGCCTGCTCGACCATGGCCGAATCGTTGATGCTGGCCAGTTTTATCGTTTCGGGCGGTTTTGCCGACCATGCGGCGGCCGTTACCTCATCTCATTTCGCTACGGCTGAGCGGCAGTTCCGCACTCCGCTGGAATATGGTGGCCAGCGCACCCCCTCAGCCCAATGGACGGCTACGGCGGCGGGTTGTGCTATCGTATCGGCGCAGCCGCAGCCCGGAGCGCCGCAGGTCGTCAGTCTGACGGCCGGGCGTATCGTCGATCTTGGCATCAAGGATGCCAACAATATGGGGGCGGCCATGGCGCCGGCGGCAGCCGATACGCTGCAGCACTTTTTTGAGGATACCGACACCAAGCCGGACGATTACGATCTGATCGTCACCGGCGATTTGGGGTTGGTGGGGCATGATATTTTAGTCGATCTGATGGGGCGCAACGGGTATAGTTTGGGGGATAATTACACCGATTGCGGACTGCTTCTTTTTGACAGAGAGAGGCAGGATGTGCATGCCGGCGGCTCGGGCTGCGGCTGCAGCGCCAGCGTGCTGTGCGGGCATCTGTTGCCGCAGATGCAAAAAGGGATCTATCAAAACATCCTGTTTTGTGCCACCGGTGCGCTGATGAGTACGACCAGTTCGCAGCAAGGGGAAAGCATACCCGGTATCTGTCATTTGATCCACATCGTAAGAGGGGAATAATATGGAATTTTTACGGGCCTTTTTGACGGGTGGCGTGTTATGCGTGATCGCCCAACTCTTGATCGATTTCACCAAATTGACGCCGGCACGCATTCTGGTATCTTATGTGGTGGCCGGTGTAGGGCTGACGGCGGTCGGGCTTTATGATAAGATCGTAGAATTCGGCGGTGCGGGGGCGACCGTGCCGCTGACCGGGTTTGGCTATGTTTTGGCTACCGGTGTGAAGGAGGCGGTCAGTGCTCAGGGGGTGCTGGGTGTTATTACGGGCGGGCTGACTGCAGCAGCGGCGGGCATTACCGTTGTTATTGTTTTCGGTTATCTTTGCGCTTTGATTTTCAAATCTTCGGGAAAATAATTGAAGTGCGGAGAAAAGCGTGGTATAATAATAAAAAAATTTGAGGTGTCTTTATCATGATTACGGTTGGAATGAAAGCTTTGCAAAAAGAAACGGTCGTGTCGTCGAATACGGCACAGGTGGTGGGCAGCGGCGGATTGGAAGTCTATGCTACACCGTCCATGCTGTTGTTGATGGAAAAGACCTGCTATCTGTGTGTGCAGGATTCGTTGGAAACGGGCCAGTCGACGGTCGGCACGTCGGTCTCGATCAGTCATGAAAGCGCTACGCCGCTGGATTGTCAGGTCGTCTGCACCTGTGAACTTACCGCCATCAATGGACGAGAGCTGACCTTTGCCGTTGAATGTCGGGATGAGGCAGGGATCATCGGGCGTGGTGAGCATAAGCGGTTTATCATTGATGTAGACCGTTTTATGGATCGTGTTTCGCACAAAAAAAATAATGTGTAATTTTAGTGGCATTTTTCATTCTGTTATGTTATAATATAAGTTAACTTATTTTAGGAGGATCGGGATGAGTTACATAGAGGCAGTCGTCCTCGGATTGGTGCAGGGGCTTTGTGAGTTCCTGCCGGTTTCCAGTTCGGGGCATTTGGTGATCTTTCAGAATTTATTCGGTTTATCGGAAAATGCGTCAGAGAACGCGCTGGTCGTGGTGCTGCTGCACCTGGCGACATTGGTGGCCGTTGTCGTGGCCTTCCGCAAGCGGATTTGGGGGCTGATCTGCGGCTTTTTCTCGCTGCTCAAATCGGTCTTTACTGGGAAATTTTCCTGGAAAACGGCGCCGGGTAATCAGCGCATGCTGATCTTGATGGCCATTGCAACACTTTTGTTGCTTCCCTTTGCTCTGATTGAAGAAAAAATCGAGGCATTGTTCTCGTCTATGCTTTTGGTTGGTATTGCGCTGATGGTTACGGCGTTTTTGCTGACATTGGCCGATTATGTGACTCGTAAATATGCCAAACAAGGCAAAATAGGCAAGGGTGCAGGCGAGATGACGGTCAAGGATTCGATCGTTGTCGGCCTGTTTCAGTGCGTGGCGCTGGTGCCCGGCGTTTCCCGCTCCGGCTCGACCATTACCGGCGGTCTGCTCAGCGGTTTGAGCCGTCAACATGCCGTTGAATTTTCCTTTATCATGTCCATTCCCGCCGTGCTTGGCAGTGCGGTTCTCAAGGTCAAGGATGCCATCGAACTGTTGCCCGGTGTGGATATCGGGCCGTATCTGGTTGGTATGCTGGTGGCGGCAGTTTCGGGCTATCTGGCTATTAAACTGGTAGAATTGGTGGTAAAAAAAGATAAATTCGGCGCATTTGCATACTACTGTGCGGCGGCCGGCATCTTTGCTATTATCTACGCCATTGTAACAAAATAAAGGACGGTTTTTCATGGCTGCAAAGAAAAAAACGACACAGACCAGGCGGTCGCGCCGTAGTCAAAAATCGAATAACGGACGTCTGATCGGGCTGTGGAGCTTGATATTGGTTTCGGTGCTGATGCTGTTGGCTCTCTTCGGTGCCGTTGGCGAATTCGGCAATCTTCTCACTCTGCTGATGAAAGGATTGCTGGGTGTAAGTGCCTATCTGCTTCCTGCCTATCTGTTAGTGTCGGCCATCTGTAAGTTAGTGGTCGGTAATGACAAAAAGGTCGGGGTGCGGATATGGTTGTTTGCGGTGGCGCTGATCTTGCTGTCGGCTTTCGTACATATCTTCACCACGCAGGCCGGACTCTATGAGGTCGATCTGCTCTTTACCGGTGCTCAGACCCAGATCTCGGGCGGCGTGATCGGTGGATTGCTGGCCTATCTGCCTTATCGCTACCTGTCTGTCGTCGGTGCGGCGCTGGTGTTGGGCTTTGTGTTGGTTTTGTCGCTGATCGGTTCGGTCGGTTTTGCCTTTGTTTGGCTTAAGGACAAGCTTTTTCCTTATACGACTGAGGAGATCACCGATTCGGTCAAGGAGGCTTTGCCGCATTTGCCGACGCAGGAAGAGCGAGCGGCCAAAAAAGAAGCACGCAAAGAGGCGGCCAAGGATGCCTTTGCCGATGTGTCTGAGATTCAGGATACCGGCAAAAAGCGGCGGGGCAATCAACTGGATATCCCGGTTACCGTGCGTGAGGATGCGCCTAAGGTGGATGCCGAGAAGATTTTGAAGGCGTTGGATCGGGATGAGCCGCCCATCGAGTCGGTTTTGCCGAGGGCAACGGCTGATGAGCGTATTGAGGCAGATAAGAAATTGACCGAAAAGGCCATTGTGCAGATGGATCGGGAATTGACGGCCGAAATGGCTCAGCAGGACAAGCAGGAAGATCTGTATGCTAACTATGTTTTGCCCGAGCTGACTTTGCTCAAGCCTGAAAACAAGGATGCGACTCGTGTGAATGAGGCCGAACTGCGTGCCACAGCACGCAAACTGGTCGAAACGCTGGCCAGCTTTAATGTTGAGGCCAAAGTGGTAAATATCAGCCGTGGCCCGTCGGTCACCCGTTATGAATTGACACCGGGTAAAGGTGTTCGTATCAGCAAGTTTAACACCCTGTCCGATGACCTGGCGCTGGCGCTTAAGGCGGCCAATGTCCGTATTGAAGCGCCCATCCCAGGCAAGGGTACGATTGGTGTTGAGGTGGCTAACAAGGAAACTTCGCCCATCAGCATCCGCCGTATGCTTTCGACCGAGGAGTTCCGTCAGTCCAAGAGTAAACTGACGACGACGCTGGGCATGGATATTTCGGGCAATACCATCACCTGTGATATTGCTGCCATGCCGCATCTGCTCATCGCCGGCACGACAGGCTCGGGCAAGTCGGTCTGCATCAATACCATGCTGACCAGCATACTGTATAAGGCCCGCCCTGACGAGGTCAAGATGATCATGATCGACCCCAAACAGGTCGAATTGGATGTCTATAACGGTATTCCGCATTTGATCAGTCCTGTCGTCAGCGATCCTAAGAAGGCGGCCGGTGCGCTCAAATGGGCGGTCGGTGAGATGCTTAACCGCTATAAGCTTTTCTCCGAGAGCGGCTCGCGTAACATTCATTCGTATAATGAACAGGCGATCGAGAAGGGCGAAAAGCCCATGTCCAACATTCTGATCGTTATTGATGAGTTGGCTGACGTTATGATGTGCGCTCCGCACGAGGTTGAAGAGGCTATTTGCCGTTTGGCGCAGATGGCACGTGCCGCCGGTATGCACTTGATCGTGGCAACCCAGCGGCCGTCGGTTGATGTTATTACCGGTACCATCAAGGCGAACATTCCGTCGCGTATTGCCTTTGCTGTCGGTAGTCAGGTCGACTCCCGCATCATTCTGGATGCGCCGGGTGCTGAGAAGTTGTTGGGTAAAGGTGATATGCTTTACCAGCCCATTGGGAAGAACAAGGCCTTGCGCTTGCAGGGTTGTTTTGTCAGCGACAGCGAGATCAAGGCAGTGACCGATTTCGTTAAGGGCGAATATCAGAGCAACTATGACCAGGAGGTCATTGATCAGATCGAAAAGAATGCGGCCGAAACACAGGCCGCCAATGAGGGCGGGAGCCGTACCGACGCCGACGGCGACGGACATGACGATATGTTGCCGGCGGCGGTTGAGGTCGTGATCGAAGCGGGTCTGGCATCGGTATCGCTGTTGCAGCGTCGGCTTAAGCTCGGCTATTCCCGTGCGGCCCGTATCGTAGATGAGATGGAAGGTATGGGGATCGTCGGCCCGTATGAGGGCAGTAAGCCCCGCAAAGTTCTGATCTCGCGGCAGCAATGGCAGGAACGGTTGATGAATGCGGAGAATCAAGAAGGGTAAATCAGATATGGATGAGAATAAGAAAATCATTTTTTCCGGTATTCAACCCAGTGGGTTGATTACGCTGGGTAACTATTTAGGTGCGGTAAAAAACTGGGGAAAACTGGCTGATGACTATCAGTGCTATTATTCGGTCGTTGATCTGCATGCCATTACCGTGCGACAGGAGCCGGCCAAATTGCGTGCCCGCTGCAAAGAAACGATGGCCTTGCTGCTGGCCTGCGGTTTGGATCCGGAGAAGAATGTCCTGTTTTTACAGAGTCAAGTGGCGGCCCATGCCGAATTGGCTTGGGTGCTTAACTGCTATACCATGTTCGGGGAATTGTCACGCATGACCCAGTTTAAGGACAAGAGTGCCCGCTATGCCGACAACATCAATGCCGGCCTGTTTACCTATCCGGTGCTGATGGCGGCCGATATTCTGCTCTATCAGACCGATCTTGTGCCGGTGGGTGAGGATCAAAAGCAACATTTGGAGTTGGCGCGCGATATTGCCCAGCGCTTCAACGGCGTATACGGCCAGGAAAATCCTGTTTTCAAGGTGCCTGATCCTTATATTGCCAAGGTGGGTGCTCGCATCATGAGTTTGCAAGAGCCTACTAAGAAGATGAGCAAGAGCGATTCCAACGTCAACGGCTATGTGGCTGTTTTGGATACGCCCGATGATATTATGCGTAAATTCAAGCGTGCCGTGACCGATTCGCAGGCCGAAGTGGCTTACGCTGAAGGAAAAGGCGGTGTCAATAACCTCATGACTATTTACAGCGCCGTTACGGGGAAAACGCTCGATGCCATCACGGCCGAGTTTGCCGGAAAGGGCTACGGCGATTTCAAAATGGCAGTTGCCGAGGCGGTCATTGAGGAATTGCGACCGATCCGTGAGCGATATAACGAAATTTTGAAAGACAAGGATTATTTGGATCATATCTTCCAGATCGGTGCCGAGCGTGCCTCCAAGGCGGCTTATCGCACCCTCAATAAGGTTTACCGTAAGGTTGGATTTTTACGCTGAAAAAGTGGCCGCATTTGCGGCCACTTTTTTGTATAGGCGGGTAAAAATGGGAAATACTGAAGGAGAAGGAAGGTGTTTTCCATGGTAATAAGAAAAAGAACGTTTGTCCGTATTGTTTCCTTTCTCTCGGCGGCCGTCGTGGCGTTGGGTGGTTACAGCCTTTACAAAACGCAGCAGGCTGCTCGGTATCAAGTGAGTGCCGAGAATGCGTATGCACGCAATTTTGCCGATCTGTCGGAACATCTGTATAATATTGAAACGGCCTTTGAAAAGGGGCAGTATGCCGGCAGTGATTATCAGATCGTGCGTATGGCCAATCAGATTTGGCGAGAGACAGGCTCGGCCAAGGCGGCGCTGGAGGGTTTGCCTGAGCAAGAGGGCGGACTGTATGAGGTGTCTGAATTTTTATCCAAGGCCGGTGATTATGCCTATTACGTGTCATCACGAGTCATGCGTGGTGAGGTTGCTGCTGAGAATGAGACATCCAATATGGAGTCGTTAGCCTTTGCTGCCGGGCAACTGGCCAACTATATCGGAAATTTACGCTCAGCGGTGGATAATGGTGAGATATCCTTTGCCGGCGTGGGGTCGATCGAGGGTTTTGATGTGGAGTTGATCGGCAATGAGTGGAGCAGCGTGCGTGAACAGGTGAGTGAATATCCTGAACTGATCTATGACGGGCCATTCTCTGACCACATTGAAAAGATGAAACCGGTGCTGCTGGAAGGAGCGGCTGAAATCACGGAGGAGGAAGCCAAGGCACGACTGAGTACCTGGCTTGCTATCCCGATTGAGAAGATCATGCGTATCGGGGAAATATCCGGTAAGATCGAGGCCTGGACCTTCGAGGCTGAAACATGCACGGCCAGTGTGACGAAAAAAGGCGGCTATTTACTGGAACTGAGTGACAGTCGGGAACGTGTTACCACCGGATTGAGTGTCGGTGATGCTATGAATAAGGCGCAGGAATTTTTCGCCAAAATGGGCATTGACGGTATGCGCCAGAGCTATTATATGAAAAACAACGGTGAGATCACCATGAATTTTGCCTATGCGCAGGACGGCGTGACGGTATATCCTGACCTGATCAAGGTGTCGGTTTGTTTGGAAACGGGGGATATTTGCGGCTATGAAGCCTACGGTTATGTAATGGCGCACCGTACCGATCGTGATACAGCGGTTGCGGTTGGTGTTGATCAAGCCGAAACAAAGGTCAATTCCAATCTTAACATCATAAGCCGAAATATTGCTATTATCCCGACTGACGGCAAAAACGAAGTGTTGTGCCATGAATTTGTGACCGAAACGAGTGACGGCAAACATGTGTTGGTTTATATTAGTGCCAAGACCGGCATTGAAGAAATGATCCAGATCCTCATCGAAACCGATGACGGAACATTAACGGTTTAATTGACATCCTCCCGAATTGTCAGTATAATATACAAAGACAATTCGGGAGGCTTGTTTTTATGCGAATGAGAAAAAAGAAAAATTTGATACCGCGCATGGAGAAGGCGGGCGAATATCTGTTTGATGCCACAGAAAAGAATGGTCTGACGGCGGTTGATGTCTTCGGTGTGTCTGCGCCGCTTTATCTGGAGATCGGCTGCGGTAAAGGTCGTTTTTTGTGCGAGCAGGCGCTGCGGCATCCCGATCGGTTGTATGTCGGTATCGAGCGTGTGCCGGATGTGCTGGTGTTGGCTATGGAAAAGGCGCAGGAGTACGGCTTGAAGAATATACGGTTCCTGTCGGCTGATGCGGCAGGCCTGGCTGAACTGTTTGCTGAAAATTGTGCAGACGGGATATATCTGAACTTTTCTGATCCCTGGCCTAAGGCCAGACATGAGTCCCGCCGCCTTGACGGCCCCAATTTCCTGAAGATCTATAAATTTTTACTTAAGACTCAGGCGCCACTGGAGATGAAGACCGATAATGTTGATTTCTTTGAATTCGGCCTGAAAAGTCTGAACGAGATCGGAGCGGATATTTTGGATATCAGCCGTGATCTGACGGCCGAAAACCGCCCGGAAAACATTGTTACCGAGTATGAACAGCGTTGGAGCGACATGGGAATCAAAATAAATTATGTTAAGGCAATTTTCTGAAAAATGCTGATTTTTCAAGGACTTTCCCCGTTCGGAAAGTCCTTTCTTTTATGGATAAAATCTGAAATTTTGCATAAAAGGCTTGCAATCCGTGCAATCTTATATTAAAATGTAATTACTTGTAACCGATTTGTAACTTTTGTTTTTATGGTTGAGAAGGAGTTTTTATGCCCAGATCAAAAAGCAGAAGCGGCTATGTTGGCCGTCGAAGAGTAGCGCAGTCGCATTCCCGTCGTAGGGCGAGCAAGACAGCTGATTTTCTGGCTGTAACGCAGGAAGTGACAGTCGAGCAACCGACAACAGTGAATGATGAAACGGGAGAGATCGTCTTTTCCGGCGCCAAGTCGCAGGGGCAGTTGCGTGTTCTGCTTAAGGCCAGTCTGCATAAGGCGTCCGAACAAATGAAGAAATCTTTGCGTTTTATGCGTCGGGAAATGATTGATGACCCCGAAGGGTTTATTCGTCGTGCCGGTCATAGTATTGGCTATGGTATTGTCGGTTTTTTCCGTGGCTTCGCTTCCTTTTCTCGATTTTTGCTGATGCCGCTGAGTGTTTTGTTGGTGTTTGGCTCTATGATTATGCTGAGTGCCTATACATTAGGACTTGAGGTAAAATTGGATGGGGAAGTGGTCGGTTATGTGACGGATGCGGCCTCCTTTGATGCGGCTCGGCTGGCGGTAGAGCAGCGGTATTCACAGCGCTTGGGTGAAACCTTTCAAATAGAACAGACGCCGGTATATACGGTGAGCTTGGTTTCACGCAGTGACCTGGTGGCGACGGAGCAGTTAGAAGAGAACATTGCAGCTATTTGTGAAAATGCAGCAGGCAAGACTTATGGTGTTTTTGTTGACGGTACCCTGATCGGCACCTACACCAACGAAACTGCCGTGTACGAGATGCTTGATGCCATTAAACTGCCCTATCAGACTGGTGCGGCCGGAGAGACAGTAGTGTTTATGAATGATGTTCAGGTCATTCAAGACATGTATGCGGACCAGTTTGAAATGTCGATTGCCGATCTTCGTGCAAAATTGCTATGCGGCGATACGGCTCAGGAATATGCCATTCAGGCCGGCGATTCGGTGGAAAGCATTTGTGCCGACTTTGGTTTGGGTGAGCGCACATTGTATCTGCTCAATCCCGGCATCAATCTGGCTGATGCGCCGGTTGGCTCGGTCATCATGGTCGGTGGCGGTGATCCTCTTGTTTCGGTTCAGGTGTCTAAGACGGTTACCTATGAAGAGGAGACCCCGTTTGATGTTGAGATCTCCACAAGTTCTTCGCTGTGGGCCGGCTCCAGACAGATCCTTTCGGCGGGTAAGGTGGGCATTACGCAATATGTCGCCCAGGTTGTTATTGTGGACGGTGTGGAGATCAGTCGCAATATCATCAACCGTACCGTTAAGAGCGACCCTGTTACCCAATACGAATTGTTGGGCACCAAGCCGATCTCGTCGACCGGTACCTATATTTGGCCGATCGCCGGCACCTATGTGATCACCAGCCCGTTCGGCGATTGGCGCGGTGATCATTATCATGAAGGTTTGGATGTTGCCGCTGATTACAATACGTCGATCTTGGCGATTGAAGCTGGCGTTGTAACGGTTGCCGGTTGGTCGGGCGGCGGTCACGGTTATAATGTTGAGATTGATCACGGCAACGGTATCATATCTCGTTATTCGCACTGCAATGGTGTGAATGTAGTCGTCGGTCAGACTGTCTATCAAGGGCAGAGGATCGCCGGAGTCGGATCGACCGGCAACTCGACCGGAAACCACTGTCATATTACGCTTAATGTTAACGGAACTTATGTAGATCCAATGAAATATCTGTCCTGATTTATTACAAGACCTGCTGAATTTTTCGGCGGGTCTTGTGCTGTTTATCAGCAAACATCCATATAAATGTTGTATAGAGTATTGACAGTCCTGATTTAGTACGATAAAATGAAAATAGAATTTTATTGAATTTGGAGGATGTTGTTATGATAGGTTTTGAAGCAAAATATACGAATATGTTTTTGAGTGAGGAACCGCTGAAAACATACGCAACACAGATCGAAGAGGCTATCGTGAAGGTGCGTGACCGCAGTGGTGCCGGCAACGATTTTCTCGGCTGGACCGAGCCGGGGAAGGGAATTGACACGGCTAAGATCAAGGCGGCGGCGGCTCGTATTCGTGAGATGGCTGATGTCTTTGTTGTCATTGGTATCGGCGGCTCTTTTATGGGGGCTAAGTGCGCTATAGATTTTCTGGGCGGCCCTTTCCATGAAGAGATCGATGCGCCCAAGATCTATTTTGCCGGTAATAACATCAGTCCTGATGCGCTGGGGCGCTTACTTGCCCTGTGCGAGGACAAGAGTGTTTGTGTTAATGTGGTTTCCAAGTCGGGTACGACGACCGAGCCGGCCATTGCCTTCCGCATGTTCCGCGCTTTGCTGGAGCGTAAATACGGCAAGGATGCCGCTAAGCGTATTTTTGTTACTACCGATGCCCGCCGAGGTGCTCTGCGCCCGTTGGCCGAAAAAGAGGGCTATGAAGCCTTTGTTGTTCCCGATGACATCGGCGGACGTTATTCGGTGCTGACCGATGTGGGCTTGCTGCCCATTGCTGTTGCCGGCGGCGATATCGACGCTCTGCTCCAGGGTGCTAAGGATGCCATGGCTCGTTATCTGTCTACTGACATCAATAAGAATGAGGCGGCTGTTTATGCGGCTTGCCGTCATGCCCTGTATGAGCAAAAGGGAATGACGGTCGAGGTGCTGACCGGTTATGAGCCCGAGCTGTTTACCATGTCGCTTTGGTGGCAGCAACTTTACGGTGAAAGTCACGGCAAGGAGGGCAAGGGCGTTTTCCCCGTTGCGCTGACCTATACCCAGGATCTGCACTCCATGGGGCAATATCTCCAGGAGGGCACCCGCAACAACTTTGAAACAGTCATGTGGATTGATACGCCCGAAAAGGATCTCACCCTTTGTGCCGGTGATCCGGCCGACGGTCTGGCCTATCTGGAGGGCAAGAGCCTGCAGTATATCAACAGCAAGGCCTATGAAGGTGTTATTAAGGCGCATATCGACGGCGGCGTGCCCAACCTGCTTATTAACATCCCCGATCGCAGCGAGCATACGCTGGGCGAACTGTTCACCTTCTTTGAGGTCGGCTGTGCCATCGGCGGCTATATGCTGGGTGTCAATCCCTTTGACCAGCCCGGTGTTGAAGCCTATAAGAGCAATATGTTTGAACTTTTGGGTAAACCGAAGAACTAATCAAAAGTCGGCAGATTTTCTGCCGACTTTTTTGTTTTACCCTATTGAATTGTTGCGCAGTTTCCTGTATAATAATAGTAATCAAATGGTTCGCGTGTGAGCGGATACATATTCTAAGGAGGCATACACTTATGATCAAAGCAATTATGGGACTCAAAGGCACCGGCAAGACCAAGGCGTTGGCCGATCAGTGCAACCAGGCTGTAGCCGCCGATCACGGCAATGTTGTTTATATTGAAAAGGGCAATACCCTGATGTTTACCATCAACTCCCGTGCCCGTTTAGTAAATATTGAAGATTATGCTATCAAGGATTTTGATTCTTTCTACGGTTTTGTTGCCGGGCTTATGGCGGGTAATCATGATATTACCGAGATCTTTATTGACTCCATCACCAAGATCTGCGCTCCCGACCTGGACGCTGTTGAAGAATTCCTGGATAAGGTCGCTGTGCTGAGCAAGGCGTATAATGTCAATGTGACGGTGACCGTTTCGGGCGATGTTAACGCCGCTTCCGACGGCATCAAAAAATATCTCGCTTGAGCAAATGAAAAATAAAATCCTGCACACGAAAAAAAGTTATTGACGTGTGCAGGATTTTGTGTTATAATGCACAGTGCCGCATGTGTGTGGGTATGTAAGTGCGCAAGCCGCCCGCAACAGCGAGTCTTATATGAAAGAGAGGTGCTTTGGATTGTACGCAGTTATTGAAACCGGCGGAAAACAGTAGAAAGTACAGGAAGGCGACGTTATCTTTGTGGAGAAGCTTGACGCCGCTGAGGGCGATGCCGTTACCTTTGATAAGGTTCTTGCCATTGGTAAGGAAAAGGGCATCACTGCTGGCGCTCCTTATGTTAAGGGTGCTACTGTTGAAGCGAAGGTCGTAAAGAATGGCAAGGAAGCCAAGATTTATGTCTTCAAGTTCAAGGCTAAGAAGAACTACAGACGCAAGACCGGCCACCGTCAGCCTTATACCAAGGTTGAGATCGGCGCTATCAACGCCTAAGATCTATGATCAACTGCCGTTTTGAACAAAAAAACGGAACATTCATTGCCATGAACCTGTCCGGCCATGCCGGATATGCCGAAGAGGGCGAAGACATTGTCTGCGCTGCGGTTTCGGCCGCCTGCGACCTGACGATGCATCTGGCCGAAGAATATTTTGGCACCGCTCCTGTCATTACGGAAAGCAACGGGATTTCTTTTCGGGCGACGGAGCAGTTGGTGATGGCAGACAAGCTGCTGTGCGGTCTTCGTGATCATCTCGAAGCCATCCGTGAGCAGTATCCCACATGTATTAACATCGAGTATACGGAGGTGTAACAATGCTTAGACTTGGTTTACAGTATTTTGCTCATAAAAAGGGAATGGGCTCTACCAAGAACGGACGTGACAGCGAAAGCAAACGTCTTGGCGCAAAGCGCGCTGACGGTCAGTTCGTCCTGGCGGGCAACATCCTTTACACCCAGCGCGGCACTAAGATCCATCCCGGCATCAATGTCGGTAGAGGATCGAATGACTCCCTGTTTGCCCTGAAGGACGGCGTCGTGAAATACGAGCGCGTCGGTAAGGACCGCAAGAGAGTCAGCGTTTACGAGCAGGCGTAAGGCCGCTTTGCTTCTATGCCGCATGTGCATCGGAGCCTGATACGCACATAAAATCTCAAAGGCATCCGCCTTTGAGATTTTTTCTATCTCGAAACGAGGTGAGATCATGTTTGATGATTATGCAAAAATTCATGTAAAGGCGGGCAATGGCGGCGATGGCTGCGTCTCCTTCCTTCGTGAAAAATACAGACCGTCCGGCGGGCCTGACGGCGGTCGCGGCGGCAACGGCGGCGATGTCATCTTTGTCACCGACAAGAACATCAATACCCTGGTCGATTTCCGTTTTAAGCGCAAATATTGCGCCGAGAACGGCACGCCCGGCGGCGCCAAGAATTGTACCGGCAAATGCGGTGAGCCGTTGTATATTAAGGTTCCTAACGGTACCGTGGTGCGTGAGGCGGAAAGCGGAAAGGTCATTGTGGATATGTCGGGTACCGATGAGTTTATTGTGGCTCACGGAGGAAAGGGCGGCTGGGGCAATGCCAGCTTTGCCAATGCGATCCGACAGGCTCCTCGCTTTTCCAAGGCGGGTCGTCCCGGTGAGGAACTGGATCTGATCCTGGAGTTGAAGCTTATTGCCGATATCGGGCTTGTGGCCATGCCCAATGCAGGAAAAAGCACGCTGTTGTCGGTCATATCGGCAGCACGCCCTAAGATCGCAAATTATCCCTTTACAACGCTTGTTCCAAATCTCGGCGTAGTTCGAGTAGGGGAGGAGTCCTCCTTTGTCGTGGCTGATATTCCCGGCTTGATTGAAGGTGCGGCTGACGGTGTTGGATTGGGTATTCGCTTTTTGCGCCATGTGGAACGCTGTCGTCTGCTCGTGCATATGGTCGATATCGCGTCTACCGAAGGTCGTGACCCTATTGATGATTTTGAGAAGATCAACGCCGAGCTTGCCAAGTACAGCGAGAAACTGGCTGCTAAGCCGCAGTTGGTTGTGGGCAACAAGGTCGATGCCATCTACGATGAGGAAATGGTGGACAAATTCCGCTCCTACATCAAACAAAAAGGCTATGAGTACCTGGAAATTTCGGCTGCGACCCGCACCGGCGTTGAT
The DNA here is from genome assembly GCA_045595395.1 of Eubacteriales bacterium. Taxonomy (GTDB): domain Bacteria; phylum Bacillota; class Clostridia; order Oscillospirales; family UMGS1783; genus CAKSHC01. Next base: position 58,461 of record JAZOAH010000016.1, on the reverse strand, counting down.
GATTTGATCGCTGCTATGTGGGATAACCTCAAAGAACAGCCGGAGATGGAGATATTCGAGACGGAATATGTGCCTGAGGCTATCGAAGAGCCGAACAAAACGGTACGGATCGAGCGGGATGGCGATACCTTCTATGTCGAGGGTAAATGGCTGATCCGTGTTATCAACTCCACCAATTTTGACGACTATGAATCGGTATCCTTCTTTGAGCGAAACCTGACTGAAGCCGGTGTTTATACAGCGCTGGAAGAGGCCGGGATTCAGGACGGCAATACTGTTGATATCTACGGCATACAATTTGATTATATGAAATAAGAAAAACAGCAGAGAAGCGATTCTCTGCTGTTTTTCAATTCATAAAATATACTTGACGGGTATACAATAAAGTGATAATATATTCCTTAAAATGAAGCGAGGTGTTGTTTGTGGGTGAATGTCATTGTCATGAATGTGAACATGAGGAAAAGATATCGGCAGTCGATTGGATACGGCCGGTAGGGGCACTGGTGTTCGGTGCAGCGGCTTTTTTGATCGGTTCTCCGATCTTATGGAGGATATCCTACTTGTTTGTCGGAATTCATGTGATTATTAGCGCCGGCAAGGATATTGTCAAAGGGCATCCCTTTACCGAAAATTTGCTGATGGCTATTGCTTCGCTTGCGGCCTTTTCTATTGGGGAGCATTGGGAGGCGGTGGCGGTTTTGTTATTTTATCAGATTGGTGAAATGCTGCAATCCAAGGCGGTTAGCCGTTCTCGCCGCTCGATTCGATCGCTGTTGGATGTTCGTCCGGAGCAGGTTAATATAGAGCGTGACGGGCAGGTCATTGCTGTGTTGCCGGATACAGTCAAGGCCGGAGATATCGCTGTTGTACGGGCAGGGGAGCGTGTGCCTGTTGATGGTACAATTATTTCCGGGGAAACGACACTGGACACCTCAGCACTGACAGGAGAATCCTTGCCCCGCACGGCGCAAATAGGCGATACGGTTATCGGCGGATTTGTCAATCTGACGGGGCTGGTCCGGGTGCGTGCCTCTGGCACGGCTGCCGAAAGCACATTGTCACGCATATTGCATATCGTGGAGGATTCGGGAAAACGAAAGGCTCAGGCACAGGATTTTATTGCGAAATTTGCTGCGTGGTATACACCGGCCGTGATGATTGCTGCTGTTTTGGTGGCGGTCATTCCTATGATTTTGTTTGGATTTGATGTTAATCATATCTATCGTGCTGCCGTATTTTTAACCATATCCTGTCCATGTGCGCTGGTCATATCCATTCCCATCGGTTATTTCGCCGGGATCGGCGGTGCCTCACGAAAAGGTGTCTTATTTAAGGGGGCGAATTATTTAGAACAGATGGGGCATGTGACCACGGTCGTGACCGATAAAACGGGTACGCTGACGACCGGACAATTTTCCGTCAAAGAAATCTTTACCGCATATGACAGGGAAGAGGTGCTGGGCATTTGCGCTGCACTGGAGCAATTCTCCAATCATCCCTTGGCATTGGCCGTGCAAAAAGAAAATATCAACACTCCCTTTACTGTCACACAGTACAAAGAGGAAGCGGGGAGAGGGATTTCTGCCTTGTTGGATGGAGAGCCGGCGTTAGCGGGAAGTGCGGCCTTTTTAGTAGAACAAGGCATTACCGTATCAGACATTGATACGGATGATGCCTTAATCTATATTGCCAAGGCGGGGCAATATCTGGGAGCTGTAGCTGTTGGGGATACCATTAAAGAATCGACCTTATCTGCATTGAAACAACTGAGAAAACTCGGCGTAAAGCGTATCGTGATGCTGACCGGTGATCGGGCGCAGGCGGCGGAAAAGACGGCAGAAGCACTCGTCATTGAATACCGTGCTGAATTATTGCCCGATCAGAAGGTAACTGCATTCGAAGATGTTGCGCATGGTGTGACTGCCTTTATCGGTGACGGCATCAATGATGCGCCGGTATTGGCGCGTGCTGATGTTGGCGTTGCCATGGGTGGTCTGGGCTCAGATGCGGCCATTGAAGCGGCCGATGTCGTTATTATGGATGATGATTTGGAAAAATTGGCTCTTGCCATCCGTGCGTCACGCCGTACCCGTCGGATCGTAATCGGCAATGTGATTTTGGCACTCACGATCAAATTGGCTGTTCTTATGCTGGGGGCGATGGGCCGGATGTGGCTGTGGCTGGCCATTCTGGCCGACACCGGAGTGGCGCTGGTGGCCGTGCTCAATTCGATGCGTGCACTGCATGTAAAATGACGGATTTTTTTGAAAATTTATAAAAAAGGTATTGTAATTCGCATATGATGTATGTATAATTATAGCATATTTTTTTAGCGAGGTGTAAAAAAATGTCATTTAAAACCGAATACCTGCAGAAGGTATACGACAATGTCGTCAAGCGCAACCCCGATCAGCCTGAATTCCATCAGACCGTTAAGGAAGTGCTGGAATCTCTGGAGCCTGTTATCGAGAAGCGTCCCGATATCGTGAAGGCCGGCATCGTTGAGCGTATGGTCGAGCCGGAGCGCACCATTTCTTTCCGTGTTTCCTGGGTGGATGATAACGGCAACGTTCAGGTCAATAGAGGCTACCGTGTTCAGTTTAACTCGGCCATCGGCCCTTACAAGGGCGGCCTGCGCTTCCATCCGTCGGTCAACCTTTCCATTATGAAATTCCTCGGCTTTGAGCAGACCTTCAAAAACTCTCTGACCACACTGCCCATGGGCGGTGCCAAGGGCGGCTCTGACTTTGATCCTAAGGGCAAGTCGGATGCAGAGGTCATGCGTTTCTGCCAGAGCTTTATGACTGAGTTACATAAGCACATCGGCCCCAATACCGACGTTCCTGCCGGCGACATCGGTGTCGGTGCTCGTGAGGTCGGCTATCTGTTCGGTCAGTATAAGCGCCTGCAGAATGCCTTTGAGGGTGTTCTCACCGGTAAGGGCCTGTCCTTCGGCGGCTCGCTGATCCGCCCTGAAGCTACCGGTTTCGGTGCTGTCTATTATACTGTTGAAATGCTCAAGTCCTTCGGCGAAGAGATCAAGGGTAAGACCTTTGCCGTTTCCGGTTTCGGCAACGTGGCTTGGGGTACCGTTAAGAAGCTCACTGAGCTCGGTGGTAAGGTCGTGACCATTTCCGGTCCGGACGGCTATGTCTACGATGAAGCCGGTATCAACACCGAAGAGAAGATCAATTTCATGCTTGAGATGCGTGCATCCTGCCGCGACAAGGTGCAGGATTATGCCGATAAGTTTGGCGTTCCTTTCTTCCCGGGCGAGAAGCCTTGGGGCGTAAAGGCCGATGTTATCATGCCCTGCGCCACCCAGAACGAGGTCGGCATGGCTGAGGCGGAAAAGATCGTTGCCAACGGCGTTAAGTACTATGTTGAAGTTTCCAATATGCCCACCACCAACGAAGCCATCGCCTATCTGAAGGCTAATGGTGTCATCGTGGCCCCGTCTAAGGCTGTTAACGCCGGCGGCGTTGCCGTTTCCGGCTTGGAGGTGTCGCAGAACTCGATGCGCTATAGCTGGACGGCTGAAGAAGTCGATGCCAAACTGCATCAGATCATGAGCAGCATCTACAAGGCATCCTACGATGCCGCTAAGGCATACGGCATGGAAGGCGACCTGGTTGCCGGTGCTAATATTGCCGGTTTTGTGAAAGTTGCCGAAGCTATGCTCGCTCAGGGTGTTGCTTACTAAAAAAATGAACAGCCGAGGGTTTCCTCGGCTGTTTTTTTTGTAAAAATACACAAACGATATTTTGAGGGCGAAGAATTCTGTTTTTGGTAATAATCCTGGCTTTTCTGTGTAAATTGCTAATTTTTGGTTGTGTAAAATAAGAACAAACCAGAAAAATTATCATAATTTAGTCATAATTTTCTAACGATGAAGAAAAATGCAGAAATTTGGAAAATAAATCAAAGTGGCGTTTGTGCAAAAATCACAAAAAGATTTCCATCGGTTGACAAGGATGCTTTTAGATATTATAATTATATAAATGAAATGGGGGCAATTGGATCGAAATGATCGAAGTGCTTCATGTTATCATTTTTCAATTACAATACACTTTAAGAAGGAAGTGATTTTACATTATGGGAGAGTATGTACTCGAGGTCAACAACATCACAAAGGTGTTTCCCGGTGTTGTAGCCAACGACAACGTTAATCTTAATGTAAAACCCGGTGAGATCCTTGGTTTGATCGGTGAGAACGGTGCTGGTAAATCCACGCTACTTAAGATCATCAACGGTATCTATCCTGCCGGCTCCTATCAGGGAGAAATTAAGATTGATGGTGAAGTCGTCCGACCTGCGAGCCCGGTCGATGCGGTTAAGATGGGTATCGGCTTTGTTGCGCAGGAGGTATCGGTTTTCCGCTTTGAAAGTGTTCCTGAGAACATTTACATGGGTGACCTTACCTTGGGTAAAAAGACCATCTGGGTCAATCAGAACAAGTTACGCAAGGCTGCTCAGGAATTGATTGACGAGCTTCAACTCGATATCGATATCGATATGGATACCAGAAAGATGAGCATCGGTCAGCAGCAGATGCTGATGATCGCAAAGGCTCTGTCCTCTCATCCGAAGATCCTCATTCTGGATGAGCCGACGACTTCGCTGTCTAACCGTGACGTTGAAAACCTCTTCCGTGTGGTCAGACGTCTGCGTGACAACGGTACCGGCATTATCTTTGTTACTCATAAGATGGATGAGATCATGGAATTGACTGACCGTGTTGCCGTTCTGCGTGACGGTAAGCGTGTCGGTGAATTCGAGAAGAAGGATTATGACCGTGACAAGATCATTGCTGCCATGATCGGCCGCGAAGTCACCAACATGTATCCGCCCCGTAATGTTGAGATCGGTGAAGAGGTTTTGCGGGTAGAGGGTATCACGGTTGATCACCCCTATATCGCCAATCGTCACCTGATTGAAGACGTTAGTTTTTCGGTTCGTGCCGGTGAGGTTCTCGGTTTTGCGGGTCTGGTCGGTGCCGGCCGCTCGGAAACTCTGACCGCTATTTATGGCGTAACTAAGATCAAATCCGGTAAGATATTCCTTAACGGAAAAGAAGTCAAGATCAAAGGGCCGACCGATGCCATGAAAAAGGGTATGTCGCTTGTTACTGAGGACAGAAAGAAATACGGCCTGCTTTTCTCTTGGAATATCATGAAAAACATGTCGATTACCAACTTTGACGCAATCAGCAAAGGTCCCTTCATTTCGGAGAAGGCAGAAGCTAAGCGTATGCAGTATTATTTTGAAACACTGCGTGTTAAGGCTCCCAAGATGGGCGTTTTAGTTGATACGCTGTCGGGCGGTAACCAGCAGAAGGTCGTTATTGCACGTTCGCTCAATGCTGAGCCTAAGGTCCTGGTGCTTGATGAACCCACTAAGGGTATTGACGTCGGCGCCAAGAGCGAGATCTATCAGATGATCAATGAATTTGCCGCACAAGGCATTGCCATTGTTATGATCTCTTCGGATCTTCCTGAGTTGCTTAATATGTGCGATCGCTTTATTGTTATGGCAGAAGGCCGAGTTGCAGGTGAGCTGAGCAAGGAAGAGGCAAATAATGTTTCGATCATGCGTCTGGCTACCAAGACCTTCAAGAAGATCGGCAATGCGGCAAAGGAGGCGTAATTAATGGAAAATTCTATTGAAACAAAAGAACTTCGCGCAGCAAGAAATAAAATAAAGTTAGTCAAGTTTTTCCTTTCCTCGGAATTTATGGCTGTTATGTTCATTATAGCCATTTCCTTGGTTACCTATTTTGTTAATCCTAAGTTTTTTACGGCTGCTAACCTTCTGCTGTTGCTTCGAAATTGCTCTTTTATCGGCATCATGTCGATCGGTCAGGCGCTGATTATCATGTCCGGTGAGATGGACCTGTCCACGACTGCCGTCGGCGGATTCGCTTGTGTTGTTTTCGGTGTGCTCTGTATCTGGAATACATATCCGGTTTGGTTCGGCATATTGGTTTCGGCGCTGTTTGCCTGCGCCATGGGTTACCTCAACGGCTTCTTGATGCTTAAGGTCGGCATTATGAAGTGGGTTGCTACCTTGGCAACCAGCTCGCTTTGCCAGGGCTTAGGTGCCTATTTGTGCTTAGGCGTTCCCATCACTCCGATTCCGGAGGGCCTTGGTGATTTTGGTGCTACGCAGATTGGTCGTGAATTTTTCAAGTCGATTTCCAACGGCACCAACCGTGGTCTTGGCTTGTCTGTTTTCGTATTCTTCTTTGTAGGCATGTTGATTATTGCCCATATTATTCTGCGTTATACAAAATATGGTCGTATGATTCAGGCCAGCGGTATTTCGGCTAATTCGGCCTATATGGCCGGCGTTAATGTGACCCGTGTCAAGTGGGTTACATTGGTGTTTGTTTCCCTGCTTTCGTTTATTGCAACATTCCTTTCCTGCCTGCGTCAGAGAGTTATATCCAATGGTGGTATAGCCGGATTCAGAACGATTGCTGCTTGCTATATCGGCGGTATCGGCTTTGTCGGCAGTACCGGCTCAATGGGTGGTTTGTTCCTGGGCGTTCTTTTGATGGCCTTCATTGATAACTCGATGACGGCTATTGGTTGGGATCCCAACGTACAGACTGCTGTTATCGGTGCGCTGCTTATGATTGTTCTCTCAGTTGACGTGTTTAAGAGAAGATACATTGCATCTCGTATCGATCTGATTTAAGTGTGAAAGGAGAGATATTTGCAATGGAAAACACGATAAAAACAAATAAACATCGTTCTTCTATTTGGAAGAGATTTGTTAATTCTGAAGAATATCAAGCTTTAATTCCTCTATTGATCCTGTTGGTTGCGGTTCAAATCATCAATACCGTTATGACCAGTGTGGAAGCAGGCACCTTTACTATGGGGCAGTTCCTGTCGTGGAACAATATTCGCTCGATTCTTAATCTGGTTCCCTTCATAGGTATGTGCTGCTTAGGTAATGCTCTTGTCATTTTGACAGCCAGTGCCGATATGTCGGTTGGTAGTACTTCCGGTTTTGCCTGCATGGCTCTCGGTTTTATTATTAAGGGCCTTGGTGCTCCTTGGTGGGTTGGCATTATTGGCGGTCTGGCTACCGGCTTCCTGCTGGGCTATATCAAGAGCTACTTTATTCTTGATCTGAATTTGCCGTCCTTTATTGTTACATTAGGTCTTGGCCAGATCATTGGTGCCAGCCGCTACTTCCTTAGCGGCGGTTATCCGTATAAGGATCTTGGCAGCGAGCTGTATACCTTTGGTAATACCGAAATTGGCGGCATGTATTTGCCCTTCTTTATTGCCGTTATCTTCTATGTTGTTGTTTCGATTATGTTGGCTAAAACAACATTCGGACGCAAGATTAAGGCGGTCGGTGATAATGCTGAAGTTGCTGCTTTGTCGGGTATTAAGGTTAAGAACATTAAGAAGTTCGCCTATCTCACTTCCGGTATAGTTGTTGCCGCCGCCGGTATGTTGCTGGCCATCCGTATGGACTATGCACAGCCGACTACCGGTACCGGTTGGGAAACCAAGTGCATGGCCGCTTGTGCCATCGGTGGTGTCTCCCTTAACGGTGGTCGCGGTTCGGGCTTGTGTATCGCTATGGGCATGCTGACCATGATGTTCCTGGATAGCGCCATTGTTATGCTGCACTTGCCGACCCAGTTGCAGCCGACTGCTGTCGGTCTGTTCCTGATGTTGGCGGCCTCGCTTGACATGATTCGCTCCAGACAGAAGGTTAAAGATGAAGCTCCTGTCGTGGAAGCTGATGAAGTTGCCGTTGAGGCATAATAGCTTATAAAAAAACAAGGTCACGATTTGTGACCTTGTTTTTTATGTTAATGTAAGAATGGAGATCTCCGGCCGATTATTGATACGGAAAGTGTAGGAACTATTGCCTGCACCACGGCTCAAATACATGGTTGTGTTATTGCTCATGAACAGTCCGTCATCATATTCCGGAAATAACTGTTCGTTGGCATATAGGCCGCCAACAAAAGGTATCTGTATTAGCCCTCCATGATTATGGCCGCTGAGCACTAGATCGACCTGATATTGGCAGTAGGCATCAAAGAATTCGGGACGGTGCGACAGAAGTATAGTGTAGGTGTTTGCTGTTGTTTCAAACTTCGATAAGGCATGCACTATAACTGCCTCATTTTCATCCTTTTTATCAGTAACCGTCAGCGGATCATCTATGCCGAGAATTCGAATGGTTTGATCGTCACGCCGAATGAAGGCTTCATCGTTTCGCAGGACGGTCACTCCGCATTGGATAAGTTGCTGTTCAAATAACGGATAATCGTCAGTGAGTCTTGCTTCATGGTTGCCGATAACGTAATAGACGGGGGCGATCTTAGCTGCTTCTTGTGCAAAATGAAGCGAAACATTGAAATTGGTGCGTCGTGAATCGACAAAGTCGCCGGTGATGGCAATCATATCGGGTTGTGCTTGGCGAAGCATATCTAATAGTTGAATATTATCTGTCCCATACTGTGCATTGTGAAGGTCGGAAATGTGGGCAATTCGGTAGCCGGAAAAGGCGCTCGGCAGTCGATTTGATTGAATGGTTGCCTCTGTTAGCATGGGTGAATGGTTTTCCCAGACCGTCCAGCTAATAGCACAGATGAGAAGCACTGACAGAATGATGCAAAGTAATCGTTTTGGCCTCATAATGCCTCCTATAAAAAGCCCGGCGCAAGGCCGGGGCTTTTTTTACATCTTATCGGGAGCACTGATGCCCAGCATGTGGCAGGCATTGGCTAATGTTTGTTTGGTTGCCAGCAGGAGAGCAATTCGCACCTTGCGGATCGGCTCTTCCGCATCGCGGCAGCGGCAATCAGTATAGAATTTATGGAAGGCCGTTGCAAGATCAATGCTGTATCGGGTAAGCAGGGAGGGGTCATACTGCATACCGACATTACGAACAACCTCGGGGAGATCGGCCAGCAGGGCGATCAGGCTTCGTTCGCTCGGCTCGATCAGCAGGCTGTAGTCTGCACCGTTGACATCCAGGCTGATGCCTTCCGATTCAAGAAGGGCAAGCATGCTGCAGATGCGAGCGTGAGCATATTGCACATAATAGACGGGGTTCTGCGAGGTGTTGCTGATGGCAAGATCGAGATCCACATCAAAGTGGCTATCGGGGGAACGAAGATTAAAGAAGAAGCGAGCCGAATCAAGCGGCATCTCATCCAGTAGATCAATCAAAGTTATGCTCTTGCCTGAGCGTTTAGAAACCTTGACCTGCTCACCGTCACGCATCAGGCGCACCATCTGCATCAGTACAACGTGCAAGCGGTCAGGATCAATATTTAAGGCCTTGAGGGCACCCTTCAAGCGAGCAACATGTCCATGATGGTCGGCGCCCCAGACATTGATGACCTTATCAAAGCCACGAACCAGGAACTTGTTGCGATGATAGGCGATGTCGACGGCGAAATAGGTATAGAAACCATTGGAGCGTACCAGGACATCGTCCTTTTCGCAGCCAAAATCGGTTGTTCGCAGCCAAAGAGCACCTTCGTTTTCATAGGTGAAACCGGATGATTTGAGAATGTCCATGGTTTCGGCAAGCTCTGTTCCGGCATGAAGTCCGCTTTCTAAGAACCAGACATCGTAATTTACACCAAAACGGCCGAGATGCTTCTGCATAGCGGCTATATTGCGGGCAAGTCCGAATTTGGTCAGTTCTTGTTTGAGCTCATCGGTAACGGTATCACCGTATTGATCGAAATATTCCTTATGGAATTCACGGGCGAGGATCAGCACGTCTTCACCGTGATACCCGTCCTCAGGAACCGTACTGTCGGCATGGCCGCAGACTTCCAGGTAGCGTGCCGTAATGCTTAAGGCGAAGCGCTCGACCTGGTTGCCGGCGTCGTTCACGTAAAACTCACGTGTTACCTGTTCGCCGGAGGCATCCAAACATGCGGCCAAGCAGTCGCCGATCACACCGCCGCGGGCGTTACCGATGTGCATGGGGCCGGTCGGGTTGGCTGACACAAATTCCACCATGACCTTTTGGGGGGATTCTGAATCGGTGCGTCCATAGTCCTTGCCGAGGTGAAGGATGCTGTCCAGTGTGATGCCGGTAAGGGCGTCAGAAACAAAGAAATTCATAAAACCGGGGCCGGCAATCTCGCAATGAGTAAAGGGAGTTTCATCAAAAACGATGCGCTCGGCAATGGCTGTTGCAGCCACACGTGGCGCAACACGAAATAGGCGGGCGCCGACCATGGCAATATTGGCGGAAAGATCACCGTGCGAGGTGTCCTTAGGGGTTTCGATCGTAAAGGCGGGCAGGTCGCAGGTGGGGAGTGCGCCGTCAGCCATGGCAGCCTGGGCAGCCGCAACGATCATATCACGTAGGGTATCGGTAATATACTTTTTAGGATTCTTGGTTATCATGTTTGACCTCCACGATTTTTAACACAAACCGATTATTGCTGACAAGAGAATGATTCATTTCTAAGGTGTATTGGACCGTTAATTCGCCGCCGCTCGGACACAGGGTGTTATGGATGCGGGACGTGCTGACCCCCATAACAAGTTGGCCAAAGCCCATATCGTAGTGATTGAGATGGCGCTGACCTTTTTCCAGGATCAGTTGCGACGCATATTTTCCGCTGCGGGTAATGGTAACACAGGCTTCGCCCTGGACGCGAATGTGAGTTTGACTCTCTTCAAAGCCGTTTTCATCCGGTTCATTATAACGGATATCGGTGATGTCGCCGAGCTGTTCCAGCGTGGCTTCGGTCATCATTTCTACACTGTCCTGCGCAGGGCCGTTGCTTTGTGTGCCGACGATCGACAAAATGGCATGTATCACAACAATTCCACCCTTTCGACATGACCCTGGATCGGCTGATTGAGAAAGAGCGATCCATAATGGGCAAAGGTTTCGGTGGTGTCGGTGACATAAAATCGGTATGTCGGCTCACCGGATGTTGCGGCAAGTCCCGATTGATTGAGGATGTGGGCAACATTACGTGCTGCCTGTTGTCCGGCATCAATTAAGGTAATACCGGGGCAGAGATCGGCAATGGCATTCTTGAGCAGAGGATAGTGGGTGCAGCCGAGAATAATGGTGTCGACCTGCTTGGCCAATAACGGAGCCAAATATTCCTCGGCAACCAGTTGAAGCACCGGATTATCCTTTTGGATATAGCCGTTTTCCACCAAAGGAACAAAGAGCGGGCATGCCTTGTCGATGACATCGACATCGGCTTTGGCTCGTAGTTTTTTGATGTAAGATCCGCTGGCGATGGTGGCCGGGGTGCCGAGAACACCGATGCGACCGTTTTTTGATGCAGCCAGTGCCGCATCGACTGCGCTGTCAACGACGCCGACAATGGGGCAAAGATTTGTTTGATCTATTTGATCAAGGGCAACCGAAGAAACGGTGCCGCAGGCGATAACGATGTATTTTACATGAAACTTTGTGAGAAAAGCTATGTCCTGCATGGTGTATTTCAAGATCGTTTCATTGCTGCGAGTGCCATACGGGACACGGCCGGTATCCCCTAGATAGATAATATCTTCATGGGGCATGACGCGCATCAATTCACGCATGCAGGTTAGGCCGCCAAGACCCGAATCAAATACACCGATGGGGCGCTTGGTGATTTGTTCCATGTCAGACCTCCGCTCCATCAAGCATCTTGTCAATTAACTGAGAATAGGTCAGATTCTGAGAGTACATCATAAGTTTGGGATACATGCTGATGCTGGTAAATCCGGGCAGGGTATTGATCTCATTAAGAACATAGCCCCCATCCTCCAGCGCAAAGAAATCGACACGTGACTGGCCCTTGCATTCCAGCGTTTCAAATACCTCAATAGCGGTACGGCGAATGGCTTGTGCCGTTTCCTGCGGAAGGTCTGCCGGGATGTGGCAAACGGAGGTATCGTTAATGTATTTGGTGTCATAATCATAGAATTCTGCACCGGGATCGATTTCGCCGCAGACCGAAGCATAGGTGCCGGATCTATCACCAAAAACAGCCACCTCGATCTCACGGCCGTTTATAAATTCTTCAACCAAAAGTTTCTTATCAAAACGGAAGGCTTCATGAATGGCGCTGATCAACTCAGTCTTGTTGCGGGCTTTGGAAACGCCGCACGAGGAGCCGGTAGACGAGGGCTTGACAAAGACAGGGTAGGCAAACTTGCTTTCCACCTGCGATACCATGCGCTCGGTGTCGGTGTCTTCACAGAAAATAAGATAGTCGGCCTGACGGATGCCGGCGCTGGCCAATACGATCTTGGTGGTGGCTTTATCCATGCCGTTGGCGCTGGCACGCATACCCGGTCCGACAAAGGGGATACCGGCCAGTTCCAGCAAGCCTTGCAGACGGCCGTCTTCACCGTTTTCGCCGTGGAGCATAGGCATTACGACATCGATCTCGATGCGGGTTATCTTATCATGATCGAATACCAAAAGGCCCCGCTCCACACGGTCGCAGGAAATGGTGGCAGAGAAACCGGATCGCTTTTCCCAGGTGCCGTTTGCAATCTCCTCGGCCGAAGCACCGGTGTAAAGCCAACGGCCTTCCTTGGTAATTCCGACAGTATGAACTTGATTTTTCTTTCTATCAATGTTTTCCAGAACTGCTGCAGCGGAGCGGCAGGATACTTCATGCTCGGGGGAGACGCCTCCGAAGATTACAAGAACCTTTCTCATGCTATAGCCTCCAAAATATTACTTAACTACATTATAATAGTATAGCCCAATTGGGCGTATAATGCAACAAGAAAACACGCGAAACTCACGAATAAAATGCGAAAATAATGGTAAAAATGCTCATAAATACACCGAGAAGGAGCGATGATATGGTCAAGGGGTTGAACCGACAGGTGATCGTAGTGCAGCCACAGGAGAGTGAATGGATCGAGCAGGCCATTTTATTTGTGCGTGTATCGGCATCTCGCAAATGTATAAATCAAGAGGAACTGATGAAGGAAGCCGGGCGGATCATCGGTGAACAGATCAAACCGCCTCGGAAAAGGGGTCTGCTTTGGAGTCGCAGAAAAAAACGGTAAGGCAGGGGAAACCCTGTCTTCTTTGTTGATTTGTTCATACTTTTATGATAAAATGATAGTATTATATCGGATCAGGAGAAAGACGGATGGAGTTTATGTTGCCGCCTCTGCATATGGCGCCTATGGCAGGGATCACAGACAGTGTGACACGTGCTATCGTGCGTTCATGTGGTGCTGACGTTGTCTATTCCGAGATGGTCAGTTCGCGCGGTATTTTTTATAAAGACAAAAAGACACACACGCTCATGCAATTTGATGACACGCAAAGGCCTATCCACATACAGATATTCGGAAACGATCCCGATACTATGGCCTATGCGGCTAAAGAGTGTGCTGAATATCAGCCCGATTGGATCAACATCAATATGGGATGTCCCATGGCAAAGATCGCCGGTAACGGTGACGGCGGCGCCTTGATGAAGGATCCAAATCTGGCTGCACGAGTGTGTGAAGCGGTAGCAAAGGCAACTGATATTCCGGTTAGTGTTAAATTTCGATCCGGTTGGGATAATGAGCATATCAATGCCCCGGCGTTTGCTCGGATGATGGAGCAAAGCGGTGCGCAGGAACTGACCATTCATGCCCGCACGGTCAAGCAGCAATATTCCGGCAAAGCGGATCTGGCGATTGCCAAGGCGGTTGTGGATGCGGTCAACATTCCTGTGATCATCAGCGGTGATATACGAGATTTTGAAAGCGCCAAGACGGCGGCGCAAACGGGTGCGGCCGGCTTGATGATTGGACGGGCGACGCTGGGTGATCCTTGGATTTTCCGTCGTATCAAGGATCAGGCCGCAGGATGTGCCCCGGAAGTCATTGATACCGACCGACGGCTGACGGCTGCCTTACTGCACGCAAAATGGCTGTGCCAGCTTAAGGGCGAGCGCACCGGCATGTGTGAGAGCCGAAAGTTTTCTGCGTGGTATATCAAAGGGTTTTCGGAGGCTGCGCTGTTGCGTGATGCCGTCTGCCGTGTCACGACCTATCGTCAACTGGAAGAATTGCTACACAAGCATATAACTAGGATTGTAGAAGAGAGGGACGTATTTTGACTGATCTTGAGATCATCAAACGGATTCGCGCTGGTAATACCAAGGCATATGCAGAATTGGTGGAGCGCTATGAAGGGAATATATATACGGCGCTGTATCGCTGTTTGCAAGAGGAAGATAAGGCCATAAAGCTGACGGAGGAAATCTTTATTCAGTCCTACCTGCATCTAGGCAATGTGGCGCAGGAAGCCGATTACATAACTGTTTTGTTTCGCATTACCGTAAATAAACTAAAGCCGGTCTGCACGACGCAGGAAAGTATAAAAGTGTGGTCAGGCTATGAGCAGATCCAGCAGTTGGAGCTGACCCCCAGACAGGTTTTGTTGCTGCGTAGCATCTACGGACTGAATTATGAACAGATAGCACATAAACTTAATATGGATCCGGATGCGATAGCTGCCCATTTGGCGGCAGCCAGGGAGAAGATCACGGATCAAAGGTGCTGTGGTCCCTATCGGCAAAAACTCCAGGCATACGCAGATAATGAATTGATGCGCATGGAGCGTATGGAAGTCGAAGTCCATCTGGAAGGTTGTCAAGATTGCGTTAAATTTTATGAGGATATAGAGCAACTTTTCCCCGGAAATTTCTTTGCGGAAATGTCCGGCTCGGTATCGCCGACAGTCGTGTCACGCATTCAGGAAGAGTTTGACGATGAGGGCGAATCCCCTGCGGAAAGCAAGCGGGAGAGCATGACCAAGCGATTAGAAAAGAACAAGAATCTTTATACCTGGGTCATTGTTCTGTGTGTGTTGTTGTTCAGTGCATGCTCGTGGCTGTTTTCTTTTGTGGCGGGCGACCGATTGGCGACCGATTCTCATCCCGATACATCGAGCGGAGCATCATCACAGATTACCGATGGCAGTGAGTTTTCTCAGATATTGGCCCGATCGGTGCGAGAAGCAAATGCCGTTTTTGTCCAATTTGGCGTCAATCGTGTCGGAGTTACCGAAAAGCCGATGATCCTGATGTTTGCCGATTATATCGCCGAGCAGCCATCGGTCGAATATCAGGGCATGATTGCTGCCGATCGTTTGGGTCATATCACATTTGAGCCAAAGTCGAATTATACGATCACCATTACATCTACGCACCATCTGTTAGTCGATGACGGTCAGCAGGTATGGGAAATACAGACGACCCGTGATGAACTGCTGAATATCTTTCATATACTGGGACTATAAGAATAAACGCCTCCAATTTCTTGGGGGCGTTGCTATTTATCTATTGAAAGCAGGATTAGATTATGATATAATTTATCATTATTATAATTGGGTATACTGTAAAGTAAATCCGGAAAGGGGATTCTGCATGGACAAAGTGACATTGGCCGAGAGCTGCCAAATTGATCCGATCGTGGCTGATATTTTACTGCAGCGAGGCATTTCAACTGTTGAACAGGCGCAGAATTACCTTTTCGGCTATCAGCAGGTATACCATGACCCCATGCTGCTTGCCGATATGTCCAATGCTGTTACTCGGATCTGGCAGGCGGTTGATCAAAAGGAAAATATCCTCATTGTCGGCGATTCGGATGCCGATGGGCTCACGGCCACGGCGGTACTCTTGATGTACTTGCGATCGGTAGGTGCAAGGGTCAATTTTTATATTCCGCCCAGCGATGAAATGACCTCCTTTTGGCGAGGAGAGCACAAAGAGGTCGTTGGTGATGCTTCGCTGATCGTTACGGTGGACACCGGTATTTCGTCCTTGATCGAAGGGGCTTGCCTGGCATCGGCGGATGTCATTATCACCGATCATCATGAGTGCAAAAAGCAGCTTCCGTCGGTCTGTGCGGTGATCGACCCTAAGCGGCATGATGATACCTATCCCTTTGCTCATCTGTCGGGAGCCGGCGTAGCCTTAAAGTTGATCTGTGCGCTGGCCGGCCAACACGGGGATCCCCGTGAAGAGTTTCTTCGCTATTGTGATCTGGTTGCTATCGGCACGGTGGCCGACGCCATGCCGCTGAGTGACGAAAATCGTTTTATCGTCAAAGAGGGACTGGCGCAGATACAAAAACGACAGCGTGTCGGACTGGATATGCTGCTGCGTAGTGCCGGATATAATTTTAATCGACCGATAACCGCTTCCAGTGCAGGCTTTGTTATCGCTCCTCGACTTAATGCCGCCGGACGGATCGGCCGCTCGGATCTGGCTATTGAACTGTTATGTACCGATAATCACGCACAGGCCCGCAAATTATCGGAACAACTGGCTCAGCTCAATCGTGATCGCCAACAGATCGAAGCGGTTTCAGTTGAAAAGGCTTCGGCCATGATAGAGAGGGAGATCGACCCGGAAAAAGATCGACTGATTCTGCTTCGTGTTGAGGATTGGCCGACCGGCATGCCCGGTATTGTTGCTTCACGTTTGGTCGATCGATATGCCTTGCCTTGTATTATTGTTTCCTTTTCCGACGGTATCGGCAGAGGGAGCGGTCGCAGCGTGAAAGGATTTGACATGTTTCGTGCCATGCAGGACAGTGCGGGGCTGCTGGTTGAATTTGGCGGTCATGAACTGGCTGCAGGTTTTACGGTGACCGAAGAAAACTATGAGGCTTTTCGTAGGGACATATTAGCACAGGCGGATGCTATCTTTCGTGAAAAGGGTTATGGGCAGATGCTGCCGATATCGGCCGAATTGTCACCGCAACAGATTACCATGGAACTAGCTCGGCAGCTGCAAATGCTGGAGCCCTACGGCATGGAGAATATCCAGCCCTTGTTTATGACAAAAGAGGTCTTGTTGGAGGAGTTGATGCCGCTAGCCAACGCCAGACATATGCGCTTAACGCTTATCAAGGATGGAAAGACCTTTACCGGATTGATGTTTGGTCATACGCTGAGGGAACTGCGTTGTACGGCAGGGGATACGGTCGATATTGTTTATGCGCTGGATATTAACGCCGGCAAAAGCGGTGAAAGTTTGCAGCTGATCATTAAAAAGATTGAGGTATCGCAGTGCTGTCTTGTTGAGGGCTATGAAGAGGAATATGATCGTTTCATGGCCGGAGAGTCTGATCAACTGCCAGCGCAGGCAATTCCCGATCGCAAGGATGTTATAGATGTTTACAGTTATTTACTCCGCACCATGGGTGAGGCTGATGCGACCATTCCGAGGTATCAGACGGTGATGTCACGTCGGATTTCCCGTGCATATGGTAAGACCGTTAATTACTCGCAACTGATGCTGTCATTGCATGTGCTGAGTGAGTTGAATATGGTGGAATTGTCCAACATTGGCCGTCAAATTCAAGTGCGGGTAAATTGTTGCAACGAAAAAAAGAATTTAACACAGTCAGCGCTTTGGAGGCGGCTGAAGGGGTAATATGGATTATAAAAAGAAACTGATCGACGGAGTACAGGCTCGCGGTACACAACTGGATATGGAAAAGATCCTACGTGCCTATGAAATGGCAAAAGAGGTGCATGGGGATCAAATGCGTCAATCGGGTGAGCCGTATATTTCACACCCGGTGGAAGTTGCCTTGATCTTGGTCGGCATGGACTGTGACAGCGACACCGTTGTGGCGGCCTTGTTGCATGATACGCTTGAAGATACCGATCTGCAGCCGTCAACCATCAAAAAAGAGTTTGGTGCCGATGTATTGTTGATCGTTGATGGATTGTCAAAATTAAGCAAGATCAATTACAGTACGGAAGAAGATGAACAGGCGGAAAACCTGCGAAAAATGCTATTGGCAATGGTGCAGGATATACGAGTGATCCTCATCAAGTTGGCGGATCGTCTGCATAATATGCGCACCTTGAACTTTAAGTCGCCGTCCAAACAGAGGGAGATCTCTTTTGAAACGATGCAGATCTTTGCGCCTTTGGCTGACCGTTTGGGTATGCGTCGGATCAAGGCAGAGTTGCAGGATATCTCATTGTCCTACCTGGATCCTATTGGCTATGCCGAGATCGAGCGTGACATCAATGCCATTTACGATCACGGCGATCAGATGCTCAAAGCCGTCAAGGAAAAGATGTCGGCACGTTTTGCTGAAAATCATATCACATTTAGTATTGATTCCCGTATCAAACAGATTTATAGCGTATACAACAAGATGTATACACAAAATCATACCTTTGACGAGATCTATGATCTGTTTGCCGTGCGTGTCATCGTGGATTCGGTGTCGGATTGCTATAATGTTTTGGGTATGATTCATGATATGTTCACGCCGCTGCCCGGTCGATTCAAGGATTATATCTCGACCCCCAAGCCTAACATGTATCAATCACTACACACCGTTGTTCTTTCTCGTGAGGGTGTATCCTTTGAGGTGCAGATCCGTACATGGGAAATGCACCGTGTTGCCGAATTTGGTATCGCCGCCCATTGGAAATACAAGGGCGGGATCACCGGCAGTGATTCCATTGACAGCAAGCTGGAATGGATCCGTTCGTTGTTGGAAGAGCAGGGTGAGCATACCGATAATGAAGACTTTATGCGTGAGCTGAAGGTCAATCTCTTTGCCGATCAGGTCTTTGTCTTTACCCCTAAAGGGGATGTTATCAATTTGCCGGCAGGCTCAAATCCCATTGATTTTGCGTATAACATCCATACGGCTGTCGGCAACAGCATGATTGGTGCTAAGGTCAACGGCAAGATCGTTGAATTATCATACGCCCTCAATAACGGTGATATCGTTGAGGTATTAACAACTTCGTCTCAGCGTGGTCCTTCCCGTGACTGGCTGAATATTGTGCGTACCAACAGTGCCCGAAGCAAGATCCGTCAATATTTTAAGCGTGAGAAACGGGAAGAGAATATTGTTAAGGGCCGTGATGACATTGAGCGTGAAATGCGGAAAAACGGTATGCCTCTGAGCGGTGAGATTCACGATAAGCTCATCCAATCGGTATGCAATCGTTTCTCCGTCAAGGATGAAGATGAGTTATATGCTACCGTCGGCTATGGCGGCTTACTGATCTCTAAGATCATGCCTCGCATGACCGAAGAGTATCGTGCCATGCGCAAGCCGGCTGCTCCTGAGATCACACAGGTCGACGGCAAAGTTCCGGTATCCCGTGCATCGGGCGGTGTCATTGTAGAGGGAATTGATAACTGCCTTGTTAAACTGTCCCACTGTTGCAATCCCTTGCCGGGCGATGAGATCGTCGGATTTATCACCCGTGGCTATGGCGTTTCCGTTCATAAAAGCGACTGTCCCAATGTTAAAAATATGATCGGCTCTAAGGATGGGGCTGCTCGCCTGATCGATGTGTCTTGGGATTACTACGAAGATAAATGGTTTGCCGCTACCTTGAATATTTTGGCGCATAACCGCATCGGCTTGGCGGCCGATGTCACCACGGCTCTGGCTGCGCTTCATGTTATGATCCATCAGCTCTCGGCCAGAGAGATGAATGACGACGAGGTCGTACTGACAGTCACGATCGATATTAAAAACCTCGGTCATCTTGAATCGGTCACGACACGGTTACGTAAGATCCCCAGTGTTATCAAAATTTCCAGAGGTATAAACTAATGATTTTGTCTAGGGTTCCCGTTGGCCCGCTTGAAACGAACTGCTATATCATTAAAGATGAGGTCACCGGCAAAGGTGTCGTTATTGACCCCGGTTTTCATGCTGATCAGATTTTGGATGAGATCCAAAAATTAGGTGTAGATGTAAAGTATATTATCTTTACGCATGGCCATTATGATCACACCTTTGCAGCCAGAACGATTGCCGAGCAGACCGGCGCCAAGGTCATTATGCATGCAGCTGATGCCTCGCTGTTCGAGCAGGGCGGCGGCATTACCCGCTATGTCTTTTCGCCTAAATCGGAGCAGATGATCCAAGAGGCCTATATTCGACCGGATCGACTGGTCTTTGACAAGGAAACGCTTGAGGTTGGGACACTGCAATTTGAATTTCTCGCATCTCCGGGACACACTTGCGGCAGCATGCTGATCCTTTGCGGTAATGCTCTCTTTACGGGAGATACACTCATGAGGGGCACCATAGGCCGTACCGATTTTCCCGAAAGTCAGCCGGATAAGATGGAAGAAACACTGGAGCGGGTGATTAAGAAACTGGATGATCGGTTTGAGGTCTACCCCGGCCATGGACCATCCAGTGATATGGCTCGTGAAAAGAAATTTAACCCCTTTTTGTAAGGATAGGATATGAAACTGATCTGCATCGGCCATCAGCGGCTCTATGATCTGCAAAGCATGGCCTCGGCCTTTTTTCCGGGTGAGAATACTCATGAGGGGGCGCCGGAGGTCATCAGCGAGATGGTGCGGCAACCGGAATTGGGCTGCCGCACGCTTTTACGTGTTGAAAATGAAGAATATGAGGCCTTTGTTGTCTGTGAGAGTGATGATGGGCCTGCTGTGCGTGATGCGGTTAAGCGCTCCTTTTTCGCCGTTGCTGTGAAACACACCGGCTTTACACCCGACTGGGGCACCTTTACCGGTATTCGACCGGCCAGGGAGTATGCGCGTATGGGGTTGGATCGGCAGTCCTTTGCCGATATCTTTCAAATGACGGCTCATAAAGCGCAGTTGTGCGATGACATTGTAAATGTACGGAAAAGGCTTACGTTGCCAAATCGGAAGCATGATATTTCTCTGTATTTGTCTATTCCGTTTTGTCCGACCCGCTGCGCTTACTGTTCTTTTATTTCGGGTGCGGGCGAAAAGATGTTGAAGCTGATACCCGATTATTTGGATGCGCTCAAGCAGGAAATTTTGGCTATTGCTCAATTACTGGTGCGGCGCGGTCTGTCAGTGCGCACGGTTTATATCGGTGGAGGTACGCCGGCAATCTTGACGGCCGAGCAGTTATCGGATCTATCCACCATGATCACGAAGAATTTTGGCAAAGATTTGTTAGAGTTTACCGTGGAATTGGGGCGGCCGGATGCCATAACCGACGAGAAACTGGTGGCAGTATATGAGGGCGGCGCTGATCGCATTTGTATCAATCCGCAGACTTTGAATGACGATATTTTAGCTGCCATTGGCCGTAAACATACGGCGGAGCAGTTTGTTCGCATGATGGAATGTGCAAAAAAATATGATTTTAAGGCGATCAACTGTGATCTGATCGCAGGTTTACCCGGGGAAACGCCAACAAGTTTTGCCCAATCTCTCGATCGCATTGTGGCGTTAGGGGCGCAAAACATCACCGTGCACTCTCTTTGTATAAAGCAGGGGAGTGATTTCAAAACGCAAGGAACCGCTGCCGTGCGATCCAAAACAGCCTCGGAAATGGTATCCTATTCGATCGACCGGTTGACAGAATGCGGGTATCGCCCCTATTATCTGTATAAGCAAAAGCATGCCGTGGCTGCCTTGGAAAACACCGGCTGGGAAAAGGGAGATACGCCTTCGCTTTATAACATATTGATGATGGATGATCTGGGTACCGTAGTCGGCGCCGGAGCCGGTAGTTCCAGTAAGATCCTCGGCGGAACTGCACCGCTGCGGGTCTATTCTCCCAAATACCCCTATGAATATTTGCGTGATGATTTCTCAAACAAACTTCACATGATCGAGGAAGCGCTGAATAAGATGCAATAAAACGGACACACTTTCTGTAGAAAGGGTGATGTTGTATGATCGAACAGGATACGATTCGCTTGCTGCGAGAATGTGATGCAGGGGTCAAGATGGGCACGGCGTCGATCGACGAGGTGCTTGACCGAGTAAAGGATGGTCAGTTCAAAGAACTCCTGTCGCAATGCAAGCGGGAGCATAATGCATTGGAAGAAGAGATTCGGGAACTTTTGGATCGGTATCAGGATCAGGGAAAAGATCCTGACCCAATGGCAAAAGGAATGTCCTGGATGAAGACGAACATGAAGATGGCCATGCATGAATCGGATAAGACGATTGCCGATCTGATGACTGACGGGTGTAATATGGGCGTCAAATCCCTGAATAAATATCTCAATGAATATCAAGCGGCTGATGAAGTGTCCAAAGATATTGCCAAGCGATTGATCAATTTGGAAGAAAAGTTGGCTGTTGATATACGCGATTTTTTATAAATGGAAATATCCGCCCTGATAGGGCGGATATTTTTGTGTACAAATGACAAAAACTATGTTATAATAAAAAAACAGGAGGGATCAAAATGAACACAGAAGAGATTTCCCGTAAAATGATTGACGCGGCCGATGCGGTCGGCAAGAAAACGAAGAGCCTTATTGAAGAGGGCAAGTTACTGATTAAGATTCGTGAAGCGGAACGTGACATGGAAAAGTCTTTTCGTAAGATCGGGCGCTTTTTGTATGAGAATAACCGAGAGCTGCTGGATGGGCCTTTGGAGGATATTGTGATGCGAATCGATTCCTTAACAGAGGAATTGGCCGTTCTTCAGCGTGAATACGCCGAAGTGAGAGGGATGAAATTCTGTGAAAACTGTAACTCTCTCAATAAAGAAAACAGCGTTTTCTGTGACCAATGCGGAGTTAAATTTTATTAAAAAATAAGAAGCATAACCACGCCGGTTATGCTTCTTTTATGCGCAAAAAATAAATAAAATTTTTTTGCAAAAAAGTGTTGACAAAACGAAATTGCTGTTGTATACTAACAAAGCCGTCGAGAGAGAACGGCAATTCGGGAGCTTAGCTCAGCTGGGAGAGCATCTGCCTTACAAGCAGAGGGTCACAGGTTCGAGCCCTGTAGTTCCCACCATAAATTTGGCTCCGTAGTTCAGTTGGTTAGAACGCCGCCCTGTCACGGCGGAGGTCGAGGGTTCGAGTCCCTTCGGAGTCGCCATTTTTTCTTAATGGGATTTTCGTTTTCCTTGCGGTAAACTTAGTCCTTTGCCTCTGTAGCTCAGTTGGTAGAGCAGGGGACTGAAAATCCCCGTGTCGTTGGTTCGATTCCGACCGGAGGCACCAACCATGCGGATTTAGCTCATCCGGTAGAGCGCCACCTTGCCAAGGTGGAGGTAGCGAGTTCGAGCCTCGTAATCCGCTCCAAACGTGCTCACGGTGTAATAGCTGTGAGCACAAAATTTAAGGCGCTATAGCCAAGTGGTAAGGCAAAGGTCTGCAAAACCTTTATGCCCCGGTTCAAATCCGGGTGGCGCCTCCAGAAAAAACGACAGGTTTTGACCTGTCGTGTTTTCAACGAAATAAATCCCTTGAGGGATTTGTGAAATTGCCTTCGGCAGTGCAATATTGCTTCGCAATGTGAAATGCGCTTCGGCGCATGGGGGATTTATTTTATTTCATTTTATGTTATAGCGTACATATATGGAGGTAGGTGATCGTGTGAATGTAATCATTTGTCTGGACGATAACAATGGCATGATGTTTAATAAGCGTCGTCAGAGTTCGGATGCGGTGTTGACGCAACGCATCCTGGATATGTCAAACTCATCAAAATTGTGGGTTAATGAGTATTCAGCTAAACTGTTTGAAGGTTTCGCCATCTCTGTAGCTCCCGATTTTTTGGAGAGGGCAGGGGATGGTGAGTATTGTTTTGTGGAAGATGCCGATATTGCACCCTATATGGATCGCATCGAGAAACTGATCCTTTACCGTTGGAATCGTCGGTATCCGTCGGATCAAAAGTTTGCTCTCTCTTTGGATGATTGGACTTTAATGCAGTCGCAAGAATTTACGGGCAAATCGCACTCCGTGATCATGGAGGAGGTTTATATGCGATGAGGCAGATTCGTCTTGTAACACTGTTTTTGGCGCTTCTCGTATTGCTGAGTGCTTGTGCCGGTGTGCCGTCAAGCAACTCAGTGCCGGATGGAGGGATGACGACTGATGCAATTCCGGAATTCTCCGGCGAGGCCTACGTTGCCTTGCATGACAATGTCCCGAACTTTACAACAGAGGATCTGGTTGCCGAATCCTATGAATCGTACTCGCCGCTGGATGGGCTGGGGCGATGCGGAGTGGCTGTTGCCTGTGTAGGGATCGATATCATGCCGACCGAGGATCGCGGGAGCATCGGTCAGATCAAGCCAAGCGGTTGGCAGACGGTCAAATATGATCATGTAGATGGCAAATACCTCTACAATCGTTGCCACTTGATCGGTTTTCAACTGACAGGCGAGAATGCCAACGAGCAAAACCTCATTACCGGTACCCGATATTTAAATATTGAAGGCATGCTTCCCTTTGAAAACCTGATTGCCGACTATATTAAGGAAACCGAAAACCATGTCTTGTATCGAGTCACACCGATCTTCGAAGGCAATAATTTGGTGGCAAGCGGTGTAGTTATGGAAGCTAAATCGGTTGAAGACAACGGCGAGGGTATACAGTTTCATGTTTATGCCTATAACAATCAGCCGGGTGTTACCATTGATTATGCAACGGGGAACAGCCGATTAAGTGGAGAGTCCGGTGCTGTCGGCGAGGTAAATTATGTGCTCAATACAAATTCCAAGAAAATGCATCTTCCGTCTTGTGATCAGATCGACTCCATAAAGGAAAGCAATAAAAAGTCAACTTCTCTTTCAAGGGAGGAATTGATCAAGCAAGGCTATTCACCTTGTAAGAATTGCAATCCATAAGATAAGGGCAGACACATTGTGTCTGCCCTTTTAATCAGCAATTACATTTAAAATCGGTGCTTTGTGCGGCGCCGGCCTGACGGCCGACAGTGGTATTGTCGCAGCAACGGTCACGCAAGGCGGGAATGGGATTGGGGGCTACCTCAAAACGGTAGTCACGTCCATAGCGGCGAATGTGCGTATTGATCACACGGTGAGAGGGAACGGTATCAACATTGCCGATGATCCGCTTCTGGAATGCGTAAAAATCGGCATCATGTGTCAGTTCATCCAGTTTGACGTAACCCTCGCGGCAACCGGTAAATTGGACGGTAGAAGCCAAAATATCACGCACATAGTCAATGTTTTCATGCAAGCTGATGGGTTCGGGGAATTTTCCGTCGGGAATCACTTCCTGCCAATCCTTATGATCATATTTTTGCAACAGTTCAACCGCCTTATGGAGGTGACCGATTTCAATTTCGAGATATTCTTCCCATAGATTCTTGATGCAGCGATCGGTCTCGGTCATGAAGCAGGACCAGTACAGATAGCATTCGGTATATTCATGCCACAGCAGCATCTCCAGCCAGGTTGCACAGGAATCCATCAGCGATTCATACTGGGTCACATGTTCTTCTTCGACCAAAGCGATCTCCTGATACAACTTGCGTGCCAGATCGTTGGTTGCCAGATTGGTGATGTTCATATAATAGTTCATCGTCTGCTGCTCAGCGGCGGTGATGATCATGGTATTAAGTACGGTCTGCTTATCGGCTGTGCGAGAGTTTATGTTGCGCTTAACATTATCGACCGGACAACGATGGTGAGCAATAGTCGGACGGCCGGGCATGATCTCGGTATAGCGACCAACCAGCTTTTCAGCACGAATTCCTTGTTCCATTTCCAACTGATTGGCGTAGCGGTACAGATGGTCAAAGTCTTCAAGCAAGGCGAAATCGAGTGCTTTTTTGACGTCGCAGTCCTTTTCTCGTTTTGCCAGTTCGGCTGTTAAGTCTACAGCCAACTGTTCATAACCGATTGTATGCTCAAGTGCACTCTCGTTGCAAGGTTTGAGAAGCGATATCTTGAGTTGTTGTTGCTTTTCCACATATCTTGTCATAGCCAGCTCACGGCGCAGATTGTTGTCGGTCACATGGCGAGCAAATTGATGGCTAAACCAGTTGGCTTCAAATTCGGTGCCGTTCATGAGGATAATACGGGTTTTGGTATAGGGATCGACTTCATTTTTATTGTAACTTTGCGGATAGATCTGTTCAAAATTCTGTATGGCGGCAAATATCGGCATCGGCTTGTGTACAAACGGATTCATAAAATATCCCCCAATCATTGTTATACGCTTAAAACATATGATTGTTATGTGAAAATTATCCATTTTTCATGACAAACATAAATGATAAATCGGTTACCATATAACGGACAAGACCCCGGAATCATCCGGGGTCTTCGATTTAATAATATCTCAGTAGGCTGGCGTGTGTTATACATAAAGATAGGATAAGAAGAAGCAAGAGCGCCGACATGACAATGCCGAGAATCAGACCGATTCGGCTCAATATGCGGCCAACACGTACCTTGCCGGTTAACCGACTCGTAATGCGATAATATTCAGCAGCATGACTCAAACTCAGCGCAGAAAAGATGATGCCAAGAATGGAGAGATAAAAGGTGCAGGAAAAGGAAAGTCCGAGTATGCCGAAAATCAGTATGGTTGTAGCGCTTGGTGTCGGCTCTGGCGAGGGAGCCTGATAATGATAATCCATGATGTATGCCTCTTTACAAGAATGTCATTATTGTATCGTATCCTATGGAAAAATGCAAGAGCTTGTCTTGCAGATATTGAATTCGCAGGGAGTATATGGTAATATAAAAGGGTATAATTATGAAGAAAGGCGGGTGCATACTATGATCATTTTGAAAATTCTAGGCATTGTCTTGGCTGTGATCCTGTTAATCATACTTGTTTTGTTGATGCTTCCTGCCAAGGTAATGATATTTACCGATGCAACGGGAAAGGTTAAGGTAAATTACCGGATATTATGGTTTGTGCTGGGAAAGAAACCGGACCCTAACAATATCATTGTGCGCATTGCTGTCCGTTTGCTGGGCATTGATCAGATCACCGATATTGATCATATTCGTCACACAGCTAAAACTGTTGGCTGGGGCGACGCTATAATTCCGCTGTTAAAACTGATTCGTCGGCTTTTAGAGCGTGTCGTGTGGTTGTTGAGCAAGTGCCGTGTGTATCGTTTGCACAGTCATATTACGGTTGGTAACGCAGACGCTGCCGTTGCGGCTATTCAATATGGAAGTGTAAGTGCTGCGGTATATTCACTCGCCGGCTTTATTGATTCGCAAATGAAACTGGATCAAAACGCCATGGATGTTAAGGTCTTCTGCGATTTTGCTCGATCACAAACTCAAGCTACCATAGACGTTGTATTATCGTTCCGTATTTTCTGGGGGGCTTGTGCTCTGCTTAAGTTGATTCTTCAAAATAGAAAAGCTGGTGTTTATCGAAAGAAGCCGAACAAGCAGTCGTAAAAATTTTGTAATTGTTCGCCTGTTGCGGTATAGAGGGAGTGTGCTGCGTGTGGCACGGACATCAGAGTGCAGCGGGGGAGCAAAGAGGCAAAGCGGTGCTGCTGTCGAATTCGAACAACACGGTCTTCCTGGCAGCTGACCAGGCAAACATCAGCAGTGATTTTTTGGGCGAATTTCTTATTTAGCAGTTTGGACTGCAACTGCGCCACTTCCATCATCCATTGATTGGTTGCCCCCGAGGTTTGATAACAAGGCCGATGGATGCGCATATCCAGATAATAGTTGAATCGGGCTTGACTGGCATCCGAGGACTTGTGAAAGTCTGCATGTGGGGAGAAATGCCCGGAGTAGGGAAAATGGGCGAGAGCTCCGTGCTTTCGCAAATAATGCTTTGCTCCGACGGCTATCATAAACCGCGGGATACCGCCGGCATATGGGCAGATCATCGGTGCCGATAAAAAGGCTTTGTGTACTCGATTGGAATGTTCAGCCAGATATAATACGGTTACCGTTCCGCCCATAGAATGAGCATAGATATTCAGGGGCAGATCAGGCGCAGATGAGGCAACAACGGTATCGATCATGCAGGCAAGATCCTTAGCGTAATCCTCAAACAGCTCAATGTGCACAAGTTCCGGATCATCAACATCACGGTGGGAC
Organism: Eubacteriales bacterium; assembly: GCA_045595395.1. GTDB lineage: Bacteria > Bacillota > Clostridia > Oscillospirales > UMGS1783 > CAKSHC01. The sequence continues at coordinate 30,652 of JAZOAH010000016.1, read as the reverse complement.
AGACCATGACCTCGTTGATCATACAAAAAAACATTGCAGCCCTCATGAAGTAGATACCAGGTCAGTTCATGATATTTGCGATAAAACTCGGTAAAACCGTGAACAATGACAACGTTGGCTTTTGCGTTTTGACAGAGAAAATACTCGTAGGCTATGTTCTTACCATCAAAGGAAGAGAACGTTCCGGTATGGGCATAGCCGGACAGTTCTTTTTCGATCTGCGGCATGGTCTGTGAAAATTGGTCTTCGGTGAGGATGGTATAGGCTTTTGGCTGAAATTCCATGTTGTATGCTCCATAATTTATGTGTTATGATAGAGAAAAAGGGGAAAACTAATGATATCTTCCAAAAAGAAATCTATTGCAAGGGTTTTGAGAGTTATCGTAGTTTCGATCCTTATATTTACCGTTTTTTCATTTTGTCTGACAAAGGTCATTTACGATGCGACTTTTCCTAGATATAATCGAGAACCCTTGTCGGCGGATGTTGAATTGCAGGATATGATCCAAAATCGGCAATCGGTCAGTTTTATGTCCGGAGAAAATGCATTAAAGGGGCATTATTACGCTGCTCCGGGCGCTTCTGCTCTGGTTGTGATCGCGCCGGGATATGGGGCAGATGATGACCAGTATTTATGGCAGGTCAACAGTTTTTTAGATTACGGATGGTCGGTATTCTCCTTTGATAGTACCGGCCACTGTGATAGTGAAGGGGATTCGGCCATCGGCTTCTCACAGGAACTGCTGGATCTGGAGGCGGCATTGGATTATATAGAGGGTCAGCAGCGTTTTGGTTGTAAAGCACTTTTGCTTTTCGGGCACAGTCGTGGCGGATATGCCGTTTGTGGTGTATTGGATCGGCATGAGGATATTGCGGCTGTCGTCAGTGTCAGCGGTATCAACAGTGCGATGGAGGCTGTCATGGAGCCGGCGGCACGTCGCATAGGGTTTATTGCCTATGGTAATTATCCTTTATTATGGCTATATCAGTCCATGCTATTCGGTGCGGATGTCGTCAATATTGAAGCGGCTGAAACGATCAATGCAACTGAAGTGCCGGTCATGCTCGTTCATGGGACGCAGGATAGATCTGTTCCGATTGATCGCTCGTCGATTATAGCGCATAGAGATCAAATTGTTTCGGATAAGGTTGAGTATTATCTTTGTGATCGGCCGGGGCAGTCGGGACATACCGATCTTTTGTATGATGCAGATGGAACAGCCAATGATGAATTGATGGAAAAAATAAACGATTTTTATAGAAGAAGTATAAAAATGCGGGGGTAACCGATGGATGTTGTGCTTATTCCGGCCTACAAACCGGATAACCGGCTGATTGTGCTGGTGGAACAACTAAAAAATAAAGGATTTCAATGCCTGGTGGTTGACGATGGCAGCGGAGAAGGCTATCGCACAGTCTTTGAACAGGCAAAGTTTCATGCAAAAGTCATTCATCTTCCCGAAAATACGGGAAAAGGTGCGGCGTTGAAATACGGCATGGCCGCTTTGTTGCAGCATTTCCCTGCATGTCAGCATTTTACAACGGCTGACGCCGATGGGCAACACACGGTTGATGATATTGTACGGATCAACTCGGAGCCATACACCAATGCATCGATTGTGCTGAGTACTCGGGATTTGAGCGGGGATATACCGCCTCGTTCCCGTCTTGGTAACGATCTATCTCGATGGGTTTATGCCTTGCTGACGGGTCATTATTTACAAGATAATCAGTCGGGGCTTCGCCGATTTGATGTGTTCCACATCGGATGGCTGCTTCGTGTCGAAGGATCTAAGTATGATTATGAGATGAATGTTCTCTATCATGCCGAAAAGCAGCATATTCCCATTGCTACTATGCCGATAGAAGCTATCTACATAGACGGAAACAAATCCTCACATTTTAATCCTGTTCTTGATACCGTTCGCATCTATAAGCGACTGTTCTACTCAGCGCGGGCTTCGATCTACATGTCTATATTCTGTGAAGCGCTTATGCTTGCCATTACCATTCTCTGGGGATATCAATTGGTTTGGTTTACCATACCGTCTGTCGGTATTACAGCGGCACTGATTGGTGAGGTGATCAATCGGCTATTGACCTTCCGCTATTTCAAATATCATGATTTTGTTGGCTCGCTGCTGCGCATTTTGATCCGTTTTGGCGGATACGCAACATTTTGCTGGCTGATCAGCATGCTATTTCCTGTGGTGCCGTTGTTTATTACATACAATATTGCCGCTTTAGCCAGTGTTCCTATTCGATATTGTGTCAGTAAATGGGTGAGTGATCGCCGTTGTCGTCAATGAGGAGAAGCAGTTCCGTAAGGGACTGCTTCTTTTTTAGCATAATATATCTTTAATGTTTTCAGCGAAATCGGCACGGTTAAGCAGCAAAAGTTGATCTGCGCAGGCGCAGACAGTATCAGCAACCGCAACACCGTGCATTTTAATAATTGGCTTAATAGTGCCAAGAAATGTGGCTCCACCGCGTACATTTAGGTCGTACAGGTATGCCAGTTGCTCATAGGCATGCTCAAGACCTGCGCAACAGTCGGGATGTGCATGGATCATGTCCTTAACGATGTGCATGGCAACTTGGCCGGCGGCTTCATGGCTTTTCAGCAGAATATTGCCGGAAAATCCGTCAGAAATAACGACATCGGCCTTGCCCATGATTAGGTCACTGCCTTCCAGGTTTCCGATAAAGTTTAACTGGCTATCTTCTAAAAGAGGATAGGCTTTGAGTGTCAGTTCATTGCCCTTCGTACGCTCAGTGCCGACTGACATTAAGCCGACACGTGGCCTATCCTGTTCATACATGATCTTGGCATATGCATTTCCAAGCAAGGCAAAGGTAAGAAGGTCTTTTTCGTTGCAGTTTACATTGGCGCCGCAATCAACAAGACAGACCATCTTGCCGTCAACACGAGGCAGGGAAGAAGATAAAGCAGGCGTTTTCAAGCCTTTGATCAGGCCCAATCGAAAAATGGAGCCAACCACCAATGCACCTGTACTGCCGGGGCTTAGAAGGCCGACACAGTCCGGGTCGTTTTTCAGGCGTTTTAGGGCGAGCACCATAGATGAGGTGTCCCTGCTGTTAAAAACGCAGGCAGATGGATCGGTATTGGTTATAAAATCATCGGCATGCATGACTTCCAGTCGTTCACGGTAAAGAGAAATATCACATTTTGCCTCAATGTCTGCCCGATCACCGACCAGAACCACGCCGATGTCCGGATGGTTATCCAATACGGACTGAGCGCCTTCGATCATAGGCGATGTGCCGGCATCGGCTCCATAGGTGTCAATAACAATTTTGTTCATAGCAACCTCTCGTTATTCGATGGCAAAAATAAAGCTGTAGATATCTTGTTGGCCGTTAATAATGCCGAGCTCAAGCATGGGATAATGTTGGTTGATTGTGGTGGTCAATCGATCCAGTTGCTCAACGGTTACATCACAACCGACAAACACGGTCAAAACCTGCTTGTCTGACATGTCCGGTAATAGTGAAAAAAGCTTAGTCGCAACATCTACTTTATCCGTACCGTCACAGTAGATATGCTTAGGGGTCAAGCCAATATAATGGTCTTTTGTGATGGCAACACCGTCAATAATGGCATCACGTGTAGCCGTTGTAACGTAGCCTGTCGTGACATCCGGCAGAAAACTGGACATCTCTTCAATAACTTTTTCTACCGTATCATAAGACAGGTCCATCATAGACAAGGCTGAGTAACCTTCGGCAATGGATTTCGTATCAATGATGCGAACATCGGTTTTCGAATAGATCTCAGCGGCCTGCTTAGCAGCCAAAATAATGTTGGAATCATTCGGCAAGACAATGATGTGTTCTGCTTCAAGGGAATCAAAAGCAGCAATGAAGTCTTGTGCGGATGGATTGTTGGTTTGGCCGCCGTCAATGACAGCGTTAGCGCCGATTTCCTTAAAATACTCAATGATACCTTGCCCCGATGCGGCGGCAACGACGGCATACTTGATAGGGTCTTTTTTTGCCGATACCGTTTCATTATGTTGCACAGACATATTCTCAATCTTAAGCGTGAGAAATTCACCCAGCGTTCGCGCATAGGCAATGACCTTTTCCGGCTCAAACGTGTGGATATGTACCTTGATCAGTGACTGCTCCTGTACGGCAACGATCGAATTTCCAAATGTGGACAGATGTGCAATCACGTCATTGATATTTAATGCGGCAAGATCGACTTTAGCGGGCTGTAATTGTAAAATAAATTCGGTGCAATAGCCGAATTCCAGCAGCGATTCCGGGTCTAAATCGGTCAGGATCGAAGCATCATAGGTGGCAATGGGAGCAGCGTCTTTTTCGATCCATTCGTTGGCTAAAGCTAATTGAATACCTTCAAAAATACAGATCAGACCGGCACCGCCCGAATCGACAACCCCGGCCTCTTTCAGGACAGGCAGGAGTTCCGGCGTATTGCGCAGAGATTTTTTCATGGCTCGGATCAGTTGATCAAAAAGATCCTCATATGTGGAATAGGCCATACCCTCAACCGCCTGTGTGCCTTCGCGCATAACAGTAAGCATCGTGCCCTCTACGGGATTGACAACGGCATCATAAGCCTTATCAACGCCGCATCTCAGGGCGAGGACAAAATCGGAAACGCACAATTCTTGCTTGTCGCCCATACCGTTTGCCAAGCCACGAATAAACTGAGAAAGTATAACACCTGAGTTTCCTCGAGCGGACAGCAGCGTTCCTTGGGCGATCTTTTGCATGGTATCAGAAGCACTGATGTTACCTTGTTGTGCTTTTACAATGCCACCCTCAATGGTCATGGTCATGTTTTTGCCGGTATCTCCATCGGGTACGGGAAATACATTCAGGTCATCAACGACAGACATGTTTCGGCGAAGATTACGATAGCCGTTTTCCATGATCTTAAAAAGTAATACGCCGTCGAGCACCTCGATCGACATAATTATTTTCCTCCTTCTACTGTGACCTCTTTACCAAAGCCAAATGCGATAATGGTGCCTGGGCCAACAGATGCTCCAACTATGGGAGCAATATAGTTAATATAGCAATCCTTAAAAGGTGCGACTTTGAGTATCTCGTCACGCAGTTGCTCGGCATCGTCCAGGGCATCGGCGTGGGAAATATATAGGGTCTGATTTTCGGGATCCTCGGTAACTTCAGCCAAGTGGGCAGCAATTTCTCTTTTGGCGTTGAGTGCACCTTTAGCCTTTTTGATGGCAAGGTTTTGCCCGAGCTTATCCGAGATAATAATGGGTTTCACGCCGAAAAGATTGCCGAAAAAGGCACTGGAAGCGGTAACACGTCCGACACGGCGCAAATATTCCAGGTTGCCGACAGTACCAACTTGATTTACTCTTAAACGTATGCTTTCGATGTAGGATGCTGTTTCTTCAATGGATTTACCGTTGTTGCGCATCTCGGCGGCCTGCATGACAAGATAGCCTTGACCGAGCGAACTGATCAAAGAATCGACGCAATAGATCTTAGCGTCAGGATAGGTTTCATGGAGTTCCTTTGCAATCATACGGGCAATGTTGATGGAACCGGACAGGGCTGAGGAGCAGGATATGTAAAGGATATCTTTGCCTGCCTCAATCTGCTCCGTGAAGGCTCGGATATATGTTTCACGAGGGACCTGGGTTGTGCGAATCGGTACACCGCTGCGCATCATGTCATAGAATTCCTTAGCGCTATGACTTTCCCAGTCCAGCATGGCCGGATATTCCGCATCACCTATAACGTAGTTCATAGGTGTGTAAAGAATATCATATTTTTTGCGCAGATCTTTTCCGAGATCACAGGTGGAATCGGTTATAACAGCAAATGATTTCATGGTATATACCTCTTTTGCTTCATTTCTTTGTTTTGATGTCGGCGGCGATCTCATCCATAATGGCACGCTCGACGATCAAATTTTGGCTGATGGGATTTCCTTTATAGAAAGCAGCGCATAAGCCGGGACCGATAGATGCGCCGCAACTCATGCCGACAACGCCCGTAATGATCTCTTTGGGGTGAATGCGATCACGAATCATTTCCTCTAATGTGTGTACGGCGGCATTGCGGTTGGAGTGCGCCAGAAAAATAATTTGATCATCCGGATTGACAATGGTTTTTTCGATATAACGAACTACTGCCTCCAGTGCCGATCGCTTGCCCTTGAATCGGCTGAGTACCTCGCTGATTCCATTGTTGTTGAAATCCGCAGTGAGATTAATGCCGACCAGGCTGCCAAAAAAGGCCTTGAAATTATTGATTCGTCCTGTTTTTACCAAGAAAAACAGATCATCTATAATGCCGCTTTGGTGAATGCGGTGTTTTTCTTCATTCAGGTAGGCGGCATTTTCTTCAATAGTTGCCCCTTCATCACGCTTCAGACAAGCGGAAATGATCAAAAGGGCTAGTGCGGTGGAATAACGCTGGGAATCTATACAGATAACCTTGCGATCGGGATATTTGTCCATTAGATCCTTGGCGACACACAAGCAGTCGTTGTATGTCGAGGAAAGTCCGGAGGAAAGCGAGATGCTCAGCACATCCTCACCGGCAGCCAGATGTTTTTCAAAGGTTGCCATAATGTCACCCATTGGGCATGCAGCTGTTTTGTAAAGCGGGGATCGGCTACTCATCGAGTTGTAGTATTCATCGGGAGAGATCATGCCCCAATCTAAATCTGCGGGCAGAGTGCGTCCGTCAGGGAAATACATAACGCCATGTAAATAATCATCAATGCCGAACCGTTCTCGTAGATCGCGCGTCAGGTCGCAAGCGCTATCCGGAATAATTGCATAATTTGCCATAAAAAAACTCCTTTTCACGCTATAAAAGTACAGATTATATATTAGCATATATACCGACTTATTTCAACAAGATTCTATCTTTTATGATTTTTTCCGAAAAAGTAGTGCAAAAACGAAAAAGGTTTGCTATAATCAAGTGTATAATGATTTGCGGAGGCTATTATGTGGTGGATCATCGGGGCGATTTTGCTCTTATTAGGTGGCGGCATTGGCTATATGCTCCATATTACCGTGCCTATTGCCGATCGTGTATATAAGGATAACTTAGTCAAAACGAGTCCGGACAAATGGGGTAGAGCCTGCTCGGCACCGGAAAATGAGGAGCAGATGGCGATGTGGCAGGATGGCTGCGCTTGGGCGCTAGCCAACCAGGGCTATATGCAGCCGGTTCAAACAAGCAATGACGATTTGGCATTGTTTGGCGAATTTTATCGCTTTTCGGATACCGATCGCTGCGCCATTATTTTGCCCGGCCGTGCTGAATGCCTGATGTATTCCTATTATTTTGCGCAGCCATATGCGAAAGCAGGTATGAATGTATTATGCATTGATCCGCGTGCTCACGGTAAAAGCGATGGCATATATAATACGATCGGTCAGGCAGAAAGTCGCGACCTGCTAGCCTGGATACGGTTACTGGAAGAACAGTTTGGTGTAAAGGAAATATACTTGCATGCCATTTGTGTCGGTACTTCGACAGCGCTGATTGCCATGACTCGCAATGATTGTCCATCTTCCATCAAGGGGTTGGTTACAGAGGGGTGTTTTGTTTCCTTTCGTGAAACTTTCCGTCAGCACATGATCGTCGATAAACGGCCGCTGTTTCCGGTATTGGATCTGGTCATGCATAACATACGCAAGCATACCGGCACAAACTTGCGCAAAACAGCGCCTATTCGTTTGGTTAAGCGATTGAAGCATCGAGTGCTGTTTATTTACGGTAAGCAGGATGTTTTTTCCATCCCGCCCATGAGCCGTAAGCTTTATGCTGCCTGTGCCAGCGAAGATAAAAAAATTCAATGGTTCGACGTTGGATGCCATTCTCATCTGCGTATCAATAACAAGGATGCCTACGACCAGGCAGTAATGGATTTTGTAAATGGCTAAGAAGTACGCTATCTTCACCATGGATATGGAAGAATTCTCGGATACTGGTTGTGTGCGGGAAAGCGGATATCCGGTTGAAAATGAAATGATGGACGGGGTGGATGAGTATATCTGCTTATTGGATAAGCACGGTATCAAAGCGACCCTGTTTACGGTTTGGCATGCGGTAGATGCGGTAAAGGCAAAGATGCATCAATATGTAGCTCGAGGGCATAAAATTGCTCTACACGGATATGATCATCAGGCTCCGCTCACGATGAGTAATCAGCAGTTCCGAGAAAATATTCGCCAAGCCAAAGAAAAACTGGAAGAGGAATTTGGCGTTGAGGTCCTCGGCTATCGCGCTCCGTTTTTCAGTATGGATAACGAAAGGCTGGATATTCTGAAAGAACTGGGCTTTCGCTACGATTCCAGCTGGATGGATTTCTCTCAATTACCGCATGAAAAGCACATTGATATCAGTGGGTTTCACCAGATTTTGAAGCATGTTTTCTGTAAAAACGGTTTTTTTGAGTTTGGGATTCCATGCCAGAAGATATTGAATCATAATTTTCCTATTTCCGGCGGCGGTTATATCCGTTTGGGGGTGTGGCCTTTTATTCGAGGGCTGATTCATCAGTATATTGCAGAGAATGATTATTATGTTTTTTATCTGCATCCGTTTGAGTTATCGCAGCAAAAGGTGCCTCAGATCAAAAATCTCAAACCGCATGATCAATACTATCTGTCCCACGGGCTGCGTAACTATCGCATGAAGATCGACATGATCATTGTGATGCTCAAGAAAATGGGATTTGAATTTGTGACCTTTGAAGAATATATGCAGCTGTTGAAGCCGGTATCCTTGTAAGAAATGAGATTGACATGAAGAATGAACTTAGACAACTGATCAAACATAATACACAGCAACTGCAAGCATCCTCGAAAAACATGCAGGAGATTTTTCGCATCATCTGCCAAAACGGTGAGCGTGTTTTTGCTGAGATCAGTGATGGCTATCGCATAAAAAAATACACCTATTCTGATATTGAACGCATGGTCAATGAGGTGTCGGCGGCTTTGCATGCCCGAATCGGTGCCACCCACGCCTATGTCGGATTGGAAATGGAAAATTGTGTAGAGTGGATCGTTGCATTTTGGGCCATTCTTCGCAGCGGCAACAAGCCTTATTTGATCAATTGTCGACATACAACATCATTGACCAATGAATTGATCAGAAATCTAAAGATACAATATATCATCGGCATGCAAAAAACAGAGCTGGATGCCCAATGGATCGAGTATGCGTCCTTACATACTGATGAACCCTTTGCGGGCGATTTTGAGAATGAATTTGCGCTATCTACCTCGGCTACATCATTGCAGGCTACGACATGTATCTATAGCGGAGTGCAGGTTGCTGCTCAAATTTTAAATTCTCAAGGCATCATAAAAGAAAGCAAGCGCATGGCCTTGCACTACCATAACCAGCTTAAACAATTAGCTTTTTTGCCTTTTTATCATGTATTTGGACTGTTTGCCGTCTACTTTTGGTTTGCTTTTTTTGGGCGCACATTTGTTTTCTTGCGAGATATGGCACCGGATACCATTCTGAAAACTTGTCGCAAGCATGAGGTGACCCATATCTTTGCCGTTCCCATGTTATGGCATACGATTGAGGATAAAGTAAAGAAGGAACTTCAACAACAGGGAGAGAAACTGCAAAAAAAAATCCAAAGAGGGTTGCGCATCAGCGCTGCTTTGCAAAAAATGTTTCCGATTGCAGGAGCAGCCATGGTGCGTCATATCCTGCATCAAGTAACCGAGCAAATTTTTGGTCCGAGTGTGCAATTTTGTATCAGTGGCGGTAGTTATTTGCGACAATCAGCCTTGGAGTTTCTTAACGGTATCGGTTATTGCTTGCATAATGGATATGGAATGAGTGAGATCGGCATTACTTCGGTAGAGCTGCGCAAAGGGATGCGGGAGCGTAACCTCAATTCTATCGGTCGCCCCTTTGAATCTGTGGAATATAAGCTGAGCGAAGATGGTACATTATTTGTGCGAGGTGATTCGCTGTGTAAGGCCATGCTGATTGGCGATCAAATGGTGGAAACCGATGAATGGCTGGATACCGGCGATCTGATGGAATGTCACGAAGGCTACTACTATATCCGTGGACGTCGCAGTGATGTTGTGATCGGGGAAAATGGGGAAAATATCAATCCGGATCTGTTGGAACAACATTTTTCTTTAAGCAGCGATATGCCGTTTTCCGTCCTGGGGTTACCGGATGGTGAGAATGAGGTTCTTTCCTTGGTTGTGCGCATTAGTCCTTATATCAGTGCCGCACGCCAGCGACAACTGATTGAGCAAATTTATTCGTCTAATGATGCGTTGCCAATGGCAATGCGTGTGCGTAAATTTTACTTTACCACCGATCCCATTGCGCCGGAAACGGCCATAAAGGTGGGAAGAAAATACCTGCAAAGAGCCATTGCGAATGGTGACGTCACTTTGACTTCCTTTACTCAAAGCGCAGAATTATTGGCCCAACAGACATCGACTGAACGCAATCCTGTTTTGCTGGACCAAGTGAGAGAGATCGTGGCTCGGGTACTTGATATGAAGCCTGACGACGTCACGGATCATGCCCACATCCTGCTGGATCTGGGGGCTACCAGTTTACAGTATTTTGAGATCATTTCGGAGATGGCATCAGTTTTTGCGATCAGCTCCTATTCCGATAAGGAAAACTATCGCTACACGGTAGATGAATTTTGTGAGTATATCGAGAGGTATGTGTAATGAGACATATTCGGCCGAGTCTGGCTGTGACCTGGTTTGTCCGTATTACCGGCGCGCTGGCGGCCATTCCGTTTTTTAAGCCAAAGGTCTATTACCAAAATAAAGAAAAGCAGGGCAAAAAACTGCCTAAGCCGTCCATATTGATCTCTAATCATGTATCCTTGATGGATTTCGTGTTATACCTGTTTGTTTTTTGGCGTAACTTTGTACGATTTCAGGTGGCCGAGGTCATGTTCAACAAGTCAGGATTCATGAGTTGGCTATTGCATAGTTTGGGTTGCATCCGTGTCGATCGCGATATCTATGATTTTGGCTTTATCGGTGACACGCTGGAGGCGTTGGATGATGGTCAGGTTGTCGGTATTTTTCCGTCGGGTCGATTGCCGGTAAACGGGCAGCCTTTTCCTTTTAAGCCAAGCGCTGTTTTTATTGCTTTGCGTACCGATGCACCGATTATTCCGGTTTATACCGATGGACAATACAGCATCACCAAGCGTACTCGGGTGGTAATTGGTGAGCCGATTTACATCAAAGAGTATTGTCAGAGCGAGGAGCCAAGCAAGGAAGAGTTGGCGGCATTGACACAGATGCTGGAAGATAAGGTATATGCGCTGCGTGAATGCATCGAAGAAAGGTTTCGCAAATGAACGATAAAAAAAAGGCAAAACTATTTGAGTGGCGTTTGCTGCCGATGGATGCAGGGCGTTTGGTGCTATCCTGTCTGCCGCTCTTGTATCGGTTTCGCCGATATGGTGTTGACGGACAGTGCTATAAAGAGAAGATTAAGGGCGGTCATATCATTGTGGCTAACCATTCATCCTTTAAGGATCCGTTACTGATTGGAAGTTGCTTCTGGTATCGTCGTATGTTTTTCTTGGCTGCCGAAGCAGTTATGCGTAACCGAGTTGTGGCGTGGCTTCTGCGTGCTGCCGGGTGTATTAAGATCGACAGAAAAATTTCAGATATTGAGGCGATCCGTAAGTCGGTCAGCCTTTTAAAAGAACAGAGATGCCTGGCCATCTTTCCGCAGGGAGGCATTTCGAAAGAGGATGCATTTTCTCAAATCAAATCAGGTGCTATTTTAATTGCTCTGCAGGCAGGTGTTCCGATTCTTCCTGTGTATAGCTCTCGAAAAAACAACCCATGGTATCGGCCGACGACGGCCGTGATCGGTGAGCCGCTGGATTGCCGGAATTATTGCAAAAAAAAGATGCCGTCACTCCATGAAATTGAGCAGGTATCAACGGAATTGCTTAAACGGCTGGAAGATTGCCGTAAAACCTACATGTATTTGGAGGAAAGACATGACAAATCTGGAAAAGCTCATTAAGCTGTTTCATACTGTCTTTGAGGGAGAGATCCATGCTGATGCGATATCGGGTGATACCCGACTGATCGAAGATCTGTCACTCAATTCCATCGGGTTGCTGTATATGGCGCTGGCGGTGGAGGAGAATTTTGGTGTTAAATTTAACAACGATGACTTCGTTAACATCCGTACCGTAAATGATGTTTTGGCCAAAATCGAGGGTAAGGCATGACCTGGACATCCTCACTCCCACGCATGGGGGATATTATACGAGTTAAGGTGAAATTTTACCATCATTACGGTATTTTCTTGGATGAAGATACCATAGTTCAGTTCGGTATGCCCGACAATTCCGGGGTGGATCCCAAGGATATTGCCGTGATAACTACGGATATAGGTACCTTTTTAAATGGCGGTGAATTGGAAACAGCCAAGTTGTCCATTTCAGAAATAATGAAACGCCATTCGCCGCATAAAACAAAGAAAATTGCCTTGGGGCGTGTTGGTGAGACCGGATATAATATTCTGCACAATAACTGCGAGCACTTTGTTAATGAATGTGTGTTTGGCCGACACGACAGTTTTTTTGTAAAATCTGTTCGTGATGAGATCCGAGATAAATGCAATAAATAAAATTCCGAGGATATTCCTCGGAATTTTTACATTTATTTCACTTGCGGGCATATATTCTATTAAGGCGATCAAACAGCGGCCAGTCAACACGGTCAAGCTGTTCTTGAGTGATGCGGTATGCCCAGTTGCCGACAGCGCGCCCGGGTGTGTTAATGCGAGTGTCAGCGCCGTAGGCGAGCAGATCTTGGATCGGGAATATCACCATGCCGGCGTGGCTCATCAGCAAAGCGCTTCGTATGGCAGAGCAACCATCACTCGGAGAGCCTACATATTCCAGAACGGTCTTTCGTGTCGCATCGTCTAATTCCCACAAAAAGCCAAGTAGCGTGTTATTGTCATGCGTACCGGTGTAGGCTACAAGATTTTCTGTATAATTGTGAGGTAAGTGAATGTTGGCCGGATCGCCGTCAAAGCCAAATTGGAATACCGCCATGCCGGGATATCCGCTGTACGTCAACAAATCCTGTGTGTTTTGATCGATCATACCGAGATTTTCGGCTAAGATCAACTTATCTTTGGCCAGAGGTGCAAAGGCATCAATCAGATCTTTACCCGGTCCGGCCTTCCAGCAGCCCTCTTTAGCGGTTTTGGCAGTAGCCGGTACACTCCAGTAGTCGCTGATGGCTCGAAAATGATCAATACGTACGCCGTCAAACAGCGCAAGCATATAGGACAGGCGGTCTTTCCACCAGGAAAACCCGTCCTTTTTCATGTAGTCCCAATTATATAATGGGTTGCCCCATAATTGCCCATCTTCAGAGAAATAATCCGGCGGGACGCCCGAAACGCAAGATGGATTGAGTTTCGGATCAAGTTGAAATTGCTCGGGGGTTGCCCAAACATCACTGCTGTCATAGGCTACATAGAAGGGGAGGTCCCCAATGATTCGAATGCCTTTTTGTGTGGCATAATCGTGGACGAGATTCCACTGTCGGTGAAATTCATATTGAATAAACTGCCAGGTCCACAGGTTATCGTCCAATGGTGTTGTCGCTGTCCATTCACGCCAGGGTGTATTATGATTGGCAGCTTTAAGGGCGAGGAATCGGCAGGCGGCAGCAATATGAGGATTTTTGTCACAGAACTTCACTACCAAGTTGCGATCCGAGAATCGTTGTGCCGCTTTCTTGAGAAAATCATATCGTTTGCTTCTTAGGGCATCAAATTGACACAGATACGGATCGTTGATCTTTTGCTCATCCAACTCTTTCTTGGTTACCAATCCTTGCGCATAAAGGGCGGATGGGTCAATAAAATTTGGATTGCCCGCAAAAGAAGAGTAGGGCATATAGGGAGAGTTGTGCGTGTCCGGTATGCCAAACGGAAGCACCTGCCAGCAGGAAAAGCCGCCCTTTTGTAGGTAGTCGATCCAATCATAGGCAGTTGCGCCGAAAGTTCCGCACCCAAATGGACCGGGCAATGCCGAAACCGGCAGTAAGACGCCGCTTTGTCGCTTCATGGTATCACCTCTATGAATAAACTACTGTTATCATATACTAATACGTCAAAAATGACAACGGGTGAACTGTCATTTTTGGTAAAATGTGCAAAAATTACCGCAAATGTAAAGAAAATTTCAAGAATATGTAGAATTACATTATTATTGATGATATAATATTAACAATAAATTTATTGTACCCTATAACTAAGGAGGCCTGTTTCATGTATTTCCGAAAAAAAGAATGTGTTGCGATGATTCTGGCGGGGGGGCAAGGAAGTCGACTGATGGTGCTGACCGAGAATACGGCCAAGCCTGCTGTGCCTTTTGGCGGCAAATATCGACTGATTGATTTTCCTCTGTCCAACTGTGTCAATTCCGGTATCGACACGGTCGGTATCCTGACACAATATCAGCCGTTACAGCTCAATGAGTACATAGGAAATGGCATGCCGTGGGGGCTTAACAGTGCCAACGGTGGCATTCATGTGCTTTCTCCTTACTCTAAGAGTGCCAGTTCGGAGTGGTATAAGGGAACAGCAAATGCAATTTTTCAGAATATTTCTTTTATTGATCGCTATCAGCCTACTCATGTACTGATCCTTTCCGGCGACCATATCTATAAAATGAATTATTCTCTCATGATGCAGGCGCATGTTAAGAAAAAAGCCGACTGCACCATCGCTGTGCTGGATGTGCCGATTGAAGAGGCCTCCCGCTTTGGCATTATGAATGTTGACGAAGACGGATTGATCTACGAATTCGAAGAAAAGCCCAAGCAGCCTAAGAGCACCAAGGCGTGTATGGGTATCTATATGTTCCGTTGGGATGTCCTCAAAAAATATCTGATTTCCGATAATGAGGACCCCGAATCCAGCAACGATTTCGGTAAAAATATTATTCCCAAACTGATTGCCGATAACTATAAACTGTACGCCTACGGATTTGAGGGATACTGGAAAGATGTCGGTACGATCGAGAGTTTGTGGCAGTCGAATATGGATATTCTCGGTGAAAATCCTGCGTTAGATCTGCGGGATACGGAAGACCGCATCTATGCCAGAAACTATTCACACCCCAGTTCCTATATTGCCCCCGGGGCGGAGATCGTCAATTCCTATGTTGCTGAGGGCAGTACCGTGTACGGCAAAGTATATAACTCCATCGTTTCCACCGGCTGTGTTGTCGAAAAGGATGCAGAGATCCACAACAGTTTGATCATGCCTAATGCCGTGATCGGCACCCATTCGATCGTTCGCTATGCGATCATTGGTGAGGATGCCATCGTTCATGCTAATGCTCGTATCGGCGACAATCCGGAGTTTTATGAGAAGAACAAATGGGGCATAGCCGTTGTCGGTAAAGACAAAGAGGTAGCAAAGAATAAGATCATGCTGCCCAAGGAAATCTATTAAGGAGGATGCCGACATGAAAGCAATGGGTATTATTTTCTCGAATATTTATGATAGTTCCTTAGGTGAACTGACCAACCAAAGAACAGTTGCATCGTTGCCGTTCGGTGGCCGTTACCGCCAAATTGATTTCGTATTGTCCAATCTGTCCAACTCCGGCATATATAATATTGGTGTTATTACCAAATACAACTACCGTTCGCTGATGGATCATCTCGGCTCTTGCAGTGATTGGGATCTCAATCGTAAGAACGAAGGTGTAGTCTTCCTGCCGCCCTTTGCCAGTGGTAATACCGGCATTTACAAGGGAAAGTTGGAAGCGCTCTATTCGGCTGTGCATTTTATCAATAATCCCAATTATGATTATGTGGTTGTCTGTGACTCAACCTTGCTATGTAATATTGATTTTCGTCCGGCCATCAAACAGCACATGGAGTCAGGCTGTGATGTTACGATTTTAACTACGACGAAAAAGGACAAATCCAAGAAAAAGCATCCATTGATCGTAAAGGCGAATAAACGGGGCAGAGTCACCGAAATGATGATCGATACCTATGCACGTACCGACACGCAGATCGGCATGGGCATGTTTATCATCAGCCGCCAAAAGTTGGTGGATGCCATTGAAGAGTCGTATACCAAAGGGATGGCCCATCTGGAACGTGACTATCTGCAGAAGAAATTTAATGAAAATGCGCTTAAGTTGGATGTCTATCCGTTTGACGGAATCGTTCTTCGAAATGAGGATATTCGAAGTTATTTCTCCAATAATATGGCACTTTTGCAAGAAAATGTGAGAAAAGGTCTTTTCAATAACGAATATCCGATATATACTAAGGTTAGGGATGAGATCCCAACCTATTATGGGGAAGGCTCAAAAGTATCGGATTGCATTATTGCCGATGGTTGTGCTATGTATGGTTCGGCAACAAACAGCATTATCTTCCGTGATGTCATCATTGCCAAGGGGGCAGAAGTCCGTGCTAGTATCGTCATGCAGGGTGCACGAATCGGGAAGAATGCCAAATTGGAATGTGTGATCCTGGATAAAAATGTGACTGTGACTGACGGTGCCACACTCATCGGTACGCCGGAACATCCCGTGATTGTCAAAAAGGGAGAAATTGTATGAAAATTGTTTTTGCAGCAAGTGAGGCTGCTCCTTACATGAAAACGGGAGGCCTGGGCGATGTTGCCCAGGCCCTTCCTGCAGCATTGTCCAATTATTCTGATAATGAGGTCTTGCTTTTTTTGCCTTATTATGGCAAAATAAAGGATAATGCGACAATATCGGCTGAGTATATCGGTTATTATTACACCGACCTGTCCTGGCGTCATCAATATGTCGGGCTGTATCAGGCGCAAAGCGATCAAGATAATCTAAAGGTATATTTGCTGGATAATGAGCAATATTTTAAGCGTGATGGCGGGATTTACGGCCATGACGATGACGGTGAACGTTTTGCCTTTTTTTCAAAGGCCATTCTGGATGCGTTACTCTATCTGAACATTGTACCCGATATCATTCACTGCAATGATTGGCAAACAGCTCTTCTTCCCACCATGCTTCACGCCTTCTACCATGACTCGTTGGGCAGCGCTAAAACTGTCTTCACCATCCATAATATTGAATATCAGGGGTGGGCAGATCCGTATTTCCTGGGTGATGTTTTGGGGCTTTCGTCAGCCTATGAAAACACCCTCACTTATAAAGGCAGTATTAACTTTATGAAGGGTGCTATCCTTACTTGCGATGCTTTGACTACGGTCTCCCGCACCTATGCGCAGGAGATCCGTTATCCGTATTTTGCCCATGGCCTGTCACCGATTATTGACGATCACGCATTTAAGATCCATGGTATCATTAACGGCATAGATGTGGATGGGAATGATCCGGCAGTCGATTCGTCGCTGATATGTAATTACACGGTTTCCGATCTGTCCGGCAAGGCGAAATGTAAGTCACAACTGCAAGAACAGTTAGGCTTGCCGGTACGTGATGATGTGCCCATGATTGGCATGGTGACCCGACTTGTTTCGCACAAGGGATTGGATATTTTGTGTCAAGTCGCTGAGGATCTGATGCAATGGGATATCCAGTTGGTGATCCTTGGTACGGGGGATGCCGCATACGAAGAGCGCCTACGTGCCATTGCCGATCGCCATGCGGACAAGTTTTCACTGAATCTGTGTTTTTCTGCTAAACTGGCATCCTGCATCTATGCGGCCAGCGATTTGTATTTAATGCCGTCTAAGAGCGAGCCCTGTGGGCTTTCGCAGTTGATCGCCATGCGCTACGGAACGATTCCCGTCGTCCATGAAACGGGCGGACTGAAAGATACGGTGTTGCCATTTAATCCGGAGACCGGTGACGGCTTTGGCTTTACCTTCCAGAGTTTTGATGGGGGAGATATGCTTGACGCCCTTCGTCGTGCTTTGTCTGTTTATGGTGGCAATAAAGATGCTTGGCGTAAGGTGATCCGGAATGGCATGACGGCAGACCTGTCATGGAGCAAGCCGGCTGGTGAGTACATGGCGCTTTACACCGACTTAATTGATCACGCATAAACTAAAGATATATTGATTTTCCAAAGGAGACCCATAGTACCATGCAAAAAAACAAGGCTGAATTACTCAACAAGATCAATGAAACATCAACCAGACTCTTTTCCTGTAATCTGAAGGAAACGACTGATAAACAGGCGTATAAGGTTGTATGTACGCTGCTTCGTGAAATGCTGGCAAAAAAGCGTAAGGAATATAAGGATTCCTATAAGGGCAAGGGGCAGAAGCAAGTCTATTATATGTCCATGGAGTTTCTTGTCGGAACCTCTCTTCGTAATAACCTATACAACCTGGGTGTGGAAAAGGATTTTCGTGAGGTTCTTGCCGACCAGGGGTTTGACATCGAAGCATTGTATGATCTTGATCCCGATGCGGGATTGGGTAACGGCGGATTGGGGCGACTGGCCTCTTGTTATTTGGACAGTTTGACCGGTGAAGATCTTCCGGCCACCGGTTTCTCTATTCGCTATGAATTTGGTATCTTTAAGCAGAAGATCATTGACGGTTGGCAGATGGAATTCCCGGACAACTGGTTGGAGCGTGGCGAGGTTTGGTTGCAGCCACGTGCTGACGAGAGTTATGAAGTGAAATTCGGCGGCAAGATCAATGAGTGGTTTGATAATGGTCAGTTCCGTGTTGCGCATACCAATTATCAGAGCGTAACCGCTATGCCGTATGACATGTATATTTCCGGTTATAACTGCAAGGCTGTCAATAAATTGGTGCTCTGGAGTGCAAAATTACCCTCCTTTGACATGCCTGCCTTCTCCAGAGGCGAATATGTCCGCTCGCTGGAACAAAATACGATGGCTGAGGTCATTTCTAAGGTATTATATCCTGCTGATAATCATATTGAAGGTAAGCGTCTGCGCCTTAAACAGCAATATCTGCTGGTATCAGCATCTTTACAGAGTATTATTGCTAAGCATCTGAAAAAGTATGGTACATTGGATAATCTGTCCGATTATGTTGCTATCCACATCAATGATACCCATCCTGCGCTCTGTGTGCCGGAGTTGATGCGTTTGTTGATGGATGAGCATGGTTATTCCTGGGATGATGCTTGGAGTATTGCGCAGAAAACCTTGTCCTATACCAACCACACCGTTATGAGCGAAGCCTTGGAGCGCTGGAGTGTGTGGCTCTTTGAAGAGCAACTGCCTCGCATCTACACTATTACCAAGGAGATCAACCGCCGCCTGATTGAGCAGCTCAACGAATTTTATCCCAACGATCCGGCTAAGATCAATTACATGGCGGTGATCGGTGATGGGGAGGTGCGCATGGCCAATTTGTGCCTGGCCTGCTGCCACACCATCAACGGTGTATCTAAACTCCACTCTCAGATTTTGACCGATAGCATTTTCCATGATTATTATGTGATGGATAATAGCCGTTTCTGCAATGTTACCAACGGCATCGCCTATCGTCGTTGGCTCTGCCAGGCTAATCCGGAACTTGCCGATTATTTGAGTGAAAAGATCGGCCCCGGCTATTTAAAAGATGCCGCAAACCTGGAGAAACTGCTGAAATATCAGAATGACAAAACCGTTCTTGATGATTTGGCTCGCATCAAGCAGAATAATAAGCGCAAACTGGCGGCATACATTGCTGAAAAGAACGGTGTTAATGTTGACCCCAATTCGATCTTTGATATCCAGATTAAGCGTTTGCATGAGTATAAGCGTCAGTTGTTGAATGTGCTGCAGATTCTGTATATGTATCAGCATATCAAGAATCATCCGAATGAGGAATTTGTTCCTCGCACCTATATTTTCGGAGCTAAGGCCTCGGCTGGCTATGATCTGGCGAAACAGATCATTAGCCTGATCTCGGCTGTTTCCGATCTTCTCAACACTGATCCCATCACGCGCGATAAGATCAAGGTTGTATTCTTGGAGGACTATCGAGTTTCTCTTGCAGAGCTTATTATTCCTGCCGCTGAGATATCGGAACAGATCTCGATTGCCGGCAAGGAGGCATCCGGTACCGGCAACATGAAGCTGATGATCAACGGCGCTGTGACTCTTGGTACGCTTGATGGCGCTAATGTTGAGATTTGTGAACAGGTTGGCAGAGAAAATATGTTCCTGTTTGGTATGGATGTCGATCAGGTCAATGCCTTGTGGAGCAAAGGTTATTCTCCGCAGGATTATTTGGCGGCCGATCCTCAGTTACAGTCGGTGATCAATATGCTCACTTCCGGCGTACTGGGTAAGCGTTTTGATGATATTGTGGCTTCACTGCTGACCAATCGTTTTGGTGTCGCCGATCAATATATGACGCTGGCCGATTTCACGGATTATGCCAGGGCTCAGCGTGAGGTAGGGGAAACCTATCTCAACAAGGAAAAATTCATGCGTATGTCACTGTATAATATCGCTAAGGCCGGTATTTTTTCGGCTGATCGAGCCGTGCTGGAGTATGCAAATAACATCTGGAAGATGAAATAATGCGCATTCTTTATGATAGTAAAAATCAGCAATTTAAAACGCCCTTCGGTACTCTTACCGAAGGGCAAAGTTGCAATATCAACATTCATATCCCTAAGTCATGCAAAACCGTTTCCGTGCGCCTGATCTTTAACCGTGAGGATGGTACGGAGCATGCCGTTTTTTCTATGAAGCATAGCGGAGAAAATGGGGATTATAATATTTATTCCTGCCGATTTGCCTTGGCAGCAAGAGGATTATATTTCTATTATTTTCGGATCACGACTGAGCGAGAAGTATTTTCCCTTTACAGGCAGGATTATGATCAAACCAATATGGAGGCGGGCGATTGTTGGCAGTTATCCTGTATTCCCGCCACCTTTAACGTGCCGGAGGATTGTTCGGGTGCGGTTATGTATCAGATATTTCCCGATCGTTTTTATGCAAAAGGCGTATGTGATACAAAGGGAAAGATAGAGCCATTTTGGATTCACGCCAATAAAAAGGACACGCCTGAATATCGCCCTGATGAGCATGGAGAGGTTCAAAATTGCGATTTTTTTGGCGGAAATTTACGTGGAATTGCCGAAAAACTTGATTATTTGGCCGATTTAGGGGTGAAAATTCTTTATTTAAACCCCATTTTTAAGGCTTGGTCAAACCATCGCTATGATACGGCTGACTATAAGAAGATCGATGAACTCCTTGGTACAGAAGAGGATTTTTCGCGGCTGAGCCGTATGGCGCACCGCCGTGGCATGAAGATCATTCTTGATGGTGTCTTTTCACATACCGGAAGCAACAGCATCTATTTTCAAGATGTGCTTAAAAATCCCGATTCACCTTATCGGTCCTGGTATGATTTTCAAGAATACCCTGAAAAATATACCTCATGGTGGGGAATCAAGACACTGCCATGCGTCAAAGAAACGGATGAACAGTATCGCCAATATATCATTGGAGATGAAGATAGTGTTATTGCCCATTGGCTGCGTGCCGGTGCGGACGGATTTCGGTTGGATGTTGCGGATGAACTACCCGATTCTTTTATTGCTGAGCTTCGCGCACGATTAAAACAAATTAAACCGAATGCCTTACTGATCGGTGAGGTTTGGGAGGATGCTTCCAATAAGATCAGTTACGGCCAACGAAGGAGATATTTTACCGACGGCGAACTGGACTCGGTTATGAATTATCCGTTCCGGACAGCCATTTTAGACTATGTTACCGGCAAGGATGATGGTAACGGATTTTGTCGTACCGTCATGGAAATTGCTGAAAACTATCCTCCGCAGGTTTTGCATCTTTTGATGAATATGCTGTCCACTCATGATACGCCGAGGATATTGTCGTTGCTCTCACCTAAACCGGTGCCGGAAAATAAGGATGAATGTGCGAAATATCGCATGGAAGAGAGTGAGCGGGAAGAGGCGGTAAAGCGTTATTTTTGTGCGGCTTTTCTGCAGTTCATACTTCCTGGAATGCCCAGCATTTACTATGGTGATGAGATCGGAAGCGAAGGGCTTTGCGATCCGTTTTGCCGAGGTTACTTTGACTGGGATGCGCTCAAGAATAATGATATATATGATTTTGTCAAAATGCTTGTTTCGCTGCGAAATCGTTACGATGTGATTAGGCGTGGTGATATTTCTGTTAAGGTGAATGCGCCGGGGTGCATAACCGTGGTCCGTACATGGGATGGTGTTTCCTGTAGCGCAACAGTCAATATCGGAAATGAGATTAGCATACCTAAAAAGGGTAAAATCATATTAGCGCATGGAGTGGACGAGTGTGATGACATGATGCGACTGGGGCGCTATGCTTTTATGTGTGAAATGCAGTAATTTTTTGATGTGATTTGTTGACAATGGATTGGTGGTATGTTATAATATCACCAATCTTTAAGTCGATACAGAGAGATCGGCAAGATGCGACGGGATGCTGCGCAAACGGTATCCGCTGCCTTGCTGCATCCAGCAAGGTTTTTTGTTAAGAAGGGGGACATTATGACACAACTGAGAGCGAAAATTTTCAAAACGAATTCTTTTCCGCAGTTCTGTCCCGCTGTTGCGGACTTTTTGCCGTCCCTCGAAATTTCTGCTGATCACGAAAATTCTGAATATGTTGTTTTTCCCGGCTTTTGCGATGTGCATGTGCATTTTCGTGAGCCGGGTTTTTCATATAAAGAAACCATAAAGTCCGGATCTTGTGCGGCAGCGGTTGGGGGCTACACTGCTGTATGCACTATGCCGAATTTGAACCCTGTGCCTGATTGCAGGGATTCATTGCAACAGCAATTAGACATCATTAAGAAGGATGCTTGCATTGATGTGTATCCCTATGCCGCTATTACGGTGGGGGAGCGGGGTGAACAACTTTCCGATATGGATGATATGGCGCTTGATGTAATCGGATTTTCCGATGACGGGCGCGGTGTGCAGGATGATGATCTGATGCGCCAAGCTATGCAAAGAGTAAAGGCATTAGGTAAGGTCATTGCGGCGCATTGTGAAGATAATTCTTTGCTTCATGGCGGCTATATTCATGACGGAGCATATGCAAAAGCGCACGGACATGCCGGTATATGCTCGCAGAGCGAATGGAGACCGATAGCCCGTGATCTGAAACTGGTCGAAGAAACAGGATGTGCCTATCATGTTTGTCACATTTCCACCAAAGAAAGTGTGGAGCTGATTCGACAGGCAAAGGCAAAAGGATTGGATGTTACCTGCGAAACGGCCCCGCATTATTTAGTGATGGATGACCGACATCTGCAGGAGGATGGACGATTTAAGATGAATCCGCCCTTGCGTAGCGCTGAAGATCGGGAAGCGCTCGTTGCAGGCCTGCTGGACGGCACGATCGATATGATCGCTACTGACCATGCACCTCACAGCGCAGAAGAAAAGGCGAAGGGCTTGAAGGGCAGCGCCTTTGGCGTTGTCGGGTTGGAAACAGCGTTTTCGACCATGTATACTAAGTTTGTCAAGCCTGGGATTCTGTCGCTGGAGCGTCTGATAGAAATAATGGCTATCAATCCACGCAAGAGGTTTGGTATACCGTTTACCAATGACTTTACTGTATGGGATCTTTCTAAAGAAAAGATTGTGGATCCTAATGATTTTGTGTCACATGGACGAGCTACGCCATTTGCCGGTGAAGCCTTGCTTGGCGAATGCTTGGCTACTGTATGTAACGGAAAGATCGTATATAATCAACTCGGTTAAGAATATAAGGAGAACGACCATGGCAAAGAGAACAGATATTAAGAAAGTATTAATTATTGGCTCGGGTCCGATCGTAATCGGTCAGGCGGCTGAGTTTGACTATGCCGGCACACAGGCATGTCTGGCGCTTAAAGAAGAGGGCTATGAGGTTGTGCTGTGCAACTCCAACCCGGCCACCATCATGACCGATACGACTATTGCCGATAAGGTATATATGGAGCCGCTGACGCTGGAGTACATGGCGAAGATTCTGCGCTATGAGCGTCCGGATGCCATTGTGCCCGGTATTGGTGGACAGACCGGCCTAAATCTGGCTATGCAGTTGGAGAAGAAGGGCATTCTCAAAGAGTGCGGCGTTGAATTGCTCGGCACCAGCAGCGAAAGCATTGAGCGTGCGGAAGACCGAGAAATGTTCAAGGAACTGTGCCAGTCGATCGGTGAGCCGACCATTCCCTCGGAAATAACCTATAATCTTGAGGAAGCCAAGAAGGCAGCTGCAGCCATTGGATATCCTGTTGTTTTGCGTCCGGCCTTTACGCTGGGTGGTACCGGCGGCGGATTTGCCTACAACGAAGAGGAACTGATCGAGGTTGGCATGAACGCCTTTAAGCTTTCGCCGGTACATCAGGTGTTGATTGAAAAGAGTGTTAAGGGTTATAAAGAGATCGAATTTGAGGTCATGCGTGACTCCAATGACCATGCCATTACCATTTGCGGCATGGAAAATGTGGATCCCGTTGGCGTTCATACCGGTGACTCTATTGTTGTGGCGCCCATTTTGTCGCTAAATGATCATGATCTGAAAATGCTCAATGACAGTGCTATTAAGATCATTCGTGAACTTAAGATCGAAGGCGGCTGTAATGTTCAGTTTGCCCTTAATCCGAATTCCAGCGAGTATTATCTGATCGAGGTTAACCCTCGCGTTTCTCGCTCTTCGGCATTGGCATCCAAGGCCAGCGGATACCCGATTGCTCGAGTAACGGCAAAAATTGCACTGGGTATGGCACTGGAAGAGATTCCGGTAGCCGGCGGTACGGCGGCTATTGAGCCGAATCTGGATTATATTGTGGCAAAATTCCCTCGTTTTCCTTTCGACAAATTCACCTCTGCTCCTAACACCTTAGGTACACAGATGAAGGCTACCGGTGAGGTCATGGGCATAGGCTCAACATTGGATGAATGTTTCCTAAAATCGGTTCGCTCTTTGGAGACCGGCGTTAATCACGTGTATCTGGCAAAATTTGATGGCATGACTAAGGAAGAGCTGCTCTCCTATATCAGTGAGTTTAGAGCGGACAATATCTTTGCGATTGCCCAGATGATTCGTCTTGGTGTTTCGCTGGATGAGCTGCATGAGGCTACACAGATCACCATGTTGTTCCTGGAGTGTTTGCAGCGCATTGTTGATATGGAGAACATTTTGAAGGAAAAGCCCGGTGATGAAACAGCTTTGCGTGCAGCCAAGCAATTAGGTTTTTCCGATCCGGTTATCGCTCGGCTGTGGAATACCGATGAACTGTCGGTATACAAGCAGCGTAGGGCCGCAGGTATTATCCCGGTTTATCGTATGGTTGATACCCTGCATACCGGTAAATATATCGCCTATCTGTATTCTTCCTACATGGGTGAGAATGATTCTCGCTTGACAGACAAGAAGAAAATTGTTGTGCTGGGTGCAGGCCCGATTCGTATCGGTCAAGGCGTAGAATTTGACTATTCTACGGTTCATGCTGTGCAGACAATTAAAAAATCGGGTTACGAAGCAATCATTATCAACAATAACCCGGAAACGGTTTCGACCGACTACACGACGGCCGACAAACTTTATTTTGAGCCGTTAACGCCTGAAGATGTGATGAATATTATCGAATTTGAAAAGCCGGAAGGTGTTATTGCATCGCTGGGTGGTCAAACAGCCATCAACCTGGCTGAGCCGCTGATGGCACGTGGTGTCACGATCATCGGTACTGACTGCGAAGCGATCGATCGTGCCGAAAACCGTGACCGCTTTGAGAAGATTCTCGAAGAGCTCAACATTCCGCAGCCTCAAGGTAAAGCAGTGACCCGCATTGAAGACGGTCTGCGTGCGGCAGCTGAGATCGGCTATCCGGTGTTGGTGCGTCCGAGCTTTGTTTTGGGTGGCCGTGCCATGCAGATCGTTGCCAATGAAGAACAGCTCCGCCATTATCTGAAGACGGCGGTCGAGATTGATGTTGATAAGCCGGTTCTGGTTGATAAGTATATCCAGGGTAAAGAGGTTGAGGTCGACGCTATCTGCGATGGGCATGATGTGTTTGTACCGGGCATCATGGAGTTGGTTGAACGCACCGGTATTCATAGCGGTGACTCGATCAGCGTCTATCCTACCTTTAGCATTTCGGATAAAGTAAAGGGAATTATCCTGCAGTATGCGAAAAAACTCGGTTTGGGCATCGGTATCGTCGGTCTTTACAATATTCAGTTTATTGTTGATGATAAGGACGATGTGTATATCATTGAGGTCAATCCCCGTTCGTCGAGAACTGTACCTTTCCTGTCTAAGTCGACGGGTTATAGTTTGGCTGATATTGCGACTGAGGTTATCCTGGGCAAGACCTTGAAGGAACAGGGTATCTTTGATATCTATCCGGAAGAAAAAGACCGCTTCTATGTAAAAGCGCCTGTATTCTCCTTCAACAAGATTCGCGGCTTAGATGCTTATCTGTCTCCGGAAATGAAATCTACAGGGGAAGCAATCGGCTATGACCGTACCATGACCCGTGCCGTATACAAAGCATTACAGGCTTCCGGTATGCGTCTGCAGAATTATGGTACTGTATTCGCTACTATCGCTGATTCTGACAAAGAAGAAGCTCTGCCGCTGATCAAACGCTTCTATCAGCTGGGCTTCAATATCGAAGCTACTGTAGGTACAGCTAATTTCTTGAAAGAACATGGCATCCGCACTCGTGCATTTGCAAAAATCAGTGATGGCAGCGACGAAATTCCAAACGCATTGCGTCAGGGCCATATCGCTTACTTCATCAATACCAAAGCGGCTGATGCCGATGGCGAAGGTGACGGTGCACAGCTGCGTCAGATTGCAACAGAATACAATGTGACAATGTTTACCTCTCTGGATACTGTAAATGCATTGTTAGATGTTTTAGAAGAAACCACATTTACAATTTCCACAATTGATGCTTAATTATCATGCATATACAGCAAATGCCCCTGCTCTCGAAGCAGGGGCATTCTTTTGCCGTTCAAACAAATACCATTCAGACAAAAAAACTGCCGCCCCTGAACGGGACGGCAGTTTTGCTTTATTATTTTTCTTCTTCTTTTACTTCTTTCACTTCTGCTTCCTGTACATCATCACCGGCAATGCCTTTTTTGAAGCCGTGAATGCTTTCACCCAAAGCTTTACCTACACCAGGCAGTTTGCCAGGCCCAAAGATAACCAAAGCAATAACTAAAATCAGAATCAAACTTGGAATACCAATATTAGCAATGTAACCGAACATGTAATGACCTCCCTTGTTCCTTTCACTGATTGCCTATACCTATATCATAAACGGTTTGCGCAATAAACGCAAGAACATTTTCTCAAGTATGGATTGTATCAGAAAATTAAATCTTTATAATATTTATTTGCTTCTTATTTATGCAGTGCTATCCAATCCCCAGCGCAGATTTGGCCAGATGATCTGCAAGCTCGTTATACGTATTGCCGGAATGACCTTTCACTTTGTGAAATACAATCTCAAGCCCTTTCGCTTTCGCAGCCAGATAAGCAGCACGATATGCCTGTGTGCCCGGCTTTTTCGCCTGCCATTCCCCGGTACACCATTTGGCAACACCTTCGTAATCATGATATACATGCAGCAGCTTTGCACCTTCCTCCAGTGCAAAGGCAAAAGCACGCTCTGCGCCCATAATTTCACCGGCTACATTGCGCATATCTGCCAAATCACTATCACTGTCGCTGCCGCTAAAACGGTATTCCTGCCCATTGTAAAAAATCACCGCACCAAAAGCATACCGGCGCTGTTCCAACAAGAAACTGCCGTCCACATAAGCAGCCATTTCACCATCAGGCAATTGTGTAAAATCCTGCTCTGCATCCGCTGCTTCGCATACACTACTATCCCCTGTACCGGATAAAAACGCCTGCGCCTCTTCAAGGGTGGCAAACCCTTTATATACTGCGCCTGAATAGCCCTGCACCTGCGCTTTGCAAACATCCCAGCTGGTAAAAATACCTGTCTCACGCCCGACCTTTACCGCATAATATTTCTTTCCTGCCATCATTTCCCCACCTTGCTGTATCAGACATACCTGCAGAAAAATTCTACAAAAGCGTGAAAAAATCCTGCAAAAACATCCGTGCAGCGAATTGTAATCATCCACTGCACGGATTAAAATGTAGAGCGTCTTTAATGGTTTACTTTCTGCTTGGGGCTGTATGAATGCTATGGCCTGCTGCAGCTTCAACTGCTTCGGTAATACCTTCGCAGAAGGTTGGATGCGGACGCATGGTACGGGCCAGCTGCTCCCTTGTAAGCCCCAAAGATACCGCTGTCACCAGCTCGCTAATCAGATCTGTGGCACGGGCGCACATAAGCTGTGCTCCAATCAGACTTTGTGTTTCCTTGTCAAATACCACTTTGATAAAGCCTCTGTCCTGCTGTTCAATCAATGTTTTAGCATTGCCGTTCATCACATATTTGCCGGTAAGCACCTCTCTGCCTGCTTTTTTGGCTTCATCAGCTGTAATTCCCACAGATGCGATTTCCGGTGTGGTATATACGCAGGATGGCACCAAATCGTAATTTACAGTTGCTTCATTCATACCGCTCATATATTCTACGGCTGCGATGCCCTGCGCCTCTGCTGCATGTGCCAGCTGTATACGGCCAATTACATCACCTACTGCATAAATATTCGGCACTGATGTGGCAAATTTGTCATCAACAGCGATAAATCCTCGTTCTGTTAAATCTACTGCAAAACCTTCCGCAAACAGCCCGGCTGTGCATGGTCTGCGGCCCACACTAATCAGCACCACATCTGCTTCTTTTGTCTGTTCGCCTTTTTTATCGGTAAAGTGACAAGCTAAGCCGTTTTCTGTCTGGCTGATAGCAGAAACAAGCGCCGATGTATAAATTTCTACACCACGTTTTTTCAGAATCATGGACAAATTTTGAGAAATCTCTCTGTCCAGCGGCGGCAGAATGCGTTCTGCTGCTTCTACAATGGTTACCTGTTTGCCCAAAGATGCATAGATAGATGCCATTTCTACACCAATTACACCGCCGCCGATAATCAGCAGGTTGTCGCAATCTACACCCTGTGCTTCCAGCATGGCATCACTGGTTACTACACCCGGCAAATCGGCACCGCTAATTGGCGGCACTGCCGGTACAGACCCTGCTGCGATTAAAATATACTGTGCCGTTAGGGCATCGTCCCCTGCCTGTACAGTATGCGCATCGACAATCTGCCCTGCTGCCTGATATACATCTACTTTATTGGCTTCGAGCAATTGTGCAATACCATCTCTGAGCTGCGCAGTCACAGTATTTTTACGCTCATGAATCTGAGCAAAATCATAATTGCGTTCACCAAAATGCAGCCCCAAAGTTTCACTTTCACCGGCTTCTCTATACATATTGGCGGTATGCATCAATGTTTTTGTCGGCACACATCCTCTGTTTAAGCAGGTACCGCCCAATTCTCTTTTTTCTACCAGTGCTGTTTTCATGCCCAGCTGACTGGCACGAATGGCTGCCACATAGCCGCCTGGGCCGCCTCCAATTACAATCAAATCATATTGCATGGTACCACTTTCCCTTCAATGAAACTGTTATTTCTTAAAAAGCCGCCGAAATCAGCAATTGCCTTTCTCAGCGGCTTCAAATCGTTCACGTTCTATCACAATTTTATATCATAAATTTATCTGTATTACACATTCAGTTCCTGCAAATAACGGCATACATCAAGCAGTTCCTGCCGCATTCCCCACGATTGCGACAATTGCTGCAGCCGTTCTGTCATAGGTTTTGAGCCAAATGCACAATTTTGCAAAGCAGAAGCCATAGCTTCTATCAGACCATTGTCCAGCGCATCGGAATAAATCAGTGCATTTTTTATCTGACCGCTTTCCACTTCACATTGCAGTTCTATTCCGCCCCAGTCAAAGCGCTGTTCCACTTCCCATGTGAACGGAATGCGGCGCCCGAGCCGGAACTGGTCCGAGCCAAATTTTAAAGAATGGGCTGCGATTTCTATTTCATCCAGGTCAAATTCATCAATCTCCTCAATTTCACATTGATAAACGATTTCCATGGCCTGAATCAGTGCGTTTTTCAGCTGTGCAATGGTTAAATCCGGTTTCAGCTCTTTTAAATTCACCACACGTGCCTGTACAGAATCCACACCTTTGCCGGAAAGTTTCCCCGGTGACACCTGCAGGTATTTGCCCAGTTTTTCTTTGTCCACATCTACCATCAGTGTGCCGTGATGAAAGCATCTGCGCCCATTGTCGTAAAATGCATTTCCGGAAAATTTGCGGCCATCTACATGCAAATCATTGCGCCCGCTTTTTTCGGCAGCAATGCCTAATGTATGCAGCGCTGTCAAAATCACATCCAGCTGACGCGATACATCATAATCTTCTTTGTGTGTCACAAAGGTGAAATTGAGGTTGCCCAAATCATGATACACTGCACCGCCGCCGGACAATCTGCGTACCATATCCCCTCCATCGTCAGCCAGCTCCTGCATCTTGCATTCTTTCCAGCAGTTCTGATTTTTGCCGATAACGACTGTATGTTTATTTTGCCACAGATACAGAATGCAGCTGCCTTTTGGCACAAGGTCCAAAAGATGCTGTTCAATAGCCAGATTGTAAAACGGGTCTGTGCTTTCTTC
>JAZOAH010000015.1:0-1618 GCA_045595395.1 Eubacteriales bacterium | reverse complement strand
TCAGAGATGATGGGAGCTGCATATGTAGTAGGCTCGTCGGGTGTGATCTGCGTACCGTTCTTGCCGAACACAGCACTTTCCGACCAATCGGAGAATTTAGACTGCTTTTCGCCGGGGCCCGGGCCTTCTTCATACTGTACCACAGGCTCCCACTCCATATAGTAGCGGCAACGGATGTAAAGGCTGTGATTTTCCACATCGAAGGAATAGATATTTTCATCCCAATCCTCGTGGTGATACACATAGGTGGTGATGGCGTCCTGGAAAGGCGCGGAGGGGCTTGATCCCTCGCCCTCGTAGTAGGTCAGCCAGAAGAACTCAAAGTCCTCAATCAGTTCAGAGCGGAGGGACTGAACCGGATATCCGTTTACATGGCCGTCGTTGTAATACTCGGTATCCCATTCCTCGTTGTGCTGCCAGCTATCCTCACCGTCGAGGGATACATCGTACTGCATTACGAGGTTAAAGGAATAAAGACCGTATTTCTTGTAAAAAGCCTCGCTGTCACGGTCGTACTCTGCCGCAAGAAGTGCCACCTCCGGATCGGCTACCATGATCATTCGCAGATCATCGTGATGACCTTCGGTTGCGTTACCGTCAGTATAGACGAAATAGTTAGGGGCTTTGGGGGCGGGAAGTTCAAATTTGGATAGATCGTTTTCCTCTGCCGCAAACGCCGTTACCGAGAATAGAGACAACAGCAGAAGCAGCGAGAGCAAAAGTGCAAATAATTTCTTCATGGTGTTATCCTCTTTGTCTATCATTTGTTTTCGCAGGACTTACATCTCCATCACGGTATAGTCAGCGGGGATATTGAACAGACTCTCGTCCACCTTGTCGGAAATTTCCACGATCTTCATCATAACTTCCATTCCCTCCATAGCGCCGATCATATAGACCAGCGTATCGCCGTCGAAGCACATAATGGAGGCAGCACCTTCTACGATCCACTCCTCGGTGTCGTAGGTCTTACCGTCGATCTCACGGGTGCCGGTCTTAAAATCGCCCATATCCACGTCGCTCTCCTCCAATACCGTACCGGCAATGGTTTGAGCATCGGCGGGAAGAGCCATCTTGATGACCAGTTTGCTTGCATGGTCGATGGTATACATATCGGTACCGTCCATAAGGCTGACGCCCATACTCATGCCGCCTATCAGCGTCTCAGAGTAGGTCTTTACGCCGTTGGTGGCGGAGATCATGGTCATAGTCTGACCCTCCATCTCCATCTCGTACTCCATGTACATCCTGCCGTCGGCAAATTGGCTGTAAAATTTTCCGGTCTTGGTGCCGAGATAGCCGCTCAGGTCGGCATCACCGTCATCGGGGCTCTGCGCGTCCTCGCCCTCGTCGGGATTGGGTGTGTTCTGCTGCTCCTGCTGCACGTCGCCGCCGCTATCGGCAGGCGGGATGGTATCACCGCCGCAGGCGGTGAGGGAGAGCAGCATCATGGCTGCCAGCAAGAGTGCCAAAAACTTTTTCGTGGTCATGGTGTTGTCCTCCTTAGTCTTATCATTTGTTATGGTTTTCTTTGATGTCCGGCCGCAGGGAGGGATAGTGTGCCAGCAGGCGACGCAGCAGTTCCATCTCACTGCGGAAGTAGCAGCGCTGTCCTTCC
>JAZOAH010000014.1:0-2285 GCA_045595395.1 Eubacteriales bacterium | reverse complement strand
GGCATAGAAAAAGCCCCTTAAGGGGCGGCCCGAGAAAGGAATGCAGTCGGCAAACCATTCGAGGCCCCTTTAGGGGCAATAGTCTGTAAAATGCCCTTCTAGGGCTTAATCAAGCCTCCGGCTTAGCCGGAGGTTTTGACTATTCGTCCAGGGGCTTCATTTCTCATTGCACTGCCACCTCCACACACTTACATTATAATTATTGTAAGACAAGAAGTCAGGCCTAAGTGCTAGAAATCCTTAAATATGTTTTACTCTTTTCCCACGTTAATTCATCATCTATGAATGCAAAAGAGGTTTCGCACAATTTAGTGTGAAACCTCTTTTGTTTAAATCTCATTAAATTATATTTGTATCGCTTTACGTGACACCGGTGTGATCCGCAGGGCCGCTGCGCCAACAATTGGGCGAAAGATCGATAGCCTTATTATTTATCCGAGAACTCCCAGAGAACTTCACGGACGATCTCACTAACGGTGGGATGGGGGAAGATAATTTGACGGGCATCGTTAACACGCAACTGGGTTTCCAACATCTGTGCGCCGCCCCAAATCATCTCGCCTGCGTAGGCACCAATCAGGTGGATGCCCAAAATCAAGCGGGTCTTTTTGTCCACGATGATTTTGCACAGACCATCTGCGCCCTCATTCTCCGCCACAAAGCGGCCGGAGTACATCATAGACAGCTTTTTGATTTCGACTTCTCTACCCTTTTCCTGGCACTCCTGCTCGGTCAAGCCAACAGATGCCACCTCAGGCATGGTGTAAATAACAGAGGGATTTGCGTGGTAGCGCATATAATCCTTCTTGCCAAGGATGGTATTAACGGCAACCTCTGCCTCACGGTATGCGGTGTGGGCCAGCATATGGTGGCCGTTTACATCGCCGATAGCATACACATCAGGCACATTCGTCCGACACATAGCATCCGTAACAATACCAGGTCGATCGGTCTTTACACCTATGGTTTCCAAGCCGATGTTCATGTAGTTGGCACGGCGACCAATAGACAGCAACACCTTATTTGCCTCAATAACCTTTTGTGCTCCGTCAGGTGCTTTTACATATACCTTACCGGGTTCAACCTTCTCACAAGCGTGACCCAGCAGGAAAGTAATGCCCATGGCTTCCAGTTCTTTCTGCAGCCGGGTGCTGATCTCACGGTCGGTAGGGCCGGCAATATGATCCAGCATTTCCACCACAGTGACCTTGGAACCCACAGCAGCATAGTAAGCAGCCATCTCAAGGCCGATAACACCGCCGCCAATCACGGTGAATTTCTCGGGAATTTGGGTGAGTTCAAGTACTTCGCGGTTGGTGCATACGAAATTGCCAAGGTTTTCCTTCACACCGGGAATGGGAGGCACAGCAGCAGAAGAACCGGTAGCGATGATCAGTTTCTTACCCGTGTAAGTTCCAGAAGCAGATTTGATTTTAAACCCATCAGCACACTTGCCATCAATCGTTGCCTCTTCTTTTACAACGACAACTTTGTGCTGCCGCATTTTTGCGCCAACACCAGACACCAAAGTCTTGACGACTTTACGCTTGCGTTCAATGACCTTTGCCTGATCAACAGTCACATTCTCGGTGTTGACACCATACATTGACGCATGCTTGGCATGAAGATAGGTCTTTGCGGAGTTCAAAAGTGCCTTAGAAGGGATGCATCCCTCGTTCAAGCACACACCACCCAGAGAGTTCTTCTCAAAAAGCAAAGTTTTTAGGCCGGCATGGGCAGCACGCTCAGCTGCCAAATATCCTCCCGGACCGCCGCCAATGACGATCAAATCATACAATTCCATTTTATATCAGACCTTTCGATTATTTATGCAGCGCTTTCCGCAGCACCGGCACGATCAAAAGTGCCACGCCGCCGCCGATGAGCGCAGTAAACAGCTGGGGCCATGCAAACATGGTAGGCAGCATCTCCAGCATGGGAGGTGCCAGCACAACGATATCGCGCAGCTTCTTGCCCAGCAGAGCACCGGAGGCAATGCCACAAATAACTTTGACCACCAGCAGATACAAGACACCGAATTTGACACCGGATGCGGCTACCAACGCAACAGGCTGCCGCCAAATAGGTTTGTGGGTTTTGCCGGCGATCAACCGCAGCAGCACCACAAAACACACATTGCCGATCATAATGGGCAAAACTGTCACGAAGTTAGGTGCAATACCAAACAGATATGCACACACAGGGCTGATCAGAGCGATTGTAATACCGCTGCTCATACCCACCAATAATACAGAGATTGCCAAAACGGCATTCACACAGGAACC
>JAZOAH010000013.1:0-1789 GCA_045595395.1 Eubacteriales bacterium | reverse complement strand
CCAAGGCACTCCTCCGAAAACAGGAAATATATTCCTATAGGCTTTCTTGATGACAAATATATTCCTGCCGACTCCGCAACCATTATTCCAGAGGCAACTTTATATCACTTTGGCATATTAACCTCCAATGTTCATATGGCATGGATGCGAGCAACCTGTGGCTATTATGGACCCAGCTACAGATACTCTAAGGATATTGTCTATAACAATTTCCCTTGGCCCGCACCCACCGATGCACAGAAAGGCAAAATCGAGCAGACCGCACAGGCAATTTTGGATGCCAGAGCATTGTACCCCGATTGCAGCCTGGCCGACCTCTACGACGAAGTGACCATGCCGCCCGAGCTGCGCAAGGCGCACCAGCAGAACGACAAGGCAGTTATGCAAGCCTATGGCTTCTGGGGCAAGCTCAACACCGAAACCGAATGCGTCGCCGAACTCATGAAAATGTACCAGGAGTTGACAACGTAGAATGAATATTTGATTTAATAATGGGAGAATGCATCATGGATTGGCTAGAATTTTTTAGTACCCTGTTAACTGCAATTATTCCTGCTGCTATTTCTTACCTTGTTGCTAGAAACCAATGCAAAAATGATCTTAAGAAAGTAGCAGAAGAAAACAAGGCGGATATAGAACGGTTAATGAAGCAACACGAGATTAACATTGAAGCGTTGCGTGAACAGCATAAAATGGAGATGGACGCATTAAAACAACAACATGAATATGCGATGCAACTTATGCAAAAGGAATATGAATTGAAAAATGCAGAGAAAAAAGAAGAAATGGTTAACGACAATGCGCTTAAGATTGCGGCGGATATTGTTAAGTTGGGCATGGTTGATTTGAATTCGTCGAAGAAAACCGTGCAAAACCTGAGCAATCTGCGAGATAGCCTTAATAAACTTAATGACAACACATAATTCCTTTTATTGTGTATCTTTGTATATTCTACCTGACATAGAAAAGCCACCCTTCCCGGGTGGCTTTTCTATCAATAAATAACCAAGAAGAAAAAAGTCCCGAAAGCCGCAGGGGCTTCCGGGACAGAAGATCCAAAAGTATTGATTATCTCTTGGAGAACTGAGGTGCGCGGCGTGCGGCCTTCAGACCGTACTTCTTTCTTTCCTTCATTCTGGGGTCGCGGGTCAGGTAACCGGCAGCCTTCAGAGTGGGGCGCAGCTCGGGGTTCAGGGTCAGCAGGGCACGGGAAATGCCGTGACGGATGGCGCCGGCCTGGCCGGAAACGCCGCCACCGGCGACAGTGACAACCACGTCGACCTTGCCAACCAGGTCAGAAGTGACCAGGGGCTGACGGACGACCAGCTTCAGGGTCTCCAGACCGAAGTAATCGTCGATGTCACGGCCATTGATGATGATGGAACCGGTGCCGTTCTCGTACACGCGAACACGGGCGACGGAGGACTTACGACGGCCGGTGCCGTAGTTATACTTCTTCTTGCTCTCGTACATAATCGTTTACCTCCAAATCAGTCCAGGGTCCAGGCTTCGGGCTTCTGGGCAGCGTGGGGATGCTCATTACCCTTGTACAGGTGCAGACGGCCGATGGCGTTACGGCCCAGGGTGTTCTTGGGCAGCATGCCCTTGACAGCCAGCTCCATAGCGTAGTCGGAGCGCTTTTCCATCATGGTGCGAGCCTTGGTTTCCTTCAGGCCGCCGATCCAACCGGAAACACGGTAGTAGATCTTCTGGTCGGCCTTCTTGCCGGTCAGAACAGCCTTGTCGGTGTTGATGACGATGACGTAGTCGCCGCAGTCAACGTTGGGAG
>JAZOAH010000012.1:0-66401 GCA_045595395.1 Eubacteriales bacterium | reverse complement strand
GACCAGTGTTTCTGCTCCGTCTTTTTGGAAGACGTGGGCTGTGTCACACAGGAGAAGACAACGGACCCCTTCGTTTTTGCAAAGCGCCGCGGCAATATCCACAACGGGACAGCCGTCCGCGTCGATGAGAACGCGCATTTTATCACCTCTTTTCCATTATAGCATAAATTGTCTGATAGAGAAATGTTTTTTATGTCCACAGGAGGTGCGCTATGAGCCATTATGATTTTTTCCAGAACCGTGAGTGTGAATATTTTCCTTGTCATGCCGCGGCGGACCCGGAGACCTTCAGCTGTATTTTCTGCTATTGCCCGCTGTATGCCCTGGGGGATAAATGCGGCGGCAGTTTCCGCTATACGAAAGACGGAATCAAAGACTGCTCCGGATGTCTCCGGCCTCACCGCAGGGAGAATTATGAAAGTATCTGCGAAAATATGAAGGGTATCCTGGAGATGGCAAAAAAGCCCGCGGACACAAGCGAAAAGCCTTGATTTTTTGGGACCCGGCTGGTATAATAACCCGGTCATAAATAGGGAGACGTATCGAAGTGGTCATAACGGGGCTGACTCGAAATCAGTTAGGGAGCAATCCCCCGCGAGTTCGAATCTCGCCGTCTCCGCCAAGGACAACCGCGATCTTCAGATTGCGGTTGTTTTCTTTTTGTGGTACAATTATATAAAAATAACACCTTTTAGGAATTTGAAATGTACGACGGTGAATTATTAAGTAAATTATTAGCACGCGAAAACAACGCACCTCTAAAAGAGGTTTTTAGTTGTGTTGATCCACAAGAACGATTAGAAAAACTACTCAATCTTAGACCATTCGTTGACAGAGAGGCATATGCAATGTATGTTCGAATGGTCTTACAATTTGATACACATGGTTTGTTATCTGAAACTATATTAGACGCATTGAACGGATTAAAACAAGAAGATTTAATGCATCAATCTGAAATTGATAAATTAAGCGAGTATCCGGAACTGTTAACCATTTACAGAGGAACAGACATTTCTGAAAATACACCACGAATATTTTGGTCTCTATCAGCAGAAATAGCAATGAGTCATTACCAGGGTAGATTGTTTCGTGCTATAGTGAATAAGCATGATATTTTGGCATATTTTTGTTGCAATTGTAACGAGGAAGAGGTATTAGCTTTAGTTACTAACAACTTTACCGTATTATAAATTTTGTTAAGAGGTAGAAATAATGAATATATCGCTGACCAGTATGTATGTAAGAAAATGCGAAATTGATTTTTTGAAATTCATGAATGTTTCTTGTTTGCCCAATTATACTATAACACCAATCGATATAACACAGGAAGAGGCAGATAGCAAAGGATATGCAGCACCAGCCAATGTAAAATATGATTTTGATACAAATACCCACCATATGAGCATTTGGACCATTTTTCCCACCTTATCAGCTGATTACATAATGTTCCATGAGTTTACACATATGATTGACACCGAAAGATTTTGCAAATCTGATAAAATTAAATATATTGCAAATAAGGGATACACGGAATATCACGCTTCACAGGTTGCACTTATGAAAATGTTAGGTGCAGAAACGATTGATAGTTCTCTTTCTTTCACCATGGAACAAACAGTGGAAACTTACTCTGGCGGTAAAGGCGTTACCGAGCTTATAAGCACACCATTGAACACAATTTCAGAAATAATAAATAGAGATAATTTTCCAGCAGATATTGATACTATATCAACAGTCATTGGCTTGGCATTTAATTATTATGGGTATCGTTCAATATGCCAAATGTTTGCAGACAACTATACAGGAAGCGAAAATACTTCCGCACTTAATCAGCTCTTAGGTGATAGTACGGTAAAACTTTTAGACAAACTCATGTATGGTTGGTTTGACAATTCCAAGGTTGCTGTCATTGATAACCTATGCAAAAACTTAGTTTTCTCAATGCTAAAAAAATACAAGTTTATGTGATTTAGGAGACATAAATAATATGAAAAGATATAGTGTTTTAATCGTCTTGATAATGATTTCAATATTGATTCTATCGCCAGTCGCCACATATATAATAGCAGCACTTTTGAAAAATCAAGAAATAATATCACCCATTGGGAGTGCAGATACTTGGATTGGTTTTGCCGGTTCTATAATAGGCGGAAGCATTACAATGATTGCGTTATATTTTACCATAAAGCAAGAGCACATTATGATAAAAAAGAATACTGAACTATCAGTTATGCCAAACATATATTGTGAACTAAAAAATGAAGTGATTAGTAATAATACAAATGATAAAGAGCTTATTGTTGGCGATTACATAAACAATTGGGGATTCATAAATTGGGACATGGTTAATTCGTCGGATAATCTTGCAAATAATGTCCGCATTGTCGATCAACTATATTTTTTACCAAAACCGAATTCAAAGGAAAAAGCTTATATTGAAATTGAAAATCTTGATGAATATGGCATATCACTATACACAATTTTGTATGAGGATTCAATTTTCATTCCACCACATAATAAACAGTCTTGGAAAGCGAATTTTATGGTAGAAACAAATGATGACGGTACATATAAGTTTGGCGATTCGTCTTTTATTTTCAAACACGCAATTGTATACAAATATAGCGATGTTTTGGAAAACAAAGAATACACCGGAAGATTTGAATTTGAATTCAATATAAACGTTGACACTGAAAACAATCTTCACTTTAATTTGTGGGATTCAAGTAACAGACTGATAAATTAAAGATAACCGCCCCGCCGATTTTTTTCGGCGGGGCATTCTGTTACGACAAGGAATTAAAAATCAATTTCTTTTATTATAAAAATCTTTTTATCCTTGCCATATCCTTGCATCTTGATATATCCAAGTGCTTCGAGGTCATCACAGTAGGTGTACCCAAGGTAGGATTTATGCAGGTCATCTCTGCCAAGGGCGACGAGCATTTGCCACGGGTATGGGTTGCAACTACCGTCCTCGGTTTCGTCGCAACGCTCTTTGAGATACATATACAGTTTATATGAATAATTTCCGTATTCACCTATGATGAGACCATCACGCTGTTTGCGGAGATAATCAAGCTTTTCGGCTATCTGTTCTTGTGTTAGAACTTTCTTCTTAATCAATGTTTTCACCTCTTTTTATTCTTCTTTTGCATCGGCGCTGTTCGTTTTCACGCTCTCTGCGTTGTATGTACTTAAATTCTCGGATAAGTTCTTTATATCGTTCGGTGCGTGGATTGGATAGTTTTTGCGGTGATGCCATATAGCATATAAATTCTTCCTTCACGCAGTATTGGGTACTGCCGATTTTTATACCGTGCAAGGTTTGTTCTCTAATCAGTTCATGTATGCGCTGTGGGTTATGTCCGACAAGTTCCGCCGCCGTCTGTGTGGGCAGAGCTTCGGGTAGCTCTGCCCTCGGATAGGAATCCTACCTCGGTATCCATACGGATTTTGAACATTTCCGCATCCTCTAACAGCACACGGTACTTATGGGTTGCGTGTCCGGTGTTTTCGTGTGGGATATAGTTATGAGCCATCAGATATTTCATCTTCCGTGTGGAGATGTGCAGGTATTGACGAAGTTGGCATCCACTCATATATTTCTTTTCAGTCATA
The DNA here is from genome assembly GCA_045595395.1 of Eubacteriales bacterium. Taxonomy (GTDB): domain Bacteria; phylum Bacillota; class Clostridia; order Oscillospirales; family UMGS1783; genus CAKSHC01. Next base: position 62,780 of record JAZOAH010000012.1, on the reverse strand, counting down.
TATTAAATCATCCTTTCGGTTAGCAAAAATGCACCTCTGTCCGAGGTGCATCATTCCTTTGCTTTATTAAAGATATTGCTGATAATATCGGCGCTTTCCTGTTTCTTGGACTTATCAAGGTGAGCATAAATATTTGCCGTTGTTGCGAGGTCGGAGTGACCAAGGAAGGCGGACACGTTCAGCAGAGGCACATCCTGATTGATGAGGATGCTTGCGAAGGTGTGGCGTAGGTCGTGGAAGCGTATCTTTCGCAGGTCATACCGTTCAATGAGGTCGGAGAAGCGTTGGGTGACTCTGTTTGGTCTTAACAGTTCGCCGAGCTGATCGACGCAGATATAATCATCGAATTTGCGGTTATAGCTGCCTTTGAACATTCGGCGGTACAGGTCTTGCTTCTCCCTTTCCTCACAGAGCATTTCATATACGGGGTCGGGTATGGGAAGTGTGCGGCGGCTTGATTTATTTTTCATTTCCTCTATGGGTTCGACGATAACCTTGCCGTCTTCCTTGTACTCGATGACCTTGGTGTCGAGCAGGATGGTGCGCTTATCCCAATCGACTCTTGACCACCGAGTACCCAAGGCTTCGCTTCGGCGCAGTCCCAAGCCGCCTGCCAGCACTACCGCAGGATAGATTGTTTCATGCCTGTATTATCAAGATTTTACGGAATTATTATCCGCATGTATTTTCAGCAGTCCGAGCATAATACGCCGCACTTTCATGCGATCTATGGTGAGCATATGGCTGCCATCAGTATTAACGACGGTACGATTTTAGAAGGAGAGCTTCCCAAAAGGCGCTTGAGATGGTTCTTGAGTGGCGTGCTATCCACAAAGATGCACTTTTAAAGATTTGGGAAACACAAGAGTTTATCGCTCTTTCTCCTTTGGAGTAAGGGAGGTTTTTGTATGTTCCACAAAGTGAAAAATGTAAACGCTCTGCCTGATTACAAACTCAGCGTACAGTTTGCCAAGGGTGTAACCAAAATCTATGATGTTGCACCGCTTTTTGAAAAATATAGTTTCTTTCTTCCTTTGAAGGACAGTCCCGAGCTGTTTAGTTCGGTTATCGTAGACCAGGGCGGTTACGGTATCGTATGGAATGACGATATTGATATTTCCTGCGACGAGCTATGGGCGAACGGTGTAGAGATCGACACACCCTTTGACGGACTGATGGCTTTCAGTGATGCCACGTTTTTGTGGGATCTGAATGAGAGCACCCTACGCAAAGCCATAACCTACGGCAAACTTGTAAACGGTGTTGATGTTTGCAAGTTCGGTAAGCAATGGGTCGTTTCTATGGCGGCTATGAAGCGTGAGTACGGGGAGCCGGTAAGAACTTAAACTCCGTACAATCGAACAGAAATAGTTTTATCGACCCGTAGGCCGTTTCGAATAAAACAAACGGCTACAAAAGCAAATTAAAAAATTACCCACCGGATGTTGTGGCAAGGTTCCGTGAAGAACCGCCGCATCCAGTGGGTATTTTTATGCTTATTTTAAGTCTGTATTTTCAGAGTCCATGCATACGCAGACATACCAATAATATCCGTCATACATAACTCCGACCGCCATATAGGTGTACTTGGAGTTGCCGACATACGACCAGTGTCCTTTGCTGTTCCTGAAACCGTTTGCTATAGAATAGGAAATCTCATCAGCCGTACCGCCCCAATTACCTTTGCCGATGGCTTCTCGCACATTGGCGGTATAATAGTTTTCCTCGCCTTCGATACCGTAGAGTGACCAGTCAACATATTCGCCGTACTGTAGAGCTTCGGCGGCTGCTCTTTGGTCGGTGGTATCATGGGCAAAATTGGTTTTAAGCTGCGTACATCGGTATTTGCAGTATTCGGTCAGACCGGGGATGACCGTTGCGGTGACATCGCCCTGCTCGGCGCGAAACTGATTTATGTATCCTGCGACCTTTTGTGCCACTAAATCGACACTCGGCTTGGGAGGGATTATAATTTCCTCTTTCGGCGGATCGTCCGTTTCTACTATAGTGATGCACCCGTTTTCCGTTGGAGTTCCCGGCGCCGATGATTTTGTTGGTTTTGTCGTTTCGGTAGGTTTGTTTTCGTCCTTTGGCTTCGCCGTTGTTGTCGGCTCTGTGGCGGTCGTGGTTGGCTCGGTTGCCTGATCCTTGCTCACGGTCGGGACAGGCTCTTTTTCTTTCTCTGTCGGCTCTATCGCCGTTACAGGCGGTGTTGTTTCGGTAGGCGTTTCTGTTTTTATCGTTTCCAATACCGTTGTCGGTGGACTCTCTGTAGGCGGTGGTGCGGTGTTGCCACCGCATCCCACCATGCCGATGAGCACCCCACAGCAGAGAAGAAGGATAATGATTTTCCTCATATATCCTCGACCTCCTCCAAGCCTTGCATCACTTCCACCATGATACGTGTTGCGAGGATAAATCCCGAAGTGAATGCCTCACGCTCGGTGATGCAGGACAGTTCGCTTGTGCAGTCCTTGAACTTTTCAAAGGTTTCTTTTTGCTTTTCCGTGAGCCCAGCACCCAGTTCTTCCTCGTTTTTGCATATCAGCTTTACGAGTTTATCTACTCTCGTCCCTCGCTTGATATACCTTTCGTGCGGACTGATGTTGCCGTAGTATAAATCTTCAAGTGTTGTCATGTGCGTTGCACCTCCTTTTTGCAACACAAATACATACCACAACAACTCCCGCAAGTCCAGACAAATTTAAAGAGCCTTGCAAAAACAAGGCTCTTGTTGTTTAATAATCAATATTATTGTTCTAAAACTCTCTCACATCTCACGGTTACCCGCTGTTCGCCACCTTTGGTACAGGTGAACAAAGTAAAATCCCAGCCACCGGATTGCATATCTGAAACGGCTGTCCCATCTAAAGTCACAAGTTCGCACACCGTATAATTATGTGTAGTGCCGAAAGCATCTATAAATTGGATTTTATCACCGATCTGCAGCTTATTAAGTGAACCGAAATGGCTTTTATAATTATGAGCGGCAATAATAATATCGTCCGTAGCAATATTGCCTGTATAGCGGCACGGGGAGGTCTTTAACCGAGTGTAGTTCCATTCATCAAAAACCGGAAGTCTGATGCCGAGTTTCTCAATTATAACCGTTCCGCAAAAAGCATCACCCTCTACAATAATGACAGGTGAATCGGAATCTTCGTTTTGTTCTACCCATTGTTGTTCTTCAAGCTTATCCAGCAATTCTGCGGCTTGTTTTCCCGCATTGCTGTCCTCGACAGTATTATAAATATACCATCCGACCGCAAGGGAAATAAGGAGTAGTCCTATAACGAGAAAAACAAACCCACGTTTACTTGTTTTTCTTTCCATTTTTCCGTACTCCAAGCTCTATTATTCCGAGGCAAACAAACGCAATACCGGCAACAGAGATAATAGCAATCGGCCACCAAAGTTGTCCGGTCTGCGGTAGCTTTTCACCATTATAGGTGTTTGTAATAATAAAACCGTTTTCACTGTCACCGCTGTACTTCACGGAATAATCTTTCACAGACTTTTCAGCAACCTGATATTCGCCTTGTTCGGGAAGTTTTGTAAAAGTATATGCCCAGCCATTATCTTCATTTAGAATTGCTGTGTCTATAATGCTTCCATTGTGTTTGAGTTCAACTGTTATTTCATTCGGCCTTTTCTTTGCTGCGTTATTTTTGTCTTCCCACTTTTTTACTACATAAACACTCTTGTCATTCGGGGTGTTTATCTCGGTTTTCGGTGCAGAAGATATTTCATAATGAAGCTTTCCTTCTTCCGCATAGGGCAGAAACACGATATAAGGGTTAAAGCTGTATGCTTCATTATCTTTGCAATACACCAACCAAATTCCTTGCTCGATGGATGTAAATTCTGCTACTCCCGAAGAGGATACAGCAGAAAGACTGTGAATATCGTTTTCTTTCACAAATTCAAAAATTGTCTTGGCATTGGCTGCCGACGGATTATTTACGATTGCAGCAATAGAAATGCCTGAGTTTTCGAAACCTTCTGAGGGATAATAGTCAGTGCCGTTAATATCGGCAATTTTGCAGATATGCACATAAAGTCCATCAATGGCCTTTTTCTCGTCATCTTCTAATCTGACTGTGAGTTTGCAGTCGGGGGTTGCCGCCAAGCAAGGCAATGCTGATGTTATTAAAATCAACAATATAACGCATATTGACACAAGCCGTTTACCTGTCGTTTTCAACTGTATTTTCGCCGCCTTCATTCTTAATTGTTTTCCTTTGTTTTCTAAATTTCATAATTTTACGGACTGCCACAAAGATAATAAACAAACCGATAAGTGAAAATGTGAGCAGATATACGGGTTCAATATTTAACAGTTCGTTTTGTACATTGACACCGTCTGCAGAAAGGTTGTCTTTACCGTCCACTCTGACACCACGCACTAAAAGACGATGTGAATTGACACCATACGGAGTGCAGGTCACGAGCGTAACGCAGTCTTTTCCGCTGATAACATTCAGTCTTGAAACCTCGTCCGGCTCCACCACCGAAATATCATCAATTTGGTACTGGAGAACCTCGTCTAACACATGAATATAGAAAACATCACCAATCTTTAAGTGGTCTATATTGGTGAGCAGCTTTGCAGAAGGCAGTCCTGTATGCCCTGCGAGCACGCAGTGGGTACTCTTGCCACCGATTGGCAGAGAGCTTTCCGGCACGTGACCGATACCTTTTTGCAATACATTCTCCTCAATGCTGTGGTAGATAACCAAAGATACACTTATTTTAGGGATCTCAATATATCCCATAATGCCGTTACCTGCCACATTAAGAACGTTTTCATATGTTAAACCAAGTTCTTCTAATTTGTCGGGATTTGATTTGTTTTCGCTATAAGACAATGCATCTGACTTGGCTTTTTGATGTTGTTCGGGTTTAATATTCGCAAAAGCTTCTTTGTAATCCCCAATAAGCTGCTTATTTAAGTGTTCGTTATAGAAATTACTGAATGTAGGATAAAGAAAGAGGGAAAGACCGCAGATGAATATAACAACTACGATAATCGTTGACATATGTTTCTTCATTGGTCTTTCCCTCCTTTGAGTTTTCTTTATTGTTGGTTTAGAAAAAGAAATAGCTTTGCGGGGTGGCTAAAAAGAGTCGCTCCGTCAAAAACGAATATTTCTTTTATGCCACACTACTTCTTTTTCTTGAAGTAAAAAAAGCTGCTGCACCTGCCATAAGTACGATACCTAAAACGGTGAAGATTGTGGTGCCGATACCACCGGTTTCGGGAAGTGCTGCACCGGGTTTGTTAGCAATATCAACCCAGGTAAGCAAATTACGGTAGTTACCGCCTGTATTACCCAAAGAACCGTTTCCGGTATGGTCACCTGTAACGGTCAGGGTTGAAATGTTGCCGTAGTCATCAACAACGTCTTCAATTTTAATTGAAAAACGGTTTTCAGGAAGAACATAGCCATCGGGAGCTACTGTTTCCTCTATTTCATATTCGCCCTCGGCAAGACCGAACAGAGTAATGTCACCCATATTTCCGCCAAGATATGTAGAGTTTTCAACCGCTCCTTCGGGAAGTCCGCTATTGATTACTTCAATCTCAGTATATATTGTTTCGGTAGTATCAGCCGGTGCTACAAAATAGTAGTCTATACCGTCAACATTTTTAAGAATAAACTTAATAGGTTCGCTTGAGCCTTTTTCATAGAATTTAAACTTCGCACCTGCAAGACGGGTGTGATTAGAGAAGTTGCCGTTAGCATCCTCAGAGAACTTAGTCATAACGAACATATAAGTATATGCGTTTGCTGTAGCTGAGCTGCTACCAAAGGTGGGAGTTGCGGCAGTGGGGTCATTGTGGTAAAAAAGCGTAGCTTCGTTCTTGTTGGCAACGTGAGGAGCGATATCTTCATCCACAATGGCGGTGTATTCAATGGTAATAACATCGTTTACCACGAATTTGCTGGTAATAGGGCCTGTGAAATCTACTTTGAAATCATAGGGCCCCTCAAGACCTTCACCTGCGCCGCTAAGGGTGTAATAGGCGTTATCGGTGTTATCTACTTCAACATCATTTTTGAAAACCTTAATAGAACCGTCTTTCAGCTCCAAGCCTTCGGGGAGAACATCTTCAATGTAGTATGAATATTCCGTATACATTGTGTGGGAAGGAACGAGGGTAGTAATCTTAAATGCAACCTCATCACCGATAGCAACCGATGTCGCCTTGCCCCAAGTTTCTCCGTCGTTTTCTAAAACCTGCTTTTCAATCTGGGGGCGATTTGCCTTCAGAGTAATAACCGCATCCTTATTGACGGTTGAGAGCATAACAGCCGAACGAACTGAACTTCCTTCAAGCTCTGTAGCATCATATACCAGATAATAACCGTAGCTCAGGTTGGGAATATTCACAGAGGTAGCGGTGTCTCCTGCTTCAACAGAGGGAATCTCGGTTTCAATGCCGGTATCAATGATATACTTGTGCAGATCTTCTGCAAACTGAGAAAGTGATAAACTGTCAGTGATATCTGCTACATACTCAACTGCGCCCTGAACATTGCCGTTTTCTTGCTTTCCTAAAACACCGGTAACGGTTTGGTTTTTGCTATTTGTCCATTCTCCATAGAAGAAATCGTAGAACGGAATCTCGTCGTTTTCATGTGTATGCCAACTATACGAGGTGTTGTTACCGTTAGTAGTTGCATCGAAAATCTTGTAGACATTAAATGTCTTTCCTGCAACTGTTGCTGCAGAGTTGCCGGGGTTTTGGATGGTGATGCTGCCTGTAGCTTCTGCTGCGAAAACCGACATGGCCATGCAACTAAACACCAAACAAAGGCATACGAGGATCGCGAGGGACTTTTTGATTGCTTTCATAGTTTTTACTCCTTTACTTGTAATTTTTTTGAAAATTATTGAAAGCGAATTAATTTCGACACCTCCTTTTACGGAATGTGCCTATGTAAATACCCGTTGCTGCTATGATAAGCAATAAACCTAAGGCATAAAACATACTTGTACCGATACCGCCCGATTCGGGCAGGTCAACGATCTGTCCGTTGCGGACGATAATATTATAGGCGGTGGTTCCGGCTTCGGCATAATAAGTATCCTCCACCATGACCGAGCCATCTTCACCTATGGTGAAGTAAATATACTCATCGCACTTTAAGTAACCTTCGGGAGCTATAAGTTCAGTTAGTCTGTATCGGATAGCACTTTTCAGGTTATCAAATATGAGTGTTCCTGAATCTCCCGTAGTTGCGGTTTTGGCAATTTCCTGCGGTAGTAGGTTGCCGTTCTTGTCAACCGCCTCCAGTAAGAAGGTAGCACCTTTTAACTGCAAACTCTTGCCAAGATTGGTTTTGGTTAATCTCAGCATAACACGCTTTGTAGTGTTTGTGACGGTAAGCAACGTGTTTTCGTTGCCGTCCTCATCGGTAGATTTTACAGGCAATTCATAGGATACAAGCCAGTTGACAAACGAGCCGTCCGCCTTAGCCGCTTCACTGCCGACCTGCACTTCTTTGATCGACCATACGATTTTTTCGCCGTTGACATATACGGGAAGATTTTTCCATGTGTGCTGCCAGTTGTTATTGCTGCTTAGTACCACCTGCGGCTGAACACCGGCAATGACCGTGGTCACCAGCTTGTCATTTGCAAGTAGCTGAACGGTCACGTCCTGCCACTCACTCTCTGGACAGTCCCAGTTCTTTTTCGCCGTTACCGACGAAGAATCGGTGCTGTTGCCTACAATGAGAATACCACTGACATACCGTATCAGTTCGCCGTTACCTCCCAGTATACCTATGGTATTGTTTTCGTCGATGTAACCGATCTCAATATCCCCAATAGGTGAATATCCTGTAGGGGGAGAAACCTCACGCACGGTTATGGGGCCTAAATCATAACTGAAGTTTTCAACGGAGATTTCAAAATAGCCGTTGGCTGTACCTTCAAGCAGAGTGACCGTTCCGTTTGTAGGAGCGTACTGATATCTTTCGGTTTCGCTGTTGTAGTTAAATTTAAGTTCTTTACCGTTTTGCAACAGTTTAAAGGTTGCACCGCCAATGGAAACACCTGTTAAGCTATCCTGTTTTTTAATGATAATAGAGTTTGTCTTATTATAAATATTTGTAAACTCGGCACGAAGCACCTCATCGACACCTTCGTCAAGTGCATAGGTCATACCGCTGACGGTTAACGATGTACCTACGCCCGTTGTCGACTGATCGCCATGAGCGTCCATAACCGTGTATTCGGAATAAACGCTGAAATCGACTTCGGGATCGTCAAATATATGCGGATGCTCAGTAATTTCCCAAAGCTCCCCATAATCTACATTGGCAATCTCCCACATATAGGTGTCGTTTACCGAATCGTAGGACTTATAATTTTGTAGGGTCAAAACGGTGTTTGTGCCTGCCGTGATGTCCTTGGCATCAATTGCAAAATCGGTTTTTGCCTCGTTTATCAGTTCCTTATTTCCTGCAAAAGTCTTATAAACATGGATAAGACCTTCTTTTTTTACGAGCTTTCCGTCAATATGCCATGCATCGTCCTGACATTTGAAAACATACCATCGTATTGCGTAGGCTCTGTCGTTAAGATCCTCCGCTTTAACGGGAACGCCATCTACAGAAAGATATCCAGTGTTGGCATACTGCACAAGGCTTTGGAATATGTAATCATCGGAAGGAAAAGCACTTAACCACACGCCATCCAACCTTTCACCGTATAGAGCACGGATTTTTTGGTCTGCACCATAGGAGTTATCTGAGGTAGTATCCGCAATATGATAAAGGTTGTGAAGCTGTGATACGGAAATACTTGTATCAATACCGCCTACATAGGCGGAAAACAGCTCGTTTGTATATTTGTTTGTATCCTGTCCAGTAATGTTACCGTCAGTATCAACAGCAACCGAGTCAAAGCGTATAAAAAAGGTAGCTGTTCTGACCGCTTCGCTCTCCCAGACAGCATTTAGATTCAGTGTGGTGCTGTTGCCCGAATATTGAAGCAATTCTTCCCAGATCAGACTTGTGTTTGGCTGGATAATGGTATCACTGTTACCCACACGCCAACCCTTAAATTGAATCACACGGGAAAGTCCTGTGGTGTTCCCGTTGACCTTGCCCTCAACCGACTGCTGAGATACATTGCGCACCGTAACACGTGAACCTTCGGTGTATCCGTCACGAACTGTTGTTACCGTAAGCCCTGCCAGAGTGGGTTTGGTTGAAACCGTGACACCGCTGACGGTCGGGAAATTGACATTATAATTAACGTTTACAAAGGTGGGCGGGCCGATAAGTGTGCCGACGAAGGTCGTGGCACTTCTTATCGTTACTGCCTGTCCGGCACTATACGTTGTGTTTCCGGCCTTCCACTCATAGTTACCTGTCGGAAGTGTTACCGTCGTTCCCGAACGAACATATTTGGTAGTTGTGCTGCCGTCGGGATACTCAAATTTTGCGGTAAAGAAATTAAATGCTGTACTGCTTGCCGACCCGTTGTTGGGTATTAGTCGGACATAGCGAACCCTTCTCACATTACTGTTGGATTGATTATAAGCTACGGTAGTAGTCACCGAGTTCATCCCGATATTGCTTGTGGAATATCCGCTGTTTTGCGAGGTGGATACGGCTATATCAAAGGAATTGTAGTTGTAGTCTGTTCCCAGCGCACCGTTAACAAGGTTTAGTATTTCACTTGTTTGTATCGTGCCGTTATAACGGTTACTGCCACTGGAAGTGGTTGTAAAGGGCAGTGTTCCTATGCATGTCCATTTTCCGTCCAAATAAATATAAAAATTGGCATTATAATTTGCTGTAACCGGACTATCGCCCACGCTGTATGTTGAAGCGTTATTCTGCGTGGAGCTTGTATCGTTATTTGCAGGGTTGTCCAAAGCCAAGGTGCTTACGGTATTGATTTTCTCATTAAGTACAATATCGGGCAATGTTTCCTCATCAGAAATCGTTGTATTGAGTGCCGCTACAGTATCCTGCGATAAAGTAAGTGTATTCGCATCTGTCGATTGGGAGGTATTTAAATTTGTATTGAATGTCAGTGCCGACGACATTGTATCGGTTATCACATATTCAAGAGAACGGGTTTCGCTATTGCCGAGCAATGTCAAAATACCGTTAATATCATTTTCATTTAGAAGAACAATATAACAGTTACCGTCGTGCGAGTGGGCAGGCTTTTTGCAAATCAAAAAATCTCCGTCATAGCAACTGTCCATATGGATATGTTCTTCAATATCGCAACGGATTTCCTGTTCTAACGCTACGGCTTTAGTGATGTTCAGGCAGAACAACAAAACGCAAACCGCCGCACAAAATATGACGGAAATTGCGATTAACAAAATGCTTTTTATATTCAGTTTTCTATTTTCAAAAGCATTCATTGTCGTTCCACTCTTTAAAAAAGAAATTTACTTTACCGACCCAAAAGGTTTAATCGAAAAAACAACCTTTCCGATCAGTCTGTCATCCGTTACAACTCCAATTTCTTCTAAGCGACTATCCATAGACACATCACGGTTATCGCCGAGAACAAAAAAGGCTCCTGTCGGCACATTGTAGGGGAAATCAAGATTGCATTGTCCCAAGGTTTTACTTTCTATGTAAGGTTCATACAGTTCCTCGCCGTTTACGGAAACAGCACCGAAAATGTCTATGGATATCTGTTCGTTACCGGTCGCCACAACACGTCGCACCAAAACCTTGTTATTATAATAAAACGCTATGATATCTCCGCTTTCTATCTCAGCCATTTTGCTGACAATTAAGATCTGTCCGTCCTCCAATGTGGGCGACATACTTGTGCCATAGTACTTGACCACCGGCATGATAAAGGTAAACAGATTCAAAAGAAGAGAAGCGGTTATAATCACGATAATAACGATTTTCAAAGTTGTCTTAAATAAGGCAGTCTGAAAAAAGTTAGCCTTTTTTTTTGAATGTTTTGCCACTGTCTTTTATCTCCTAAACAACACGGAAAGCCACCTATAAGCATAGAGGAAATAAACCCTCTACGCATTACAGATGGCTTTGTATATGTAATATCAACTTTACTGTAGAAATGGGCAGAACTATGCCTTGCTTGCTTAACAAATTATACGGTATAGGCATTCTGTGTCAACCCCTTTCGACTGTTTTTTGAAAACTACTGGATATAAGTATTCCAAGATATTATATTATACAATAAAATCACTAAAATAGCAATCTATAAACGTTGTATCTTATAATTTTTTCGAAATAATGCCATAAAGATTACCGCATTTTTATTCTCGGTTGTAAAAAGTCAACACGATTTTGTGTCTTGTATGCTTCAACCGGTGCTTTTTATTGCACTGCCAAAAGGGTAATTTCGGGGCGAAAATAGGCGCAGTTCTACGAAAAGTTCTAATAGACTTTTCCAAAAATCCATTAGAACTCGGCAAAATCGGAGAAGACTTTTAGACCTTGATTTTCACTGTGTTTTTTGATATAATAACCGAAAGAACCCTGAAAACATCGGGGTTTTCGGGGTTCTCACTATTGCCGTTATCTTCCGTTAAATTCCGTCAAGTTCGTTTTTTGACACTTGACTCGAAATGTGTTTGCTGGAAACAGCACATGGGTTCGAATCCCATCCTCTCCGCCAAAACAACAGACACCGCTTTGCGGTGTCTGTTATTTTTCTCAAAAAATGCACCCTGCGCATCAATGGCGCAGGGTGCGTGGTTTTATTGGGTTAGTTTTCTTCGGCTTCTTTTCTCTTTTTGCCATAGATCGTTGCGCCCATCAGGCCGCCGCTCACGAAGAGTACAGACACCCACAGGTACGGAGAATGATCGCCGGTCGAAGGAATGTCTTCCTGAGGCGTGTAGATATTGGCAAAGGTCAGAGCTTCTGCCTTAGCATCATTCTTCGCATACGCATACGACACAGTAAAGGTGCCATCCAGGTTATCGCTGACCGTTACCGTTACGGTGTAGACTGCGCTGTCGTAGGTTATCTCTTTTTCGCCGCCCTGGATCTCTTTAACGGTGTAGATATACTCGCCGGCCTCGGTGACCGAGATCGGAGCAAAGGCAAAGCTGCCGTCTGCGGCATTGGTAACCGTTTCGAGCTCTTCACCGGCTTCGTCATAAAGCACAAAGGAGAATTCCTCGGCCTTCAATTCACGGCCGGTGAGAGTCTTGGTTCCTGCTACGATCACCTGCGTGGGATCGGCCTTGTAACTGTTGTTAAAGGTGATCATGCCGCCGTCGGTAATGTTTTCGTAGGAAACGACCTCGGTAAGAACGCCGCTGACCTCTTGCTTAGTGACAGTGCCCTTGTACAGACGCTGATCATTGATCTGAAGTTTTCCGTCATCATCCTGCACGACCTCCAGACGGACATGGTAGGAGGAGGTGTCATAGGAAACGCCCTTCTCATCGCCGACCGCTTCGGTGATCTTGAAGTGATAGACGCCCGCCTCAGGCAGGGTAACGGCAGGGAATGCGAATGTGCCGTCGGCATCGTTCTTCACCGATTCGCCGATCTTTTGACCGTTGATGGCATTGATCAGCTCGAACTCGAATTCGTCGGCTTCCAGGGGACGACCGTCCAGGGCCTTCATTCCGCCGAATTCTGCCGAGATATCAAAGGAGATCGGCGTAGGCACAAAGCCGTTGCGGAATACGATGCCAGTCGACGGAATACTATTCTTGGTCATTCTGACTGTTGCCGACAGAACACCTCTTGAGTTGTCGCTTACGGTAACAATGACCTTGTAGACAGACTCATCAAAATCATACCGTATGTCACCTGTCGCCCGCTCGGTGAGGGTATAGGTGTAGATACCCGCTTTGGCGTAAGTGATCTCGCCGAAGGCAAATTTGCCGGCTGCATTGTTTCTTGCCGTGTTGGAATCAGGCATGGGGTAATCGGAGCGATCAGGAGTCAGCACAAAAGCAAACTCGTCTGCCTGCAGTTTTTTGCCGGTGAGGATCTTATCTCCGGAAATGGTTACCTTGGCATCAATAGCATCATATGCGTTGGTAAAGGAGATCAACTCGTTTGCACCGAGGGTTCTTCCGGCATCGCTATCATTTTCCTTCACGACTCGAGTGACAGTCGCCCCAAGGGTAGCATCGCCGTTATCGACAACAACTACAGTGACCTCATAAAACTTACCGTCATAGGTGAAACCGCCGATCTTATCAGCAACCGACTCGTAGATCTTGTACATGTAGGTACCGACCGTATCGAATTTGATGGCATCGAACACGACTGCGCCGTTTGCGGCATTATTCACGACGGTGTTAGTCGGCTTGGGCGCACCGGCAGTAAGCGCCTCAATAACGAATTCAAATTCGTTAGCGTTGAGTACGCGGTCGCCTTCAATCACCTTGTTTGCCGTAAGCGTCACATATGCAGATGCAGACGGGGTATAGGTGTTGGTGAAGGAGGGATTCACTTCTCCCTGGGGAATACCCGAAATGACCGAGATTGCCGAAATAGTGCCGTCACCCTCATCCTTAACGGTGATATCTACCTTGTACACCTTGTCATCATAGGTGATGTTGGGATTGCCGGTATTAATCTCAGCCAGATAGTACGTGTACGTCTCACCCTCCATCGTGGCATGGTTGGCCGCATAGGTAAGAGTAATATATGCCTTACCCTCAATGTCGGTAACGGTAGAACGGGTGATTTCGTTGGCATTTGTAATGTCTTCAGCATCGTACAAAGCAAACTGGAAACCGTTAAGACGATAATCGCCGGTCATTTTCTTTTGGATATTAATGGTAATGCTGGCCGAGCCGGTGGGCTGATACACATTGTTAAAGTTTGCACTGACCGTGTAGGCGTTGCCTGACCGGGTAACCGTCGTGTAGGCCTCATTGTTCACGGCCGTGATCTCCAGATCACCGTCCATATCGGCATCGGCTACTACAACGGCAAAACGGCGTTCTACCGTGTCGTAGGTGATGCCGCCCTGACTACCGACGGCCTCAACGATGCTGTAATGATAGGTGCCGGCTTCCGTATAACTTTCATTCGAAAGGGTCAAGGTGTATTTCTTATCGGCGTCGTTGGCGTCGATGGTAAACTGCGCCAGTGCGCCGGCCGCATTCGCCTGTTTGACCGTGAAGCTATAGCTCTCATTGGCCAACCAAGCGCTGCGATTACCCGAAATGGTCTTGGTCACATCAACGGTAACATTCTGTCCGTTGGTGCCGATCGGGTCGTAGGTGTTGACGATAAGAGCCTGATCGTTTGCATCAGCATCCACCGCACCGGTCAGACGGCTGCGCTCAGAATTCAAGGCAAAGCCGGCCGGAATATTGGTTTCCGTGACGGTATACTTGGTCTCTTCGGGGACATTGCGGATGACGAAGGACTCCCCTTCGGCCAAAGTCACCGTAAAGGTGCCGTTTACGAGAGTGATCGAGCCGGCGGCATTCGAGGCACCAAAGGTACCCGAGAGCGGGTTGTTGTTGGCATCGGTCAGGGTGACCTGTGCGGTAAAGCGGATATCGTCTTTAATATCGACCGTTCTTCCGTTTTCGTCTACGACCTGTTTGGTGATGACCAGGTTGCCCTCACCCAGAGCGGTGTTCACGAAATCGACATCGTCGATAAAGTATGCCGCAACGGTACCGGTTGCAACCGTACCGGTCGATACGCCGTTGACGTGTACCGATTTGATCTTATAATCATCGTTGGTCGAGACCTCATCGATGGTGTAGGTTGCGCCGGTAGGAACACCGGTGAGCCAAAGAGTCTGATTGCTTGAAAGATCAACCGTATAGGTGCCGTTACCGGAAAGGGTGATTTCATTGGGCTCATCCAAAGGAACGATATCAAGATCGGTGATCCAACTGTTGAGCTTGCCGGTATAGGCGCTTCCGTTTGCATTCTTAACGGTAATAAGGAAACGGAATGCGTTGGAGGTGCCGGGCTCATAAACATCGATCGTTTTGGAAAGCTTGATGCCCTGTGCGGGAGTGACCGACAGGCGGCCGTTGTTGCCCAGGTTCATGTCCACATAGAAGATGTCATTTTGCTCAGTCAGATAGGGATGGAATACCATCCTGGCAGAGGCAGTCGGGTTGCTCGTCTTCTGCTGGTCATACATCTCCAGCTCACGGGCAGGCGTTCCTGCCGGAACGACCCAGGCGCCAAGCGTTTTATCCAGGGTCTTAAAGGTCGGATCCCAGCCGTTTTCCTTGGCTTCTTGAATGGATTCCTTAGACATCTTCTCATAGAAGAACTGGGGCTCCGATTTTCCTTTTACAAAGATATAACGGCGATGGAAATAGGAGCCGTTTTCATCCAGCGTTTCATTTTCACCGACCAAAGCATATCGATCGTCTGCCGTGGTTTCGGTGTCCGCACCGGCTGTCTGTTTGTGAACAGCCGAAGCCTCGGCGTAATAGAAACGCTCATTTTCCAGGGAAGGCGTAAACTCAGCCAAGGTGGTGACATGCTGGTCGTGGGTCTGGGCCGAAATATCGAAATAGTTGGTCCAGAATTGTCTGGTAACGCCGTCCTCGGCCATGTGCTTATTGTCGGTAATGCGGGTAATGTTCAGTTCATTGAGATCGGAACGCAGACCGCTTTCAAAAATCAGGCGAATAGGAGAAAGACTGGTTTCATTCTCAATGGCTACGCTGACATCCTGAGCCTCGCTGATATGCGTACCCTTAAGGGTAACCAGGTAGGTCACCATAGGAACGAGGGATGCGGGGATCTTCCACAGCATGGTCTGCTGACCGGTGGCGATATCGGTACGCACCTGAACTGACATGTACATCATATCGGAGTTCTTGATGCTACCGGTCGTTTCGCCGAGGAAGCCGTAAGACTTGATCTTATAAACCACACCGGCAGGTGCAGCAGTTGTGTCTTTCTCGTCCCAGAAGCCGACATAGGTTCCGTCGGCCTTGGCGTACCAGCCGATATAGTTGGACCAATCGGTAGGCGAATTGTATTTGAGCTGGCCTGCGGCAAAGGCATTGGCCACAAGCGCCTGTGCATCTGCCGTAGAGGCAATACCCAGACGGGTCTTGACGGCACGGATAAACTCATCGCCCAGCGCCGTTGGGTTTTCAACGGTGCCCAGCCCCTCGTCGGTGTCTGCCAGTTTGGAGGCCATCATATGGCCGTCGTACAACGTGTCACCCAGCAGGATACCGTTGATGTGCTTAACCTCCATATACTCGCCCAGAGTATCCTCAAATTCCACATACCCCGAGAAGTCGGGGCTGCCGCCCTCGAGGTGGGTCGGATAGTAGCGGGACTGAAGGATGATCTCATCAACGATGGATGCAAAGGCGTTGCTCAAGCCGTTTCCGGAGGCCGAGAAATACTCATCCACATAGGATTTGTTGGTAACATAAGAGTTTTTTCCGATGGCTACGTTAGAGAATCCACCGCTGGTATTCTTGACATTAACCTGAAGGGTTCCGTTGCCCAATGCGTTATAGGATCTCCAAAGCGAATCGGTAAAGGTGGAAGCATCGGGATTCATAACGCTGGTAGCCACATTATTGTTGCCAATGTTAAAGCCAAGGGTGTAGAACAGGCCACGAACATCGGTAGTTTTCTGCTGATAGTGAGCCTCGATCTGATTCATAACATAAGATGCTGTCAACTGAGTCAGGAAGGCGTTGCCAGCAGTAAGGCCCGATTCGTTACCATTACCTACATTGGACTGACCGACATTATCATAGCTGGATGTGCCGGTAGAGGGAGCACCGTCGGACATCAGAACGAGAATGGGCATACGGTCGTCACCCGTCTGCCAGTTGTTGTCGCCGATGACGGTGTCCATCTCTTGGAACATCTTCATCGCTTCCCAAAGGCCGGCCTGGATATAGGTGCCGCCGCCAAAACTCTTCTCTTTGTTCAGATTGGCATTGGCTTGCGTACCGCTTACATTCGAATCAACCGAGACCTCACCCCAATTGCTCAGGCTCAGATAAACGCCGTCACTAGCGGTCGTGTAACGATCAATGGGAAGAATGCGGGTAACACTTTCCTCATAAGTGGATCTGCCCGTTGTGCCGGACGCCGAATAGAGTACAACGCCGACGCGGTTATTGTTATTGACCGCAAGCAGTCTGTTGATGGCAGCATTGGCCGCATCAATGAGATCATCTTCCGAGTTGGAGTTCTGCATAGAGCCCGACAGGTCGAGCACCAGCACCGTATCGGTGGGCACGGTGGAATAGCCCACGATCTCCTTGTTAGCCGCAATGGCCGACAGAGCGGTGAGGAAGTTTCGGCTGTCGTCCTGCATGGCAACAAGGCCGTTAAACTCGGATGCATCGGTAAATACCGATTTATCTGTCCAAACACCGCCGGCATTTGAGGTGTCGTTGGTGTCAAGAAAATACTTCTTCCAGTTGTCCATAGTGTTAGCATCGACAACACGGTCATAATACGGGTCTGACGACTCATCAGCCGCCCATGCAGCCAGCGGCGCATAGGTCATCATAAGCACCAGACAAAGTAGGATGCTCAGCAACCGTTTCGAGATCGGGCGTGTCGTTTTCATTAAAGTACCTCCTTTGTATAATATAAAACGATTTTTGCCACTTTTATATCTTATATATAATTATATTATAGGAGTATTTCCGGGTCAAGAAAAAACTGATCCGTTCGCAAAAAAAAGGCAGAGCCTTTCGGCTCTGCCTTTTACAAAAACAACACTTAGTTGAGTTCAGCGAAGTATTTGATGGTGCGAACCATCTGGCTGGTGTAGGAGTTCTCGTTGTCGTACCAAGAAACGACCTGAACCTGATAGGTCTCCTCGTCGATCTTGGAAACCATGGTCTGGGTGGCATCGAACAGAGAACCGAAGCGCATGCCGATAACGTCCGAAGAAACGATCTCGTCGGTGTTATAGCCGAAGGACTCGCTGGCGGCAGCCTTCATAGCTGCGTTGATGCCGTCAACGGTAACATCCTTGCCCTTAACAACAGCGATCAGGATGGTGGTAGAACCGGTGCAGGTCGGAACACGCTGAGCCGCACCGATGAGCTTGCCGTCGAGCTCGGGGATAACCAGGCCGATAGCCTTGGCAGCGCCGGTGGAGTTGGGAACGATATTCTGAGCAGCGGCACGAGCGCGGCGCAGGTCGCCCTTTCTGTGGGGGCCGTACAGGATCATCTGGTCGCCGGTATAGGCATGAACGGTGGTCATGATACCACTCTGGATAGCTGCATAGTTATTGAGAGCGTTGGCCATGGGAGCCAGGCAGTTGGTGGTGCAGGAAGCAGCCGAGATGATCTGATCGTCAGCGGTCAGAGTGTTCTCATTTACGCTGAATACGATGGTCTTAAGATCCTTGCCGGCAGGGGCAGAGATAACGACCTTCTTAGCGCCGGCATTGATATGAGCCATGGACTTCTCCTTGGACGTGTAGAAACCGGTGCACTCGAGAACAACGTCAACACCCAGTTCGCCCCAAGGGCAGTTGGCAGCGTCCTTCTCGGCATAGATCTTGATGGTCTTGCCGTCGACCGTGATGCTGTCTTCGCCGGCAACGACAGTGTCAGCCAGAGCATAGCGGCCCTGAGCCGAATCGTACTTGAGCAGATGAGCCAGCATCTTGGGGTTGGTCAGGTCGTTGATGGCAACGATCTCATACCCTTCAGCACCGAACATCTGACGGAAAGCCAGGCGGCCGATACGGCCAAAGCCGTTAATGGCAACTTTTACAGACATGATAAAATCCTCCGCATATAAATATTTATTATTCCAACAACATATTATATATGATTTTCAAAAATATACAAGTGGTTTTTGGGATTTTTTTGTGTTTTTTCCGCCTTTTACAGGCGATCAATGGCCTCTTTGTTGGTCTTGGTGCGAACAAAGTTGATGATGATAAAGATCAGCGCCACATTGTTGAAGAAGGCAGCCAGCACGATCATCCCCACCGAGCCGCAGCGTGCCAGCACCGTCTTGGGCTCGATATACAGCATCTTCATGCAATCATGGGTCTTCTTGACCATGACCTTATTGACAATGGCAATGGGCAGATACAGCAGCCCCAGCATTAAATAAATAATGCCGATAACGGCCATGTCCAGCCGATAACTATAACCGGTCATAGCGCCCGACACCATAATGATCAGGCCGCAGGCGGCCAGCACGATACTCAGGACCAGCCAAACGATCCCAAAGATCTTCCAACTTAATCGCTCCCATTTGAGAAATTGATAGAACTGATCCAGGCAGGCTTTATCCATGACTGCACTTCCCGACACCTGAGCACCGCAATTCACACAAAATCTGGCATCGTCAGCCATTTGCACGCCGCAATTGGTACAATATTTCATAGTAGTTCTCCCCTTTCTTAGTCATATTTTACCATAACCCTTTCTTCTTTTCAACAGAAAAATCGTACATTCACATCAAGGCAGCACTCGTTTGAGTGCTGCCTTTTTATCGAAAATTGAGATAAATTTATTGACAAACGATAATTCATCTGCTATATTGGCCTTGTAAAAAGCCGTTGGGAGGGATTTCCTATGAAAAAATTATCGGTTACCGTCACCACCGTTGCAGTGCTGCTGTGTCTGATCGGCGTAGCGGTGCTGGCGGTGTTTGCCAAACCCTTAGCCGAGTGGTACATGGCCTTTCGGGGATTGCCGGCGTCATTGGCTACGGCCATTGCGGCCGCCTATTACGGCTGCACCCTACCGGCCGGTGCGGCGCTGGTCTGCCTGCTGATATTGCTGATGAATATCCGTCGGCATGACATGTTCTCGGCAGGCAACAGTCGGCTGATGGCTATCGTTTCCTGGTGCTGCATCGTGATCGCTGTCATTTGTGCCGTGGCCACCTATTGGTATATTCCCATGATCCTGGTATCGGCCATCATGCTCTTTCTTTTTCTGATCGTTCGTGTGGTACGCAGCTGCTTTGTGGCGGCTACCGAGTTGCGGGAAGATCAGGATCTGACCATATAAGAGGTGCGCCATGGCTATTATCGTAAATCTTGATGTTATGATGGCAAAGCGCAAAATGTCGCTGGGCGAGTTGGCTGAGCGTATCGGCATCACGCAAGCCAATCTCTCCATCCTCAAAACCGGCAAGGCGCGCGCCATCCGTTTTTCCACCCTGGAAAGCATCTGCCGTGAGTTGAATTGTCAGCCGGCGGATATTCTGGAATTTAAGGAGGATCAATCATGAAACGTGACCGCCTATATGCTCTACTGCTGGGCATCCTATCCATCCTGCTGATGGATTGTCTATTCTGGAGCAACTTAGGGCTGGGGGCTACGCTGGCACTGATCGGCATCCTTGCTCTCTCCACCCTCTACCTATGGCCGAAGCGTCGCCGCTTTACCGCCTATACCGCAAGTCTTCTTCTCTTTTCGGTTGCGCTGGCCGCCGGCTTTCTTTTCTCCGATCAGGGCTTTATCAAGTTTTTGGCGCTCATGGCGACCATCGTTCTGTACACCCTGTTTTTGACCGATATGATGGATCTGCGCCGTCACGAGGCGGGCACCTACCGCTCGGCCTTTGACTGGTTCTACTCCGGCTTTGCCCTCTCCTTCGGCAAGATCGCTCACGCCTTTCGCACCCTTTTCCCGAAGGAAAACAGCAAAAATCGCACCGTCGGCCGTGTTCTGCTCGGCTGTGCGCTGGCTCTGCCCGCTCTGCTGATCATCGTGCCGCTTCTCGTTTCCTCCGATGCCGCCTTTGAGGGGCTGATCCGAGCCGTCACCGTTGACACCCTTCTTGAGATCGTTTGCTCCCTCATTTTTGGTTTCGCACTTTTCATTCTGCTTTTCGGACGACTGTCCTTCCTGCCGTCGGCACAGCGAGAGGCCACACCGCCCCGAGAACGCCGTGGAATGGACGGCACGGTCGTGACCGCCTTTCTCGGCATGATCAGTCTGGCCTATCTGCTCTACCTCTTTTCCCAGCTGGCCTATTTCTTCAACGCCTTTTCGGGTCTACTGGAGGAGGGCTTCACCGTGGCCGAATACGCCCGGCGCGGCTTCTTTGAGATGACCGCCGTCTGCGCCATCAACCTGATCCTGCTCGGACTCTGCGCTATCCTCTGCCGCAAAAAGAACGGGAAACGCCCCATTGCCGTCACGACACTACTCTCCTTCATCGGCCTGTTTTCTCTGCTGCTGATCGCCGTTTCTCTCTCCAAAATGTTCCTGTACATCGACTCGTTTGGGCTGACCCACCTGCGCCTGTATACCTCCCTGTTTATGTTGTTGTTGGCCGCCCTCTTCATTGGTATTCTGCTGCGATTGTATCTGCCGCGCATCCCCTATTTCAAACCGGCTGTCTGCATCGCCGCTCTGCTGCTGATCCTACTAAACTTTGCCGATGCCGACCGCCTGGTGGCCGCCTACAACGTGTCGGCTTATCAGTCCGGGAAACTGGAAACGGTCGACGTGCAAGCCATCGGCGATCTCGGCTCTTCTGCGGTACTCCCGTACCTCTACCAATTGACGAAAGCCGATGATCCGGACATTGGACAACAAGCCGAGGACATCTTAGCCTATCGCACCGAAGACATGCAGATAGCCGAAGAATCCTATGACTGGCGAGCCTTTAGTTTCCCCACCTACTTTGCCTATAACACCTTCTTTTCCTCCTAAATAAAAAAACAGCTTTCCGTAGGGAAAGCTGTTTTCTTTTTATTCAATGGTGATGGATTTGATGACCACATCGGTCAGCGGTTTATCCCGAGGATCGGTCGCCACAGCGGCGATCTCGTCGACCACCTCGATACCCTCGACCACATGGCCAAAGGCGGCATAGTTGCCGTCGAGGAACTCGCCGTCCTGATGCATAATGAAGAATTGGGAGGATGCGCTGTCGGGCATCTGGCTGCGAGCCATCGAGATAACGCCACGCTTATGGGAGATGGGGTTGTTGACGCCGTTGGCGGCAAACTCGCCCTTGATGGTCTCCTTACTGCCGCCGTAGCCGGTACCCATCGGGTCGCCGCCCTGGATCATAAAACCGGAAATGACACGGTGGAAGATCAGGCCGTTATAGAAACCCTCACCCACTAATTTTTCAAAGTTTGCTACCGTAATCGGGGCGGCCTTGGCATCCAGTTCCAGCTTGATGATGCCGCCCTTTTCCATTTCAATTTTAATCATTGCTATTCTCCTTTTCCCGAAACTCCTCTACAGTGTAGCACGAAAGCCGACCACTGTCAAGAAATGCCAAGCAGATCCCGTATCATCTTGCCGGCCATCAAATATCCGGCCACCGGCGGCACATAAGAGATGCTACCGGGCGCCGGATGGGCTTCATCCTCAGCACCCAGCACCGGATAGGCCGGCTCGGTCGAATAAACCACCGGGATATCTGACAGGCCACGCTTGCGGCACTCGGCACGCATCACACGAGCCAGCGGGCAGACCGATGTATCAAACAGATCGGCCACTTGCAGCGCCCCGGCATCCAGTTTGTTGCCGGCCCCCATGGCCGAAATGACCGGCACCCCGACCGCCTTGGCACGGGCAATGATCTCCAACTTGGCCGTTACGGTATCCACCGCATCGGCCACATAAGAAAATTGCGAAAAATCATAGGTATCGGCTGTTTCGGGCAAGAAAAACTCTTGCCTTGCATACACCTTGCAGGCGGGATTGATATCCATCAACCGCTGTCGCATCACCTCGACCTTGGGCTGGCCAACGGTACTGTGCAGAGCGATGACCTGGCGGTTGATATTGGTGGGGTCGACGGTGTCCTGATCCACAATGGTAATGCGACCGATGCCGGCCCGTACCAAAGCCTCACAAAGTGCGCCGCCCACGCCGCCGACACCGAAAACGGCGACATGCGCCCTCTCCAGCACCGCCAGCCGCTCGGGCGGCAAGATGCGCTCCATTCTTGAAAATATCCGATCCATAGGCCATCCCTCCTGTTACCGTCATTATAGCACAGGTTTTACCAAGCCGCAACCGTATAATTGATCGACAATGGCAGCAAAGACCGGTGCGGCGCTGTAGTAGCCGCTGCGCCCTCCTTCGACCAGCACGGTAACGGCATACTGCGGGGCCTCGGCCGGATAAAATCCGGTCACCCAGGTGTGAAGCACCTGCTTACCGTTTTCATAGATGCCGGTTTCGGCCGAGGAGGTCTTGACGGCGCTGTGATAGACAGCCGCAGCGGCAGGCACAGCCGAACCGGTCAGAGTCGAGCCGACCATCATCTCCCTCAGTCGAGCCGCCGTTTGGGATGAGATGACCGGTTGTGAGACCTGGGGCTGGGTCAGCGTGCTGACCCTACCGTCGACATCCGTGATGCTTTCAAATAAATGCACCGACTCATCCCGCCCCTCATGGGCCACAATGGCAGCCATACGCAACACCTGCAGGGGCGTGACCTGCAAACTCCCCTGACCGATCGCAAAATTGGCCAATGCAGCGGGGGCGGACAGATCACGCATGGAGGGCAATTTGCCGTCGGCGCTGCTAATGCCGTAACCCAGATCGATACTCTGCCCCAAACCAAACTTTTCTGCCATAGCCAACAAGTTTTCTGCGCCGATCTGCTGGGCCAAGTGACAAAAATAAGGATTACAACTTTGGGCAAAGGCGGCAGCACCATCCAAGGGGCCATGCCCTTCCCGCTTGGCGCAAGCGATCTCATGCTCCCCCGCCGCAAAGGAGCCGGTACACTCATACTCTTGTGACACGTCCAGCCCCATCTCCAGCGCAGCAGCCATCACCACGATCTTAAAGGCTGAGCCGCAACAATAGGAATAGAGCGCTTTGTTGAGCATGGCATCGCCGTCCTCGAGATAGTCCGAAACTCGCAACGGATCATAGATCGGACGGGAGACCCAGGCGCAAAGCTGGCCGCTGTCCAGATCGCTGACCAGGATCACGCCCCGTTCAACCATATCATCCGCCACATCCTCGCATATCTGCTGGATCTGGCGATCCAAACTCAGAGTCACGCCTTGTGTGACCGGATGAGGACTACCCTCAAAGGCGATCCCGTAACCCGACAGGGCACGGCGGGCGGCATCTGCGGTAAAAAGGGCGGCATAGGCATAACCGTCTTGGTACAGATGCTCGTCCATGACCGATTCGATCCCATCCACCCCATGCCCGGTGCTGTCAAGATAGCCGATCAAATGCTGAGCCAGCCCCTCGTAACGGGCCAGGGCAGTCAAGCCTGTCAATCCTGCGCCGCTGAGCGGTTGATCGACATAGGCTAAAAAAGGACGGCCGGAGGAGATGGCTTCATCCAACGCCTGCCCGGTGATGTCGATGGCGTGCTGACGCAGCAATTCGGCCGACTCTTCACTCAACGACATCGGCTCACACAACACCGCCGCCTTTTGGGCGCCGCCGGCCAAGGGACGTCCCTTGCGATCACGAATGACGCCTCTAGCCATGTTGATGCCCACTCGAATGGTGCGGCTGCCGGTCACGGCGGCATATTGTGCGATCTCATCCCCGCCCGACAGGTAGGCAAACCGCCCGACCATGACCGAAAACAGTGCGAGAATAACCAAAAAAATAATCAAAATTCGTTTTTTCATCCCAAATCACCCTGTTTGAGTATGCCCAAAAGGCAAAAAAAAAGCCGTTTTCCTCAGAAAACGACTGTAAAAATCAGCACAATTTGTGCAACTATCATCAGAGGCAAGCCCACCATAAACTTGGCATGGCGGGTCTTATGGCGGATGAGCAGCATGGTCAGCAGCATAGCCACGCTGCCGCCGATGCCGGCCAAGGCCAGCAAGATCTTTTCGGGGATGCGGTTTCTCGGTCGGCGCCGAGCCGCCCATTTGTCATAGACGGTCAAAACCATGGCCAACAAGGAAACCGCCGCCAAATACCACCACATATCAGTTGCGTGTGCGCCGACGCAGGTAAGCGCCGCGCGGCAGCATCTTGGGCACGCCCACATAAAAGCGCATGGCGGCATGAGGAGTGGAGGCGATGGGCTGATAGTCCTCATCCAGCAGGGTATCGGCATCAAAGGTGAGCCGATCGCCGCCGGGGTAAAGGGCTTCGAGCGTATCACCCTGGAAGAATTTATTGCGCTGCTCGCAATAGGCCAGACCACGCAGCGAATCGTAGCGCAACACCTCGGCGCAGACCTCCCAGTCACGAACATAGCTGGCCGAGCCATACTGCTGGCCGTCACGGCCGGGATCGTCCAGAAAGAAGCCGGTGAAATACTCGTGGTGGCTGATCTTGCAGGTGTCCTCATAAAATTCGTCACGCCGCTGCATATAGGCATCCATATCCTCATAGAAGGTATCGAGCGCACGGCGATAAGCCGACACGATGGATGCCACATAGTACTGGCTCTTGACCCGACCCTCGATCTTGAGGCTGTCAATGCCGGCCATGAGCATCTCGGGCAGATGGCGGATCATGTTCAGGTCCTTAGAGTTCATGATAAAGGTGCCGGTGTCGGTTTCGGTAATGGGCATATATTGACCGGGACGTTTTTCCTCGACCAGCGCATATTTCCAGCGGCAGGAATGAGCGCAGTCGCCACGATTGGCGCTGCGACCGGTCATATAGTCACTGAGCAAACAACGCCCCGAATGGGATACGCAGATCGCACCGTGGACAAAGGTTTCCAGTTCCAGATCGGCGGGGATGCGGCGGCGGATCTCGGTGATCTCACGCAGGCTCAGTTCCCGAGAGAGAACGATGCGACGTGCCCCTAACTGATACCACGCCAGACAGGAAGCGTAATTAGCGGTGCTGGCCTGGGTGGAGATATGCACCTTCAGATCGGGGCAGGTTTCCCGAATGACCGAGAAGGTGCCCAGATCGCTGACGATACAGCCGTCAATGCCGGCGGCCGCCATGTTGGTGATATAGTCGGGCAGTACGGCGATCTCATTGTTGCGGGCAAAGCAGTTGCAGGCGAGATACACCTTTTTGCCAAAGCGGTGGGCGTAATCGACACCCTTGGCCATCTCGTCAAAGGAGAAATTCTCACAGGCGCTGCGCAGTGAAAACATCTCGCCGCCGGTATAGACGGCATCGGCGCCGTAGTCAATAGCGGTATATAATTTTTCCAGATCGCCGGCCGGGGCCAGCAATTCGGCCTTGTTCATATCTCCCTCTTTCTGAAAAGCACCACACCGTCACCGACCGACAACAGGGTCTGCGCCGTCAGGCGTTGGTCGCCTTTCACCATATCCAAAAATTCATTCATACGAGTTACCGTTGTCTTATCCCGCCGACTTTCCAGCGGCGCACCGGCCACGATGCCGCCGCACAGCACATTATCGGCGATAAAGATGCCGCCCGGAGCCAACAACCGCACACATTCGGGCAAGAATCGGGGATATTGCGCCTTGGCCGCATCCAAAAAAATCAGATCATACGGCCCTTGCAATTGCGGCAATACCTCGCTTGCCTGCCCCTCGATCAGACGGATATTCTCGGCAGCAAAGGCGGAAAAGTTCTCCTTAGCACGGGCGATCATATAATCATACCGATCCACCGTGGTGATGTGGGTATCGGGCGGGCAGGATGCCCTCATACATAATGCCGAAAAGCCGACACAGGTTCCTATCTCGAGAATCTGCTTCGGCTTGCTTGTTTGGCATAAAAATTCCAGCAGAGCGATCACATCCCGCCGAGCAACGGGAAGTCCCTCTTCCCTCACCTGTTTTTCCAATGCACCCAGTTCGCCGTCATGGTCGAGATAAAATTCCTCTACAAAACGGCCGATATAGGGCAACTGTATCTCTTTCATCAGGAGACGGCCTCGATATTGTTCAGATGTTCCTGATAGGTGCGGCCAAACAAATGACTGCCGTCGCTGTTGGCCACAAAGAACAGGTAATCGGTGGTAGCCGGCTCAATGGCCGCCTCAATGGCTGCCAGACCGGGGTTGGCGATCGGGCCGGGGGTCAACCCCTGATACATATAGGTGTTATACGGATCGTCGATCTCGGTATCGGCCCAGGACAGGATCGGCTTGCGCTCCTCCAAAATATACTGTACCGTTGCACAGCTTTCCAGCTTAATGCCTCTGTTGATGCGATTATGGAAGACCGAGGAAACGATGGGCAGTTCGGACGCCTTCTGTCCCTCTCGCTCAATAATAGAGGCCAGAATGATGACCTCATTGAAATCTCCGCCCTCCTGCGCAATCTTTGTCTGCAGATCGGCCGTTTTGGTTTGGAAATTATTGAGCATGCGCTGGAAGATGGATGCGATATTTTCGGCCGAAGCCTCCGTATAGATCTCATAGGTGTCGGGGAACAGATACCCCTCCAGTCGATACTCGGTATCGGTCGGAAGCTGGGAAAGCAGCGGAAAATCGAACGCATAGGTGTTGATAATCTGTTTGATCTCTTCCTTGGTTCCCAGTTCCATAGCCGCCAGCATATCTACGATCTCACGCACCTCGGTCCCTTCCGATACCGTCAAGGTCACTGTGTCACGCAAAGATTTCATCTGCTCCAGATCCTCAATGATAGCGGCGTAGCTATCGGACGGGTCAAGGGTGAAGGTGCCGTACTGGAAGGCATAGCTTTTTCCGTAGGTATACAGACGAAAGAGCAGTGAATTGCCGATGATGCCCTTTTCCTGCAACAGCTCGCCGATCGCCGATGCGCCCGCCCCCTGCGGGATCTCAACCTCCACCGACGCCGACCGACGCCAGGTGCCGTTGATCTCGCCAAGACAGTATCCGCCTGCGGCCACCGCTACCAACACGATAACGGCTGCTGCGGCCATCAACATTTTCATTTTCTTTTTCATACATACCTCCTGCACCAATTTCCCGATTCCACATAGTATGTTAGTGAAGACTAAGAAAGAGGTGTTATCACATGAATAACTGCTTATGCAATCTGTTCGAAGGCAATGACTGGCTCTGGATCATCATCATCCTGTTCCTGGTATGGATCCTCGCCTGCAACAACAACGGCCGTAATAACTGCGGTTGTGGCTGCTAAGTCATAAAAAGAGCGCCCCGCGTCAAAAGCGCGGGGCGCTTGCCGTCTATAAAATATTATATATCGACAAGACGATTTTTGCAACCCATAACAGGGCAAATATCGGCACAAACAGCGGCACTGTGGCCAAGCCTGCCTTTTGGGGCTTTTCAATAGTATGGCGGCGAAAATACTTTTCCAATGCGCCCAGATAGAAGAAGGCACAGACCAAGAACAAAATGGCGGCCGCAAACAGGAAATAGGAATTGTAGCCGATATTGAAAAAGTTCTGCCCGTACATAATGATAGTGCCCGAAAGCAGATTATTGATCAGATGCGCCAGCATGGCCGGATAGACCGAGCCGCAGACCACCGTCATATAGCCGTAGATGACGGCGGCAAAAAAAGTGCCGAACAGATTAGTCACCGAGCCATGAAGCATGGAGAACATCAGCGAAGTGTAGAGCACCGCTTCCAGTTCGCCCCGACTATGAAAGGCACGCATGGCCGCACCGTGGATGAACAGTTCTTCAAAGATGGCCGGCACAAGTACCAGCGCCAAAAAAGGTGCGATCGGATCGGACACGCCGGAGGTAAAAGGGTTTTGCACCTGCGGCATCATCCATTCGGGCAGACCGATATTGGACAGACCCAAATTGATCAAGGCCGCACCCAGCATAGCCGCACCCGCACCGCACAGAGTGATGGGCAGCCAGCGCAAACGAAAGATGCGCATACCGAAAAATTCACGGGCCTTTTTCTTATGTACTTTTGCCGTCATCAGCGAGGCTACCAGCAGCAAGACTGCCGAAAAAACGGCCGCTACGTAATAGTACATACCGTCGTTTTCGGGCATCAGCAGCGGCCCGACAAACTCAAACATCATCAATAGCACAAAGACGCCGACGGCGATGATCCCGGTTTTATTTTCTAACCTTTTCCGTTCCATGCGAAGGTATAAACTCCTTTTTCCGTTAGGATTTGATCGACCTTTCGGTCATGCGCCTCGACCGGCAGCTGCTCGAGCAAAAACTCGTCCCGAATCACGCCCAGTGTTGCGCCCTCATACTCGGCCAGGGCTCGATCATAAAAACCGCCGCCCCGTCCCAATCGGCAGCCCTGACGATCAAAGGCCAGAGCCGGCACGAGCATCAGATCCACCGGCCCGTCCCACGGCTCGGTCACCGGCGAAGGGATGCCAAACCGATCAGGCGACAGTCGCCCGTCATAGCGGCAAAAGACCATGCCATCTGCCCGGCAGCGGGGCAACAGCAGACATTTATCGGTATCTTGCAACAGTCCCGTCACCGACACCTCAAACCCGCCGGCATAATAAAGCGCAACCGTTTGCGCCGATCGATAAAGCGAAAGGGCACGCACGGCATCCGACAGATCGCAGGGGGCGACCGTGCGATAGCGCTGCCGAAGCTCGGCACGCAGGCTTTGTTTGGCCGTTAGCAATAGAGCATCCCCTTGCAGATCTCGTCCACCTTATCCCGGCCGACCATCAGCCCGACCAGGGTAAAGGCAAACATCTGAGCGGTTGCCGGGCCCTTGGAGGTGATAAACAGGCCGTCGATCTCGACTTCTTTGCCCGTCACCTCGGCCTTGCCCATGCCGCCCTCGCAGCCGGGGTAGCAGGTGGCCTTTTTGCCGTCGAGCAGACCCTTGCGGCCAAAGACCATGGGAGCGGCGCAGATGGCTGCCATCGGCACGTTATACTCCAGGCACAGGTCAATACAGCGCTGCACATCGGCGCTCTCGGTCAGGTTATCCGCACCCGGCTGACCGCCCGGCAGCACCATCAGATCCACATCAATAAAATCGGCCTCATCAGCCGGCAGATCGGCCTTGACCGTCACGCCGTGAGCGCCGGTGATCTCGGTACCGCCGACACCGACCGTCGTTACCTCAAGCCGGGCACGGCGCAGGATGTCGATGACCGACATCGCTTCGATCTCTTCAAAGCCATTGGCTAAAAATACATATATCATCGCTTTACTCCTTTAGGATGGCGTCGATCCGTTCCATGATCTTTTCATGAATGACATGCGGAGAGAGCAGCTTGCCTTCCTCGACACAGTTGATGCGCACCCAACCAAAATGCTCGGCGGCATAGACGGCGGCCTCGTGGCAGGCCAGCAGATAGTCACGATCGGCCTCATGGATATCCTTTTTGCTGGCATCCCCGTGATACCGCTTGTCCATCAATGACAAAGCGACATCGACCGGCATATCCAGAAAGATGGTCAGGTCGGGCTTGGGCAGGCCCATTTTCTCATATTCCAGATCCATGACCCAAGAGAAAAAGTCCTCACGCTCAGCCTCGGCGACCTTGACCGACTGGTGGATGGCATTGGAGGAAACATAGCGGTCGCAGACCATATTTGTCCCCTCTTCCAGTTGCTTGCCCCAGTCCATTTTATAGGAGGCATAGCGGTCGGCCGCAAAGAAAAGGGAGGCGGCATAACCATTAACATCACTGACACCGCCCATCTCGCCGGCCAGATACATCTTGACCAGAGCCGATGAGTCGGACTCGTAGACGGGGAAGCGCAATTTGCGCACCGACAAGCCACGATGCTCCAGTGCTTCCAATAATAACTGGGTCTGCAGCCCTTTACCGCTGCTGTCCACGCCGTCGATGGCGATCAGTTTTCCACGCATAGTACAAAACCTCCGCAAGTTATAGGTTTATTTTACCACGCGTTGGCTCGTCACGCAATACCTTTCCGTCGGATATCTCCAAAATACGAGCCGCCCGCTGCGCCTGGCGGTTATTATGGGTGACCATGATGACGGTGTAGCCCGCCTGCCACAGTTGGCACAGAATATCCATGACCATCTCGCCCGACTTGCGATCGAGGTTGCCGGTCGGCTCGTCGGCCAGGATGACCTTGGGACTGCTGACCAGCGCCCGTGCGATGCAGACCCGCTGCTTTTGCCCGCCCGACAGTTGGGAGGGGCGGTGGGTCAGACGAGCGCCCAGACCTACCCGTTCCAACGCCTGCCGCGCCAGCTCGATGCGTTTATGTTTGCGCACACCGCCGTAGATGAGCGGCATGGTCACGTTTTCCAACGCCGTCAGCGACCCGTCCAGATGAAAGCCCTGAAAGATAAAGCCGATGACCTTGTTGCGGTAATGGGACAGTTGCCGATCGGTATAATGGAGAATGTTCTCCCCCTCGAAATAATAGCGGCCCATATCGGGCCGATCCAGTGCGCCGATCATGTTCATCAGCGTGCTTTTTCCGCTGCCCGAGGCGCCCAAGATCGCCACAAATTCCCCCTGGCCGATGGAGAGTGAGATGTCGTCCAGGGCGCAGATGCGACAGTCTTTTTCTCCGTAAATTTTGCTGACATGCTCCAGCCGAATAAAATCGTCCATGTTTTCACCTCGTCTTTATCTTATCCATAAAAAAATGAGGAAACCGAAGTTTCCTCATTTTTCTCAGCGACGGCAACCGTCGTATTTTTCTTTTTTATCCTCTTTGGGCTTGCAGCCGCAACCGCCGTCATAGGCTCGAGGCGGCGAGAACTGATCGACCGGGAAGGCGATCTTGCGGAAATAGTGGCAGGGCTCCTCCTCCGACGGGCCGGAGCATTCCTTCTCGGGCACATAGAAATCGTAGCTGGGTACCAGCATCTGCGACTCACGCTCAAGGCGAATGACCGAGAACAGGCCCAATGTCACATACAGGCGGTTGCCGTTGCGATCGTCGACCAGCTCTCCGTCAAAGCAACGGCAGATATTGTCCGAAAGCGCCGAGATATCAAACTCGCCGCAGCCGCAGCGATCATGGGCGCTGACGACCTTGCTGGCCAAGGGCATGGGGTCGACCGCCTCGACCACCGCCTGGGGCAGATTGGATCGAATGCGGTTTTGCTTATCCCCGCAATTCTCGCGGTACTTGCTGGAGAAGATCTTGGCGCCGCCGCAGCTGCCATAGAGGATCACCCGCTTGTTATAGCAGCTCAAGCCTTCGATCGTTTGCGGATTGCCGCAGCCGTAAAAGGCGTCAAAGCGGCACTTGAAGAAGAATTTGGCATCGACGGTGTAGAAGCCGTTGTTAAAGGGGACTTCCTCCACGTCGATATAGCAGCACAGGATCTCGCAATCCCTTGCCCGTACACTGATGGCGCGGTCGAGTACCGCCTGCGAGCAGGCCGTCGGATAGACACGCAGATCCTCCAGACAGTCCTTGTCACGGCAGGAATCGTAGACCTGCTTGGCGCTGATGCAAACGGCGTGCTTGGGTGTTTCGCAGCCGGTCAGCGGGCCCGGTAAAACCTTATATTCAGCCATATTGTGTTTGCCTCCCACTAAGTATTTTCACTAATAGTGTATGTGGGCGGCCGAAAATTGTGCAAAAAACGCAGGGAAAATCCTTGCGTTTTGTTTACGGATTGATAATTCGATCGTAATAGGGTGTCAGGTCGCTGTCCTTGGTCAGAGTGATCACATCGTAGGCTTTGCCCCAGTTTTCCTCGGAATCGGTATAGGTCTTACCCTCCAGCACGTCCTTGATGAGCCCAACGCTGTCATACCCTTCTTCATATAACGGCGCACAGATCAGACCGCTGATCGGGCCATTTTCCAACAGTTCAAGATTGGGATCGCAATAGTCATAGCCCACCACAACCAGATCGGTGCAGCCGGTCTCCTCCATGGCCTTAGCCCAGGCCTGGGCACTGCCGCCGGTCGTACCGAAAGCAGCCACGATATCCGGATTGGCCCGAATGACACCCTCACACTTGGCTGCAGCCGTGCTCAGATCCTGCCCTTCAAACACCACGTCACACAGGCGGAAATTTGAGATTTCAGCCATACGCTCCCGGAATGCATCTACACTAATATCCCTTGTACCGGGGCCTGCCTGCGTCATTCCGATCGAGCCTTCGGTGATCCTTTTTTTGTGCAATTCCTCTACGATCAGATCGGCCGCCGCCACGCCACGTGCCGCCTCATCCGCATATCGGTTGGCGGCGATAAAATCCTTGGTGTCAACATATTCATGCTTAAAATGCGGCACGACAAAGACGGTACCGTGCTCCTTGGTCATATCCCGCATAAACCCATAAAAGGTATCATCACCCGCCCATAGCATCATGCCGTGCACGCCTTGCTCAGTGATGGCTTTGGTAAAAAGATCCGTCAGCTCCTGGGTCGAGCCCACATCCAGGCCGGCATCCACGCCGATCACGCCATGCGCCTTCACCCCTTCGGCAAAGCCATACTGCACAATGCGATGCACCGGATGATTCTTTGCGCCCATGCCGATGGCGATCTTCATCTCCTCCGGTGCGGTACCTAAGGGGTCGGCGCAAGCGCCAAGTCCCAACAGCAAACCCATTACCATAACCAGTGCAACCATTCGTTTCATTTGTCCGACCTCCTTTATTTTTGTGTTTTTATTATACCGCAAATACCATCTTTTGTCTATAGGCGAGCTATGAGAAGTTGCATTTGGAAAAGCATGGTAAATTCACACATTTGCACAAAAAAATTTCGCATTGATACCAATGCGAAATCTTTTGTTAAAGCTTTGTTCTTATATAGGCGATCTGTGCCTCGATCGAGGCCACCGAGGTACCGCCCTCGCTGATGCGCTTCTCGGCACAGGCTGTCAGGTCGATATCGGCATACAGATCCTGAGCAAACAGCTCGTGATAGGACTGATATTCGGCCAGCGGCATCGACTCAAGGGTCTGATGGGTGGCAATGCAATGGGCCACGATCTGGCCCGAAATTTTATAGGCACTGCGGAAGGGCAAGCCCTTTTTGACCAGGTAGTCAGCCAGGTCGGTGGCATTGATAAAGCCCTCGCCCGCCGCCTGCTTCATGCGGTCGGTATTGACCTTCATGGTGGCGATCATGCCTTGGAAGATCGGCAGACACATATTGACGGTATCGCAGGCATCAAAGATGCACTCCTTATCCTCCTGCATGTCCTTATTATAGGCCAGCGGCAGGCCCTTGAGGGTGGTCAGCAGACTCATCAGGTCGCCGTAGACACGCCCTGTCTTGCCTCTGACCAGCTCGGCCATGTCGGGATTCTTCTTCTGGGGCATGATGGATGAGCCGGTGGTATAGGCATCGCTCAGTTCCACAAACTTAAATTCCCAGCTCGACCAGAGGATGACCTCCTCGGCAAAGCGGGACAGGTGCATCATCAGCGTCGACAGATCGGCCAGCAGTTCGACCGCAAAATCACGGTCGGACACGCCGTCGAGCGAGTTACGGCAGATATCGTCAAAGCCAAGTTTCTCGGCCTCCAGTTTCCGATCGGTGGCATAGGTCGTGCCGGCCAGGGCACAACAGCCGATAGGCGACACATTCATGCGCTTGCGGCAATCCTTCAAACGATCGACATCCCGCAGCAGCATCATGGCATAGGCCATCAAATGATGGCCGAAGAAGATGGGCTGCGCCCGCTGCAGATGGGTGTATCCCGGCATGACGGCCGTCTTATAGTTTTCGGCTTGATCGGCCAGTACGCCGATAAATTCTTTCAGCGTAGCGATCATGCCGTCGACCTGTCCACGCAGATACATACGCAGATCCAGCGCCACCTGATCGTTGCGGCTGCGGGCGGTGTGCAGTTTTTTGCCCACATCGCCCAGACGTGCCGTCAGCACCTCTTCGACGAACATATGAATGTCCTCGCAGGACATATCAATGGCCAATGCGCCACTGTCGATATCGGCCAGGATCTGCTCGAGACCGGCAATGAGGGTATCGGCATCCTCTTTACTGATGATGCCGGTAGCACCAAGCATCATGGCATGGGCCATGCTGCCGTTGATATCCTCTTTAACCATGCGTGAATCAAAACCGATCGAGGAATTGAAATCGTCCGCTAATTGTTCTGTGGTGCCGTCGGTGCGGCCCGCCCACATTTTTGCCATATCCTTACTCCAAAAAACTTATTTGCCTTCGACCATAGCCTGCACCTTGATGGGCAGACCGAAGAGATTGATAAAGCCCTCGGCATCCTTCTGATTGTAATCGCTCTCACCAAAGGTGGCGATCTCTTCGCTGTAAAGGCTGTAGGGGCTCCACACGCCGGCGTTGATCATATTGCCCTTGTAGAGCTTGAGGCGAACCTTACCGGTGACCTTCTCCTGGGTCTTGTCCACAAAGGCTGACAGAGCCTCACGCAGCGGCGTAAACCACTGGCCGTTGTAGACCAGTTCGGCAAAGGTGACCGACAGTCTTTGCTTCTCGTGCATGGTCATCTTATCCAGGCAGATCTGCTCGAGCACGCTGTGCGCCTTATACAGAATGGTGCCGCCCGGGGTCTCATACACGCCACGGCACTTCATGCCGACCAGACGGTTTTCGACGATATCGAGGATACCGATGCCGTTGGCGCCGCCGATCTCGTTGAGCTTGAGGATGATATTCTTGGCGCTCATCTTTTCATCGTTGAGAGCCACGGGAACGCCCTGCTCGAAATCGAGGGTGATATAGGTCGGTTTATCGGGCGCCTGCAGGGGCGAAATGCCCATCTCCAGGAAGCCTTCCTTCTCGTACTGCGGCTCGTTGCCGGTATCTTCCAGATCCAGACCCTCATGGGACAGATGCCACAGGTTCTTATCCTTGGAATAGTTGGTCTCACGGTTGATCTTCAAGGGGATGTCATGCGCCTCGGCGTATTCGATCTCCTCCTCACGGGACTTGATATCCCACTCACGCCAAGGGGCGATGATGGGCATATTGGGAGCAAAGGCCTTGATGGTCAGTTCAAAACGAACCTGGTCATTACCCTTACCGGTGCAGCCGTGGGCAATGGCATCGGCGCCCTCTTTGATGGCGATATCGACCAGCGCCTTGGCAATGCAGGGACGGGCATGGCTGGTGCCCAGCAGATATTCTTCATACACCGCACCCGCCTTCATGGTCGGGATGATGTAGTTGTCCACATAATCATCGGTCAGATCCAACACATACAGTTTGGATGCGCCGGTCTTGATAGCCTTCTCTTCCAGGCCTTCCAGCTCATCGGCTTGGCCGACATTGCCCGAAACGGCAATGACCTCACAGTTATTGTAGTTCTCCTTGAGCCAGGGAATGATGATGGAGGTGTCCAGACCACCCGAATAGGCAAGGACC
This sequence comes from Eubacteriales bacterium, assembly GCA_045595395.1. GTDB lineage: Bacteria > Bacillota > Clostridia > Oscillospirales > UMGS1783 > CAKSHC01. The sequence goes on along the minus strand of JAZOAH010000012.1, from coordinate 26,758 downwards.
ACTTTTTTGATTTGAGATTTATCCATTTTTTGCTCCTCCTATGCATATATATGCATAACTTTTTATTCAATATGCAGTATAATACACCCTTTATCGGCCTTTGTCAAGCAAAATTTTGTATATTTTTGCAAAAACTTAGGGGAATTGTTCACGCAGCCAATCGTACAGTTTTTGCGCCGTAGTCATGCTCATGCCACGCACCTGCGCCAGCTCTTCGACCGAGGCCGATTTGATGGCAGACAAGGTCTTAAAATGCTTGAGAATGGCAGCGGCACGGGCCTTCCCGACACCCTCGACAGCCGTAAACATACTCTCGAGCGACCGCCGTCTGGCCGCCGCCGAATGATAGGTGACGGCAAACCGATGCGCCTCCTCCTGCATGCGTCCGCACAGGGGGAATACGGCCGGATATTTATACAGCATGACCTCCCGCCCATCCTCAAAGACCAGGGATTTGGTGCGGTGTCGGCTGTCCTTTTTCAGACCGAAGATGGGCAGGTACAGCCCCAACTCATTGAGCGCCTGGCGCACGGCACGCACCTGCGGCAGCGCCCCGTCGGCAAAGACGGCATCGGGCAGCGGCGCAAAGGACTCGTCGCCCTCCTTGTACCGCTTAAATCGGCGATAGGCCGCCTCTTTCATGCAACCGCAGTCGTCGTTGGCATCGGCGGCAATGCGGAATTTCTTATAGCGATCCTTCAAAAAGCCCCGCCGTCCGTAGACAGCCATGCCGCAGACGACATCGGTGCCAGACTGATGGGAAATATCGTAAATTTCAATACTGTTTACTTCGGCGATCCCCAGCAGCTGGGTCAATTCAAACATGGCCCGCTCATGCTCCCGTGTCTTGCCCTCACGGATGATCAGCTCTTCCTTGGCATTGCGCAGCGCCATGGCTACTAACTGCTTATCCTCGGTGCGATAGGGCTCGATGACCTGTACCCGTTTGCCGGCCAGGGCCGTCAGATACTCGGCCAGCATCTCCCGCTCCTCGGGCAGCACGCCGCAGACGACTCGGCGAGGGATGCGGGTCGGGTCGGCGCCGTAGTAGACCTTCAAATATTCATTTATATAAGAAGTTTCCGAATCGATCTCTTCTTTTTTGACGGCGTGGCAATGCTTGCTCACCAGCATGCCGCCATCCACGCTCAGCAGATACACGGCGCTCCATTCTTCGCCGGTCAGCACCGCCAGATAGTCCCCCGACAGCGTTTTATCGCTGGCTACCGTCTGCTTTTCCAGGATCGAGCGAATGGCCTTGAGCCGATCACGCAGCATGGCCGCCCGCTCAAATTCCAGCATCTCGCTCGCCTGCTCCATCTGTGCCTGAGTCGATTCCAGGATATTGTGGATATCGCCTTTGAGAAACTCCCGTGCACCGACCACCGCCGCCGCATAGGCCTCTTGGGTGACACAGCCGCCGCAAGGGCCCATACACCGACCGATGCGATGATTGAGGCAGGGCTTGCGCCCCTTGCGGGGGACGGGATTGTTGCAGGTGGGCAGTTTGAAGGCACGGTTGGCCGCCTCAATGATGGACTTGGCCGAGCGAGATCCGTAAAAGGGCCCAAAATACTCGCCCTCCTCCCCCAGCTTGCGTGCAAGCTTAAGTTGCGGATACTCACCGGGGCTGATGCGGATAAAGGGATACCCCTTATCGTCCTTGAGAAGAATATTGTATTTCGGCTTATTTTTCTTGATTAAATTATTTTCCAAAAGCAGTGCTTCCAGCTCGCTTTTGGCTACCATGACATCAAAGTCGTGGATATGGGAAACCAGCGCCGCCGTTTTGGGTGTATGCTTTTCGGGCGCACTGAAATAACTGTAGACCCGCCGCCGTAGCACGACGGCCTTGCCTACATAAATAACCTTTCCCTCTTCATTTTTCATCATGTAGACGCCCGGCTCTTCGGGAAGCCCCAGCGCCTTTTCGCCCAACTCTTTATATGTCATCTCTTAAAAAATATGCCCCAAAGCCTTGGGGCATATCCTCAGTCACCTAATTTGTTTTCCACCAGGTCGATCAACTCGGCCAGAGCATTTTCCTCATCCACGCCATCGGCGATAATGGTTACTTCGGTATTTTGCACAACACCCATCGAGAGGACACCCAACAAGGACTTGGCATTGACATGACGCTCATCCTTCTCGATCCAGATGGACGATTTAAATTCATTGGCCTTTTGCACAAAGGCGGTTGCCGGACGGGCATGCAGCCCGATCTGATTTTTGGCTGTTACTTTTCCTGAAACCATAGATCTACCTCCAAAGCAATTTTCTATATCTTATGATACCATATTAAAAAGCAAAAAGATACCGTCAAAATAAACAAAATTCAATTATTTTTTAATCTCGCTTTTGTGTATTTTTACCAGCCGCATATCCGATAGGAATCGGCAAACACTAAAACCAACAACAAAAGCGAGGTAGTTATGAAAAGCAAAAAATTTGTTATGATCTTACTGAGCGCCCTCTCCTTTGCGGCGCTTTTTATCAATACCGTCAGCCCCTCCCCTGTTGCCACCATTCAGCAAAAGCAGATGCCGCAGACGCTGCTGGTAGGTGGACAGACCTTTGGTGTCAAATTTTACACCCAGGGTGTTATGGTGGTCGACATGAGCGCCTTTGAAACCGAGGAAGGCATGTGCAATCCCGCCAAGCAGGCCGGGCTCAAGGTGGGTGATGTCATTCTTTCCATCAACAGCCAGATCGTTTCCACCAACGGCGACATCAGCGATATTGTAGAATCGGGTAACGGTGCTGACCTGACTGTTGAATATTCCCGTTCGGGCAAGGTCGGCCAGGTTACGGTCACCCCTCGTTACAGCACGGTGCAAAAGGCCTATAAACTTGGCCTTTGGGTGCGTGACAGTACCGCCGGTGTCGGCACCGTCACCTACATTGATCCGCACAACCGCCGTTTCGGTGCGCTGGGCCACGGCATATCCGATGTTGACACCGGCCAACTGATGCCCCTGTCCGACGGCGAGGTGCTACAAGCCTATATCGGCTCGGTCGTGGCCGGACAAAAGGGCAAGCCAGGCCAGCTCAAGGGTGCTTTTGTCGAGGATGCCCGCTACGGCTCGCTGGATATCAACAGTCAGCAGGGCGTCTTCGGCAACATCACCGGCAACGCTTTGCTGACCAACGAGGAAGTTCCGGTAGCCACCGCCGACCAGGTGCACGCAGGTGATGCCACCATCCGCTCGACGGTGGACGGCTTAACGACACTGGAATATGCCGTCTGCATCGAAAAAATTGACATCAAGGGCAACGACACCAAAAATTATGTCGTTCGCATCACCGACCCCGACCTGCTGGCTATCACCGGCGGCATCGTCCAGGGCATGAGCGGATCTCCCATCTTACAGGACGGCCGTATCATCGGCGCTCTGACCCACGTCTTGGTCGGTGACCCGACGACAGGCTACGGCATTTTCATCGGCAATATGCTAAAGGCCGACACGCTTTCCTAAAAACCCTCATTTTAAGACAAAAACATTTTTCCAAATTTTCCATTTTTTTCTAATTTTGTACTTGAAATATTTTCCAGCGTGTTGTATAATCCTTTCAGAAATTTACAAATTTTGGAGGATTTCACATGGAAAACAAGATAAAAGTCATAATTGCCGACGCCGGCGAGGAGTTTTGCCAGCGAACGGCGCACCAGCTACAAGAGTGCGGGTTTGAGGTCTGTGCGGCCGAGACCGACGGCAGCCGTCTGCTGCACAGCATTGAGATGCATCAGCCGCAGGTGGTTATCCTGGACTTGGCTCTGCCCTCTCTGGACGGCTTTCAAGTCATTCGCCAGGCCGAAAACCTACATCTGTCACAGACGCCGGCCTTTATTATTCTGACCTCTTTTACCAGCAACGATGTCATGCGTGATGCCGCTCAGAGCGGCGCCTCCTATTTTATTCTTAAGCCTTTTGATATCAAGGCTTTGTGCGACCGCATTACCCAATGCGCCCTTTCGACCCAGCGTGAACACCTGCCCGGTGAGATCGACCCGGCCAAGCTTGAGGTACGCATCACCGAGGTTATCCTGGATGTCGGCATTCCCGCCCACATCAAAGGCTACCGTTATCTGCGTTCGGCTATCATGATGGCCGTCAATGACATCACCATGATGTCGGGCGTGACCAAGATCCTCTACCCTACCATTGCCGAGCAGTATGCCACCACACCCTCTCGTGTCGAGCGTGCCATTCGCCATGCCATCGAGGTGGCCTGGGATCGAGGCAACATTGATACGCTGCACAACCTGTTCGGTTACAGCATCAATACCGCCAAAGGAAAGCCGACCAACTCCGAGTTTATCGCCATGATCGCCGACAAGCTTCGCCTTTCCATGAAATCCGCATAAAAAAGAGGTCTGCATCAGCAGACCTCTTTCTTTTTGACTATGAGAATGACACCGCAGACCAAAACCGGAAGCCCGATGGCCAGGGCGGCACGGAGCAAAAATGTCATGATAAAATTAAAGAAGAATTGTGCCGGGAACATATTGATCATGATACTGGTGTAGGGATTCATCAACCACAGATCATTGGTAAAGAGCAGATGATGAAAACTCGTCCAAAAGGATGAAAAGTCGAGTGCCGCCCACAGGCCCAGGATCAGGAATAGTCCCGCCAGCATAAGGCATGCCATCAGAAGGATCTTGGCCAGGGTACGCAGCCGATTGCGTTTACAGACAAAGACAAAGGCCACAGCCGCCGCCCCGGCAAGGGCAAAGGCCAGGTAGCGGAAGAGCGAAAACCCACGGATGAGGGCATTGACATCCTGCATATGCAAGGTTTCCTGCTCGTTGAAGACCTCTCGTTCGACCCCGTTTACGGTAGCGTAGACCACCATGTCGTCGCTCTTACCCTCCATGTGCAGCAGCAATTTATCGGTGGCCGCCATCAGATCCTCGTGCGACATGCCGATATGCTCAGCCTGGCCGTATTGCCGATACTGCTCATCAAAGAAACGGCGATCATACATCAGCCCCTCGATGAGCGTATACAATACGCCGACAACCAGCAGCATAGCCGTTAAGACATAAAGCCAAAACCAGGATCTCTTCATAGCTATCACCCCGCAAACCGCATCAACAGCCCCAGAAGCAGGCTGATCCCGCCCAAAGCAAAGACCGATACCGGCACTTTGACGTTGCGCAGCACGATACGGCCGGGCACATCCGGATCGTAGCCGATCTCCAAGGTGTCGCCCGGCGCCACCTGAAAGGGGGCATGGGCCGCATTGACCTTGGCTTGAATGGTACGGTCCCCGTGTATGTATGTGACGATAAGCACCGTATCACGCTCGCCGTTACCGAGCATGATGCGCTCGACAACGGTGGCCGATGCCGTGACACCCTTTCGGCTTTTGCTCACCGCCAACCGCCACATCAATAGTCCGCCGACCTCGGCTACGACGGCCAGCGCAAAAAAGACGATGGCCAGCTCTCTCATGCCGGATTCTCCTCCAGATAGGCCACCGCTGCCGTAGCGGCAACAGCGCCGTCAGCACAGGCCGTTACGATCTGTTTGATGGGGCTGTGCCGCACATCACCGGCCGCAAAGACACCGGGGATGTTGGTCTTGCAGTCCTGGTCGGCATCAATATAGCCGTCACGAAGGGCGACCGCCTGAGCCACCGCCGCCGTAGCCGGCAGCGTTCCGACTGCGATAAAGACGCCCGATACCGGCAAGGTTTTTTCGGCAGCGTCCTCGACGGCAGCCACTGTCAGCCCTTCAACCTGCATGTTGCCCTCGATCCGCACGGGGGTGTGGGACAATACCAGCTCGATATTGGCCTTTTCTCGCACCTGCTGCTCCAGCGCCGCCACACCACGGAAGCGATCGCGGCGATGCACCAGATAGACCTTCTCGCACAAATTGGCCAAATACAGCGCATCCTCCAGCGCCGTATTGCCGCCGCCGACAACGGCCACCGTTTTCCCCTTGAAAAAGCCGCCGTCACAGGTGGCGCAATAGGACACACCGCTGCCCAGCAGCTCAGACTCGCCGGGGATGCCCAGTTCACGCTTTTTGGCGCCGCTGGCAATAATGACGCAGCGCCCCTGATAGACCCGCTCGCCGGCATAGACCGACTTGATCGGGCCGGAGAAATCGACCGAGGTGATCTCATCGTAGGCCAGCGAAGCGCCGCAGGCCTCGGCCTGCTCGGCCATTTTTTGGGTCAGTTCCGGGCCGGAAATATCGACAAAGCCGGGGTAGTTGGCCACCTCATAGGTGGTGGCGGCCTGTCCGCCCGGGAAGAGGGATTCGATCATCAAGGTATTAAGTCCCGCACGGCCGGCATATATTCCGGCCGTAAGACCGGCCGGGCCGGCACCGATTATCAAAAGATCGTACAACATAATGTCCTCCATGCTTTTTTTACAGTATACCACATTCTTCCCCAAATGGAAACAGAAATTCGCAGGATGATCAAACGCGGAGTGAAATTCACTCCGCTTTTGCTTATAAAGATCTAAAATTGGTGATGCGATGGAAGGTCGAATAGTTGGAATCGTGGAAACTGTTGGCCTTGTTCATAGCCGTACGACACAAGAAGATGATATCCTCGCCCTCGATCTCGAAATCAACGTATTGGAAGCCGATGAACTTGGGGTCTTCCTGGGAGCGATCGATGACATCGGTGACCAAGTGCCACTCCTTCAAATCCTCCGACGCCATCAGCGAAAGCAGGTTTCGCGTCGGCTCGCCGCCGTCAAGCAGACGGCAAGCGATGGTGTAATACTTCTTTGACAGATCGTCATACTTGATCATGAATTTAGCCAGATTGGCCGGGAACGGGATCAAATGCGAATAGGTCAGCGGCGCATCGAGATCCTGCTCATTGACCTTATAGGCGATGACGCAACGGTTGCCGCCAAAGCGCATAATATCAAAGAGATTGCCGTCGGGATCGACCGCCAGTGTGCCCTCGATGGTCATGGTGCAGGCGGGCAGGTCGCTCAGTTCGGGGGCTTCGGTCGGATCGAAGATCTTGGGCTGAGAAAAGCTCCAATTTTCAGGATCCAGCAAGTCATCATTCAGGTCGCAGGACATGACCATGGCGGCGTGGCAAAAGACCTTGTTGGGCCAAGCGCCCCATTCCATGGTGTTGTAGATCCGACCGTTATGAATGACGAGGTTCTGCGGGTTTTTATGCACACCGTCGTTGCCGTTTTTGCCGTTGGAGCCACGCAGCAGACAGACGGGTGCCGAGAAGGTCTTGCCGCCGTCGGTCGACTTACCGATGAGCAGATCGCCGTACTCGGTCGAGCAGGCGAGCATATACAGGTCGCCCTTATGAATAAACATCTTACCCCAGAAGCAGGGCATCAGTTCACTGACGTAATGCCAGGTCTGTCCCTCATCGTCCGAACGGAAGATGAGAGTGAGGTTCTGCGGATGGAAACAAGCAAACAGATCCATCGAGGCGAGCAGATAACCGTCGGGGTGACGAACCAGCGAGGGCGAGCACAGATACCGACCCGAGAAGGCATAGGCCTCGTCATCGGGATGCAGATAGTTGACCACCGTTCCGACTACTTCACCCGTACGGGCAAGACGGACACGGCTTTTGGCCGATCCCGCTTCTACATAAAACTCAAAGTCAGTTTCGGTTTCCAGTCCTTCGATATCAAAGGCTGTTTGGGTCGTCTTTCCGCAGCAGACAAATTCGGCATCCTCTCTTTTGCGATAAAACACCGAATATTCGGCCGCTTCGATCGCTAACCACTCGAAATGGATGGCATTGGGGCTCGGCGCAATGCGGCAGATATAAATATCACCCACATTGTGAATCAACGGCTTATAGGGCGTATAACTCCACCGGTTATATCCTTTCATCCGGTTAATCCTCCAGCCATTTTTCTACCGCATCGGTAGCCAGTTTCATCTGCTTCATGCAGCTTCTGCCGTAGTCAGTCAGCTCCTCCGACTTGCGGTTGCGGGCGATGTTTTCGGTGGGCAGACCACACAGATTCATGTGATATTTGGCGGTAAGAGGATAGGGCAAGCCCACTTCGGTAAAGCCAAAGGTACCGATGACCGACTGCACCAGATCAGCCTTTTCATGGTTGATGTTTTTGCCCAGCCAAGCGTACAGCTTGGGATGGAAGTTGCACATGATACCGCAATATCCGTCTGCGCCGTTTCTCATGGATTCAAGCAGGGTCTGGCAGTTGGCGTTGAGCAGTTTGAAATGGCTGCCCTTGAGCTGTTCGCTTCTGTCACGCATCACGGCCGCATCGCAGCAGGTATCCTTCATGTAGTAAAACCGTCCGGTAGAAAGGCACCAATCGAGGATCTTGGGCGTAACCAGTCTTTTATAAGGATAGGGACACTCATAGAAGCCGAGCTTGGCCTCGGGCGGGAGCATGGCCAGCAGCTTTTCTGCGTTTTGGATAAACACTTCGTCGCCCTCATTGTTGATATCCAGACGGTTGGTGATCAGGATAAGAGCGTCGGTGCCCGATTCATAGATGGCATTGAGTTCTTTGGCCTGATCTTCGAGCGTGTCGGACACATGGCCCGAAGAGACCACCAAAAAGTCCTTGTTCAGCTCTTTGGCTCTCTTGTACACTCTGCGGTTGAGCTCCACTCTCTCTTCCAGAGAAAGGAAGAAGATCTCACTGGACTGGCATACGGCAAATATGCCGTCAAGCCCCTCATTATAATACCAATCCACATACTTTTCAGCGGTATCGTAATCGATACTGCCATCGGCACGATAGGGGGTTATCATTGTCGTTAAGATTTCCATGTTGCTGTCTCCTTATTTTTTATTATTGCGCATAGGTAAGAGGGCCGACCTCCGCTTTGGCTTCGGCAAAGAAATGAACAGGTGCCTCAATAATACTTAAGCCTTTGCCTCATGATATGGCCCCTTATTAAGTACAATTTTATTATAATGGACGGCCTCTATTCACTCAATATAAAACAGAGCCTTGTTTTTATAATTTTGGGACTTTTTTATTGCAAGCAAGCCAAATGTCTGATACAATATCCACATAAAGGGGTGAAACCATGAAGATCCTTTACCGACAATCAGAGAAAGATGAAACCGGCAGCCTGAGCCGCTTTGGGGTACAGCAATGTTATTTCAAAGAAATGTCGCTTGACCGTGACCGCAGCCGTGTTACCAAAAAGAACCATTCCCACACAGGGTTTGAAATGCACATTGTGACCGACGGCTGGCAGGAATATGATGTAGCCGGCACGACCTACCGGATCGAAGGCGGACAGTTTCTGCTGATATATCCTAATGTCCCGCATACGGTTATTGCCTCAACGCCCCATACCCATAAATACTCCATTACCTTTAATAAGCAAACCGACGGGCTTAGTGCCTGTTTTTTAGGCAGTCTTACTCGGCGGATGTCGGACAATACTGCCTTTGTGTTAAACGAGACCCTGCTTGAAAAGGAGATCTCGGCGACCCTGATCGAAAATAATATCCTGGAGATCCTGGTTTCGACTTTTCGCATGCTGGGCATCAAAGAAAAAGAGCCGGCTCGCACGCAGAATAAAAACGCCATGATCTCCATAGCCAAGCAATATATTGATGATAATATCGAAACGGCGCCAAGCGTGGCCAACGTGTCGGAATATTGCCATTTAAGCGCCAAACAGCTTACCCGTATCTTTCAAAAGTTTGAGGGCGTAACCCCCGGCGAATATATGCTCAGCAAACGGGTTGCCAAAATCGAGGTGTTGCTGGCCGATCCCTCTCTGTCCCTAAAACAGATCAGCGAGATCATGAATTTTGACAATGAATATTATTTCAATTCCTTTTTCAAGAAGCATGCGGGCCTGCCGCCCGGCTCATACCGAAAAATGATGGGGCAATAGCCAAAAAACCGCATAAACACTGGTTTTTCAGTTCTTCATTGCACTTGATTTGTCTAAAAAAATATATGATGAAAATCTGCAAGAAATATAGGGTAAAAAAGCGAGCAAAAACCCAAGTATAAATCTCCTTGTTTTACAGATACTAGCAGTACAAATTTGTAAAGCAAGGAGATTTTATATATGAAAGCAACTGGAATCGTTCGTAGAATAGATGATTTGGGCAGGGTTGTTATCCCCAAAGAAATCCGCCGTACGATGCGGATTCGTGAGGGAGACCCGCTGGAGATCTTCACCAATCGGGACGGCGAGGTCATTTTCAAGAAATACTCGGCCATGCAGAGCATGACCCAGAAGGTGCAGGTTTACGCCGATGCGCTGGCCAAGGCGACGACCATGCCGGCGGCCGTCTGTGACCGGGATACGGTACTGGCCGTTGCAGGCCTGCCCAAGAAGGATTATCAGGAAAAGGGCATATCCGAAACGCTGGCCGATCTCATGCACAAGCGCTCCCAGTTTGTCCGCAAGGCGGGGGATGCGGCACGTGTGCAGCTGACCGAAGCCGGTAGCGCTGCGGTATCGGTCGTCATTCCCATTATCTCGGAAAGCGACTGCATCGGCGCCATCGCTCTGCTCACCCCCGACAACGGCGCCATCGCCTCCGAGCAGGATATCCGCCTGGCCTCCATCCTGGCCGCCGTCCTCTCCAGCGAGATGGCCGAATGATTCTCACCTCGCCTACGCACGCCCGCGCGCTCTCGAAGAGAGTATCTTCTTCTTCGTCTTTTTCTTCGTCTTTTTCTTCGTCTTGGGTACCGTTCGCATGCGGGCGCATATGTCCGAACGGTCATATATTAAAGCAAAGAAAAGATTTGCTATTGTTTTATGCATCAAGATTATATCATATTGTGTTGCATTTGTCAACAGTATGAGCAAGAAAAGGCACTCTACACTTAGTAGAGTGCCGATTTTTCTTTATTTCGCAGCCTTTTCAGCAGCCTTGGTGATAGCCTTGGCAGCCTTGTCGGCGAGGGCCTTGAAGGACACCATGTCGGTCAGGGCGATCTCGGCGAGCATCTTGCGGTTGAGCTCGATCTTAGCGAGCTTGAGACCGTGCATGAAGGTGGAATAGTTCATGCCGCACATTTTAGCAGCGGCGTTGATGCGGGTGATCCACAGTCTGCGGAAATCTCTCTTCTTCTGCTTTCTACCGATGTAAGCATTAGCCATCGAACGCATAACAGCGATGTTAGCGGTACGGAACTGCTTGGATTTTGCACCCCAGAAGCCCTTAGCCTGCTTCATGATCTTATTTCTGCGCTTGCGAGTAGCCATTGCGCCTTTCACTCTAGCCATTTATATCAACTCCTTCGTATCGTCTTAATTATTTGTAGGGGATCAGCTGCTTAACGGCGTAGACGTTGGTCACGTCGGCATAAGCGGCCTTGCGCAGATTTCTCTTACGCTTGGTGGATTTCTTGTTCAGGATGTGCGACTTGTAGGCATGGGCTCTCTTGACCTTGCCCTTTTTGGTCAGGTTAAATCTTTTCTTGGCACCGGAATGTGTCTTAAGCTTAGGCATGATTAAGCTCCTCTCTTAATGTAATTTATTTATTAGGCTTTGCCGCAAGAAACATGGTCATATTGCGGCCCTCTAATTTAGCGGGCTTCTCGACAACGCCGACATCAGCCAGAATCGCAGCGAACTTCTCAAGCAGCTGAACACCGATCTCGGTGTGAGCCATTTCGCGGCCACGGAAACGGACGACCACCTTGACCTTGTTGCCGTCGCCCAAAAAGCGCTTGGCATGGTTAGCCTTGGTGTTGATGTCATTGTCTTCGATCTTGCAGGAAAGCTGGACCTCTTTGACTTCCACAGTCTTCTGATTCTTGCGCTGTTCCTTATCACGCTTCTGCTGTTCAAAGCAGTACTTACCATAGTCCATGATGCGGCCTACGGGAGCCGGTGTGGCATTGGGCGCGATCAGCACCAAGTCCAGACCCTGAGCTTCGGCCATCTCCATGGCACGCTTGGTGGGAATAACACCCAGCTGGCTGCCGTCGGCATCAATGGCGCGGATCTCCTTGACTGTGATCTCCTCGTTGATGAGCAAACTCTTTGTCTTTATGCAAGACACCTCCAAACACAAAAAAATACGGAAACAGAATGTTCCCGTACACAAAAAAGCCCAAAGGCCTTCTTTTCCTATTGACCGACAGACCGATATCCGGCGGTGAGAACGGGACGTTCTGCTTTATTGCTCATTAAGTATACCCCTTTCTGCTGCGTTTGTCAACCTTTTTTTGAAAAAATCTCTTTTGCGACATCTTTCACCTCGCCATCCCTCTACAATAGATGCGGAGGTATACGATCATGCTACAAACGAGAAAACGTCTGCAAACCAAACCCTTGACCGACTGGGCCGCCGCGTTGGGCCTGCCCGTCCTTGCCGCACTGGCCGGGGCGCTGGCCGCCAATGCCGCCCTGCCCTTCGGCCTGCTCCCCTTTGGTGTGGCCGCCGCCTGCCTGTATTTCGATCAGGCGGTCATTCCTTTTGCCGTGGCCGGCGGCGCTGCCGTCGGTTACCTGCTCCAAGGCTCGGGCGGCCTTGTCTACATAGCCGGCATTCTGCTGGCCCTGCCGCTGCGCCATATCCTCACCGCCCTTTTTCGCCGTGCCTCCCGCCGCACCGTATCGTTGCTGACGGCCGGAATCAGCTTGACTTTTGTTCATCTGCTGACCGCATCCTTTGCCGGGTTTCTGACCTTCGACCTGCTGACCGGCGCCCTCTCGGTGGTGTCGGGCGTTCTTTACGCCTTCTTCGCCTGCCTGTGCCTGCCCGCCGCCCTCAAAAGCGAAACACGTCTATCAGGCCTAACACAAAGCGAGTCGGCCGCACTTTTGATCACCATATGCGTCCTGCTGCTGCCCCTGGCCCGCTTCTCCCTCTTTGGCGTTACCCCCGCCCGCATGGCCGCCGCCTTTCTGGTGCTATGCTTTGCCGTCTACGGCGGCGCAGCCATGGGCGGCATGGGCGGCGCCATTGCCGGCACACTCCTCTCCTTTGCCGCCGAGGGCACCAGCCACATCATCGCCGCCTACGCCGTGGGCGGCATTCTGGCCGGCCTGATCGGACGCAAAGGGCGGCTGCGGGCCGTGACCGTCTTCTTGCTGGGCGCATCCGTTCTTTCCTTATATATAAATGGGTCGCTCTCGGCGCTGGCCACCCTATGCGAGGCATCTCTCGCCTGCGGCATCTTTATTTTATTGCCCGAAAAGGGCTCGGCCGCCCTCTCCCGTCTGCTGACCTTAAAGGCAGCCACCGACTCCGGCCAGTCGAGCGCACTATGCACCTACCTGTCCAGCCGGCTCTCGGCCACCGCCCAGAGCCTGGACCGCATCTCCCGCACCCTCACCCCCAACGATCGCCCTCTTACCGTCACCGATCTGCGAGCCACGCTGGATCAAGCCGCCGAGCCGACCTGCCGCCGCTGCTCACGCAGCACCTCCTGTCGGGTCGGCCGCAGCTTTGACACCGAAAAGGTGTTCGGCACCCTGGCCTCCACTCTCGAATCCCGCCCCGCCCAATCGGGTGATCTGCCCGACCATTTCAAAGACCGTTGCCCCTCCTGGCAGACCCTGCTGGACACCGCCAACGGCCTGGGGCTGACCCACCGTGCCGCCTTGCAAAACAGTATTGAGGGCGACCGCAACAAAACGGTACTGGCCGCCCAGTACGCCACCCTTTCTCAGCTCATCGGCGAGATGAGTGAGCAGGTCACACAGCCGCTGCGCTTTGACGAGGCGCTGACCCGCCGCATGGAAGAATATTTTGCCGCCAAGCGCTGCCGCGTCCACGCCCTTCTTGTCTACCGTGACCGCCACGACGGTCTGTATATTAAGGCCGACCTTCGCATGCGCACCGCCCCCGGCGACCGCCGCACGGTAGCCGACATCAGCGCCCTGTGCGGCGCTAACATGACGGTGCTGACCTGCGCCCCTACCAAGGAGGGCTGGCATCTGCTGCTGGGGCGACGTGAGAAATTCAAACTGGAGGTGGCCGTAGCGCAACAGCCCAAAGCGGGCGAACGAGCCTGCGGCGATGCCTGTGTCCGCTTCCGCCCAAGCGCCTATCATCATACGATAGCCCTCTCCGACGGCATGGGTTCGGGCGATGCCGCCCACCGTCAGGCCGTGCTGACCTGTGAGATCTTAGAGAGCATCATGAACAGCGGCTTTTGCGCCGAAAAGTCGCTGCGCCTGCTCAATTCCACCCTGCTGCTGGCCACCGACGCCCAGACCTTCTCCACCCTCGACCTGGCCGATATTGACCTGTTTTCGGGGCGGGTCGACCTATATAAACTGGGCGCATCCGACACCTTTGTCATCCGTGCGGGACGCAGTTACCGCATTCCCTGCGCATCCTTTCCGGCCGGCATCCTGGGGCAGGCCGAGGCCGAGCATCGCTATTTCACCCTAAAGGACGGCGACCTGCTGGTGCTCCATTCCGACGGCGTGGAACTGACCGACGAGGCTCTGCTGGCCCTTCAGTCCGGCGACGATCTCGATACGATGTGCCGCTCCTGCCTGGAAAGTTGCTCGGTGGGAGAGGATGACCGCACCGTTATCCTGATTCGGGTAAAAAATCGGTGATTTTATCCAATTAAAGCGCTAAAACATATTGACTTGTCGAAATTTGGCTTGTATAATAATAGGTAATTATTTTATTTACAGGAGGTACAAAGCATGAACAGAGTATATAATTTTTCCGCCGGTCCGTCGGCCATGCCGCTGGAAGTGCTCGAGCGCTGCGCAGCGGAGATGGTTAGTTACGGCACGGCCGGTATGTCGGTTATGGAGATGAGCCATCGATCGTCATCCTACCAGGAAATTATAGACCGCACCGAAAGCCTTCTGCGTGAATTGATGGGGATCCCCGAGAACTATAAGGTTCTTTTCCTTCAGGGCGGCGCCTCCTCGCAATTTGCCATGATCCCGCTCAACCTGCTGCGCAACAGCAAAAAAGCGGATATCGTGCTGACCGGCGCGTGGGCCAAGAAGGCCTATTCTGAGGGTAAAAAATACGGCACCATGAATGTGGTCGGCTCGAGTGAGGATAAGACCTTCTCTTATATCCCTAAGCTCGATCCCGCTACCTTCACCCCCGATGCCGACTATTTCTACATCTGCCAGAACAATACCATCTACGGCACTCGCTTTGCCAATCTGCCCGAGACGGGTAACGTTCCCCTGGTGGCCGACCTGTCGTCCTGCATCCTGTCCGAGCCGGTCGATGTGTCCAAGTACGGCTTGATCTTTGCCGGTGCTCAGAAGAACATGGGCCCTGCCGGCCTTACCGTCGTCATCGTACGTGAGGATCTGCTTGGCTTCTGCCAGGAGTGCACCCCGACCATGTTCCAGTATGACATTCATGTCAAGAACGGCTCGATGTATAACACCCCGCCGACCTATGCCATCTATGTCTGCATGTGCGTGCTCGAATGGGTCAAGAAATTAGGCGGTCTGTCGGCCATGGCCGAGCGCAACTATGCCAAGGCCAAGCTGCTCTACGATTACCTGGACGCTTCCGCCCTCTTTAATCCCACCGTTATGGGAGAGGATCGCTCCATCATGAACGTTCCCTTCGTCACCGGCAATGCCGATCTCGATGCCGCCTTCGTTAAGCAGGCCACTGCGGCCGGTTTGGTCAACCTCAAGGGCCACCGTTCGGTCGGCGGCATGCGTGCCAGCATCTATAACGCCATGGATATGGAAGGCGTGCAGAAGTTGGTCGACTTCATGAAGGACTTTGAAAAAGCCAATAAGTGAGGAAAAACACATGTATAAGATCCGTCTGTATAACAAGATCTCGCAAAACGGCCTGAGCCGCTTTGCTCCCGAGAGCTTTACTTATGACGATACCATGGAGGACTACGACGGCATTATGGTCCGCTCGGCCGCCCTGCATGAGGTCGCCTTCCCCGATTCCCTGCTGGCCATTGCTCGTGCCGGCGCCGGCGTCAACAACATCCCGGTGGATGATTGCGCCAAGAAGGGCATCGTCGTCTTCAATACCCCCGGCGCCAACGCCAACGCAGTCAAGGAACTGGTGCTGGCCGGCCTCTTCCTCGCCTCCCGTGATGTGGTAGGCGGCATTGAATGGGCCAAGACCCTCGACGGCCAGACCGGCGTTGCCAAGCTGGTCGAAAAGGGCAAGGGCGCTTTTGCCGGCCCTGAGATCGCAGGCAAGACGCTGGGCGTCATCGGCCTGGGCGCCATCGGTGCTATGGTGGCCAACGCCGCTGTGCATCTGGGCATGAATGTTATGGGCTATGACCCTTACATCTCGGTCAAATCGGCCTGGAGCCTGGATCGCCGCATCGAGCATGCCGTCAATATTGAAGACATCTATAAGAAATGCGATTACATTTCCGTCCATGTTCCGCTGATGGATGCCACCCGTGGCATGATCAACGATCAAGCGCTGGCTCTGTGCAAGGACGGTGTCCGTCTGCTCAACTTCTCCCGTGCCGCCCTGGTCGATACCGACTCGCTCAAGGCCGCCCTGGAAAGCGGCAAGGTCGCCCGTTATGTGACCGACTTCCCCGACGAGAATGTGCTGACCCTTAAGAATGTCGTTCCCATTCCCCACCTGGGTGCTTCGACTCCCGAAAGCGAGGAAAACTGCGCAACCATGGCCGCTCAGCAGTTGAGCGATTATCTGCTCTACGGAAACATCGTCAACGCCGTCAACTTCCCCGCCGTGGAGATGGCTCCCTCGGGTCTGCCCCGCATCTGCATCGTGCATGAGAACAAACCCAACATGATCAGTCAGTTTACCACCCTCTTCGGTGACAAGGGCATCAACATCGAAAACCTGCTCAACAAGTCCAAAAGCGATGTGGCCTACACCCTGCTGGATGTGGCTGCCGCCGACGACAGCATCGTCGATGCTCTCAAAGCCATCGACGGCGTCATCCGAGTAAGAGTGATCAAGTAATGCAAAAAGGAATCCGTAAGGATTCCTTTTTTTATTGGAAAAACAACATCATTCATCACTCTCTTATTCTATAATGAGGTTGAAAGGAGTTGTTACTTATGATCCGTACGATTATTAAGATCGATCAAGATAGATGCAACGGCTGCGGCGCCTGTGCCTGCGCCTGCCACGAGGGTGCCATCGAGATGATCGGCGGCAAGGCGGTTCTCACCCGTGAGGACTACTGTGACGGTCTGGGCGATTGCCTGCCCACCTGTCCTACCAACGCTATTTCTTTCGAAGAACGAGAAGCCCCCGCTTATAATGAGTCCGCCGTATTGGCCGCCAAAGCCGCTACACCGAGCGCCGTCAGCCAATTACAGCAGTGGCCGGTGCAGATCAAGCTCATCCCGGTCAACGCTCCCTATTTTAATGGTGCGAATCTATTGGTAGCCGCCGACTGCTCAGCCTACGCCTACGGCAATTTCCATAACGAGTTTATCCGCAATCATGTCACCCTCATCGGTTGCCCCAAACTTGACGAGGGCGATTATACCGAAAAACTCACCCGGATCATCGCCAACAACGATATCAAGAGCGTCACCGTCACCCGCATGCAAGTACCCTGCTGCGGCGGCATTGAAAACGCCGTCAAGCGTGCCCTCCAACAAAGCGGCAAGTTCATCCCCTGGCGCATCGTCACCATCTCTACCGACGGCCGCATCCTCGATTAAAAAAAAGACAGTGGACTTAATCCACTGTCTTTTTGTCATAGGCCATGCGAGGGCTGCCATCCTCAACAAAGATGATCCCACAGGACTCAAAGCCGAATTTTTCAATGGCACGGCGCATGGGTTTATTTTGCTCGTGGGTGTCAATACGCAGCCAGTCGGCCATCTGCGCCGCATGAGCAAAGACCTGCCCGACATAGCCCTTCCCGTACTCAGCCACCGCCACACGATGGAGCGTCAGATAGGGCGCATCGCTGTGCCATGCCCCCTCAATATGGGCATAGGTTGGCTCGGCCCCGGGACGCAAGGCAGCATAAGCCAGAATCTCGCCATCCTCCAGCACCCAGCCGATGCCTTGCACGATATCCCGCCGCACATCCTCGGCATTGGGATACTCCCCCTGCCACTGGGGCAGATCTTGCTTGCGCATAAAGACGTGCGCCTGCGCAAAAATGGCCGCTACTGCCGCAACATCCTGCGCCTGACAACGACGCCAGTTCATCGGATAAAGTTGGTGCGCAGCTTCTTTTCGGGCGCCGGATGGTCGATCCCGGCCGCCTTGCCCGCCTCGATACAGCCGAGCAGCCAAGCCATGTTCTTGGCGAGGGTGCGCATGGTCTGCATACCCTCCTCGTCCTGCTTGACCTCCTCGGCCTGTGCGCCGTGCACCATATTCCAATACTGGGACGGGACGACCGGCATATTGTTGATGGTGAAATATTTGTTGATCTGGTCAAAGGCATTGGTGCAGCCGCCTCGCCGAGCGCTGACCACAGCCGCCGCCGGCTTATAGGCAAAGGCCGAACCGCCCGAATAGAAGCAGCGATCCATCAGGCATCGCAGTGCGCCCGAGGCCGAGGCATAGTAGACCGGCGAGCCGAAGACAAAGCCGTCGGCCTCCTTGGCCTTCTCCACCAATTCATTAACGATATCGTTATCATACACACACTTGCCATAGGTACGGCAGGCGCCGCAGCCGGTGCAATCCTGCCCGACAGAGCCGCCCTGCACCATCTCGGTATCGATGCCGCAATCGTTGAGGGTCTGTGCCACCTCGCACAGCGCCGTATAGGTGCAGCCATCCTTGCGGGGACTGCCGTTGATCAATAATACCTTCATATATCCTCCTAAGAAAAAAGCATGAGACCGAGGCCTCATGCTTATTCTATGTCAAAACTTATTTCACCATGCCGGCAACTTCGGCAGCGAAATCGTCTTCTCTCTTAGCCAGGCCCTCGCCCTTTTCAAAGCGAACATAGCCAACAACCTTCATGGCCTTGCCCATCTCCTTGGCGGCCTTTTCCACATACTGGCCAACAGTCATGGAATCGTCCTTAACAAAGGCCTGCTCGATCAGGCAGTTCTCCTTGAAGTACTTGCCCATCTTACCGGCAGCCATCTTCTCGATGATCTGCTCGGGCTTGGAAGCGTTCTTGGGATCTTCCTTGATCTGAGCCATGATGATGGCCTTCTCCTTGGCAACGACCTCAGGATCGACAGCGGTCTGATCCAGGAACTGAGGATTCATTGCGGTGATCTGCATGCAGACGTCCTTACCAACGGTAACGAAGCCTTCGTCGCAAGCGCAGCAATCGGTCTCGAACTCGGTGAGAACGCCGATCTTGCCGCCGCCGTGAACATAGTCAACAGCGGGACGCTCGGTACGATAGAAGCGGCGGATGGAGATGTTTTCACCGATGGTGAGCACCTTCTCCTGCAGAACATCGGCAACGGTCATGTCGCCCATGGTCTTGGTCTTGAGATCATCGACATCGGCAGGATTGGTCTGGGCAATAACCTGAGCCACATCCTTGCAGAAAGCGACGAAATCGGCATTCTTGGCCACAAAGTCGGTCTCGGAGTTGACCTCGACCATAGCGGCAACCTTGCCGTCGTTATAGATAGCAACTACGCCCTCGCTGGCGATACGGCCGGCCTTCTTGGCCACAGCGGCCAGACCCTTTTCACGCAGAAACTCGATCGCCTTATCGACATCACCGTCGGACGCAACCAGAGCCTTCTTGCAGTCCATCATGCCGCAACCGGTTCTCTCTCTTAAATTCTGAACATCTTTAGCGGTAAAAGCCATGATATTTTCCTCCTATAATAAATAGATACGCCCGCCCGGCCTGGGCGGGCGCATGATGATTATTCAGCGACTTCTTCGGTAGCTTCTTCGGTCTCAGCTTCCTCAACGAAAGCTTCGCCCTGCTTGCCTTCGATCACGGCGTTGGCCATGCAAGCGCACATAAGCTTGACAGCGCGGATAGCATCATCGTTGCCGGGGATGACAACATCGACCTCATCGGGATCGCAGTTGGTATCAACGATAGCCACGATGGGAATGCCCAGCTTGCGGGCTTCGGAAACAGCGTTGTGCTCCTTCTTGGTGTCAACGATAAACAGAGCGCCGGGCAGCTTGGGCATGCTCTTGATGCCGCCGAGATACTTCTCCAGCTTCTCAATGTCATGCTCGAGCTTGATAACTTCCTTCTTGGGAAGCATATCAAAGGTGCCGTCCTCCTGCATCTTGTGCAGCTGTTCCAGGCGGCGGATACGGGTCTTGATGGTCTTGAAGTTGGTGAGCATACCACCCAGCCAGCGAGCATTGATGTAATGCATGCCGCAACGGGTAGCCTCTTCCTTCACGGCGTCCATTGCCTGCTTCTTGGTACCGACAAAGAGAATATCCTTGCCTTCCTCAGCGATCTGGCGAACGAACATGTAGGCTTCTTCAACCTTCTTCACCGTCTTCTGCAGGTCGATGATATAGATACCGTTACGCTCGGTAAAAATATACTCGGCCATTTTGGGGTTCCATCTTCTCGTCTGGTGGCCGAAATGCACACCGGCTTCGAGAAGCTGCTTCATAGAGATTACTGCCATGATTTTTCCTCCGAAAATTGTTTTTTCCTCCGCCGTCATCATCTGCTTTAGGACCCTTAGGCACACCCAAAGCATCTGACAGCGTGCGAATTGCTCAATTATATTACCACAAACATCCTGGAAAATCAAGTATTTTTTCTTTTTTTTGAAAAAAATAAAAAAAGGCTTGCTTTTTTATTACGAAGCAGTTATAATAGACAAGCAACGGACGATTAGCTCAGTTGGTAGAGCATTCGCTTGACGTGCGAAGGGTCACAGGTTCGAGTCCTGTATCGTCCACCAAATAAAGGCAATACCCATTCGGGTGTTGCCTTTATTTTTTGTATCAATACGATCTCCTGTCGCATATACTGCGGCAGGAGGTGATGCCGGATGTGTCATTGCAGGATCAGCGAATTCGGCGAAAAAGAGGTGATCAACCTCATTGACGGCGCCCGACTCGGCTGCGTGACCGATGTCATGTTTGAAACCGATACCGGCAAGATCGTAGCCATTATCGTGCCGGCCCGCAAGGATTCCTTTTTTGACCGTGGCAGCGAATATGAGATCCCCTGGTGCGACATCGAACGGATCGGCGACGACTTTATCTTTGTACGCTTTTCGCCCCCGCTGCGCCCCATGCCCAAGAAAAAGGGGCTGTTCGGATAACAAAAAACAGAGCGGTCGATCGACTCGCTCTGTTTTGCTGTTTAGTGCAACCGCCGTCCGCCGTCCGACACCAGCACCTCACCGATGATATTTTTGCTGTTGGCCAGAAAATAAATGGCCTCGGCTATCTCCTGCGGCATAGCACGTTCACCCCTGGGCGAATTGATGGCCTTTCTCTCCCCCTCAGGACGCCTAAAGATCTCGGTTGCCGTCTCGCCCGGTGCGATCCCGTTTAATACGATGCCGTCCTTTGCCAGTCGCTTGGCCAGCCCCATCGTCAAGCCGCGGGCCCCCCATTTGCTGCTGGTATAGGCGTTATAGGCAGGGCGGAAGCTCATCTCCGAGCAGACATTCACAATATGCCCCTCGATCCCTTGGCCGATCATATACCTGGCCTGCGCCTGTATGGCAAAGAAGAGCCCTTTGAGGTTGGTGTTCATGGTCGCATCCCATGCCTCTTCTGTCTTTTCCAGAAAATCCTTTCCCGTGATGTCTTCATCGGTTACAATGCCGGCATTATTGATGAAGGTATCAATATCACCAAAGATAGCATGGGCAGCCGAAATGGCCGGCGCAGCCGCCGATATGTCCGCCACATCCCATAAAACATAGGCCGCCTTGTTGCTATTCAACCGTGAGAGAGCATCTTCCAATCGCTCCTTGCTCCGCCCGGCTATCATAACATGATAACCGTTGTCCAAAAACTGCTTGGCACATGCAAACCCGATTCCCTTGTTGCCCCCTGTAATGAGTACTGTTTTCATCTTCTTATTCTCCCTGTTCTTCTTGTGCTCGGAACTTGGACGGGCTTTCGCCCCATCTTTTCTTAAATGCGTTTGAAAAATAATAGGTGTTGGCAAAGCCCACCTTAAGCGCAATCTCACTCACGCTTAAGCGTGTTTGGCGCAGCAGCTCCTTTGCCTTTACCAGCCGCAACTGGTTGAGATAGGCCATAATGCTGCTGCCTGTTTCTTCCTTAAAGATCCGCTTGATGCTCGAAAGAGAATAGGAGAATTGCCTTGAAATACTCTCCAGCCTAATCTGTTCACTCATGTTCTCATTCAGATATTCCATGAGCTGTTTGGTTAATGTTTGTCTTTGTGTGAGATGCTCATACAGAGATATGCGGCTCTTCTTCTCGGTGACATCGGCGCTGAGCAACGATATGAGCAGCAGTTCGATCGAGTTTTTGATAAATTGCTCGTCCATCTCCCCAGCATCGGGCGACCGATCCATCTGTCTATCCCTGGCGATCTCCAACGGCCCCTTGGGCAAAAAGACCTTCTGCCCACGGTTGGCAATGTCGTTAATGTACTGCTTCTGCCGCTGATTGACCGATAAAATCTTATTGTTGAAATACTCCATGTGCCGGCTATCGGTATCAAAACAAAAGATGATCACCGCCGTCCCTGTTTCGTACGGCTTGATGTTGTGAAATTCATAGGGCTTATGACAGACCAGTTCCCCCTTCTTCAGCAGGTAGGCCGCATGGTCAGCACCCACACTCACCTTCCCCCGTTCCACATACACAAACTCCCAGCCCGAATGTCGCTCTCCCTCAAAATGGAAATCGGCGGGAAACTCATAATAAAAATCACTCATCAAGCGATCTACATGGATCGCCTCTTTCAACGCAAATCCTCGCACACCGTCCCCCCATTCTCTCGAAAAGTTCATATCACACTTTTGTTGTATGATAGGCTTATTTTATAAAAAAATTGTCACTTTGTCAATCCACAACCCACTATTTTTATAATATAATAAAATTACTATAATGCTAAGGAGGATTTCTATGAACGTATTAGCCATTGGATGTCACCCGGATGACGTTGAATGTTGCTGTGCCGGAACACTTGCTAAATGTGTTCAGCGTGGTGACAAGGTCATCGTTGCCCATGTTTCGAGCGGAAACTTGGGTCATGTCGTTATCCCGCCCGATGAGCTTCGTGTCATTCGTGCCAATGAAGCCAAAAAGGCCGGTTCGCTTGCCGGAATAGAGGTTATCTCGGTCGGCTTTGACGACCTTGAGATTTACGACAACAACAAAGCGGCGAGAGATAAGATCGTGGATGTGATCCGTTACGCCAACCCCGATGTCATCATCACCCACAACCCCGACGATTATATGCCCGACCATACGGCCGTTTCCCGCCTGGTCTTTGATGCCAGCTTTACGGCCACCCTGCCCAACTATACCGATTACCCGCACGTCTTCAGCCGTCCCGACGGCGAGCCGGCTAAACTCGTGCCCATTTATTACATGGATACCATCGCCGGCGTCAACTTTATTCCCACCGAGTATGTCGATATCAGCGACACCATCGACCTGAAAATGGAGATGCTCGAATGTCACGCCAGCCAGCTGGTCTGGATGCGAGATCATGACGGTATTGATTTTGCCGACATGATCAAGACCTGTTCCCGTTATCGTGGCTATCAGTGCGGCGCCGATTATGCCGAAGGCTTCCGCATGTGCCAGGTCTATCTCAAAGGTACAACCAAACGGCTTTTGCCTTAAAAGAAAAGGAGAAATTATCATGGATTTTATGAGCACAGTAAAAGGTTCCCTGTTAGAAGGCTTTTATCCCAAGGGCTGGGATATGGCCAAGATCGACGCTTGCTGCGACAAGGGCGTTGCCCGTGAGGCTTTCTGGAATAAGGACTTCAACCCCGTCGCCTGCGACAGCCTGGGTGATTTTGACACCCTGATGGGCCACGAGATCGCCATGCAGATCAAACTGACCAGCGAGGCCAATCAAAAACTGGCTATGATCCTGCCCGTCGGTCCGATGGGTATGTACCGCTGGGCGGCCTATTTCCTCAATGAGTGGAAGGTCCCCTGCGATCATGTCTACACCTTCAATATGGACGAGTGGGCCGACGCCGAGGGCAACACCCTCAGCAGCAGCGATCCCGCTTCGTTCGAGTTTTCTATGAAGAAAGCCTTCTTCAATAAACTCAACAACACCGTGCCCGAGAATCAGCGCAACTTCGCCACCCGTGACAATCTTCCGACCTATCCCGCCAAGATCGCCGCATTGAAGGCTGAAGGCGCTAAGCTCGTGCTGGTCTACGGCATCGGCAGAATGTGCCACATCGCCTTCTGGGAGCCGCAGTTCGCTGAGGATTACAACAGTGTTGAGGAATGGAAGGCTGCTCCCTATCGCATCGGCGCCAAGCTCCACCCGCTGACCATTGAGCAAAACGCCATTACCAGCTTCAAGAGCCGCTCCACCCTCGTCCCCTGCACCGCCAACACCATCGGCCCCGGCCTGTTCCTCCAGGCTGATTATGCCATCGGCGGCGCTGACGGTGCCCTGGGCAGAGGCATGGGCTGGCAGGGCATGAGCTTCCTGACCACCCTTCACTACGGACCCGACATGCACATCACCTCGACCTTTATCCCCACCCTCCCCGGCAGACTTTTCTACTTAAACGAGTTGGCTGGCCCGCTCGAGCCCGAGTGCAACTAAGATATAATAAGAAAGATCATCCCAAACGGGATGATCTTTTTTGTGTATGTACAATAACCAAAGTAGTCGATATCATGTGTTTGACAAAAATTTCACAATATGATAAAATTTAGAGGTAGAAAAATTGGCTTGATGGTTTAGGTATTGATGCAGTTAACCTGCTGTTTATATACAAAACTGTCCGTTGATTAACTTTTGATTGGAGGATTTTTTAATGAGTCGTTTATTCAATATCGAAGGTAAGGTAGCCGTAGTCACGGGGGCATCATCCGGACTGGGCCGTCAGTTTGCTCTTGCTCTTGCAAGAGAGGGCGCAAATGTTGCTATACTGGCAAGACGAGTTGAAAAACTTGAAAAGGTCAAAGAAGAAGTTGAGGCTCTGGGTGTTGCGTGCATTTCTGTTAGATGTGACGTTGTGGATACCGAAAGCATCAAGAATGCTGTTGCAACTGTTGTAGAGCGATTCGGAAGAATTGACATTCTTGTCAATAATGCCGGTGTCGGAACAGGTTCTCCTGCTGAAATTCAGGAAGACAGCATTTGGAACATGACGATCAACACGAATCTTAACGGTGTTTATTTCGTAGCACGCGAAGTCGGAAAAGTTATGATCAAGCAGAACTATGGAAAAATCATTAACATCGGTTCTATCCATTCAACTGTGTCAATGAACGGAAGCCCCATCAGTGCGTATTGTGCCAGTAAAGGCGGTGTTGCCATGCTTACAAAGGCGCTTGCTTGTGAGTGGGCCAAGTACAACATTACGGTTAATGCCATCGGTCCCGCATACTTTGAGAGTGAGATGACAGATCAGATCATCAATACTCCTGAATTTGCTCAGGCTGTTATGGCTTATTGCCCCATGGGAAGAGTCGGTAAGGCAGGCGAACTTGACGGCGCCATCGTTTACTTTGCATCCGATGCTTCCAGTTACACCACAGGTCAGCTTCTTACCGTCGATGGCGGTTGGACAACCATTTAATCACTAAAAAAAGCAAAACAAAAATCCGTTCTCTCTTGAGGACGGATTTTTATTTTGCTCCACGAGTAGGGTTGACACACTGCGTAAAGAGCCAACAAAAAAGACACCCGATTGGGTGTCTTAGTGGGTTAGTTAATGATGGCATAAGGAAGGTCAACCCATATAAATAGAATGGCCAACACGATCAAAACGGC
Organism: Eubacteriales bacterium; assembly: GCA_045595395.1. Lineage (GTDB taxonomy): Bacteria > Bacillota > Clostridia > Oscillospirales > UMGS1783 > CAKSHC01. Next base: position 1,013 of record JAZOAH010000012.1, on the reverse strand, counting down.
ATTTATTATAATAGCCGTTTGTTTTTTCTGTTGATCACTTTCTCTATCCCGAACCATCAGTAAAGCAATTATGATAGCCACAGCAACAGGAATAATCGTATAAAAAGGCTTATAGTCAGGATCCAAACCTATTACTTTACGATTATTAAGCAGGTTTTCCATTGTGTAAAATGTCTCCTGCCCGCTCAATCGTAGAATAAATGTAAGAATTGCAGTGCCAATAGATAAAAAATAGGTAGTCTTTAGTTTTCTACTTGCTTCACCCTCTATAACTGTTGTTGTCTTTTCTTTCTTTTCATCACGAATGGAGGGTGGACTTAACGGTGCCATTTTCAATTTCGGTTCGGTTGATGCTTTTTCCTTTAATTGAATATCTAACTTATTGCCACATCCCGAGCAAAACAGACTTTCTTCATCCGTAATTTCTTTTCCGCATTTTGAACAAAAACTCATTTTTATTGCTCCTTTCATGTATTTACTCTAATTATATCTGTATTCCGGATAATTGTCAATATCTTTATCGCAGATAATGCATAATATTCACGGGGTGATTATTATGCAATATAGAAATTTACGGGGAATCAGAGAAGATAACGACATAAAGCAAAAAGATATAGCAAAACACCTTAATGTATCTCAGAATACCTATTCTCAATATGAAACGGGTGTAATTTCACTAACGGCAGAGGTCTTAATTAAATTAGCGGATTATTACAATGTAAGTATTGATTATTTGCTTGATAGAACGAATAATCCGAAGTTGCAAAAATAAAAAGACTCGAACCTGCGTCCGCAAGCGGCTCGCAGGCTCGTAGGTTCGAAGCGCTGCGTAAAGAGTCAACAAAAAGACACCCGATTGGGTGTCTTTTCTGTTGGCGCCTCAAAGTAGGACTACGACTCGCTACGCTCGCATGCATAAGTTCGTCTTAGCCAATCAGGCTTCGCTGACGCTTGCCTTCTTGGAGTCTCACTTATCGAACCTACGACCCATACGTTTGCGGTGCCCGAAAAAA
>JAZOAH010000011.1:0-4162 GCA_045595395.1 Eubacteriales bacterium | reverse complement strand
CAGGACGTAGTCCACGCCCCAGGTGTCGATGGCGATGGTGGCAGGAATCTTGCCCAGTTCGGCACAGCGGGCAATACCCTTCTTAATTTGATGTACCAGATGGTCCACATCCCAGGTGAGTGTGCCATCCAGCTCCACTATACCGTTTTCAAATCGATAGATCTCCTCGGACTCCAAACGTCCGTCGACCACACGGCCTAAGATATGCCGTCCGCTGGAAGCGCCGATATCTATGGCTAAATGATACATCCCTTTCACCTCGTACATTTCAAAGCAACACCACATTGTGAGCACTGCCATTATTTTCTATTTCACATTATACTGTCTCCACAGGATGAACGCCGAGGACCGTCTCGGCGTTCATCCTATACAAAAGGAGGAATACGACCACGCAACACCTATAAACACGCTTACGGTGTTTGCGTGATTTTGTTCACTCGGAACACAAATGGGTGTTTATTCCGATACGAGAATGGTCATCACAGTATGGGCAGGCATCACCCTGCCCATACCGTTTCCGAAGCGATAGATTTCTTTCACCTCGTTTGACTCTTAACATATACCCATTTACTTCTATACAAAGGGTTTTATTTTTCTAATAGGTCTAATTCGGTGATCCGTCCGTTTGCACAGCTAATCACCTTGACCTCATAATCATTAAAACTCAGTGTTGTCTCCATTCCTGCAACACGCACGATTGTTTTCGCTTGCCCATCAGCAGCATGGTAAAGATGCAATACGCATCCGTCTTCTAACGGATGGCAGGCGGTCATCACCACCGACGGGTCATCAATCTCTACTAGTGTTCCTGCCACCTCGCCGTTACCGGCGGTGAACATCGGCACCGCCATCGGCAGCTGATTTTCTATCAGCGTATCCCGTTCAGCGGTACGCAGCAGCTCTGCACGATTACCCAGCACAATCGCAAACGAATATTCCCGTTCACCCTGCTCGGTACGAGGCGACCAGCGATCCTGCGGTAAGATCGTATAGTCCGCAAAGGGATGAGCGCAATAGCCCGGCGACCGCAGAAGCGTCATGCGAAGCTGACCGTTTTGGTAATCGCACCCATACACACCAGTGTTGATGACTCGCACTGCCTGCCCATCAGCGCCCCATACGGCCCAATGCTGCATTACATCTTCGCTGCCGTTACAGCGGAGCGTTTTAGCACCAAAGATATCCTGTACCGTACAATCGGCAACTTCAGATACAGCAGGCAGGCACCATTTGACGGCGGTATCCTTCTCCGCCCAAAACAGTCGCATCCATACGCGCATTACGCCCTTGCTGTCCAGTGAATACCGAACAATCGCGTGGGAGTTACGATACACAAAAATCGCCTCCACCATCGTGCGGATCGGGCCCTGTTCCACAATTCGTACCGGCGCCAAAGGTTGTTTCACACCGGCGATCTGTGCGGCCTCCTCCGGCGACGCTATGCGGAACAACTCACCATCAGCGGCAATCCGATCGGTGGTCATCATCCAAGAATCCTCGTTGTCCTTTACCGCCATCAGTTGTCCGGCAGGCACACGCAAAGCGGCGTGTCCGTCCGTTTCTAAGCAGGTTATCCAACCGGAAACCGTGCTCACGGACAGCTTAGTACCATTTGCGTTCAGCACGATCTCCTCCCCGCTTTGCTGTTCCAACTTCGGCTTTTGCGGCAAAATCTCAGGTCGGAAGTTCAGCACGGTCAGCGAGGACGGTGCCAGCGTCGGCTGTACGGTCAGTCGCTTGCGCCAGTCAATGGGGATGTTGCTATCCTCTTTTTCCATCTGCATCGGGATCTCTTTGCCATCCTGATAGACATGATAGGTTGTGAACGTGCCGCTCCGGTTCTGATCCGCCAAATGGAATTCACATACAAGCGGCATCTCCACCGGATGTGGATGAGGATTGTAAATCAGCATGGGAATCGTACCCTGTTCCGGGGCAGGCACGTTTTTGGCCAGCGCAGCAAAACAACGCATCGACATCTTATCCAACATCGACAGCGCACCACCCATTGCACGCAGGCTGGCCGTCTCCGCCCGTTTGATTGAGGTGCCCGGCAGTATATCGTGAAAACTGTGGAACAGCAGGCATTCCTCTGCCTGACGGAGCGTCTCCGTGTCAACAGGAAGCCCTGCCTGCAGTTGTGCTGCCGTCGCCATCTTTTCAGTCATCAGCAGATGACTTTCTAACTGACTGTATGCCTGCTTAATGGACACCTGTGTGGTATAGCATCCGGGCATAGAGGGATTTAGATCGCCGGTATAGCGCGGCAAAGGTTTCTTGTCCAATAAAGCGAAGTAGGTTTCCGGCGTGCTGTGAATCAAATTACCGGTACCCTCCTGCGCCATTTTCTCTTTGAGGACGTCCAGATCGTGCAAATCGACTTTGGACGGACCGCCGCCATGATCACCAATGCCCCACAAAATCATCAGCGGCTGATCGCCCGGATGAGTGGCACAGTAATCCCGTATCTTATCCGCTGCGTGCCCAATAAAGGAATTGTATCCGACATTGGTCAAGTGCACCGTAATCTCCGAGCCGTCGTAGCCAACCCAGCAGAATTCTTCCCCGGGTGCACCACAAGCATCAATCGCAGGGCGACCTACCAAATATCCGTCGTAGCCGGTCTTTTTCAGCAGCTGAACCAATCCCCGGCTATGGCCAAAGCTGTCGACATTCATGGCTATAGTCGGTGATACTCCGAACTTTTCCAGAAAGTATCGGCGCCCTGCCAGTATCTGCCTCCAAATCGACTCACCGCCCGGGATGTTGCAATCCGGTTGAAGGTACCAGCCACCCATAATGTGCCAGCGTCCCTCCCGTACCAGCGACTGAATACGAGCAAACAACGACGGCTCATATTCCTCCACCCACTGATATAGCACCGCCTCGTTGTGATTGAACACAAAGCCATCCTGCTGCTCGCAGAAATCCGCTGCAATGCGAAACGTGGATAATGCCTCCGCCAATCCCTCCTGCCATTCCCACTGCCATACAGGATCCAGATGGGCGTTACAGATTAAATGTATATCTCTCATCGTTCTCATCCTAACCTTTCTTTGCAAAACGACCGTTTGTTTTACCGCAGGCGGTTTTCGCCGTCAATCATTCCCCCGGATAGAGCTTACGCCCATATACATGACGCATATGGGCGTAAGGCCAAATCAGGAATTATTTAAGCGGCACGCTTTTTTCTGGAGAATACGCACAGCGCCACACCAGACAACAACGCCAGCGCCAGAGTCGCCATCGGGAACGTATCGCCGGTAGCGGGGCTCTCGGGATCAGCGGGATCCTCGGGATCAACGGGCTGGTCGGGATCGACAGGCTCGTCGGGATCAACAGGCTCGTCGGGCTCAACAGGAGCCTCGGGCTTGGCATTCACCACGGCAATGCTCGCCATCTTGCTCAGCGCGAAGGTGAACGTACCGTCGGCATATTCGCCCTCCAGAGCGGTCATAACACCCTTCTTGGAGACGCTGTAGAATTTCAGGTTGTCTGCCGACTCGGCTGCTGCCAGCAGTTCCGCCGAAGGCGTATAGGTAACGGTCATATCCTGATCCAGCGAGAACTCATAGTTGTCACCATTTACGGTCAAACCATTCTCATACAGTGCCACCAGCTTGCCCATTTCGGGAGTCAGAGCGGCCAGACCATCGGTCTTCTTGATAGAGCGCAACATCATCACGCTGGTGTCGAAGCCGTCCATCTCGATCATATTCTTGGACAACTCAAAACGCAGCGCCTCATCCACGGCCACATTCTCCACATCATTCATGGAGCCAACAAAGAAGGGATAAGTGCCACTGGCGGCCTCATAATCGGAGTTGACGTAAGATTTCAGACTCAGATTCTTGATGATCATTTCGGCGTCGTAGGTACCGGGCATTTCCCAACCGAGGTTCATACCGTCCACATAGACGCTTTCCATCTGGACACCCTTCATGTAGCCCTGAGCCTGTGCCAGAGACAGCGCACGCTCAATGTAGGGAATCAGATCAATATCAACATCCATCCACTCGTTATCGGTGCTACCAACCGGCACGCCGGTTTCCTCATCGTGCCAAGTAACGGTGGTGATATCCTTGCCGGGCACATTGTAGATGAACAGACCGGTAGCATCTTCCTTGCCGCTATCCTTTGCACCGTATTCGGGGCAATAGTT
>JAZOAH010000010.1:0-104675 GCA_045595395.1 Eubacteriales bacterium | reverse complement strand
GAACGACATGGCTACGATCCGACTTGGCCGTAAGCTCTGTATCAAGAGTAACGCCTCTCTTGGCCTTCATCTCATCGATAAGGACCTCGAAATATTTCTTGCCGACTTCCATAACTACGTCAGAATACATCTGAATGAATCTGCGGTAGCAGTCCCAAGCCCAACGAGCGTTGCCGGACTTTTCAGCCATTACGTTGACAACCTCTTCGTTGAGACCGAGGTTAAGAATTGTATCCATCATTCCGGGCATAGAAGCACGTGCGCCGGAGCGAACAGAAACGAGAAGGGGATTTTCCATATCGCCGAACTTCATTCCGGTGATGCCTTCCATCTTGTCAATATGCTCCATGATCTGTGCCTGGATGTCATCATTGATCTTTCTGCCGTCCTCATAATACTGAGTGCAGGCTTCGGTGGATACGGTGAAACCCTGAGGAACGGGAAGACCGATCTTGGTCATCTCGGCCAGGTTTGCACCCTTGCCTCCGAGCAACTCACGCATCGAAGCATCGCCCTCAGAGAACAGGTAAACATACTTGTGACTCATTTCGTCAAACCCTCCTGGTTATTTTATGTAATTTTACATTCCAAGTGATTTTATCACAATTCGCTTTCTTTTTCAAGTCATTTCTCTAAATTTCATATAAGTTTTCGCATGTATAATTTTTTTAAAATTTTACCGATTTTCTGCAAAATAAGCCTTGCAAAATTTTGCATTTTCATGGATAATATAAATTAGAGAATTTAAGCACAGGGAGTTTGCCATGATTTCATCATTGTCGAAAGTTGCAATTCCCGGATCTGCGCCCGCATTTCCGGACTGACCCGTTCTTTCCACACCCGCCTGCGGAATCTACGATCGTCCCGGAAATGTTTTTTTGTGTGTTTTAATAAATATAGATAAACAACACGGAGGAAGAACAAATGATCACCCACGGTAAGAACATCAAGATCTTTGCCGCCAACTCCTCGCCCGAACTGGCCCATGCCGTAGCCGAAGAACTCGGCCTGCCGCTCGGCCGCAGCGAGGTCAAGCAGTTCTCGGACGGCGAGATTTCTGTTTCCATCGGCGAAACGGTACGCGGCAGCGACGTTTTTATCATCCAGTCAACCAACTATCCGGTTAACGACAACATCATGGAGATGCTCATCATGATGGATGCTTTCAAGCGTGCATCCGCCGGCCGTATCACCGCCGTTATCCCCTATTTCGGCTATGCCCGCCAGGACCGCAAGGCCAAGTCCCGTGATCCCATCTCGGCCAAGCTGGTGGCTGACCTGATCGCCGCCGCCGGTGCCGACCGTGTGCTGACCATGGACCTGCACGCCCCCCAGATCCAGGGCTTCTTCAATATCCCTGTCGATCATCTGGTCGGCGCTCCCCTACTCGCCTCCTATTTTGTTGATCGTTTCCGTGAGAAGCACGACGATCTGGTCGTCGTTTCTCCCGACTTGGGCTCGGTCACCCGTGCCCGTAACTTTGCCGCCAAGCTCGATGCGCCCCTGGCTATCGTCGACAAGCGCCGCCCCAAGGCCAACTCCTGCGAGGTCATGAACATCATCGGCGATGTCAAGGATAAGCGCCTGATCATCCTCGACGACATGGTCGATACCGGCGGCAGCCTGTGCAACGCCGCCAAGGCCCTGATCGAGGTCGGCGGCGCCAAGGAAGTTTCCGCTGCCGCAACCCACGCCGTCCTTTCCGGCCTGGCTATCGACCGCCTGCAGGAAAGCCCCATCAAGGAGCTGGTACTGCTCGATACCATTCAGTTACCGCCCGAAAAGCGCATTGATAAGATCAAGATCCTGCCCACCGCTCCCGTCTTTGCCAAGGCCATCGAGCGCATCTACGAGGATCGCCCCATCTCTACCCTGTTCAACTAAGGAGCAGATATGTTTAAGAAAAATCGCCCGGCCATTGACTATGTCATTGTCGGCCTGGGTAACTACGGTGAAAAATATAAAAATACCCGTCATAATGTCGGCTTTATGGCCATAGACTATATCTGCGATCGGCTTGGTCTGGAAAAGGGCAAGTCACGCTGGTCGGGCCATGTATGGAACACGGTCATTGACGGTAAGCGTGTCCTGCTGGTCAAGCCCCACACCTTTATGAACCGCAGCGGCGATTGTGTGGCCAAGATCACATCCTATTTCAAGATCTCGCCCGAGCATGTCATCGTCATCTACGACGATACCGCACTCGACACCGGCCGCATGCGCATCCGCCCCAAAGGCACCGACGGCGGACACAACGGCATCAAGAGCATCATCCATGCCCTTGCCTCTTATGATATTCCCCGTATCCGTGTCGGCATCACCAAGCCCTCGGGTCAGTTCGTGTTGGCCGATTGGGTGCTGGGCGACTTTCGTGCAACCGAGCGCAAGAAGATCGACGCTGCCCTGCCCGATGTCTTCGACGCCATCTGCCTGATGCTCGACGGAAAGATCGCCGACGCTATGAACCAATACAATACCGCACCGGCTTCACCGGAAGCATGATCCACGGGCGCAGCGTGAAGCTGCGCCCTGTTTATTCTCAACGATGGACTACATTTCAAAACACCTGCTCAAAAACCCAAAAACCCAAGAACTTCGCCAAGCCGTGCGTAACCGTCTTCTTCCGGCCTACGCCACCGGCCTGTGCGAAAGTTACAAGATCTTTCTTACCCGGCTCCTTTCCCAGGATGGCCGGGTCATGCTCGTGCTGCCCGAACGGGGCGAGGCCGAGCGCTTGTATGACCTGTTCTCGGTGCTGATGCCGTCGGCCGATCTGCTGACCGTGCCGGCCCGTGAATATGTCTTTTATAACTTTGATAACATCTCGCACACGCAAGAGCATGCCCGCATCGGTGCGCTCGATCGGCTCTCACGCGGCGATTACCGATTGGCCCTTGTCCCGGCCGATTCCTTGCTCTCCCTGACCCCCGCCCCTGCTGCGCTTCGACGCCGCAGCAAAACAGTGACCTGCGGCGGCACAGCCGAATTGGATGCCATCCTGCGTTTCCTGAGCGGGGGCGGCTACACCCACAGCGAACTGACCGAACACCCCGGCCAGTTCTCCCACCGTGGCGGCATCGTCGAATTTTTCGCACCCGGTGCGCCCTATCCGGTACGCTTTGAACTGTTCGGCGATGAGATCGACTCCCTCTCCTATTACGATCCCAAGACCCAGCGTCGGGTCGAGGATATTGATACCGCCCGCATCCTTCCGGTCGCTGAGGCGGCCCTTACCCCCGAAGTTACCAAAGAGATCGAAAAACGCATGCGGGCCAAACTGGCCAAGGTAGAGCAGGGCGACGATGATGACGCCATCCTCAATGCCCGCCACGACCTGGAAACGCTCCAGGCCGGCACCTTTAAGGGCATCGACCGTTTTCTGCCCCTGATCCATCCGGCCGGCCCCACCTTGCTCGATTATGATCCGCAGGCTCTGTGCCTCTGCTATGACCTGCCCAAACTGCGAGATGCCATGGAAGGCTTTGTCTTCCGCACCTCCCAGGATCTGACCTCGCTGGCCGAGCGAGGCGCCGCCGTCATGGGGCGTGCCTGCTACAATGAGCCGACCGCCGTGATCGGCCAAATGGAGCAGCAGGGCCTTGTCCTGCTCGAAGATTTTCTGCGCCAGGAAAAGGGCGTCACCTTCCAACTGGTGCAGGGCTATCATGTCACCTCACTCAACGCACCATCGAGTGAAAATGCCTTGTGTGAAGATGCCGCCTTCTATCTGCAAAGCGGCGATCTGGCCATCTTTGCCGGGTCGGCCGCCCGTGCCACCTATCTGCCCACCCTCTTTAATGAGCACAACATCTCCTGCGCCGTCCTGCGTGAGGATGCGGATATGCCCAAGGGAGCGGCCGCCATTCTGGGCGCCGGCTTCCCCGGCGGCTTTTATGATCGGGATGCCAAGTTTGCCCTCATCGGCAGCGCCCGCATCTCAGGCAAAAAGAAAAAACGGCACAGCCGCTACAAACCGGGTAGTGCCATCAACGATTTTTCCGATATCAAGATCGGCGACTATGTCGTCCATGAAAACTACGGCATCGGCCTGTATGACGGTGTGCATCAGGTAACAACGCAGGGCATCACCCGCGAATTTATCCGCATCCGCTATGCCGGCACCGATACTCTCTTTATCCCCTGCGGCCAGTTTGATCTGATCTCCAAATATGTCGGCGCCTCCGACGAGGTCAAGGTCAAACTCAACAAACTCGGCACCGGCGAATGGGCCAAAGCCAAGTCCCGTGTCAAGGCCAACGTCAAGGATCTGGCCAAGGGGCTCATCGCCCTTTACAGTGCCCGCCAGAACACACCCGGCCACGCCTTCTCCCCCGATAACGACTGGCAACGCCAGTTTGAAAGCTCCTTTGAATTTGAAGAAACAGAGGATCAAGCTCTGTGCACCGCCGAGATCAAGGCCGATATGGAAAAGCCCTCGCCCATGGATCGACTGCTGTGCGGCGATGTCGGCTTCGGCAAGACCGAGGTGGCTCTGCGTGCCGCCTTCAAATGCGTGCTCGATAGCAAGCAGGTAGCCATGCTCACCCCCACCACCCTGCTGGCCTGGCAGCATTACAACACCATGCTGCGCCGCTTTGAGGGCTTCCCCGTTTCCATCGAGTTGCTCTCCCGCTTCCGCACCCCGCAGCAGCAGGAAGCCATCCTGCGCCGCCTGCGTCGAGGCGAGATCGACATCTTGGTCGGCACCCACCGCATCCTGCAAAAGGATGTCAAATTCAAAGATCTAGGACTGCTGATCGTCGACGAGGAGCAGCGGTTCGGCGTCACCCATAAGGAAAACCTCAAGGAAATGTCCAAATATGTCGACGTGCTGACCCTGTCGGCCACCCCCATCCCCCGCACCCTCAATATGGCGCTGTCGGGCATCCGTGACATGTCGGTCATCGAAACGCCGCCCAACGACCGCCACCCCATCTCCACCTATGTCTGTGAATATGACACCTCTCTCATCATGGACGCCCTGCGCCGAGAACTCTCCCGTGGCGGCCAATGCTATTACCTGCATAATCGGGTCGAAACCATCTATAAAACGGCCAACCTCATCAACGAGGCCATCCCCGATGCGGTGGTCGAGGTGGCGCACGGCCAGATGGCTAAGGAGGAATTGGGCGAGATCTGGGATCGCATGACCGAGGGCAAGATTGATATCCTGGTCTGCACCACCATCATCGAAACGGGTGTGGATGTCCCCAATGCCAATACCCTTATTATTGAAAATGCCGACTGTTTGGGGCTGGCGCAACTGCACCAGATCCGAGGACGGGTGGGGCGCAGTTATAAGCACGCCTACGCCTATTTCACCTACCGCCAGGGTCGCACCCTCACCGAGGATGGGCGCAAACGATTAGATGCCATCCGTGAATATACCGAGTTCGGCTCGGGCTTCAAGATCGCCATGCGTGACCTGCAGATAAGAGGCGCCGGCAATCTCTTGGGTGCCCAGCAGCACGGCCACATGGACAGCGTCGGCTACGATATGTATATGCAGTTATTAAATCAGGCCATCAACGAGGAAAAGGGCATCGAAACTAAGGCAAAATTAAGTGAGTGCCTGATCGACCTGAAGGTTTCGGCCTTTATCCCCGAGGACTATATCGACTCCTCCTTGGCCCGTGTTGACCTCTATAAAAAGATTGCTGCCATTGAAAACGACAGCGACATATCGGATATCGTAGATGAACTCATTGAGCGCTTCGGCGATCCGCCGCGCGAGGTGCTGGCACTGATGGATGTTTCCCTGATACGAGCCCAATGCACCGCCTGCGGCGTCACCGAGCTGACCGAAAAGAATAAGATGCTCATCATCAAGTTGGCCAAATTTGATATGAAAAAGATCGCCCATGTCATCTCGGCCATGAAGGGCAATATGTTCTTCTCGGCCGGCACCGATCCCTATCTGTCCTGTCGGGTGCAGGGGAATGCCCTGGACACTGCCATTGAAGTCTGTCAGAAACTAACGGAGGTATATGAACATGCAGAATGTGAGTAAATTAGGCTTTGGTATGATGCGCCTGCCCATGGTCGATGGCGAGATCGACCTTGTCAAAACCCAAGAGATGGTCGATGCCTATATGGCCGCCGGCGGCAACTATTTTGACACCTCGGTCGCCTACAACGACGGCAAATCGGAGCGTGCCATTTATGAAACGGTGGTCAAACAATATCCCCGGGAAAGCTTCTATATCGCCACCAAGCTTCCCGCCTGGCTGGGCCCCAAAAATGCCGACGAGGCCAAGGCCATGTTCGACACATCCTTGGATAACCTCAAGTGCGGCTATTTCGATTTCTATCTGTTGCACAATCTCGGCCAGGAACGCACCGACCTGTTTGAGGAGTGGGGCATTTGGGAGTACCTGAAAGAGAAAAAGGAGCAGGGGCTCATTCGCCACCTCGGCTTCTCCATCCACGATACCGCCGATGCGCTCGAGCAGGTGCTGATCAAGTACCCCGAAGCCGAGTTTGTCCAGTTGCAGATCAACTATGTCGACTGGGAGGATAAGACCATCCAGTCCCGCAAATGCTACGAGATGGCCCGCAAGTATAACAAGCCCGTCATTATCATGGAGCCGGTCAAGGGTGGCTCGCTGGCCAACTTCCCCTCTCCCGCCGCCGACCATCTCACCGCCCTCGATCCCAACGCCTCTCTCGCCTCCTGGGCCATTCGCTTTGCCGCCGACCTCGACGGGGTACTGACGGTGCTCAGCGGCATGTCAACCATCACACAGGTGCAGGATAATCTCAACACCATGAAAAATATCACCTTGACCGACCAAGAGCGCACCGCCCTATTCCGAGCCGCCGACGTCCTCAAGGCCACGCCCCGCATCCCCTGCACCGGCTGCGAATACTGCGTCAAGGGCTGCCCGAACGATATCCCCATCCCCGATATCTTCTCCTGCTACAACACCCTCACCGTTTACAACAACACCGCTGGTGCTCGGCGCACCTATAACATCGTCACCGCCCGCCACGGCAAACCCGGTGATTGTATCGCCTGCGGCAAGTGCGAATCGGCCTGCCCACAGCAGATTTCCATCATAAATGAGCTAAAAACAGCCGAAAAAGCGCTGAAAAAATGATAAAAGAGAGCCCAAAAGGCTCTCTTTTTTACTGAATTTCTTTAATATCGTAGGGGGTCGACTGGTAAACAAAGTAGTTCAACCAGTTGATAAACAGCAGACTGCCATGGCCGCGCCAACGCACGATCGGCTCTCGGCCGGGATCGTTGTTGGGATAATAATTCTCAGGGATGGCCGTTCCCAGACCCGCCGCCGTATCCCGCTGATACTCGGCATCCAGGGTGAGCGGATCGTACTCCGAATGTCCCATCACAAAGAACTGGCGGCCGCCCTTCTTGCCGACGATGTGCACCCCCGCCTTCTCAGACGAGGCCAAGATCTTGAGATCCTGCACCGCCTCAATATCCTCACGCTTAACATAGGTATAGCGGGAATGGGGCGCATAGAAGACATCGTCAAAGCCACGCATGAGCATGGAGCGTGGCGCATCGACGGTGTGCTCAAACACGCCGAAGAGCTTCTGATCCATGGTGTGCTTATCAATGCCGTAATGGTGATAGAGCCCGGCCTGAGCCCCCCAGCAGATGTGCATGGTCGAATGGACATTCTTGACGCTCCAATCCATGATCATCTGCAGTTCCTCCCAATAGTCGACCATCTCAAAGGGGACCAGCTCGACCGGCGCACCGGTGATGATCATGCCGTCAAACTTCTCTTCCTTGATCTCGTCAAAGGTCTTATAGAAGGCCAGCAGATGCTCCTGCGCCGTATTGTGGGACTCGTGGGAGGCCATGTGGATGAGGGTCAACTCGATCTGCAAGGGGGTATTGCCTAAGATGCGGCAGATCTGGGTCTCGGTCTCGATCTTTTTGGGCATGAGATTGAGCAAAACGATCTTGAGCGGCCGAATGTCCTGGGTAATAGCCCGGGTCTCGGTCATGGCGAAAATATTTTCGTTGGCCAGCGTCTGCACCGCCGGCAGATCGTTGGGAATCTTAATGGGCATCTCTTACACCTGCGCAAGAGCCTGCTCGATGTCGGCGATCAGATCCTCGACATCCTCAATGCCGCAGGACAGACGCACCAGATCGGGGCTGACACCGCAAGCCACCAATTCCTCATCGGACAACTGGCGATGGGTAGCCGTTGCCGGATGCAGACAGCAGGAACGGGCATCGGCCACATGGGTCTCAATGGCGATCATCTTCAAATGTCCCATGAAGGCTTTGGCCACCTCACGACCGCCCTTCACACCGAAGGAAACGACGCCGCAGGTGCCGCCCGGCAGATACTTCTGTGTCAGTTCATAGTCTTCCGAACTCTCCAGACCGGGATAGTTGACCCAGGAGATCTTTTCATGCGACTCCAAGAACTTTGCCACCGCCAGCGCATTCTCGCAATGCTGCTTCATGCGCACATGCAGGCTCTCCAAGCCCAGGTTAAGCAGATAGGCGCTCATGGGAGCGGCGGTAACACCCAGGTCACGCATCAGCTGTGCGGTGGCCTTGGTGATATACGCACCTTCAATACCGAAACGCTCGGTATAGGTCACGCCGTGATAGCTTTCATCGGGCGTGCAAAGCCCCGGGAATTTGTCGGGATACTTGGTCCAGTCAAACTTGCCCGAATCGACGATGGCACCGCCGACGGCACTGCCGTGACCGTCCATATACTTGGTGGTGGCATGAACGATGATATCAGCACCAAACTCAAAGGGACGGCAGTTTACGGGCGTGGGGAAGGTATTGTCGATGATCAGCGGCACGCCATGGGCGTGGGCCACACGGGCAAATTTCTCAATATCCAGCACCTTCAGAGCCGGGTTGGCGATCGTTTCGCCAAAGACCAGCTTGGTGTTGGGACGGAAGGCCTTGGCCAGCTCCTCCTCATCGGCATCGGGCGAAACGAAGGTGCAATCAATGCCCATGCGCTTGAGCGTAACATTGAACAGATTGAAGGTACCGCCGTAGATGGTGGACGAGGAAACGAAATGATCGCCGCAGGAGCACAGATTAAAGACGGCCAGGAAAGAGGCAGCCATACCCGACGAGGTGAGCATGGCGGCGGTACCGCCCTCCATCTCGCAGATCTTGGCCGCTACCATATCGACCGTCGGATTCTGCAGGCGGGAATAGAAATAGCCGCTGGCTTCCAGGTCGAAGAGCTTTCCCATATCGTCACTGGTGTTATACTTAAAGGTGGTTGACTGAATGATGGGCACCTGACGGGGCTCACCATTGCCGGGGCGGTAGCCGCCCTGTACGCATGTTGTACCGATCTTCTTATACATAGTCTTCTCCTTAATAGGCCTTGCCCCAATAGGTCAGAGCCTTTGCTTTTTTACCGCAGCAGACGCAGGTGTCGCCGATCGCCTCGGCATCAAAGGGCATGCAACGGGAGGAAACGCCCGCCTCATCCTTAAGCTTCTTTTCACATTCGGGATCGCCGCACCACATGGCACGGATGAAACCGGGCTTGTTGGCGGCAATATCTTTAAGTTCATCCATCGAATGGGCATCGTAGGTCATGCGCTCGGTGCGCTCCTTGGCGGCCTTGTACAGACCTTCATGCAGATCGTTAAGCAGTTTGGGCACCGCCGTGGTCAATTCGCTCAGCGCAACGACCGTCTTCTCACGGTTGTCACGACGAACGATGACGCACTGATCCTGCTCCATATCACGAGGCCCGATCTCCAGACGCAGGGGCACGCCCTTCATCTCGTACTCGGAGAACTTCCAGCCGGTCGAGTTGTCGCTGTCGTCGATCTTGGCACGGATGCCGGCGGCCTTGAGGGTGTTGAGCAGTTCATAGGCCTTATCCAATACGCCCTCCTTATGCTGGGCCACCGGGATGACCACCACCTGAATGGGGGCAACGGCCGGCGGCAGCACCAGACCGTTATCGTCGCCATGGGTCATGATGATAGCGCCGATGATACGGGTGGACACACCCCAAGAAGTCTGGAAGGGATACTGCTGTTTATTTTCCTTATCCGAATAGGTAATATTAAAGGCACGGGCAAAGCCGTCACCGAAGAAATGCGAGGTGCCGCTCTGGAGCGCTTTACCGTCGTGCATGAGCGCTTCAATGGTATAAGTGGCTTCCGCACCGGCGAATTTCTCGCTCTCGGTCTTGCGGCCCTTGACCACCGGAATGGCCAAGCTCTTCTCGGCGAAATCGGCATAGATGTTTAACATCTGCTCGGTCTCGGCCACCGCCTCTTCCTTGGTGGCGTGCATGGTATGACCCTCCTGCCACAGGAACTCGCAGTTACGCAAGAAGGGGCGGGTGGTCTTCTCCCAACGCACCACGCTGCACCACTGATTATACAGCATGGGCAGATCACGCCAAGAATGGATGATATTCTTATAATGATCGCAGAAAAGCGTTTCGGAGGTGGGGCGCACGCACATGCGCTCGCTCAGCTTCTCGCTGCCGCCGTGGGTGACCCAGGCCACCTCGGGCGCAAAGCCCTCGACATGATCCTTCTCCTTCTGCAGCAGGCTTTCGGGAATGAACATGGGCATATAGACATTTTCATGGCCGGTCGCCTTGAACATGCCGTCCAGGATGCGCTGGATGTTCTCCCAAATGGCATAGCCGTATGGACGGAAGATCATGCAGCCACGCACGCTGGAATAGTCGATCAGATCCGCCTTTTTTACAATATCGGTGTACCACTGCGCAAAATCCTCGTCCATCGAGGTGATCTCACGCACAAGCTTTTCTTTTGCCATAATTTCCTCCGCAAAAAGACATTTTCTTGTTATTATACTATGATTTTGGCCCATTGACAAGGGGTTGCGCCTCAATTCTTTTGACAACTGCGTCGAAATAGGCTATACTGAGAGCATGAAACGACATCTTTTCAAACGGCTGTGCGCCGCTGCGTTGATCGGGCTGTTGCTCATCACGAGCGGATGCGCCGCTGCCTCAGCACAACTGCATCATGAAAAGAGCACCTCCGTCCAGCGGCTTTCGGCGCTGACTCCGTCCTATCGGCTCCCCCAAACGGTATCCAACGCCGCCAATAAAACACGGCATGCCGTCACCGAGCCGGGCTACACGCCGCCGGCTCCCAAACCCGTCCCCCCTGCCGTCCCCTCAACGCCCTCGGCTTCGACGGTTGCGGCCAGGCAGGCCTTTGTTTACGATTATGCCAAGGGGCTGGTCTTTAACCAGGGCGGCATGTACGATGCTCTCTATCCGGCCAGCATCACCAAACTGGTCACGGCGCTGGTCGTACTGGAATATGCCTCGACCGACCGTGTCTGCACCGTTGGCGATGAGCTGTCGATGGTGGCGGCCAATGCCTCCAGCGCCTATCTGCAAAAGGGGAAAAGTTATACCGTAGCCCAGTTGTTGGCCGGCATGTTGCTGCCCTCCGGTTGTGACGCCTCCTACACGCTGGCCGCCCATGTCGGCAAGATCATTGATCCCAGTGCCGCCGATACCCGTGCCGCCGTACATGCCTTTGTGGCCGAGATGAATGCCTGGGCACAAAGAAACGGGCTGAACAATTCCTATTTCAAAAATCCCGACGGCTTTCACGCCTCCGGCCACTATTCCTGCATGCAGGATCTGCTGACGCTGGCCATCCTCTGCAAGCGTAATGCGACGGTGATGAGCATCGTCAAAAAGACCTCGGCCTCCGGCTGGCGCAACTCCAATCAGTTGCTGTATGCCTCGTCAGCCTACTACAACCCCTACTGCATCGGTTTTAAGACCGGCACCACCGGCCCGGCCGGCAACTGCCTGCTTTCCGCCTTTGCCCAAGACGGCAAGACCGTCATCATCGGCGTCTTCGGCGCCTCCACCTCGGCCGCCCGCTACACCGTCACCAATTATTTATATCAAACATATCTAAAAGGTTGATGCTCCCACATCAACCTTTTACTTTTTCACTATTCACTATTACTTATTACTTTCCAAAAAACCACATCCTTCTTTCGAAGGATGTGGTTTTTTGGTCATCCCACCATGGGCCGTTCCACCGGCAGTTCTGACCCGCTTGTGAGCAGGTGGGTGTCCCGGCGTTGCTTTATGGGCTTCCAACGTCCGCCCTTGTAAGGCGGGAGGCCTGCACGCAGGGCAACAGCACGGACGGACTCCCTTTAACGAAATGTAGGTTCATGATGCCGATTTCTCGTACCGGGCAGGATGACGCTTAGTTTACGATCTCGTAATCGTCGCTTAGACGATCTTCAAAGGCCGCCCAGACCTCGTTGAACTCCTCTTCGCTGTCCAGGCTCAGCAGCATGTCTTCCCCATTCTCATCGGGCACCATCTTCAGGATCATCACCTGATAATCCTCATCCAGTTGCTCTTCGGGATCCTCGCTGAAGGGAAGCAGCGCAACATAGGTGACCCCGTCACGTTCAAGTGCATCGATCATTTCATAGCTGGACTCGTTGCCCTCCTCATCGACAAGGCCGATGATATCGTTTCCGTATTCGTTACTCATGGTATGTCCTCCTATTTTTCGTCTATGAGTATTATATCAGTAAGAGCGGTAGACAATCCACGGGAAATTCTGTCTGCCGTCACCGAAACGCTTTTGAGTACCACCCGCACCCGAATGTCGTCCGATTCAAACTGAACCGTCATCTGTTCCAGCGGCATGGATACCGATTCGTTTTCGTTCGATGCGTTTTTGCCCAAATACTGTGCCGTTGCCAGCAACTGGTCGGTCACATCGGCCTCGGCCACCGTCTGTCCGTCCCGTGTTACGACGGCAACCAGACTGTCGCCTGCCACCTGCGAAAACCGAACAGTATACACGCCCTTGATTCCCGCAATGTCCTGTGCGGTAAAATTCAGAAGATTATAGGTGGTATAGTTGGTCAGCACAATGTCATAACCGTCGGTCTGATAATATTTATCCGCCAGCAAGCCCAAATAGGTCTTGGCCACCAGCGTGCTTTGGCCGGTGGCATCAAACTCGCCCGCCACACCGAAAACTTCGGCGTAGTCCTCGTAAAAATTAAAATAGATCGGCAGCCATTTGGCCATGGCCGTTTCCTTTTGATCGTACAGATACTGGACAGCACGGGACAGTTCCAGCCGATCATGTTCATTCATGGCGGCCGGCGGGCGAATGCCGTCGTCGGCCAGCATGTTGTAACGTTCCATAATGTTCTCGGCCCGTGCCATCTGGGAATAGGCCGACACGGTATGGTAATTGACAAAGGGCAGCACCGACAGGATCAAAAAGACCGACAGAACCAGGCAGGCCAACCGTCCCTTTTCGGCCGAGTCGGTTAACATAAAGATCAGGAAAAGGGCAAAGACCAGCACTCCGACCAAGACCATATACCGATTTTCGGTCATACCGTACTGAATGATCAGTCGGATCAGCCGCCAGGCGCCCACGCCCAAGAGCAGCAGCCCTGCGCAGGGGAAAAACACCCGATAAAACCGACAAAACCGATTGGCAAACCGATTACACAGCAGATAGGTCAAGACACCCGTCCCCAGCAGGACGGCCATGCGGGAAAAGGTATCGACCGCCTCCGGCCAATTGTTGTAGATGACCGCACGCACAATAAGCAGCAGCTCGACCACAAAGAAGCACAGCACCAGCGGAATCAGGATGTAGGATACGACCTTTTCCATCGTCTGCCGATATCCGGCGCTTTCGTTCTGTTGCGGCACACCTGACGAGTCAACAAAGGCACGCAGCACAAACAGCAGACAGATAAATGCGGCAAAGACCAGCAACTGCCATATCACTTCGGACGTCATAGTCATGCCGACGATCATCGACGCTAAAAACCCGGTCGTGACGCAGGTGACAAAAAAGAGCCCGCCAAAGACAACGCCGACCAGAAGCCGACGCAGCAGCAGCCAGGTCGCCACAGTGATGCCGCAGGACTGGCGTTTGCACAGCAGCCACACGATACCGAGCAGCATAACAGCGATCATCACAACGATGCGGGCTTCCCAAAGCCCAGTCACATCCTCCATGCCGTACAGCAACAAAAACACACCGCAGGGCACGATAATGCCGATGCCGGTAATGGCCAACTGCCATCCGCCGTTGCCTTCCCGTCGGCGGATCAGCAGCATCAGCAGTAAATTGCTGACCGCCCCGACGACAAAGGTCAAAAACAGGTTGTCGATCAATTCGATCTCGCCCAGCGCACCGATCCTCATGACGGCGGCGATGGCGGCAAACAGTAAAAAGGCAACAACGGCCGGCAAACTCATAAAGACCGTACCGACGCCCTGCAGCCGTTTGATCATCCAATTTTTCAGGTTTTTCATTTGGCAAACCTCTTTTCTGTTACCATCATACCACAGAAATAAAAAAGGAGCAAGTATTACTTGCTCCTTTTATGTTTAGCGGAAAATGGTAATGAGCAACTGCGAGGACAGCACCACCGCAATCAGTGCCACGGGATAGGTAGCGGCATAGGCACCGGCCACATCCTCGGTACCGGCTACGTTGATGAGCGTACCCAGCGCAGGGGTAGAGGTCATACCGCCGGTGATCGAACCCAGATTGTTGAGCAGGCTGAGTTTGAGCACATATCTGGCAAAGAAATAGCCAATGATCATAGGCAGGATGGTCATCCACACGCCGTAAACGAAGTAGACGGGCTTGAATACATTGATGAATTCCGCACCACCGGCCACACCGGCACCGATGAGGAAGAGGATCAAGCCAAACTCACGGAAGACTTTGAGTAGGGAATCCTTGGGCATGATGTTGACACGACCGATACGGCCGAAGTGGCCGAAGATGAGCGACATAAGCAGACAGCCGCCGGTCGAGGTCAGAGAGAAGGTAGAGCCTACGATCTTTTGGCCGGCAAAGAGTGCCGTCCAACCTTCGCCCGACAGAGGAATTTTAAGCGATCCGACCAGCACGCCCAGTACGGCAGCCAGCGCAAAGGGCATGATGCCGAACTCGTCCATATGAATCAGATTCTCCACCGCCTTGCGTACCTTGCCGCTGGTTTCAACCGATACCAGTTTGGCACGCTCTTCCTCCATGTTGGCCTTGCACATCTTGGGGATCAACTGCACAAAGAGTACGACGCCCAGCACGCCGAAGATATAGGAGATGGCATGACCGACGGTGACCAGACCTTCCAACTCGGGAAGAACGGTCGCCTTAGCCGCCGAGAAGGCGGGGGTCGAGGTCAGCGAACCGGAGAGCAGGCCGACGACCATCGCAGCCATCTCTTCCATGCTCTTGTCCGGCTCAATGGCCACACCCACATAAATGCAGGAGACGGCAGCCAATGCGCCGATGGCAATGATAACCAACCCGATCAACACATAGGACTTGAAGTTCTTCTTCAAATTGCCGAAGAATTTAGGTCCGGCAATGAAGCCGACCGAGGTCACGAACAGGATCAGACCGAGATTTTCGACCAGTTTAAGCGCATCCGTGGTAAACTTATCTCCACCCAATGCCGAAGACAACTGAGGGAAGAACAGGCAGCCGAAGACCAGAGCGATGATGAATACGCCCGAATCGCCCAGGCTGACGCCCTTGACGGTGATGCGGCCCAGCGCATAGCCGACAGCGGCAATGGCCAGCACGCAGAAAACCAGGAATGCGACTCCGTTTACCGAGATCATTCCGTTACCGAAAATATCCATAACTTATTCCTCCGAAGAATTTAGAATACTTTTTTGCCCTCAAAATTGGGGTTGCCGTGGGTGTAGGTAGGCAGCAGTTTCGGAGAAACTTCGGAACCGTTGATGCCTGCGGCGGCACGCTGTGCTTCAAATTCATCGACATGCTTGAGAGTGAGACTGCCGACGGTTGCGTCCTTGGCGGCGGCAGCGGCATTCTTGCCGGCGCTGCGGCCGAAGACGATGATGTCAAGCAGAGAGTTGCCCATCAAACGGTTGCGGCCGTGAATACCGCCGACCGCCTCACCGGCCACGAACAGATTCTTGATGTTGGTGGTCTGGCCGTCAACGTTGATGTCCAGGCCGCCGTTCTGATAGTGGAGGGTGGGATAGATGAGGATGGGCTCTTTGCGAATATCAATGCCGTACTTGGCAAACATGCGGTGCATGGCCGGGATACGGCGCAGGATGGTACCCTCGCCGCCGATCTTCTCGATCATCGGGGTGTCCAGCCAAACGGCCTGGCCCGAACCGGTGTCGACACCATTGCCACGGTCGGAGCACTCACGAATGATGGAAGCGGCCGACACGTCACGGGTCTCAAGCGGATGCATAAAGGCTTCGCCCTTCACGTTGATCAGTTTGGCACCCAGCGAACGCACCTTCTCGGTAACCAGTGCACCGAAGATCTGCTCGGGATAGGCGGCACCGGTCGGATGGTACTGCAGGGTATCGGCATAGAGCAGACGGGCGCCGGCACGGTAACCCAGGACCAGACCGTCAGCGGTAGCGCCGTAGTGGTTGGAGGTCGGGAAGCCCTGATAGTGCATACGGCCGGCACCGCCAGTCGCAATAACGACCGTCTTGGCACGAGCCACCATCAGCTCCTTGGTTTCCATATTCATCAAAACAGCGCCGGCGGCGTTGCCCTGATCATCGAGGATCAGCTCGATAGCAGCGGTGAAATCGACCACAGGAATGCCACGGCCCAGCACCTCGTCACGCAGAGTACGCATGATCTCAGCGCCCGAATAGTCACGGGCGGCATGCATGCGCTTGCGGGAAGTACCGCCGCCGTGGGTGGTGACCATGTTGCCCTGGGCATCCTTATCAAACTCAACGCCCAGTTCACCCAGCCACTGAATGGCTTCGGGGGCATCGCAGACCAGCTTGGCCAGCAGGTCACGCTTGGCGGCATAATGGCCGCCGCCGAAGGCATCGACAAAGTGGATGGCCGGCGAATCGTTGGGCTTATCGGCAGCCTGAATGCCACCCTCAGCCATCATGGTGTTGGCATCACCGATACGCAGTTTGGTCACGATCATGACGTTGGCACCGGCCTCGTGGGCTTCGATGGCAGCCGAAGAACCGGCGCCACCCCCGCCGATGACCAGCACATCGACATCATAGTCGACCTGATTCAGATCGACCGAATCGGAGGTGATGCGGCTGCCGGCCTGCAGAGAGGCGGCCAGTTCCTTGGGCACTTTCTCGCCCTTGTTCGGGCCGATGGTCAGTACCTCAAACTGGTCCTGACGGTAGTCGGGATGGTAGGCGGCCAGCAGGTCTTCCTTCTCCTGCGCCGTCATGCGGCGGGGCTCAAGTGCAATATTGGCATCACGGGCGGCCTCAACGGCGGCCAGCGATTCTTTCAGTCTTTCCGGATACATTCTGTCACCCCTCCTTATTTCTCGATCTCACGGTTATTGTAGAGTTCTTTGAGTTCTTCGACCGGCTTTTGCATGAGTGCTTCGATCAGTTCGGTAAAGGTACCGTCTTTGATCTCCTGCACACGGTCGTTGAGGTGGCCGCAATCGGGCGCCAGGTACTTACCGTTTAAGCGGCGAGCCAGCATGGCCACCTGCGGATGAGAGATGCCGGCCGGGCAGCGGGAGGAGCAGACGCCGCACATCACACAGTCAAAAGACTCCTCGGCGCACTTCTCATACTCGCCACGCTGGGCGTAGGCAATATACTGCATAACATTCAGATCCTGGGTGCAGGACTTGGTGCAGGCATTGCAGCCGACGCAGGCGTAGATCTCGGGGTACAGCTGCATCATGACCTGCTCGGTGGGCTTGATAGTATTCATATCATAGACCTGCTTGACCAGCGGGAAGAAGGGCAGGGTGGCGACATACATGTCGTTTTCCACCTTGGTCTGGCAGGCCAGACAGACCTTCAGGTCACGGTCGCCCTTGATGCGATAGATGGTGGCGCAAGCGCCGCAGAAGCCGTTACGGCAGCCGCAGCCGCGCACCAGCTGATAGCCCGCATATTCCATCGCATTCATAATGGTCAGGTTTTCGGGAACAGAGTATTTCTTCCCGAACAGATAAACATTTACCATATTTTCCATAGCGGTTTTCTCCTTAATACTCGTCGGGCAGCTCATCCAGCTCATCGAAGCGGAAGACAGGGCCGTCCTTGCAGATGTATTTATTGGCCACATTGCAGCGGCCGCACTTGCCGATGCCGCATTTCATGCGCATTTCCAGCGTGGTATAGACCTGCTCCTTGGTAAAGCCCAGGGAAGCCAGACCCTCCAGCGAAAACTTGATCATGATGGGCGGGCCGCAGATGATGGCCACCTTATTGGTATCAAAGGCCAGTTCCTTCACATAATTGGGAACGAAACCGACATGGCCGTCCCAGCCCTCTTCCTCACGGTCGATGGTCAGATGGACATCCACACCGTCATCGGTCATCCACTCGTCGATGATCTCCTGATAATCGACCAGATCGGCCTTGGAACGAGAGCCGTAGACGATATCGATCTTGCCGTAGCGGTCACGATAATGACGCACATAGTTGATGACCGAACGCAGCGGAGCCAAGCCGATGCCGCCGGCGATAAAGAGCAGATCCTTGCCGGCAAACTCATCGTCGACCGGGAAGGCGTTGCCGTAAGGGCCTCGGATGGTGATCTGCTGGCCGACCTCGGCCTGATGCAGCCAATCGGTCAGACAGCCGCACTTCTTGATGGAAAACTCCATAAACTCGGTATTGGTCGGCGACGAGGTGATGGAGAACATGGCCTCACCCACACCCGGAATGGAAAGCATGGCGCACTGGCCGGGCTTATGGATAAAGGGCTTGACCCCGTCGGGGGTCACGACACGGAAGGTCTTGACATCAGGGGTGTCGATACGGATATCGGTAATGACGCCGAGCACAGGAATCAGCGTTTCCGGACGATTATTCATGGCTCTTCCCTCCTATCGTTTTCATGACCTTGGCAATATTCATCGAAATGGGGCACTTGGCCACGCAGCGGCCGCAGCCGACGCAGGAGCACAGCCCGTTATTGTTAGCCGGATAATAGACCAGCTTATGCATGAAACGCTGACGAAACCGCTCCTTCTGGGTCAGTCGGGGCTGGCCGGCCGACATGAGGGTAAAGTCCGAATACATGCAGGAATCCCAGCAACGGTAGCGGGTAATGTCACGGCCGCTGTTGAAATCCTTGATATCGTAGCACTGGCAGGTCGGGCAGACAAAGGTGCAGGTGCCGCAACCGAGGCAGGCCTCCGACAGGGTGGCCCATTCGGGACGGTCAAACAGTTCCATCGTCTTGTCCGGATCAAAGCCGTCGGTGGTCAGATCGGCCAAGGGCAGCTTGTTGAGGATCTCTCGGGTCTTCTCCTGCTGCGCCTTAACGGCGGCATCGTCGCAGTTCTCGGTCAAGCCTTCGATCTTGGCCATCCAGGCCTCGCCCTTCTCGGTCTTAGCCTCGAAATAAAGGGCATCCTCGGTCATCCAGGTTACCACATCGCCCTCGGGGGCGGCGGCGTCGATGCCGAAGGTGGAGCAAAAGCAGGTTTCCAGCGGACGGGCGCAGGCCATCGACACGATGGTGGCATGGGCACGGCGCTCGGCATAGTAGCTGTCGACCGGCTCGTTTAAGAAGACATTGTCCAGCACCTCGATGCTTTTGACATCGCAGGCACGCACACCGAAGACGGTGAAATCCTCACTCGCCTTGCGGATGTCGATGATATCAATGATCTTGCCCTCGGTCTTGAATCTCACAAGATCCTGGGTCTGGGGGAAGAAGAAATCTTTGGCGCTGCGCAGGGTATTGGTGGCTTCCGAGAGGGTCATGCCCTCTTTCCACTCGGCATATTCCGCACCCTGTTCGGTATCGACCGGCAGGTAGACGGTGCCGACAGCGGCCAGCACCTTGTTCAGGTCAGCCTTGGCACATTTACGCATTGTCGCCACCCCTTCCTACTGCCTCGCCCGGCTCAAGATCGTCGAGCTTATAGTCGACCAGCGGCGCACGGCTGCCGACCTCTTGGCCGGCCTGATAGTCACCGTAGAAGGTGTTGATATCCTTGATGAACTTGCGGTTGAGCAGATGCAGCGGAATGTTCTGCGGGCAGACACGGGAGCACTCGCCGCAGTCGGTGCAGCGACCGGCCACATGGAAGGCACGGATGATGTGGAACATCTTCTCCTCAAAGCTGTCCGACGGAGCCTTGGTCTCGGCGCCCGAATTGGGGTTGCCGAAGACACACTTCTCGCAGGTGCAGGCCGGGCAGACATCACGGCAGGCATTGCAGCGGATGCAGCGGGACAATTCACCCTGCCAGAAGGCATAACGCTCATCGGGTGTCATGGCCTCGAGAGCGGCGACTTCATCGAAGCGGTTGGAGTCGAGCACTTGACCCTCCTCGCCCAGCAGCTCGTCATAGGCGACATGCTTTTTGCTCTTACAGTTGACACAGCGCTCGGCCAGCACATCGGCAAAGGCAAGGGTCTTTACGCCCTCATACAGCGTTTCGACAGTTACCGCCTCATCGCTCTTGACCGAGAGGATGCCCTCACCGGCCATTTCCTTGACCTTATTGATGTCGATCATGCCGTTGCAGGGGATGCCGACGGCATAGACCTTTTCACGGTCAAAGCGATGCTCGGTGAGCAGCTGATTAAAGGAATAGGTATCGCAGGGCTTTAAGAAGACAAGCACCTTGCCCTCCTTGCCCGTTTCCTTGATGAGATACTTGGAAAAGTTTGCGCCGCAGAAATCGTCATAAACAAAATCCTTCAAAGAGGCGGCATCGGCGAAGACCGCCGGGGTCACATCGTAGTCGAACTCGCCCTTCTTCCAGCCCAGTACACGGTTGACCGTGCCGTCGGCCAGAAGCTGCGTTGCTTTTTCGACCAGTTGATCACGCTTTATCGTTTGCATCGCAGATCCTCCAGTCTTTTATTCTCACCCAATGCGGTGACTTGTTTGGCAAAATCCTCCATGGTGGCGGCGAACTTAGCGCCTTCGGCAGCCGAGACCCATTCCAGTCTGGTGCGCTCCTTTTCAATACCGAGATACTCGAGCATCGAGAAGAGCAACGCCATACGGCGGCGGGTATAGTAGTTGCCGGAGGTGTAGTGGCAGTCCCCGGGGTGGCAGCCGCAGATAATGACACCATCGGCGCCACGCTGGAAGGCACGCAGCACGAAGATGGGGTTGACACGGCAGGAGCAGGGGACACGGATGATCTTGACCTCGGCCGGGTAGTTGAGACGATTGTTACCGGCCAGGTCAGCGCCTGCATAGGAGCACCAGTTGCAGCAGAAGGCCACGATCAGGGGCTTATGTTCGTTCATTTGCATATCGCATCCACCTCCGCAATGATCTGGTTGCCGGCAAAGCCGTTGAGATCCATAGCGCCCGACGGGCAGGCAACGGTACAAGCACCGCAGCCCTGGCAGACGGCCGGATTGACCGCTGCTACACGGCGCACCTTGGTGGTGCGGTCGGGCATACGGAATTCTTTATCACTATAGGTAATAGCGCCGTAGGGGCAAACACGCTCGCAGGAGGAGCAGCCGTTGCACATCCATTCATCCGAATGGGCGACGCAGGGGTTACCGGTCAGCTTATCCTTAGCCAGCAGACCGATGACCTTGGCAGCAGCAGCACCGGCCTGGGAAACGGTCTCGGGAATGTCCTTGGGGCCCTGGCAGGTACCCGACAGGAAGACGCCGGCCGTCGGCGATTCGACGGGACGGAGCTTGGGATGGGCTTCGGTAAAGAAATCGTTGGTGTCCATGCTGGCGGTCAGCATGGTAGCCAGCGGACGGGCCGATTTATCCGGCTCGATGGCGGCGGCCAGCACGACCAGGTCAGCATCAATTTCCAACTGCTTATTATCCAGCAGGTCGCTGGCACGAACCATCAGCTTATTGCCCTCGGGCGAGATCTTACCGACCATGCCTTTAATATAATGGACACCATACTCCTCGACGGCACGGCGGTAGAACTCGTCAAAATTCTTGCCGGGGGTACGCACGTCGATATAGAAGACATAGACCTCGGTGTCGGGGTACTTGTCACGGGTGAGCATAGCGTGCTTGGCGGTATACATGCAGCAGATCTTGGAGCAGTATTCCTTGCCCTTTTCGGCGCAGTTGGCGCAGCGAGAGCCGACGCACTGGACGAAAACGATCTTGTGCGGATGCACCCCGTCCGACGGACGCAGCAGTTTTCCTGCCGTCGGGCCGGCGGCGTTGGTCAGACGCTCGAATTCGAGCGAGGTGATAACGTCCTTGGACTGGTTGTAGGCATACTCGTCAAATTGATCCATCGGGATGGGATTGAAGCCGGTGGCTACCACGATAGCGCCGTAATTCTCTTCGAACAACTCATCCTTCTGGGTATAGTCGATAGCCTTGGCGGTGCAGACCTTTTCGCAGACACCGCATTTGCCGGTCTTGAGCTTGGTGCAGTAGCCGGGATCAATGGCGGCTACCTTGGGCACGGCCTGGGCAAAGGGGATATAGATGGCACGGCGGGTGTCCATACCGAGGTTGAACTCGTTGGGCACCTTTTTCTGCGGGCACTTCTCGGTGCACAGACCACAGCCGGTGCAAACATCCTCTTTGACATAGCGAGCCTTCTTATTGATCTTGACGGTAAAGTTGCCGACAAAGCCCTTGACCTCCTGCACCTCGCTGTAGGAGAAGATGCGGATCTTCTCATGCTGGGCCACATCGACCATCTTCGGGGTCAGGATGCAGGCGGCGCAGTCGAGGGTCGGGAAGGTCTTATCCAGCTGAGCCATTTTGCCGCCGATGGTGGGGTTCTTTTCGACGATGTCGACCTCAAAGCCGGCATCGGCAATGTCGAGCGCCGTCTGGATACCGGCGATACCGCCGCCGATGACCAGCGCTCGCTTGGTGACAGGGCTCTCGCCCGGGGTCAGCGGGGTATTGAGATTGACCTTAGCCACGGCAGCCTTGCCCAGAATGATGGCCTTCTCGGTGCCTACGGGAATGTCCTTATGTACCCAAGAACACTGCTCACGGATATTGGCGATCTCGACCATGTAGGGGTTAAGACCGGCGGCCGCCGCCGTTTTTCTAAAGGTAGCCTCGTGCATGCGAGGTGAGCAGGAGCAGACCACGATGCCGGTGAGCTTATGCTCCTTGACGGCCTCGATGATCATTTGCTGCCCCGCCTGGGAGCACATGTATTGATAGTTGGTGGAGAAAACCACGCCCGGCTCATGGGCCAGGGCATCGGACACGGCCTGCACATCAACCGTACCGGCGATATTGCTTCCGCACCAACAGACGAAAACGCCTATTCTTTGCATTTGGTTTCTCCTCCTTATTTCCAGTATTTACGCATGGCGCTGACAATGGCCTGCTGCGGCAGATCCTCATCCACCAGAGCCGGGATATCATCAGCACTCAAACGGTTGCCGCCCTTTTGGCGCAGGACAGCCAAGCGGACTGCCTCGACCATTTTAGCCGGCTCGACCCCACGGGGGCAGCGATCGACACAGGCAAAGCAGGACAGGCACTTATAGAGCGACTGGCTCTCGAGCAACGGCTCAATGTCGCCCTTTTCTACCATCGACACAAACTGATGGGGATGATACTCCATCTCGTTGTAGGCCGGGCAGGTACCCGAGCACTTGCCGCATTTCATGCACTTGCGGGGATTGATGCCGCTGACTCGGATGATCTCCTCACGGAGCAATTCTTTATGTTCCATCAGTCTTCCTCCTTCACGCCCAGCGCTTCGGCCAGCAGTTCAGTCAGATACACAACGGGAATCTCGCTGTTCTTCTCGAGATTGTAGCGGCACAGCGGGCAGGCAGTGACGATCTCGGCCGCCTCGGCTCTTTGGGCGCTTTGGCAGACAGCCGTAGCCTTCTTATCGGCCGCCGCCTTGTCCTCCAGCACCACATAGCCGCCACAGCACTCGTTACGGGCCGGGAAATAGACCGGCTCGCCGCCCAGCGCACGGATGAGATCCTCCATGATGGAGGGGTTCTCGGGATCGTCCATCTGCATTACGCCCGAGGGACGCAGCAGCAGACAGCCGTAATAGCAGGCGATCTTGCGATCGAGCGGCTTGACCACCTTTTCCTTGATGGCATCGTAGCCGACCTTGTCACGCAACAGCTCGAGGTAATGAATGACCTCGGCCTCGCCGTGATATTCCTTATCTTCGCTTGCCAGATAGTTGTTGACACGGAAAGCAAAGCCTTCGTCGGTCTGCATAGCATGATTGGTCTGCTTGAGGACGTTGTGGCAGGCCGAGCAAACGCTGACCAGCGGCTGATCCTTATCCCGTGCCTGGCACAGAGCACGCACCGAGGACAGCTTGGTGGCACGCTCGCTGGCCGACATGGTGAAGACACCGCCGCAGCACTGCCAATTTTCGATCTCCTCAAGAGTAACACCCAACGCCTCGGCGCAGGCACGGGCATATTTGTCCAGTACCTTGGCCTTGGTCTTGAGGGTACAACCGGGGAAATAACTCACTCTCATTGATCTTCTCCTTAGACCATCTCTTCGGGATGGAAGACTTCGTCAAAACGCTCTTCGGTCAGGAAACCAAGTTCGACACAGGCCTGTTTCAGAGAAATGTTATCCTTAAAGGCCTTCTTTGCCGTCTTGGCGGCATTTTCGTAGCCGATATAGGGGTTGAGCGCTGTAACCAGCATCAGCGAATTGTGGAGATTGTGGTGCATCTTCTCCTTGTTGGCCTTGATGCCGACGGCGCAGTTCTTATTAAAGGAAACAATAGCCTCGGCCAGCAGACGGGACGACTGCAGGAAATTGTAGATGCAGACGGGCATGAAAACATTCAGTTCAAAGTTGCCCTGGGAAGCGGCCATGCCGACCGCCACATCGTTACCCATGACCTGAACGGCCACCATGGTCACCGCCTCACACTGGGTGGGGTTGACCTTGCCGGGCATGATGGAGGAGCCGGGCTCGTTTTCGGGAATGGTGATCTCGCCCAGACCGTCGCGAGGGCCGGAAGCCAGCCAGCGCACGTCGTTGGCGATCTTCATCATGTCGCAGGCCAGCGCCTTGATGGCACCGTGAGCAAAGACCAGCTCATCCTTGGAGGTAAGAGCATGGAATTTATTGGAGGCCGTCACAAACGGCTTCTGGGTGATCTTGGAAACCTCTTTGGCCACCAACTCATCAAAGCCCTTGGGAGCATTGAGACCGGTACCGACGGCCGTGCCGCCCAGCGCCAGCTCATGCAGCGGCTTGACCGCCATCTCCAGCAGCTCGACATCACGCTCGAGGCTGCTTCTCCAGCCGCTGATCTCCTGGCTAAAGGTGATGGGGGTAGCATCCTGCAGATGGGTGCGGCCGCTCTTTACAATGCCCTCGTTCTCCTCTTCCAATCTCTTGAAGGTCTTGATCAGGGCGTTGGCGGCAGGGATCAGGTGATCCTCCACCGTCAGCACCGCCGAGATGTGCATGGCGGTGGGGAAGGTATCGTTAGACGACTGGCTCATATTGATGTCGTCGTTGGGATGCAGGATCTTAGCGCCGGCGATCTCGTTGCCACGGTTGGCAATGACCTCGTTGGCGTTCATGTTGGACTGGGTGCCCGAACCGGTCTGCCATACGACCAGCGGGAAATGGTCGTTGAGCGAGCCGGCAATGACCTCGTTGCAGGCCTTGGAGATGGCGTCGAGCTTCTCGGCCGTCATCTTCTCGGGGCGCAGGGCATGGTTGGCCAGTGCGGCAGCCTTTTTCAGAATACCGAAGGCATAGGTGATCTCACGGGGCATCGTTTCGATGTCCATGCCAATAACAAAATTCTCATGGCTGCGCTGAGTCTGGGCAGCCCAATACCGGTCGGCGGGAACTTTAACTTCTCCCATCGAGTCATGTTCAATACGATAATCCATAATAACCTTCCTTTATATATTGATACTTTTGATGACATTCTTCAGGCACTCGGCGCTGTGGTGCAGCTGATTGAGTTCGATATCGGTCAGCGGCAGCAAAAGCTTGGAGTGTGCGCCTTGGCTATTGACAACATTGAGAATCGACATGCAGACATCGTCGATCCCATATTCGCCGTTGAGCATGGTCGATACCGTCATGGTCGTGTCGATCGAGGACAGCAAGGCTTTGACGATATAACACACCGTGACCGAAACGGCATTGAAGGTCGCGCCCTTGGCGGCAATGATACGGCCGCCCGAGGTGCGGACATAATTTTCGATCTCTTCGTGGTCAAGCTCGGGATAATGGGTGGCCGGGTTGACCATCAGCTTGTTCCAGTCATCCAGCGGGATGTTGGAGATGCTGGCTACCGACCAGGGAATAAAGGACGAGTCACCGTGCTCACCCAGCACATAAGCGTGAATGTTCTGCTGGTTGATGGCACAGCACTCGGACAGTCTGACACGCAGACGGGAGGTATCCAGCACCGTACCCGATCCGATGATATGGCTTTCGGGCAGACCCGAGACCTTGTTAAAGACATAGGTCAGGATATCGACCGGGTTGGAAACGATGATGTAATGCGCATCGGGCGCATACCGAACGATCTGGGGAATGATCTGCTTGGTGATATCGGTGTTGACCTGAGCCAACTCCAGTCTTGACTGACCCGCTTTACGGGGCAGACCCGAGGTAAGAATAACGATATCCGAACCCACGGCATCGGCATAGCTTCCTTCATAGATCAGGCAAGGATGGCAGAAGGGCGTACCCTGATAGATGTCCATAGCGACACCGATAGCCTTTTCTCGATTGATGTCGATCATGACGATCTCGGATGTGGCTCCGGTAACGGCCAGCGTGTAGGCAATGGTGGCGCCCACCTGACCGGCTCCGATAATAGTGATCTTACTCATGCAAAATTGTTCCTCCTTTTTGCAAATAGCAACTGACGCACCAATAAGCGGTCCGGCCTTTGGCCGTCCGCTTCTTCCGGCGTCCTATTCTCTGAATCTCCACAGACACCCATATTATTCTACCAAAAAGGCCACGCCCTGTCAAAGGGTATTACTCTTTTTGTCGAATTTCTCCGCATAAATTATATGATGTTCGGCCTAAAAAAACAACATTTTTCGTCCATATGGCCGCATGGTTTTTCTGTTGACAAATTTTATTGTATGATATATGATAAAAGAAAAACAAAAAAGGAAAACTCTTATGGAAAATAAACCTCGCTTCTGTACCCATTGCGGTGCCGCCCTCCAGGCCGATACCCGTTTTTGCCCCATGTGCGGCACGACCCTTCAGCAAGCCCCCGAAAGTCCCGCCCCTGCCGAGCCAGCGACACGCCAGGTCCCCATCGGCATGCCCATCGTCGGCATGATCGCCGGTATCGTCAGTTTTATCTTTTCCTTGGTCTCTCTGGAGGAGGGTCTTGTGTGGGATGAGTTCATCTTCTTCCTGCTCGTCATGTCCGGCATTGCGCTGGCTATGGTCTTCGGCCTGATGAATCTCAAGCCCTGCATCGCTACCCGCCGCATCAACGGCATCATCTTCTGCGCCGTCGGCCTGGGCACAGCCGCCATGGCCTCAACCTTCAATTTGATCGAGTTGCTGCTCAATATGTAATATATCAGCCGGCACCTTTGGGTGCCGGCTTTCTCTATGCAAATGTTGTTGAATTACGCCCCCTTTTATGGTATAATATAGGAAAAATTTCCCTTTTAACGGATGTTCTCGGATGAAACGACACTATCTCTCGCAAAATGTATACGATGCCACCCAGAATCGGCTTCGGCTTCTCTTTGAGGAATTTGACAATATCCTGGTTTCCTTCTCGGGCGGTAAAGACAGCGGTCTGCTGCTCAATCTGGTTCTGGATTTCCAGCAAAAGTATTATCCCGATAAGAAAATCGGCGTTTTTCACCAGGACTTTGAAGCCCAGTACAGCGAAACGACCGCCTATGTCGAGCGCACCTTTGACCGTATCGAGAAAAAGGTCTACCCCTACTGGGTCTGCCTGCCCATGGCCACCCGCACGGCACTGAGCAACTACCAAATGTACTGGTATCCCTGGGACGATACTATGCCGGACGCCTGGGTTCGCTCCATGCCTAAACGTCCCTATGTCATCAACCTGGAAAACAACCCCATCACCACCTACCATTATCGCATGCACCAGGAGGATCTGGCTAAACAGTTCAGCCGCTGGTATCGGCTGGCTCACGGCGGCAGCAAGACCGTCTGCTTGCTGGGGCTGCGCGCCGAGGAATCGCTCCAGCGCTACAGCGGCTTTCTCAATAAACGCTACGGCTACAAGGATCAATGCTGGATCACCCGCCAGTTCAAGGAGGTCTACGCCGCCTCGCCGCTCTACGACTGGACCAACGGCGATGTTTGGCACGCCAATTTCCTCTTCAACTACGATTACAATAAGCTATACGATCTGTATTATATGGCCGGCCGCACCCCCGATCAGATGCGGGTGGCCTCCCCCTTCAACGACCAGGCCAAGGAGAGCTTGAATCTCTATCGGGTCATCGATCCCGAGATCTGGGCCAAACTGGTCGGCCGAGTGCAGGGTGCCAATTTCGGTGCCATCTACGGTCGAACCAAAGCCCTCGGCTACCGCAGCCTCACCCTGCCCGAGGGTCACACCTGGAAAAGCTACACCCTCTTCCTGCTCGACACCCTGCCCAAGCGGCTGCGCAATAGTTATATGAAAAAATTCCAGACCTCGATCAATTTCTGGCACACCATCGGCGGCGGCCTGGACGAGGAGACCATCCGTGAACTGGAGGAGCATGGCTACGCCATTGCCCGCAACGGTGTGTCCAATTATACCGTCATGAAACATTCCCGCATCATCTTCCTCGACGCCATCCCCGACCACACCGACGATATCAAGTCCACCAAGGATATCCCATCCTGGAAACGCATGTGCTACTGCATCCTTAAAAATGACCACACCTGCCGCTTCATGGGCTTCGGGCTGACCCGGGAACAGTACCGCGCCCTCGATGTTCTCAAAGAAAAATACAGCAAGGTAGGAGAATAATATGCCCAGCAAAAGCCCCGTATACAACGTCATTGCCGTTCCCGTCGAAAAGATC
Organism: Eubacteriales bacterium; assembly: GCA_045595395.1. Taxonomy (GTDB): domain Bacteria; phylum Bacillota; class Clostridia; order Oscillospirales; family UMGS1783; genus CAKSHC01. Next base: position 75,718 of record JAZOAH010000010.1, on the reverse strand, counting down.
GTTCCCAACGATTACAACCCCAACACCGTCGCCCCGCCTGAGCTTAAACTGCTCTATGACAGCATCCGCGAGGATGGTTACACCATGCCCATCGTCTGCTATCATGACAAGGAGCAGGACAAATACATCATTGTTGACGGCTTCCACCGCTACCGTATCATGCTCGACTATCCCGATATCTACGAGAGGGAGGGCGGCATGCTCCCCGTCTCGGTCATTCGCAAGGGTATCGACCACCGCATGGCCTCCACCATCCGGCACAACCGAGCCCGCGGCAGCCACGATGTCGACCTGATGAGCAACATCATCAAGGAGCTCCACGAGCTCGGCCGCTCCGACAAATGGATCGCCAAACACCTAGGCATGGACCGTGACGAGATCCTGCGCCTTAAGCAGATCACCGGCCTTGCCGCCCTCTTCCGCGACATCGAATTTTCCAACGCCTGGGAACCGGTCGAAGACCTCCCCGACCCCGCCGTCGCCGCCCTGGCCGACGACTCATCCGAAAAACATTTCGTATAACACAAAAAGGACATCCCGAAGGATGTCCTTTTGATTTGCAAAAAATCTTATTTGTTGAGCGCCTGATACACGGCAACGGCACATGCAACAGTCATACCGACCATCGGGTTATTGCCGGCGCCGATCAGACCCATCATGTCCACGTGAGCCGGGACAGAGGAAGAGCCGGCGAACTGAGCATCGCCGTGCATACGGCCCATGGTATCGGTCAGGCCGTAAGAAGCCGGGCCGGCTGCCATGTTGTCGGGATGCAGGGTACGCCCCGTACCGCCGCCCGAAGCGACCGAGAAATACTTGAAGCCCTCTTCATAGGACAGCTTCTTGTAGGTGCCGGCCACCGGGTGCTGGAAACGGGTCGGGTTGGTGGAGTTACCGGTGATGGAAACGTCAACCTTCTCATGCTTCATGATAGCAACGCCTTCGTTGACATCGTTAGCGCCGTAGCAGCGAACCTTGCTGCGCTCACCGTCCGAGAAAGCCTTCTCGGAAACGATGTTGAGCTTGCCGGTCGCATAATTGTAATCGGTCTGCACATAGGTGAAACCGTTGATACGCGAAATGATATAAGCGGCATCCTTGCCCAGGCCGTTGAGGATAACACGCAGCGGCTTTTTGCGAGCCTTGTTGGCAGTACGAGCCAGGCCGATGGCGCCTTCAGCGGCGGCAAAGGACTCGTGGCCGGCCAGGAAGCAGAAGCACTCGGTGTCTTCTTCCAGCAGCATAGCGCCGAGGTTACCGTGGCCAAGACCGACCTTACGGGAATCGGCAACCGAGCCGGGTACGCAGAAGGCCTGCAGACCCTTACCGATGCAAGCCGAAGCCTCACTGGGGCTCTTAGCGCCGCTCTTGAGAGCGATGGCGCAGCCGAGGATGTAGGCCCAGCAAGCGTTCTCGAAAGCGATGGGCTGAATGTCCTTGACGATCTTATAGGCGTCTACGCCCATGGACAGGTTGTATTCCTGTGCCTCTTCGATCGAAGAGAAGCCATACTCAGGGAGAATAGCATTGATCTGATCGATTCTTCTTTCATATCCTTCAAATAAAGCCATGATGTTCTCCCCTCCTTATTCGTTTCTGGGATCGATGTAACGATCCGCCTCAGCGTAACGGCCATAGGTGCCGATGTTCTTCTCGTAGGCCTCAGCGGCGGGCACACCCTTGCGGATCTGCTCCATCATCTTGCCCAGATGCACGAACTTGTAGCCGATGACCTCGCCGCCCTTATCGACAGCGATGTTGATGACATAGCCTTCGGCCATCTCCAGGTAACGCACGCCCTTGGCGCGGGTGCCGAACATAGTGCCGACCTGGGTACGCAGACCCTTGCCGAGGTCGTCGAGCGAAGCACCGATGGGCAGGCCGTTTTCAGAAAAAGCGGTCTGGGTGCGGCCGTAAACGAGCTGCTTGAAGATCTCACGCATAGCCACGTTGATAGCGTCGCACACAAGGTCGGTATTGAGGGCTTCGAGAATGGTCTTGCCCTGCAGGATCTCAGCAGCCATAGCGGCCGAGTGGGTCATGCCCGAGCAACCGAGGGTCTCGACCAGAGCCTCCTCGATGATGCCCTGCTTGACGTTAAGGGTCAGCTTGCAGCAGCCCTGCTGCGGTGCGCACCAGCCAATGCCGTGCGACAGACCCGAAATGTCGCTGATCTGTGTCGCCTTGACCCATTGACCCTCTTCGGGGATGGGAGCCGGGCCGTGATTGCAGCCCTTGGTCAGCGGACACATCTGTTCTACTTCATGTGAATATTCCACGATAGTTCTCCTCTCATCGTTTAGTGTCGGTAGTATTATACAGAATATGTTTTCCTTTTTCAAGCCAAAATAACACCTTTTTTTCGTTTTTTCTTAAAAAAGATAATTTTTTGCTTGACAAGGCGGCATAATTATATTAAAATAACTTTCGCGTTATGGCGGCATAGCTCAGCTGGCTAGAGCATTCGGTTCATACCCGGAGTGTCACTGGTTCGAATCCAGTTGCCGCTACCAACGGCCCGGTGGTCAAGAGGTTAAGACACCGCCCTTTCACGGCAGTAACACGGGTTCGATTCCCGTCCGGGTCACCAGAAAAAAGCGACTTGTAAAAACAAGTCGCATTTTCAACGAAATAAACCCCTTCGGGATTTGTGAAATACGCTGCGTGTATGAAATATGGCTTCGCCATGTAAAATACCTGCGGGCATGGGTGGATTTATTTCATTTCACATTTTGCGCAAGCAAAATATTTCACTAAACCACAAAGGACTCAGCTCCCACGCTGAGTCCTTTTATTATTTTGAAGACACAATATCGTTGATATCACACAGCAGCCGATATACCTTCTCCTGATTCGCCTCGCTCATAATATTGATAATTTCATAACTTTTTGAAGCAATATTCCCATGAGTATCCTTATAATCCAAACACTCAAAAAACGCCGAAAAGGAAACATCAAGAACGCTCAATATCTTTCCTAAGGTGATGATGGTAAGATTCTTCTCGCCGCGTTCGATCTGTCCAATATATGTGTGGTGAACATCTGCTTTTTCGGCAAGATCCTCCTGGGTGTATCCCAGCTTTTGCCGGTATGCACGGATTCTTTGACCGATAATCCCCGGGATATTATTCATATACAATCACCTCAAATCCAGTCTAAAAGTATTAAAGATCAATGTAAACAGACTATTGACTTTTTTTGACCCTGAACATATACTATAGATATCATTATGGCCTGTTTTTTATTTTAGGCTATTTTGTACATGAAATACTCATCATAAAAAGGAGAAAAACAAATGAAGCACGGGAGTAAAAGGCTATTGAGTGCCATGCTTGCACTCATATTGGTTGTTGGGTTGATACAAATAAATGTATCAGCAGCAACCACACCAGCAAAAGTAAACGCGACAACTGCCGCAGCAAGAGTACAAACACTGCGAAATTTTGTCAACAACAACAGTTATGGATATTCGTATTTCACAACAACCGGAACAAACTGTGCAAACAAAAGTTCTAATCATGGATGCTCACAATGTTTAACAACAAACTTATTAACAACATCATGGATTAAAAACGGATTGGGATTAATGGCCAACAGCGATAGTTTGTTACCCTTTCCCCGATGGGCATCTCCCTCTGAAGCTGCAACCTATGGAAAAATCGGAACCATAGATGCGCCTGCCTATTCCTGCGTAGGCTTTGCCATGATGGCTCATTGGTTTATTTATGCGCAGAAGAATACTGACAATGTAGCCGCTGAGCATATCGCAACAATAAATTTGAGCAGTAGCGCCCAGGCCAACCTTACAAAATATGCAAGAGAAGGCGATATACTCGTTTTCCGCACATCAAAGACAAACGGGAATTATTCACATGCTGCCATTTATACTGGTTGTACAGGTTCCGCCGTTAAAGTCCTCGACAGCAACTGGGGCGGCAGCACAGGAAACACCTGTAAAATGCAGGAACACACAATTCCCTATAGTACATATGCTTATGTGGAAATTTCCCGTGCAACTAACGCCACCGATGAAACTGTGGCCGCAACAAGCGTTTCCCTCGCAACTACTGAGATAAATTTGGGGAAAGGAAATACATACGCCTTGTCCGCAACGGTTTCCCCGTCTAATGCTACCAATAAGGCGGTAACCTGGTCAAGCAGCAATACTGCTGTTGCCACGGTTTCTTCTTCCGGCGTTGTAAAAGGCATTGCTCCGGGACAAGCCACCATTACGGCAACAACAAAAGATGGCAGCCATAAAGCCACCTGCACCGTTACGGTTTCGGGTGATGTCTATACGATCACTTTTGATCTTAACGGCGGTGAATGGGACGAGGCAACTATCCAAACCAAAAACGAGGGTGAAGACCTGTCCCTTATCGACGCAACACCGACCCGACCCGGCTATACTTTCCTTGGCTGGGAATTGCCGGTCGCTTCCATTAAAGACGGCGAATGGGTTGCGGAAAAGCCATCCGATGGCGACTATGAAACCGGCTATAAATATTATACCTATGGCTATGAGCACAATTCGGACTATACATACATGTATGGCCCCAATAAAGACAGTCTCATTGCCACTGTAAAAGAGTATCCGGACGGATACGGCACCTATTCAGCATCCAAGCTTCGCTATTTTTGGCTGATTGAGGATACAAATCAAGGCGAATCGTTTTACCCTGCAAAGGTTAGCGACACGGCAAACAACTTTAAGGCATCCTATATTTCTGAAGCGGGTGCAACAGGAACGGCAACCTTACGCAACACCAATTTCTACTTTGAGTCTGTTGTCTATAAGCAAGATCCAACAGGATTTTATTTATATCAGCCAGGTGAAAGCTTTACGTGGGATCAAAATGTAACACTGTCGGCCTTTTGGATAGGAGACACAGGCGACAGTACAGTTATACCGCCCTCCAACGATGGCACAACCGGCGATTGCACCTGGTCTTTTGATGGCAGTACTCTGACAATTTCCGGCAACGGTGCCATGGCAGAATACTCTACCGATGAGCCGGCGCCATGGTCTCATCTAAAAGATTCCATTAACACTATTATCATTGAGCCCGGTGTTATGCGCATTGGTTCAAGTGCCTTCCGGGATTGCAATAAGGCAACCGATGTAATGGTTGCTAACACTGTTGTTGCTATTGGTAATGGAGCATTTTCTGGTTGCACAAGCCTTAACTTCATTTCTCTCTCCACCGGTCTATTAAGAATTGATGCCAGCGCATTCCACAATTGTCAGAGTCTAACATCAATCACTCTTTATGAAAATGTATCCACGATTGATATTGGTGCCTTTAATTACTGCAATTCTTTAACCGATATTACCGTAGATACCAGTAATGCCTATTATTCTTCCATTGACGGCGTTTTATTTAATAAGGATGCCACTACTTTAATTTGCTATCCAGCGGGAAAAACCAATACCTCTTATACTGTCCCTGATGGCGTAAAAACGATTGGTAGGTATGATTCATTTTTTAACTGTGAAAACCTTACCTCAGTTATACTTCCTGCCAGCGTGGAAACGATTGAGAATTGTGCATTTCTCACAAGTTATAATATCTCCGAAATTACCCTTGGGAAAGGCCTTACAACAATAGAAAACAATGCTTTTCTCCATTGCTCATCCCTTAGCGATGTATGGTACGCCGGCAGCGAAACTGACCGTTCCAATATCTTCATTGATGAAACAGGCAATGACAAAATAGTTAACGCTACCTGGCATTACACCAATTCCACCGAATCCGACACTCCGGATAATGTGTATCATGATGTAGCATATCTTAATTGTTCTTCGTTTTATCCTCATCCCGGAGACACCATAAATATCTATCTTACCGTTCCCGAATCCATTGCCGTTCGCTCTCTTGGTATTGAGGAGCTGAGTTATGATATGGAAAAACTAGAGCTGATAAGCGGAGAGTGGTTGTTGGATAATGCCCTGATATCCGATTGGAACAATGATAATCGCATTGGTGCTGCAACATTTCTGGAAAACACCAATATTCAAGATAATATTCTCAAACTGACCTTTAAGATTAAGGATGATGCTTCGGAATGTGATCTTAACTTTTCGTTGGACTTTAAAGGCACTTTAATGAATGACAACACCGAAACCACTATTTTCTATAATACAGAATTGATGACCGTCCCTGTTCGCATCCTCGATCCTATTGAAATTGCCGTAAGTGATGTAGACTGCCGTCCCGGAGAAACCATAGAGGTCTTTTTGTCTATTCCAGAGGCAACCACAATTAAAACCATCGGGATTCCTTTCATAATGTATGATAATTCCATCCTTGAACTAATTGACGGCGAATGGCTACTTGATACGGCCATAGTTTCTGATTGGAATACAGAAGAATTAATTGGCGCTATGACCTTTGCCGAAAATACTGTCGTTTCCGGCAATTTCATCAAATTTACATTTACCGTTAAGGATGATGCACCCGAAGGCACGACCAATATATTATGCGCCATGACCCTCAAGCAAATGGTCGGCAATTTTGAGGCAACTATTCCTCATCAAACATTTGGAGGTTTTGTTACAATAACCCATATTCTTCCCGGCGATATGGACGGCAATGAAGCAGTAAACAGCAATGATGTCGTTTTCTTGCTCTATCACACCCTGTTCCCGTCCATGTATCCGGCTAATCAAAATTCAGACTTTAACCACGATGGCGCAATCAACAGTAATGATGTTATTTTCCTGCTTTATCACACCCTGTTCCCGTCCATGTACCCGTTAAGCTAAACACACGGAGGATAATACAATGAAAAAAACAATTAGTTTATTCCTGTGCGTGCTGATGCTCCTTGCTCTTTGTCTGCCGGTATCAGCGGCACAAGTCAGCATTACCAGCACCGCATCCGCCACACAGATCAAACGTGGCGGCACCGTTACTCTGACCGTTTCCGCTCAATCCTTCGAACAAGCAGTCACCACCATCGGCACCCATCCATCCTATGATACCAATGTGTTCGAACGTGCAACTGCATCCGACATCTCCTGGGGATCTACTGCATCCGGTGCAGCTATGAAAAATTTTGACGGCACGGTTGCCGCTCTGCTCTTCACTACGCCGACCACAACGACCGGCACCTTATTTACCTTTACGTTAAAAGTAAAGGACAGTGCACCGATCGGCACAACTTCAATCACAATAACCACCAACCTGCAAAACGGCACTTATTCCGCATCCGATACCGACACGATTTTGCTGACCGTCGCCTGCGCCTCCCACAACTGGAGCGCATGGTCGCAGACCAGCGCACCCGGCTGCACTTCGCCCGGCCAGGAAAAGCGCACCTGCGGTGCTTGCGGCACTCCTGAGACCCGCACCGTGAGTGCCACCGGCCATAGCTTCGGCGGCTGGTCGCAGACCAGCGCACCGGGTTGCACCTCGCTGGGACAGGAAAAGCGCACCTGCTCCACCTGCGGTACGCCGGAGACCCGACCGATTACCGCAACCGGCCACAAATGGAGCGGCTGGAGCCAGTCCAAAGTCCCCGGCTGCACCACCGCCGGCGAACAAAAGCGCACCTGTAATACCTGCGGCACACCCGAAACCCGTGCCATTGCCGCAACCGGCCATAAATTCTCCAACCCGACGGTGACCAAGGCACCGACCTGTACCGCCACCGGCACCGAGACCGGCAAGTGCTCGGCCTGCGGACAAACCACCTCCAACACCCTGGCCTCCCTGGGTCACAAATACGGAAGCTGGACCAACGACAAAGCCGCCACCTGCACCGCCGCCGGCAGCCAGAAGCGTACCTGCTCGAACTGCGGCGACACCGCTACCCGTAGCCTAGCCGCCCTCGGCCATGATTTTGAAGATCCCACCATAGTCCGAGAAGCCACCATCGCTACACCCGGCCTGATGGAGGGCAAGTGCAAAAACTGCGGCGAGGCCACTCAGCAGACCATCCCCTGCGGTACGACCGATGCTAACACCGGCATCACGGTAGAGGCCGAGGAAGGGGTCTTTGCCACGGACACCCAAACCGCCTTTAGCGCCATCGCCGATACCGATACCGGCTATGAGGGCGTAAAGAACGCCGTAGCCGATTTTGGCAGCAATTTTGAGGCCTACAGCATCAATTTTACCCCCGCCCCCAACGGCACCTACACTCTGACCCTGCCCAACACCGGCAAGCTGGCCGAAGAGGATATGACCGTCGTGCTGGTTGCCGCTGACGGCAGCGCCACCAAAGTCGAATTCACCCTGGATACCGACGGAAATATCCGTGTGAGCACGGCCGAGACCGGCACCTTTGCCGTCATCGACAAGAATGCCGACAACGCCATTGACACCGACACCGACCAGCCGCCCGTTACCGATCAGCCGGATTCCGGCAAGACCCTTTGGGTCTGGATCGTGATCGGCGTAATCGTTGCGGCGGCCGCTGCCGTCACCGTTCTGCTTGTGCTCAAAAAGGAGCCTCAGGAATAAGAGAAAATGCTGACGGAATCCCGTCAGCATTTTTAATTTTCATATAAAAGACTTGAAATTCTTCCAAAATGTAGTATAATGTTCTTGCCAATATAATATAAGGAGAACTGTCATGAAATTTTTTATTGACACCGCCAATGTGGACGAGATCCGCAAGGCCAATGAGCTGGGCGTCATCTGCGGCGTAACCACCAACCCCTCCCTGATCGCCAAGGAAGGCCGCGATTTCGTTGAGGTCGTTAAGGAGATCGCCACCATTGTCGACGGCCCCATTTCGGCCGAGGTCATTTCCCTCGAAGCCAACGCCATGGTCGCTGAAGCCGAAGAACTGCTCAAGAAGATCGACAATCCCAATATTGTCATCAAGTTGCCGATGTGCGCCGAAGGTCTGAAGGCCTGCAAGATGCTCACCGATAAGGGCATCAAGACCAATGTCACCCTCATCTTCTCGGCCGCACAGGCTCTGCTGGCTGCCAAGGCCGGCGCTACTTATGTTTCCCCCTTCGTCGGCCGTGTTGACGATATCGACTGGGACGGCGTTCAGCTGATTGCTGACATCGCCGATATCTTTTCCATCTACGGCATCGAGTCGGAGATCATCGCCGCCTCCATCCGCACCTCCGTCCATGTGACCGAGTGCGCCAAGGTCGGTGCCGACATCGCCACCGTCCCCTACAAAGTCATCGAGCAGATGATCAAGCATCCGCTGACCGACATCGGCATTGATCGCTTCCTCAAGGATTGGGAAACAGTAAAATAAATACAAAAAAATGCGCTGAAAGGCGCAGTTTTTTTTACTCAATTTCTCGTTTCTTTCATAAGACGACGAATAGCGGAGGAATCATCCTCCGCTAAAACAAAACCATCAATAAACTGCCTTAGATAGCGCGGGTTACCTTACCGGCGCGCAGGCATCTGGTGCAGGCGTAGATATGGGTCGGCTTGCCGTCCACAACAGCCTTGACTCTCTGAACGTTGGGCTTATACGCTCTGTTGCTGCGTCTGTGAGAATGGGAAACATTGTTACCGAAAACGATTGCTTTGCCGCAAACTTCACACTTTGCCATTTGACACACCTCCTCGGTCTCTTTAATAGCCAAATAATCATAGCATACCTTGCGAAAAAAAGCAACCTTTTTTTTCATTTTACGCAAAAAAAGAATTGTATCTGCCGTTTTGTTATAGTATAATATGATAACCAAAGAATATATAAGGGGAACGTGTCACCATGAACACCAAATACACCCTGCCTGTCAAGGACGTCTTCCGGGAACTGGATCTGGAGATCGTCTACATGCCCCGCAGCGGCTATGACAAGCCGATATCGAGCACCGACATCAACCGCCCGGCGCTGATGCTGACCGGCTTTACCGAGCATTTTGACAACCTGCGCATCCAACTGTTCGGCCGGGTCGAGATGGCCTATCTCGAAACCCTCGCCCCCGCCGCCCGTCGGGAGGCTATCCGCAATGTCTTTGCTCAGAATGTCCCCCTGGTCATCATCGCCCGAGGCGATAAGCCCTTCCCCGAAATGTGCGAATTTGCCGAGGAGTACGGCGTGCCTCTGGCCGTCAGCCAAGAGGCCACCAGCTTTGTCATCTCCTCCCTCAATGCTTACCTGAACAAGCAGCTCTGCCCCCGCATCACCATCCATGGCGTGCTGATCGAGGTCTACGGTGTCGGCGTACTGCTGCGTGGCGATTCGGGCATCGGCAAGAGCGAAACGGCCATTGAGCTGATCAAGCGCGGCCATTCCCTGGTAGCCGACGATGCGGTGGAGATCAAGCGGGTTTCCAATATCACCTTGCTCGGCAGTGCTCCGCCCGTCATCCGCCACTTTATTGAACTGCGTGGCATCGGTGTGGTCGACGTTCATAACCTCTTCGGCATCTCGGCCGTCAAAGAGGTCAGCAAGATCGACCTGGTCATTGAACTGGAGCAGTGGGTGGAGAACAAGCACTATGATCGGATGGGCTTGGAAAACTACACCACCGAGATCCTGGGCCTGAACATCCCGATGCTGACCGTTCCGGTCCGTCCCGGCCGAAACCTGGCCGTCGTTGTTGAGGTGGCCGCCATGAACCAGCAGCAAAAGGGTTTGGGCTACAATGCTGCCAAAGAACTCAATGAACGCATCATGGGCAATCTTGAAATCTAATCGGAGAAAGACATGACTACTCTCAAACCTGTTCTGGATTATCTCATCTACAATGGTTTATTTTATTTGATCAACGAGCCAATGAATCGGCATACCACCTTCCAGATCGGCGGCCCGGCCGATATTGTGGTCTATCCCACCCGCCGTCGCGAGATCTGCGATCTGGTACAGCTTTGCCGTGCCGAACATATCCCCTATACCGCTTTGGGTAACGGCTCAAACATCCTGGTGTCCGATGCCGGCATCCGTGGCCTTGTTATTTTGACCGACCGTATGCACCGCATCACCGTCGGCAACGACGGCCTGATTGAAGCCTGGGCCGGCGCCCCCCTCTCCCGTGTGGCCACCTTGGCCAAAAACCATCATCTGTCCGGCATGGAATTTGCCTTCGGCATCCCCGGCTCGATGGGCGGTGCCGTTTATATGAATGCCGGCGCCTATAACCGCCAGATCAGCAACGTCATCACCCAAACCGAATATGTCGATGACACCGGCAAACTCTGCATCCTCACCGGAGATGAGCATAAGTTCGGCTATCGCACCTCCTTTTTCAAGAATACCCAGCATATCATTGTCAAGACCCATCTGCAGTTGACTCCCGGCAACCAGGCCCAGATCAGCGACCTGATGAAGCAATACACCCAAGCACGCAAGGAAAAACAACCGCTGGAACTGCCCAGCGCCGGCAGCGCATTTAAGCGGCCCGAAGGTCATTTTGCCGGCAAACTCATTGAAGACTGCGGCTTGAAAGGCCGCCGGGTCGGCGGCGCCGAGGTCAGCGTAAAGCACGCCGGCTTCATCGTCAATGTCGGCGGGGCCAAGGCAAGCGACGTTTTGGAACTGGTCAACATCGTCAAGACCGAAGTTATGGACAAATTCGGCATCGAATTAGAGCCGGAAATCAAATTTATAGGATAAGGATATGGAACTGGTCGTTGTCACCGGGCTCTCCGGTGCCGGAAAATCAAAAGCACTCAACCTGATCGAGGATATTGATTATTATTGCGTAGACAATATGCCCCCCGAACTGATCCCCGTCTTTGTTGATCTGTGCTTAAACAGCAACGAGAAGATGGCGAAGGTCGCCATCGGCGTTGACGTGCGCTCGTCTGACAATTTCACCAGTCTTTTGACCCTCATCCGCACCCTCAAACGGGATGAGCGGGTCAACTGCCGTGTCGTCTTTTTCGATGCCTCAACCCCGGTCATCATCCGTCGCTATAAGGAATCCCGCCGTCCCCACCCCCTTTCAGGCCGTATCGACGGCACGATTGAGCAGATCATCGAATATGAGCGCAAAATGCTGCTGCCCATGATGGAGGTCAGCGATTATATCATCGACACCTCAACCACTACCATCGGCCAGCTGTGGAGCATGCTCAGTTCCTATTTGTTAGGCAAGACCCGAGATACCGCCATCCGCATCCTCTCCTTCGGCTACAAAAACGGTCTGCCGCCCGAGTGTGATATGGTCTTTGATATGCGTGGACTGCCCAATCCCTTCTATGTTAAAGATTTTAAGACACGCACCGGCCTGGAAGCGCCGGTGGCCGACTATGTCTTTTCCTTTCCCCAAGCCGAAGATCTGTGTGAGCGCATCGAACAGCTGATCTTGACCATGCTGCCGCTTCTCAATAAGGAGGGCCGCGCCTCGCTGTGTATCGGCATCGGCTGCACCGGCGGTCAGCACCGCTCGGTGGCTATGGCCGAACGCCTGGCGGCCGACCTGCGCCTGGGCGGCAAGGAGATCGAGATCGTCCACCGTGAACTGGGGATCCACTCATGAGTTTTTGTCAGGACGCAAAAAAAGAGATCGCCGCCGTTTCCGAATCGGCCTGCTGCCGTGACGCTAAACTCTGTGCCGCCCTGTGGCTGGGCACCAAGCAGGAAAAGGACCGCATCACGCTGCGCACCGAAAGCGCCGCCCTGTCCTCCTTTATCGAGCAGGCCGTCAAGGATCGCTTTTCCATCACCCCCGTGCTCCGAACGACTAAAACGACCAAAGGCTATTTCTATAATTTAGATATAAACGAGCCTGCCCCCATCTATGCCGCCTATGGCATCGGCCCGCTCGGCCGACCCGACCCGGCTTTGCGGCGCAAGGAATGCTGCCGCCAAGCCTTTTTGCGTGGCGCCTTCCTGGGTGCAGGCCGTCTGTCCGACCCAAGCAAGAGCTATCAGATGGAGTTTATCCTTCGCACCGCCTCAGCCGCCTATGAACTGAGCCTGTTTTTGGCTGAACTCGGCTACCCCGCTGCCATGACCGACCGTGGCAACCGCTTCCTGTGCTATTATCGTGACAGCGAAAGCATGGAGGATCTGCTCTCCCTGATGGGTGCGACAAACTGCGCCTTTTCCCTGATGAACACCAAGATCGAAAAGGATGTCCGCTCCTCCATCAACCGCCGTGGCAACTGCGACGCCGCCAATGCCGACAAGCAGGTCGACGCCGCCCATGCCCAGTTGGCCGACATCAAAGCCCTCATCTCCATCGGCGCCTTTAACCGCCTGCCACAGGAGGTACGGGAGTGTGCCCAACTGCGATTGGATAATCCCGAATTTTCCCTAACCGAGATCGGGGCCCACTGCGACCCGCCGGTATCCAAAAGCGCAGTAGCACGCCGCTTAAAGAAATTGAAGGACTATATCAAGTAAAGGAGGGTGTATATGCCCGGATTTACCCACCTACATATCCATACCGAATACAGCCTCCTGGACGGCGCCTGTAAGATCAAGGATCTGGTCAAGCGGGTCAAGGCCATGGGCCAGACCTCCTGCGCCATCACCGATCACGGCGTTATGTACGGCTGCGTTGATTTCTATGAAGCCTGCCTGGCCGAGGGCATCCGTCCCGTTATCGGCTGCGAGGTGTATAAAGCACCCGGCCACCGTACCGACAAGCATCGTGGCCCTAACTACAGCTATTCCCACCTGGTGCTGCTGTGCAAGAACAACACCGGTTATCATAATCTATGTAAAATGGTCTCCCGCTCCTTCACCGAAGGCTTTTATATCAAGCCCCGTGTCGATGAGGAGCTGCTGCGTGAGTACAGCGAGGGGCTCATCTGCCTGTCGGCCTGTCTGTCAGGCGAGATCCCTCGTGAATTGCTCCACGGTAATTACGAGGAAGCTAAGAAGATCGCACTCAATTATATTGATATTTTCGGTAAAGAGAACTTCTATCTCGAGATCCAGGATCACGGCCTGCAGGAGCAGCAGACGGTCAACGCCGGCCTGGTCCGCCTCTCCTGTGACATCGGCGTCCCCCTAGTCGCCACCAACGATGCTCACTATCTGGCCCGTGAAAATGCCTACGCCCAAAAGGTTCTCCTTTGTATCCAGACCAACCACACCGTCGACGAGGGCAGCGGCATGGATTTCGGCACCGACGAGTTCTATGTCAAGTCGACCGAGGAGATGAACGACCTCTTCTCCGAACTGCCCGAGGCGGTTTCCATCACCGATGAGATCGCCGCCCGCTGCAATGTCGAGTTCGACTTCAAGTCCCGCCACCTGCCCAACTTCCGCACACCCAACAACATGGATCACTTTGAATATCTGACCATGCTGTGCGAGCAGGGTCTGGAGCGCCGCTATGACCCGGTGACCGACGAACTGCGCCAGCAACTCAAATTTGAACTAGACACCATCAATCAGATGGGCTTTGTCGATTACTTCCTCATCGTTTGGGACTTTATCAATCACGCCAAATCCCAGGGCATCCCGGTCGGCCCAGGTCGTGGCTCGGCCGCCGGCGCCATCGTGGCCTACACCTTGGGCATCACCGATATCGACCCGGTGCGCTTCTCCCTCTTCTTTGAGCGCTTCTTAAATCCCGAACGTGTATCCATGCCCGATATTGATATTGACTTCTGTACCGAACGCCGTGGTGAGGTCATCGACTATGTGATTGAAAAATACGGCTCCGACCATGTCTGTCAGATCGTCACCTTCGGCCTGATGAAGGCACGCAGCGCTGTGCGTGACGTCGGCCGAGCCCTGGGCTATTCTTACGGCGAATGCGATGCGGTGGCCAAACTCATCCCCAACGACGACCTGAAAATGACCATCCCCAAGGCACTGGATGTCAACCCCGACCTCAAAAAACTCTACGACGAGGACGAAAGGGTCCGCAAACTGGTCGATACCGCCATCATGCTCGAGGGCTCACCCCGCCAGACCGGTATGCACGCCGCCGGCGTCGTTATCACCAACAAGCCGGTCTCCGACTATATCCCCCTGCATGTCAGCGACTCCTCGGTCGTCACCCAATACCCCAAAGACACCGTCGAGCATCTGGGGCTGCTTAAAATGGACTTCCTCGGTCTTCGCAATCTGACCGTTATTCAGGATGCTATTGATGATATCCACCGTACCGAGCCTGATTTTGACCCGGCCATCATGATGCAGTACGACGACCAGCCGACCTATGACATGCTCTCCAAGGGCGAAACGACCGGCGTCTTCCAGCTGGAAAGCCCGGGCATGAAACGGGTGCTGGCCGAACTGCAGCCGCAAAACATCGAAGATGTCATCGCCGTTATCTCCCTCTACCGTCCCGGCCCGATGGATTCCATCCCCCGCTACATTGAGGGCAAACGCCATCCCGAAACGGTCCAATACGATCACCCGTTATTAAAGGATATCCTTGACGTAACCTACGGCTGTATGGTATACCAAGAGCAGGTCATGCAGATGGTACGTCTGCTTGCCGGCTACAGCTACGGCCGTGCCGACCTGGTGCGCCGCTTCATGGCCAAGAAAAAAGCCGATAAAATGGAGGAGGAACGCCAGATCTTCGTCCACGGCATGAAGGATGATGATGGTAATGTGGTCGTCCCCGGCTGTGTGGCCAACGGCATCTCAGAGGAGATCGCCAACAAGATCTACGCCGACATGGCTGAATTTGCCAAATACGCCTTCAATAAATCGCATGCCGCCTGCTATGCCGATGTTACCTATAAGACAGCCTACCTCAAGCGCCACTATCCCGGCCAGTACATGGCCGCTCTGATGACCAGCGTCATCGACTCGACCGACAAGGTCGCCCTCTTCCGTGAAGAATGTCTGTCGCTGGGGCTCAAGGTGCTACCGCCCGATATCAACCAATCCTATTCCGGCTTTACCTCCAACGGTCACGAGGTGCGTTACGGTCTGGTGGCCATCAAGGGCATCGGTAAAGCCTGTATCGACGGCGTGGTGGCCGAACGAGAGACAAGCGGCCCCTTCAAATCGCTGTATGATTTCCTCAAACGCATGGCCGACGGCGATATCAACAAGCGTGTCGTCGAATCGCTCATCAAATGCGGTGCCTTTGATTCGCTGGGCCTCAACCGCCAAACCCTGCTGCGCAGTTATGAAACGATCATGAACTCGATCGCCGGTGAGCGCAAGGCCAATCTTGTCGGCCAGCTCAGCCTGTTCGGTGACGATTTTGAAGAAGCCGAATCGGAACTCTATAACATGTGTGATGAGTTCGACCAGAAGACCCTGCTTCAGCTGGAAAAGGAGAGCGCCGGCATGTATCTGACCGGCCACCCCATGAGTGAGTACCGTGAAGCAGTGCAAAAGCTGGGACTTCCCGGCCTAAGCGCCTTCCAGGCCGACGAAGACGGCTCCTATCAAGTGCGTGACGGTCAGAAGATCACGGTGGCCGGCATCATCTCCCGCCTGGTCAACAAACTAACCAAGACCGAAGCCACCATGTCCTTTATCACCCTGGAGGATCTGACCGGCTCGGCCGAGGTCATCGTCTTCCCCACCGTGCGTGAGAAATTCCAGTCCATGCTCATTCCCGACGCTCCGGTCTTAGTCCGTGGTCGGGTCAGCATGCGTGACGAGGAAGAACCCAAGATCATCTGCGACTGTATCGAGCACATCCATGTCGAAAACAGCATCACCGATAAAATGTTTATTCGCCTGGATGAGTCGGACACCATGCTCGAACGTGAGGTCAAGGATATGCTCTTAAACTCCCCGGGTCAGGGCGAAGTCATCTTCTATTTCCTGCAAGCCAAGAAATATTACCGCTACGCCTCTCCCGTCTGTATCACACAGGAACTGGTCAATGCCCTCCAGGAAAAACTGGGCCGATCTAACGTTGTTCTTAAATAACATATTTATATAAGAAGAAATAGCACAAAAAGGAGAACCAAAACCATGAATCCAAACAATTCCACCATCGGCGTCCTTACCAGCGGCGGCGACGCACCGGGCATGAATGCGGCCATCCGTGCCGTTGTCCGTGCCGGTATTGCCCACGGCTACAGCGTGGTAGGCTTCATCCGCGGCTATAAGGGTCTGATCGAGGATGATTACATTGAAATGAACTCCCGTACCGTTTCCGACACCATCCACCGCGGCGGCACCTTCCTCTATACCGCCCGCTGCAAGGAGATGATGACCGAAGAGGGCCGTGCCCGTGCGGCCGAGGTCTGCCGCAAACATAACCTGGCTGCCCTGGTCTGCATCGGCGGTGACGGTACCTTCCGTGGCGCCCATGAGCTGTCCAAACTCGGCATCAATGTCATGTGCCTGCCCGCCACCATCGACAACGATATCGGCGCCAGCGATTATACCCTCGGCTTTGACACCACCATCAACACCGTCACCCAGATGGTCGATAAGATTCGTGACACCTCCCAGTCCCACGACCGCTGCACCGTCGTCGAGGTCATGGGCCGTACCTGCGGCTTTGTGGCTCTGCACGCCGGTCTGGCCGTCGGCGCCACCTCCATTCTGATTCCCGAGATCCCCTACGATTTCCAGCGTGACATCGTTGACCGCATCAAATCCACCACCCGCACCGGAAAAAAACACTTTATCATCCTGGTGGCCGAAGGCGTCGGTGGCTCGAAAGAGCTTGCCCAAAAGATTGAAGAGGCGACCGGTATCGAAACCAAGGTCTCCATCCTCGGCTATGTCCAGCGCGGCGGCTCGCCCACCTCTCGTGACCGTACCTCGGCCTCCCGCATGGGCTACCGTGCCATCGAATTGACCGCCTCCGGCCAGAAAAACCGCATGCTCGTCACCAAAGAGGGCAAAATTAAGGATATCAACCTCATTGACGGCATCGGCACCCCCAAAAAGATCAACGAAAAGCTGTATCAGATCGCCATGGAAGTCAATTCCTAAAACAATTCGTATATTTTTTAATGCAAAATCCGATCCGTATACCGGGTCGGATTTTGCATTTGTAAATAAATCATGGCCAAGTTCTTACAGGCTTGTAACTATTTGGTATATCTTCTGCACATTTCCGTCAAAAAAAGCCGGTGGAATTGGATGTAAATTTTAAATTTTTGACCAAAATAACAATACTCATCATTTATTCATTGAAAGAATCTATTTTAGTGATATAATATCGTTCGGTAAAAAGCCAAACGGAAAGGAGAACACCAATGGTCATTCTTTATTACATCCTGTTAATCGCCACCCTGATCTATGGTCTGTACTTTGCTCTCACCGGCCTGTGGGCCTTCGTTCGTGCCCCCAAGAAAACCGCTCCGTCTGACACCGAAAAGAAAAACAACTTTGCTATCATCATCGCCGCCCGTAATGAGGCGCAGGTCATCGGTCATCTGATCGACTCTCTAAACAATCAGAATTATGACCGCAACCATTTCACCATCTACACCGCTGTCAACAACTGCACCGACAATACCGAGTATGTCGCCCGCCGTCACGGCAGCCAGATCATCAAATGCCCCAACACCGTCAAGTCCAAGGGCGATGTTCTCAAACTGGTCTTTGAAGAATACACCAAGCGTGAGGATATCGATGCCTTTATCATCTTTGATGCCGACAATATCGTGCATCCCGATTATCTGCGTCACATGAATCACGCCATGAATTGCGGTGCTAAGGTGGCTCAGTGCAAGCGTGACAGTAAGAACCTGGCCGACAACTGGATCAGTGCCGGCTACTCGATGTTCTACTATCTGCAAAACTTCTTCTTCAACCGTGCCCGTTCCCGTGTGGGGCTGTCCGCCTCCATCAACGGCACCGGCTTCATGGTCACCAAGGAAGCCCTGGCCATCACCGGCTTTGACGCTCACACCATGACCGAAGATGTGGAATATACCGGCATCTGCGCCCTCAACGGCGTCAAGATCGAATATGTGGAAGAGGCCGTCACCTATGACGAGCAGCCCACCGATTTCGGCGTTTCCTTCCGTCAGCGCAAGCGCTGGTCACTGGGCAACCTGCAGTGCTGGATGAGTTATGTCACCCGCCTGTTTAAGACCTTCTTCAAGACCGGCCGAGTGTCCTGTCTGGATATGGCCTTCAACTACTCGGCTCCTATCGTGCAGGTCGTTTCGGTCTTTATGACGATACTGCTGATGAGCTTCCCGCTGTTCGGCATCAAGCTCGACGACATCTTCTCTTATGTCTTCGCCTATGGTTGGCTGCTCTTCGGCCTGACCTTCCTGTGCGGCCTGGTCGTCTGTGCCCTGATCCTCAAACTTAACGGCCATTCAGCCAAGGAGACACCCAGCGGCATGCTGCTGTTCACCCTGTTTATCCTGTCCTGGATCCCCATCAACTGCCTGATCATGGTCAACCGCAAGTTCACCTGGCAGCCCATCCAGCACTCCCGCAATGTCAACATCGACACGCTCATTCAAAACAAATAACAAAAGCCACCCGATTGGGTGGCTTTTTTATTGCAATTCTCGTTTCAAACTTTCTCGGATACGGTTCATGACCGATTCCTGATAGTCCAGTTCGCCGCTCTCCAGCATCAGCGTCGCACCATAGGCGATGGATCGAATACAAAAGCCTCGATCCTGCCGCTCCCGAGCCGACATCTCCGGCAAACAGGCCGGCAACAGCCGCTCCACCGTATCGGCCAGCGGCAACGCACGGCCCGCCAGCATCAAAACCGCACGAAAATGCGGATTGGCAATACAGAAACGGATATAGGCCAAACAGCTTTCGATCAACTGCTCATCCGGTGCCGTGTGCACCTGTCCGACCTGCTGGAGCAAAAAGTTGAGCTGACTGTGAATGTGAGCAAAAATAGCCTCGATCAACTCGTCCTTGCCCTTAAAATGCTTGTAGGGCGCTGCGCAGGACAGATTGCAGGCCGCCGCCACCCGCCGCAACGAGAAATCGGCCATGCCGTGCCCCTCTAATTCCACGATCCCGGCTGCGATCAGTTGTTCTCGTACCGTATAGGCTTCCATATCCTCACCTCTTTTTTTCAGTATACCATATTCAAATGTGGTTGACAACAGCGGATTTTCTTGTATAATAGTAGTATAATGTCATTGGTTAACATTGTTAACCGTGTGAGGAGGATCACATGGATCGCACACGACTGCGCCATTTGGGCGAGCACCGTTCGGAGATACGTGAATTATTTGAATACGGCAACCGCCGCAAGGCCGAGATCGGGGCTGACAAGGTCTTTGATTTCAGCATCGGCAACCCCAGCATCCCCGCCCCCGCATCGGTGACGGCGGCCCTGCAAGAGTTGCTGGCCGGTGATCCCTTGAAACTGCACGGCTACACCTCTGCCCCCGGCGCACCCGCTGTCCGTCAGTCCATTGCCGACGATCTCAACCGCCGCTTTGCCGCCGGTGTGAGCGCCGAGCATCTGTATCTGACCTGCGGTGCCGCTGCCTCGCTGACCATTGCCCTGTCGGCACTGGTCGAAACCGGGCAGGAGGTCATCATCCCCGCCCCCTATTTCCCCGAATACACCGTCTTTATCGAAACGGCCGGCGGCATTCCCGTTGCCGTACCCGGCATCGAGCCCAACTTTGAACTGGACCTGGACGGCATACAAGCCGCCATCAACCAACATACCGCCGCCCTGATCCTCAATTCTCCCAACAATCCCTCCGGCGCCGTGGTGAGCGAAGAGCAGATCCTGGCCCTGGCCGAGATCTTGCGTCAAGCAGAGAAACGATACGGCCATCCCATCTATCTGATCTCGGACGAGCCCTACCGTGAGCTGGTCTACGACGGCGTTACCGTCCCCTTTTTGACCCATTATTACGATAACACCGTCGTCTGCTATTCTTACAGCAAGTCCCTCTCGCTGCCGGGTGAGCGCATCGGCTATCTGCTGGTCAACCCCCCATGTGCCGATTGGCAGGGCGTATACGCCGGCCTGTGCGGTGCCGGCCGGGCACTGGGCTTTGTCTGCGCCCCCGCCCTGTTCCAGCATCTGTTGCCCCATGTTGCGGGACAGACCGGCGATCTGAACGCCTATAAGCAAAACCGTGATCGGCTTTACGGTGCGCTGACCCGCCTGGGCTTTACCGTCACCCGCCCCGACGGTGCCTTTTATCTGTTTGTCAAATCCCCCATTCCCGATGCCCGTGCCTTCTCCGAGGCCGCTAAAAAACACGAACTTCTGCTTGTCCCGTCCGACAGCTTCGGCGTGCCGGGCTATCTGCGCATTTCCTATTGTTTGGACACCGACACCATCCGCCGTGCCCTACCGGCCTTTGAGGCGTTAGCGAAGGAGTTTATCCATGAATAAATTAGAACAGGCCCGTGAGGCCATCAACACCATCGACAAACAAATGGCCGACCTTTTCGTGCAGCGCATGCAGGCGGTGCAGATGGTCAGCGAATATAAACTCGAGCACGGCCTTCCCGTGCTGGATGCCGCCCGTGAGGAGCAGGTCATTGCCCGCAATGCGGCGCTGGTCGAGGACGAAACGCTGCGCAGCTACTATGTCAATTTCCTGCGCCATAATATGGGCCTGTCCCGCCAGTATCAGCAGCTGCTCCAGCAAGGATTAAAGGTCGCCTATTGCGGCGTGGAAGGGGCTTTTGCCTACATTGCCGCCCGCAAGATCTTCAACGACTCGCAAAAGATCTCCTATGAAAGCTTCGCCGACGCTTATAACGCCGTAGTCAAGGGCGAGTGCGACTGCGCCGTACTGCCCATCGAAAACAGTTACGCCGGCGAGGTGTCGCAGGTGATCGATCTGCTCTTCTCCGGCCCTCTGTTTGTCAACGGCATCTATGAACTGGAGATCACCCACAATCTCCTGGGTCTGCCCGGCGCCACCCGTGAGGATATTACCACCGTCATCTCCCACCCGCAGGCGCTGGCCCAGTGCGCCAAATACATCGACCGCAACCATTTTGAGGCCCGTTCGGCCTCCAATACCGCCGTGGCCGCCAAAAAGGTGGTGGAAACCGGAGATACATCCCTGGCCGCCATCGCCAGCCACGACACGGCCGAACTCTATGGGCTCAAGGTGCTGGAAAGCCATATCAACGCCAGCAGCACCAACACCACCCGCTTCGCCGTCTTTTCCCGTGTCGAGGAAAACTCGGCCGGTGCCCGTGATGATCAGTTTATCCTGGTCTTCACCGTTCGCCACGAGGCCGGCGCCCTGGCCAAGGCCATCGGGATCATCGGCGACTGCGGCTTTAACATGCGCACCCTGCGTTCCCGTCCCATGAAAGAATTGCTGTGGCAGTACTATTTCTATGTCGAGGCCGACGGCAACGCCAAGTCCGAACAGGGCCAACGCATGATGCAGGAACTGTCCCAGGTCTGCGATAAACTTCGCATCGTCGGCCGTTTCTCCCACCAAACCAAACTGTGAGGTGCACCATGACCATCACCGTCACTCTCCCCCATCAATCCTATGATATCACCGTTGAATGCGGCGCTCTGTCCCGAGCCGGTCAAATTCTAAATCTTGACCGCCGTGTCTTGATCGTCACCGACGAGGGAGTCCCGGCCGACTATGCTCAAGCCATTACCGCCCAATGCCTAGCCCCCACCCTTGTCACCATCCCCATGGGCGAGGAGAGCAAAAGCCTGCGGGTCTTCGAGCAGCTATGCCGCACCATGCTACACAACGGCTTTACCCGCAAGGACTGCGTCGTCGCCGTCGGCGGCGGTGTGGTCGGGGATCTGGCCGGATTTGCCGCCGCCTCCTATATGCGTGGCATTGATTTTTATAATATCCCTACCACCTTACTCTCCCAGGTCGACTCCTCCATCGGCGGCAAGGTCGCCGTCAACTTTGAGGGGATCAAAAACATCCTGGGCGCCTTCTATCAGCCGTCGGCCGTGCTCATTGATCCCGACACTCTCGACACACTGGACAAGCGCCAGTTAGCCTCCGGCATGGCCGAGGCCGTCAAAATGGCGCTGACCTTCGATGCCGCCTTCTTTGAAAAACTGGAAGACGGCTCGGTCGATATCGAGCAGATCATTGTTCACTCTCTCGAATGTAAGCGCAAAGTGGTGGAAGAGGACGAAAAGGAGGCCGGTCTGCGCAAGGTCCTCAATTTCGGCCATACCATCGGCCACGCCATCGAAGCCTTGGGCGGCCGCCTGCACGGCGAATGTGTCGCTATCGGCATGTTGCCCATGGCCGCACCCGCCCTTCGCCCCCGCATCGCCAAGGTGCTGGAACAGTATCATCTGCCTACCACGTGGCAGGGCAAGCCGCAGGATCTCTTTGCCGCCGCCGGCCACGATAAAAAGGCCAACGCCAAGGGCGTTTCGGTCGTAACCTTGCCCGCCATCGGCTCTTTTGCCTTTGAAGAGTGGAGCCAAGAAAAACTACAACAGGTCATGGAGGACTATTTCGCATGAAAGCCACCTACGGACAAAGTGTGACCCTCACCATCGCCGGCGAAAGCCACGGCCCGGCACTGACCGCCATTTTAGCCGGTCTTGCTCCCGGCATCCCCGTCGATGAAGCGGCGCTGCGTGCGGCACTCGACCGCCGCCGCCCCCATGGCGCTATCTCGACGGCACGCCGGGAAACCGACGCCTTCGAGATCCTTTCGGGTATCTTTCACGGCCGCACCACCGGCACTCCCATCACCTTTGTGATCAAAAATCAGGACACTCGCTCACACGACTATGGCGAGATGGCCACCACCGCCCGCCCCGGACATGCCGATTGGGCGGCTGAGTGTAAATATCACGGATTTCAGGACTATCGCGGCGGCGGCCACTTCTCCGGCCGCATCACCGCCGCCCTAACGGTAGCCGGTGCGCTTTGTCGACAGGCCCTGCAGGCCAAAGGCATCCGCATCGCCGCCCATATCGCCGCCTGCGCCGGCATTCATGATCGTGCCTTTGCCGATCTTCCGTCCGACATGGACAAGCTGAACACCCTTGATTTTGCCGTTTTAGACGATGCGGCGGCCGAGAAGATGCAGCAGGCCATTTTAAGCGCAAAACAGGACGGTGACAGCGTCGGCGGCATTTTGGAAGCGGTAATCATCGGTCTGCCTTGCGGCATTGGTGAGCCCTTTTTTGACAGCGTAGAGAGCCAACTGGCCCATATGCTCTTTTCCATCCCCGCCGTCAAGGGCGTGTCCTTCGGCGACGGCTTTGGTTTGTGTGACCGCCGAGGCTCGCAGACCAACGATCCGCTGGCCGTGACCGACGGCAGTATCGCTCCTATCGCCAATCACATGGGCGGCATCTGCGGCGGCATTACCGACGGCAGCCCCCTGCGCTTTTCCTGCGCCATCAAGCCCACCCCCTCTATTGCTAAGGAGCAGCAGACGGTCGATTTCAAAACCAACACCAATAAAACTCTGGCCATCCACGGCCGCCATGACCCGGCCATCGTCCACCGTGCCCGTGTGGTGGTCGAATGCGCCGCCGCCATGACCCTGTGCGATATGCTGGCTATGCGCTTTGGCACCGATTGGCTGGTGAGCGAATGAGATACGGCCTGATCGGAGAAACATTGGGGCACAGCTTCTCCCCCGAGATCCATGCCTGCATCGGTGACTACCCCTATGAACTGGTTGAACTGGCACCCGATGCGGTGATCCCCTTTTTCCAAAAACGCAACTTTGCCGCCGTCAATGTCACCATTCCCTACAAGGAAACGGTCATCCCTTTGTGTGACTGGATCGACGAGGCCGCCCAAGCCATCGGCGCCGTCAACACCGTCGTCAACCGTGACGGCAAACTCTATGGCTATAACACCGATTTCGGCGGACTCAAAACCCTCATTGAGCACACCGGCGTCGATCCCAGTGGCAAAAAAGCCCTCATCCTCGGCACCGGCGGCACCTGCAAAACGGCCACCGCCGTCCTGCGTGCCATGGGTGCGGCCGAGATCGTCATCGCCGGGCGCACCCCGCACGACGAAGTCATTGGCTACGATGCCCTGCCCTACGATGCACAGATCTTGATCAACACCACCCCCTGCGGCATGTATCCCAACCTTAACGGCATGGCCGCCGACCCGGCCGATTTTCCGCAGCTGCAGGCGGTCATTGATGTGGTCTATAATCCCTTGCGCACCGATCTTCTGCAAAAGGCGCAGCAGCTGGGCATCCCCCACTGCGGCGGCCTGCCCATGCTGGCCACCCAGGCCATCATCGCCGCCGAACACTTTTTTGATCAAACATTCGATGCAAAACAAGCCAAAGAAATGGTACGCAAGGTGGAAAACATCAAAACCAATATCGTTCTCATCGGCATGCCGGCCAGCGGAAAAACGACCGTCGGCAAGGCCTTAGCCGAAAAGCTCGGACGCCCCTTTATCGACGCCGACCAAGAACTGGTCAGGGCCGTCGGCCGCCCTATTCCCGATATTTTTGCCCATGAGGGCGAAGCCGCTTTTCGCCGCTATGAATCGGATGTCATCCAATCTCTTGCCGGCAAGACCGGCTGCGTCATCGCCACCGGCGGCGGCGCCGTCTTAAACCCCGAAAATATCCGCTATCTCAAGAAAAACGGTCGCCTTTATTTTATCGACCGTCCGGTGTCAGCGCTCATCCCCACCGCCGACCGTCCTACCGCCTCGTCAGCCCAGGCCCTTGAGCAACGCTTTACCGAGCGCTATCCGCTCTATCTCACATACTGCGACCGCCGCATCGACGCCGACACGGCAATCGAATCGGTGGCGGACGCCATTGCAGAGGATTTTATATGAAGATTTTAGTCATCAACGGCCCGAATTTGAATCTGTTAGGCCTGCGTGAGCCCGACATCTACGGCAAGGAAACCTATGCTTCCTTATGCGATAAGATCCGTGCCCACGCCAAGACCCACACCGTCGATTTTTACCAGAGCAACCACGAAGGTGATCTGGTCGATGCCATCCAGTCGACCTATCAGACCTATGACGGCATAGTCATCAACCCCGGCGCTTACACCCACACCTCCATCGCCATTCTCGATGCTGTCAAAGCCGTCGGCACCCCCACCGTCGAGGTGCACATCTCGGATGTATCCACACGGGAAGAGTTCCGCCAGGTGAGCTTTATCCGAGCCGCCTGCATCGGCCATATCATCGGCCACGGCACCGACGGCTACTGCGAGGCCATTGATCTGCTGGAGGCTCATTATGAAGGTTGATATCCGCCCTTCTCTCGGTCATGGCATCATGCAAGCCCCGCCCTCCAAAAGCATGGCTCACCGTCTGCTCATCGGCGGCGCCCTCTCGCAGGGAGAAAGCGTTATCGACGGCATTTCCCACAGCGAGGATATGCTGGCCACCCTCGATTGTCTGACCGCCCTGGGCACAACGGTGACCCGTCACGGCGAACAGGTGACCTTAGGCAGCTTTGATCCCTTTACCATTCCTGCAAACGCCGTCCTACCCTGTCGGGAAAGCGGCAGCACCCTGCGCTTTTTCATTCCTCTTTGCCTGCTCTCGGGCAGGCCCGTCACCCTGACGGGAAGCGAGAAACTGCTCTCCCGCCCGCTCGGTATTTATGAGGATATCTGCAAAAGACAAGGCATCCTCTTTGAACAACAGGATACCTCATTGCGGCTGTGCGGCAAGCTGCACAGCGGCTGCTATAAAATGAAGGGCAATATTTCCAGCCAGTTCATCACCGGCCTGCTCTTTGCCCTACCCCTCCTTCCGGGGGACAGCACCATCTCTCTGATTCCCCCCATCGAATCCTGCTCCTATATCAATCTGACCATTCAGGCACTGGCCACCTGCGGCATCCGTGTCTTCTGGCAGGATGAGCGCACCCTCGCCATCCCCGGCGGACAGACCTATCAGCCGATCCAAACGGCCGTCGAGGGCGATTATTCGGGCGCCGCCTTTTTCGCTGCTCTCCAGCGGCTCGGCTCGGATATCACCCTGACCGGGCTTAACCCCGACAGCCTGCAGGGGGATAAGATCTACGAGAAATATTTCGCCCTGCTTGGCCGAGGCACCCCCACCATCAACATTGCCGACTGCCCCGATCTTGGCCCCATCCTCTTTGCCCTGTCGGCCGTCTTCGGCGGCGGTGTCTTCACCGGCACCCGTCGCCTTAAACTCAAGGAGAGCGACCGTGCCGCCGCCATGGCACAGGAACTGTCCAAGTTCGGCGTAGCCGTGACCGTGCATGAGGACAGCGTGGTGGTCTATCCCCACGACCTGCACGCCCCGACAGAGGATCTGTGCGGCCACAACGATCATCGCATCGTCATGTCGCTGGCGGTGCTGGCCACCCGTCTGGGCGGCGTGATCGACGGAGCGCAGGCCGCCGCCAAGAGCATGCCCGACTTTTTTGACCGTCTGCAACAACTCGGATTTGAGGTAACCTGCTATGATGCTTAATACCAGCAAAAAAATACTTATTGTCGGTCTCGGTCTGATCGGCGGCAGCTATGCCCGTGCCTTTACCAAACTCGGCTTTGAGGTCTCGGCCATCACCCTCTCTCAGACTTCCATCGACTATGCTCTGGAAAACGGCCTGATCGCCAAAGGCGCCACCACGCCAGACCCGACCTTGATCGGCGAGGCCGAGCTGATCATCTTCTCCCTCTACCCCAAGGTCTTTATCGAATGGATCCGGGAGCATCAGCAGCATTTTAAGCCCGGCGCTCTGCTCACCGACGTCACCGGCGTCAAAACCTCGGTCGTTTATGACATTCAGAGCATGCTGCGTGAGGATGTTGAATTCATCGCCGCTCACCCCATGGCCGGTAAAGAGGTCTACGGTGTACAAAACAGCGATGAGCGCATCTTCCACGGTGCCAACTACATCGTCACCCCTACCGAGAAAAACACACAGGCGGCCATCAACGACTGCCTGGAGATCGGCAAACTGCTCGGATTTGGCAAGGTCTGCACCCTTTCCCCTGAAAAGCACGATGAGATGATCGGCTTTGTGTCGCAGCTGACCCACTGCATCGCCGTTTCCCTCATGACCTGCTACGACGACAAGGAGAAATTGCAGGACTATACCGGCGACTCTTTCCGTGACCTGACCCGCATCGCCCGCATCAACGACGAGATGTGGAGCGAGCTGTTTTTGATGAATAAAGAGCCACTTTTAGCGCAAATGGATAAGTTTTTGGACGAATTTTCCCGCCTGCGCCGCTCCCTCGAGGAGGGTGATTGCGACACCATGCGTGAGATGATGCGCCTGTCCACCGCCCGCCGCGCCCTGTTTGACAAGAAGTAAAAAGGAGACCCTACCCCATGAATATGAATTTCAAACGCAAACTCCCCATCCCTCTCGAGGTTAAGACCCAGTTCCCGCTGACCGAGGCCATGGCCAAGGTCAAGGCCGACCGTGATAAGGAGATCAAATCGGTCATCGACTCCACTTCTGATAAATTCCTGCTGGTCATCGGCCCCTGCTCAGCCGACCGTGAGGACTCGGTCATGGACTATATCTCCCGCCTGCGCAAGGTGCAGGAAAAGGTCAAGGATAAGATCGTCATCGTCCCCCGCATCTACACCGGCAAGCCCCGCACCACCGGCGAGGGCTACATGGGTCTGCTCCATCAGCCCGACCCTTCGGGTAAGCCCGACCTGTTCAAGGGCATCCTGGCCGTGCGCCAGTTCCACATGCGTGCCTTGGCCGAGACCGGCTTTGCCTGCGCCGATGAAATGCTCTATCCCGAAAACCACCGGTACCTCTCCGACCTGCTGGGCTATGTGGCCGTCGGCGCCCGTTCGGGCGAAGATCAGCACCACCGCCTGACCGCCTCCGGCATCAATATTCCCGTCGGCATCAAGAACCCGACCGGCGGCGACCTGTCGGTCATGGTCAACTCCATCACCGCCGCCCAGCGCCCTCACACCTTCATCTATCGCGGCTGGGAGGTCGAAAGCACCGGCAACCCCTACACCCACGCCATCCTGCGAGGCTATGTCAACAAGCGGGGCCAGAATCAGCCCAACTACCACTACGAGGATCTGATCCGCACCTATGAGATCTATGCCCAGAGCGGCCTTGCCAACCCCGCCGTCATCATCGACACCAACCATGCCAACTCGGGCAAGCAATTCGATCAGCAGCAGCGCATCGCCGAAGAGGTGCTCTACAACCGCCGCCACAACGCCGACATCGGCAAGATGGTCAAGGGCTTTATGGTCGAAAGCTATCTGGTCGACGGTTGCCAAAAGCCCGACGGCACCACCTACGGCCAGTCGATCACCGACCCCTGCATGGGCTGGGAAAAGACCGAACGCTTTATCTACACCGTCGCCGACAAACTATAAAAAAATGAGCCTTTCGGCTCATTTTTTTATTTCTTTTTCGTCGCATCGTGTTTGGCCTGCTTGGGCTTTTCTTCCCAGCCAAGCACCATCGACAGCAGCAAAACAATAACAAAGAACAGGGGATTAAACCGGAAGACCAGCTTGGTCACCGCCTGCACAACACCCAACACCGCCGCCATCAGCGCAATGGCCAGCCAAATATAACCCATGATCTTCTGCTTTTTCTTAAGATCGATCAGTCCCATCATGGCCGTGCAGCCGGCATAACCCAGCAGCCCCGGCAGATACATCCAACGGGATACATCGGGCAACACCCAACCCAAAATAAAGAAAACCAAACTCACCCCAAAACAGGCAAACAACACCAGCTTCTTCTTGTCCATTTCTACATATTTCCTCCCAAGCCTTTTTCTGACATTATATCATGCTTCAAATAAGAAAGCAATGCCTCTCGTTCATTAGCCACCTTTTCACGCACCACAGCATCCAGCAACTCTCGCAAGCAGACCCCGATCTGCGACGGCGGCAGAGCCAGATCCGCCCCCGTCACTGCCAACTGCGCCAGACTCATGCAGTCGCCCCGCTCGACACACTCGCACAGCAGCTCGCCCGCCCGCTCGGTATCCTTGCCTATGGCCGCCCACAACCGCAACAGCGCATCGGCATCCTCCGCCCCGTGTGCCGCCACCAATCGCCGCACCCCGATCACGTCCTGCGGTACCGGCTCATCCATGGCCGCCCACAGGCGGGTCAGCGCCTTGCGCTCGATCTTGGTCAGGCACAACCGCTCGGTCACATCCCGACCCGACCGATAGCACAGCAGCACCAGACGCAGCACAAAATCCAGCGGCGCCGCCAACTCCTTAACATCGGGGATATCCACTCCCGGCAACACCTGCCGCCAGATGCTCACAAACGGCTCGTATAACCGCACACAATCAGCCGATCCCAGCACGCCCCGCCACTCGGCGGTGATCCGCTCAGCGGCAATATGTGTCAGCGTCGGTGCCGCTTTCCGCATCGCCTGCGCCGTCTTCTCTTCAATGGTAAATCCTAATTTTACGGCAAAGCGCAGCGCCCGCAGGATGCGCAGCGCATCCTCCTCAAACCGCCGCTCCGGCTCACCTACCGCTCGGATGATGCCCGCCGCCAGATCGGCCTTGCCCCCAAAGGGATCGCACAGCCCCCGCTTGGGATGCCAGGCCATTGCATTGACGGTAAAATCCCGCCTTGCCAGATCCTCCCGAATATCCTCGGTAAAGGTCACCGCATCGGGCCGCCGATGGTCCCGATACCCCGTCTCAATGCGAAAGGTGGTGATCTCAACCGGATGATGCTCGATGATGGGGGTCACCGTGCCGTGCGACAGCCCGGCCAAAATACAACGGGTATCGGCAAACAATTCCAGCATCTGTTTGGGGGTGGCGTTGGTGGTCAGATCGTAATCGCCGGGCATCTCGCCTCGCAGCCGATCGCGCACGCAGCCGCCCACCGGCCAGACCTCAAATCCGGCCTTCTCCAATATTTTCATGGCTTTGCTCACATAGCCCGGCAGCATCCTCGCTCCCCCCCTTTTTTCTTGTATTATATAATACGATATCTTCTCACGCAACACGAGGTAGCAATATTTTTTCTTGCTTTTTGTGCAAATGTATGCTATTCTTAAATAAGTTGTTAACAGATTGTGAAAGTAAAGGACGGTCCATATGGCAAAAAGACGTGACGGTGTCCAGGTGAAAAACCTGGAGCCTCTTATGCGGATCATACCCTACATCATGTATGACCGCACCGATGCGCTCAATTACAGCTTTGAAGAGGTCGATTGTGCCATCCTAGATCAATACATAAAGCAGTATACCACATCCGAATTGAGCTACATGCACCTGCTGATCGCCACCTTTGTGCGCACCATGCACAAGTTCCCCGAGCTCAACCGTTTTGTCGTCAACGGCAAGCTGTATCAGCGCAATGCCATTCAGGTCTGCTTTAATGTCCACCGTTCCCTGCGTGGCCAAACGGCCGAAACGGTGCTCAAACTGGAATTTACCGGTACCGAGACCCTGGCCGAGGTAGCCGCCAAGATCGACGAGGCCATTGCCGCCAACACCACCGTGGGCGACACCAACGACACCGACGACCTGGCCCGTATCATCATGGCCATTCCCTCCTTCTTATATAAGCCGGCCGTCCGCTTTCTGATGTGGATGGACCGACACAACATCCTGCCCAAGGACGTCATGGAGGCCTCCCCCTTCCATACCTCCTTTTATGTAACCAACCTCAAATCCTTGGGTATCGGCACCGTGCTGCATCACATCTATAATTTCGGCACCTGCAGTCAGTTTGTATCCATCGGCAAGGAGCGATATGTCCCGATCGTCGACGGCAAGGAGCACATCACCATCAAAAAATCGCTCCAGCTTGGGCTGACCATTGATGAGCGCATTTGCGACGGCCTATACTTCGCCCGCACCGTGCGCTACATGAAAAAACTGCTGGCCAACCCCCAAACGCTCGAACAAAACATCGAATAACATCAAAATACCCATCATTTTCGATGGGTATTTTTTTGTTTGCCCTTGCCAGGCCAGGAAATTTGTGTTATCATACTTATATATTGCGTTATTATGCCTAAAAAGGAGCACGATCATGGCAGACGAACAAATGTTCCGCACCGCTATCAGCGGCTTTCATAAAGATGATGTCATCGCTTATATCGAAGGAATCAACCGTGCCGCCGCCGAAAACCAGGATTGGTTTGATCGGCAGACCAAGGCCATGGCCGATACCATCAAGCGTTTGACCAAAGAAAACAATGCGCTCAAGGCCGCCGGGGCTGACCCTGCCGCCCTCGATCAACTGCGTGCCCAGCTGGCCGAAAAGTCCCAGGAATGTGACCTGGTCAAGGAAGAACTGGTCAAAGCCAAGGAAAAGATGGCCGGCACTCCCCTCATCGGTAATGAGCAGCTGCGCACCCGCATTGAAGAGATCATCCGTGAGCGTGAACGCATGCAAAAGCAGATCGCTCACTATAAGGCCCAGGTCGAAGAACTCCGTGCCGCCCAGCCTGCCGATGTTCAGCAGCTGCAGGCCGAGCTCGAAGCCGCCAAGGCCCAGATCCTGGATCTGCAAACCAAACAGACCGAAACCGCTCAACCCATCACCGATGAGGAGATCAACGCCCGCATCGCACAGGCTGAGGAACGTGCCAATGCCGCCGCCGCACAGCTGGCTCAGGTGCAGGCGCAGGCCGCCCGTCAGATCGACGAGCTGACCCTGCAAAACCGTCAGCTTTCGGCCCAACTCAACGGCACGGCCTACACCACTTCCGCCTATTCAGGCGATCTTCGTCTGCGTGAGGCGCAGGAGCGTGTGACAGCTCTCGAACAGGAGCTGGCCCGCCTTCGTGCTGAAAACGAGCAGTTGCGTGCCCAATCGGCTATGCATCCCGATGAACTGCGTAACATCTACGACAAGAGCCGTCTGTATGACGATATCAAAAACAATGTCGGCCGCATCATGACCGAGGCTCGCAGACGAGCCAACGATATGGTGGTTGAGGCCGAAGAATCCCGCAACCAGATCCTGCATCAAGGCATGGACGGGCTGACCGCCATGCAGTCCCGCATTCGGGTCATGAAAAAGGAGATCGACCAGGCACAGAAGATCTATGCCGATACCTCCATCTCCATGTCGGGTATGTTCAACGCCATCAACGATGCTGTCGACATGACCGACAATCAACTCATCGCCGTCCTCGGTCCCCTTCCCCAAGAGCCGACCGAAGAACCTAAGCGCAAAAACGGTAACGAAGACGTTTGGGATACCTCTACCCTCTAAATCCAACGGAGCAGACGAAAGTCTGCTCCTCTTTGCTGGGAGTCATCTATGGAACAAGACAACACCCTGGACCTGGGTCGGGTCACCGGCGTGACCAAGGCCACCGATGAATTTATTGAAATTACAATACCCGACAAACCATCCGAGCCGCCCAAGCGCAAGCGGCGCCGGATCTGGCCGCTCATAGCCCTTGCCGCCTTTGCGGCGCTGTGCATCGGCCTGTACGCCTTCCTGTTTGGCTCGCAAGGCCAACCCTCACCCGAAGCGCTGGCCAATGCCTATGCCGACGCACAGGCCAAGGCCGCCGTCGGCCGGGTCTACCGCCTCTTCCCCCACGCCATACAGAGCCGACATCTCGGCAAACGGGCCGACCTGGTAAAGCAACTGGACCAATTCTATTTCGCCTACGGCCAAAATGCAGACCATTCGATCCTCTCCGTCCGGGATTACCCCCAGGCCGATCGGCTCTCCTTTAGCGCCATGTTTGGCGCCGACATCACCGGCTATAAAGAGATCATCCTCCAAAAACAGATCGACAACCGCCTTCGCTTCCTGCACCTGGACGTCGTTGAGATCAAGGGGAAATGGTATCTGGCCGAGATCTGGAACGACGACATTGTCCCCGGCAGCGGCTTTGCCGATCCCGAATCGGCTATCAGCACCTACCTGACCGCCTTTGCCGCCGCCGATCTTGAGGGCATGGCCTCGGCCATCGCACCCTCTCTCGCCACCGCCGCCATCGGCAAAAATTACGGACTGCGCACGATGCTGCACGAGCTCGACGATTTCACCGCCGACGGTCTGTGCGGCAACCCCGTCGACTATACCCTCACCCAAACCAAAGACTATTCGGCCTATCAAACCCAAAGCATAACCGAAATATTGGGCGTCCAGCCGCAGGCCTATCGTGCCTACCATCTGGAAGCCACCATCGGCGACACCGTCTATACTGTCGTTTTCGACCTGGTACAGGCAGATGATCGCTGGGGCATCACCGCCGTCTGGGACTATAATAAAAGTTATATCCTATAAAAATAGAGCCTTTCGGCTCTATTTTTTATATCAATTTCTTCAGTTTTTCCACTTTGGCCACCACGATCAGCTTGCAGTCGGTCGGCAGCGGCTGTGTCGGATCAATGTCAATGCTCACCTCGTCCCCGTCACGGATAGCCACGACGTTGAGAGAATATTTGCGGCGCAGATCCAGTTCCATAAGCGTTTTGCCCTCCCATTCAGGCTTGATGGCCAGTTCGACCATCGACACCTTTTTGGACAGATCAATGATATCCAAAAACCCAGAACTGATCAAGTTTTTGGCCAGCCGCGTCCCCGATTCCTTTTCGGGGAAGACCACCTTGTCAGCGCCGATACGCTGCATGATCCGACGATGCATCTCGTTGGCGCACTTGACAATGACATGCGGCACGCCCATCTCCTTACACAGGGTAATGGCCATCACGCTGGCCTCCAGATTGCTGGCCATGGCAATAATGACCACGTCCATATTGGAAATACCCAACTGCCTGATAACCTCGGGGTCGGTAATGTCGGCACACTTGCAAACAGGCAGTTCCTCGGCGGCAGCATTGACGATGGCCGCATCCATATCAACAGCCAGCACCTCGGCGCCGCTCTCGATCAATTCTTTAGCGACCGCCCGCCCGTAGCGGCCCAAACCAAACACGGCGTATGTCTTGTGTATACTCATCCTACATGAATCTCCTCTGTCGGATTTTTAATGATGTTGGGATTTTTTCTGCGCAGATGAAAGGCAATGGCCAGCGAGATCGGGCCGATTCGTCCCAAATACATGGTGGCAATGAGGATCAGCTTGCCCCACCCATTCAAAAGCGGCGTCAGGTCTCGGGTCAGACCCACCGTTGCCGTGGCACTAACCGTCTCAAACAACAGATCCACCAGCGGCGCATCGCTCACGGCGGCCAGCAGCCCCGTGGAAACCAACACGATAAAGGCCGACATCCCCGCCACCGCCAACGCCTTGCGAATGGCCTGGGCGGTTATGCTGCGCCGATAGAGCACCACCTCATCCCGATTGCGTACCGTAGCCAAGGCGGCGGCGATCAGCACCGTCAGCGTCACCGTCTTAATGCCGCCGGCCGTACCCACCGGCGAGCCGCCGATAAACATCAGCATCAGCGTCACCAGCGTCGAGCCGGTGGTCAGATCCTGCTGGGGCACCGTGGCAAACCCGGCCGTGCGTGTCGTCACCGACTGGAAGACCGACACCTGGATCTTATCCCAAAGACTCATATCCCCGATGGTGAGCGGATTGTGATATTCAAAGGCCAATATGGCCGCCGCACCGCCGACGATCAGCACCGCTGTCGTGACCAGTGCGATCTTGCTGTGCAGCATCAGCCCTCTCTTTTTGTGCCGCACCGCCTGCAAAACATCCCACCAGACCACATAGCCGATACCGCCCAAAATAATAAGGGCTATCGTCACGGCGTTGATCAGCGGATGAGTGGCGTACTGACACAGGCTGTCCTGCGCCAAAATATCAATACCGGCATTGCAAAAGGCCGACACGGCATGAAAGACCGAGATCCAGACCCCCCGCAGCCCATACTGCGGCACGAACACCGTCATGCACAACAGGGCGCCCGCACCCTCAACGGCAAAGGTACCCATCAGCACCTTCTTAAGAAACCGAACCAGCCCCGAGAGCGAGTTTAGGTTAAAGGCATCCTGCAACAGCAGACGATCTCGCAGACCCATGCGGCGGTGGAGCAACACCATCAGGCCGGCCATAGTGGTGATGATGCCCAAGCCGCCGATCTGGATCAGCAGCAGGATCACCGCCTGTCCAAACCCACTCCAGGTCGACACCGTCGGCAGCGTGACCAGTCCGGTCACACAGGTCGAGGTGGTAGCGGTAAAAAGCGCATCGATATAGGGCACCGCCACTCCCGTCGCCGAGGCCATGGGCAGCGCCAGCAGCCCGCTGCCGATGAAAATGGCCGCCAGGAAACTGAACAATATGATGTGAGTTGTCGTTAATCGTGTCTTCTTCATGTGGTTATTATACCGCACATCCGATAAAAAAACAAGAGCCGCTTATGCGGCTCTTGGTTTTAGTCAAACTTGGGCGGCTGATTCTTCTGGGAAGCATAGGGACGGGTGCGGTCGTTGGTGTTGATGAAAACGGTGGAACTGGTGCCCATACGAACAGCACCGGCCTTGACCATCGCCTCAACATCCTCACGGCAAAGAACGCCGGTGGAAGCCTTGACCAGCATATCCTCGCCGACCACACGCTTCATCAGCTGCACATCGGGTACCGTAGCACCGCCGGTGCCCATACCGGTCGAGGTCTTGACATAGTCAGCGCCTGCCGCCTTGGACAGCACGCAAGCTGCGATCTTTTCCTCTTTGGTCAGATAGCAGGTCTCAATGATAACCTTAACATGAGCCTCACCCGAAGCATCAACAACACCCTTGATGTCTTCATAGACCAGATCATAGTTCTGATCACGCAGGGCGCCGATATTGATGACCATATCGATCTCATCAGCGCCGTCCTCTACGGCAAGCTTGGTTTCAAAAGCCTTGACCTCGGGACGGTTGGCACCCAAGGGGAAACCAACGACACAGCAGGTCTTCAGGTCGGATCCGGCCAGGTTAGCCTTCACTCTCTTAACATGAATGGGGTTAACGCAGATGGAAGCAGCACCGTGCTCGATGCCCTCCTTACAAAACTCATCCACGATTGCGACCGGCGTGTAGGCACGCAGCACCGTGTGGTCACAATATTTGCTGTGGTTAAGCAGCATCGGATACTCCTTGGCAGGCGTGGTATCCTGCTCGATCTCAGCGATCTTGTCAGCAATCACTTTTTTCCAATCCATTTTTCTTTCCCCCTATTTATATGCTTTCAAAGCCATGAATTGCGAAGAGAGCCGCGCCCAGCGGCACGTTATTATCCAGTAATTCGCAGGTGGTCACGGTAAAACGCTCCCGCCCCGTAATAAAGACATAGTTCTCGGCATGCCGACGAATGGGGGCTACCACATATTCGCCCATATTGGCCACGCCGCCGCCGATGGCGATGCGGTCAACACCCAACAGTGTCACCAGATTGGCGATCCCCAAGCCGAAATGACGGCCGACATCCTCCAATACGCTCAAGGCAAAGGCGTCACCCTCTTTGGCCGCCGCATGCAGCGCCCGACAGGTCGGCTCTGCCACCTTGGAATCGGCCGGGATCCCATCCCGCAGCCGCCGTTCGATCGACGGACCGCTGCACAGTTCCTCAATGCGCACGGGAGGCTCGCTGATGTAGGTATTGCCGAAATAGGAAGCGCCGAATCCGATACCGTCCCACGGCTTGCCGTTGATAAAAAGCGACCCGCCGATGCCGGTGCCGATATTGGTATAGAAGAAGGCTTGACTGCCACGGCCTGAGCCCATCAGCAGCTCGGCATATCCGCCCGCCACCGTGTCGTTGACCACGACCGTTGGCCGATCAAAGGTCTTCTCAAACCAGGTCTTAAGCTCAAAATCTTTCCAGCCCTTAACCTGCAACGAAATAAGCACCCGCCCCATCGCCGTCTCCAACGGACCGCCGAAACCGACGCCGATGCTGGTGATCTCATATTTCTTCAAAAGAAGGATAATATTCTCTTTTAGCCAATCTAAAATGTCCGGCGCGCCACGCTGAATCTGCGGCTTGCCGCTGACCATCTCAATAAGCTGCCCCTCGCCGTCACACACGGCGATCTGCTGCTTGGTGCCGCCGATCTCTACACCCAGTACCACAGGCAACACCTCCCTTTTTTCTTTATTGTAGCAACCCGACCGACTTTTGTCAATATATTTGACAAAAGTAATTTTTTCTGTTATACTCAATCCATAGATAGGAGGGATATCCGATGCGAAATTCGACCAAGACCATCAAGACCGCCAACAGTTTTTTGGTGCTCGATGCCCTGCGCCGCAGCACCGGCTTAACGGTAGAGCAGATGATGCGCGCCACCCGCCTGAGCCGCCCCACCGTGCTGAGCATCCTGGAGGAGCAGACGCAGCGGCAGGTCATCGCCGCCGGCGGCAAGGTCGCCTCCGATTTCGGCCGCCAGCCGATCCGGTATACGATCAATACCCGCCATTATTTCGCCATCGGCATCGACTTTGAATTCCCGCCCATGCGTCTGTGCATCACCGACCTGACCGGTCATATCTGTTTTGAACGGCAGTGGATCTGTTCCCCCGATCTGTCCCGTTCGGCCATTATCGACCGGCTATGTACCGAGATCGAAACGGCCATGGCTGCCATGTCACTGACCATGGACAATATCATCGGTATCGGAGTCGGCATCCCCGGAACTGTCAACAAGCAAAGCAACACCTCGCAGACCATCTCCCGCATTTTCGACTGGAATAAAGAGCCCCTGCACGAGCAGCTCTCCCGCCGCTTTCCCGTTCCCATCTACCTGCGAAACGACGCCCATCTCATGAGCCGTGTCGCCACCGCTCGTCTGGGACTGGAAGATCAGGATTTTCTCTTTGTCGCCTACCGTACCGGCATCGGCATGGCCATCATCCGCAACAGTGAACTGGTTGACGGTAGATTTGGCAACTCCGGCTATTTGGGCCACACCACCGTCGATCCCAACGGCGACCTCTGCCTCTGCGGCAATCGCGGCTGTTTGGAAACGGTATCCTCCCGTCCCACCATCGAACGCCTCTATGCCGAGCAGACCGGCAAGTCCCTGCCCTTTGCCGCCCTTCTCCATCAGCCCGATGCCGCCGCTCTCCTGGCCCGTGCCGGCCGCTATTTCGGCATTGCCCTGGCCAACGCCATCAAATTATTGGACATCTACACCGTTGTCATCGACGGCCTACCTATAAACGATGATCATCCCCTAATCACCGCCATCCGCAACACGGCACAGGCCGCCTGCAACGCCTACGCCGTGCACGACCTGGACATCCGCCCCACCTCCTTCCCCGAGGGCGAGGGTGCCCACGGTGCCGCCCTCTTCGTCCTCGACACCTTCTTCCAAAAGCCCAGGCTTCATCTAACCACATAAAAAAAAGAGAGCATAAGCTCTCTTTTTTTATGCATACACGCCGTAGAACAACAGGTCATAGCCGGCTCCCAACGAGCGGATCCGTACACGATTGACCGTCTTGGCCTCGTCCAACCAAATATCCAACCGATTGATGAGATAATTTTCAAAGTTTTTATCATAGTGGAATTCGGCATAGGGCGTTACATTCTCGGCCGTCGGATTGATGCGGGAAGAACTGAGCGTGGTAAAGACGGTGGTAAATTCCAACCCGTTGCGCAGCACCATCGTCTGCTGTCCGCCCTCATATTCCACAATGACCTCAGCCGCCGCCTCGCCGTACTCGCCGACGATCGGATATCCCTTCGATGCACTGACGCAACCGATCAGCGTCACCGCATCGCCCTTCACCGGCCCGTCAAAGACCAGCTCCTCGCCATCGCTGAGCACCGCAGGCGCCTCTTCCAGCATCGGCCCGAACAGCAGCTGACGCTTACGCATCCGCACCAGATGGGCCGGCATAGGCTCCTCGATCTTATCCATCAACGCCAAATAATCACCCTTGTCCTGACAGGTCAGCGGCGTCTTGTCGCAAGAATCGAACCACTCAATACCGAAGAACTTATCACGGGACATATC
Source organism: Eubacteriales bacterium (assembly GCA_045595395.1). Classification (GTDB taxonomy): domain Bacteria; phylum Bacillota; class Clostridia; order Oscillospirales; family UMGS1783; genus CAKSHC01. The sequence continues at coordinate 36,162 of JAZOAH010000010.1, read as the reverse complement.
CTCGTCCCAGCTGTTGCAGAAGGCATCGTAAATGGAGGAGGGTGTGCCGTCGACATTGATCAGATGCTCCATCAGCTTGCCGTCCTCACAGGCCGGACGAGAACGGTTGTAATCATACCCTTGCATCCAATACCAGAAGGATGCACCCGCTAATTTCTTTTTCTTTTTCAGGCCAATCATGTTGCGGATATACTCACTGACAAGCTCGGGCTTATCAAAGACATACATGCCGCCCCATTCGGTAAAGACCAGCGGTTTGTCGCACAAAATCTGCGCCGACAACCGAGCCCGATCAAAGTTGTAATAGTAGGGATGCATGGTATAGAAGTCGAAGCCGCACTTGTTGTAATAGGTCACGGTATCCTCGGGGCTCATACAATTGGCGCCCGACACCAGACGGGTCGTATCCATCTCACGGCAGGCCTTGGCACTGTCGATGAGGAACTGCTCGGTGAAGCGGCACTCGTTAAAGCAGAGCCAAAATACGATACTGGCATGGTTGCGGTCACGCTTAATGGTGCGCCGCAGCACCTCGATACTGCCCTGCGCCACTTCGGGAACGGCGGTGTCCGACCACCAAAGTCCCGGCTCTTCCGAGGTCATCAGACCGATGCGGTCGGTGATCTCCAGCGTGCGCTTATCGTGCGGATAATGCACCAAACGCACATAGTTGCAACCCGTCGCCTTGATCTTTTTCAGATCCTCTTCGATCTGCTCATAGGTCAAGGTATGTCCGCTCGCTCCGATCATTTCATGCTTGCACACACCCCGCAGGAAGATGGGCTTGCCGTTGAGATAGAGCTCATGATCATCGCAGGTGAAATCACGGAATCCCACCTTCGCCTCGTAGGTATCAACCACCCGATCACCATCCAGCAGTTCCACCTTCAGGTCGTACAGGTTCGGCTCGTCGGGCGACCAGCAACGCACCTGATCCACCCGTCCGGCAACTTCTTTTTGCTCGGCTTCGACCGTCTTGCCGTCAATCGAGATGCGCCAACGCCCCTCACCCTGCATGGTGATGGTATAGTCACCCGATGCACGTCCCGCAAAAAAGACGTCTTCAATATAGTGCCGATCCCGATATACGATCTGCACATTGCGGGTAATGCCGCCGTAATTTTGCCAACCCTCAGACGGGCCAAAAGCCGGCGCAATATCCTCCAGCTCTACCAGCACCTCATTGTCGGTGGCTCGAACACAGTCGGTAATTTCAAACTCATATTCACAATACGGGCCCATCTTACCCAACTTCTTGCCGTTGAGATAGACTGCAGCCGCATAGGTAATACCGTCAAAACGCAGGAAGGTACGCGGCGTCGTCTGCTCCAGATCAAAGGTGCGACGGCACTCACTATGCCCCACCGGCGACGCCGAGAAAGGCACCTGACGCTCCTGCCACTCACCCTTGCCGATACGATATTCCCAAATTCCGTTTAATGACTGATTCATCGTGATCTCCTTATTTGTGTTGTTGTTGACCGTACAAAATGGCTCCAATCACACCCTGATCTCCATCAAATTCAGAGATGCGTACCCCAACGTCCCGTCCGTCTATAGGCTCGGTGTATTGGATAAGCGCATCGGCAAGCAGCCCGGCAAAAACATCATAACTGCGGGTCACACTTCCTCCCAGTACGATCGCCTGCGGGTCAATGAGCTGATATACACTCGACAAGGCCAACCCCAACCGATCGGCAGCGTTTTTTACAATGTCAAGCATGGCCGCATCGCCCTCTCTCGCACGGTCAAATACCTCTTTGGTATCCAACCCCGCCTCGCGGGCAATGGCCGTACCGGAAGCATAAGCCTCCAGACAGCCCTTCTTGCCGCAGGGGCAGGAGCGCCCGTCGGGATCAACGGTGACATGCCCGATTTCTCCAGCCGACGAGAAGGCGCCGGAGAGGATCTGTCCGTTAATGACAATACCGCAGCCGACACCGGTGCTCACCGTAACATAGACCAGCGGATCGCTCCCCTTGGCCACGCCAACGCCATACTCGGCCAAGGCCGCACAGTTGGCATCGTTTTCCAGATAGACAGGCATCCCCAACGCATCGGCCAGCATTTGACGGATGGGAACATCGGAAAATCCCATCGTGGGGATGTAAATGATCCGCCCCGTTTTCACATCCAAAGGCCCCGGACAGGCCACCCCGGCAAAATCTGCCTGCACATCCCCGCACGCCTTCATTAAGGCTCGGCTTTGCTCAGCGATGCGCCGCACAAGATCCTCAGCACCCTTCTCCGGTTGGGTCGGAAAAACCACCGTTTTTTGCGGTATCGGTGCTCCATCAGACAGTCCAATGGCCGTCTTGGTGCCGCCGATGTCAATGCCCAAACAATATCCCATCTTATTTACCGCAAGCTTTGAGCAGCTTGGAGGTCAGACCATGCATGCCAAAGCAGAAGGCATAGCGATCCATCGAATTTTTAAGCATGTAATTGACATATCCCTCGCCATCAATGCCAACTTTTTTCAGGTTGGTCAGCATCTTGTTCAGTTCATTCTTAACAACGGGGATCTCATAGGTGTAGTGGCCGCAAATATCGGTGATCTGCGCCGTCAAGGCCTCATCAGCCAGCACCTGATCGACCTCGGCCGTCGCCGTGTCGCCCACCATCCACTTGCGCCAACGCTCACTCTTAACAGCAGCTGCCGACATCTCCTGCGCCAGCTTAGAGCAAACCTCAGGAGCAACCGTTCTCTTCTCGGTAGCCGCCAGCTCCAGATAAGCACGAGTCTCGACCACGCCGAATTCAGGGGCAACGTTCATGGCGGTAATGCCCAGCACCGGATGCTCAAGCAGGATCTTATCGCTCAGATAGTCGCCGTTATGCTCCTTAACACCCACGCCGTGCTTGGCGGCATTGGCCGAAAGCAGAGTCGCATTTTCGCGGTTGAAGTTACCGACGTTCTCGGTCAATCTGGTCAGCGTGCCGGTCTGTCCCACGACAAACTCAGGCGCCTTGATCCCCTTCTGAGCCAAACGCTCAACCAGCGTATCAATAAAGCTGCTAAAGGCATCGACCGAGGTCAGGCCGCCGTTGGTCTCCTCGGTGCCGGCCTCATAGCCGATCTGGGGCAGCCCCTTCTCCTGGCGATGCTTTTCCAGTTCTTCAATGATCTCAACGGTACGGGAGATGACCAGTTCAAAGGGCACCGTACCCATGGCAAACTCAGGGTCCTTGGTCGGGTCGATATGCAGCAGATCAAAGCCCGACTCCATGTCATGCTTGTAGGAGCGGATGCAACGATCCATGGCCTCGTCAACCGGCAGCTTGGCCTTGCGCTCCTCGTCACGCTGCCACGGACCACCGTGGTCACGGCACAGATAGCACAGACCGTCAAAGCCGATCTCCTCCTGCACCGCCTTAACATCGGCTACAAAGCGATCCTGATCCCAGTCACGGACATAACCGTGGCCGAACTCATCCGAATCGACCTGGTTGCGGCTGGCAATAAGCATAATGGGAAAATCCTTCTCCTGCGCCAGCTCCAGCACCGCCTTGATCAGCGGCTTGGACATCGGACCGATGCCCAGCATGGTAAACTTCTCGCCCTGCTCTCTTAAGGTGTTGGCCGCAGCCATCATTTCGGTAATGGTAATTTTGTTATTCATCTTGTTTCTCCTTTTATTCAATGATCTGCAAATAGTCAGCATAAGGCACCTTATCAATGGTGCTCAAGCCTGCCCAAGCGGCAAACTCTTTGATCTCAGCGGTATAGTCACCGATGACCAACGGGAAGTGATGCTGGAAGCCGTGGACCAGAATGGTGTTGAGCAGATCCTTAGCGCCGATCTTCTCACCGTTTAAGGTCAGATTTCCGCACCAACCACGGCTACCGTGGAAGGAGAATTTATCCGGAAGCATAAATTCGCCGCCCATATGGAAAATCTTATCGCACTCGCCCGACAGACGCATGACCGAGATGGGGTTATCATCAAATACCATGTCACGTGCCACGCCGCAACGGGCCGTCAAGCCCTTGCCTGGCTCATGCGCCATACCGCTGTAATTGCAGCCAAGCTTGTAGCCGTTTTGCTTGCAATAACGGGCCGCCGCCGGACCGCAATGCCACAGCAGCACCGTTTCATCCTTCTCATCAAAGGCCGACAGATCCATCAGAGTCGTCACGTCGCCGCCGGCGATATACTTGAGCGCCAGCATGCTGACGGCGCTGAGTACGTCACCTTCGCAGGCCATGACGGTTCCCTCATCGTTGAGCTGACCGATGACCGAACAGATCGAATACTGAAAATCATCCTGGAATTTCGGCCAGCAGGATACGGCCAGCGCATCGTAATGATTCTCGGCAATAAACTCCTGATAGGCCTTATAAAAACGGGCGCTGACCTCCAGCGTCTTCTTGGCTGCCGGGTCGGCATAGCCGCAGGAGCAAACCTCCATGTTCTTCATGATCGGTGCGATCTCATCCATGGTATAGGCCACCGCACGATCCTTCAGCTCGGAATATTCATGAAGGCGGTTAAAGTAGATGCCTTCAAAACGGCGGTTGAGATTCCGCTCATCATCATACAGATCGTTAAAGCCGGGGGCAACGCCGCCGACCAAGCCGATACGGGAACGCTTGAGGTTCTTGATGGCCGTCAGGGCACGCACCGTGATCTGCAGGCGACGGGTAAATTCGGCATCCTCGCCGTAACCGTAAAACCATTTGACCTTGATCTTATAATCACGCAGATAATGCGCCACGATACCCATATGCATATTGATGCTGCACAGAGAATTAAAGGGAACGGCACCCTCAATGGCCTCACCCTCGGGAATGGCCCAGAAGCCGACATTGGCATTCTGGATCTTGGCCAGCACTGGCGCCAACTGGCCGGCCGAATAGGAGGTATGCTGCACCAGCAAGAAGTCGATCTTCTCGGCTTCCATGGCCGCCACCGCACGCACCGCATCCTCACGCACGATCACCGTTTCGGGATAAACAACCAGATCAAAGCCCATTGTTTTGGCATGCTTTTCCATCGCCGCCGCACAAGCAGCAAAAGCCGAGGTCTTATCCCCCGGGAAGCTTAACTGACTGGTTCCTACTAATCCGATCTTCAATTTTTCCATTCTTGCATCTCCTTTTTGATGAAATTTATTTTTATCGACGGTCGATATAAATAAACAAAAAATATAATGTAGAGGTGTTCTCTCTTTTCAAACACCCAGCGGATAGTGCATGGTCGCCAAACGGGCGGCGCCTAAGGCGGCATCGGTCACCGCTTCGGTGCGCAAAGGCATCGGTGCAGTAGCCGTCGCACGATAGACCTTTTCCAGGCGAGCCAACAGGGCCGCATCCTGTGCGATACGCTGGCCGCACAGCACGACCTGATCAACGGCAATGAGATTACACAAAATCCCCAGCGCCTGACCCAGATAGTCCCCGGCCTGAGGGGTAGCCATCCATTCATGAAGCCGACGCCCGTCAAGGGGCATTTGGCCCACTTCCAGCGGATCGTCACTAAACTGTCCGTTGCGGCAGAGGGATACACCGATGCCCATATCCACACGCACCGTCATCATCCGCCCCTGGGGACGGTCGACAAAGCCGAGCAGGATACAATTCGGGTCATGCTCGATCCAAACGGGTAATCCGACGGCCTTTTGAACGGCCGATGCCACATCAACACGCAATACCCCGCAAGGACCGGGGAATGCCCACAGCCCACCGGCCATGCGCGGCCCCTGCATGGCAAGACCGACGCCCAACACATGCGGCGTCAGCATCTCCCGCACACGGGCACAAACGCAATCAAGCAGTTGTTTTTCGGTATCGCATTCGAGGACAAATGCCGACTGCAGGATCTTTTCGCCGTAGAGATCGCACAGGCAAAGATGTAAGCCCATGCGGTTGATATCCACACCCAAAAACCGTTTTTTGCGGTTGAGGGATAACATGACCGGCTTGCGTCCCTTGACGGGCGACGCCTCGATCTTTTCTTCGGTCAGGATCTTCTGTCCGACCAGTTCATTAACCAGATCGGATACGCAGGCCCAACTCAAGCCCAACTTCTCGCACAACTCTCTGCGGGTCAAGTTTCCGGTGCGCAAAACGCCGAGAATGGAAGACATATTCTCCTGCTTCTGACGGTATTGCTCTTGGCTGGCCATATCCTTTTCTCCTCTATGTATTTCACCTGCATTATATCTGTATTCACCTCTTTTGTCAAGCAAAAAAAGAAGCGCATCAGCGCTTCTCTTTGAGCAGATCATGCTTGAGATCCCAAAGATTTTGGGAGAGATCGACATAGTAGTTGTGCGGATTGTCAAAACGCTTGACCTCATCCCACTGCAACGCCACCTGCTCGTCGCAATAGGCAGCCATCTCAGACAGACTCGGCGACCGATAGACCAATTCTCCCTTTTGGAAGATAGGCACCAGCAGCTCCTTGGCCTCAAACTCGGTCAGCGTCTTGCGCTTCCAGGTATATTCGGGATCGAAGATCTCCAGCGGATGGTCGGTGTCGATGCGTTCGTCATGCAGTGTCAGCAGGTCGGCCACCGCCTTGCCCTCTTCGTATAGACGCCATACCTTTTTGAAGTGAGGGTTGGTCACCTTTTCTGGGTTGTCGGAGATCTTGATCTTGGGGACGATCGCCCCGTCCGAATCTTCGACCGCCACCAGTTTATACACTCCGCCGAAGACCGGATCGCTCTTGGCGGTGATCAGACGCTCACCCACACCGAAAGCGTCGATGCACGCCCCCTGCTCGATCAGCTTGCCGATCAGATATTCGTCCAGCGAATTGGACACCACGATGCGGCACTGGGGCAAACCCGCCTCGTCGAGCATCTTTCTGGCCTTGCGTGAGAGATAAGCCAGATCGCCCGAGTCGATGCGGATGGCGCAGTCGGTCAACCCCGTTTCCTTGAAGGCGCAAATGGCATTGGGCACGCCCGACTCTAAGGTGTGGTAGGTATCCACCAGCAGAGTGGCGTTGTTGGGATAGATCTCGCAGTAGGTCTTGAAGGCCTCGTATTCGGTGTCAAACATCTGGATCCAGGAATGGGCCATGGTGCCGACGGCCGGTACGCCTAGATGCTCTTCGGCGATCGTGCAGGCCGTTTTACGCACCCCGCCGATGTAGGCCGCCCGTGCCCCCAGCACCGCCGCCGAGGCGCCTTGGGCACGGCGAGTGCCAAACTCCATCACCGCCCGCCCCTTGGCGGCACGGGCGATGCGGTTGGCCTTGGTGGCAATGAGGGTCTGATGGTTGATGGCCAGCAGCAGATAGGTTTCGATAAACTGCGCCTCAATGGCCGGGGCTCGCACCGTCAGCAGCGGCTCATTGGGGAAGACGGGTGTGCCCTCGGGAACGGCCCAGATATCGCCGGTGAAGCGAAAATCGGCCAAATATTGCAAAAAATCCTCGGAAAATTGCCCTTTTTTACGCAAAAAATCAATGTTTTCGAGCGAAAAATGCAGGTTTTTTATATAATGTATCACCTGTTCCAGCCCTGCCGCAATGGCAAAGCCGCCCTTGTCGGGATTGCGCCGATAGAACAGATCAAAGTAGGCGATCTCATCTTTTTTGCCGCAGGCGAAGTAGCCGTTGGCCATGGTCAACTCATAGAAATCGCACAGCATGGTATAGTTTTCCATCTTATTTCACCGTAATATGCAGGCCACGCAGCACATCCAGCGCCTTATTGGTCATGGCCGCATCGGCCGCACCAGTCAGGGCTGAGTCGACCACGATCTCGGCCTCGGGCAGAGCCGCCTTGGCCAGCACCGCATTGGACAGCACGCAGATATGACTGACCAGACCGCACAGCTCGACTCGTTCATAGCCCTGCTGCCGCAGGTAGTTGGCCAACTCCAGCGAGCCGAAGGTGGGCTTGCGAAAAACGGTATCGGCGTCGGTGATGCTTTGAGCCACCTTGCCATAGAGCTGCCAGCCTTCGCTGTCAGCCAGACAATGCGCCACCGGCAGATGCTGTCCCTCTTTGGTATCTATATAATTCTCACCGTGGGTGTCAAAGGTGAAGAAGACAGCCTCGCCTTCCTTACGAGCCTGAGTTATGCGGGCCGCAATGGGAGCATCATATGTTTCGGCACCGGCAAAGCCGAGCGTACCCGACACGAAATCCTTTTGGTAATCAATCACGATCAATGCTTTCATGACAATCACTCCTTTTTCTTAGCATAACACGGCCGACCGACTTTTGCAAGAAAATCATAGACAGGCCCTCTCTTTCGTGGTATACTGAAGGCAAAGTGAGGTATCAGACATGAAAACTAGACTGTGGGCAAGTCTTCTTGCCTTATGCCTGTTGCTGGGCACGTTGGCCGGCTGCGGCGCCAAAGAATCGATCATTGCCACCCAGGGCGGCGTAGAGATCCCTATCGGTTATTATACCACCCAGCAGATGCTTATGCGTGTGCGCTTAGAAAACTATTACGGTGACGGATACGAGGACTATTTGGCCTCCCCCAATGAAACCGACCCGACCAAGACCAATGCCGAGGCTCTCAATGAAAGCTATCGCAACGCTTTTGAAATGTTGTGGCTATTCCATCTCAAGGTGGAAGAGCTCGGCTTACAAATGGACGATATCCGCCAGGCCTATTTTGAACAGGAATATGAGTATTTCAAATATCTCTTCAACAGCACGGCCGACTATCGCATGTTTCTGAAAGCGGCCAACATGACTGAGGAAGAGCACAAGAAGATCTACCTGGCGTCGACCTACTACCCCGATCTGCTCTATGCCCATTTCTACGATCCCGATGTGGGAGTCGAGCGCCTCGATGAGGCGGCTGTGCGTGAGTATTTTGACTCGCTGGTCGACTACTCCATCCAGCACATCCTTTTTACCTACACCGATGATAAGGCGGCTGCCAAGCAGGAGGCTGAAGATGTGTTAGCCAAAATCCAAAGCGGCCAAATCAAATTTGACGATGCCATGGGCGAATATTCCGATGACAGCGAGCTGTCCGCCTATCCGTACGGATACGGATTTGTCGAAAACGAGGAGGGCTTCCCCGCCGTCTTTACGACCGCTGCCAAGGAGTTGGCTGTGGATGAATATGCCCTATACGAAAGCGAGGTGGGCTACCACATCATCAAGCGCATCAGCAACGACAAATATTTTGAGAAGATGATGACGGTCTACCGCCAAGCCTACGGCACCGAGCAGATGCAGATCAAATACAACAGTTGGCTGGAAGAATTGGATTTTGTCTACAATCAAAAGGCACTCGAGCAATATGATTTCAACGCATCCGGCCGCACCAATGTCAATCTGCGCAAACAGACCTCATAAAAGATCAACTTTCCTTAAATTACCTCTTGACAATTACGGTTTTTGCGCTATAATAAATAGTGCACTGCCGAATTGTGTAAAGGTAGCACGACAGACTCTGACTCTGTTTGTCTGGGTTCGAATCCTAGTTCGGCAACCAAAAAGCGACTTGCTTAGGCAAGTCGCTTTTCATTATCTTTACCCAAACACGGATGTGTGGTATAATAATGATTGTAGTTTGTCGAAACGCCAAAAAGCGTTTCGGCAAGCCGATAAAATCGGCTTGCCGAATTTGAATTTTAAGATTCAAATTCGGCACAACACTCATTGCAATGGATATAGTCAAATTTTCTTTGAAAATTTGATCGCAAATCATAGATTTGCGACCGAAACAGTAAATGAGTTTACTGTTTCGACTAACTATAGCCATTATAAAGAAAAGAAAGGGGGATGAAACGATGAAGGCATGGATCAAGCCGCTGATCGCATGGCATAGAGAGCACCGCATTGCGCTGCCCTGGCGAGAGAACACCGATGCCTATCGGGTATGGATCTCTGAGATCATGCTGCAGCAGACCCGCATTGAGGCGGTCATCCCCTATTATCATCGCTTTTTGAGCCAGCTGCCCGATGTGGCAGCCTTGGCGGCCGTCGAGGAAGATCGGCTGTTAAAACTATGGGAGGGGCTAGGCTACTACAGCCGCGCCCGCAATCTGAAAAAGGCAGCCATGATCGTTATGGAGCAACATGGCGGCGCCTTGCCGTCTTCGGTCGAGCAGTTACGCAAACTGCCCGGCATCGGCGACTATACCCCCGGCGCCATTGCCTCCATTGCCTATGGCCGGCCCGAGCCGGCGGTCGACGGCAATGTACTGCGGGTGCTGGCCCGATTACAAGCTGACCCCTCCGATATTTTACTGCAAAAAACAAAAAAGCAGGCTGCGCAAGCGCTGCGTGCCATCTATCCGTCGGGAGAAGAGGCCAAACTGCTGACCGAAGGATTGATGGAGTTGGGCGAGATCGTTTGCATTCCTAACGGCAAGCCCCGCTGTGAAGCCTGCCCCATCCGAGAACACTGCGCCGCCTATGCCGGCAATGCGGTTGAGAACTATCCGGTGCGCACCCCGAAAAAGGAACGGCGGGTGGAAGAGCGTACCGTCTATCTGCTGCACAACAACGGCCGCTATGCCATCCAGCGGCGTGAAGGGGGGCTGCTGTCGGGCATGTGGCAGTTTCCCAACGAGTTAGGACACAAAGAAACAGAGGGCGAATATCTGGGCAAGGCCAAACATGTGTTTAGCCATGTTGAGTGGCACATGGTCGGTTATCGGGTCGAAAGCCAGCCAAACGAAGCGTATGTCTGGGCCGACGCTCAGACCATTCGGGAGCGATACGCCATGCCGAAAGCCTTCCATGCCTATATGCGATACCTTAAATAAGGGATATTTTTGTCTTTTTTGAAAAAAAGGCTTGCATATTTCAAAATTCTATGGTATACTAACCGAGCGTTTGGGGCATTAGCTCAGTTGGTAGAGTGCCACACTGGCAGTGTGGATGTCAGCGGTTCGAGTCCGCTATGCTCCACCAAACGAAAGAAGACACCATTTCGGTGTCTTCTTTTTATTTAAGTCTAATTGCGGACGAGAACCGCCGGTTCGATACGTGACACCCCAAGAGCGCAAGTGGGAACGATGCGCGATTGGTCGGTGGAACGTATGCATGCGAGCCAAGCGAGTCGTAGTCCGCTATGCTCCACCAGAAAAACCGACTTGTTTCGACAAGTCGGTTTTTCAACTAAATCCACCCTTGCGGGTGGGTGAAATATTGCTTCGCAATGTGAAATACGCCTGCGGCGTGTGAAATTCGCCTCGGCGGCGAGTAGGTGGATTTAATTTCACTTGATGTGTTGGCATCAAATTTCACAATTCACGAAGTGAATTATTTCACCGTGAGCGCAAGTGAACGATTTCACTAAAAACTATGCAGGGTCAAAGTCATACGCAAAATCGCCGAAAATATTTTTTTAGCCCATAAACAAGCAAAAGAAGACACCATTTCGGTGTCTTCTTTTTTTCTTGCAACTCCAAAGAAAATAGTGTAGAATAATGGCAGAATCGTTGCGACTATTAGGAAAGCATGGTGATGATATGAAAGAATTTTGGCGTGTTATTAAATTTATTCTCTTTTCCTTAAGTGCCGGCATCGTCCAGATCGGATCCTTTACTCTGCTCAACGAGCTGGCCGGCCTGGATTACTGGGTCAGTTATCTGATCGCACTGGTGCTTTCGGTGGTTTGGAATTTTACCTTCAACCGCAAATTCACCTTCCATTCGGCGGCCAATGTTCCCATTGCCATGCTCAAGGTGGCGGCCTTCTATGTCGTTTTTACCCCGCTGTCAACCATGCTGGAAGCCTATCTGACCGGGCTTGGCTGGAATGAATATCTGGTCACCGTCATCAACATGCTAATCAATTTTGTGCTGGAATTTTTCTATCAGCGCTTTTTCGTTTTCGGCAAATCGCTGGATACCGACCAAAAAGATGCTGTGGATTGACAAAGTCTTTCCAAAAAAAGAGGGTTGGATCATGAAAAAACTGTGTATCCTGCTTTGCTTGTTGCTGGTCGGCTGCAGCGCAGCACCCCCGCCTGTTGCGTCACAACCGTCCCACCGTTTTGCCCAGGCCAACTATCAGGCGCCCAAGACCTGCCTTGACTGCGGCCTGACCGAGGGTAAGCCGCTGACGCCCGATTTTGTGGCCCATGAGATCGACCTTAACGAGGGCAATGCCGTATGGGAGAAAACCGAAACCGGGTATCGGGCCACCCTTGTTTTTGTGCAACAAACGGAAGATATTACTATCATTCCCGGTATCGAGGATTATTACGACATCAAGCTGCGCGACCACACCGAGATCGCCCTGGAAGAGGACGGATGGTACGAATATCAGGTGCTTTCTCAGGGTGAGCGACAGACGGTACGCTATCGCATCACCACCGAATTTTCCGGCTGGCACAAGGGTGAGGAGGGCATGGAGAATGTCTGTACCGTCACCTGGGAATGGGAAGCGCCCGCCGCCTATGACGGCCTGGTGCTGACCTTACGCCAAGCCGGTGATTGGCCGGACGGACAGTATCTGTACGACATCGACCGTTCCGATATGTTATTATTCCGCCCATAAAAAAAGAGCCTTACGGCTCTTTTTTATTTGGTAAAATCCTCGATCATGGCGGCACAGGAACGGCTCATTTCCCGGGAAAAATCGCTGTTCCATTTCCGTTTGCCAAACCGCTCGATCCAACCATGCAACTCTTCTCCGCTCAAGCCCTGCTGCCGTTCCAGTTGTTCCTCCATGGAACGCTCGGCATAGGCGTTTTGGCAGACGATATCCGTTACTTTCGGGCGGGGCGGCTTGACCCGCTTGTTCTGCTGCTCGGTCGGATAGCCGAAGACCAGCATGGCGGCCGGCACGACATGGTCGGGCAACTGCAAAAGCTCTTTATGTATCTCATAGTTTTCGGTGATATCGCCGATGTAACAGGAGCCGATTCCCAGTGACTGGGCGGCCACCACCGCATTTTGTGCGGCAATGAGGGCATCGGCCTGAGCCAGCAGCATATCCCCGACACCGGGGCGGCGCACCTCGTTTATATGTCGGCAAAACAGGTCATACCACCGATGCACATCGGCACAGAAGATGAGCACCAGCGGTGCGTCAGCAATAAAGGGCTGGTTATCACAGGTGACCGACAGCCGCTGCTTAAGGGTCGGATCAGTAATATCCAACACAGTATATAGACATTGATTCCCTGCGGTGGGTGCCTGCAGTGCCGCCTCTAAAATAGCCGTCTTTTCAGCCTCACCGATGGGGCGATCTTCATAGACACGCACCGATTTGCGTGCTTTGAGTTGTTGTATTGTTTCGTTCATGTCAGTACCTCGTTAGCGTTTTTCCACCAAAAAAAAGAAAGGCGAGGTGGGCGAATTGACCAGGCGCACCTGGGTACAGCTCATTTGACGACGGTCATACCCCGACAACAGTTCGGTGACCTCGATGCCCTCAGCCGTACCCTCGGCGTGGCCGGGATAGACGGCAATGAGCAGGCCGCCGCCCTCTTCGAGCAGGTCGATAGCGGCTTGGATGGCCGGGATCGTTGTTTGGCGCAGGGTGGTGATGCTTCGATCGCCGCCGGGCAGGTATCCGAGATTGAACAGGCCGGCGCAGATGGGCTCCTTGACATACTCTTTGACACGGCTGTGCGAATCCTTGATGAGGGTGACATTCTCTCGACCATGCTCGGCCAGGCGGGCGGCCGTATGATCCAGCGCCTGCTGCTGGATATCAAAGGCGTAGACCCGACCCTCGTCCCCCACCTGTTGCGACAGCCAAAGTGTATCGTGGCCGTTGCCCATGGTAAAATCGACAACGGTGCCGCCCGGCTTGATATGGGGCGTAATCAAATATTTTTGGGTATCCAACAGATCGATCATAGTATAGTCCTCCCTTAGTTGAGCACGCCATTGTTTTTTGGGGTTAGTTTTTTCTTGTTGCCCTTTTCGTCAACTATATAAACCTGATCCAGGGTGTTCATCATGCCCTGGCGAAAGGCGGCAATATACCGGGCGCGCAAGGCGGCCTGCTCCTTCTTTTCCTCGTCAGACAGTCCCTCTGATTTGGATTTGCGGGAGAGTTCGTTGATGCGTTTGATTAAGGTATCGTCCATGTTATCTCCTCAGTTACATTCCATAAAAAGCCACCCGTAAGGTGGCTTTTTATATTTATTCGGTTTGAGCTGCCGGCTCAAGCAGGATGGTGCGGATAGCAGCGATCTCGTTGGCCGTTACGCCGACCGAGCGCAAAAAGCCTTCGGCCTTTGCCTGGGCCGTACCGCCGGACAGTTTGCCAAACTGTGCCAAAAAGGCATCCATATCACTGCCATGAACACCGCCGTAGCACAGCGTTGACATGCGATAATCGCGCAGCAGGTCCTCTTCCTTCATGCCCAGCACCGCCTCGAGCAGATAGCAGATCGTGCCGGTCTGGTCCACGCCGTAGGTGTCGTGGATGTAGATGGGGTAACGGTCGGCATCGGCCAGGTCGGAAAAGATGCGGCGCACCGTTTGAGCGTTGGCGCTCTTAAAGACGTCGGCATAGGACGGCGAGTTATAGTATGTATGCGTCACCGTTGCGCCCAGAGGATCTTGTTTGACCTCGGTAACCGAGGAGGATCTCAGGTCCATCTGGGTGCGCACCTTGAGCACGTGCAGCATATGATCGATACCTGTCTGGGTGATCTTATGATTGGCCTCGACAGCACCGTCCAGCTCGCCGCCGCGATAGAGCAAGCCCTGGCGCACCGTGCTGCCGTCGTTGGTGGTCCAGCCGCCGATATCACGCACATCGGTCACGCCTTCGATGCTGAGGATGCGTGGAGTGTTGGCTGTTTTGAAGGTGCCCTGCACCCCCGCCTGCGCACCATTGGACAGATTCAAGGTGATTCGGAAATAGTGCTTGGTGTTGGTCTTGAGCAGATACACATCGGCGCTGCATCGGGTACCCTCCATGGTAAACCGACGGGGCGCTGTATACTGTGCGTCCTCGGATATCTCCAGCTTGGCCGAGGTGACCTCACAGCCTTCGGGCATACCCTTGACCTCATAGGTAATAGTCACCGGCAATCCGACATCCAGCCGATCCACGTCGTAGCGATAGTCATCCTTGATCGACTGCAAGGTAACCGAACCGTTTTTCTCAATATAGTACTTGGCCGGCTCCAGGATCAGTTGCTGCTCCTCGGAAAAAATGGAGTACTCAATGCGCAGGGCCGAATTGAGGATCTTAATATCCTCGATCGGCTCACCCGAGCCCACGTGGTTGTTATCCACCAGTTTGGCGATCCCAAAGATGGCCGCCACGGCCAGTAATAGGCCCACCACAAGCAGATACATTCTCAAATCTTTTCTTCTCATAGCTGTTACCCTCTCTATAACCCACAATAAAGGTTATTCATTTCCTCCTTCATGTGCGCTTTTATCTATTTTTCGTCTTAACAGATTAAAGAGCATGGTTCGTTCCTTTGCCGAAAAAACAAGAACCAAATAAATAATAAACCCGACTACGGCCAATAACATAGCTGTCAAAATCAAGCCGATCCATCCCGTCGGATTTAATGCCTGAACAATCAACCAGAACAAGCCGGACATGGCAAGCGCACCGATCACCGTTATCCCCAAAACAGGATACAGCGCATACCATTTCATCTTAAGGCAATGCGCCATATAAGGCGGATTGGTGATCGCGCTTGTAATGAAAGTAATGGCAGTCGTGGTAATCACAATAGAGAAAATTCCTAGGCTGGTATAGCGGATCAGCAAGAACATGCCGGCAACATTCAAAACTCCGCCGACAAGCGTAATGATACAGGGGATTTTATTCTTAACCGTTAAGGTGTAAATATAATACAGCGGATGGATCGGCCCTTCCGTCACAAAGGCCAGGATAGTCACAACCGTCAACAAATAGAGCAGTTCTATATCCTGTCCGGGAAGCCACAACTGATAAAACAGTTTTCCCAAACTCAGAAACCCGGCAAATACAAGCCCGGAAACAAAGCCGGAAACCTTGACCGACATCTTCAATTCTTCCAGCAACCGACTCGTATTGTTTTCCGAATAGCTTTTGAGCAACAAAGGCTGAAAGGGTTGACAGATCATGGCTTCCAATGAAGAAAAAATAGCCGATATGGTTTTGGTGATAGCAATTTGGCCCATTTGCAGGTTAGTCAGAAGAAGGTTGCTGATCAACAGATCCAACCCCGAATTCAGGGTAACGCCAAGGCTGTTGACTGAATTCCATATGCCGTTTCCGACCAGTTTTTTTACGGCATCGAAGGAAAACTGCTTACGCTCCACCCGGAGTTCCGGCGTCATTCGCCGGAACATCCAAATGCCGGCAACAAAATTGATGGTCGTAACGATCAGCATAACCGCACCGACATACCAAACCTGTGCCGGAAACAACCGGAAAATGAGGAGATAGAGCGCAACCTCAACGATATAACCCAAAACCCGCACAAAACCGGTAATATCTAATCTGTTTTTAATGTAAGCGGTGGAATTAAAGGCCGTCTTTATCGTGGTAAAAAAGAAATTAACAAATACCAGGATAAACAACAGTTTAACCGATAATATCAACTGGGGGGCAATATTTAGGAAGTGCTCCATAAAGACCGTGAAAAGAACACCAACCGCCAACAACACCGCCGCCAATATGGTATCCCCGTAAAATACAGAAGACACATATCGGTTTGCCATGGAAAAATTGCCCTTGTGATATTCCATGGCAATGTAGCGGGTAGCATAGGAATCCAGGGCTGTTGAAATAATTACAGCATAACTGACAAAATTCTTTGCCAGAGTAACAAATCCATAAGCCTCTGTTCCCAATGTGTTGGTAATAAAGGGGGTCAGGAAAAAACTCACGGCAAAACTCATCACCGTTGCCAACCCCGATGACAAAAGTGTGACCAACAGCCGTTTTGCTTTACCCAATTCCCGTCACTCCTGCCATATTATTAAGACGCTCTTTCTTATCTTCTATTGACCGCATCTTAAAGATCAACAGCAGGATTAACCAAGCGAGTTGTGAATCTAACCGTGCCTCAAACGCCATCTCTATAAAAATAGCAATGAAAAACATATTGCTCATCAGGTTAAGCTTGCTGTTGTGCAATCGGTTGTTTTCCTTTGCTATGCTAAACAAAATGAGGAGCAAAATGACAAAGAGAACGATGCCACCCTGCCATAAGCACTGCAACCATTCATTGTGCGCCTGCATATAGGAAAGGCTGCCCAGCGTTTCGATGGCCTGCTCCGAGCTGAGAATGCCGGTGCCGAAAATCGGCTTTTCCAAAAAGCTTAAAAATGCCGCCGCCCAAGCCCTGGTTCTGTTGCTGAACGTTAAATCCTTATTAAACAGGGTTTGAATGATTGGGTTTAAAAATCCCGTCATGCCGGTGATCAAAAGAATATTGGCCGCAAAATTCCCGATCAGCACCCAGCATCCGTTCCAATTACGCTTAAATAATGAGGTATTTCTAAACCAAATCAATCCAAACACACCGACAGCGCCAACAAGGCAAGCCACGGTGGCGGTGCTTGATGCAACAAGGATCTGCGACAAAACAGCCATAATCGCGCAACCATATGCCATGTAGCGACTATTTGCACTCGGGCGTAGATACCATCGCACCGCCGCCAACAATTCTAAAAGCAGATACCAGAAGGCATGGCTATTTTTATAGCCGAAAACCCAATAGGCCGAGGAGGATGTGGCACCCCACTCATTCCAGTCGACCACCACCTGATACATCCCGTCGGGGAACAGGACAACCGTTACAAAGTTGATGACTGAAAAAACACCAATGATCCAAAACAGGGCCGATATCGTGTCATAGGCGTTGTCTTTTTCAAGATGCGCATCGATCGCCACAATAAATAGGACGATCTTCATGCTTGAAATGAGCGTATGAATATCGCCTCCGCCCTGAATCAAGGTGTTTGCTACCGTATAAACAAAATATACGCCAGCCAAAATAGAAAATTTGGAGATGTGCTTTCTATTATTAACAATATCTACAAGCACCAACACCGCAAACAGATTTTCCAACATACCGGTTACGGCATTGTAGAAATAATCCGGCCATAGCATCAGCAGTGCATAGGCCAAAAATATTATGCTTGTCTTTTTTATTTTCATTTCCAACCTCCGGGTGTGGACCTCATCGCTTGAGCCATTGATATAAAATCGGCATGTATTTCAGCAAAATGATGCCTTTGCGTCGTTTGGGCGCAATAAATCCCCATATATCGAATATTTTTATTCGTCGGATTTGTCTGCAAAGTTCCTTATATTGTTGCATAAATTTCTCTCTTGCCTTTGCCTTATCAATGCACCGAATCAAAAAATAGCAGACACTTAGCAGTTGATATCTGGCCTGTGCTTCAAACATTGGCTTTGTTTGACAAATCTCGGAATAGATTTTTTTTGCAAAATAATAACCGTCAAACCACTTTCCGTTAAATGGGCTGGTCGTGGCCGAATTAACACGAGTCCAATAACAATAATACGGTTCTTCCAGGATCACAACCCGATCCACCCGTTGTAATACCTCAAAAAGAAAATACTTATCCTCGTTAGATGCCCGGCCTTCTTCGAATACGATCTGTTGGGCCATGGAGCGCTTAATAAGCTTTCCACATATGCTAATTCCCACAACCTGCTCTTTGAGAAAAAGTTCCATGGCTTCTTCACCCGAACAAGTTCTTCCTGCTCCTTGTGGCACAACCGATTTAATCTCAGATTGTTGTGTAATCTTCTGATGTTGGAAACAAATCAAAGGCACATTCTGCTCTTGAGCAACCGAGTATACACGATCCAGGGTGTTTGGTAATATGGTATCGTCGGCGTCCATAAAAAACAGATAGTCACCCCGACAGTGCTCCATTCCCGTATTTCTCGCCGCCGAAACCCCACGGTTTTCCTGCTCAAACAAGCGAAATCGCTGATCCTTCTCACAATAAGCCCGACAAATTTCTCCGGACTTATCGGATGATCCATCGTTTACCAGTATAGCTTCCCAATCGGTAAAGGTCTGTTCAAGCACCGAATCCAAACAGTCCGCCAAGTATTTCTCGACATTATAAACCGGAATTATTATACTAATCATTCCTGTTGATCCCTCTCATTTTGTAACGGTAATCGTATGTTTCTTTTTCAGCTTTCTTATATATTTGATCGTACCCGTCGTAAACAAAAACCGTTTTGCCTTTTCAATGGCGTGATCCTTCATGGTAATCGGATTGATGCGTGCCATAGCCTTATCGATCGGCATGGTTGCCGCTAATTGATAAAATTCATCTCTTTTATCATGCGGTTTGGCACTGTGACGAACCATAATACCATTGCATTCCACCAGCTGTTCCACATTCTGCGCAGACCACAAGATCTTCGGCTTAATTTGTTCAAAAATTTCTTTTCCGTGTTGGCTGTGGACCAATATCGAGGTATAGCCCCGATCATCATCAATCTTTCCGGTGAGTTTTGTATATTCGTAGCAATCAAAAATAGTGATGTCACTCGGGCGCTCTACGCTTTTGAATGCACAATCAGAACAAGACGGCCTGGATGCCATTTCCTTAACAAACGCCCGCATATAAGGGTCAACCCGACCGGAACCATAATAAGTCTTGCCGTTCTCAAAATCAATTTTCATGGTTGTGGTATGATACCCGTAGGTTTTATGCTTAAAGCGAGCACCAATCATTTTAGAGTCAAACCGTTGTTCCATATATGCCACATAATTTTTCCAAAGTTTAGGTGAAGGAACACCCCGACAAACAAAATCGACGCAAAGCAGATTATTCGGCTTTTCTCCCAAAAAACCAAGCAATCCGGCAATCTGGCAGGGTGTGCCCGAAAACAGCACATATGTTCCGTTATTGAGTTCCTGCTTGATCTCTACAAAGGTATCACCGAGTGTTGACTGCACAAACTTAGAGCCGCGCATTTCAAACAGTTGGGCGGCTGTGGACGCTTTTTTACAGATAACCAGCATAGAATCATCGTAGCCGGCGCCATATACAACACCATCCTTTTGCAACACATACTCAGCCAATACAGTAAAGGCGCCGCCCGAAGTACTTTCAAAAACAATTTGTGCGTCCTGATTACGTATGATATAACCGACTGTTTCTTCTTCCGTCTTTTGGTTATGTATGATTGGACAGACTTTTTCACATAAGCCACACTCAATACAATCTGCCGCATTCACGACAGGGTATAAAAATCCTTCCTCGTCCGGCTGCATGGTTATCGCTGATTTTGGACATACGCTAAAGCAAGCGGTGCATCCGCAACAATCAACCTTGTTATTGACAGCGATCATTCGCTTCCCCTTTCGTTACTCAACATCTAATTCAAGATAATACTTCTGAAAATACTTGGCCACTTCTTTTTCATCAAATCCGGCTTCACGCAACTCTTCGCAATGAGAGCGCCGAGCAAATCCACGATAGGATAGAATGGTATCCACCCATTGCCCCTTGTCCTGTGATAAGGGCAAGTACTTGGCGCAATCGGTTATACCAACCTCCCGGGTAATGGTATCCGAAAGAATCGTCGGCAATCCACTCGCCTGAGCCTCCACGCCGGCCACGGGCAATCCCTCTCCCAATGACGGCATAACGAACACATCCATAGCCTGATACATATCTTCCAAGCGATCGGTAGCCCCCATGAATCGAACGCTCTCCGTTAAGCCCAATTTCTCCACGTGAGCCTGTACCGATTCCATGAGTTCACCTGTTCCAAAAAGTAGCAAAACAGCATCCGGGCATACCTTTTTTAATTCATGAAAAGTATCTATTAAATAAATGTGATTCTTTTGTTTGTTAAACCGACCGGCATGTCCTACCACAAAATTGTCTGCTATCCCCAGCGTCTTTCGGATCGCTTCCCTCACTTGCGGCCGAAACGAAAACCGTTCCAGATCAATACCGTTTGGTATAAATGTGTATTTCTTCCTTGTACTGATTTTTTTCGGAAAAGAAAACTCGGCCGCCAACGAAGAGCAAGCCCAAAAATCATCTATCAAAAGCGGCATCAGCGGCTTAAATAGTATGGAAAGTAAAATCGAAGACTTGTTTCGATATACACTCTTTGACGCATTATGAGTATGAAAAGTTACATGCTTAACTCCAGCCAATTTAGCCAAAAACACCATGGTCATATCCGAAGCCGGGCCGCCGTTGAGATGCAAGATTTGAATACGATTATCCTTAAAAACCCGATATAATCGATGCCAACGCTTAAACAAACGCAACAGTTTATTGGGTTCATCATCAGCTGAAGCAACGATCTTGCGAGAGCCCATCTCGGTCACAATATCTTCCAGATCCTCATGCCGATCATGCAAAACCAAATAATCGAAATTGAGCTGATCACGATCCAGATTCTTCTGGACGTTAGTGATCATACTGGAAATGCCACCGACACCAAGCGGCGCGGTCACCAGAATACGCTTACCCATTTATCTGTTCCCTTTCTTTGCCGAATGCCATATCGATATACTGCATGGTTTTTGCCTGCATGGCACACAGCCGTTCTTCTACCTGCGGATAATGGATCTCATCAAAGATACGGCATACATCCCCGTCAAATCGCCGACTGCCGATACCGAGATTTTCGCACAGCGAGTCAATGCGGGAATTTTTGGAGGCCATTCCTCCTTCTGTATAACGATTAAATATCATGAACTTTTTCTGATGGATCACCGAAAAACAAGTACCGTGAAAGGAGTCGGTGCAGACATAGGATGCGCCGCGCAGCAGATTCAAAAATTGATCCGGTGCCACGTCATAGGGTGCAAAATCGCCGAAATTCTCATCCTCTTCCACATACTGATCCAGATGCCGAAGGGCAACGATCTTAAGCCCGGTCTCTTTGGCAAGTCTTTCTACCTGCTTACGATATTCGGGATTGGAGCCGAGGAAATAGGCAAAGATATAGTCCTGCTCCAGCTCCCGTTTTGCCGGGATATATTCTTCCCACTGCTCTTTATTAAAATAAAACACCGGATCCAGAATTGTGGGCACATCCAAGCCGGTCAATTCCTTCACAATCTCGCTGCCTCGATTTTCTCTCATGCTGATGCAATCCAGCCGTTTGAGAAAAGCAGCCGTACGTCTTTTCTGATACCAAGGAATCCGGGCAACGCCAAAACTGGATGCATAAGAGATTTTCCGGATATCGTCCGGCACAAACATAAGATTGTAAAAATTCGTGGGCAATCCGGCTGGAGACCAGAGCTGATCGCTGCCGGATACCACCGCACGATAGCGTTTGGCGCCTTCACACAAGGATTGATACCCGCAAAACTCCGGCGACAGTTTGGTAAACATGCGATCACGAAATGATGCAAAAGATTCCTGTCGCATTTTTTCATTTTTGGCATATTCGGGATGTTTTTTCTTGCCTAATTTTTTAAGAAATGCCTCATATTTATCATTCAAAAGGACAACATTGAGAAGACGAGGCAAGGATCGAACCTTTTCGGCCACCGTTAATTTCTTTTTGTATCGAATCAACTCATAGTCCAATTCACGAGATTCCAACATTTTTATTGTGGCAAAGGCTTGCAGCATGCCGCCGTAATTCTCGTGGAAATATTTTATGCAGATTCCAATCATTACCCTATTCTCCGTTTACTTCGTACCCAATAACTGTCTATAAATTTCTTCCATTTGGCGGTAAGAAACTTCTATGGAAAACTCCTCCGCCTTCTCTACGCAGGCTTCCCGCATAGCCGCCCGATGCGGCGCATCGCTGAGTGTTGTTATCTTTTCGGCAAAGGCTTTTGCGTCGGTAGGCGCACACAGATATCCTGTCACACCATCCACCACATAATCGCATATCCCCTGCACGGCGCTACCGACAACCGGAACACCAGAGGCTAACGCCTCAATTCCTGCCAGACCCAGTCCCTCTCGCAAAGAAGGCAACACCGCAATATCGGCGCACCGATTCAGTTCCGGGATATCGGTGCGAAAGCCCAGAAATTGAACTCTGACACCTTTTTCTTTGGCATATTGCTGCAAAAAATCATAGGTGCCCAAATGGCTCATGGTCTTACCGCAAATAAGAAAAACGTACCGCTCCCGATCCAGCAAGGAAAGGGCATCGATGATAACCTTATGATTTTTGCGTACAGACAACTCGCCAACCTGTAATACGGCTATATCTTCGTTTTGCAGACCCAACGATTCCCGATACTCGTTCCGATCGATCGAGCAGGCATGATACCTTGTCGTGTCCACGCCGACGCCATTGATGTGATACACATTCTTACAGGGCATCTTCTGCATCTGGGCATAGTCTTCTCGGTTGATCGTAACAATACCATCACTCAACCATGCGCACATCCACTCAATACCACCGTAGATCAATTTTGTTTTGAAGGACGAGCCCTTAGGGAATGTCAGCCCATGGGTGGTGTATACCACCTTGCAGCCTTTTTTTCGGTCAAACATGTTGGCCACGCGCACAATAGCGCCGGGAATGGGCGTGTGCACATGCACAAAATCAAACCGATATTCTTTAAACAGTTTTCTATACTGTTTAAACGCCTTTATGCTTTGCTTGCTCAGTGGTGAAGTGGAGGAAAAATCAATCTGATGAAACACAACCCCCATTGCAGTAAAAAACTCGGACGGGACAAAGGTTGACACCGAACTGCCGTTGGCCGCACAATGGACCTCATAGCCCATCGACTGCAAGATCTCCATATCATGGGTCAAAAAGCCCCGAAGAAACCCGCCGGTTGCCGCTACGATCAATGCACGTTTCATGTAGAACGTCCTCTTATTTCTTCATTTGTGCTGCGATATCCGCATCAACAATTTCTTCACCGGTTTTATCAAGCAGCTGTTCCTTGCTTGCCCGACTCAGGCCATCATTAACAGCGGCACACATGTCGCAGGTGGAACAGGCATCCAGCTCCTCTTTGGAAACCTTACCGTCCCGATAATCGCGGACAATCTTGTTTTCATACATCGAATATTTCTTCTTTTTGAAGAAGAAGAGGAACTTATGCTTGAGCACCCAGAAGAAGGGAACCCAGATATATTTGTGCATAGCCGGCGATACCGAACCGATCATCCAGCAGTCACGGTCACAGCAACGCACCTTTTGGCGCACGGCTTGTGCCTGCTCGCTGTTCCAAAGCTCATCCCAGGTCTGATTGTTGAGGTTGCCCATCGTTTCCTTGTCCTTGGTGCCGTTACAAGGCATAACGTCTCCGTAAGGATCAATAAAGAAGGTGTCAAAACTCATGTCGCAGGGAAGCAACCGCTTTTGGCCGAATATGTAGTTGATCAGACCGTGATTGAAATAGGCACGGAACCATTTTTTCGGGCTGTTGGATGCCAACAGACGATTGATCAGGTCTTCAAAATTCTGCGCAACCATCAGTCGATCCCGGATAATATTCTTAGCCTCTACAAAGTAAAAACTGTTATGAAGCGATGCTGTGGCAAATTCCATGTTCAGTTCATTGGACAGTTCGTACAGCGGCACAAGGTCAGGCGCATTTTTATCCTGCACCGTCATGCCGAAGCCGACATCTTTCATGCCCATATCGACCAAGGTTTTGAGGGTGGTATAACCACGGTTAAAGCCATCATCAAGGCCGCGGATCTCATTATTGGTCTGCTCTAAGCCCTCAATGGAGATACGGATGCCGACCTGCGGAAACTCTTTGCACAGATCGACAATGCGGTCGGTAAAGAAGCCGTTGGTGGAAATGACGATACGATCGCTCTTTTTATACAGTTCCCGTACGATATCCTTCAGGTCTTCCCGAATAAAAGGCTCGCCACCGGTGATGTTGGTAAAATACATTTGAGGCAACTTGCGAATGGTTTCAATCGAAATTTCCTCATCCGGCTTCGACGGTGCCTTATATCGATTACACATGGAACAGCGCGCATTGCAGCGATAGGTAACGATTACCGTTCCGTTTAATTTTTTTTCAGCCATTGTCGGTTTTCTCCTTATAATTTCCTTCTTAATGCCCTTCCCAATTTAAGAGCCTTAACTAGTTTTTTTATGCAATAGCGAATGGCTTTTTTAACCGGAACACGACGATATTTCTCCCAAAACTCCTGATTTGATAACAAGGAAAAATCATCAAACATTGCTTTTCTGCCATTCCCTACTGAGGTCTGTTGCACAAGTGACGGATTCATTGTTGTCCAGCATTCATAGTCGGACGGGCGCACATTCAACTGATCTTGACAAGCGTCCAATAATTGCTGACCCTTTTCACTTCGAACAATGAAAAGCGACGTGCCTTTGTCATCGGCCCAAGGTGCATATTCTTTTTCTATTTTCCAAGCATCCGCCAATGTGATATCCGAACAGTATCCCTCCCCCTTAAAACGACAGTGATAGCAAGCAGGGCGAATATTTCGATCGGATAAGAAGGTGCGCATATAGGCATTGATTTCGTGACTCTCCCTAAATTGACGGTTTTCACCATAAACAATATGCATAGCATAATCGTGCCATCCGGTTTGTTTTTTATCACGGAAATTTACGGATTTAACCGCCTGCCCCTGCGCCACATAGCCCAAATAAGATTTCCATAGTTCGGGTGATGGAGTGCCGTGACAGATAAAATCCACGAGAATCAGATTGTTTTTTGCTTTGTTTAAGGCTGCCAGTCGGCTAATGGCTGCCACCTGGCACGGCGTTCCGGAAAAGAGCACCGTTTTGCCGCTTTTCATATCCTCCGATAGCGGCACCCACACATCTGTCAATGCACTTTGGACATATTTGGATTTCATGATATCCGCCAGGGCTTCCAGTTCAGATATTCGGGTGTGTTTTATCAAGAAATCGGCATCGTAGGCAGCGCCGTAGACGACACCTCCAGCTTGTATGACTTGCCGAGCTAAAGCGTGGAAAATGCCGCCGGACGAACTTTCTTCCCGAACTTGATCTGCCGAATGATAGCCTATATAGGCGTCATGGCGTTTGCCTGCTTCTTGATCGGCAGTGATTCCTGTACATTGCTTTACACACAAACCACACGATGTGCAAATCGCCGTGTCTACTATAGGATATAAAAAGCCTTCCGAATCTGTACGCATCGTAATGCAGCCTTTCGGACAACTATTGGCACACAAGCCGCAACCACAGCATTGCGTTTTTTTTAGATCGGCAACGGTAATCGGAGAAGCGGTTGACTTTTCAATCACCGAGCCCAAAGCATCTTGCAAAAACTTATGACTTACGGCTCTTTCCCGTTCAAGGATGGTGTAAACCTCAGTATAATCAATGGGTGCTTCTAAAGCCTCTATGAAATCCTTATGGGATTTGACCAAGCGTTCAGACAGTTGAAACTTTGACAACAAGTCATATAGGCGGGAATTTTTAGATGTCTTTGATTTTTTATCTCTTTCAAATACACAGAAAGGCTTTTCAAACAAAATAGAAAAGGCCGCACCATGGAAAGAATCAGTAAATACACAACTGGCCTCACGAAACAATCGCAAGAACTCAATCGGGCCTACATCGTACGCCTTTTCATAATCCCCTATTTCATCGTTTCGAATATAGTTGGTTGCATGAGGAATACCAACCAATTTCAGGTGATGTTTCGCACAATACTGCTCTATTTTTTTTCGATAGGACAGGCTGTCTGAGAAGAAAAACGCCAACGCATATGGTTCTGTTTTGTCTTCCTGATCACCTATGTATTGTGACCACTGCTCTTTTGTAAGCATCAGTGCAGGATCCAAAACCTCCTGCACATCTTTCTTTCCCGTCAAATATCCGTCTAGGATGGTTTTCGCCGTCTTCTCCCGAACCGAAATGCAGTCAAACTGTTCAATCAAGGAAATGATAGCATCAGCTTCTTTTTTTGAAAGACTATCTCTGGCTATGCTGGCCGCATACGACACTTTTTTTGTGCCGGTCACTCCCTCTAAGAAAAACCCCGGACGTGCAACATTGGGATTCCACACCTGATCCGAACCGCAGATCAGACAATCATATTCTTCTGCTAAGTCCTGCAAATCCTCATCTTTATAGATGTGCTTATTGGTTTGATATTTCTTTTGGAACATTTCAAAGCGTTTGATTCTGTCTTTTAACAGATCGTCCCCCGGCGTTTTCTTTTTAGAAAACTGCTGCGAAATTTTTTTTATCGCTTCTATCGGCCCATACTGGAGCATTTGTTCCAATTTGTTTTTATATATAACATTTTTACCAGAACGATATTGGATCAAATCAGCAGAGCAATTCGGAAAGTTCTCTTCTATATAGGATTTCAACGCGTATCCCTGCAGATTGCCGCCCCAGTTGCGGTTGCCATGAAACAAGGTCAAAACACCAATACGCATTGTCATCCCTCCTTTTACTCACTGTATATTTTCATTATTTTTTTCATATAGTTGTGAATGCTATCAAACTGAACATTTCTGCAGTTTTCACTATACCCTTCAGTAACATCCGTGCTTTTATATAACTTCAAAATTCTGTCTTTTAACTGTTCTGCGTTGCCGCTCTCGAACAGGTCGCCGGTTTGGCCGACCTTAATCAGTTCAGGAATACCACCAATGTCGGCGCCGAGGACCGGTGTGCCGTACATCTGACTCTCCATGACCGAGAAGGGACAGTTTTCATACCATTCTGACGGATAAACCGTTAATCGGGCCTGGCTGATCAGGTTTACCAATGCTTCGCCGGTTTGGAAGCCGACATTTTTGATGTTCGGCACATCCGTCAAAAGGTCTTCCAGCGGGCCGGTGCCGGCAAAAATAAAGGGGATCTCCGGCAGCTGCTTGCAGACCTTGATCAGCGTTTTGACACCCTTTTCCTCGGAAAAGCGGCCAAAATACAAAACATAATCCTTTTTCTCGGTTGCGAGATCTTGGGACGGCTTGTCAATAAAGTTATGCATGGCGACCGTCTTTTTGGCGAAGATGGGATTGGCATCCATCTTGGATTTCATGAAATGCGAGCAGCAGATCATGGTGTCAATGTGCTTGTAGACACCCTTCCACTTCCAGAAATAAGCCTCCATGGCGCCGATGGCTGATTTTGCCGTTGAGCCGTGAATACATTTGCCCTTTATGCAATTCATAAAATGACCGCTCAGGCATTTTTCACAATTTTCCTTGGTGTTGGGGTTGTTGCACATGTGGTTGGGGCAGACAAGCTGATAGTCATGTGCCGTGAACACGATCTTACAAGTTTTGTTATTTTGCTTGCGCCACTTAACGATCTCCAGGATGATGCTGGGGGTCAACTGATAATTAAAATTATTAAGATGGCAAACATCCGGCTGAAAATCATCCAGCACCAGGCGAATCTTTTTGCGAGCCTCCGAGGAATAGATCGTCTTAAGCGGATAGGTTAATTTTGCCAATTTAGAGCCGCCATGAAAATCCATGTCCGAGGTATAAGCATTCACACGATTCCCTACAACACGGCCTTCATGCTCCATGCCGAAATACTGGACCTCATGGCCTTGGGATTGCAGATATTCGCCAAGTTTGAATATGTAGGTCTCTGATCCGCCGTTGGGATACAGAAACTTATTTATGAGCAAGATCTTCATGTCGTTCTTTCTCCGTTTGGGCAGCAGGGCTATCCTCAGCTGCACCGTATAGTCGTAAGGTTTGGCGGACGACATCGTCCCAGTTATATTTGCTGCAGATGTAGTCGGCCGCGCCGGCTTTGAGCGCCTTTACACGCTCCGGACTGTCGCACAGCAGCTGCATTTTGGCCGCCAGATCTTCTACATTGCCCTGACGGAAGGTGTACCCGGCTTGGCCGATGACCTCGGCACATTCAGGGATATCAGAGGTCAGGCAGCAGTTGCCGTAGCTCATAGCCTCCAGCAGGCTCAGCGGCATCCCCTCCAGATCGGATGGCAGCAGATACATATAGGCATTGCTGTATAATTCCTCTAATTCTATACCCTGCGTAAATCCCGTAAAGAGGATGCGAGGATCGTCGGCCGCCATAGCCTTGAGTTCTTCTTCAAAACCTGTAGCGTCTGAGGCGCCGCCTGCGATGACCAGTTTCTTGGTCGTATCCAGTTGTTTGTAGGCCTCGATCAGATAGCGTAATCCCTTTTCGGGGACAAGGCGACCTAAAAACAACAAATATTCATCTTTATGTAGATCATATTTTTCGGTTATGATCTGTGCCGGCATCTGTTCCGGACGATGAACGCCATTCGGAATATAAATCGTTTCACGCCCGTGATTTTGGCGGAAATACTCCTGCACATGGCGGCTGAGCACAATGATCTCGTCGGCATGCCGGACGGCGCACTTTTCGCCGGTACGGATATACCAGGAGGCAAATTTCCCCCACTTGGCACGTTGGTGATCCAGCCCATGGATAGTGGCGATACATTTTTTGCCGAACAACTTGGGCAGCCACAGCATAGCGCAGGGGCCCTCTGCATGGAAATGAACCACATCATAGCGGCCAAAAGCAGCACATATAGAAGCAACAAAAGACGCGGTCATAGCAGCGAGACCGCGTCTTTGTAGTGTCCAGACACGCTTTAAGCGTACGCCCTGATACTGATCGTAAACGGCATCATCAAAATCAGCGCCGCTGACATGGTGACCTTTACGATTGTAGCAGGTGACAGAGTGCCCCAGCGCCGCCATGCGGGTGGACAATTCGCCGACAACGATCTCAACCCCGCCTTCACGGGAGGGGATCCGCTTATGCCCCAGCATCGCAATGCGAAGGCTCTCTTTCTTCATCATTCGCCCTCCGATCCGAAAACAGCACTAACTGTTTTGAATAGTACAGCGATATCGGTTTTGAAACTACGCTCGGCGATATATTTCATGTCCAGCGCCAACCATTCTTCAAAGGAAAGGCTGTTTCGGCTGGGCTGCACCTGCCAATAGCAGGTTAGGCCGGGCGTAACAGACAGTCGCTGCATTTGGCTTTCGTTATATTGTTCCACCTCTCGAGGCAGAGGCGGTCGGGGACCGACCAAACTCATATCGCCCTTGAGGACATTCCAAAGCTGGGGCAATTCATCAATACTTGTCCGGCGGATAAAGTGCCCGAACCGTGTGATGCGAGGATCGTCCTTGATCTTAAAGCAAGGCCCATCCATTTCGTTCTTGTCCAGCAACGTATCCAACATTTCCTCAGCATGCGGGATCATAGAACGAAACTTATAAAAATTGAAGACTCGTCCGTTTTTTCCGATGCGCTTTTGCACATAGATGGGCGATGCGCCGGGGGCATCGATAACAATGACCAGCGCAATGATCGCAAGAGGTAAGGCCAAGACCGTTAAAGCAACAAAGGAAAAGGCTATATCAAATAGGCGCTTGCAAAACTGATACGCTGGTTTTTTCGGTATGTATATAAGGGGGGCTGTCGTAGTCGTTTCGACTGCAGGCACCGACCGATTTTTCATCTCCATATGTGCGTCTCCTTATATCCGAAAGACGCGCCGGGTTTATTCGTCCTTCGGTTCACACAGTAACTCAACAACCTCTTTTTTCAGAGATTGTTCATCCGGATAAAACTCCATGAAAACTTTTCCAAATTCAAGTTTTCCTTCGATCGTTCGAATATCGATCGACTCATAAGAAGAAATTTTATCGACAAGCTTTTGCATCTGGTTGGCCGAGCCGCTTGTCACCATAGAATCAGCCAGTTTAAGCGATGCGTTAACAGAAAACTGTTCATCCTCTTGAGTGCGCATGCGAGCCTTATCGAACAAAGCAGTCATATACTGCCGCTGGCGCTCCATGCGGGAGGCGTTGCTACTGTCCCCTACTCCATAGCGGGTACGGACATAGGTCAGCGCCTGTTCACCCATCAGTGTCACCGTTTCGCCCTTGACCAGAGTATCGTCCACACCGCTGAAATCCTCCAACACCGTGACTTCGACACCGCCTACCATATCGTTGAATATGGCAACGGCATCCATGGTCAGTGAAATATAATGATCGATCTTCACGCCCAACAAAAGTTGGGAAACGGCATCGGCTGTGTTGTTGCAGCTGACCTCTTTTCCGTTGCCATAGGTGTGCGACAAGGCGATCTGCTTGGTTTCTGTACCGACTTTTTGACCGGCAACACCCAATATGTTGACCGGTGTCATGGTGTCACGATTGATGTGAATGGCCGAACATCGGCCATTGGCCTCATCGATCACAAACAGCATCAGCAGGTCGGCCTGTTGATTGTTGTTATAGTCGGTTTCGGTCCCGATCATCTCATATTTATCCAAGCCCATGATCAGGACAGTTTCTACATCATCGCGCACAACATACTCCTGTCCGTTATAGTCAATGACAGGAGTGTCATTATTCCCGCCTTGTTCCGGAAATAGCCGCCCCTGCTCCCACAAGTTGATGGCGAGCAGGGCAGCGGCTACGATAAACACGGCAACAAGAAGGATGATCAGATAGCGCAAAGAATTCTTAGGCGAATCTTTTGCACTCTTCATCGGGATCAGCCCCTTTAATTAGTTGGACTTTTTCTTCTTGAGCAGAACAACTACGACAACCAGAGCAACCGCAGAAACGGCCATCAGGCTGATGTAGAGGGCGAGGTTGGCGTTGTCACCGGTGGAAGGCGAATCTTCACCGTTATCAACTACGATAGCAAACGGAGAGAAGCTGTCAACACTGAATACCAGACGATCGCCTTCGATCTTAGCGTTCTCGACAACGACCCAGCCATTAGCCGTCTTGTGCAGCAGAGCAACAAAGTTCTTGAGCGTAGCAACACCGAGTTTGATTTCGAAAGTACCATAATCGGTTCCGGCCTGGCCATCATGGCTGATATCGAACAGATCGCTAACGGCCAGATTCTTGGCATCCACGTTCTTGTCGGCAGCAATGTCCGCCAAATCATCGCTCAGAGTCGTAACATCGGCAGCGGCAGCGATTTCGCTGTAAGCGGTTTCGATGGCAGCCGCAGCTTCGTCCGACAGATCGGTGCGCTCGGCATACGGAGTAACCGTTACGACCGGAGCTGTACCGTTCTCAACCGTGACATTTTCGACGGTGGGAGCTTGATTGAGCGAGGGGCTCTTAACGAAGCCGCCGGTCGCAAAGACCGAAACGCTCAGGGCCAGAACCAACATCAGGGACAGAATGCTTGCAATTACCTTTTTCATGAGAATAGATTCCTTTCTGTGAAAAAAAATTTATTTATTTACGCAAACCAGCTTTCAACAAAACCGATCCAGTGGTCTGCAAAATCATCGCCCATCTTCTTGCGGATGGCAGCCATCGCTTCATCCAGCCGAGGCGGTCGGCTTGATAAATTATGACTGTCAGACCCAAGAAAGTGGATCGTATGATCTTTTAAAAGTTTGAAGGCTTTTCGCCTTGTGCCAAGCCCTAAAAAGACGGGCGCATTGACCTGAAACAGAACGCCGCTTTGCAACAGTCGAGTCCAGACCCAAGCCGGCTGTTCTTTCCAATAACGCTCGATGTGAGCCATGACCAAACAAATCCCCTGGGAGGAGGCCAAATCTGTTAATTCCTGCAGGGTATATTCGGTCCATTTTCCAAGAGGCATCTCCAAGAGCAGCAAATTACTGTCCTGCAGACAAAGCTGTTTGAGCTGAGCCATGTGGCTAATGCCCGTATAATATCGAACCTCGGCGCCCAACTTCACCTGTGGCAGACCGGCAGGCATGTGTGCCGTCAGCCGATCGTAAGCAGCCTGGCGCCTTGCCAGAAAATCGGACACCGACTCACGGTTAGCATGAAAGTGCGGCGTGGCCATTACCGTGTCCACCTTTTGCTTGGCCAGACGGCCGAGCAGAGCAAGACTTTCCTCTACCGATTGGCAGCCGTCATCCATAGCCGGAAGAAGATGACAGTGCAGATCGATCATTTGTTTTTCACGACAGCGCCGTAGCCGCGGCGATAATCCCGATAGTCACCATAGCTGTCATGGCCGCCCTTGGCGTTGTTCATCACGCAGCCAAGCACCTTGACATTGGTCAATCGCAACTGACGGAAGCACTGTTCCACTTCCTTCTTTTCGGCGTAATCCTCACGGATGACGACAATCATGCCGGTGATCAGTTTGGAGATAGCCAAAGCATCTGACACCAAATTGACCGGCGGAAGGTCGATAACAATATAATCAAACTTCTCCGACAGGGCATTTAGCACCGACTCCATGCGGCGTGAGCCAAGCAACTCCGAGGGGTTGGGTGGCAGATTACCGGAGGGGAGCACATACCAGTTGTTGAGGACCTTGGAACGGAAGATGCCGAAATCGGGTATCTCTTCGCCCATCAAAAGATTGGTCAAGCCCGGAGATTTTTCGATCTCCATCTTCTTGGCGATACTGGGGACGCGCAGATCCCCGTCGATCAACAGCACACGCTTGCCGCTTTCAGCCAGCACATAGGAGAGATTGATCGAGGTGGTGCTTTTACCTTCGCCGCGATTGGAGCTTGTCATGCCGATGATCGGGCATTTCTGTCCTTCGGGAAGGGTAAAACTCAAGTTGGTACGCAACAGTTTATACTGCTCTTTAGCGGTAAATTCAAGATTTTCATGCAAGGTCCGGCGAATGTCGTTGATCGAAAAGCCGGTCTTTGTTTTTCGATTTCTATTTGTTCCCATACTTCTCACCCGTCTTACTTGGCAACCGTCTTGTAACGATAATAAGCATATCCGTATCTTCCGTTATCGGCGCTCAGATCGGGAATCTTGGCCAAGATGGGATAGGGATAATTATGTAGCAGATATTCTTCATCGTGGATCCGATCGTCCATGACAGCAACAACAGCCAGGATCAATGCGGCTACCAACATGCCGAGTATCATTCCGACGGCGGTATATTTGGTGATGCTCGGCGAAACCTTTTGCAGGTTTACAATAGCCGAATCAACGACTTCCATGGAACTACCCTCAATGATTTCGGAAATGCGACGCGGCAATACCTCAGCAATAGCATTGGCGATCTTTTCCGCCTCATAGGGATCACCCGCTGACACCTTGACACGCATGACCTCCGTATCATCTACGGGGCCTGCCTCGATCATAGACGAGATCTGTGCGAAAGAGTAATCCACGCCCGCCTTATCGGCTACTGCTTCCAGCGTGGTGCGGTTATTGAGCAGGACAACATAGGTTTTGACCAGATCCTGGGCCGCCATGATCTGGGAAGAGGAGATGCTGAAACTGGCTCCGCCGACCGAAACGCCGTTGTTGACATACAGCAAGACCGAAGACGAATATTGCGGAGCGATGACAAAGGATGCGCAGGAGAACCCGATAGCCGCACCGAGCAGACCGACCAAAATAATGATCCATACTCTGCGCCACAAGGTTCTGAGAATATGTAGCAAATCTATCGTATAATACTCGTTTGCTTTGTTTTCCGATCTTTCCATAAAAACCTTCTCCCGTGTTGAACAATTAACACTATTATATACCCAAACTCAATTCTTTTCGGAAAAGGCGAGTGCTTGGGTCGGTTGAATGCAACTATCGCATGCACGAATAGCATGTTACATGATGCTATTATATCATTACTTTTTTGTAAATGCAACTATAATTATTGGAATATTTCATAAAAAGCCGTCATCGCCGTTTTTTTACATAAAAAATTCTGTACGCTTGCTCATACAGAATTTTTCACTTATTCGACAAAAACGACGTCCGGCTGTAGTTTTGATCCAGCCATCTTTTCGCTATTTCATCAGTGCCATAACAGATAGCCCAGCCCCATCAGGATATAGAGCGGACCAAAGCAATAGACCATGAACATTTCGGTGTGCGGGACCTTGGTCTGAAAACAGTCGGTAACGGCAAGACATTCGAATATGTAAGCCAACGCACCTGCAAAATACCCGATGCTCTTGAGGATATTATAGGAGCTATGCCAGAAAAAGGAGGTCAAAAACAACAATACGGCAACGCCCACAAACAAGTTTCGCAAAACGAGCAGTATATAGTCAATTTTCGGATGCAGACCGTGGGTCAATTCTTCTTTATCGGGGATGGTTGCGTCGACGGTGTGCTTAATGTTCTCAAGCAATTTCGGCATAGGATATCCCTTTCTGCTTTTTATCTAATTATAGCACAACGAATAAATTTAGGCAATAGAAGAGAATATTTTGCCAATCGCACCATGAAGCGTGCCGAGTTGCAGAAAAAGACCGCCTAGTTTAAACATATTATAATAATGAAACCTATAGCCTCCTGTCCGGCGCATTTTTGATTTAATGTAACCTTTTTTCACTGCACAAATCCGGAATTTCATCTACCTCAGTGATCTCTGTCATGCCCTTGGCGAAATGTACCGCCGCAAGCCCACAAACCAGCACAGAGTGCTGCCAAAATCAAAACGCCTACAAACTTTTTCATGATAAATTCCACATATACCAAATTGGGATATTTGTATTATACCATTATGGGATAATACTGTCAAGGGGGTGATTTTATGAGATTAAAAGAAATACGCAAGAAAAGGGGGATCTCCCAATTAAAATTAGCCATGGATCTAAATATGAATCAAAATACGGTTAGTCGCTACGAAACTGGAGAGCGCGAGCCGGGCATCAACGAACTTATAAAAATTGCTGACTATTTCAATATATCTGTCGATTATTTATTAGAAAGAACCGACAACCCTGCCATGCAACGATAAAACAGCCTCTTGCAATTATTTACTTCCTCTCTCATAAGATGAAGTGAGGAGGTGAAATTGATGACTATGTTTTGTCGTGAGAACAAGCTGAGTTGCGTAGGCCTGGCGGTAATTGCCAGCGTGATTCTCGGCGTGGTCACTGCCTTTTTGCGGATCACCGCTGTGATCACGATAACGCCGGCATTTCTGTGGGTGGCGCTGGGTATCTCCATCGTCTACCTTGCCGTACTGCTGGCGACCCGGGCGAACTCCTGCCGATACGGTAACGGTGCGTTAACTGCACTTCTGGTTGGTATTCTGGGCACGGCGCTGACTGCGGTGATCCTATTGGCGATCACATTTGTCGCCACCAGCGTCATCGGCGCCATACTGGCCGGGCTGCTGATTCTATTCTTGTCGCTGATCGTGACCGCCACCGCATGCCTGGTGTCCCACTGCTACGGTCAACAAAACGACAATTAAATTCCGGATGCGCAAAGAAAGATACGTCCTCTGTTGAGGACGGATCTTCATTTGGCGCCTCAAAGTAGGACTACGACTCGCTACGCTCGCATGCATAAGTTCGTCTTAGCCAATCAGGCTTCGCTGACGCTTGCCTTCTTGGAGTCTCACTTATCGAACCTACGACCCATACGTTTGCGGTGCCCGAAAAAA
>JAZOAH010000009.1:0-47572 GCA_045595395.1 Eubacteriales bacterium | reverse complement strand
TCATCCATTGGGAGATCAAGATGGAACGTCAGAATGAGCGGGAACCCCAAAGCCACGACACCAACGGAAATGGGCAGGAACCGAAATAAAGCGCAATTGCCTCTTGACAGATGCAGTAAAATGTGCTATGATATATCCATGTAATTGAATCACTACCACCGGGTAGGAATGTTCAGCATTCGTCCGCGTATCGTTAGGTCTTTGAAGATACGCGGGGCGGATGCTTTTTTCTTCCGAGCCCAAGAAAGGAAACTCCATGAAACGCTATTTCACCACCGCCGAGATTATCTTGTGGAGTACCTCGGTTACTTTGGTTCTGCTTTCCTTCATTCTGTTTGACCGAAACGGATACCTGACCCTCACAGCCTCTCTGATCGGGGTTACCTCCCTTATTTTTAACGCCAAGGGAAACCCCATAGGGCAGGTGCTCATGATCCTGTTCAGCATCCTCTACGGCATCATTTCGTATTCCTTTGCCTACTATGGCGAGATGATCACCTATTTGGGCATGACGCTGCCCATGTCGGTCATGGCGATGGTGTCCTGGCTGCGTCATCCCCACAAGGGTAACAAAGCGCAGGTCGAGGTCGGAAGCATCGGCAGGGGTGAGATCGGTGTGATGTGTCTGCTGGGCGCAGCGGTGACGGTGGCCTTTTATTTTATTTTGCAGGCCTGCCATACCGCCAACTTGATCCCCAGCACCATTTCGGTCACGACCAGCTTCCTGGCGGTCTACCTGACATGGCGGCGCAGCCCGTACTTTGCGCTGGCCTATGCCGCTAACGATATTATCCTGATCGTTCTATGGGTGATGGCGATAATTGAGAATGTTTCCTATGTTTCTGTTGTGGTCTGTTTTGTGATTTTTTTGATCAATGATCTCTATGGGTTTGTGTCCTGGCGTCGCATGGAGCAAAAACAAAGCCGCGAAGGATAACCGTTTCGGCTTGTGATTCGTTGAAAACAAGAGAAAAATATGGTACAATGCAGCCATAACAAAGATGAGGAAGGGAACATGGACACATCCAACTTCAAGAGAACCAAGCTGGCCTGTTATCTGGCCTATTTTACCATGTCGACGGTCTTTTCGTTGCCGCCGGTGTTGTTTGTGCCGCTGCGGGAGATGTACGGCATTTCCTACACACGGCTGGGCACGCTGGTGCTGGTCAACTTCTGTACCCAGATGGCGGTCGATCTCCTCTTCACCCTGTTTGCCAAGCGGTTTCCGGTGGCCAAGGTGGTGCGGATCATGCCACTGATCACCTCGGCGGGGCTGGCGGTCTATGCGCTTTTCCCCTTGGTGTTTCCGCAGCTGGCCTATGTCGGGCTGGTGCTGGGCACGGTCATATTCTCGGTGTCGGCGGGGCTTTCGGAGGTGCTGCTCAGCCCGACCATTGCCGCCATTCCCTCGGAGAATCCACAGCGGGACATGAGCCTGCTTCACTCGCTCTATGCCTTTGGCGTGTTTACCGTTGTGGTGGTCAGCACCCTCTTTTTACGGGTGTTCGGCAATCATAACTGGCAGATCTTGACCCTTGTGTTGGCGGCATGGCCCATTTTGGCTGCCGTGCTGTTCAGGCTCTCGCCCATGCCGGAGATGACGGCGCAGCCGCCCATAGCCGCAGGCTCGGGCAATAAGCGGCAGGTATGGGGCATGGTGATGTGTGTGGTCGGTATCTTTTTCGGCAGTTGTGCCGAGAACACCATGTCAAACTGGGTGTCCGGCTTTGCCGAACGGGCGCTGGGTGTGGATAAGGCGATGGGGGATGTGCTGGGCATGGCCATGTTTGCCATATTGCTTGGCGTGGCACGCATCACCTATGCCAAATACGGCAAGAAAATCATGCCCGTCTTGCTGGGCGGCATGATCGGCGCAGCAGGCTGTTATCTGGTGGCCGGGTTGTCTTCGCAAACGACCCTTGTGCTGATCGCCTGCGTGCTGACCGGCCTGTTTACCGCCATGCTTTGGCCGGGAACGCTGATCTTGATGGAGGAAAAGATCCCCGGCGTGGGGGTGACCGCCTTTGCGCTGATGGCAGCCGGCGGTGACCTGGGGGCGTCGGTTGCGCCGCAGTTGATGGGTATCGTGGTCGATACCGTGTCGGCCTCGCCGATGGCGGCCGACCTCGGCCAAGCTCTCAACCTTTCGGCCGAACAGATCGGCATGAAGGCCGGGATGCTGGCCAGCGCCGTCTTCCCGATCTTGGGGACTGTGCTATTATTGTTTATGATACGGTATTTCAAAAAGAAGGAGCAAGCGTAAAGGGCGTGCATCTTGGAGGACGCCCGCCCGATGAAATTCACCCTGCGGGTGAGTGAAATTGCCTGGCGGCAGTGAAATATGACCTACGGTCATGTGAAATTTGCTATTCGCAAGTTGATAGAAGAAGAAAATCCCAAACGCTCAAGGAAAAGCGTTTGGGATTTTTTATGTTATGTTTTATTCGGTGCGCAGGGCGACGACGGGGTCTTTGCGGGCGGCGCTGCGGGAGGGGATGATGCCGGCCAACAGGGTCAGGGCCATACTGATGAGGATGAGCACGGCGGCTACCTCAATGGGCAGGATGGCCCGCAGGTTGGGAATGCCGGTCAGCGATTGGATGATGGCGTTGATGGGGATGCACAGCAGATAGGTCAGCCCCACACCGACCAGACCCGAGGCAAAGCCGATGATGAGGGTCTCGGCGTTAAACATGCTGGAAACGTTGCGCTTGGATGCGCCGATGGCTCGCAGGATGCCGATCTCTTTGGTGCGCTCCTGCACCGAGATGAGGGTGATGACCCCGATCATGATGGATGAAACGATCAGGGAGATGGCAACAAAGGCGATCAAGATATAGGTGATGGCCTGGATGATGGTGGTGATCGAGCTCATCATGATGCCGACATAGTCGGTATAATGCACCTGCTGCAACTCCTCACGGCCGGCGTTGTAGCGGGCGATTACCTCTTCGATGATGTCCTTGTTTTCAAAGGAGGAGGCGTAGAGGTTGACCGAGGCGGGGGAGTCCAGATCGACATGGCCGAGTTTGATGAGGTTCTCCTCCAGAGAGGATTCGGAAAATTCCAGGATCTCGTCGTAGTAGAGGGCGCATTGCTCGGTGGTGTACTCGGGCAGGGCGGCGTCGAGCTGGGCGGCCAACATGGCTTCGGGCACATTGGCCAGCTGGGCCTGCACCTGGGCGGCCATCTGCATACGAACCTGAGCCTCGATCATTTCACGCATCAGCTCTTCCAGGTCTTCGTCCGACATTTTTTCAATATACTCGGCGATCTCGCTTTCGCTCATGCCCATCTGCTGGGTCAGCGCCGTTTTCAGCGCTTCTTCCCGTTTGGCGCGATCCATGGCTGAGAGGGACTGCTCAACGGCGGTGTCCAGCTGTTCCTGAGAGGGCACGCTCATGATATCGACAAAGGCTTGGGCCTTGCCCTTGGTGTCCAGGCCTTCGAGGTGGGTGCGTAGCGCCGATTCCTTGGCGGCATCGTCGAGCTTGCCGGTGTTTTCGTTAAAGGGCAGGCCGGTCAGGATGTCGGTGTGGGTATCGGCCAGCTGGGCCTGTACGGCGGGCGAGTCTTCGGCCTGCTCGATGATATACTCGGTCAGCGCCTTGGTATAGCCGATCGAGCCGCCCAGCATGGCCGAGGTGGCATCCTCGCTGGGGCGGATGATGCCCGACACCTTGAGGGTGAGGGCGTTATCATAGAGATAGCGCAGACCGGCATCGGTGTCACGCAGGTCGGTGTAAAGGCCGGTGTTTTCATCGAGGGTGTAGCAGTCAGCACCTAAAATAACACGGAAATCCATGTCGTGGATCTGCTGATAGGACCATTTCTGCTGCTCGACCTCGAGCTCGGTCTTGTTGATGACGGCATCGAAGATGGCGTTGATCTCCTCCTCGGTCTTAAGGCCCAGGGCGTAGAGGGTCAGGTCGTCAAGTTCGTTGTTCTCGTCGAGCACCAGCACGATCTCGTTATATTCGGACGGCCAGTCGCCGTAGATGACCTCGTATTGGTTTTTGAGCACCGGGTTGATCAGACCGCCGTCCTTAGCGCCGAGCATTTCGGTCCAGAGTATGGTGGAACTCATGGCGGGGCTGAGTGACATCATGGAGCTGCTCATCATGCCCGAGTCCTCGCCAAAGGACATCATGTTGGTGATATCCATGCCGAAGTTCTCGTACAGAGCGTCGGCCAGCAGTTTTTGAGTGTCCGAATGGACGATAGCGCCTTCGACATTCTTGGTGTAGACCAGCAGTTCGGGGGCGTAGGTGTATTGCACGCCCGACAGGGCATGGCTCAGCTCGCCTTCGGGGTCGGTCAGTTCGCCGTCAATGAAGGCTTTGAAGGATTCGAGGTCGTTTTCAGTGGCCTCCATATTGTTGAGGGCGTTGATCATCTCAAAGAGCACCGACTGGGAGTAGATGGCGTCCTTGTCATGCTCCTCGATCTCGGAGGCTGCGCCCATAAAGGTCTGCATGAGCGTGGATAGGTCAATGGTGGTGGCCTCAATGGTCAGGGGATAGGAAGAAAGGGTGTCTTCCTGCAACAGGTTGATATAGGTGGTCATACCCTGGGATACGGCAAAGATGAGAGCGATGCCGATGATGCCGATGCTGCCGGCAAAGCTGGTCAGCAGGGTGCGGCCCTTTTTGGTAAAGAGGTTGGTCAGCGACAGGCCGAAGGAGGTAAAGAAGGACATGGACGGCTTCTTGCTCTTTTTCCGAGAGCGGGGAGTGGTAGGCGCCTGTTCGGTATAGGGCTGAGAGTCGCCGGTGATGACGCCGTCGAGCATGCGGATGATGCGGGTGGAGTAGGTTTCGGCCAGTTCAGGGTTGTGGGTGACCATGATGACCAGTTTTTCTTTGGAGATCTCCTTGAGCAGGTCCATGACCTGGACGCTGGTTTCGGTGTCGAGCGCACCGGTCGGCTCATCGGCCAGGATGATATCGGGGTCGTTGACCAGGGCGCGGGCGATGGCCACACGCTGCATCTGGCCGCCCGACATTTCGCCCGGCTTCTTTCGCAGCTGGTCGCCCAGGCCCACCGCCTCCAGCGCCTTTTTGGCACGGGCTTTGCGTTCGTGGGCGTTGACACCCGAGAGGGTCAGAGCCAGTTCGACATTCTTGAGCACCGTCTGATGGGGGATGAGGTTATAGGACTGGAAGACAAAGCCGATGGAGTGGTTGCGGTAGGTGTCCCAGTCCCGGTCTTTATAGGCTTTGGTGGATACGCCGTCGATGACCAGGTCGCCGTCGGTGTAGCCGTCCAGGCCGCCGATGATGTTGAGCATGGTCGTTTTGCCGCAGCCCGATGGGCCGAGGATGGATACGAATTCGCTCTTGCGGAAGGAAAGCGAGATGCCCTTGAGGGCGTGGACCGAATTTTCGCCGGCCTCGTAGGTCTTTTTTATGTTTTTGAGTTGAAGCATACGATCAATCCTTTCTGCGTTTATTATAATATAGGAAAGGGAAAATATTGTATACGATTTATGAATAGTTTGTCGGATTTTCTTGATGCGGGGCGAAAGAGAAAAAATTTTTTGTGTAAGCGAATAAAAACTTGCATGTGGAAAAACTATGATGTATAATTAATTGTTATTTGATAACAGATATTTTCCAATGAAATCGAGGGATCTGTATGGAAGAAAAAATGAGAAGAGTAGGCACCGTATCGCGCGGCATCCGCTGCCCGATCATCCGTGAGGGTGACGACCTGGCTGCCATCGTGGCCGACAGTGTATTGGCTGCGGCTGAGAGCGAAGGGTTTCAGCTGCGTGACCGTGATGTCATCTCCATTACCGAATCCATCGTCGCCCGTGCGCAGGGCAACTACGCAAGTGTGGACGATATTGCCGCCGATGTCAATGCCAAGCTCGGCGGGGGCACCATTGGTGTTTTGTTCCCCATTCTGTCCCGCAACCGTTTTGCCATCTGCCTGCGTGGCATTGCCAAGGGCGCATCCAAGATCGTGCTGCAGCTGAGCTATCCGTCCGATGAGGTCGGTAACTCTCTGGCCACCTATGATCTGATCGACGCCGCCGGCATCAACCCCTATTCCGATGTGCTGTCGCTGGAGCGTTACCGTGAGGTCTTCGGCGTGCAGAAGCTGGAATTTACCGGTGTTGACTATGTGGAATATTACGGCAACCTCATCCGAGAGATGGGGGCCGAGGTTGAAATTATCTTTGCCAATCAGCCCAAGGCTATTTTGGATTATACCGATCATGTGCTGACCTGCGACATCCACACCCGTGCCCGCACCAAGCGCCTGCTCAAAGAGGCCGGGGCCAAGGTCGTTTACGGTCTGGACGAGATCCTCAATGCTCCCGTCAACGGCTCGGGCTGCAATGAGAAATACGGTCTGCTCGGCTCGAACAAGTCGACCGAGGAGAAGGTCAAGCTCTTCCCGAGAGATTGCCAGGATCTGGTGCTGGATATTCAGAAAAAGATCATGGATGCCACCGGCAAGCATGTCGAGGTTATGGTCTACGGCGACGGCGCCTTCAAGGATCCCCAGGGTAAGATCTGGGAGTTGGCCGACCCCGTCGTTTCCCCTGCCTTTACCGACGGTCTGATCGGTACGCCCAACGAATTGAAGCTCAAATATCTCGCCGATAACGATTTCAAGGATCTGTCGGGCGAGGAACTGAGAAAGGCCATCTCCGAATCCATCAAGGCGAAGGACGGCAACCTCAAGGGCAACATGGCGGCGCAGGGTACCACCCCCCGTCAGCTGACCGACTTGATCGGCTCGCTGTGCGATCTGACCAGCGGCTCGGGCGATAAGGGCACTCCCGTCGTTCTCGTCCAGGGCTATTTCGATAACTACACCAACTAACCGATAAAAATCCCCGAAAGTTTCGCTTCCGGGGTTTTTTAATAACGATTATCATTTTGGGAGAATATATGAATACTGCCTTATTTTCCTATATTCAGGCCTGTCCGACCGCCTATCACGCCGTCGACTATGCCCGAAAGGCCTTGTTGGAGGCCGGATTTACCGAGATGGACGAGCGGGATATATGGAACGTCAAGAATGGACAAGGATATTTTGTCATCCGTGGCGGCTCGGCGCTGATCGCCTTTGTGGCGGGGGGCAGGGGCTACCGCATCACTGCTTCGCACGGGGATAGCCCGGCGCTGTCGGTCAAATGGAACAAGGAAACATTGGCCGTTGAGGTCTACGGCGGCATGATCATGAGCAGCTGGCTGGATCGGCCGTTGGCCTGTGCCGGTCGGGTGGCGGTGCGTACCGACAAGGGGCTGAAGACCCGCCTGGTCGACACCAAAGAGCCGGTGGCCATCATTCCCAGCCTGGCTATCCATCTGGATCGCACCGTCAACGACGGCAAGAAGATCAACCCCGCCGTCGATCTGCAGCCCATCGGTGCTTCTTTGGGTGAGCGCATCGAGGGGGATGTGGTCGATGCCGATCTGATCCTGTATAATCCGCAGCCGGGGCAGGTCATCGGCGATATGATCGCCGCCCCTCGGCTGGATGATCTGCAATGTGCCTTTGCGGCGCTGACCGCCTTTTTGGCAAGCGGCAAGCCGGGCAATGTCTATGCCTTGTTTGACCATGAAGAGGTGGGCAGCATGACCCGCCAGGGGGCCGCCTCCAATTTTCTGGCCGATGTGCTGGAACGATTGGGCGATCGCTCGCAAAAATCGGCCAACAGCCTGTTGGTCAGCTGTGATAACGCCCATGCGGCCCATCCCAATCATCCGCAGGCGGCCGACAATGGTGCGCCGGTCACCTTAAACGGCGGCGTGGTCATCAAGCACAACGCCAACCGTCGCTATACCACCGAGGGTGTGACCTCGGCCATCTTTTGTGAGATCTGCAAGCGTGCCGGCGTGCCGGTGCAGCATTATTATAACCGACCCGATCAGGTTGGTGGGTCGACCCTGGG
Source organism: Eubacteriales bacterium (assembly GCA_045595395.1). GTDB lineage: Bacteria > Bacillota > Clostridia > Oscillospirales > UMGS1783 > CAKSHC01. Next base: position 39,660 of record JAZOAH010000009.1, on the reverse strand, counting down.
TGCGATTGCATCCAACCAGGTGTCGGTGCCGATGCTGGACATCGGCTGTCCCCAGTTGGCCATGCACTCGAGCATGGAAACTTCGGGTGTTGATGCGACCGAGCAGATGGTCAAGGCGCTGACCGCCTTCTATAACGATAAGGAGAAGGACTATGCTGGTATTTGAGAACGACTATTCGGAGGGCTGTCATCCTCGCATCCTGGAGCGGTTGGTGCAGACCAATTTTGAGCAGCAGGTCGGTTACGGCTTTGACGAGTATTGCGACTCGGCCAAGAAGAAGATCGTAGCGGCCTGCGGCTGTGATGTCGATGTATGGTTCTTGTCGGGCGGTACACAGACCAACCGCATTGTCATATCGAATATGATCGACGCCTATCAGTCGGTGGTGGCGGCCGATACCGGGCATATCAACGTGCATGAGGCGGCGGCCATCGAAAGCGCCGGCCGTAAGGTGCAGTTGTTACCCAATGTGGACGGCAAACTACAGGCGCAAGACCTCAAACAGATGCTGGTCGACTTTTATGCCGACGATCATCACGACCATTGCCCCTTCCCCGGCATGGTCTACATATCCCATCCCACCGAATACGGCACCCTCTACTCCAAGGCCGAGCTGACGGCGCTGTCGGAGGTCTGCCATGACTATGACCTGCCCCTCTTTTTGGATGGCGCACGCTTAGGCTACGCCCTGGCCTGCCCCGATTCGGATGTGACGTTGCCGGATGTGGCTCGGCTGTGCGATGTCTTTTATATCGGCGGCACCAAGGTGGGGGCGCTGTGCGGCGAAGCGCTGGTCTTCACCAAAAATAATACACCTTCTCATTTTCTCCCCCGCATCAAGCAACAAGGGGCTTTGTTGGCCAAGGGGCGGCTGCTGGGTATCCAGTTTGACACCCTGTTTACCGACGGTTTATATGAGCGCTTGGGGGGTCATGCCATTGCCATGGCCGCTAAGTTGCGGGGCATTTTTGAGGAAAAGGGCTATCCCTTTCACATGCAATCGCCCACCAATCAGCTGTTTGTGGTGTTACATAATGAAAAAATGGAGCAATTACGCCCCTTTGTGCGCTTTAGTTTTTGGGAAAAGAAGGACGAGGATCATTCGGTCGTCCGATTTGCTACCAGCTGGGCTACACGGGAAAGCGATATTGACCAATTAAAAACTTTACTGTAAAGGAGAATGGAATCATGGGATTTTTAAGTGGAAAGACGGTTATCATCACCGGCGGCGGACGTGCCGTTCTGGCCAACGGTAAGGCCGGCAGCATCGGCTACGGCATTGCTACCGCTTATGCCAAGGAGGGTGCTAACATTGTTATTACCGGACGCAACGTGCAGAAGTTGGAGGAGGCCAAGGAAGAGCTGGAGCGTCTGTACGGCGTGAAGGTACTGCCGATCAAGGCCGACATCTCGGCCGGTGCCGACAATGCCGCTATTGCCGCCGACGTGGTGGCCAAGACGGTCGAGGCCTTCGGTGGCGTCGATGTGCTCATCAACAACGCCCAGGCTTCGGCTTCGGGTGTGACCATTGCCGACCAGACGGTCGAGCAGTTTGACCTGGCCATCTATTCGGGTCTTTATGCCACCTTCCATTATATGCAGGCCTGCTATCCCTATCTCAAGCAGAGCAAGGGCACGGTCATCAACTTTGCATCGGGCGCCGGCCTGTTCGGCAACTACGGCCAGTGTTCTTATGCCGCAGCCAAGGAGGGCATCCGTGGCATGACCCGTGTGGCCGCCTCCGAGTGGAGTCGTGACGGCATCAACGTCAATGTCATCTGTCCGCTGGCCTGGACGGCTCAGCTGGAGAACTTCAAGAACGCCTATCCCGAGGCCTTTGATAAGAATGTGCACACCCCGCCCATGGGCTATTTCGGTGATCCCGAGACCGACATCGGCCGTGCCTGTGTCAGCCTGGCTCACCCCGACTTTAAGTACATGACCGGCGAGACCCTCACCTTTGAGGGCGGACTGGGCTTGCGTCCGTAAGAGGAAAATATGGAATTTTGTGTATTGACAACCGAGGAGTGGCGTCGATTTCTTGACGGCAACCCGATGACCTCCTTTATGCAGACGGTCGAATTGGCGCAACTGAAAAAGGAATATGGCAGCAAGGTCCATTTTGTCGGCGTCAAGCAGGCCGATGCGGTTGTTGCCGGCGCTATGCTGCTGGAGGAAGCCACCCTTTTGGGGCAAAAGCAGTTTTATTCGCCCCGTGGGCTGTTGGTCGATTACCACGACAAGGCACTGCTTTCCTTTTTTGTCAAGCAGCTCAAGGCCTACATCAAAAAGCAGGGCGGCTTTATGCTGACCATCGACCCCAACGTCATCTATCGGGTGCGCACCCCCGAGGGTGAGATCATCCCGGATGCGGCGGCCGATGACGAGTCGATCGAAAATCTCAAGGCGCTGGGCTTTAAGCACTATGGCTTTAACATTTACCTGGATGCCCTCCAGGTGCGCTGGTGCTGCCATCTGCCGCTGGACGAGGAATATGAGGTCAAAAAGGCCAAGTTTTCCAAGCAGACAAGAAAAAACATCAACTCTTGCGTCAAAAAGGGACTGATGGTGCGTGAGGGTACCATCGAGGATCTGGAGGTCATGGCCGAGATCTTTGAAACGACGGCCAAGCGCCGTGACTTTTTCAGTCGCAGCCTGTCCTATTATCAGAAGATGTATCGGCACATGAAGGATCTGATGACCATCTACATCGCCTATCTTGATCCCGATGTGTACTATGATCACACCGCCGCCCTTCTTCAATCGGCGCAGACCGATGTGCTGCAGGCGCAGGAGAAGATGGCCAAGCAGGCAACGGGTGACAAGCTGGCGCATACCCTGAAAATTGCACAGGAGCAGGTGGAAAAATACACCAAGGAACTGCAAAAGGCCGAGCAGTTCAAAAAAGAAAATCCCGACGGTAAGGCCATCGGGTGTCTGCTCTCGTTGCGCAGCGGCAACGAGTATCTGACGCTGGCCAGCGGCGTGCTCATGGAGTATCGGCAGTTTACCCCCAAATACCTGATGTATGAACACCACATCAAGGAAGCCTACAAAGAGGGCTTTGCCTACTGCAATTTCTACGGCATCACCGGCGACTTTGATCCCAACAACGAGTACTACGGCATTTATGAGTTCAAAAAGGGTTTTCGGGCCAATGTGACCGAGTATATCGGTCAGTTTGAACTGAAGATCGGCTGGTTTTACCCCATCTATAAATTTTTGAAGACAGTCAAAGGACGCTTGACCCATGGAACTGATTGAACTAGAAAAACAGGAATATATCCTATTTTCCAAAAAGCATCGGCAGGCACTCTTTTTTCAGTCGCCCTATTGGATGGAGATCAAGCAGACCAACGGCTGGACGGGAAAACTGCTGGGTGTGAAGGAAGAGGGCGAGATCGTAGCGGCCACGGCCATGCTTTTTAAGCGGGTATCGGGGCTGGGGATCACCTTTGCCTATGCGCCGCGCGGATTTTTGTTGGATTACAACGACCATGCGCTCCTGGAAGGTTTTACCGAGGCGGTCAAGGCCTATCTGAAAGGACGGGGCGTTGCCTTTTTGAAGATCAACCCCTATGTGGATTATCAGTTGCGGGACGGCGATGGCCGAGTGATCGCCGACACCGCCAAGGATGATCTGATGGAAAAGTTTAAGGAGTTGGGCTATCGGCACAACGGCTTTTATGTCGGCATGGAGGACAAGAAGGATCTGGAGCCACGCTGGGTCTCGGTGCTCGATTTAGAGGGCAAGACCATCGAAGACATCTATAAGGGCATGCGCAGCGGCACCAAATGGGGTGTCAACAACAGCCGCAAGAATTTTCTGACGGTCATCGAGGCGAAGGCCGACAACATCAACGTCTTTAAGGAGTTGATGCAGCATACGGCCGATCGCCGAGGCTTTATTGACCGACCCTTGTCCTATTATCGGGATATGTTCTCGGTGCTGGATCGGGAGAAGGCGGTCAAGGTACTTTATGTGCAGATCGACTTTAGGGCGCTGCTTACCCACACCAGGGAGCGTTTTGCCAAGAACGAGCAGCGGCTGGAGAAAATCGCCGACAACCCGAAGAAGGCCAGAGAGGCGGCCGAGATCGCATCGGAGCAGAAGAGCCTGGCCAAGCGCATCCAAACGCTGGAGCAGGATGTGCGGGAGCAGGGCGAGAAGAAGATCATTGCCGGGGGCTGGTATATGCTCTACGGCAGTGAGGTGGTCTATCTGTTCGGCGCCAGTTACAAACCCTTTATGAAATACAATGCCCAGTACCTGCTGCAATATGAGATGATCGCCTATGCCATCGAGCATGGCTACCGCCGATTTAATTTCTATGGTATCGACGGGCATTTTGAGGAAGAGTCGCCCAATTTCGGACTGTTTGATTTCAAGCGTGGCTTTGGCGCAACGGTGCATGAGCTGATTGGGGAGTTTGACCTGATCATCAGCAAGCCGAAATTCCACCTCTACCGATTGGCCTTCAAATGCTTTAATCTGCTACGAGCTATCAAGAGATAAAAAATTGCCGCATCCGTTTGGATGCGGCCTTTCTTTATGTTTGGGGAACAACATAGTTTTCGTTTTCGGCGATCTGCCGCCCCTGCTCCGAGCATATCCAATCGTAGAGGATGCGGGTGGGAGAGTTCTTGGGGGTGTCGGCGGGGATGACGGCATAGAACTGATTGGACAGCGCATATTCGCCCGAGGCAATGGTTTGATTGGAGGGCATGACCCCGTCGACCGAGAGCAGTTTGCTGGTTTCGAGGGTGGAGGCCTCCATGTTGGTCAGGTAATAATAGACGGTGTAGCCCAGCGCCTCGTCCGTGCCTTGGTAGTTGGCGATGGCATCCAGCAGACCGATCATCGAGCCGACCACATATTCCTTGGCAATGGCATCGGTGTTTTCCAGGTCGAAGAAGAGATCGAAGAGGGTGTGGGAGCCGCTGTCGGTGTTGCGCAGATAGGGGACGATGGCCTTGTCCGGGCCGCCGACCTGCGACCAGTTGGTAAGCTCGCCGTTATAGATCTGCGAGATCTGCTCATGGGTGAGGTTTTCGACCGGATTGTCTTTGCCGGTGATGAAGACCAGCGCATCAATGCCGATGGGGGTCATCTCCCATTCAAAGCCCTTTTCGGCAGCATAGTCCTTGGCTTCTTGGGATGGCTCATAGGCGAGGATGATATCAAAGGTGCCGTCGACCAGCGCCTCATAGTTATCGGTGGTCGAGCCTTCAAAGGTCAGCAGAGAGGAGGCGGTGTCACGATCGATATCCAGCGCATGAGCGGTGAGGGCTTCGCCCAGCGGCAGAGCGGCCAGGGAGCCGCCCATTTTGGGATAGGTTTCAACGGTGAAGGTGGGCTTACAGGCGCACAGGGAAAGCACAAGCACCAAGCACAGGGTCAAAGCGGTGATCTTTTTCATGGAAAGCTCCTTTCTCAATCGGTTTCCAGGCGCAGGCGGATGATCTCGTTTCCGTCTACGAGGGTGCGGCTGATGCCGCCTTTGACGGTAAAGAGGATATCGCCGCCACCGTGGAGCACCATATCATATGGGGTGGGGTAGGACTCGGACAGGTCGAGCAAGAGATATCGTTGTTCATTGTCTTGGACAAAGGATAGCAAAAACACATCGTCATAGAGCCACTCGACCGAGGAGGCACCGGGGATATCGGCGAACTGACCGCTGCTGCGATCGTAGATAAAGGCGGTTGGCGCATACTCTTGGGTGTCATCTTTTTTGCAGGTGCCGAAGAGGAAGCGTGTGTTCAGGTCGACGGAGTAGAGGTAGACCCCGGGGAGGGGGAAGGTGGCCAGGAGCTGACCGTCGGGGGAGAAAATGGTGCATTGGTTTAGGTGACGGTTTTGGTGGATAAAGGCATAGGGGGCGTCATCATCGGAGAGATGAGCAATGTGTTGAGAGGATATGGATTGGTGACAACCGGGGCAGATGCCGTAGTAGGTGTAGTTGGGATAATCGGGGTGTTGTTTGGGGGTAAGCGGTCCGTTATACCAATTAAGTTGGGCATCCAGATATTGAACCGTTACATGGCCGGTACCGAATTGAAGCTGGATATAATCCCCGTTGAGCATCATATAGGGCGTACCATCAAGGGTGCGGCAGTACCGACCGTCGCTGCGAATGAGAAGAAACCGATCCTGCCCCCGGTGGGCATGGGGCGAGTCGAGGTCGGGAGCGACGCCGGGGATAATCATAATATAGAAGAGGTGTTCGCCCAGACGAAGGCTATCGTAATAGCGATAGACGGGATCGCAGACGATGCGGCCGTCGGCGGTGCACAGTCCGAAGAAACAGGTCGTGCCGAAATAGCTGCCAAATTGATAGGTTTGGCCAATAAAAGGATAGACGGCACCGTAGTCATCGGAGGGAATAAAGGCATCGGTATAGTCGGCATAAAAACGATAATACTTCTCGGTTTTGTCGGTATAGGGCTCTAAGTCCCTGATCTCATCCACCGAAAAGCCGATACTGGAACAGGAGCTCAGGAGCAGCAGTATCAGGACAACAGCGACCAGACGTTTCATAAGATCCCTCCTTTTGGTATTTATAATACAATTTTAGCATAACGAGAGAAGGGGTGTCAAGAGAAGCTATTCGGTCAGGCACAGGGGCAGGCGGGTGTCCAGTTCGATGATGGCGGTGGGTTGGTCGCCCGGGACTTTGGGCAGGGAGGCGAAGAAGGAGAAATCGCTGTCGGGCTCGACCGATTGGATGTGGGTAATGGCATGGCCGGTGACGGCGGCGACGGTGCGTAGGGTGCTGTCGTAGTTGTGGCCTTGGACGTGGAGCAGGCGCTTGCCGGCGGCCGGGATGGCCACCATGTCACAGGCCAGCAGGACCAGATGTCGGCTTTGGCGAATGGCGGGTAGAGAGGATAGGGTGTTGGCCAGCGGCCGCCAGACGTCGCCCGAAAAGAGGGAGGGGGTCAGGTCGGCACGGTTGCGGATGAGAAAGCTGCCGCCCGGCTCGTCGGGCAGGGGGGCTTGGAGGGTGCTTTTGAGGGTGGCACGGAAGAGGGCTTGGTTGGGGGCGCAGACACGGTGGCCGAGCTTGACCTTGATGACAAGGTCGAGCCTGCCCTTTTTGATCTGGGCGGCCGTCTGCCGCATCGAGATGTCCTCGCCATCCCGATGGCCCTGGATGCCGATCAGCGAGCCGACACGCAGCGGGGAAAAGGTGCCGCAGCTGCGGTCAAAGGCGATGAGCAGGCAGGGCTCATGCCGACCGCCGGCGATGGCGTTGAGGGCGGCGGCGTGGCGGGCCATGAGCTTGGGCGGGCCGGAAATGGTATAAAAATACCGACAGCAGGACCCTTCTGGATTGGCTAATGTCTGTAAAATTTGGATGCGATTTGGCTCGCTTTCGGCACTGACAAAGAGATACAGCATGTAAAAATCCTCGGCAAAAAAATCAAGAATCGTTCCTTATAACAGCGAAAAGGTTACGGATTTGTCACTTTTCTGTGCAAAACCCAGTGGAAAAAGTGGAAAACTCGGAACATTTCCTATTCGTATTTTAGCAGACAGTGGGTTGTAATGCAACTGAGAATATGGTAAAATAATGGCAATACTGTAGGAGGATCGACACGATGAAGCGCAGAGATTATATTGATTGGGACGAATATTTTATGGGGGTGGCGCTGTTGGCCGCCTGTCGTTCCAAGGATCCCAGCACGCAGGTGGGAGCCTGCATCGTCGATGACAACAACATTATCCTTTCGACCGGCTACAACGGGTTTCCCTATGGCTGCTCGGACGATACCTTCCCGTGGGAACGCAGCGGTGAGGTCAACGACACCAAATATCCGTATGTGGTGCATGCCGAGCTCAACGCCATTCTCAATGCCCAGGGCCGTTCGCTGCGGGGGGCACGCATCTATGTAGCGCTCTTCCCCTGCAACGAGTGCGCCAAGGCCATCATTCAGTCGGGCATTCGAGAGATCATTTATCTGTCCGATAAGTATGCCGCCACCGATTCGACCCTGGCCTCCAAGCGAATGCTGGAAGCGGCGGGGGTCAAACTAACGCCCTTTAAGCCTGAGCATAAGACGCTCACGCTTTCCTTTGAAGAATAAAAGAAGGAGAACCGCTATGAACATTTGGCATGACATGAACCCTGCCCGCATTAACCCCGATGATTTTATTGCCATTGTTGAGATCGAGAAGGGGAGCAAGTGCAAATATGAACTGGATAAAGAAACGGGTATGTTGATCCTGGACCGTATTTTGCATACCTCGACCCATTACCCGGCCAACTACGGACTGATCCCTCGCACCTATGCCGATGATTTGGACCCGATGGATGTTCTGATCCTCAGCTCGGAGGGGATCATGCCGCGCACCGAGGTGCGGTGCTATCCCATCGGCGTTATTTCGATGGTGGATAACGGACGGCAGGACGAAAAGATCATTGCCATTCCCTTTAACGACCCCGCCTACAACAGCTACACCGACATTTCCGAGCTGCCGACCCATTTGTTTGCCGAGATGCGGCACTTTTTCAGCGTATATAAGACGCTGGAAGAGAAGGAGACGATGGTGGACGAGGTGCGGGGCGCCGAGACGGCCAAAGCTGTGATCCAACAGTCGATTGATAAATATAACGAGATCTACGGAGAATAAGGAAGATGAACATTGTCGTGATCGACGGACAGGGCGGTAAGCTGGGCGCAGGCCTGGTAACGGCCATCAAAGAGAAGTATCCGCAGGCCAAGCTGGTGGCCATAGGTACCAATGCCATTGCCACGGCGGCTATGCTCAAGGCAGGGGCGGCGCAGGGTGCAACGGGAGAAAACCCCGTTATCGTAGCCTGCCGTACCGCCGATGTTATCCTGGGGCCGATCGGGATTCTGGCGGCCGATGCGCTGCTGGGTGAGGTGACGCCGGCCATGGCGGCTGCCGTTGGCTCATCCCGGGCGAAAAAACTGCTCATTCCCATGAACCGCTGCGGCATCCGTGTGATGGGCGCACAGGAGATGACGATGAACGAGTATATCGCCTTGGCACTTAAGGAGATGGATGCGTGAAACGGGTAGCGGTCGTGCTGATGCTGGCGGCGCTGATGCTGGGCGGATGCGCCAAGCCGCCGACGGTCAAGGTCGGGGTGATCCAGCCGCTGTCGGGCGTTTACGCAGCGGGCGGCCAGCTGGAGTACCAGGGCATTTTAGAAAGCTACCGGGAGCAGGCGCAGGTCGGCGATATTCGCGTGGAACTGGTGCCGGCCGACAACGCCTCCTCGGAAGAGGGGGCGCGGACAGCGGCGCAGCAACTGGTCAACGCCGGCGTGTCGGTGGTCATCGGCAGCTGGGGCAGCCCCTTGTCGGCGGCGGCCGCAGAGGTCCTTGCCAAGCACGGTATCCCCGCCGTGGCAACGACGGGACGTGTTTATGAGAATGATTCCTGTTTTAACCTAAGCAATCCCGAGGATCAGCAGGGACGGGCCTTGGCGGCCTTGGCCAAGGAGCAAGGCTGGGATCGGGTGGCTGTCATCTACGATTCGGCGTCGGCCTACGATGTGGCGATACGAAACGCCTTCCTTGAGGCGGCGGGCGAGTCAAGCATCTGTGCCGAGGCGCAGGTGGAGGGAAATTTGGCCGACTGTGTGGCGGCGATGGAGCGGGAGCAGGCTGATGTCTTGTTGATCCCCTCGCTTGCCGATCAGGCGCAGACGGCGTTGCCGGTGATGGGCGGCGATGTTTGTGAGTCGGCGCAGGTCTATCATCCGGTTTATGCGGAAGATGGTGTCAAGGCGGTGGGGTACGATGCCTACCGTGTGGTGCTGGCGGCCATCGAGAGGGGCGGCGATCTTGCCGATGCGCTGGCGCAGGTCAGTCTGGAGGGGCGGACGGGAAGTTTTTCCTTTGTCGACCGACAGGCGGTGCGCAGCGTGATGAATATACAAACACCCAAAGGCATAGAAAAAAAGCAGTTCACATGATGTGAACTGCTTTTTTATGTAGAGATCAGTATCGGCTGGAAATGCCAAAGAGGAGCGTCAGCACCAGAATAAGAACAAACAGGGCGGCGACCAGGATCAAGCCGCACCAATAGGAGCGGGCGAAGTTGCGGCGGGTGTAGTTGGAGCGCTTAAAGGAAAAGATGATCAGGAAGATCAGACCGACGATGGGAATGGCGAAGAGGATCTGCAGTCCGAAATAGGCCCAAGGGGAAAGGGGACGGTATGCTTCGGGCAGCATATCGGGGGTAAATTCGGTCGGTTTTTTAACAACGGGAGCGGGGGCGGCTACCGGTTGTTCGGGCTGGGCGGAGGCGCCGCAAGTGGGGCAGAAGGCGGCGTTGTCTTCCATCTGAGTTCCGCAATGATTGCAATACATATGATCACACTCCTATAAGATTATGAGATAAAGAATTGGAAGCCTTCGGTGATGCCGGTCATGAGGATGCCGGCGATGAGGACGCCGACGGCGATGGCGGGCATCGCATCCTTCAGGCGCATATTCATCATACCGGCGACGAGGGCACCCGTCCAGGCGCCGGTGCCGGGCAGGGGAATGGCCACAAACAGGAGCAGACCCCAGAACTTATATTTTTCGACCGTGCCTTTTTTGGCTTCGGCACGCTTTTCCAGTTTTTCGGCGATGCGGCCCAGCCGCTTGCTCTTGCGCTTCATCCACTCGAAGATATTCCGAATGAAGAGGACGATAAAGGGGGCGGGCAGCAGGTTGCCCAGGTAGGCGATGATAAAGGTGACCAGCGGGGAAAGGCCAAGGGCCGAACCGACGGGGATAGCGCCACGCAATTCGATAATAGGGAGGATCGACACAAAGAAGGTGATCAGGCCTTTAATAAATTCCGATGAATTTTCACCTAAGGAAATAAACCATTCAGCAATACCCAATTTCAATACCGCCTTATTTTTATTGTCAACAGTATATCATAAATTTTTTATAATTTCCACCTTTTATTTAATTTCCTGCTCTAAAGAATCAAACAGTTCGGTGGAAAAGAATTGGCCAAGAGTAATACCAAAACCGTCACACAACTTTTTCAAAGTAACCACACCGGCATTACGACTACCGCCGTTAATAACATTTTTCAGCGTTGAAGGAGGGACGGCTGATGTTCGAGCCAAAGCATTGACCGACATATTGTACTGTTCACACAATTCCAGAATCCGTAATGATACCGCTTTTCTTGTATCCATAATAACACCTCACGAATGAACTTTTCTTTAGTTTATCCGTATGTGAAATTATATGACGACCATATATGGACTTATTGGGCCATATATGGTATAGTTGTTATAGATATTAGAAAGGAGCGGACTATGAAAGAGATTTGTTGCTGTTTTAGTGGACACAGAGAGATCGAGATGGGGGAATATTATGCTGTTGTTGAAAAACTGACCAATGGATCGAGGAATTGATACAGCGGGTCTTGCTGAAGAAGAAAGAGCATGACGAAATGCAGTTAATGATTGCCTTTCCGTATGCGCCCAGGAACGGGGAGTGGGAGGATATCATAAAACAAGCCGATTCCGTAATTGTATTGACTGAGCATTATTACCGAGGTTGCATGCAGGCACGCAATCGGTATATGGTGGAACGCTCAACGGCGTGTATTTGTTATCTGCGCAGGGAAACAGGGGGTACCGCATATACGATAAACTATGCGCAGAAAAAGGGCTTAGATATCCTGCGAGTATAAATAGAAAAGGCCGGCTCAATCAGAGTCGGCCTTTTTACTGGCAAGGTTATAGCAGAGGAGGAGCGTACTTTGCGACGACGTTAACCGCCTAAGTAGGCGTTTTTGACGGCGTTGTTGGTCAGCAGGTTGGACGCTTTGTCGGTGAGCACGACCTTGCCGGTTTCGAGGACGTAGCCTCGATCGGCAATGGAAAGAGCCATTGAGGCGTTTTGTTCGACCAGCAGGATGGTGATGCCCTGCTTGTGCATCTCGACGATCATATCAAAGATCTGCTGGACGAGGATGGGGGCCAGGCCCATGGAGGGCTCGTCGAGCATGAGGAGCTTGGGCTTGGACATCATGGCACGGCCCATGGCCAGCATCTGCTGTTCGCCGCCCGAGAGGGTACCGGCGCTTTGGCGGCGGCGCTCCTTTAAGCGGGGGAAGGAATCGTAAACTAACGCCAGGGCGTCGGCCTCTTCCTTGCCGGGTCTGGTATAGGCGCCCATCTGCAGGTTTTCCTCGACCGACAGCCCGGCGAAGACACGGCGGCCTTCGGGGCAATGGGCCAGGCCGTCACGCACGATGGCGTGAGGGGCACGGTGCAGGATGCTCTTGCCCTCAAAGAGGATGTCGCCCGTCTTGGGGCGCAGCAGGCCCGACACGGTGTTGAGGGTGGTCGACTTGCCGGCGCCGTTGGCGCCGATGAGGGTGACGATCTCGCCCTCGTTGACCTCAAAGGAAATGCCTTTAATGGCATGGATCGCGCCGTAATAAACGTTGATATCTTCGACTTTCAGAAGGCTCATGGTTATTCTCCCTTCTTGCCCAGATAGGCTTCGATGACGGCCGGATCGTTCTTGATCTGTTCGGGTGTGCCCTTGGCGATGATCTTGCCGAAGTTGAGCACGGCGATGGTGTCACAGATGCCCATGACCAGGTTCATATCGTGCTCGATGAGCAGGATGGCGATCTTGAAGGTGTCACGGATCTGACGGATGTTCTCCATCAGCTCGGCCGTTTCCGACGGGTTCATGCCGGCGGCCGGCTCATCCAGCAGCAGTAGGCAGGGGTTGGTGGCCAGCGCTCTTACGATCTCCAGGCGGCGTTGGGCGCCGTAGGGCAAAGAGCCTGCCTGATGATCGGCCAGATCCTCCATGTGGAAGATGGAGAGCAGCTCGAGGGCACGCTGTTTGGCGATTCTTTCGCTTCTCCAGAAGGAGGGCAGGCGCAAGATCGAGGCGCCCAGTCCCGGCTTCTGCTCACGATAGAGGCCGACTAAGACGTTATCGAGCACCGAGAGCTTGTCAAACAGGCGGATGTTCTGGAAGGTACGGGCGATGCCGGCCTGGTTGACCTGGATGGTGGAATAGTTGTTGATATTGACGTGATTGAGCAGGATGGTGCCACGGGTGGGCTGGTAGACCTTGGTCAAGAGGTTGAAGATGGTGGTCTTACCGGCGCCGTTAGGGCCGATCAGACCTGCGATCTCGGTCGGGCCGATGGCGACATTGAAATCGTCGACGGCACGCAGGCCGCCGAAGTCGATGCCCAGGTGATGGGTCTCCAGTACCGGCTGACGGTCGGCGTCGTCGGGGGTGAGCAGGGGAGCGTTTTTATCCACACGGATCAGATTACTCATTGTCGGCGCCCTCCTTTGTATTCTTCTTAAACAGTTTTGCCGTGGACTCCTTAAACCAGACCAGGATGCGCTTGCCGCCCTTGGAGCGGGTGAGCAGCATCATGCCGATGAGCAGGATGGCGTAGATGAGCATACGGGCATTGCCCAGACCACGCAGCATCGGGGTTTCGGGGAGCAGGGTGAGGATGATGGCGGCGATGATCGAGCCACGGATATTGCCCATGCCGCCCAGTACGACGAAGACCAGCAGGTCGATCGAGGTGTTAAAGTCGAACTTGGTCGACTGCACGCTGGCGATATTCATCGAATAGAGGGTGCCGGCCATACCGGTCAGGAAGGCCGATAGGGTAAAGGCGATCAGCTTGAATTTGAAGGCCGACAGACCGATGCTTTCGGCGGCGATGCGGTTGTCACGGATGGCCATGATGGCACGGCCATGCTTGGAGTTGACCAGATTGAGAACGAGGGTCAAGGCGAAAAGGATGAGGGCAAAGCCGATGACATAGGTCGAGATCTTGGGATGTCCGGTGGCACCCATAGCGCCGTTGATGATCTTGGTCGACTCTTCGGGCAGGTTGTTCTGAATAAAGGAGAAATGCCAGCCGGCATCGCTGCGGCCCAGATAGATGCAGTTGATGATCTGCTTGATGATCTCACCGAAGGCGAGGGTGACGATGGCCAGATAGTCACCCCGCAGACGCAGGACGGGAATGCCGATGAGCAGACCCATAATGCCGGCGATGATACCGCCCAAGAGCATGGCTAAAATCAGTTGCACGATCGGCTGACCGATGAAGGAGAGGGCCTGATAGAAGACCACGCCCGAGAAGGCGCCGATGCTCATAAAGCCGGCATGGCCAAGGGATAATTCTCCTGAAATGCCGACGACGAGATTAAGGGCAATGGCGGCTACGACGTAGACGCAGATGGGCACTAACTGTGCCTGGTAGGCACGGGGCATAGTGCCGATACCGATGGCACCGCCGAAGTTGATCCACAAAAAGACCAGCAGGAACAGGACGGCGACGATCCCGTAGGTAATCAGATTGTTGCGGGTATTTTTTTTCAGTTTCATACCATCACCTTACACTTTCTCACGCTGTTGCTTGCCCAGCAGACCGGCCGGCTTGACCAGCAGGATGATGATGAGCACGGCAAAGACGATCGCGTCGGCCAATTCGCCCGAAATATAGGCCTTGGACAGCGCCTCGATGATACCCAGCAAAATACCGCCCAAAAAGGCGCCGGGGATGGAGCCGATCCCGCCGAAGACGGCGGCCGTAAAGGCACGGATACCGGGCATCGAGCCGGTGGTGGGGGTCAGCGTCGGCAGGGTCGAGCACATGAGCACGCCGGCGATGGCGGCCAGGGCCGAGCCGATGGCAAAGGTGGCGGCAATGGTGCGGTTGACGTTGATGCCCATCAGCTGTGCGGCGCTCTTGTCCTCGCTGACGGCACGCATGGCCTTGCCCAGCTTGGTCTTCTGGGTGAGCAGGGTCAGCCCGACGGTGATGAGGATGCAGGCGGCTACCGTGACGACCGTTTCGCTGGGAATGGTCAATTCACCCAGACGGATCGACAGCCATTCGATGTTGACCAACGACGAGGGGGTTTTGGGATTGGCCGAGAACAGAAGCATCGCGCCGTTTTGCAGCAGGAAGGAAACGCCGATGGCGGTGATCAGTACCGCCAGCGATTCTGCCTGACGCAACGGACGGTAGGCCAGCCGTTCAATAAGCACACCCAACAGGGTGCAGGCCAGCATGGCCAATACAATGGCAACGCCTCCGGGCAGACCGTATTGGACAGAGGCAAAGTAGGACACATAGCCGCCGACCATGATGACGTCGCCGTGGGCGAAGTTAAGCATTTTGGCAATGCCGTAGACCATGGTATAGCCCAGAGCAATAATGGCATAAACGCTGCCCAAGGTAATACCGTTGATCAGATAGGACAGAAACTCCATATGGAAAACCTCCTTGATTTTCAATACCAAAGAACAGGGGATATCCCCTCTTCTTCACCATCAAAAAAGACACCATGGAGGAATGCCGAAACTTCGACATTCCTCCCGGTAATATACTGTTTAATTATACTTACTGTACGGAAGCGTAGGCGCCGTCCTTGATGATAACAGCCATGGGGCTCTTGTTGACTTCGCCGGTGGCGGCCCAGGTCATGCCCTGGCCGGTCAGACCGTCGAAGGTCATGCCGGTGAACTGCTCGACCATCTTGGCGCACAGCTCGGTGTTGGAGATGTTGGCCGGATCGATATTGGCCTTGGTGCAGGCTTCGTACAGGGCCCATACGCAGTCGTAAGCATCGGCAGCGAACTGGTTGGGAATCTCGCCGTACTTCTCCTTGTAGGCGTTAACGAAGGCGACCGTCTTGTCGTCGGTAGCGTCAGCCGAGAAGGGAGTGAGCAGGTAAGCGCCCTCAGCCAGAGCGGTGTTGAAGTTTTCAACGCCAAGCAGGCCGTCCATGCCGTCAACGCCGAAATACTTGACCGAGTAGTTCATGTTGGCAGCCTGGGTCATGATGATCGAAACGGGGGTGTAGTAGATAGGCAGGAAGAGCATGTCAGCGCCGGCAGCCTTGGCAGCGGTGAGCTGAGTCATGAAATCGGTAGCCGTATCCTTGGTGAAGGTGCCGGTGTAGACGATGTTCAGACCCTTGGTTTCAGCCTGAGCCTTGAACTTGTCGTAGATGCCGGTGGAATAGTTGTCATCGTTCTGATAGATAACAGCAACCTTCTCAGCCAGCTTGTTGTCGGCAATGTAGGTAGCCGAGGCCGAGCCCTGGTTGGGGTCGGAGAAGCACATCTGATAGACGTTGGTGCGATCCTTGATGACATCGGGCGAAGAGGCCGACGGGGTCAGTACGAACAGACCGTCAGCGGCAGCTTCGGCAGCAACAGCAGCGCAGGGAGCCGAGGTAACGGTGCCGAGCAGGACCTGCATGCCTTTGTCCATCAGCGTGTTGTAAGCGCCGACCGACTGTTCGGGATCGTGAGCATCGTCTTCGAACATGACTTCGAACTGGATGCCGCCCTTGGCGTTGACTTCGGCAACGGCCATTTCCATGGCGTTCTTAACGGCCTGGCCGTAGATGGCAGCGCCGCCGGTGATGGGGCCGATGCCGCCGATCTTGAGGGTGCCGGCGTTATCGGTGTTTCCGCCGCAGCCGACGACCGCAAGGAGCATCAGAGCCGCCAGAATGAGTGCAAGAATCTTTTTCATCTTGGTTTCCTCCAATAATAAAATTTAAGAATGATTATACATGACAATACAGCAAATGTCAATAAAATGTTGTAAAAATACAAAATTAACAGGAATTGGGGGTTGTCAAACGGTGTCGAAATATAGTATGCTATAAATAGTTCACGGCAAAGGAGAAAAAACCATGTGGAAAAAAATAATAGCGATAGGCCTGTGCTTGGCCCTGGCCCTTTCGCTGGCTGCCTGCGGCAGTTCGCCCAGTGAGAGTGAGTCTCTGTCCCAGCCGAGCAGCCAGCCGGAGGTCATTCATTATCCCGTCAACCCCCTGACCGGTATGGAGGGCTTGAGCGAGGAGGCGGTGGGCAAGCGCCCGGTCGCCGTTATGATCAACAACATCAAGGCGGCTCTGCCGCAGTACGGCATTGCTCAGGCCGACATTATCTTTGAAACGCTGGTTGAGGGCGGCATCACCCGTATGATGGCCATTTACGGCGATTATACCCAGATCCCCGATGTCTGCTCCATTCGCAGCGCCCGTTACTACTATCCCATCACCGCCCTGTCTTTTGATGCTATCTATGTGCATTGGGGCGAGGAGACCAACTACGCCACCAACACCATTGCCCGTCTGGGTGTCGACCGTCTTTCGGGTGAGACCAATCCCGGCAACATCTTCGGGCGTGACCAGGCCCGTCGCAGTTCCGGCTATGCCTATGAGCATACCGGCTATCTCAAGGGCTCGATGATCCCGCAGGTGTTGGCCGACAGAGGCTTGCGTACCGACCTGAAGGCCGATCATAAGGATAACGTCTTTGATTTTGCGCCCGAAGGGGAGCCGGTGATGCCCGAGGGCGGTCTGTCCAAGGAGTTTACGCTGGCCTTTTCCCAGTCCTATTACAGCACCTTTACCTATGACGAGGCGACCCATACCTATCTCAAGCAACACTCGGGCAAGCCGCATATGGATGGCAAAGCCAACACCCAGCTGGCCTTTACCAATGTGCTGGTGCTGGAGACCTCCATCACTTCGCTGACCAATGTACTGATGGATGTGGATGTGGTCGGATCGGGTAACGGCTGGTGGTTCTCGGAAGGCGGCTATGAGCGCATCAAGTGGAGCAAGGCGGACGAGTATGCTTCCTTTGAGCTGACCGATGCGGCCGGCAATGAGCTGACCATCAACCCCGGCAAGAGTTATATCGGCATGATCCGTTCCAACTGCACCAACATCATCGAAACGGTGGTGGAGCAGTCCTCGGCTTCGGCAACCGAATAAGCAACCCGGCTCCCGGAGTGATCCGGGGGCCATATTTATATATGTAGAAAAAATTTTATATTTGCTATTGACAAGCCGGGGATAGACGATTAAACTAATAAGGTAGATGTATTATGTCATCTTTACCGGTTCGCACACTGAACTTTTTGATATATTTTTATTTTTTTATGCCCCGTAACGGGGATTTTGGGATACCTATATCATAAAAATACAAGGAAAAGTGTTTGTGTAGACAGCCGGTGGACCGACGGAAAGCATCCGTGCGGTCTTTTTTATTATATTTTTTTTGAAAGAGGGTAAGAACTATGGAATGGCTGTTTGCCGCGGCCGGCCTGGTTCTTGGCGTCATTACCGGCGCGCTTGCCGGCGTCCTGTACCGCAAGAAGATCGCTGAAGCCAAAATCGGCTCGGCGGAAACGGAAGCCAAGCGCTTGATCAATGATGCTATGAAATCAGCCGATGCCAAACGAAAAGAGATTTTGTTGGAGGCCAAGGACGAGATCCTGAGAAACCGTACTGACGCCGAAAAGGAGATCAAGGAACGCCGTGCCGACATTCAGCGGCAGGAGAACCGTTTGCAACAGAAAGAGGAGCAGTTTGATCGTCGCAACGCTGCCTTTGAACAGAAGGAGGCGCAGCTGGAGGCCAAGATGAAAAAGATCGAGGCGCTGGAGGCTGAGGCGACCGAACTGAAAAAGGGTCAGATCGCCATGCTGGAGAAGATCTCGGGCTTTACGGCCGAGCAGGCCAAGGCCAAGCTGCTGGAAGAGTTGAGCAGCGAGATCACGCACGAAACGGCGGTACTGATCAAGGAGAACGAAGAGCGGGTGCGTGAGAACGCCGAGAAGACGGCACGTGAGGTCATCTCGCAGGCTATTCAGCGTTGCGCCGCCGACCAGGTCAGCGAGACTACCGTGTCGGTCGTATCCCTGCCTAACGATGAGATGAAGGGCCGCATCATCGGCCGTGAGGGACGCAACATCCGTTCCATCGAAACGCTGACCGGCGTCGATCTGATCATCGACGATACCCCCGAAGCCATCACCATTTCCAGCTTTGATCCGGTGCGCCGTGAGGTGGCCCGTCTGTCGCTGGAGCGTCTGATCTCCGACGGCCGTATCCATCCGGCCCGCATCGAGGAGATCGTGGAGAAGACCCGCAAAGAGGTCGAGCAGATCATCAAGAAGGAGGGCGAACGAGCCGCCTTCGAGACCGGCATCCACAACCTGCATCCCGAGCTGGTCAAGATCCTGGGCCGTTTGAAATACCGTACCAGTTACGGTCAGAATGTTCTCAATCATTCGCTGGAGGTGGCACAGATCGCCGGAGCCATGGCAGCCGAGCTGGGCGCCGATGTCGTTTTGGCCAAGCGTGCCGGCCTGCTGCATGACCTGGGCAAGGCCCTCGACCATGAGATCGACGGCTCGCACATCGAGATCGGTGTCGAGTATGCCCGCAAGTACCGTGAAAACAACGAGGTCATCCACGCCATCCATGCCCACCACGGCGATGTCGAGTGCAAGACGGTCATTGCCTGTCTGGTTCAGGCCGCCGATGCTGTGTCGGCCGCCCGTCCCGGCGCCCGCCGTGAAAACCTCGAGGCTTATATCAAGCGTCTGCAGAAGTTGGAAGAGATCGCCAACTCCTTCAACGGCGTTGAGCGCTCCTTTGCCATTCAGGCCGGCCGAGAGATCCGTGTTATGGTCAAGCCTGAGGCTGTCAGCGACGATCAGATCACTGTGGTCGCCCGTGACATTGTCAAGAAGATCGAGCAGGAGATGGAATATCCCGGCCAGATCAAGGTCAATGTGGTGCGTGAGAGCCGTGCCATTGATTACGCCAAATAAAAAAGAAATGCCGTTCGGGAAATCCGAACGGCTTTTTTATTCTTTTTTGGGGCAGAAGATCTTGATGGGGATGCCACGGGTCTTGCATTGGTCGATGACATACTTGGTGCCACGGGATCGGCCGTCCCAAAAGGCCAGCACCAGATCGGCGTGCTCGATGATGGTGATGTTGCGCTTTAAGGGGGCGCCACGGCCGAAGCTTTGATAGTCGGGCAAAAACTCGGTGAGTTTTAGGTCGTGGGCCAGCGCATAGTCACGGGCGCAGGTGTCGATGCCTCGAGCGCCGCCCGAAACGATCTCGGTGGTGTCAGCAGGCAGATAGCGGGCCAGGTCGGCGACCTGGAGATTGCGGGATCCGATCACAGCAACTTTCATCATGCACCTCGTATGGAAAAAGATGCCTATATTATATCACACAACGGGCATAGAGGCAAGAAAAAAGGCATAGCATGTGACAGGAGGAAATGCTATGCGTGTTATCTGGATGGCGACGGCGGCCGGCATCGTGGGCACCTGCCTGGGCGGCTGCATCGCCTTTATCTTCGGACGGCGAGGGGAGAGCACGGCACGGATGCTGACCGTCTTTGCCGGCGGGGTGATGCTGGCCATCGCCTTTTTTGATCTGATTCCCGAAGCCTTGGCCATGGGGGGCTTAGGGCTGGCGGCCATCGGTGTGGTGGGCGGTGTCGTCAGCATCGGGCTGCTGAGTTTGCTGCTTGACCGACTGCCGGGCAGCGGTGGCTTTTTGCTGCTCATCGGCATTGGCCTGCACAATTTTCCCGAGGGTCTGGCTATCGGCGCCGGCGGCGCCTTCGATCTGCGGCTGGGGCTGGTGTTGGCCATTCTCATTATGCTGCACGACATTCCCGAGGGGTTGGCGGTGGCCGTGCCGCTGTTGGATGGCGGTATGGGACGGTTGCGGGTGCTGGGGCTGATGGTGCTGTGCGGGGCGCCTACGGCATTGGGCGGCCTGGTCGGACTGTGGCTGGGGCAGGCGGGCAGCGCCTTTACCGCCCTGTCGCTGGCCTTGGCCGGCGGAGCCATGATCTATATGACCTTTTGCGAGGTGCTGCCCCGTGCCTTGCAGGACGGTAGGCGCAGTGCCGCCGCCGTCGGTGTGGCGGGGGTGCTGTTCGGGCTGATCACCGTGCAGCTGCTGGCATAACAATAAAGCAGGAATCTTTCCTAAGATTCCTGCTTTTGCTTTATAGGTCTTGGTCGTCGTCCTCGTCCTCGGGGGCGATGATGACCGACAGTTCTTCGATGCGGCGGCCGTCGAGTTTTTCGACGGTGAGGGTGAGATTTTTATAGGTGAAGGTGGCGCCGATCTCGGGGTTGCCGTCGAGTCGGTCCATGGCCCAGCCGCCGACGGTGGCGTTGTCCTCGTCGTAGTCACGGTCGTCGACCTCGACCTGGTCGAAGAAGTCGTAGATGCGCATATCGCCGTCGACCACCGCCCGATCGGCGGTGAGGAAGGTGAATTCCTCTTCGATCTCGTCCGATTCGTCCCAGATGTCGCCGACCAGCTGTTCGAGCACGTCCTCCATGGTGAGGATGCCGTCGGTGCCGCCGTACTCGTCGTTGACCACGACCATGTGGCACTTGTTGCGGCGCATGGTATCGAGCACGTCGGGCAGAGCCATCGTCTTATGGACATAGGTGACGGGGATGAGCAGGTCACGGATGTTGACCCGTTCGGCGTCGATGCAGGCACGGTAGAAATGGTTGACACGCAGGATGCCGATGAGGTTATCGGGGGTATCCTGATAGACGGGCAGGCGGGAGAAGGTCGAGGATGCAATGGTTTGGCGGATGGTTTGATCATCGTCGTCGATGTCGATGGCCATCATGTCGACACGGGGGGTGAGGATCTCATAGGCCTGCACTTCGCCCCAATCGAGGGCGCTTTGGAGCAGTTCGCCGGTGTCCTCGTCGATGATGCTTTCGTCCTCGGCCGTGTCGATGAGGCTTTCCAGCTCCTCCTCGGTGACGGTGGGGGTGTCGGGGATGCGGTTTTTATACAGGTGGGCGAGCAGGGCGTTGAGGCGGCCGATGAGCCAAACAAAGGGATAGAACATAATGGTCAGGATACGCAGCGGCCAGGCGGCGAAGGAGCAGACGGCCTCGGGGATGCGTTGGGCCAGTTGCTTGGGGGTGATCTCGCCGAAGATGAGCACCAGCACCGTCATGGCGACCGAGGAGATCCAGGTGTAGCCTTCGCCCCAGAGGGTGACGACCAGCATGGTGGCGATGGAGGTGCCGGCGATGTTGGCCAGGTTGTTGCCGAGTAATATGGCGGTCAGCGTTGATTCAAAATGCTCGGCAATATGCAGTGCAACTCGGTGGGTCTTCTTGCCCGACTCCTCGGCACGGGTGTGCAGGCGCAGGGGGTTGATCTGGGTGTAGGCGATCTCGGAGAGGGAGAAGAAGGTGGAGCAGAGAATCAGCAGAGGCAGAGCGATCCAGGAGAAGATCATGCCGACGCACCCCCTTCCGGGGCGGCATCGTCCTCGTCGTAGATCTCACCGACCAGTTCTTCGAGGATATCCTCGACGGTGATGATACCGACGATCTTGCCTTCTTTTTTGACATAGGCGATGTGGGTGCGGGCGGCCGAGAGGCGGGGGAGCAGTTCGTCGACAAAGGCGTCATGACTGACGGTCAACCCCCGGTGTAGGACACGGCGCAATTTATTGGGACGGCCCGACTCGAGGTGGGCCTTGATATATTTTCGGATGAGTACAAAGCCGATGGGGTTGCCGCTGCGATCGGTGACCGGCAGACGGGAGAAGGTGGTGGCTTTGATGATATCGAGGATCTGACGCTCGCTCATGGCGGTCGACACCGTCAGGCAGTTCTCCCAGGGGGTCATGATCTGGCCGGCGGTGGTGCGGGACAGGTCGATGGCGCTCTGAAGCAGTTCGCCGGTGTCCTCATCGACAGCGTCCTCCTCGACGACGGTGTCGATGATGCTTTCCAGCTCTTCCTCGGTGACGGTGGGGGTGTTTTCTTCCTTAAAGGGCTTTAGGAAGAATTTGGAGATGGCGTTAAGGACGAAGATGAGGGGGGTGAGCAGCTTGGTCAGCACCGTCATCACCCCGGCCATGGCGTAGGCCAGCGATTCGCCGGCGATGAGGGCGGTGGCCTTGGGGAGGGATTCGCCAAACAAAAAAACAACAACCGTCGTAACCACCGTCATCCATTCGACCGCACCATCTCCTAATACCTTGGTGGCATAGAGGGTGGCGAGGGTGGCAAGAGCGATGTTTACGATGTTGTTGAGGATGAGCAGCGCCGTAAGCACCTTGTCAAAGTTGTTGAGGACTTTGTTGAGGCGGCGTGCCTTTTTATCGCCATCCTCAGCAAGGGCAGCCACCCGCACCCGACTTGCCGAGGCAAAGGCGGTTTCGGTGGCGCTGAACATGGCGGACAAGACTAAACAGACGAAGATCAAAAGCAGATAGGATATGGGACTGCCATCGTCCATGAGCAAAGACCAACTCCTTTTATATAGGAAAGTGTATCCATATTATAACGAAAACCGAGAGGGAAAGCAAGGCGGTTTTGGTCGGTTTTTGAGCGGTTTTCTTCGGTTTTCGCTCAAATACGCCGATTTTGGCGGGTGGCGGGACAGTCTTTTGTGCCCCTGCGCCTTTTCTTGCCAAATCTTATCGCATATGATATATTAGATTCAGATATGGTGACTGATGCGACGGCCCCCCTTGTTCGCAAGGGGCGCTATCGGTGCCACTATTGGAGGTTGTATGAAGAATTATACCCAAGGCTTTATTATTTTCCTGGTGGCCGGGCTGTTGCTGGGCTATGTGGGGTTTCCGCTGCAGACGGCGTTAGGGATGTGGGGGCTGGTGCTGACCGAGCTGATCACGCTGGGGGTGGCGCTGGCGGCCATGCGGTTGTGCCGGTTTTCGATCAAAGAGACCTTTCCGGTGCGGCGCATCACCGGGCGGCAATGGGGCGGGTTGGCCCTGTTATATGTCGCCGGGCAGAGCATCGCCACCGTTTTGACGGCGCTGACGGCGCTGGTGACGCCCGAAGTGGGGCAACGGCTGGAGGAGGTGGGGCAGATCACCCGCACCCCGCTCTATCTGGCCATCCCTGTGGTGGCCGTCCTGCCTGCCATCTGCGAAGAAGCCCTCTTTCGGGGGGTGTTGCGCCGCTGCTTTGCCGGGCTGCCGCCGCTGACCCTTTCGGTGGTGGTGGGACTGATGTTTGGGCTGTTTCATCTGGATATCTATCGGCTGGTGCCGACGGCGGTGCTGGGGATCGCCATCACCTATTTGTGTGTCAAGACCGATAATGTTGCCTTGGCGGTGCTCTATCATTTTATCAATAATCTGTGGTCGGTGCTGAGCAACTATCTGCCAAGCGTGACGCTGGGCTTGCCCTGGCCGGCGGTGGCGGCGATAGGGGTCGGTTGCTGGTTTTTGGCGAGTCGGATATTGACGAAACGATGAAAATATATTATAGTAGACATGTACGGACATACTGCTAAGGAGCATAAAAAGAAATGACAGTGTTTGATGTATTGACAATCCTGGGAGCCATGTGCCTGTTCCTGTTTGGTATGCAGATCATGGGCGATGCGCTCGAACGGCGGGCCGGCAGCAGCCTGCGCTCCATTCTGGCCAAGCTGACCACCGGACGGGTGGCGGG
The DNA here is from genome assembly GCA_045595395.1 of Eubacteriales bacterium. GTDB lineage: Bacteria > Bacillota > Clostridia > Oscillospirales > UMGS1783 > CAKSHC01. The sequence continues at coordinate 15,340 of JAZOAH010000009.1, read as the reverse complement.
TTTGGCGACCGGCCTTGGCGTGACCTCGGTCATCCAGTCCTCGGCGGCCACCACTGTTATGGTCGTGGGCTTTGTTAACACCGGGCTGATGACGCTGCGCCAGGCGATCAACGTGATCATGGGCGCCAATATCGGCACAACCGTCACGGCCTGGATCTTGAGTTTGAGCGGCATTTCGAGCGATAACCCCGTGGTGCAGATGCTCAAGCCCTCCTCCTTTGTGCCTATTTTGGCGGTGGTCGGTATTGTCTTTTATATGTTCTCCAAGAAGAGCACCCGCAAGGAGACGGGAACCATCCTGCTCGGCTTTGCCGTGATGATGTTCGGTATGGACACCATGACCTCGACCTCCTCCCGTCTGGCCGAGATCCCCGAGGTGCTGTCGGCGCTTGAGCAGATGTTCGGGTTGTTTGAGAATCCGCTGCTGGGCGTGCTGGTGGGCGCTTTGTTGACGGCGGCCATCCAGTCCTCGTCGGCTTCGGTGGGTGTGTTGCAGATGCTTTCGGCGACCGGGCAGGTCAGCTACGGCGCCGCCATTCCCATTATCATGGGTCAGAACATCGGCACCTGCATCACGGCTATGATCTCGTCGGTGGGCACCAACAAAAACGCCAAGCGTGCCGCCATGGTGCATCTGTCCTTTAACGTGATCGGCACGGTGGTGTGGCTGATCGTCTTTATGCTGGTGCGTTGGCTGCTGCGGCCGCTCATTCTCTTTACCGCGGCCGACGGATTCGGCATTGCCATCTGTCATTCCATTTTCAATATTTTGTGTACCCTGTTGATGCTGCCGCTGTCGGGGCTGCTGGAAAAGCTGGTCATCCGTCTGGTGCCGGGCGACGACGGGGACAAGACGGTCAAGATCGACGAGCGGTTGCTGGCCACCCCGCCTATGGCGCTGGGCCGTTGCCGTGAACTGGCCATCGAGATGGCGCAGGAGGCCGGGCTGACGCTGCATGAGTCGTTGGGCATGATCCATGACTATAACCAGGAAACGATGGAGGAGATCCGCCATCACGAGAAGCGCACCGACCAGTATGAGGACGAGCTGGGCAGTTATCTGGTCAAGCTCAGTGCCTGTCAGTTGACCGAGGCCGACAGTGCCGAGGCGGCCAAGCTGTTGCGACTGATCGGAGATTTTGAGCGCATCGCCGACCATGCCGTCAACATCAGCCAGTCTTCCGAGGAGATGAAGAGTCGCCAGATGACCCTGTCGGGCAAGGCCAAGGATGAACTGGGCGTGATGGTGTCGGCCGTCAGCGAGATCCAGGAGCTGTCGATGAAGGCCTTTATCGAGAACGATCTGGCCGAGGCCTATGCCGTCGAGCCGCTCGAGCAGGTCATCAATCGGCTGAAGGATCGGTTGCGTGCCCGCCACATCGAGCGGTTGCAGATGGGCGATTGCAGTATTGAGGCCGGGTTTATCTGGTCGGATCTGTTGACCGACCTGGAGCGGGTGGCCGATCACTGCTCCAATATTGCCGGCTGTGTTATCGACATGGCGCACAACGACCTGAACCTGCACGAATCGCTGCGGGCCACACGGCATGACGACCCCAAGTATCGGGAAATGTTCGTCAGCTTCCGAGAGAAATACAAGATATAAGAAAAGAGAGCCGAAAGGCTCTCTTTTTAAGTAATAAGGAAGAGGGAATAGGGAATAAGTTCGGAAGAAACCTCGTTTTACTCGGTTTCCTTTTTTTTGAAAAGGGCGGTGAGTTTGTCTCGCACCGAGGCGTAGCCCATGTCGAGCAGGTAGATCAGATAACAGAAGAGAATAAAGCCGACCAGCAGGCCGAGGCAGGAAACGGTGACCGAGATGGCATCGCTCCGCAGAAAGGCGTAGGGGGCGTTGACGATGACGGGGCTGTCCTGGATATGATAGCCCTCGCCGGTGAGGGCACGCAGGACGATGAAGATGACATGGGCGATGGGGCCGACACCGCACAGCAGCGGCGTGTACCAGGGGATGTGGCCCTTGCGGTCGAAGATCAGATAATCGGCCAGCAGTAGGGCCGGGACAAGGGCGTGGGTGATGACGCCGTACCAGCCGCCGCCCAGCGTCAGCTGTTCGGCATGGGAGAACAGGCCGGTGTAGACCAGCGGCGAGAGAAGGGAGCACATCGTAATGAAGAACTTGATCATATAATAGTAGCGTTCCTTCTTGATGCCGCCAAAAAAGTCGAAGACCATCAGCACCGCCACGACCAGCAGAGCCAGCATATTGCATTGGGCGGTGTAGTAGCAGAAGGCCTCGCCTTTATAGGGCATATGGATAAAGGAAAAGATGGTGCCGATCAGAATGAGGATCATGATGGCGGCTTTGAGTAGAATCGAGCCGATGTGGGTAAACTGTTTCATAGAATTCCTCCTTTGTGAGGGCGGGTGGATATATCTTTATGATAGTCTATTTTTTGCAATTTGTCAATCAACAGGAATTGACAGCAAAAACTGGTTGTGCTATGCTATAAAAGTATAATTGTTTTTTACCAATTTTCGGAGGAAGATAGTATGGGTAAATATTTCGGAACAGACGGCTTTCGCGGTGAAGCCAACCGTGACCTGACGGCGGTTCACGCCTATCAGGTGGGTCGGTTTTTGGGCTGGTACTATGGACGCGACCACAAGTGCAAGGTCGCCATTGGCAAGGATACCCGCCGAAGCGGCTATATGCTGGAAGATGCCTTAGCGGCCGGACTGGTGGCCTCGGGCGCCGATGCCTATTTGTTGCATGTTACCACTACCCCCAGCGTGTCCTATGTTGTGGCGACCGAGGATTTTGATTGCGGTGTCATGATCTCGGCCTCGCACAATCCTTACTACGACAACGGCCTTAAGCTCATCAACGCCAACGGCGAAAAGATGGAGCAGGAGGTCATTGATGAGGTTGAAAAGTACATCGACGGGCTCATTCCCGAGCTGCCGCTGGCCGAGCGTGACCGCATCGGCCGCACCGTTGACTATTCGGCCGGACGCAACCGCTATATCGGCTATCTCATATCGCTGGCACGCAACTCCTTTAAGGGCATGCGTGTCGGTCTGGACTGCGCCAACGGCTCGACCTGGCAGATCGCCAAGAGCGTTTTTGATGCGCTGGGCGCCAAGACCTATGTCATCGGCGATGCGCCCGACGGCCTGAACATCAACAACGGCGTCGGCTCGACCCATATCGGTGCCTTGCAGGCGCTGGTCACCGAGAAGGGGCTGGATATCGGCTTTGCCTTTGACGGCGACGCCGACCGTTGCCTGGCCGTTGACAAGACCGGCCGCCTCATCGACGGCGACCTGATCCTCTATATCTTCGGCGTCAACATGAAGTCGCGGGATAAGCTGCCCGGCAACACGGTGGTCACCACCATCATGTCCAACTTCGGCCTGTATAAGGCTCTTGACAAGGCGGGTATCGATTATGAGAAAACGGCGGTGGGCGATAAGTATGTCTATGCCTGCATGAAGGAAAAGGGCTTTGGTGTCGGCGGCGAGCAGAGCGGCCACATCATTTTGAGCAAGTATGCCACCACCGGCGACGGTCTGCTGACCGCCATCAAGCTGATGGATGTGGTGATGGATACCCATAAATCGTTGGGCGAGCTGGCCGAACCGGTCACCGTCTATCCCCAGAAGCTGACCAATGTCCGTGTTACCGACAAGGCCACCACCCGTGCCGATGCCGATGTGCAGGCTGCCGTGGCGGCTGCCGCAGCCGCTTTAGGCTCCGACGGGCGTGTGCTGGTGCGTGAGAGCGGCACCGAGCCGGTCATCCGTGTCATGGCCGAAGCGCCGACCAATGAGCAGTGTGCGGCGGCGGTCGACAGCATCGTCAAGGTCATCGAGGAAAAGGGGTATGCCAAATGAAGACCAAGGAACTGTTTGATCTGAGCGGCAGCATCGCTGCGCCGCTGCTGGAAAAGACGGAATATCCCTGGGAGGCGCTGGTCGGCATCAAGAGTTTTATTTTGGAGCTTGGCGCTACGCTGGGCGACGATTTTGAAAAGAAGGGCGAGGATATCTGGATCGCCAAGGACGCTAAAGTGGCGCCGACGGCCAGCATTGCCGGGCCCTGCATCATCGACCATGGCGCCGAGATTCGCCACTGCGCCTTTATTCGTGGGGCGGCCATCATCGGCAAGGGCGCAACGGTCGGCAACTCGACCGAGCTGAAAAACTGCATCCTGTTTGACAAGGCGCAGGCGCCGCATTACAACTATATCGGCGATTCCATTTTGGGCATCCGCTCTCACCTGGGGGCGGGGGCTATCACCTCCAATCTTAAGAGTGACGGCAGTAACATCGTCATTAAGTCCGAGCCGCCCATAGTGACGGGGCTGCGCAAGATCGGTGCGATGGTGGGTGACTATACCGAGGTCGGTTGCGGCAGCGTGCTCAATCCCGGCTCGGTCATCGGCAAGCATTGCCAGCTCTATCCGCTGTCCATGTTCCGTGGGGTGCTGGCGGCCAATCATATTTATAAAAAACAAGGCGAAGCGGTAGAAAAAAGATGAGGCGAGTGCCTCATCTTTTTAGTTATCAGGTATTAGGTATCAGTTATCAGGTATCGGTTATCAGTTATGGGGTGGTTTCGATGCGTTTAAGTTGGTGGTTGTGCTGTGCGATGTAGCGGGCCATGTCGTAGCCGTTGTCGATGTGGACGGGCAGCCACAGGCCGCCACGGCCGACGTTGTTGGGTGCGTGGGCATCGCTGCCGCTGGTCATCAGGCAGCCTCGCTTTCGGGCCTCTTCCAGCACCGCCGAGTTGCGGTTGCGCTCCTCGCCGCCGTTGCCGTTGTAGACCTCCAGGCCGTCGACATGGTCGTGGTGCTGGAGCGTGAGGTTTTTGCGGAAGGGGTGGGCCTGGTAGAGGGGCAGGCCGTAGTGGTTGACGGCCGCCTTCAGCTGGGGCAGGGAATAGGTATGAATGTTCTTGTGGGCCAGCAGAAATTCTCTGTCTACGCCCAGCAGCAGATAGTCCTCGGGGCCCTGTTCCAGGGTCAGCTCGACACCGAGAAAGACCTTCAGCCCCAGCGGCTCGCCGACCAGTTTGGCGGTGTCGTAGCCACGCAGATAGCGGGTCACGATCTGCGGCCAGGAGAGGGTGAGGTTAAAATAGTCGTTGGTGTCGGAGGCGAAGTGGGCGAGGGCATAGGGGGAAAGATGGTCGGTGACAAAGACGCCGGCGTAGCCTTTGGCGGCGTAGGCGGCCATCATGTCAGCGGCATCGCACTGACCGCAGGGGCTGACCTCACGGGTGTGCATATGCGTTTCAAAGGGCGCAAAGCCGTTTTCGATGCGGATCATAGGGCATTCTTCTTTTCTGTATTGTTTTTTGCGGTGTTGATGGAGGCAATAAGGATGCGGCGGATCGTGCCGCATTGGTTATATAGCTCTTTTATCTCCTCTTGATTTACAAATAGGGTTCTGAGTTTTGACTCTGCCATAAAAACTCCTGTTGTGAAATATTTTACTGGCGTAAAATGTGAAATAACGGCGTTGTGAAATATCTCGCTTGCGCTCGATGTGAAATGAAATAAATCCCTCCACACGCCGCAGCGTATTTCACATGGCGCAAGCCATATTTCACATCCGTAGGATATTTCACAAATCCCGCAAGGGATTTATTTCGTTATTCTGCCGTGTCAAGCTGAGAGGTGCAGTGGGGGCAGCGGGTGGCCACGATGGCGATCTCCGACTGGCAGTAGGGGCACTTCTTAGTGGTGGGGGTGGCGGGGGCTTCCGGCTTTTTGCGGATGTTGGCCAGGGAGTTCATGGTCTTGACCAGGGCAAAGATGACCACCGACATGAGCAGGAAGTTGATGATAACCGAGATGAAGTTGCCGTAGTTGAGGGTGGCGACGCCGGCCTCCTTGGCGGCGGCGACCGTTTCATAGGCCTTGCCGTCAAAGGCGATAAAGAGATTGGTGAAATCCATCTTGCCGGTAAGCAATGTCAGGCAGGGCATGATGACGTCGTTGACCAGCGAGTCGATGATGGCCTTGAAGGCAGCGCCGATGATAACGCCGACGGCCATATCCAGCACGTTGCCGCGGCTGATGAAATCCTTAAATTCTTTGATTAACTTTTTCATTTTGAAAACTCCTTTTTTCTTTCAGTATAGCAAAGTGTGATTGTTTTTACAAGGAATTTGTGATAGGATATAGAAAAAAGGAGTGAGTGTATGGATCTGTTGCGGGCCATTGAGGCCATTCGCACCCCGCTGGGTGAGAAGCTTTGGCAATTCTTCACCTTTTTCGGTGAGGAGACCTTTATCGTGGTGGTGCTCTGTATTCTGTTTTGGTGTTTGAACAAAAATCTTTCCTATAAAATAGGGGCCACCTTTTTTCTGGGCGGGCTGCTGACCCAGGGGCTGAAGATCACCTTTCAGATCCCACGGCCCTGGGTGCTTGACCCTCATTTCAAGCCGGTCGGCACGGCCATCGAGACGGCCACCAGTTTTTCCTTCCCCTCGGGGCACACCGCCTCGGCCGGGTCGCTGTTTTTCCCGATCGCCCTATCGGGTCGGCGGTGGTGGCTGCGGTTGATTGGCCTGGTCATGCCCTTTGTCGTTGCCTTTTCCCGCATGTATCTGGGGGTGCACACCCTGCTGGATGTAGGGGTGGCGCTGGGCATTACCGCCCTCTTTGCCCTGCTTGTCCATCTGGTCAGTCGCACCCGACTGTGGGAGAGGCCGTTGCCGGTGGCGTTGGGGTTGCTTGGTTTTTCGGCGGTTGTGCTCATCTATGCCTTTTGCCGCCAGGACATCACCCGTGACATGCTGGAGGACTGCATCAAGGCGGCGGCGGCCGGTGTCGGCTTTGCGGGGGGGTATTTTATTGAGAGAAAATGGATCAACTTTGATGTCAAGGCCGCCTGGTGGATGCAGGTGATCAAGGTGGTGGTCGGTATCGGCGTGGTGCTGGCCCTCAAGAGTGGATTGAAACTGGTGCTGGGCGATACGCTGGTCGTCGATGCGCTGCGATATTTTCTGCTTATTCTGTGGATCCTTGCCGGCTGGCCGATGATCTTTCAGAGAGTAAGACTGAAAAAGTAAACAATTTGTTTCGAGCAAAAAAGATACAAATATCTGCTTGCAATTAGGAAGATTGTCTAGTATAATGTATGTGTTAACAAGTCACCTGCTGCAAAAAGGCAAGGTGGCCGATAAAAAATTTTTCAATGTAGGAGAAAAGAAAATGAAAAAGGCATTTGCTGTACTGCTTGCCGTGATGCTGATGGTCGGTCTTCTTGTCGGCTGCGGCAGCACAACTTCCAGTGGTGGTCCTGTTATTGACGCCGATTTTGATCCCGCCGATAAGACCATCGCAGTTTTCATGGGCTCGATGAACCACCCCGTTCACCGTATCGTCCAGGTGGGCTTCCTGACCGAAGGTGAGAAGATGGGCTACAACGCTATCGTTGGCGGTCTGGATGAGGGTTCGACTCAGGACCTGCTCAACAAGTTTGAGTCTTATGTTACCAACGGTACCGAAGGCGCCATGCTGTGGGGCTCTGACGACACCTACTATCAGTTCATGCGTGACATGAAGGATATGTGCTTCTTTGTCGTTCCTCACTTTGCTCATGAGTATGTTGAGACCAAGAGTTTCATCTCCCGTAACATCTGCGCCCGTGCGGCCACCTACGGCTATGAAGCCGGCGAGTTCCTGCTCGAGAAGCTGGCTGAGAAGGGCATTACCTCCGGTATCCTGGGCAACACCCAGGCCGGTCCTAACGTAACCGAGAACGCGGCTTCTGACGCTTTCCGCAGATGCATTGCCGAGTCGGGCACCAACTTTACCGTTGCCACCCTGGTCTACGAAGGCACCGAGCTGTCTGAGGCCACCAACAAGGTTGTCGGCGTTATCAACTCCAACCCCGGCATCGTCGGCGGTTTCGGTACCACCGGTGGTTCCTGCCAGTCTTGGGCTCTTGCCATGCAGCAGACCGGTAAGAACCTGGTCGTAGTCGGTGTTGACTATACCGAGTTTAACCTTGACCTGGTTGGCGACGGCACCATCGCCGGCCTGGTGGCTCAGCCCTTGTTCGATGAGGCTGCTCAGAGCGTTCAGTCTTTGGACGGTCTGTTCCGTGGCGAAGTCTATAACGACTCCGAAGAGAATTGGTGGGTGCCTCTGGATGCACCTGTCGTTCATGCCGACGGTGAAGGCGCTTCCGGCGTTGAGTATTATGACCCCATCATTGAGGCGGTTAAAGACTTCTACGAAGAAGACTAATTGAAGACAAAACAAAAGCCACCCATTCGGGTGGCTTTTTCTTTTAGGTAACGGGGTTAGGCCCAGGTTCCGTTGACAAAGATGGGAATTTCGTTGCCGGCCTGATCGATGCCGGTGATGCTCAGGTCGGGTGCGCCGATCATGAAATCGACGTGGACGATCGAATCGTTGACGCCACGGGCGGTACATTCCTCATGGGAGAGGTCTTCAAAGCCCTCCAGGCACTCGCTGTAGCCGGCACCCAGCGCCAGGTGGCAGGAGGCGTTCTCGTCAAACAGGGTGTTGTAGAAAAGGATGCCGAGCTGGTTGATGGGGCAGTCGTAGGGGACGAGGGCACATTCGCCAAGATAGCCGGCGTTCTCGTCCATGGCCATGAGTTTATCGAGCAGGTGGCCGTTTTTCTCGGCCTGCCAGGACACGGCTTTGCCGTCCTGAAAGGTGATGGAGAAGTTCTCGATCAGTTCGCTTTGATAGGACAGGGGCATGGTGGACACCACCCTGCCCTCGGCCTTGCCCTTGCAGGGGGTGATGAAGATCTCGTCGGAGGGGATGTTGGCGTTATAGGTCACGCCCTCGGCCGTGTTGCCGGCGCCGCCGACGAAGTTGGTATGCTCGATCAGGCCGACGGTCAGGTCGGTGCCGTTGGCGGAGCGGTAATGAAGTTCTCGCAGCCCCAGCGAATTGAGCCAGGTGCTGCGGGCGGCCAGGTTGGCGTTGTGCTCGTCCCACTGCTTGAGGGGGTCGATATCGGCACGGGAGGCCTTGAGGATGGCATCCCACAGCGCCTCGACGGCCTGGTTTTTGGAGAGGTGGGGGAAGAGTTTCTTGGCCCACTTGACGCCGGGGACGGCGGCGATGCACCACTGGTAGTGGTTGTCCATCCGATCACGGAAGGGCTTGAAGACCTTACGGCGGGCCTGGATGGCCTTGGTGTATTTGTCCTGGTCGATGCCACGCAGACCGTCGGGGTCGTCTGATTCGAGATAGATCATGGCGGGGAGGGTGGCCTCCCGGTGCTTCATCTGTTCCACCTCCCAATCGGCCACGGCCGACAGGGTGGTCTTGCTGCAATGGCGAACGTCCAGGCGGGTGAGGGGCTGATGGGTCCACTTGACATCAACACGGGAGGCGCCGGCCTTGTAACATTCATCGACCAGCATCTCGACAAAGGCGGGCTGGTCGAGCTCGGCGGTGATGATGACCGGTTGTTTTTTCTGGATGTTGGCGCCTTTGCGGGCGATGAGGCGGGCGTAGGCACGAAGGGCGGTCTTTTTCATATGGTGTCGATCCTTTCGATGTTGAGTTTGTCGAGAATGGCGATGGCACGCAGGTAGTCGGCATCGTTGCGCAGGGCCGAGTGGGAATGGGCATCGAAGCCGATGATGGCCTTGTTGCCGCATGCGGCGGCTATCTTCCAGAACTCGGGATGGGGGAAGCCACGGCGGCAGTCGTCATCAAAGCGGAAGCCCGAGAGGTTAAACTCGAGCGGCAGATCCATAATGGCGGCGGCACGGCAGATCTCCTGTGACACCTTGCGGGCCTGCTCGTCAAAGACGGGATAGCTGCGTAAAAAGAGGTCGGGGTGGGCAAAATAGGCAAAGGCGCCCGAATTGATACCACGCAGTGAGCTTTGGCGGTACTCCTCCAGCCGTTCGGGCGTGGAGCAGTCGTTGCCGAAATAGCGGGTGCCGCTCTCCTCGCTTTGGGCGAAATGGTTGCCGAAGATGAGATACAGCCCGTGGCGGGCGGCCGTTTGGGTCAACCAGGGCATATACTCTTCGAAATATTCACATTCCAGGCCGATCCTGATGTCGATGCGGTCCTTGTACTGCTCACGCAGGCGGGTGAGGTTGCCGATATAGTCCTCGAGCATCTCCACCTCCATGCGGATATCGCTGCGGTAGCCGCCGGCGAAGGGCCAGGGGCAGTGGTCGGCAAAGCCGAGCACATCAAAGCCGGCGGCGATGGCGGTCAAAACATAGGTTTCATCGTCACCCACCGCATGCTTGCAGCGGAAGGTGTGGGTATGGTAGTTGGTCTTCACAGGTGACATTCTCCGTTTGCTATAAGAGATAGGATAACTTCTTGTAATGTGTCGGCGCAGGACAGGTCGTAGCCGCCATCCTCACGCAGGTGGTTATTGGAAATGACCCGCAGGCTGCCGTGGGGGATGCCTCGTTCCAAACAGACTTGGGCGGCCGCCGCATCCTCCATCTCCTCGCACAGACTGCCGTAGAGCTCATGGCAGCGGCGGATGAGGGCGGGGTTGGTGTTCCAGGCATAGCCCGACATAACGGTGCCCACGGCAAGGCCGTGCTTTTGACCCAGTTCGACAAAGTGCGGGTGTACGGGTAAGGATGTGACCATCTTGCCCAGCACCTCAACGGGCAGGATCTCGCCGCCCTTGCGGGAGTCGCCGTAGACAAAGGCGTCGGCGCAGACGATGTCGCCCACCCGTAGGGATTCTACATGGGCGCCTGCTGTGCCCTGGGAGAGGACGGCGCAGGGGTCGAGCGTATCGAGGGCCGCCGACAGGGCGATGACGGTGTTGGTCAGGCCCATGCCGGTGTTGAGCACAGACACGGGAAAGCCGCCTACCGTACCCGAAAAGAGGGGGCGGTGGGCGAGGGTGGTTTGGGTTTGGAGCACCGACTCATATCGGCTCATTTCGGTGCGCATGGGCGCTAAGATCAGTAACGGTTTCATACCCATTATTGTACCCCAAAAAGCTACTTTCGTCAACTTGACGGGAGCAAGTAATTCTGCTATAATATAGGTAATTTGTTAAAGGAGTATGAACATGGTTATTATCAGTGCCGATAAAACCTGCGATCTGCCGCAGGAGAAGATGGAGCAGCTCGGGATTCCGACCATGCCCTACCATATCAATTTAGAGAATGTCGAGTATATCGATAGCGTGGACATTACCCCCGATGACCTGTATCAGGCCTATTGGGAGCGCAAGGCCCTGCCCAAGACCAGCGCCATCAGCGTGGGTGAGTATATCGACTATTTTACGCCGATGGTCGAGGCGGGCAACACGGTGGTGCACCTAACGCTAGGATCGGCCCTCTCCTCCTCCTATAATAATTGCCGCATGGCGGCCGAGGAGTTTGACGGCAAGGTCTTGGTTATTGATTCCTGCAACCTGTCGACCGGTATCGGTCTGCTGGTGCTCAAGGCTTGCGACCTGCGTGAACAAGGCAAGGATGCGGCCGAAATTGCACAGATCATCACCGACACCATCCCCAAGTCCCATGCCTCGTTTGTGCTGGATACGCTGGAGTTTATGGCGGCCGGCGGCCGCTGCTCGGCGGTGTTGGCCTTTGGTGCCAACCTGCTCAAGCTCAAGCCGTCCATCAAGGTGCACAACGATGAGAACGGCGCCATGAAGGTGGACAAAAAATATCGTGGCGAGCTGAGTAAGGTGCTGGTCAGCTATGTTAAGGATCAGATGGCGCTCTACCCCGATATCGACACCAGCCGCATCTTCATCACCCATTCGGGCATCGACGAGAAGATGATCGAGATCGTGCGTGAGGAGCTGGTCAAGCACCATGAGTTCGGTGAGATCCTGGTCAGCCGTGCCTCCTGCACCATTTCCTGCCATTGCGGCCCGGCCACCTTGGGCGTTTTGTTCTTAACCAAATAAAAAGTGGGGCGGCGTGACCGCCCCTTTTCTATGGAGTATATATGAAAAAACAGTGGATCGGAATTGTCTGCCTGTTGATCACCACCATCATCTGGGGGTCGGCCTTTGTGGCGCAGTATATGGGCAGCGAGAGCCTACCGCCCATCGCCTTTACCGCCGCCCGCTCCTTGATCGGGGCGATGGCGGTGCTGCCGGTGGCCCTGTTATCCGCCCGCAAGGAGAAAAAGGCGGGGGTGACCCGCAACAATCGGCTGTTGCTCTTGGGCGGTGTCGCCTGCGGGGCGGCTTTGGCTCTGGCCAGCGGTCTGCAGCAAGCGGGCGTCGGGCAGTCGGGTGCCGGCAAGGCCGGATTTTTAACGGTATTATATGTAGTAATTGTTCCTATTTTAGGATTATTCCTCAAGCAGAGGGTCGGATGGACGGTTTGGGTCAGCGTGGCGGTGGCTTTGTTGGGTACATACCTGCTGTCGGTGAGCCAGGCCTTCACGATTGAGGCGGGCGACGCACTGGTGCTGGGTTGTGCGCTGGTTTATTCGGTGCAGATCTTGCTGGTCGATCATTTTGTCGGAAAGGTCAATGCCGTGATGCTGTCGGTGGTCCAGTTGACGACGGCGGGGCTGTTCTCGGTACTGTTCAGCCTGATCTTTGAGCAGGCGACCATGGCGCAGTGGGTGGCCTGCATCGGGCCGCTGCTGTATGTCGGCGTGCTCTCGTCGGGCGTGGCCTACACCCTGCAGATGGTGGGGCAACGGTTTTTGCCGCCGGCGCTGGCCACGCTGCTGATGAGCCTGGAGTCGGTCTTTGCCGCCCTGTCGGGCTGGCTGATCCTGGGCGAGCGGCTGACGGCGAGGGAATTGATCGGCTGTACGCTGGTCTTTGCGGCGGTCATCTTTGCCCAGTTTGGCGATAAGATAAGAAAAAAGAGAGTCGAGTGACTCTCTTTTTTGACTATCATTTTGTATTTATCAATGATCATGTATCATTTCTCATTTTGGAAGCACGGCAGGGAGCCTTGGAAATGCGAAATGATGAGTGATGGATGATGAATGATGAATTAAGGAAAAGGGAATGACGCAGGGGCAGGTTGCCATTTACTGCGACATTACTGAGAAAACCTATCAAAATTATGAATTGATGACGCGTGAGCCAAAAATAGAAATTTTGGTGCGGATCGCCGATCTGTTCGATGTTTCGTTGGATTATCTAACGGGGCGTAACGAGGAAAAGTAAAGGAGAGTCAATTTTGACTCTCCTTTTGGTTATAAGGGATTATTTGCAGAGAAAAATTATTTTGCTACATACTGTTGCCGGGGGCTTTTGGGGGTATTGGGTTTCGTAAGTTTAAGACTGCCATCTTCTACAAGAGGTGTAATATAGGTGGCAATGGCGTAGCCGATCGATCGAATACCCAAATAGTTGGCCAGTTCTTGTCTCGTGCGAGGGGTAGAGCAAAACGAAAGTATGGCTTGTGTGTCGACTGTCCTTTTTGTGGCGGCCGTCCGTTCGTTAAACAGCGTTACGCGAAAGGAATTCCGGCTATCTTCAAACTGGGGCATTGGCAAGCCATATTCGGCCATTTCGCGACGGATGGTGGGGATGCCGGAGTATCTGTTTTCTGTAATTTTAAGAGCTTCCAAAGCGGTTGCTAATGCTGGATTTCTCGTGTCGGCTTGAACCTGTCCCAGGCGATTGAGGCTGATACGGCCATAGAGACCGCCGGGGTTGGTAACAACGATACGATCGGTAAATATTTGTAACTGAATGGGCATACCCTCGGTGTGGAAACTGTAATCACGGTGAACTAATGCGTTTAATATAATTTCGCGAATGGCTGTAATCGGGTATTCGGGAAGATCCTGTCGATTGCCGGTTGTGCCATCAACAATGGTCTTGATCCGAATGTTTTTCATGACAAAGGCCAAGGCGTCGTTAAGCATATCAGGAATCGTGCCCTCGATCCTACGGTTGTCAGTGAAGCGTTCGTTATGTTCGCCTAACTGTCCCATTTCCGTGCCCGGTATGGCGGTGGCAATGATGCACAGCTGGGGGAAATAGGCTTGCGGATACAGGCCGAACAGTAGGGTCGACATGAGAGAGTATTGTCCGTTTACCGTAACGCTCACAAGCTCTGCCACCTGCTCTTGTGTGAGCCGGGAGAGATTGGGCTTATGATTGCACAGAAGTGCTAGATAATTGTTCAAGGCAATTTGATCGATGGAACCGGTCGATACACGGGCGATCGGGCGAATATCGTCCTGATATTTTTTGCGATAGGCCTCATAGCTGTATATTTCATACTCGCTCATGGGTTCGTCGCTGGTCCCTACCCGGATATAGGATCCCTTTAAAGGGCCTTTACCGGCATAATGACAGGGTCGTTCAGAAATATCAATGGAGGGAATTTCAGCGGAGCAAAACTGTTTTTCATCGATCTGCGCATAGGAAAACAGCGGCCGAACCTTGGGGATCATGTTGTTGCATTGGTTGGTTACCTTTTGCTGAAGATCATGCAGATCGTAAATGCCGCATTTTTCAAAATCGTTTTGTTCGTCAATGCCAAAAATGATGATACCGCCGTCATCCCGATTGGAAAAACTGGACAGCGTGTCATACAAACGATCCGGGCAACCGTTTCGAGCTGCTTTTAATTCAATATGCTGAAATTCTGAGCGCGAGGCAACAACCTCATCAATCAGTTGTAAAAGCTCTTTGCTTGTCATAAAATCACCTCACTATTATTATATACAGTATGGCAAAAAAAATCAAGGAAAACAAAATTATTGTAAAGATATAAAATTTTACATAAAGATATAAAACAAAAGACAAAAGAAATAAAAAAGATATAAAATTTGATAACTTTACAAAAATAACGGCCGATATTCGGCCGTTATTTAGAGTCAGAATTTTTTGCCCTGCGACAGTGCCGTTAAGTAGGCGTTGATGAAGCCGTCGAGGTCGCCGTCCATGACGGCGTTGATGTTGCCCATTTCGAAGTTGGTGCGGTGGTCCTTGGCGAGGGTGTAGGGCATGAAGACGTAGGAGCGGATTTGGGAACCCCAGGCGATTTGCAGCTGGTCGCCCTTGATGTCCTCGATTTTGTCGAGGTGCTCGCGCTCTTTGATCTCAATGAGCTTGGACTTCAGCATGCGCATGCAGACTTCGCGGTTCTGGTGCTGCGAACGCTCCACCTGGCAGCTGACCACAATGCCCGTGGGCTTGTGGA
The DNA here is from genome assembly GCA_045595395.1 of Eubacteriales bacterium. GTDB lineage: Bacteria > Bacillota > Clostridia > Oscillospirales > UMGS1783 > CAKSHC01. The sequence goes on along the minus strand of JAZOAH010000009.1, from coordinate 237 downwards.
TGAGACGGACGGCCGAGGAGGTCTTGTTGACCTTCTGCCCGCCGGCACCGGAGGCGCGGTACACTTCCATTTCAATGTCTTCCGGCCGCAGGTCGACCTCAATGGTGTCGTCGATTTCGGGCATGACTTCGACCGACGCGAACGACGTGTGACGGCGTCCCTGGGAGTCGAAGGGGGAGACGCGGACGAGGCGATGCACCCCTGCCTCACTCTTCATGTACCCGTAGGCGTTCTCAC
>JAZOAH010000008.1:0-113885 GCA_045595395.1 Eubacteriales bacterium | reverse complement strand
ATAACACGAAGTACCTCGCCTGTCAAGGTATTTCGCAAAAATAAATACAAAATTATTTTAGGTAGTTGTTTGGAGAAAAAATGAAAAAAGAGGTTGACAAGGCGGGGGAAAGGTGGTATTATACCACTTGTGACGGCCATTAAAGGTCTGTACCCAAAATGGGCCTTTAGCTCAGTTGGTTAGAGCCTCCGGCTCATAACCGGATCGTCCCGGGTTCGAATCCCTGAAGGCCCACCATAAAGTAAAGCAATTCGCTTTCATATATATCGTATAGGGGTATAGCTCAATTGGTAGAGCGGCGGTCTCCAAAACCGCGTGCCGGGCAAGGCTTTCGACCGTCGCCGGTGGCGGATGCACGGAGAAAGGCTTGGCGTAGCGGTCCGCGATTGACAAGGCGGTTTTACCGCCGATGGCAGAGCCGCGTTACCGCAAGAGGGCAAACGAGCCCTTCTGCCCCTGCCAGAAAAAAGACCTTGTCGAAAGACAGGGTCTTTTTTCAACTAAATCCACCCTTGCGGGTGGGTGAAATATTGCTTCGCAATGTGAAATACGCCTGCGGCGTGTGAAATTCGCCTCGACGGCGAGTGGGTGGATTGCATTTCACTTGATGCGTCAGCATCAAATTTCACAATTTACCTAGTAAATTATTTCACCGTAAGCGTATACGCAAAAACGACAAAAACCTTGCCTTGGGTGGATAATAAAAAACGGACGCAGTATAATCTGCGTCCGTTTTTGGTTTTAATAATTTTCAGCCTTGATTTCGAAATAGGCCTTGGGATGTTTGCAGACGGGGCAAAGCTCGGGAGCGTTCTTGCCGACAACAATGTGGCCGCAGTTGGAGCACTGCCAGATCATGTCGCCATCGCGGCTGAACACCAGACCGTTTTCAACATTAGCCAGCAGCTTACGATAACGCTCTTCATGCTCTTTCTCGATCTTAGCAACCGCCTCAAACAGGTAAGCGATGGTGTCGAAGCCTTCTTCCTTGGCTTCTTTGGCAAAGCCGGCATACATATCGGTCCACTCAAAATTTTCGCCCTCAGCGGCGTCGAGCAGGTTGGTTGCGGTGGTGGGGACTTCGCCGTCATGCAGAAGCTTAAACCACAGCTTAGCATGCTCTTTTTCGTTGTTGGCCGTCTCCTCGAAGATCTTGGCGATCTGGACATAGCCGTCCTTCTTGGCTTTGGATGCGTAGTAGGTGTACTTGTTGCGGGCCTGAGATTCGCCGGCAAAGGCAGCCATCAGGTTGGCTTCGGTTCTGGTTCCCTTGAGTTCTTTCATGTTTGTTACCTCACAAAAATATATTTTATTTATCTATATGGGAGCAGTTTGAGCAAATTCCTGAGAAAAATACATAGCATTTTTCATATTGGAATTCTTTTGTGTCGACAGGAAGGGGGAGTTCGGTTTTTATTTCCTGCGCATCAAACACGCTTTTGCATTGGCGGCAAATGCAATGCAGATGCGGATGGGTTTGATGGTCGACATGGTCGGCAGCATCGGGCACGGGTAGGTGAAGCAGTTCGCCGATATCGCATAAATAATGAAGATTGCGATAGACCGTGCTTTTGCTGATCGTCGGATGGGTTTTATGAATATGCAGATAAACCTCTTCGGGGGTAGGATGGTTGGCAAGTGTTTTTACGGCGTCCAACACTAGCTTTCGCTGCACCGTGTTTCTGACGTCACTCATGCAAATCTCCTTAATGAAATTATTTTCTATTAGCATTATATTCCATTAAAGATCATTTGTCAATAGGGTTTATAAAAAAATTTCCGAGTGCCAAACGGCACTCGGAAGGATGGGGTGAAAGATGGGACTCGAACCCACGGTCTCCAGAGCCACAATCTGGCGCTTTAACCAACTAAGCTACAATCACCATATATGTTAGATTACAAAGAAAGAAATGGCGCGCCTGAAGGGACTCGAACCCCTGACCCACTGCTTAGAAGGCAGTTGCTCTATCCAGCTGAGCTACAGGCGCAAGCTGAAAGTGTGGAGCGGGTGATGGGAATCGAACCCACATAACCAGCTTGGAAGGCTGGAATTCTACCACTGAACTACACCCGCGCGCTATTTCATGTCGGTGCCAAATTATAATAGCATAACCGCGAGGCTATTGTCAACCTAAATTTTTCATAATATTACAGTATTTTTTTGAAAAGCTTTTTGTGCTGATTGGTTTAGACAATTTACGCAGGGAGCCGGTCGTATAATAGGGGGTGAAACGGCAGGTGGGCAGATGACAACGGTTTATATAGACGTATTATTTTTTGTGAACTTGATCGTAAATATGATGTTATATGCGTCTGCCTGTCTGCTGAGGCGAAAGAAATTGATATGGTGGCGGATCCTATGTGCGGCGGCTATCGGTGCGGTATATTCCTGTGCCGTTTTCTTTTCTGATATTTCGCCGATTCTTTATAATGCGGCAGCTGTCTTGTTATATTTGCTGTGTGCGTGGCTGGTTATGGGATATGTGACGGCGCTTGACTATGTTAAAAATGCCGCATCGACCTTGCTGAGTGCTTGTGTTTTCGCCGGCGTCTTCTATTTGATCTATCGGTATGCGGATGTGGGTAGTGTTGTTGTTTTTAATAATAATGTCCTGTATATTGACATTCCTGTCTTTGCTCTGTTGTGTGTTTCGGGTGTTTGCTTCGGTATTATGGCGTTGGTATCCAGAGCGTTTGTTCATGTGATCGGTGCGGGGACGGAATATGAGGTAACCGTGACGTTTCTTGATCGGCAGATTACCATATTGGCCAAAGTTGATACGGGAAACACGATGGTTGATACCGTCACAGGGGCTCCTGTGATGTTGGCCGGGCACAAGCAGTTGAAAAAACTATTGCCCGAACATATGAATGATTTTATGACGTGCGGTGATGTGTCGAGCATTGAGCCCTGCTATCAGAATAGACTGCGGCTGGTGATGTGTAAAACGGCCACGGGTGAGGGAGTATTATCGGCGTTTCGACCCGACTCGATATCCTTACAATATAACGGGAAGAAAATCGTCATACATAATATATTGATTGCGGTAAGCAAGACAGACCTGGGAGATATCGGGCTTCTGCTTTCGCCGCTGATATTTAAGGAGGCAGAGGGCTGTGAAAAATTGGATTAAAAAAATATATATGGTAATCCATCGCATATTCCGTGTGGGGAGTGTCCACTATATAAATGGCTCTGATGTTCTGCCTGCGCCTTTGACTCGTGAGGCCGAGGATGAATTAACCGAACTGCTGCAATATGACGATCCTTATGCGCGCAGTAAATTGGTGGAGCATAACCTTCGGCTGGTGGTTTACATTGCCAAAAAATTTGAAAATACCGGCATCAACATAGAAGATCTGATCTCGATCGGTACGATCGGACTGATCAAAGCTGTCAACACCTTTCGTAAAAGCAAGAGCATTAAGTTGGCGACCTATGCCTCTCGTTGTATTGAAAATGAGATCTTGATGTTTTTGCGCAAAAACACGAATGTGCGTACCGAAGTATCCATTGAAGAGCCGCTTAATGTCGATTGGGACGGCAATGAATTGCTGCTTTCCGATATTCTTGGTACCGATCCCGATACGGTCAACCGTAACATTGAATCGGAAATTGAAAAAAGCATGCTCTTTGAAGCGATGGAAAAGCTGAACGAGAGGGAAAAATGCATCATTCGTATGCGGTTTGGATTATGCGGTGAAAAGGAGCGTACCCAACGAGAGGTTGCCGATGAATTGCACATTTCGCAATCGTACATATCTCGGCTGGAAAAGAAGATCCTTCAACAGCTAAAGTGGGAGATCGAGCAGATCTCTTGACCATATGGCCCATTACATATGAATTTCATATGAAATTATCACATGGGGTGGGTGCAATGAATCATTACAAGGTTGAAATATGCGGGGTCGATACAGCTAAATTAAAGGTCATTCCGGCATCGGAAAAGCGGGAACTGCTTAAGCGAGTGAAAGATGGCGATATGCAGGCACGGGATGAACTGATCAAGGGGAATATGAAGCTGGTTTTGAGTGTTGTGCAGCGATTTACCGGACGGAAAGAGGAATTGGACGATCTGTTTCAAATCGGCTGTATAGGCTTAATTAAGGCCATTGATAATTTCGATATTACACAAAATGTGCAGTTATCCACCTATGCCGTTCCTATGATCATTGGCGAGATCCGTCGCTATTTACGGGATAATAACAGCATTCGCGTCAGTCGTTCGGTACGAGATACCGCCTATAAGGCTTTGCAGGTGCGAGAAAAACTCAATCGCAGAGGGATCGGAGACCCTACGGCCGACCAGATAGCCAAGGAACTGGGGATCCCCAAAGAAGATGTGATTATGGCGTTGGATGCTATTATGGACCCGGTCAGCTTATATGAGCCGATTTACAATGAGGGCTCTGATGCTATCTTTGTTATGGATCAGGTGGGCGATACGCGAAACACCGACAGCAACTGGCTGGAGGAGATTGCGCTCAAGGGAGCCATACGTGATCTTGGCGAACGGGAAAAACGTATCTTGTCTCTCCGTTTTTTTGCCGGGAAAACACAGGTTGAGGTGGCCAAGGAGATCGGAATTTCACAGGCACAGGTCAGCCGTTTGGAGAAAAGCGCACTGGATCGCATTAAGGGGCAAATATAATGAGGAGTGGCGAACGAAAATATCGTTCGCCTTTGCTTTTTTATTCTTTACTTTGCTTATAAATAATGTTAAAATAAATGAATAAGAATCATGCAGGAGTATGCCCATATGGCGATCAAGAACCAAGTAACTGACGAGGAAATGCAGCGGCAGCACGCTTATATGGACCGTGTGCGTGCCTTAACCGAGGATCGAGCCTTCGTGCTCGGTCGGCCGATGCGCGCCCATATAGATACCTATGGCTGCCAGCAAAATGAAAACGATTCGGAAAAACTGATGGGTATGCTGTTGGAAATGGGCTTTGAAGCCTACCCCGAACGCAATGGGGCAGACCTATTGTTTATCAATACCTGCGCTGTGCGTGAGCATGCGGAGGATCGTGTCTACGGGAATCTCGGTGTGCTCAAGAAGATCAAGGAGCAGAGGCCGGATGTGATCGTCGGCATGTGCGGGTGCATGGCTCAGCAACGGCATATGAGTGATATCATTCGTGAAAAATACCGGCATGTTAACCTGCTGTTCGGTCCGCATGCCATCTATCGTCTGCCGGAATTGCTGTATCAATATATGACGACGGAAAAAAATGTTGTAGATACGGCCGACGAGCCCGGACGGATTGCCGAGGGGTTACCGCAGGCACGTGATAAGAGTTTCTCGGCCTATGTCAGCATTATGTCGGGCTGTAATAATTTCTGCTCCTATTGTGTTGTTCCTTATGTCCGTGGCCGTGAACGCAGTCGTGCGCCGGAGCCGATCTTGGAGGAGATCCGAGAATTGGTGAAAAACGGTTGCCGAGAAATTACACTGCTGGGCCAGAATGTAAATTCCTATGGCTTGGACGACGGCGGAAAGACCGACTTTGCTGCGCTGTTGCAGATGGTCAATGATATAGAAGGGGATTTCCGTGTTAAGTTTATGACCTCGCACCCCAAAGACATTACTCATCATTTGCTCGATGTGATGGCGCAATGCGACAAGGTGTGCAAGCATCTGCACCTGCCGGTCCAGTCGGGCAGCAATCGGATTTTGGAAAAGATGAACCGACGCTATACCCGTGAGCAATATTTGGAAACGATAGCCTATGCTCGTTCTCGGATGCCTGAGATCACCTTTACCAGTGATATTATTGTCGGTTTCCCCGGCGAAACAACAGAGGACTTTGAACAGACGCTCTCTCTGGTCGAGGAAGTTGGCTACGAGATGCTGTTTTCCTTTATCTTTTCTCGGCGACGGGGAACGCCGGCCTATGATATGCCCGACCAGATTCCATATGAGGAAAAACTGACAAATTTCAATCGATTACTCAAGACACAAGAGGCTATTTCCGCTCGCAACAATCAAGCACTGGAGGGCAGAGTTTTGCGTGTTTTATGCACCGGCCGTGATGATAAAAACAAAGAGCTACTGGCTGGACGCACCGAAAGCAACAAATTGGTGTTTTTCCCGGGAAACGATGACCGGATCGGCACCTTTTGCCATATAAAAATTACGCAGGCAAAAACATGGTTTTTGTTTGGCGAAGAATGGGAGTAAAACATGAACGAGATCAACAACACCATTGAAAAACTGGGAAAACAGATTCTGGCCAGTGAAGAATATGTGGCTTACAAGGAGGCCGAAGCGGTCTATCAGGCCGATGCACAGCTGTCGGCGCTGGTCAATGAGTTTGATGCCTGCCGCAATGAGCTGATCGTGTCACGCTCGGGAGAGACGGTTGACGAAGCCAAAGTCAACGAGATCCAGGATCGTATGGAAAAGATCTATACACAGATCATGGAAAATGACCATATGAAGACCTATAATGAGGCCGCCGGTAAGTTTGAGGCTTTGATGAAGCAGGTCTTTGAAGGGATCAATACGGCCGTCTTCGGCCCGCAGGAGTGCACCCACAACTGTGCGACCTGTTCCGGCTGCCACTAAGTAATTTTCGGAGGATGTAAAAATGGCGCTCAGCCCCATGATGGTACAATATACGCAGATCAAAGAACAGTATAAGGACTGTATCCTGTTCTACCGTCTCGGTGATTTTTACGAGATGTTCTTTGATGATGCGAAAACGGCCTCGCGTGAATTGGAATTGACGCTGACCGGACGCGATTGCGGCCTGGAAGAGCGTGCGCCTATGTGCGGGGTTCCGTACCATGCCAGTGAGGTCTATATCAATCGGCTGATCGCCAAAGGCTATAAGGTCGCCATCTGTGAGCAGACCAGTGATCCGGCAGCATCCAAAGGCTTGGTCACACGGGATATCGTGCGGGTCATTACACCAGGCACGGTCATTGACGGCCAGTATTTGGATGAAACACGCAATAACTATATAGCCGCCATCTATCGAGGCGATCAGGGAACGGCCATTTGCTTTGCCGATATTTCGACCGGCCAGCTCTCCCTGTTTGAGCCGAAAGAAGAGGGGAATTATCCCCTGATGAATGAACTGTATAAGTATATGCCTGCCGAGATCGTCAGCAATTCCGATCTGGATCTGGAATTGCGTCATTTTATCTCGGACAAACTACGATGCATGATCTCTCCTTCCGAACAGGATAGTTTTGACTTTGCCCGTGCCGGCGAAACGGTGCTTAAGCATTTTAATAAAAAGGCGCTATCCGATGTCGGTGTCGGCGACAGCAATGCTTGTGTTTGTGCGTTGGGCGGCTTGCTTCGCTATCTGTATGCCACCCAGTTTTCGGGGTTGGAGCATCTGACCCGACTTGATATGTATTCGGAAATCAAACATTTGGAGCTGGATGTTTCGGCACGCCGCAATCTGGAACTGTGCGAGACGATGCGGGAAAAGAAAAAGCAGGGCTCTTTGTTAGGTGTCTTGGATAAGACTAAAACAGCGGCCGGCGGTCGTTTGTTGCGATCCTGGATCGAGCAGCCGTTGGCTGATGTCCATTTGATCAACCGACGGTTGGATGCCGTAAGTGCACTGCGTGAAAACTATGATGTACGAACTCGGCTGATCGAGGAGTTTTCTCAGATCACCGATGTGGAACGAGTCATGACCAAGGTCGTGTATAACACGGCCGGCGGCCGTGAGATGCTCTCCTTGGCTCGCACGTTATCAGCCATTCCTGCCATCAAGGAATTGCTGAGCCGTGTACATAGTGATTATTTGATCGAACTGTATCAAACACTGGATCCGCTAACCGATCTTTGCCAATTGATCCAGGCAGCGATCGATCCCGAATGTCCGTTCTCGATCCGTGAGGGCGGCATCATCAAAAAGGGATACGATCAAACGGTCGATGAGCTTCGCATGTTGCTTGACGACAGTCAGAACATCATGCATGAAATGGAGCAAAAGGCGAGGGAAGAGACGGGGATCCGCACGCTGAAGGTTGGATACAACAAGGTGTTTGGCTATTATATCGAGGTATCCAAATCCTTTGTTGATCAAGTGCCGGAGCATTATATCCGTCGACAGACCTTGACCAACGGTGAACGCTATATTACCGGAGAACTCAAAGAACTGGAAACCCGCATTCTGGGTGCCAGCGAAAAGGTCGCACATCTGGAATACAATCTCTTTTGCAGTATTCGTTCGATGGCCGCCGATGCCCTGGAAAAGATCCAGAAAAACGCATCGGCGTTGGCGCAGGCTGATGTCTTAACGGCTCTTGCCGATATTGCCGAGAAAAACAATTATGTACGTCCCGTTGTGGATAACGGAGATGTCATTGATATTAAAAACGGTCGTCATCCGGTCGTGGAAAAGATGCTACGAGGCGACATGTTCGTGCCCAACGATACCTATCTGGACGCTTCGGACAGCCGATTGATGATCGTGACGGGACCCAATATGGCCGGCAAATCGACCTATATGCGGCAAACGGCGCTGATCGCTCTGATGGCGCAGATGGGCTCTTTTGTTCCGGCTCAGTCGGCCAGGATCGGCATTTTGGATAAGATATTTACCCGTGTCGGTGCTTCGGATGACCTGGCTTCGGGGCAGTCGACCTTTATGTTGGAAATGTCTGAGGTAGCCGGTATTCTGAAAAATGCCACGCCTCGATCCCTGATCATTTATGATGAAATTGGCCGTGGCACCAGCACCTATGACGGTATGTCGATCGCCAGAGCCGTGCTGGAATATACCGCAGACAAGGAAAAACTGGGTACGAAATGCGTGTTTGCCACCCATTATCATGAATTGACCGAGCTGGAAGGCAAGATTGATGGCGTTAAAAACTGCCGGATCGCCGTAAAAAAGCGTGGTGATGAGATCATTTTCCTGCGTAAGATCGTGGCCGGTGCCGCCGATGAGAGTTACGGTATTGAAGTGGCCAAGTTGGCCGGTGTAGAGCAAGAGGTTATTGACCGTGCCAAGCGGGTACTGAAAGAAACATTAGCCATGTCAGGGAAGACGCCGGTTAAAGAATCGGATCGAGCGGTCGAACAACTGTCATTGTTGGATGATAATTCGGCAACCATTATTCATGAACTCAAACGCACCAACGCTGAGACACTGTCACCGCTTGAGGCATTAAGTTTGCTCTATAAGCTGACAAAATTGTCCCGAGGAGAAGAATCATAACAGGAGGAAACCATGGATCGTGTTCGTGTGCTGCCGGCTGATGTCGCCCAGCTGATCGCCGCCGGTGAGGTCGTAGAACGGCCGGCCAGTGTAATTAAAGAATTGGTTGAAAACGCCATTGATGCCGGGGCTTCGATCATCCGTGTGGATATTGAAGGCGGCGGCGTGCGCATGATGCGGGTGACCGATAACGGATGCGGCATGAATGAAACTGACGCTCAAACCTGTTTTTTGCGTCATGCAACCAGCAAGATCCAAACGGCGCAGGATATCAACGGTGTCATCACGCTCGGTTTTCGTGGCGAAGCGTTAGCCTCCATTGCTGCGGTGGCGCATGTGCGCCTGATCACGAGGACGGCCGATGCTGTGGAGGGAATCTGTATTCGCATGGATGGCGGTGTATTGACCGAAAAGGAGCCGATCGGCGCACCGACCGGCACAATGATCACGGTCGAGGATCTGTTTTATAATACGCCGGCTCGCAAGAAATTTTTGAAAAGCGAACGCTCGGAGACGGGTGCTATCGGTTCGCTGATGGACAGGTTGGCGCTCTCTCACCCTGAGATATCGTTCCGTTATTACAGCAATAATAAAGAAGAACTTTATACCCCCGGTGACGGAAATGTTACCAGTGCGGCATCGGCCGTGCTGGGTGCGCAGACTGCCCGTGCCATGGTAGAGGTAACGGGTGAGAATGCTATCGGTGTCACCGGTTTGACCTGCCGTCCGTTGGCTGCCCGAGGCAATCGTAATCAGCAGTATTTCTTTATCAATGGTCGTTGTGTTACATCGGGCCTGCTTTCCAAGGCTGTTGAGGCCGCCTATTCCGGCAATATTATGGTGGGCAAATACCCGGTATGTGTTCTTTGCTTGTCTCTGGATGCGTCAGATGTGGATGTCAATGTTCATCCGTCTAAGAGTATTGTGAAATTTTCGGATGAAAAAGCCGTTTTCAATGCCGTTTACGGTGCTGTCTTACGGGCACTGGATGGGGTGGATCAGCGACATGTGACAACAACGCCGATACTGACACCGCAAGAGCAGAAAAAGATCGTTTCCGGCTTTTATGAGGCGCCTACTCAGCAGCCGGTCTTAAAGATAGAAACCAAAAAGGAAATCCCATATCCGTCATCGGTCAAAGAGCCGGATGTGATCGTAAGGCCGAAGGAAGAGTCGGTCTCCTATACTAAACCGGCAGCCCGAAGCACGGTAGTGACCTTTAGTGACCCAACTGCGCCGCAAGCGCCGCCGGTGTTTTCTGTGCCGATTCCCGAACCGCCGGTGCCGCAATTTGCGGTGAAGGAGCCCGAGCCGATACAAGAGGAGATTACTCCCGAAACGGTATGCATCGGTGAGATCTTTAACACCTATATTATTGCCCAATGCGGCGATGAGGTCTATTTTGTCGATAAGCATGCCGCTCATGAACGCCTGATCTTTGAAAAATTAAAGGATCGGATGGATAGCGGCACGCAACCGCTGTTGGTTGAATGTACGGTAGCCTTACATCGGCAGGACAAGGTTGCGATCTTGGAGGATATGGATTATTTCACCGCTTGTGGCTTTGAATTGGAAGATTACGGCGGTAATACCATCATGGTCAGAGCCATTCCTGCTGAATTGGAACGTGAGGATGTTGCCAATGTATTGGAGCAGGCTGTTGCGGCATTGCATGATCGCCGATCCGGTAAGGATAAACGTACCAAGATCCTCGAGGTCATGGCATGTAAGGCGGCTGTCAAGGGTGGACAGATCAATGACCGTAAGGAACAGCAAGCGCTAATCGATCGTCTGTTTGCTATTCCGGATGTAAAATACTGCCCTCACGGTCGGCCTATTGTTTGCACCATGACCAGAAAAGACTTTGAAAAGCTATTTAAGAGGATTGTCTGATGTTGGATCGGAAAACTGTAGTATGCATCGTGGGTGCCACAGCAACGGGAAAATCGGGTCTTGCTTTGGAATTGGCAAAGTTATTGGACGGCGAGATCGTTTCGGCCGACTCTATGCAGATCTATCGAGGCTTTGATATCGGTACGGCTAAGATTTCCTCCGATCAAATGCAGGGCATTGCTCACCATATGCTCGACATTGTCGCACCGTCGGCGTCTTTTTCGGTGGCGCAGTACTGTACCGCTGCCGAATCGATCATTGAGGACATCTTCTCAAGATGTAAAGTTCCTCTGCTTGTCGGCGGTACGGGGCTGTATGTTGACAGTTTACTGTCCAGTTTGGATTTTGAGGATATGGCCGTCGATGAAGGATATCGCAAAGAGTTGACGGAGTATGCCGCTCAGCACGGAAATCAGGCGGTCTGGGATATGCTTGCTCAGGTCGATCCCGCTTTAGCACAGACCCTGCACCCAAACAATCGGCGCCGTGTCATTCGTGCATTAGAGGTGTATCATATCAGCGGCAAGCCCATGTCTGAATGTGCGGAGAAAGCACAGATCCAAGAGAGGTTCCCATGTATTTACATCGGTTTGCGGTATGCGGATCGTGAGAAGCTGTATCGGCGCATTGATCAGCGGGTCGATGACATGCTTGAGCAGGGGCTTTTGCAGGAAATCGAAAACCTGCTGGCTTCCGGATTGCCCCGAGATTGTCAGGCATTGCAGGCAATCGGCTATAAAGAGTTTTTGCCGGTACTCGACGGTGAGATCACACTTGATGAAGCGGTCGAAACGGTTAAGCGAAACTCTCGTCGTTATGCCAAGCGGCAATATACCTGGTTTAAGCGCAATGAACGGATACATTGGATTGATGTCGATCGGGACAATGTATGGGAAAAGGCCAAAGAAATATTGGGTATTTATAAGGAATAGCCATGGTAAAAGTAAAGAAAAAAACAGGAATACGGATTGTCGCGCTGGTATTGATCGCAGCTGCGGTCATTTATGCCATTTTTCAGCTGATCAGTCTTTTTTCGCGTGATGTGGAGATTGCACGACTGAGATGGAGCACGACCGAAGAAAAAACGGAAAGCACGGCCATATTTTTTCGTGATGAAACAGTAGTTTCGTCGGTGACGGGGAGTTATGACTATGCCGTCGATGACGGGGATCGTGTGGCCGTTGGCGATAAGATTGCAACTGTCTATTCTTCCGGGGATGATGCCGGATTTTCCGATCAATTGGCAAAACTGGAGGCGCAGCTGGACAGTCTGATCGAAATATACGAGGCAGGAAACCTTTTTGACTATGATGTTTCCAGCCTGGATGAACAGATCAATGATGCGGTCTATGATATCTTGCAATATGCTGATTTCGGTAATGTGCGTGCAGCTCAACCTCTTGTGCATGAGTTGGCAAAATTAATGAATAAACGATCCATTCTTGACGGTAACGCACAGGTGACCATTGAGCAGATCAATGCTTTACGTGGGCAAATTGCCCAGCTGGAGAATAGTTCGAATGTGATATCAAATATCTATTCGTCCCAGTCGGGTTATTTTACCTCACAGTGTGATGGTTTTGAAGGGAAGGTGCCCTTGAGTGCCGCAACGGATTTATCGGTCGATATGCTCAAAGGCTATCTGGACCGGGAAGAAACTGCTACCGTGCCATCCGATTATGTTGGAACCGTTATTAACGGATTTGAATGGAAATGTGCATTTTTGGTTTCTGCCGATCATGGCGTCAAGGCTGGCAATTATATTCGCTTGCGCTTTCCTGAGTATTCGGAAGAAAGCATGAGAGTTGTTGTATCCTATGTATCTCAAGCGCAGGACGGGCAGGTAGCTGTTGTCGTTTCTTCTCCTCATGATATTGGCCTGCATTTTGGTGACCATAAGCAATCGGTGGAGATCATTTCTTCTCGTTACAGCGGCTACTATGTTGACAAAAATGCGGTGAAGTTTGAAAATGGTGTGACTGGCGTCTATGTTGTTAAAGGGAAGGTGTTGTCCTTTCAACCGGTCACGGTTGTCTATTCCGGCAGCAATTATGCGCTCATTACCGGAAACAATATCGGTGAAAGTGAAGATGTCGTTATTGCCGGACGCGATCTTTATGACGGTAAAGTGATTAAGGGAACGTAAGGTGTTATCATGAGTATTTCGGATAATATTGCACGCATAAGAGAAAAGATTGACCGAGCTGCCCATAAGAGCGGTCGTACCGGCCGAGATGTTACATTAATGGCGGTGACCAAGACACGGTCACCGCAGGAAATTATGGAGGCGGTCGACTGTGGCATCACGGCAATAGGTGAAAATCGGGCACAGGAACTGTTAGCCAAATATGAGGCATTAAAAGATCATTGCGATATGCAGTTTATCGGGCATTTACAGACCAACAAGGTCTCGCAGGTGATCGATAAGGTCAGCATGATCCAGTCGCTTGACTCTCGCCGCCTGGCGGCTCAGATCGAGAACAAAGCCGCACAGATCAATACGACGATGTCGGTTCTTGTGCAGGTCAATACCGGGGCAGAGGAGAGCAAAACCGGATTTCTTTTTCATGAGGTTTCCGAGTTTTTGGATGAGGCAAAAAGTTATCCGCACATAAGATTTTGCGGTTTAATGGCGGTTTTGCCTGTCGATCATGGCAAAAAAAAGGAAAGTGAAGCATTTTTTGAGAAAATGTTTCAGTTATTTGTTGACATGAAGGCAAAAAAAGCGGATAATATTAACATGGGTATATTGTCAATGGGTATGTCCAACGACTATGAACTGGCCGTTGCGCATGGAGCGAATCTTGTGCGTGTCGGTTCCGGAATTTTTGGCCCAAGAAATTATATTTAGGAGGAAAGAAAAATGGGTTTAATGGATAAGTTGTTCCCCCCCGATCCTGAAGATGTTATGACAAATGAAGAGACTGATGATCTGAGCGAGGCTATCAATGCTGCTGATGCTTCTCGTGTCGCTCCTGCTGTCAGCAATTCCAATGCGCCTCAGTATGTGTTGGTTCGCCCCAGCGAATTTAACGATGCTATCTCGGTGGCCGATCATGTGATCGCTCATAAAACTGTTGTTTTGAATCTTGACAATACCGGCAAGGAAATTGCCCGCCGCATTCTTGATGTGCTCAGCGGTGCTGCCTATGCTGTTCGCGCCAAGATCAAGAATGTGTCGGTCGGCACCTACCTGATCATTCCTTACGGCTCGGAGTTTTCGGGCGAGGGTATGGATACAATCGAAACCGATTCCTTTAAGCTGGAATGATTTGGCCAATCACCCGACAGATCCTGTTCTCTCTCTTCGGATTGCTTGAGTTGTTGATCGTTGCCAGAGCTGTGCTATCCTTTGTGGCTATGGCTGTCACCAATTCGACCTTCCATCGCATCTACGGTATGATTCGAGCCATTACCGATCCGATTTTGCAGCCGATCCGGCGCTTGCTGGATAAGGTCCCGTTTTTACAGGGCTTGCCGGTTGACTTTTCGCCGCTGGTTGTGCTTTTGATCCTTTCCTTCTTGGGGAATGTTATCCGATGGCTGTAAAAGATATGCTGGGTCATTTTGATCCGACCGAGCGTATGTTTGCCGCTCATATTATAGATCTGTTTGATCAGGTCGACCGTGGAAAGGGCATACGCATTACCTGCTTTTGTGATCTGCGCCAGGCGGCTATCGTGCGTCAGATCGGACAGGCCTATGATCTTTATCTGCAGCCATTTGGCGGATGGGCGGATGCCGAGCGTGTTGCGTTTGTAATTGCACAGAATGAATGGCAGGTCCCGGATGAGCCGATCACGGCCGTGTTATTGCAGACATACGGTGAGGTTTCTCATCGGGATGTTCTCGGCTCGGTTATTGGTTTGGGTATTAAGCGTGAAAGCATAGGAGATATTATCCTCACCCAAAGCGGTCAGATCGTATTTGCCAAACCGCCCGCAGATCGGGTCATTTTAAGTGATCTGAAGCGTGTGGGAAGGGAAGCGGTCAAGTGTTCGGTTGTTGCGCTAACGGATGTTCCTGCACCGATCCGAAACTTTCGCACCAGCAAGGGTACGGTCAAATCTCTTCGGTTGGACAGTGTGGTTTCTCTATGCGTTAACTACTCGAGAGAGAAAGGCAAATTACTTGTTGAAAAAGAGCTGGTAACGGTAGATGCGGTGGTCCGCACCGAACCGGCCTTTTCAATCCCTGAAAGTTGTACGATCTCCATTCGTGGACACGGTAAGTTTTTGGTTGCCTGCGATGGTAAAGTTACAGCCAAAGGGAGATATGTCATAACCATAAACAAATATATTTAGTAAGGAGATTAGAAAAATGCTTACACCTCATGATATTGAAGAATATCCGTTGCCTAAGACATTAGGAGGATATAAGTGCGAAGCTGTCGATTCATTTTTAGATACGGTCGCCGCTGATTATCAGAAACTTTATGATGAAAATCTGGCTCTGACCAAGAAGATGAATTTGCTGGTTGAAAAGATCACCGAATATCGCAAGGATGAGGAATACCTCAAGAGCGCTATGCTGGAAGCTCAGCGATTGGTTGAGATTTCCTCCAAGGAAGCAAAGGCCAAAGCGGAAGAGATTATGAATGAGGCTAACGCCAAGGCGGAAGAGATCATTCAGAATGCTGTTAACGCTTCTCAGGCGGCCGATGAGCATTATGAAAGCATGCGTGTAGAGGTTAATAGCTTCCGCAATCAGTTGCTCACTACATACAAATCTCATATTGAGATCATTTCGGCGTTGCCGGTGTATGAGCGTGAAGAGCAGGAAGTGGTTGAAGAAGAAGCTCCTGTTGAGGATGTGGAAGAGTCGACCTTTGCTGAGGAAGTGGCTGAAGGACTGGACATCCCGGAGGAAGTTGAAGCGGCTCCCGAAGCTCCTGTCGACGATATGGCTGATCTGGCTGCTGCTATCAATGATATGGATGCGGCTCAAGCAGAAGGCGATAACGAGTACGATACCGTTAATTTTGACGCATAACAATAAGCTGAAACATAATAGGCAGCCCAAACGGCTGCCTATTATTTCCATGGGAAAGGAAAACCATGCTGTTATCAATTATCCTGATTGCCGCCATTCTTGTGCTTGACCGACTGGTAAAATACTGGGCTATGACGGTGTTGGCTCCGGTCGGAGAAATCGCAGGGATTAACGGGATTTTCCATTTTTACTATGTGGAGAATACCGGTGCGGCCTTTTCCATTTTGCGTGAGCATACATGGATTTTGATCGTTATTACCGTTTTGGTTGTGGCGGTCGGCATATATGTGTTGTTCTTCAAAAAACTGAGTTTGCCCTATCAGATCTGCGTGGCTTCAATTGTCGGAGGCGGAATCGGCAATTTGATCGATCGCCTTGTCTACGGCTATGTTGTGGATATGTTTATGGTCGATTTTGTTGAGTTTGCTATATTTAATGTGGCCGATATCTTCATAACACTGGGCGGCATGGCTTTAATTGTTGTGATCCTGTTTTTTGATAAAGAGCACCCCTTGTTTGCTAAGAAAAGAGTCGAAGATACGGAGACTTCCGATGAATCCACAGTCGATCCGATTGATGATAACTGAAGATGTGGCTGGAGAGCGCCTGGACAAGGCGCTTTCGCGGCTTTTACCTGAACATTCCCGATCTTCCTTGGCGGCGCTCTGTGAAAGTGGTGCCGTGTTGGTTAATGGGAAATGTGCCGGTAAAAAGCACACCGTTGCGTTGGGGGATAGTCTGACGGTGGATTTGCCCGAGCCGGTACCTTGTGAGGCAAAACCGCAGGACATACCGCTGGACATTGTCTACATGGACGATCAGGTTGCCGTTGTGAATAAGCCGCGCGGGATGGTCGTGCATCCGGCGGCGGGTAATCCGGACGGTACATTGGTCAATGCTCTTCTCCATGCCTGCGGCGATGAACTTTCGGGAATCAACGGTGTGATGCGCCCCGGTATCGTGCATCGCATTGATAAAAACACCAGCGGCTTGCTGGTGATCGCTAAAACCGATTTGGCTCATCAGTCCTTAGCTAAACAGTTCAAGGAGCACAGCATGGACCGTGTCTATCACGCCATCGTCTGTGGGAATCCCGGAGAGGAAGGTACGGTCAATGCGCCGATCGGCCGTAGCAAGAAGGATCGGAAAAAGATGGCGGTCACGCCGCTCAATTCCAAGCATGCCGTTACCCATTTCCGCACTTTAGAACAACTCGGCAAATATACGTATATCGAATGTCGTCTGGAAACGGGACGGACCCATCAGATCCGTGTGCATATGTCGCATATCGGGCATCCGCTGCTGGGTGATGTCACTTATGGCGAAACCAAGGATCCTTTCCGCTTAAATGGGCAATGTTTGCATGCAAAGGTAATTGGCTTTACACATCCGACAACGGGTGAACGGCTGTTGTTTGAGAGCGATTTGCCGGAATATTTCAATTCGGTATTGACAAAACTGAAAAACGATGTATAATGAGTGTGAACTAAATGGGGTGCTGACCATAGGTCGGCTGAGATCGGGGAGACCCGGGACCCAAGGAACCTGATACGGATAATGCCGGCGTAGGGAGATCGTGGATACGTGTATTCTCATGCGGATTTTCCGTATGAGAATTTTTATTTTGGAGGAGAAAAACAAATGAATTCCATCAAAAACACAAACTCACCACTTCGTAAGCTCGTCGAATGTGCCATCCTGATCGCCATGGCCGTCATCCTGAATTTTCTCAAGATCAATTCTTTTTGGGCCTTGGGCGGCTCGATCACCGTTGTCAGCATGCTGCCGATTTTGCTTGCCGGATATCGCCATGGCATCAAATGGGGCTTGCTGACCGGCGTGTCCTATGCGGTCCTGCAGATCCTTCTGGATATTGCTCAGATCTCCGGATGGGGGCTTACTCCCGCTATTTTCATTGGTACACTGTTGCTGGACTATTTGCTGGCTTATGGTGGCCTGAGTTTTGCCGGCTTGTTCCACGGAAAGAAGAATGGATTGTGGATCAGCGCCATTGTCTGCCTGACCTGGCGTTATTTGATGCATGTTCTCTCGGGCATCATTCTTTTTGCTGAATACGATCAAATCGGATTTACCCCGCTGACCTGGTCGCTTGCCTATAACGGCTCGTATATGCTTCCGGAATTGATTTTAACGACTGCTGTTGCCTTCTTCATCGGTCGTATTCCCGCTGTTGCCAATCTCAAAAATAACGACTGATATTATAAAAAATCTATCTTGGTATTAAGTTAGGGATGAGGAATCATCCCTTTCTTTTTTGTCAAAAAAGGCACACCCCGTTCGTGCGATCTCTTTTTGATTAACGGTGGCGCAACCGCTGAGTTTGCAATACCCGTCTGCTTGATATCGGCAGGGATGCTCGCAACGAATAATTCCCATATTTCATCACTCCGCTTTGTATTGTGCGTGAAATAAAATTTATTATACATTTCGGGTGTATTTGTCTTTTTCATTGTCAAAATAGAACTGTGAAAGGGGTGTGTGTCCATGAAAAAATACAAAGCAATAGTGATCATTACCTATCTTCTGCTGACTGTATGCGGTTTTTCAGCAGATTATTTTTATGATAATTTACCGGAAGTATCGTTAGCCAAGGCGCAAGTAGGGCGTGTGACTGATACTGTTTCTTATGGCGGGGTTGTCTACGCCAAGGGGTACGGTGTTTTTTCCTCTCATTCGGCACGGGTGACAGATATTTATGTACAGGAGGGTCAATATGTGCAGGAAGGAGAACTGCTGGCGCGACTTGACCTGAACGATACGGCGGTTGATTCCATCCGTCAGAATATGCAGGATATATTTTCCTATAGCGGTAGCGTGGATGAGAACACGCTAAGCGAGATATTTGGTGCTGTGACACAGGAAAGTGCGTATGACCCGGTGATTTTGTCCGGTGCAGGTATTCGTGCTCCGGCAAGTGGTTATGTTAGTACGGTCATGATTGAGGAGGGGAAATATGCCAGTACGGCAATGCCGTTGTTTATCATAACCGACATGAATGAAATGGGCATCCGTATACAGGTGGCAGAAGATCGGATCTCTGAAATTGTTGTTGGGCAGACCGTCTTAATAACCGGCAGCGGATTTGGCGGCCGTACCTATTACGGAAATGTAATGCGGATCGCACAGCACGCCAATCAATCGCTATTTGACAATTCCGGCGCACAGATCGCTGTTGATATTTCTCTTCGTAATCCCGACAAAGCGATCATGCCCGGATTTACAGCAACGGCAAAGATCCAACTTGGCATCCGCAATGCGGTTGTGAAGATCCCGCTGGAGATGATCGACCAGGATGATACCGGCAAGGAATTTGTCTGGGTCTATCAAGATGGTCATGTGTGTAAAAAATATATTTCCTGTCGTTACACGTCCAACGGTTATGCAGAGGTTTCCAATTTTGATATCGAGGAGTTTATTGTATCAAAGATTAGTGCCTCTGTTGAGGATGGCGATACTGTTCGTCTGGCCGATGGGTGGAAAACATGGTGATAGATTGCGTTAAAATGGCTTTTCGCAACATGATCCGTCACGGTTCACGAACGGTCTTAACCATGATCGGAATCATTGTCGGCACTTGCTCGGTTATTGCTGTCTACTCAGTAGGGGACGGCGGGCGCACCCAGATCCTTGATGCCTTTAAGTCCTACGGTTTTTCGGGGGTGGTCGTTACGGCTCCCTCTACAGCGGCCTTTCAATCACAAGATGTAAGTTATATCGAATCTCATGTTGAAGAGGTAACCTCGGTCATGCCTCTGATTTATAGGCAGATACGGATGGGCATCACTCGTCCCACCATGTCCGTCACCGCCCTAGGAGTTGGGAACAATGCGATTGCCCTTTCGGTTGCAGGGGCTACCTATGGGCGTGGGTTTTCCGCATCGGAGATCAACAGTGCTGCAAAGGTCTGTATGATCGACTCGGAACTGGCGCTGCAACTGTACCGACGAGAGGATGTTGTTGGTAGGCCGATCTGTTTATCAATCAACGATAGGGAAGAGACATTTCAAATTATCGGCGTAATATCCAAAAACACCACACCGATCGGTAGCCTACTCGGTGATTCGGCGGTCTTCGTATATGTGCCCTATACAACCGTTTTTGATCTGTCCGGAAGCTCCAGCTTTGAGGCCTTTATCATGTCTGTTCATGAGGGGGCCAACGCTGATACCGTCTGCAAAAAAGTCATGAGCTTATTGGAGGCGAATTCTCGCCAAGCCGGCTACTCTTATGAGAATCTGTCCAATCAGGAGGAAACGATCAGCTCGGTTATTGGGACGGTAACGGTGATCATATCGGCCATTGCCGCTGTATCTCTGGTCGTCGGTGGTGTGGGGGTCATGACGATTATGCTGGTTGCCGTTCATGAACGACGCCAGGAGATCGGCATGAAGAAGGCCATCGGCGCAACCAATGGGAATATCATGGCTGAATTCATGGTGGAAGCCGTCGTATTATCGGTTATTGGCGGATTGGTCGGTATCCTGTTCGGCTATTTGTTATCGTTGGCGGCCCAGCCGATTTTAGGGATTATTTCAAACTTTAACATGAATATTGCTATTTGCGCCTTGCTTTTTTGCGCGGTTATCGGTATTATATTTAGTGTGTATCCTGCAAAAAAAGCAGCAACACTCAATCCGATCGAATGCTTGAAATGTGAGTAGGTGTTTGAATGTCGTATCTGCGCTACCCTCATCTGCCGACCCGTCCGATCACGGCGGCCATCGTTAGCTGTCAACTTCCGCTTTCGATGCGTCGGACATTGGGACAATATGGCATACACCTGTTTGAATGTCCGTCAAATCCGGCATTGCCCGTTACAGTTAACACGCATCCGGATCTATCGGTGTTTGACTTGGGCAGCGGCCGCATGATCGTTGCCAAGGAATTGCCGAGATTCTTACCCGAGTCGATCGAGCAGGTGACGGGTACGACAAACCTATCTCCAAACTATCCGCAGGATATCGCTTACGATGCCTGTCTGCTCGGCACGGTACTTTTTTGTAAAAAGGATGCAACGGCACCCGAAATTTTACAACAGCCATATTCTATTGTTGATGTGCGTCAAGGCTATGCCAAATGCTCGATTGCCATCGTTTCGGCAACGGCAGCCATCACTGAAGATAAGGGTTTGGCGCAGGCCATGCGTAATAATGATATTGATGTTCTGGAACTTGAGCCGGGCGGTGTTGCTTTGCCCGGATATGACAGGGGTTTTATCGGTGGCTCTTGCGGTAAGATCGCACCCGATATCCTGGCCTTTTTCGGTGATGTTTCCCGACATCCCCAGCATAAGCAAATGGTTGAATTTTGCGCAAAATACGGCGTGACGCTGCTTTCTATCGGCAAGGAGGCATTGACGGACTACGGGTCTCTGCTGCCGATTACAGAGTAATTTTTGCTCCCCATTCATATACTGATATGGGTGAGTATGAATGAAAAATACCATGTTGTCGGCTCGACGGCCACGCAGATTTCGTCATGTGGTTGTGTCTGTGCTTGCAATTCTATTGTTGTTAGTTATCATGGTCGTGATATTGTTGGTGCGACTGCGGCCGATGATTCGGCCGATTGCCGTGGCGCGTGCTAAATCTATTGCAACACGCTCGATCAATGCGGCTGTTGATCAAGTGCTGGCGATGGATTCGATCTCCTATGAGTCGTTGATCTCGTTGGAAACGGACAGTGAAAATCGTGTCACGGCCCTTAAGACCAATACAGCGCTGATCAACAAACTCAAGGCGGAGCTGACCTCGGTCATTTCCGAGCGAGTCAGCCGATTGGACAGCGCCACCATCAGTATTCCCATCGGGAGCGTGATCGGCGGGGAACTGCTGTCCGGTGTCGGGCCTCGTATATACATAGATCTTGCGCCGGTCGGTTATGCTGAAACGGATATTGTCAATACCTTTTCGGCGGCAGGAATCAATCAGACCATCCATCAGATTTTGTTGGAGGTGACGGTGACGATAGGTATCGTTATGCCTGCTTATACCGAATATGCCACCGTCAGTACATCCATCGTGCTTGGAGAATCGGTATTGTTGGGTAAGGTACCGGATAATTACACGCATGTTGCCACAAATGAAGATCTGTGGGATAAAGTCAATAACTTTTTAGAATTAGGATAGGCGAATGACATGGAAATTCAAAAAAGAATGGAACAACTAAATCGTCAGCTCGAGTATTATGCAGCCAAATATTATGTGGATGATGCACCTGAGATCTCGGATTATGACTATGATATGATGCTGCGTGAGCTGGCTGATCTGGAAGCGCAATATCCGCAATATGCTTCTCCGGTTTCGCTTACCAAGCGGGTTGGCGGTGCGGTTTTGGATAAGTTTACGCCGGTCGTTCATGAGGTTCCTATGCTTTCGCTGCAAGACGCCTTTTCCTTTGAGGAATTGCGGGCCTTTGATGCACGTGTGCGAGAGGTCGTGACCGATCCGCAGTATGTGTTAGAGCCGAAAATTGATGGATTGTCGGCTTCTTTGGAATATCGGGACGGTGTCTTTTTCCGTGGATCGACTCGAGGAGATGGCATAAACGGCGAAGATGTTACCGAAAACATGAAAACGGTACGATCCGTACCGCTGACTCTTACCGAAAAACTGCCCGAGATTGAGGTGCGGGGAGAGGTGTATATGCCTCGCAAGGTTTTTGAGACGATCAACGCACAAAGAGAAGCGGAAGGCCAGCCCCGTTTTGCCAATCCCAGAAATGCCGCAGCAGGCTCGTTGCGTCAGCTGGATTCTCGTGTTGCCGCTCAGCGTAAATTGGATATCCTCGTCTTTAATTTGCAGCGGGCTCAGGGATTTGAATCAAATTCTCACAGTCAAACGCTGGATCGTCTGCGTGAACTGGGTTTTCCGACCAATTCCTATTACGGTCCGTATTCGGATTTTGAAAAGGTATTGGAACAGATCGAGATACTGGGCGAAAACAGAGATATGTTGCCCTTTGATATTGACGGCGCTGTGATCAAGGTCAACGATTTTGCTCAGCGTGAATTGCTGGGAACAACGTCCAAAGTTCCCAAATGGGCCGTTGCCTATAAATATCCGCCCGAAATTAAAGAAAGCCGTTTAAATGAAATTACCATTCAGGTTGGGCGCACCGGTGTTCTGACGCCAAATGCCAATTTTGACCCGATTCGGTTGGCCGGTACGACCGTTTCTCGTGCCACTTTGCATAATATTGATTTTATTACCCAGCGTGATATTCGGATCGGTGATACGATTCTGGTCCGTAAAGCGGGGGATATCATCCCCGAGGTGGTCGGTATCGTTGCACAAAAGCGTCCGCAGAACAGTGTTCCGTATGAGATGCCGACTCATTGTCCCTCTTGCGGTGGTGCCGTGGTGAGGGAGGAGGATGAGGCCGCCGTGCGCTGTGTAAATCCGGCCTGTCCGGCGCAACTGCAACGAAACATTGAGCATTTTTGCTCGCGCGATGCCATGGATATTGAGGGGCTTGGTCCGGCTGTTGTGTCGCAGTTGATTGGCGCAGGACTGCTGTCTTGCTCGGCTGATCTATATCGGCTCCGCCGTGAGGATTTGATCCAGCTTGAGCGCATGGGGGAGAAGTCGGCGGATAACCTGCTTGCGGCTATCGACCGCTCTCGATCGGCCGGCCTGGATCGGTTGATCTACGCTCTCGGAATTCGTCAGGTCGGTAAGCAAGCGTCTAAAGTCCTGGCCGAAACCTTTGGGAACATGGATGCGCTTATGATGGCCGAAGAGCAGCAGCTGGTCGGTATTCATGATGTTGGCCAGATTACGGCGCAATGCATTACCGATTATTTTGCATTGACGCAGTCGAAGGATCTCGTGGCTCGCCTGAAGGCGGCAGGAGTAGATATGTCCTATAAGAAGGTAGCGGGTGGTAATCGTTTTCTGGGGTATACCTTTGTACTGACCGGGAAACTGGAGAAGTATACTCGCGATCGGGCGGCGGCTTTGATCGAAGAGCAGGGCGGCAAGGTGTCATCCTCTGTTTCCAAGAAAACTTCTTATGTGTTGGCCGGAGAAGATGCGGGCAGTAAGCTGGATAAGGCAAATGCATTGGGCGTTGCCGTGATCAGCGAACAGGAATTCGAAGACATGTTATGGGCATAAGAAAAGCGGCGGAAATTTCCGCCGCTTCTTTACTTACTTGTTTTTCTTTTTTAGCCGGATAATCAGAACGATGACGGTTGCGATCACAACCACACCAATACCGATCAGTATAAAAATCATGGGAGAGAGGGAGTCTGTTGAGCCCTCTTGGGTTTCGGGAACGCTGCTTGCTTCCGCATAAGGATCGGCAGGGATCAGGGGGTTGGGCATAACCTTTTCACTGTCGGTTGTGTAGGCTGTGGTGATAGCCTCGGTAAAGACCCGGGCGATCACATTATAGCCCATATAATTTAAATGAGTACCGTCTTTGTTGAGATAGGTGTCGGTATGCTCGCTTAGCGGTGTATAGGGATCGGCAAAACCGACCTTGTAGCCTTCCATGGCCAGCGCTCGCGTTCTCACCAGGACATTTTCATTGAAAATGGTTTCGGTGGTTTTGCCTTCGGTTGGCGGAATGGCAGAACATATCAATAGTCCGTTTTCCGGTAGTTGAGCTTCGACCTGCAGCACGAAACTCTCCCAACGAGGGAAGATATCTTTTGTCATCGTTGACTGAAACAAATCGTTGGTGCCTAGCATCATGATCACGATGTCCGGCTTGTATTTTTTCATCATGTCGTTGACCATGGGTTTTACACCGGGATGATTTTCAATATGATAGACATCTTCAATGACATAACCGCTGTATCCCGAATGGCGGAACAGATACGGATCGTTGATGGTGGTCGTGTATTCATCAATATTTCCGACAAAGGCGACCTTGCCGAAATAATCGATCAGGTTTTGCGAAAGGGTCTGGCGGTATGCCACTCGGGGTTTGTTGGTGTTGCTTAATTCCTGATCCACACCATAGGTCAGAGAATCACCGATCGTCAGAACTTTGAGCGGCTGCTGCGCATCAGCATCGGTAATAAACCATGCGGTATTGATGGGAGTACCGTTGCTGCTGTTAGCCAGTGTTGCGGCATTATCTGTACCCTCATCGCTATCATAAATGTACTTGCCGTTGGTTAACTGAATGTGAGTGCGACCCATAGTCAGCTCGGTCACGGTGTAGTAGATCGCATGGCTTACGCTCTTAGGTTGCGATCCGCTCAGATCCAGATAATTACCTGCGGCGTCCTTGAAGGTTGTGTCGTTGTCATGATTTTCCATGGTAAAGGCTGTGCTTCCGTCCGATGCTGTGATTTTGCGTCCGGTGTCGCAATTCATAAGGGTAACCTGTTTTGGCTGCGTCTCAGTAGCCAGGACAGGCAAGCAGTTCAGGCTAAATAGGAGAATCAAAATTAAGCTGATCAATCGTTTCATGATAACACCTTCTTTATAACATAAATCCCCTAAGCAAGTTAGGGGATATGTATGGATTATTTCAGGATCGTACCCTTTTCTGTGCCGTCCAGACAGGCAGCGTTGGATTCGTCGGTGTCGATATGCATGGCATTGCGATAATCCTTGTTTACACGGACGACAACATCGCCGAAGATGATGGAGCGCTCTTTCGAATCGATCTGCACTTTGACGATCTGTTTGTCGGTCACATCGAGAGCGGCCGCTTCGTCTACCGAAAGATGGATATGTCTCTTGGCCGCAACAACGCCTTCTTCGATGGTCACTTCACCGGCAGGGCCGACGATGGTGCAGCCGGCGCTTCCGGCCAGATCACCCGACTCACGGATGGGTACCTTCAAGCCGATGGCGCGGGCGTCAGTCAGCGAGATCTCGACCTGAGTCTGCTTTCTGGTAGGGCCAAGGATGCTCATCTTGAGTTCACCCTTCGGGCCTTTGACGGTAACCTTCTCATTGCAGGCATACTGACCGGGCTGAGACAGTTCCTTCTTAGGAGTGAGGGCATAGCCGGCACCAAACAGTTTTTCCAGGTCCGCAACCGATACATGGATGTGACGGGCGGAGGTTTCGATATTGATTTCGTTCATGATAAAAACTCCTTACCATTATTATGTTATGTTCTTATTTTACACATACTCTTGTTATTTTGCAACATCTAATTTACATGTTTTTCTCAATCAGAGCAACGGCCTGTGCGCTGATACCGAGTTCGGCGCCGGTAAACCCTAGTTTTTCTTCGGTCGTTGCTTTAATGCTGACCTGTTCGATGTCGATCCTCATGGCTTTTGCCACCATGTTTCTCATTTGTTCAATAAAGGGGGCGAGCTTGGGTGCCTGTGCGATGACGGTTGAGTCAATATTTACAATGCGGTATCCGTGTTTTTGCAGCAATTCACAGCAATGATCCAATAGGAGTATGCTGGAAATGCCGTGATATCGTTCATCGGTGTCGGGAAAATGTTTGCCGATATCGCCTAGCGCCAAGGCGCCCAGTAAGGCATCCATAATGGCGTGGATCAGTACATCAGCATCTGAATGTCCGTCCAACCCCATTGCGTGCGGCACCTCAACGCCGCCCAGAATCAGCTTGCGCCCTTCTCTGAGGCGATGTACGTCATATCCGATCCCTATTCTCATCCTCATCCATCCTTTGTGCTATGATTTGCGCCAGCGCAATATCGGCCGGCGTGGTTAGTTTAATGTTTTCTTCGCTGCCTTCGACCCATACGATCGTTTGGTTTCGCCGTTCAAAAAGCTGACAGTCATCGGTCAGGTCTTCTTTTGCCTGAATAGCTGCATCGAGTGCCATCCGATATTGCGCCAAATCAAAAGTCTGTGGTGTCTGCACCAGGCGCAATCGGTTTCGATCGACCGTATCAATGATTTTGTCTGTATCGTCAATTAACTTTACAGTGCTGGTTACAGGAATGACCGGTGCTGCAGCGCCGGTTTTGTAAGCCGCATGATTAACACGATCAATGAGAGCAGGGGAAGCAAAGGGGCGTGCTCCGTCATGAATGGCTATATATTGACAGGAGGAGGGAACGGCAGCTAAACCGCGCTGGACCGATTCTTGGCGGGTTGCTCCGCCTTCTATGATAGCGCAAACTTTAGTCTGCGCCGTATGCGCCACGTGTGCACAGAGGCTTGCGGATGTTACAACGACAATATCGTCAATCGTATCGGCTTGTTGGAAATTTGCCAAACATCGGTCGATTACGGTGGTGTTGCCGATAGGGATCAGTTGCTTATCTTGTCCCATCCGACTGCTGCGCCCGGCAGCTACGATAATGGCACAGGTGCGATGCGTTGTCATGCCTGTCCTCCTAAGAGTAATGCCATAGGGCTTAGCCTATGGCATTGTATATTTCTCGTTCTAGATCGCTGATGTCTGCGTCCAGAGCGATCATGAGTTCGCTCATCAGGATCTGCTTGGCGCTATGCAACATCTTGCGTTCGCCTGCCGAAAGAGTCTTTTCTTTATTGCGCAACACCAGGCTTTTGAAGACCTTTGCCGTTTCAATGAGATCGCCGGATTTGAGCTTGTCCATATTTTCTCGATAGCGCTTGGACCAGTTGCTGTTTTGCTCGGTTTCCAGATCGTGTAAGGCATCTAAAATATGTTGCGCATGATCTTTATGCGTGATGGTCCGGATCTGAGAGGCTTCCTTGGCAACAGGTATCATGATCTTTATGTTTCCTAAAAAGAGCGAAACGACATAATACTGCTGATCGACACCATTGATGGTGCGTGTTTCGATTTGTTCAATGATCCCTGCGCCGTGCATCGGACACACGACCTTGTCTCCTATTGCATACATGGAGGCGACCAAACCTTTCTGTAGAATGGTGTTACATCTAATTTATTTCTATTATACATGAAATTTTTTAATAAATCAACTTTTCTTTTTCAATTTCATGTGTTATAATACCATGAAATTTATATTATTGCGGTGAAAAAATGTATAAATTAGCTGTTTTTGACCTGGATGGCACCCTTTTTAATACACAACCCGACCTTTTACCCGCCTTTAATGCAGCCGTACAGACTTATGGCTATGCACCATGCCCGCCGGAGCGGTTTGGACGGGTGATCGGCAACGGCTTTCAAACCGCTCTGCGCCGCATCCTGCCGGCAGACTTTGATAATGAAGAGCAGTTTGCCGATATGTGTCGTATCTATCATGAAGCCTATAGCTCGCATTATGCCGATTACACCTATCCTTATGAAGGATTGCGAGAGGCTTTGCTGGCCTTGCAGGTGCAGGGTGTCAACTTAGCGGTGTTATCCAATAAGGCAGAGGAGCATTCGCTTGTTCTGTGTCAAAAATTGCTTCCGGACATTTCTTTTTGCGGCGTTTACGGTGCCGGCAGCGGATATCCGCTCAAGCCGGATCCCACCTATCTGCAAAAAATACTGAGCGATCATAAGGTGTTTAAGGACGAAGCGGTCTTTATTGGCGACAGCAATGTCGATGTCTATGCGGCCCACAATGCCGGACTGCCTTGTATCGGTTGTGAGTGGGGTTATCGCGGCAGGGAAGAGTTGCTTGCGGCCGGTGCGGATAGTATGGCTGTCACGCCGTCGCAATTAGTAGATTTGATTTTGAAATAAGGAGTGAAGACTATGGCGATTGTTGCACCCTCGATTTTATCGGCTGATTTTGCTCATCTGGCTCGTGACTGTAAAAAGGTGACGGATGCCGGCGCCCAGTACCTGCATATTGATGTGATGGACGGTGCTTTTGTACCGAACATTACCCTGGGTCAGTGCGTGATCAAGTCTTTGCGCACAGCATCGGATGCTGTTTTTGACGTTCATCTGATGATCAATGAGCCGGAGCGCTATCTTGACGATTTCGCCAAAGCCGGTGCGGATATCATCACTGTGCATACCGAAAGTACGCAAGATATTCAGGGATGTATAGATCAGATCAAGGCTCACGGACTCCGTGCGGCTTTGACGGTAAAGCCCGGTACGTCGGTCGAGGTCTGCGAGCCCTATCTGTCTGAGCTGGACATGGTGTTGATCATGACGGTTGAGCCCGGCTTCGGCGGCCAGAAATTTATGGCGGATATGCTACCCAAGATCGAATGGCTGGATCAGAAACGTAAAGAGCATGGATATTCCTATTTGATCGAGGTAGACGGCGGGGTTAATTTCGACAATGCCCAGCTGTTGGTCGATGCCGGCACCGATGTGTTAGTGGCGGGCAGTGCTGTTTTCTGCGCACAGGATGTAGAGGCGGCGGTCAATTATTTCAAGTCGGTCAATCGCAAATAAGGCTTGAAATCGGATAGGATATATTGTATAATACTAAATGAGACAGGTCCTACGCGGCGGATGTCTGTGAACCATGTCAGGCGGGGAACCGAGCAGCATTAAGCAGTTCGTTCCGGGTGCAGTAGGTACCCTGTCTCATTCTATTTAATTTTAGGTGGTGACGATTTGGAATATCAGGCCCTGTACAGAAAATGGCGTCCTGCAAAATTTGAAGATGTCTATGGGCAGGATCATGTTACCGTTACCCTGAAAAATCAGATCAAACAGGAAAAGATTGGCCACGCCTATCTCTTTACCGGCACGCGCGGCACCGGGAAGACGACCTGTGCCAAGATATTGGCCAAGGCTGTCAATTGCCTGTCCCCGCAGGATGGAGAGCCGTGCGGGCAGTGCGAGAACTGCCGCCTGTTTGAACAGGAAAGTTTATATGATGTTGTGGAGATCGACGCAGCCAGCAAAAGCCGTGTCGAGGATATTCGTTCAATCATAGAAGAAGTCGTCTATGCCCCCTCGATCGGTAAGCGCAAGGTCTATATCATCGACGAGGTCCAGATGATGACCAACAATGCCTTCAATGCTCTGCTGAAGACCTTGGAGGAGCCGCCCGAGTATGTCGTGTTTATTTTGGCTACTACCGAGGCGCAAAAGATTCCGGCAACTATTTTATCACGTTGCCAGCGCTTTGATTTCAAACGCTTGCCGGTTTCGGTCATTATGGCCAGGCTGGAACAAGTTGCAAAGCAGGAGAGCATTACACTGGATGGGCCGGCGGCAGAGATGATCGCCTTGTTAGCAGATGGTGCGATGCGTGATGCGTTGTCGATCTTAGAGCAGTGTCAGACGGCCGGTACCGTTACCCGCCAGACAGTCTTGGAAACAGTTGGTATTGCCGGTGCAGAGGAAATGCTGGCATTGATCCGTGCCTGCGCTGATCAGGATATTGCAAAAGCAATTTCAATTTTAGATGGCTTCTATGCTACATCCAAACGTATGGACACCCTATTGGGTGAGTTGATTGGCTGCTACCGTGATCTGTTGCTGCTGCGTATGGGTGCACAGGATTGTGTGCGACGCAGCCAGGATGAGAAGAAGGCCTTTGCCGAACTGTCGCAACATTTGCAGCAGGATTATATTTTCTATTGTATTGACCGATTGACCGAAGCTATGGCCGGAGCAACCAAAAACAGCGGCAATTTGACTGTGGCGCAAATGTGCATTTTGCGTTTGTGTCGCCCTGTTGATGCGCCGGTAACGGTGCCAGTGGCGGCACCGGTTAAGCCTGCGCCTGCTCCCGTCCCAATTGAGGAGCCTAAGTCCGAACCGGTCAAGCAACCGGAGCCGAAATTGTCGGTTGACGGTGATGTATACAAGAAAATATTGGCTCAGATCAAGATGCCTAACATTCGTTTTTGCATTCCGCAAAACGGCAAATATGAAAACGGTCAGTTGTTTTTATATGCTACGGCCAAATCGGAATATGATATGGCGTCCCGCCCCGAAACGCAAAAGCATCTGCGAGACGCCTGTGCTGCCATCGGACTGGAAAATTGTGTGATCCATGTCGTGTCACCCAAGGGCATGCCGGATCAAACAAATGAAACACACGATACTTTTTCACTATAAGGAGAGCGATTTATGAAAGTCAGAATTCCTAAGGATGCCGGCGGCCCCAGCCTCAGTTCCCTCAACAAACTCAAGAGAATGCAGGAGGAGATGGAGGCTAAGCAGGTTGAGCTTGCCGAAAGAGAATACAGCGCATCGTCCGGTGGCGGTGCTGTTACCGTGACTGCCCTGGGTACTCATCGTATCCAGTCGGTCAAGATCGATCCGGATGTTATTGATGCCGACGATGCTGAAACACTGGAAGATTTGGTTTGTGCCGCTGTTAATGAGGTCATGGAGGCTATCGACAAGGCTTCGGAGGAAGAACTCGGTCAGATCACCGGCAGTTTGAGCGGTATGGGTCTTCCCGGAATGTTTTAAGTGGGAGAATGTAAATGAGTGCCTTTCATACTCCGGTGCAGAATTTAGCGGAGCAGTTCCGCAAGTTATCCGGCATTGGTGCCAAAACGGCACAGCGCTTGGCATATGAGGTGATTGAAATGTCCAAGGAAGAGGTGCAGGCCTTTGCCGGCGCACTTCTCTATGCCAAGGAGCACACCTCGACCTGTCCGATCTGCTTTGGCTTGACGGGACAGGAGGATATGTGTGAGATCTGTGCTGATGAGCGCCGAGATCACTCTCGCATTTGTGTGGTAGAGCAGCCGCAGGACATTGTTTCCTTTGAACGTATCCGTGATTATAAAGGATTATATCATGTGCTGCATGGTGTTATTTCGCCGATGGATGGAGTCGGTCCGGAACAGTTGAAGATCAAGGAATTGATCACTCGTGCCGGCGCTGATGATGTCAAGGAGATTATTTTGGCCACCAACCCCACCATCGAAGGGGAAATGACGGCAACCTATATCAATAAACTGCTCAAGGTGTTGGATGTTAAGGTTACTCGCATCGCCTACGGTATTCCAGTCGGCGGTGACCTGCGCTATGCCGATGAGGTTACGCTGCTTCGTGCCTTTGAGGGCCGTCGCAGTATTGATTGAGGTATAGGTATGGATCCGTTTTTGGTGAATGTACTGACCCTTGCTTATCAAGGTGATGCCGTGTATGAACTGATGGTGCGCCGTGCGCTGATTTCGCAAGCAGCACTGCCGGCAGGACAGATGCATCGGCTTGCCATGAACTATGTCAGTGCTACACGGCAAAGTAAAGCCTGCGAGGTACTGATCCCGATGCTGGAACAGGACGAGGAATCGATTTTTATGCGGGCACGCAACGCCAATCCGGCGCATACACCGCACCATGCCGATATGGGCGATTATCACCGTGCGACTGCACTGGAAGCCGTTTTTGGTTATTTGGACTTAATGGGGCGGCAGCAGCGCTTGCAGGAGTTATTTGAGCCGATATTTGAATATCTTTCAGAGCAAAAGGACAGATGATTGGATCATCTGTCTTTTTGTATATTCTAGTAAATGTTGCCGATACTGATACGGGTGATCATATGCAAAAAAAACAGGTCAAGGAATATGTGATGGATGCCTTATCCATTGCTGTTGGCTGCATCATATACGGAATCTCGGTTAATGTTTTTCTTGTTCCATGCGATTTGATTCCCGGAGGCGCTACCGGATTAGGTATTATCTTAAATGAACTGACGGGGCTGTCTGTTGGGCTTGGCATCGTGCTGATCAATCTACCATTATTTATCATGAGTATACGGCGGCTGGGGCATCATTTTTTGATTAAGACGATTATTGCCACTGTCATGTCCGGCATTGCCGTTGATGCTTTTGCCTTTCTGCCGGCGGTGACCAATGATCGGATCCTGGCCTGCCTTTTCGGCGGTCTGGCTTCCGGTATTGGGATGGCAATTATTTTTCAAAGGGGGATCACGACCGGCGGCAGTGATCTTCTTTCACACTTGATTCGGCTTGGCAATCCGCGATGGAAGATGGGGAAGATTCTTTTGTTTGTCGATGGATTGATCTTACTCATCGGCACAATTTTTGTCCATCGGGATATACCCGGGGCGCTGTATTCTCTGATCTTGGTTTTTACGGCGTCAGAAACGATCGACTACATCTTATCGCATACCGAAAAGGGAACGATATGCTTTATTATTTCAGCCCAAAGCGAACAGATCGAACTGCAGATACTGAAGAAATTGGGACGAGGCGCAACGGTCTTATACGGCAGAGGCAGTTATTGCCGAAAGGATCGGGACATTATTTTGTGCGTGGTCTATGCTTATGAGTTGACACGATTGAGAAAGATCGTTTTTGAGGCTGACCCAAAGGCCTTTTTCATTGCGTCCAGCACATCAGAAATATCAGGCTACGGCTTTTTGACCGACCGATAAGGATGATTTTTTATGGAAAGATAAGAGAGAATCTGCTGATATAATTGACTTTTAAGCTGTTTGCGGATAAAATAATAGATATAACAATGCGGAGGATACCATGATACGAGAACAACTGGCTCCGGCGGTTCATTTGAACATGCTGCCCATGGATAAATTTAAGACCGATCAGGTGGCCATCAGCTTCATTATGCCGTTGGATGCACGCACGGCGTCCTATGCGACGCTGCTGTCTATGGTGCTTAAGACCGGATGTGCGGCATATCCTAATGTTATTTCCTTGGCAAGGGCATTAGATGAGTTATATGGCGCCCAGTTGAATGTGATGTTGCGCAAGAAGGGCGACAGTCATCTGATGACTTTCTGTTTTGAATTTTTGGATCCGGCTTTTGTACCGGAAAAGGATATCGCCGAACGGGCAATGGAACTGTTGCGAAAGATAGTATTTGAGCCGCTGTTGGTAGAAGGTGTTTTCTCAGCATCGGCCGTGATGCGTGAGAAGAAAAATCTGTGCGATATGATCGACGGGCGCATTAATGATAAACGACTGTATGCCTTACGCCGTTGCGGCGAATTGACGGCGCAGGGTCAGCCTTACGAGGTCTATGAATGCGGCGATAAAGATATTGTTGAGCAAATTGATGCGGCCTCCTTGTATGAGTTTTACTGTGATTATATGCGGCGAGCTGTTGTGGAGATCTATGGATTCGGACGGATGGATGCCAAACAGATTTCCGAGGTTTTTGCCCCAATGTTTGACCAACAGCGGGAGCAGACGGTCTTGACGACGGCATGGATCCCGGTCGGGCCGGTACGCGAATATGAAGAAAACTATCCGGTTGAGCAGGCAAAACTGTCGATGGGTTTCTGTTTTGATAGAGAGGTTGACGAGGTTGCGCAGCGGCTGTTTGTGATTCTGTTTGGCGCCAGCCCGAGTTCGCTGTTGTTTATGAACGTGCGTGAAAAGCTTTCATTGTGCTATTACTGCACGGCAACGGCTGAGAAACATAAGAATATGATGACCGTCTATTCGGGCGTGATGCCCGAGAAGATCGAGGCGGCAAAGGCTGAGATTTTGGCTCAGTTGGATGCCGTAAAGCAGGGTCGCTTTACGCAAGCGGATCTGACGGCGGCTAAGAAAGCGTATGTAAACAGTCTGCGGTCGATGGCTGATTCGATGGGGCAGATTGAAGATTATGCTATATCACAGACGTTGTTAGGAAAGGATGCTGACGTAGAGTCGGTATTGGCGCAGCTTGAGAAATTAGAGGCGGCCGATGTTCAGGCAGTTGCCAAGACGGTGCGTCTTGTAACGGTATATGTGCTCAAGGGAGGGGAAAGTCATGACCAAATATAACTGTGGACTCTCCGGCGAGACATATTATCGATTTACGACTAAGTCGGGTTATCCGGTCACGGTCATCTCAAAGCCTGGACATTCAAAGATCTATGCGATGTTCGGCACCAATTACGGGTCGATGGATACGGTATGTGATCCGATTGACGGCGCAGCTTCTTTTGCTATTCCTGACGGCACGGCTCATTTTTTGGAGCATAAATTGTTTGAGGGGGAGAAGGAAGACGCATTTACGCGATATTCACGTACCGGCGCCAATGCCAATGCCTTTACCAGTTCGGATAAAACGGTGTATTTGTTCTCCTGTACTGAGCGGTTTGAGGAATCGTTTGAGATATTGCTTGATTTTGTGGCGCATCCTTATTTTACCGAGGAAACGGTGGCTAAGGAGCAAGGGATCATAGGGCAGGAGATCAAAATGTATGACGATGATCCGGATTGGCGGGTCGTGATGAATGTCATGCAGTCCATGTTTCATAACAATCCGGCTCGTATTGATACGGCGGGAACGGTCGAATCGATTGCACGGATTACGCCGGAGATGCTCTACGCTTGCTACAATACCTTTTACAATCCGTCCAATATGGGAATCGTTGTGTGCGGTGATGTCGATCCTATCAAGGTGCAGTTGTTGTGTGAGCGATATTTAGAGCATAGACCGGTGTCTCCGGTCAAGCGGAAGCTGACAGATGAGCCCGATGCCGTCAAGGCTAAGCGTGTGGTAGAAAAGCGAGCAGTTGCCAAGCCGCAGTTTTTGATTGGTTTTAAAGATCCGGAGGCGTCCGTGGGTGCTCAGGCGGTGAAAAAAGAGGCTATGTCGGAAATCGTGCTGGATATGCTCTTTGGACATTCCAGTGATTTTTATGGCGATCTGTATCAGGCCGGTGTGATCAATCATGATTTTTCAGCGGCGTATTATGGCGGTTACGGTTTTGGCGCCAGTCTGATCGGTGGCGAAGCGGAGGATCCGGACGCCATTTTAGAGCAGGTAAGGACTACTCTGGATCAGGCAAAGAAACAGGGCATGGACGCCGACAGTTTTCGGCGGGCGAAAAATAAGATATACGGTCGGAACATGCAAAAACTCAATAGTGTTGAAAACACGGCAATGACCTTTATGGATCTTGATTTTCTTGGTGTGGATTTTGCGGAGTATATGAACATCTACCAATCGGTGACGATGCAGGATTGTGAACGGTGGCTTGCAACACACTTTACGCAGGACCATTGCGCTTTGTCTATTATTTTACCGGCTTAAAATAAAGGAGGTTTTATTTATGATCAATGTAGGCGATTCGCCCATTGCATTTCCACGCTTGGGCTGGGAGTTTGATTTCCCTAATTATTTTACGGTTTTTGGTTTTAATATCTTCTTTTATGCAGTATTTATTTGCGCCGGTGTCGTGCTGGCGTACATATACTGCAGCCGTCGTGCCAAGCAGTTTTATATCACCAATAATGACCTGCTTGATGGCCTGATCTTTGGTGTTCCGATCGGCATTGTTGGGGCTCGTCTGTGGTATTGTGCCTTTGCTCCGGCGGGTGAGATTACGAAATTTGCCGATATTTTTGCCATTCGGGAAGGTGGATTGGCCATCTACGGCGGCA
This sequence comes from Eubacteriales bacterium, assembly GCA_045595395.1. Lineage (GTDB taxonomy): Bacteria > Bacillota > Clostridia > Oscillospirales > UMGS1783 > CAKSHC01. The sequence goes on along the minus strand of JAZOAH010000008.1, from coordinate 77,652 downwards.
TTTTCTTTGTTGGGATATTTATAATTTTCTTCTGTCGATTTAAGAAGTTGCGCTTGGGTAATGTGTTAGATCTTGTGGCGATGGGCTTTATGATCGGTCAGATCGTGGGGCGCTGGGGTAATTTCATCAACCGTGAAGTTTACGGTGTGGCCACCTCGTTACCGTGGGGTATGCAGATCGGCAATAAAACGGTGCATCCGCTGTTCTTGTATGAGATCTTGTGGAATCTGATCGGCTTTATTGCATTGCATATCATTTCGAAAAAGTATCGCAAATTCCCGGGTCAGATCGCGCTGATCTATATGGGTTGGTATGGGCTTGGACGTGGCTGGATGGAAGGCTTGCGTGACACCAAGTATATTGAAACGCTTGGTTCTCTGCCGATTCATCAATTGGTTGCCTTTACCGTCTTTGTCATCTGTGCGTTTGTGTTGATTGTTAAGTTTATTGAAGTGAAAAAGGTAGGCGCTGTCAGTTTTGAATATGTGCCTCGCACATCACGCAAGGAGCGCAATCAGGCGGCAGCCGATCAAGACTATACGCCGATGTATGAGCTCCCGCAAGAGGAGGCTCAGGCAGAAGAGACGATGACGGAGGAAAAGCAAGATGGCGCAGATCATTGACGGCAAAGCGATAGCGGCATCCTGTCGTGCGGATATTCGTATAAAGGTGCAGCAGCTGCAAGAGAGTGGTGTTTCGACTGGGCTGGCGGTTATTATCGTTGGTGAAGACAGCGCATCCAAGGTGTATGTCGCCAATAAACATAAGGCATGCACGGATGTCGGTATTGAGTCTTTTCAATATGCGCTGCCGGAGGAAACCACACAAGAGCAATTATTGGAACTGGTAGAGCAGTTAAATAAGGATGAGCGAGTTAACGGCATTCTGGTGCAGTTGCCGTTACCCAAGCATATTGACGAAACGGCTGTGATCCATGCGATTGATCCTCGTAAGGATGTGGATGCTTTTCATCCGGCTAATGTGGGCAAGATCATGATCGGTGATTTCGATTTTCTGCCCTGTACGCCGGCTGGTGTTATGACGCTTTTGGATAGAAGCGGGATCGAGATCGCCGGCAAGCATTGCGTGATCATCGGAAGAAGCAATATCGTTGGCAAGCCGCAGGCCATGCTGATGCTACACCGCCATGCCACGGTCAGCATTTGTCATTCCCGCACCAAGGATTTGGCACAGATCACTCGGCAGGCTGATATCTTGATTGCTGCAGTAGGGCGTGCAAAATTTGTTACGGCTGATATGGTAAAGGATGGAGCGGTGGTCATTGATGTCGGCATCAACCGTGATCAAAACGGTAAGTTGTGCGGCGATGTGGATTTTGCGAACGTTGAGGCAAAGGCGTCGTATATTACACCGGTGCCCGGCGGTGTTGGTCCGATGACCATCACGACGCTGTTGGAAAACACCTTGCGTGCCGCTCAGTTGCAAAACAAATAAAGAAAAACCGGAAGGCTTTTGCCTTCCGGTTTTTATGCGTTATGATCTCGTTCTTCCAGCCAGGCTGCTTTCATTTCCTCGGACCAGTAATGGGCCGGGAGGACCATGGCGTAGGGTGTTTGTTCCGGGCAGATCAGGATGGGGAAAAATCCGCGATAGAGCATCGGTAAGGGGAGATGGGCGGGATTGACGTAGAGTGTGGTGAGAAAAACATCTTTGTCGTAACTAATGTCCTTAGGGACGGGAAGGCTGAGTCGATAGTTGGTTTTAGCATCCATACAATCGACCAGGAGCGTGTATTCGGTGCCGAGATCGGGGTTTTCCCGAATGGAAGTTACGGTAATGGCAACATGAGCCAGCAGCGAGGGCATTTCATCAAAGATCTCATCAATGCTGTAGACGACGGAGGCTTCGCAGATGCTTTTGCCGGGTTGCATCAGCGCCGGATCGGCTTCGGCGACGCAGGCCATGACAACCTGTCCCTTTTTCAAAAGCAGGTCGGCCGCCCGGCGTTGCCCATGATACAGATGCTCTTTCGGTAATTTTTTAGCTGCCGGCAGCCGATTGGCCAGTTTTTCCACAATATTAAATTTTTTCTGACGCTCATAAAAGATGGCACGTGTACTGTTGATCATGTTATCACCCGTAGCTATTGTAGCAGATGTTTGATGAAAATTCAACATATTATGTAGGCCCGCCTGTGGCGGTGCCTTTAGGCGAGCATTGGCTGGATCTGTTTTCCTTGTAAGGCTTGTGTTATGGTTTGAGGGATCATATCCATGTGAGCCACCAAGGACATGGGCTTTTTGATGGGATCGTCCTGAGAATATGGGACAAAGTACACATGTTTCAGGTTTTGCAAAAAGCCGATATTCCGTGCACTGCCCGAGAGGCCGTCGTTGGTGGATACGGCAATGACGACAGGTCGAGCGTTGCGCAGATGGGACTTGACGGCTAAGGTGACGGGCGTATCATAAATACCGGCGGCCAATTTTCCCAGCGTATTGCCGGTACAGGGGGCAACGACCAGGATATCCAACATCTTCTTCGGACCGATCGGCTCAACCTGGTCAATGGTGTGCAAAACGGGGTGGCCGGTGATCGTTTCTATTTTTTGAATATGCTCGGCAGCTTTGCCGAATCGGGTGTCAGTTCGGTACGCATGATAGGACATGATGGGTATAACATCATGGCCGAGATCGCAAAGCGCTTGTATTTGCGGAATGACCTGCGAGAAGGTGCAAAAAGAGCCGCAGAGGGCGAATCCAATGTGTCGGATGTTCTCATTCATGTTAGCTCCTCCAATCGTTTTAGGATGGTGTTTTTCATGTATTTTGCGGCGGCTCGAGGTGCAACCTTGCCAGGTAAGCCGCCGGCAGGAATATAGTTGAGACGGTATTGAGAAATGGCATCCATATCAAACCCACCGGGCGCTGAGGCCAGTTCCATAAAGCAGGTGTGAGCATTGGCTGTCTTTAGGCTATCCGATGTAAACAGAATGTTCGGTACGGTATTGATAACGGCATCGTACTGCGAGTGATAATGAAGGATATGCGAAAGATTCTGTGTATCATAACCTAAGATTTCGGCTTGAGTACGGGCTGTGTGACTACGGGCAAACACCGTGACATGGGCACCGATAGCACGAAGAATCCAAGCCGCCTGCTTAGCAACACGACCATAGCCCACAATGGCTATATTGCTGCCGAAGACAGTATCCGATGAATGTTCCATCAGCAGTTGCAGCGCACCTTCGGCGGTTGGTACCGTATTTGACAAAAGAAAGGACTCATCGATAGAATAATCAATGGTTATAATATCGGCATGAAGATCCGGCAGCATGCCGCCAAATAACATTTGATCTGATGTTGTGTTTGACATGATATCACAAAACGTGATTGTTTTTTGAGAAAAGGGAGCAACCACCGTTTTTTGGTCACGTGTACAGGGAAGGCCGAGTAGACAAACATCGCAATGGGCAAGAGCCGTTTCTATGTCGGCGCAGTGAATGATCTCTTCAGAAAAGGAAAAATCGTTTTCTTCGTGGCCGAACAGTTTTACAATATAGCCATCATGGGCAAGCAACTGAGCCAGCCAGGCCATGCGAAGATCACCGCCGAGAACAGTAAATGTATATCCGGACATTGCATTTCCTCCCATTCATACAATACTACTATCATTTTATGAAGGATGGGCGGTTGTGTGAGAATAAAAAAAGAGTGGCTGATCTCATGGATCAGCCACAAAAAATATGAATAATTAACCGGCAAACAGGGAAATAAAGAGCGAAGGAATCATCCAGAGCAGATGGAATAGAGCCATGTTTGCAGGATTGATGGTGGAGTAGATATCGCCCGAGGTAATGCCGACAAGCAGAAGAAGGAGAGCGCCGCAGGCAAGAGCCAGTGTTCTCATGACAACTGAAGCTCGTACCGTGCCCATCAGGCGGCGGCAGTTGGCCAGCGCATAGGTGATGCCGGTGGCGCCGGTAATGGAATAGATGCCGGCGGGATGCTTGGGTTTGGAATCATCTTTATGATACAGACGATCAAACTCATTCTTGGATGCAATCGTAAAATTGTGGACGGGCATCTCATATAGCTGTGACATCAGTTCGGCAGTGATGTTGCAGTCACGGGTGAGGACCAAAAGATTCAGACTGCCGAGATTGATACGGTGCAGGTTGCGGAAGATCTGCTCATCGCGGCAATAGGAGATGGAGAAGACAGCCAGCAATTTTGTGCTATCGGCAAACATGATGACCTGGCGGCCGGCACGCTTATATTTTTCTTCCAGGTCGACAGAGGGCAGTTTAATGCCGCAATCAGCAAGGTATTGGCTGCTTCCGATAAAGTATTTTACATTATTGATATAACCGGAAACGCCTTTTTCGGGGATCCAATCGAAATTATAGACGGGTAACAGCATTTCTGCTTTGTTATCCAGGATGTTCATGAAGGCACCGGCAACGGGACTGCCGCTTTCGTGAAGGAGAGAGGCGCAGTTAATAATGACATCGTTGATGCGATCGTTACCGTTGATCTTCATGGAGTGAACGATAATGTTTTCGGGCTTAAACAGATCGCTGTCACAAAGTACCATAGTCGAGGTCTTGGAGAATTCATCGGCTCTGGTATAGCTGACAACAGCACTGCCGTTTTTGCGGATTTTAGAGGATATCGAATAAAAAGGAAGGGAATAAGCCAGATCATAACAGAAGGGAGTCACGATGCAGCATCCCGCCGAGATAAAGGTGAAAACGGAGGTGGTGTCATGCAGTAGGATGGCTATGAGAATCGAAACGATCAGGATGCCGACACAGGAAAGGATGCTCACACGTGAGGTCTTATCGGCAAAGTTATAATCAAAGGAATTGCTCAGAAAACGGGTGATAAGATCGACCGAGCGGCAGGCGCTGATTCGTTCCTTATCGCTGTAAAGTTCTTTGAGTGAGTAGCCGCCGGCAACATTGACGCAGGCAGTCTTTTGTGTATCAAAGGCAAGGATCTCGAAATTTTTGAGAACATTTTTATAGTACAGATATTTGCCAAGCAGTACAAAGAGAACGGATAAGGCAGCTACGGCACTGTACATGCCGGTAGAATCTTTGGAGATCAGAGTATAAATACAGTGTGTCAAGCCGGCAATGACAGACAGGGAAGCGAGGGTGGAGCCTGTCGGGCGCAGGCGGAAAAGGCTGGCGATGCCCTTGCCGATAATATTAAAGTTAAGAATAGCGATTATGCCGAGAAGAAACAGATTGGCGATTGCATGATTGACGGGTTGAGAGGTGCCGAGAGCGGGTAAAATATTATCGATCAGGCCGGGGAAGAAATTCAACAGAGCCAGAGGAAGAGAGAGGATAGCAGTAATGATCGATTTGATGCCGGCGATGTTGACCTGGAACATCAATTCCTGTTCAACGGCGGGAATATCTTTTTTATCGTAGATATCTTCAAACTGGTCGTTGATCTTGATCTCGTCTTCATTTTCCGGCACATTGTTTTTCTGCTTGCGAGGACGGCCGTTGATCAGTTCAGCGGATATATTGTTGACCGAAGAGGTATCATATTGGAAGGTGGCATCCGAGAAGAAATCACCGATCTTTCCGAAAAGGGCACGTTGGTCGGTGTTCATTGAAGTATATTTTTGGGTGGCTTCTTCCGGTCGAACGGGATTGCGGGCGGCAGTGGCTTCGCGGATAGCGTTGAGATCAATATAGCCGCTGCGCATTTTATAGTTTTCCTCTTCTCGCTCAGTCAAGATCTTTTTAATCGGCCGAATGGGTGCGACGATGGGCTCATCGGCTACTATAGTGGGCTGATCTTCGGATACAGTGTCATTCGAGCCGGACAGAGCATTGGGGGAATTGTTGCTAAACAGCTCGGCTACATAGTTACGAGCCTGCTCTTTTTCTTGTGCGGTAACAGGATCAAGGATCGGCTCAACGGCGCGGGCAATGGTATGTTGCTTTTGCACGTCGGCAACGATAACCGGGTCAGGCTGGAGAACATCTTCATGGATGGTAGGAATCGGCTCCATTTTGGATTGAGGCTTTTCAGTCGAAAGATCCTTGAGCATATTGGCCCAAATATCGCCGGTGCTGCTGCCGGAAAGAAAATCATCGGCATAGTTGTTGTGCTTTGGTGAGTCGGCTTTGGGCTTATCCTCTACAACGCCGAATTCTTTAAGAATATCGTCCAACTGAAAATCCGAGGTTTTGTACTTATTGTCGGCCGCATTAGATGAGGCCTTGCTTGGTGTGGACCAGATATCGCCGAGAATGGAATCAAATAAATCTTTGTCAGACATGGCTAATCTCCTCCGTCATCTGTTTTTTACGTCACGCTGGCGCAGCACTTCATACATCACAACGCCGGCAGCTACCGAAGCGTTGAGGGAACTGACATTGCCACGCATAGGGATATTAATAAGAAAATCGCATTTTTCACTAAGTAATCGGCCAATGCCGAAGCCTTCGTCACCGATGATGAGTGCGCAGGGGATATCAAAATCGGCATCGGTATAGGTGGTTTGAGCCTTATCGGATGTGCCGAAGATCCAGAGCCCTTTCTTTTTTAGCTCTTCCAAAGCGGCAGCCAAATTCGGAACTCGGGCAATTTTTGCATATTCCAGCGCACCGGCCGAGGTTTTGGAAACCGTTTCCGACAAGGGGGCGTTACCTCGCTTGGCAACGATAATGCCATGTGCGCCTGCACCGTCGGCACTGCGAATAATGGCGCCAAAGTTGTGGGGGTCTTTGAGTTCATCAAGAATGATGACAAAGGGTTTCTCGTTGCGAGAGGCGGCCAGGTCAAGAATATCATCAATCGTGCAATATTCTTTTTCGGCACATATGGCGATGATGCCTTGATGGTTGGCGCCGTCACATAGTTTGTCCAATCGCATGGTATCGGAAAAAATAACGGGAACATCGGCTCGTTTTGCTTTTTCGATCAAGCGGGCGATCTGGGGGGTGGATTTGCCTTTGCTGACATAGATTCGATCCACCGGATTGCCGCTGCGCAATAACTCAGCAACGGGATTGATGCCGATCGCCAGTCGCTTTCCGTTTAGGTTTTCCATATATGTAACACCTCTGATATCTAATAACTAAAATATTATACACTATATTTTTTGAAAAAGAAAGGAATATTTCAAAAAAGTTTCAAAATAGTTACAGAAAATTTCATCATTGTCAAAAAGGTGACAAGAATTTCCTTTGATTTGGATTGAAAGATGGCGTTACTAATGATATAATAACATAATACATGCAAAAAAGATATAGGTAAGTGTAGGTAGTACGATGAAACTAATGATCCTGGACGCCAATAGCATATTAAACCGTGCTTTTTTCGGCATGCCACCGCTAACCACCAAGGTCGGTGTGCCGACCAATGCCGTGTATGGTTTTTTGAATATCCTGCTTAAACTGTTGCAGGAGGAGAAGCCGGATTATATCGTTGCGGCTTTTGATGTTAAGGAAAAGACCTTCCGTCACCATATGTATGACGGGTATAAGGCACAGCGTAAGGCCATGGCTTCCGAGCTGGCCAGTCAGATCCCCATTGCTAAGCAACTTCTGGACGCTATGCGTATTCGGCGGTTGGAGTATCCGGGGTTTGAGGCGGATGATATTATTGGAACGCTGACTCGTAAGTTCTCAGATATGGACTGTGTAATTGTAACGGGAGACCGTGACAGTTTGCAGTTGGTTAATGATAGGACCAGGGTTTTGCTTTCGGTCAGCACCCGCTCGGGTAGTGAAAGTGTCAGTTACGGACCGGAGCAGGTGATGGAAAAATACGGTGTTGTGCCGCAGCAACTGATTGATGTCAAGGCGATCATGGGCGATTCGTCTGACAATGTCCCCGGTGTGGCCGGTATTGGAGAAAAAGGCGCATCGGCACTGATTGCAAAATTCGGCTCCCTGGAACAGGTGTATGAAAACCTGGAAGACCCTGCCATCAAGCCGGCTCAGCGTGTAAAACTGGAGGCCGGAAAAGAGAGCGCATTTCTTTCCCGTGTCCTTGTAACTATCAAGACCGATATGGAGATCGACCTGACTCAAGACGATCTCATGCGGCAAGAATATGATGCCGATCGGTTGTTTGAATTACTGGCGCAGTTGGAATTTGACAAGTTTATTACCCGTTTTGGTTTGCAGGAAAAACAGGCCGATCTCGGTGTTAGTGCAGATATAACCGAGATGGATTGTCAGGACTTGTTGCCGATTCTGCTAAAGGAAGAAGAGATCGCTTTTTTGCCGATGGAAGAAGACATGATGCTCTGTGCCGGAGGTATTCTTTATCGGACAAGGCCGAATGAAGCCTTTTTAAATGAGCTGTTTTCTCGAGATTTACCAAGAAAAACGACATTTGCCGCCAAGCCGTTTCTACGAAAATTGCTGGGCTACGGAATTGTGGCAAAAGGGATCAGTTTTGACCTAAAGGTGGCGGCCTATGTGCTCAATCCCTCTATCGCTAACTACAGCATCGCCTCCATATTGCGTGAGCAGTTGGCCATTACCCCTGACAATGACATGACGGCCTGCGCCTATTTTCTGGATGCTGCGCAGAAGATGCGGGACGCTTTGGCGGATGCTGATATGTTGCCTCTGTTTGAACAGATCGAGTTGCCGCTGACCGAGGTGCTTGCGCAAATGGAGCATGAGGGCTTTAGCATGGATAAGCAGCAGTTGACCGAGTTTGGCGCCATGTTACGCAGCCGTATTGACGAGTTGACCAAGACGATCTATTTTATGGCGGGCAGAGAATTTAACATCAATTCGCCCAAGCAGTTGGGTGAGGTGCTCTTTGTTGAGCTGAAGCTGCCGGCCTATGCCAAAACTAAAACCGGATTTTCGACCAGTGCTGAGGTTCTGGAGCGTCTGCGTGGATATCATGAGATCATAGATGCGGTATTGGAATATCGGCGCTTGACCAAACTCAATTCCACTTATGTCGAGGGTTTTGTCGATCTGATCGATGATACCGGCCGAATCCACTCGGTATTTCATCAAACCATTACCCAGACCGGTCGTATCTCGTCGTCCGAGCCGAATCTGCAAAATATTCCCGTGCGTCAGCCGCTTGGGCGGCAGTTGCGCAAGCTGTTTGTGACCAAGCCCGGATATCATTTGATCGATGCGGACTATTCACAGATCGAATTGCGAGTGCTCGCCTTTATTTCAAAGGATGAGAAAATGCTCACAGCTTTTCGCACCGGCGAGGATATTCATACAAAGACAGCGTCCGAGGTCTTCAAAGTGCCGATGGAACTGGTTTCGTCGGAACTTCGTTCACGGGCCAAGGCAGTCAATTTCGGCATTGTCTATGGCATTTCTGACTTTTCTCTGGCTGCCGACATCAAGGTCCCCAGGAAAGAGGCAAAACAATATATTGAAAACTATTTCAACACCTATCGTGGCATCAAAGAATATTTGGACAAGACGGTACTGGATGCCAAAGCAAGCGGATATGTGACGACCTTGTTTGGACGTCGTCGCTATATTCCCGAGCTTTCGGTGCAAAATCACAATGTGCGCGCCTTTGGCGAACGGGTTGCCATGAATACACCGATTCAAGGCAGTGCTGCTGATCTGCTTAAAATTGCCATGGTTGCCGTGCATCGTCGATTGAAACAGGAGAATATGAAAACCCATATTATCCTGCAGGTGCACGACGAACTGATCCTGGAAAGTCCGGATGACGAAGTGGAGCGTGCTCAGGCTATTTTGATTGAAGAAATGGAAAATGCCGGCAACATGGGGATTCCGCTCAAGGTCGATCTGGGTATCGGCCAAAACTGGTATCAAGCGAAAGGATAAGAATATGAAACGAGTTTTATTTGTATGTACAGGCAATACCTGCCGCAGCCCGATGGCACAGGGGTTAATGAATCAATTCTCTCATCGAAAGGGCCTGGATATTCAGGCGACCAGCGCGGGCATCGCCGTAAATGAGGGTATGCTCATCTCGGCAAATGCCATGGATGCGATGAGTGAAGAGGGAATTGATATGTCCTATCATCGGGCGCGTCAGCTGACAGGAAACGATATCAGCAACGCACATGTGATCTTTTGTATGACCGATGCGCATGTCGCTACGGTAGCGGCCATCTATCCGCAAGCTATGGACAAACTTTATGTGCTTGGTCGTGGTATCAGTGATCCCTTTGGCGGAGATCTGGATATGTACCGTTTGTGCCGAGATCAGATAAAGGCAGAATTGCCGAATGTTCTCAAGGCGCTGGAGAATCACTGATGCCGCAGGTATTACGTGCAACGGTTGCGGATATGGCGCAGGTTGCTGATCTGGAACGACAGATATTTTCCGATGCTATGAGTCAGGACTTGCTGACGCAATCGCTCGAGAAGGATTTTTTCGTTGTTTTGAAGGATGAGGATCGTGTGCTTGGGTATTTTCTGGCGCAGTGTGTGCTGGATGAAATGGAGATCTTGCGCATTGCCGTTGACCCTGCCTGGTGTCGCAATGGCTTTGGCCGCCGCATGTTATCAGAGGTTAAAAATGAGGCGTCGAAGCTAGGGATCGGCTGGTGTTATCTTGAGGTGAGAGAAAGTAATGCTGCGGCTCGGCATCTTTACGAATCCCTCGGTTTTGCCACATATGGGACACGGAAGGGTTTTTACCGACAGCCGGAAGAGGATGCGATAATCATGAAGGCACAATGGAGTGTTAAACAAGATGAAGATATTAGCGATTGAAAGTTCCTGCGATGAAACAGCTGCGGCCATTGTTGAGGATGGACGGCATGTTCTCTCCAACGCTGTTTACACACAGATCGATATTCATAAGATCTACGGCGGTGTCGTGCCGGAGATCGCCTCGCGAAAGCATACCGAAAAGATCACGGCAGTCACAGCTGCAGCTTTGGATGAGGCGCATTTGGAGGCGAAAGATATTGATGCTGTCGCCGTTACCTATGCGCCGGGCTTGATCGGTGCGTTGTTAACGGGTGTCGGCTTTGCTAAGGCGTATGCCTATGGCTTGGGTGTGCCGCTGATTCCCGTGCATCATCTGAGGGGGCATGTAGCGGCCAACTATTTGACCTTTTCAGATTTGAAGCCGCCTTTTTTGGCGTTGATCGTGTCAGGCGGACACAGCCATATTGTCCATGTTAAGGACTATACCGATTATGAAATTCTCGGTCGGACGCATGATGATGCGGCAGGGGAGGCCTTTGATAAAGTAGCCCGTATCTTGGATATTGGCTATCCGGGTGGCAAGGAAATTGAAAAATTAGCCGCCGGCGGAGATACGAAGGCCTTATCTTTACCGCACAGTTCCTTTTCGGAAAATCCGTATGATTTCAGTTTTTCGGGTTTGAAAACGAACGTGATCAATTATGTTCACAAGCACAAGCAAAATGGGGAAGAGATCAACAAGGCCGATGTGGCGGCGAGTTTTTGTGATACCATTACCTCGACCCTGTGTGACCACTTTTTACAAGCTGCACTCGACCACAAACAAGATACATTGGTGTTGGCCGGTGGTGTTTCGGCTAATGGAATGTTACGTGCCAAGGTAGAGCAGGCGGCGAAAAAATACGGCATGCAGCTGTTTATGCCGCCGCTCAAATACTGCGGCGACAATGCGGCTATGATCGCTTCTCAGGCTTATTATGAATATCGCAGCGGAGTGACGGCGAAACCGGATTTGAATGCCTATGCAACGATGGATATTACCTCAAATTATTCGGATACGACCGAATTCTAATGCTTTGCACAAGAATTGAAAACGACTCCTAAAAATAGCATTATGTAAACATATGGTCATGAGCGAAAATTTGGGTAAATTTTATTGATTTTAGCGGTATGAATGCTCAAATCACCCAACTTTAGTGGAAAACCCTGTTGATACTGTGGGTAACTTGCAGTAAAAAACAGATTATTTTTTAACATTATGTTAACTAATTATTCAAAAAAAATGGTAAAAATGTAACAACAAAAGACGGTGAAGAATTTTCGGAAGGTCTTGACAAGAGGACACCATTGATACTAAAATATATAATTATTATAAATAAGGCGGTGATAACCAATGGGAATGACTGTAGCCTATAAATTACTCAGTACCCATCTGGTCTCCGGGGAACTGAAAAAGGGCACGGAGATCGGAATTCGGATTGATCAAACATTGACGCAAGACGCTACCGGAACAATGGCGTATCTGCAGTTTGAAGCCATGGGAATCGACCGAGTAAAGACCGAGCGTTCGGTTGCATACATCGATCATAATACCCTTCAAAACGGCTTTGAAAATGCGGATGACCATCGATACATACAGACGGTCTGCAAGAAGCACGGCGTATATTTCTCTCGCCCCGGCAACGGTATTTGCCACCAGGTTCACCTGGAGCGTTTTGGCAAACCGGGCAAGACATTACTTGGTAGTGATTCACATACCCCGACCGGCGGCGGTATCGGTATGCTGGCGATTGGAGCCGGCGGTTTGGATGTTGCTGTTGCCATGGGTGGCGGTGAATATTTTATTACCTGTCCCGGTGTGATCCGTGTCAATCTGACCGGGAAACTGCGCCCGATGGTAGGTGCTAAGGATATTATCCTGGAAGTTCTTCGTCGCATTGGCGTTAAAGGTGGCGTCGGTTATATTATTGAATATTGTGGCGAGGGCGTAAAGACGCTGACCGTGCCCCAGCGTGCAACCATTACCAATATGGGCGCCGAGACCGGTGCTACGACTTCGGTTTTCCCGGCTGATGAGATCACCCGTAGTTTCCTGGCTGCACAAGGCAGAGAAGAGGACTATACTGAGCTCTGTGCGGATGCCGATGCGGAATATGATAAAACGATCGACATTGATCTGACACAGGTTGTTCCGCTTGCTGCTTGTCCTCATAGCCCGGACAATGTCAAGCCGGTATCGGAGCTGGCAGGTATGCCGGTCTCGCAGTCTTGTATTGGCTCTTGCACTAACTCGTCCTACCTGGACATGATGACGGTTGCCGCTATCCTGAAGGGCAAGACGGTTCATAGTGATGTTTCACTGGCGATTTCGCCGGGCTCCAAGCAGGTCTTTAATATGCTTGCTGCTAACGGCGCTCTATCCGATATCATTGATTCGGGTGCTCGTATTCTTGAGTGCGCCTGCGGACCTTGCATCGGTATGGGCCAGTCGCCTAAGAGTGCCGGCATATCGCTGCGTACCTTTAACCGTAATTTTGAAGGACGCAGTGGCACGGAAGATGCACAGGTTTATCTGGTCAGCCCGGAAACAGCAGCTGTTTCGGCTATTACCGGCGTCATGACCGATCCGACTACCTTTGCCTTATCAACTGAGATCGTAATGCCGGATCACTTTACAGTAAATGATAATTTGGTTGATGCTCCTGCTGCTTCTTCGGATATGGTCGAGGTAGAGCAGGGGCCCAACATCAAGCCTTTCCCGATCAATGAAGCGATGCCGGATACCATTGCCAAACGTGCGCTGTTGATCGTGGGTGACAACATAACGACCGACCACATTATGCCGGCCGGTGCTAAGATTCTGCCCTATCGTTCGAACATTCCTAAACTTTCGGAATTTTGCTTTGTGCGCTGTGATGAGCAGTTCCCGTCTCGAGCCCGTCAGTGGGGTGGTGGCATAATTATCGGCGGTGCCAATTACGGCCAAGGATCTTCCCGTGAGCATGCGGCACTTGTTCCGTTGTATTTAGGCGTCAAGGCGGTCGTTGCTAAGTCGTTTGCTCGCATCCATGCCGCTAATCTTATCAATAACGGCATTATCCCCATTACCTTTGCCAATCCTGATGATTATGACGGTTTTGCGCTGGGCGATGAACTTGAGTTGCCTGATGTGCGTAAGCGTATCATAAATGGGGAAGAGATCCTCATTGTGAATAAAACGAAGAATAAGACTGTGACCGGTGTTGTTACTCTGTCTGAACGTCAGAAGCAGATGCTCTGTGCCGGCGGTCTTCTCAATTACACCAAGAATCGATAAGGAGAAATAAGCATGAACGAACAGCAGAAACAGGCAGCACTGGAGAAATTTGCTGCGCTGTTAGATAAACAGGATGCCCGTGTGCGCAAAATGAAGGAGCAAGGCGATTTTGTTGACTACAGCAAGCTGGACAAACTGATCATAGGCGTCTGTGGTGGCGACGGCATTGGCCCTATCATTACCAATGAGGCTGCTCGAGTACTCGAGCACATGCTCGCTGATGAGGTCAAGGCCGGCAAGGTGGAATTCCGTGTTATTGACGGACTGACCATTGAGCGTCGTGTTGAGGTGATGAAGGCCATTCCCGATGATGTACTGGAAGAGCTTAAGCAGTGCCACGTTATCCTTAAGGGGCCGACCACGACCCCCCGTCAGGGCGATCCTTGGCCCAATATCGAGAGCGCCAATGTTGCCATGCGCAAGGAACTGGATCTGTTTGCCAATGTTCGTCCTGTCAAAGTTCCCGATAAGGGCATTGACTGGACCTTCTACAGAGAAAATACCGAGGGAGCCTATACCCTGGGCTCTGAGGGTGTGAATGTGGACGAGGATCTGGCTTTTGATTTTACCGTTGCAACCACCGAGGGCTGCAAGCGCATTGCTCGGCTGGCCTTTGATTATGCTGCAAAATCCGGTAAGAATAAAGTTTCGGTCATCACAAAGGCAAATGTTATTAAGACCACTGACGGTAAGTTCCTTAACATCTGCAAAGAGGTTGCCAAGGACTATCCTACTGTTGAGATGGATGACTGGTACATTGACATTACCACAGCTAAACTGATCGATGAGAAGCGCAGAACGGCTTTCCGTGTTTTTGTTTTGCCGAATCTCTACGGCGACATCATCACCGATGAAGCGGCTGAGTTCCAGGGCGGTGTCGGCACGGCCGGCAGTGCCAATATCGGTAAGCGTTATGCCATGTTTGAGGCTATTCACGGTTCGGCACCTCGTATGATGGATGAGGGCCGTGGCCAGTATGCCGATCCCTGCTCGATGCTTCGTGCTTGCGTAATGCTGCTGTCCCATATTGGCAGACAGGCGCTTGCTGATAAGCTGGAGCGTGCACTGGATATCTGTATGTTTGAAGAAGCCAAGCTGAAGATTACCGGCCGCAATACCGGCGCTACCAGTGAGGAATTCGGTAACTATGTAATGGAGACTCTCAGCAAATTAAACTGAGGTATATTTTGAATGATTGATCAGAAAAACATTCGGAATTTTTCGATTATCGCACATATTGACCACGGCAAGTCAACCCTTGCCGATCGGTTGCTGGAGCATACCGGCTCGGTCAATACACGGGATATGACAGCACAAATTCTGGATAATATGGACCTGGAAAAAGAGCGTGGCATTACCATTAAAGCACGTGCCGTTAAACTTGAATACCAGGCAAAGGATGGTCAAAATTATATATTGAATCTGATCGACACGCCGGGGCATGTGGACTTTAACTATGAGGTCTCCCGTTCCTTGGCTGCTTGTGAGGGTGCGGTTTTGATCGTGGATGCCACGCAGGGGATCGAAGCGCAGACCTTGGGCAACACCTATCTGGCTATTGATCATAATCTGGAGATCGTTCCCGTTATCAATAAAATGGATCTGCCCAGTGCGGATGCTGATCGTGCCATAGAAGAAATTGAGGAGATCATAGGCTTGCCGGCTGAAGATGCGCCTCGTATTTCGGCTAAGATGGGAACGAATATTGATGATGTGCTTGAACATATTGTCGCAGATGTTCCTGCACCGACCGGGGATTCCAATGCTCCGTTGCAAGCGCTGATTTTCGACTCGATCTATGATAGCTATCGTGGAGTTATTGTTTACGTGCGTATCATGGAGGGCAGAATTCGTGCCGGTCAACGCATGAAACTCATGTCGACCGGTGCGGAATTTGACGTGGTCGAGGTCGGCTATATGCGGGCGACATCTTTGGAGAAGGCCGAGGAGTTGACTGCCGGTGAGGTCGGTTATATTACTGCCAGCATCAAAACTGTACGTGACACGCAAGTGGGTGATACGGTCACCATTGCCGATTGTCCTGCAGATACGCCGTTGCCAGGCTACAAAAAAGTAAATCCTATGGTGTATTGCGGCATTTATCCTGCCGATGGCGCACACTATTCGGACCTGCGCGATGCCATGGAAAAGCTCCAGCTGAATGATGCGGCGCTTAGCTATGAGCCGGAGACCTCGGCGGCGCTTGGCTTTGGTTTTCGTTGTGGATTCTTGGGTCTTTTGCATATGGAGATCATCCAGGAACGCTTAGAGCGTGAGTATAATCTGGATATTATTACGACTGCCCCATCGGTCATATATAAATTCAAGCTGACCTCGGGTGAAACCGTTTATATCGATAACCCAACCAACTATCCGTTACCGACATCAATTGAATATGCCGAAGAGCCGATGGTTTCGGCCCATATCTTCTCGCCGACTGAGCATGTCGGCGCTGTTATGGATCTGTGTCAGGAGCGACGTGGTACTTTTATTGATATGACCTATTTGGATCAGGGGCGTACCAATATTCATTATGAAATGCCGCTCAATGAAATTATTTATGATTTCTTTGATTGCCTGAAGTCCCGTACACACGGGTATGCATCTCTTGATTATGAGTTCACTGCCTACAAGAGAAGTAACTTGGTAAAACTTGATATTCTCTTAAACGGCGATGTAATTGATGCGCTTTCCTTTATTCTTCATGCGGATCGTGCCTATCCCAAAGCCCGCAAGATGGTAGAAAATCTGAAGGAGAATATTCCCAGACAACTTTTTGAAATTCCTGTTCAGGCTGCGATTGGCGGTAAGGTTATTGCCCGTGAAACGGTCAAGGCTGTTCGTAAAGATGTGTTGGCCAAGTGCTACGGCGGCGATATTACCCGCAAGAAAAAGTTGCTGGAAAAGCAAAAAGAGGGCAAAAAGCGCATGAGACAGTTTGGTTCTGTCGAGGTGCCGGCTGAAGCGTTTATGAGTGTATTGAAATTGGATGTATGATGAATCGACAAGCACTAGGACTTTACATTCACATTCCGTTTTGTAAGCGGAAATGTAATTATTGTGATTTCTATTCAGTAACGGCGGATCCCGATCGGATCCGCCGTTATGCTGATGCCGTGATTTTGGATATGGAAAGACAGGCGGAGAGTTATCGTGACTACCGAATTGATACGCTGTTTGTGGGTGGAGGAACGCCGTCGGTTGCCGGTGAGCATTTGATCCGCATCTTAAAAAAGGCAAAGGAATGCTTCACCTATACGGAAGATATCGAGATAACCTGTGAAGCCAATCCAGAATCGCTGACTAAGGATCTGATGATACAACTCAAGAAGATAGGAGTCAATCGCATCAGTTTGGGGGCGCAGAGTCTTTGCGAAGAAGAGTTGATCGATCTCGGTCGCCTGCATGATCGAGAGCGCGTATTACAGGCATGTCATGATCTGCGTCAAGTCGGGTTTAGCAATATCAATGTTGATATCATGTTCGGTGTCGGCCATCGGTGTTGTCGAATCGATCACATGCATGCCTTTTCTGAAACACTGAGCGGGATACTTACCCTAGATATTCCGCATATTTCTTGTTATAATCTTACCGTACAAGAGAATACACCTTTGTGTCAATCTGTAAAGCATTATCGCTTTCCGGATGAAGAAACGGAAGAGCAGATGTATGACCTGTTGTGTTCTCGTTTGGCCGACCATGGCTATGAGCATTATGAAATTTCCAATTTTGCAAAGCCGGGTTTTGCCTGTCGACACAATACAAAATACTGGAAAAGCCTTCCGTATCTCGGTTTTGGGCCGGCCGCCCATTCCTTTATACAGGGTGTTCGATATTCTCAACCGGCCGATCTTGATGAGTATATCCTAGGAGAGACGACACCTGTGTCGGAAGAAGTGTTGACCAAGGCCTCGCTATCGTATGAGAGATTAGTGATGGGGTTGCGCATGAAAGACGGAGTGCAATATGCTGAATTAGCCGAGTATTTTCAGTTTGATAACTTAAAATGTCGGTTAAAAGTGTTATCGCAGCATGGCCTGATTCAATTTACACAGGATGGCTTTGCTTTAACGGAAAGAGGCTTTCGTATTTCCAACACCATAATGAATCATCTGTCGGAATGTTACCAAGGTGATCGCTGAGCGATCACCTTTTCATATTTTCATATTCGTAAGCCATACTAAAGAAAAGATGGTTTATGGAGGAAATATGAAGAAAAAGCTGGCGTTTACTGGTTTGCTTACCGGCATGTTAAACGGCCTGATCGGCGGCGGGGCAGGTATGTTATGCGTTCCGCTTTTGCGTAAGCAGTTGCAGGAGGAAAAGGGGTCGCATGCCTATACTGTTGCGACGATTTTAGCAGCCAGTGCTGTCAGTACGGTGATCTACGCCATACACGGACAGATTGATTTCGGCATGTCCTGGCGGTATTTGCTTGGTGGCGTTGCCGCTGCACCGATAGGTGTCTTTTTATTAAAAAAAGCGAAGCCTTCTTTCATTAAGAAGAGTTTCGCAGTGTTTATGATCTATTGTGCAGTGAGGATATTTATCGATGCTTGATATAGGGGTTGGCTTGATCGTCGGCATTCTCAGCAGCATGGGCTTTGGTGGTGGATCGGTCTTGCTTTTATACCTGACACTAGTCAAAGGGGTAGAGCATAAGATGGCGGCCGGTACGAATCTGTTGTTTTTTTTGCCCTGCGCAGTCTTATCGACCGTTTTATATATGAAACAAAAAATGATTCAGTGGAAAACCGTATGGCCACTTATGATATTTTCAGGCATGGGCGCTATCGCCGGGTCATTGGTTGCTATGGCCATGGATGCTAAGATCATACGCCTCGGATTTGGCGTCTTGTTGATGGTGATCGGTGTTAAGGATCTATTCAGTCCTTCAAAGAGTCCACATAAGTCTGCAAAATGATGGTGGCGGCCAAAGCATCTACGCTTTCTTTGCGTTTTTTACCGCGGGTATCAGTAAAATTCATGATGTTATGGGCATAGCTGCTGCTGAGCCGTTCATCGCAGAAAATGATCTCCAAATCAATATGTTGCTGCACCAATTCGCCGAAATGCCTTGTTTTTTCAGCACGAGGTCCTTCAGTTCCATCCATGTTGCGGGGCAGGCCGAGAACAAGTTTTTCGGCTTTTTCAGCGTGAGCCAGATCAGCAACCTTTTGAGCGGCGCCTTCAATGCTTTTGTCTTTAATTGTGCCGACGGGGGTGACGATCGGGCAGGTTGTGTTGACACGGGCAACACCGGTTCGAGCATCACCATAATCAATTCCTAAGATAATCATACATATATTATATTTTTTTATCATGTTTTTTGCAAGTATCTTTTGCTTTTTGCTTTACAGATTTTCCAAAACGATGTATCATATAAGGGAATGAATTGTGAGGTGCGGGCATGGATATAAAAGTAGGCGACTGTGTGATCATGAAAAAGCAGCACCCCTGTGGCAGTAACCGTTTTACTGTGCTACGGACCGGTTTGGATTTTAAGCTTCGCTGCTGCGGTTGTGGCCGTGAAATGATGATACCGCGCATTAAAATTATAAAGAGTATTAAAGGTGTAGAATGATCGATAAACTTAGGAGTATTGCCGAAAAATTTAATGATATTGACAATAAGCTGATGGATCCTTCGATCGTTTCCGACCAGGAGTTATACTGCAAACTGATGAAGGAGCGGAAAAGCCTGGAGCCGATTGTAGAAAAATTTCATGAGTTTGAGTTAATAAGCCAATCCTTTCATGAGGCGGCGCAACTGCTTGAGACCGAGCTGGATCCGGAGTTTAAACAGATGGTGCAGGAAGAGTATTTTGACTGCAAGGGAAAACTGCCGCTTTTGGAAGAAGAACTGAAAATTTTGCTTCTGCCTAAGGATGCGGATGATGATAAAAGTGCAATCGTCGAGATCCGTGCCGGTGTTGGCGGGGAAGAGGCAATGCTGTTTGCCGGCGCTCTGTTTCGTATGTACAGCATGTATGCAGAGATGCGTGGCTATAAGGTCGATATTCTGTCTGCCAACGATACCGAGCTTGGCGGATATAAAGAAATTACTTTTTTGGTTGAAGGAGACGGCGTATACAGTCGATTAAAATTTGAAAGCGGTGCCCATCGTGTGCAGCGTGTTCCGGAGACCGAATCGTCGGGACGTATCCATACCTCGGCCGTTACCGTTGCCGTGCTGCCTGAGGCGGATGATGTTGAAATTGAAATTGACCCTAAAGATATAGAGATTGATACCTTTCGTTCTTCCGGCGCAGGCGGCCAGCATGTGAATAAAACATCCTCGGCCATCCGTGTGACCCATTTGCCCACGGGCTTGGTGGTGGAGTGTCAGGATGAAAGAAGCCAGTTCAAGAATAAAGACAAGGCGCTGAAGATTCTACGATCCCGCCTCTACGATCAAAAGCAAAAGGAGCAGGCCGATAAGATTTCAGCAGCCCGAAAGGATCAGGTTGGGTCGGGAGATCGCAGTGAGCGGATACGCACCTATAATTTTCCGCAGGGACGGATCACCGATCATCGAATTGGACTTACGATCTATAAGTTGGAGTCTTTTATGAACGGTGAGATTGATGATGTGTTAAATGCTTTGATTGCGAATGCGCAGGCGGAAAAATTAAAGGCGGATATTGAATGAAAAGGATACAAACAAACATGATGCCGCCTAATGATGTATCATTAGATCTGGCGTCAGCCCTGATTCGTGACGGTGAGGTCGTTGGTTTTCCCACCGAAACGGTATATGGTCTTGGGGCTAATGCGCTGGATTCGAGTGCGGTAAAAAAAATATTTCAAGCCAAGGGGCGGCCGCAAGACAACCCGTTGATCGTACATATTTGTCATGCTGATGAAATATTCAAATATGGGATAGATGTCAACGATAAGGCAAAAGCATTGGCGGAGAAGTTTTGGCCTGGCCCACTGACTTTAGTGGTAAAAAGTGCGGCCTGTATTGCAGCAGAAGTCACCTGCGGACTCAATACCGTTGGGCTTCGCTGTCCGGAGAACGAAATCGCTAGAGAATTGATCCGTCGCTCCGGCTTGCCCATTGCTGCACCCAGCGCCAATCGTTCGGGACGGCCCAGTCCAACAACGGCACAGCATGTGTTTGATGATATGGATGGGAGAATACCGCTGATCCTTGATGGCGGTTCCTGTTGTGTCGGCGTTGAGAGTACAGTTATCTCGATGGTAGGAGAGCGGCCGATGATCTTACGCCCCGGCATTATCGGGCGAGAGGAGATCGAGTCGGTCATCGGGCCTGTAGATCTGTCACCGGCGATCGAGTCACAATTACCGGATGAGAGCAAGGTGCAGTCTCCCGGCATGAAATATCGGCATTATGCGCCCCAATGTCCGATGATGATCGTTTCCGGCAGGGAAGCGGATGTGATCTCTTATATCAATAGCAAGGCCACAGATTCCACGGGGATTCTTTGTTTTGATGGCGAAGAAGATGAATTTGTCAGTGGCCGGGTATTGACGCTGGGCAATGCAGATGATGCCTATTCGCTTTCTCGAAATCTATTTGCGGCACTGCGCCGCTTTGATCAGCTGGAAGTGACTGAGATCTATGCGAGAAATTGTCGCAATGACGGTGAATTTTTGGGCGTATATAACCGATTACTGAAAGCGTCAGGTTTTTGTAAGATTGAGTTGTGAGGAGAACAGAGTGAAGATCATCGGTTTGATCGGTGGATCGGGTTGCGGTAAAAGCTTGGTGGCATCTTATTTGACCGATATGGGACTAGATCATATTGATTGTGATCAGATTGCACGAGAGGTTGTTGAGCCCGGTACGCCGTGTTTGGCGGAATTGGTTGAACATTTTGGTTGTGAGATTTTACAGGAAGATAAAACTCTCAATCGTAAGGAACTGGCCAGACGTGCATTTTCTGATCCGGAGCAGACATTAGCATTAAACCGAATTACGCACAAATATATTCTGGCGAGTGTTGATCAACGCATTCAGGAGGCTACTTCCCAAACGGGTGTTGTTGTGGATGCTGCAGCGTTGGCAGAGAGCGGATACCTGACAAAATGTGATTGTGTGATTGCCGTTCTTGCCCCCAAATACAAACAGTTACGACGGATCATGGAGCGAGATGACATGAGTCTTCGTGATGCAAGACAACGACTAAAGGCTCAAAAACCGAAGTCCTTTTATCGAATGCATGCAGATTATGTGATTTGGAATTGTTCGGATTTAGAGCACTTGAGATGCCAAACTAAGCGTATTTATGATAAAATCTTTTCATGTACTATATTGGAGGAGAAAAAATAATGAATGTAGAAAAAACAGCAGGGGAGCAGCTTTGCGAAAAGTTGTTTTATAGTCCCAAGAATGGCTATGAACGCATTACGGATGCTCAAGCGGAGGAAGCCTTTGATTATTGTGTAGAATACAAGAATTTTCTGAATGTAGGCAAGACAGAGCGTGAATGTGTGACATATGTGCAACAAGTGCTTGAAAAAGAAGGCTATAAACCATTTCGTTTTGGGGATACCTATCGTGCGGGAGATAAAGTATATTATAATAACCGATCTCGCTCTATTGTATTTGCTGTCATTGGCAAGACGCCCATGAGCCAGGGCGTTAATATTGCGGCTGCCCATATTGATAGTCCGCGGTTGGATCTGAAACCGGCGCCCGTATATGAGGACAGCGAACTGTGTCTGTTTAAGACGCATTATTATGGTGGTATCAAGAAATATCAATGGACGGCAATACCGCTTGCTTTGCATGGTGTTGTGGCCAAGAAGGACGGCACGGTCGTTAATGTTTGTCTGGGCGAGCAGGAGGATGAGCCGGTTTTTTGCGTGACGGATTTGTTGCCGCACCTGTCTAAGGCACAAAATACCAAGCCGTTAGCCGAAGCCATTGTCGGAGAAGCGCTCAATGTGCTGATCGGCAGTTGCCCGTTCCGTGATGATAAGGCATCGGAAAAGGTTAAACTAAACATTCTCAATCTGCTGTATGAGAAATACGATATCATAGAAGAGGATTTCCTGTCGGCGGATCTTTGTGTGGTGCCTGCCTATAAGGCTCAGGATGTTGGCTTTGACCGCTCTATGATTGGATCCTACGGCCATGATGATCATGTTTGTGCTTATCCTGTTTTGACGGGCATGTTGGCCAATGATGGGGAAGGTAAGACCGTGATCGGTGTCCTGACCGACAGGGAAGAGATCGGATCATCCGGCAATACCGGACTTAAGGCTGACTATTTGAAGAATTTTATCACCGAATTGTGTAACGGGAGCGGAGCGAATGTGCGTGAATGCATGCGCCATTCTAAGTGTTTGTCGGCGGATGTGAATGCGGCCTTTGATCCGAATTATCCGGATGTATATGAAAAACGCAATACGACCAAACTCAATTATGGTACTATCATCATGAAATATTCCGGATCTGGTGGTAAGTATGATACCAATGATGCCAATGCTGAATTTCTGGGTGAGATTCGCAAGATACTTGATGATAATCAGGTCATATGGCAGACTGGCGAACTGGGCAAGGTTGATGCCGGCGGTGGCGGCACCGTGGCTAAATATGTTGCAGCTATGGATATTGATGTTGTTGATCTCGGTGTTGGTGTGTTATCTATGCATGCGCCATATGAGGTTGTTAGCAAACTTGATGTGTATATGACTCATCGAGCCATAGAATGTTTTTTGAAAGAGGCATAAAAGAAAAGCAGAGTTAACCATGTTAACTCTGCTTTTCTTATTGTATACTTACGACAAATGCAACCCATTCACCGTCTTGCAAATGCTCTTTTATACGATAGGAATGTTTGCTGAGTGCATCTAGAACATCTTGTGCGCGCTCACGAATGATGCCGGAGAGGATCAGTGTACTTTCGGTATTCATGTGTTGCTTTAGATCGGATAGCATGGAGATGATAACGTCGGCCACAATATTGGCAGTTATGACCTGATAGTGCCCGGTTGCTTCATCAAGCAAGCTACCAAGCTTTACGCTTAATTTCTCGTGAACATGGTTTAATCTGGCGTTTTCGCCGGCTGCCTTAACGGAGAGAGGGTCAATATCAATAGCGTCGGCTGATTTAGCGCCAAGAAGGAGAGAGGTGATCGCTAAAATGCCGCTTCCTGTACCGACATCGAGGATGCGGTCATTATTTTTTACGTATCGGGTTAATGCATCCAAGCAAAGTTTTGTTGTTTCATGGGTGCCGGTTCCAAAGGCTGCGCCCGGATCTAATAAAACCGTCAACTCGTCCGTCTGTGGCTTATAATTTAACCAGCGAGGAACAATGGTTAAACGGTCATTGATATGCACCGGCTTATAATATTTCATCCATTCTTCGTTCCAGTTTTTGTCAGGAATTTCTTTTACGTCAAGATGATATTCAATTTGGTTTTGATCCAATAACGACTGAGCGGATTGTGTCATTTCCGCTAGATTTTGATTAGGGGAGATGTAGAGGTGGATGATGGGATCATTGTAGATTTTATCTAATAATTCTTGCTCAACAAGATTGGTTTGTTTCACTGCGTCATTTTCCATGAGATCAGAAAAATCTTCAATAAACATACCATCATGATTCAAAACCGTTAAAATATTTGCGGCCAAATCGCAGTTTTTTGCGGCAATCGTAATAACTAATTCATTCCACATGAGTTTTTTCTCCTAAGTATCGTATTTTGTTTGGGGGATAAAAGATATTGACAATAGTTATATTTTATGATAAAATTAAACAAAATGAATACTATTCTCTAATTCTGCCGTTTTAGAGCGAGAATTGCACGATCACGCTCGTGCGTTTGCATGTGGATATGAGTTGCCTTGGATAAACCTGTTTGATATTCACGACTCCTTTCTACTTTGGCTTGATTAACAAGCCGTTTTTGCTTGACCTCTTCAAAGTGGTCAGGCTCGAGTTCCGCATAAATCTTATCAAAGTATTTAGGCGGGCAGGGCTGTAATGCTTTACCATCTGCACCTAGCAAGGTAACTTGATCATAGGTGTAGATCTTATCTAGATTTTCATCAAAATAAGTTCGGCCTATGCCGGGCTTTCTTGACATGCGAGTAAATTCAGGAGTTACATCGAGATTGTCATAAATAACCCTGTTTTGTCCGGTCTGCTTTTTCATGATATACCGGGCAACATAGGCGCAAGTATCAAAACAACACTCTGCAATAACAGTATAACCTTTATTCCATATCTTGTCAAATGTTTTTGAATTAAAGTAAGGCTTTCCTTGAAAATTCCTCTTGTAAAGTTCTAGGTCTAAAATTGGGCAATTAAACAGTATGATATGGAAATGAGGGCGTGCGGTCTTACCGCCATACTCACCACAAGCGAAAAACCTAATACCTTTATGGTTATAATGATACTCATAATGACGGCGCAAGTCCTTAATAAATTTCTTCAGATCATCCGGAACAAGGGGATGAGAATGACCATCATGTGTAACAAGGCCAGTATCAGGATCACAACACAACTTGTAGGGGTTTGTAGGGACAGAAAGGTCATCATAAGTGAGGGTAACAAAATAATTGCACTCATGCTGTAGAGCCTCAAGAGTACAACGCATCGCCCATTGACGAGAATACTCTAACCGACAACCTATACACTTACCACAAGGCAAAAGCATAATTTCATGGTATCCATCAGCGGTCTTTTGGTATTTTATCTCAGTATCGGATTTATCGGCAAAGAGATTACAATAATCTTTGTAGTAATTATCAATCATCTTATCCGGTACATACTGAAACATTTTCACAAGTTCACGTTTACCATCTAGGCCACGCTTAAAGATACCAATATTAGGACAATCACAAGACACAATTATCACCTCTTTTCTGTAAATTGTGTCACTCAGCCCCATTACATCAAGAGGGTAATGGGGCTGAGCATCCGTCAATTACAACTGGACGGTGCCGGGTTCGCCGCAAGGCGGCTTTCGGCTCGGGAACTGTACAGCTTGTCAAATAAAAATTGCTACAATGCTGAATAGAAAGGAAAGGGACCATGTGGAAAAATATCACCATAGCAATACTTGCAATAACCGTTATAGTTTTAGTAATCATATTACTTGACTATACGAGTAGATTCAAAGCAATGCAAATGTTCCTTGAAACACTACAAGAAGTATATGGATAATCAACGGCGTTTTGCATTAACACCTAAAAGAGAAAATGCACGATTGGCAAGACCAGTAAGACCTTGCATGCCGGAATTATACATTTCCGATTGATTACCAATAAATCCAAGTAGAGCATTAAAAGCAGAAACAGCAGAGGAACCAGCACCGGAGGCATTAGCCTTAGATCCCGACATTGCAGAAATTGCGGAAGACGCACCGGAGGCCGAAGAGCCGGAGGCCGAGGATCCAGCCGGGGAAGATGCGCTAGCACCTGCGGCAAGAATAGGATTCAATCCGGCTTTCTTCAGATCCTCAACAGCACGCTGATACTGAGTATTACTCATACGCTCCTGAAACGCCATCTGCTTATCAGCACTAGTTTGCTGAAATTGACGATTAATTGCGGCTTGTTCAGCATTAAAATCACGCGCTTTCTGCGCCTCAGAAGAATTATAAGACATAGCAAGTTCATTCTGCTCTCGCTGAAATGCCATCTGCTTATTTGCACTGGTCTGCTCAGCACTCAAAATAGAGTCATAAAGACCATTTATAAGCGGGGCAATATAATTACCACTACTTAATGCAAAATCTTGCGCATACGCATCAAAAGCACCGACAAGAGTATTACCGTTAGTTTTTCCATTAAGAATATTACTAGCGGAATTACCTGCGGCAAAACCACCACCGGCATGTTGAGCAAGCATAAAATCACTCCTTATGCATCAATATACTTTTTTAGAAAACGATCTGATTCATCACGAAGGTAACCATAAATATCAAACAACTGAACACCAGTACAGGAATCGAAAAGAATATCTAGTTTATGCTCAATAGCATCTAAAACACTTTCTAATTGGATCTGATTCATAATACACCTCAATAAAAATTGTGCCCGGCAGAGGTCACGAGGGCATACCGGGCAATGGACGGGATAGGCTTACATGCGATCGAGGCCAGGGATCGAATACATCGGCATTACACGGTACCACTGGGAGTTGAACGCAAAGTCACCGATAAACTGATCTTCAACAGCCGAAGAAACTGCAAGTGTGCGGTCAATTTCTTCACTACCTTCCTGCAACCATTCAGAGGACAGATGCGGCGTGCCGGTATAATAGTCAGCATAATGCCAAGCGTCCAACGGCTGCGGATAAGAGGAACGCATAGCGCCAGTAACAATACTAGGCTTATAACGATACTCGGCAAAGGCCTCTTGATATCCAAAAACCTGGTTATCTATTTCCGGATCACCGGAAACAAAGATCTCCTTGTTGAGGATAGCCTGTTCAGATATATTAGCCAAAGACGGCCAATAGTGATCGTAGCGGGTCGGCCGTGACCACATCTTGTGAAGGCCTTGCTGATAAGATCTGACATGACGAACAACGGCAAGACACATCAAAGTACCATGCTCAACAAAAGACTTAGTAAAAGAACTGGACACATCACTAGTCCAAGAGTATGCCGCAACATTACCCTGAGGGGACACATCACTCGTCTGCGAGGTCTGCGCTACCGGAGTAATGTTAATGGGAATCGAGGCACCGCCAAGATACTCAGCACGCTGAAGGCGAGCATCAGGAGAGGTGACACCGAAATGACCTTTCAAAAGGTCAATATATCGTCCGGATCCGGAACGAGCGTCAAGTTCGAGAATGTGCTGAACAGCCATAGCATGACGAAGATCGTTAATGGAAATCTGCAATGTATTGCTTACCGAAGTATCAGCAACAAGATTAACAGGATTTAACCAATAACCGTTAAGATTTTCCTGACCAGCAGATACAGAACCAGGCGAAGCATAAACATTGTCAGGCCCAACTGTCTGTAAAAAACCTACCTCTTCATATGTGCCAGACATGGCCTTGTCCTGTTTAGCAAACATAAGCGGAGGAGTATCCAGCGGAATATGCCATGTATTAACACCAGTAGTAACAACAGGCAAAGCACCTTCAAGCGGAACACCGACAGGCTCACCACGCTGAGGCTCGATAAGAGCGCTGGTGAAAAAGTCATGATATTTGTTGGCCTTAAGCAAAGCACCGCCATAAACGGTCGTGCCTTCATTTTTTACAAGAACATTAGCATGATCACCATAAGAATATAATTGCTTATATCCATCTACAGGAGCGCCATCATTCACATAAAATATGGGTTGCCAAGAAAAACCACTAGTGGTCGGAATAAGAATTTCCGGTTGAATCGACGATGACCGAAACCAATCGTTCCAGATCTTAGCATACGCACGGAAAGGAAGAGCAGAAACACCTTCGGCAATATCCGTATTAAAAGCACGCTCATCACCAGGTGCAGAAAAACCACAAGGAATACCCATATAGTCCGCTAAAGTTTTAGATGGATAACCTTTGTATTCAAACTGACCGGAAGGATAGGAAAAAGTTCGAGGGCGCACCATAGGCGGCTCATATACGGTCGGGGCATCCCATTCGCCGGCATCGAGCCCGCCAGTCATAAAGTGTTCAAAATCATCCCATACAATACGATGGGGGACGAAGAACCAAAAAATGTCGATATTAGCATTATCCATGACCGGGTAAATCGGGGTGGACATGCGGACAACAGACGCAGTATCCATAGTTACCGTATCGCCGGGAAGAATATCTGAATCAACATAAATGGGAATGAGATCACCAGCATTAAAAGTGGTCTTATAAGTATTATTTCGATCAAAACGGGAGCGTTGATTTTCAAGGGTGGGATTTTGTGCAAAACGGCTATTTACATTACGCTGTAACATTATCTACCTTCTCCTTTACCGTTTCTTTAACTTCACTGGGCTTGTCCGTGTCCTTCGCCGGCGTGAGCATCTGTTTCAGATCATCAGTACCAATAGCGCCAATGAAAGAATTTACATCAGGAAATTTATGTTTCACAGCAGTAGGCATACGATCATACAAGGATTTTACTTTGATCATAGCATTTTCAGCCTCTTGGAGCGTTTTAGCCTGGGCAGTCATATCTGCATAAAAGCCCTGCAGCTTGCCAAGGACAGACTTATCACCTTGCTCATAACGAGATACAATGCTCTCGATACGAGTATCATCATGATAAGACTGAATGATATCGTAAATATTTTTAACACCTTTTTCAGCGAGATAAGGCTCACCATTTTCATCAAAGGCTTTAACGAAAATAGGGGCAGTAGGAGAGCCGGACTTACTCGGCGTGGTCTCTCTGCGGCTCGTTCTGCATGCGAACATCATTCAAAATCACCTCTCTTTTTTCATTCACTTTGTATACTTGAAGGATATCACTAAGGAAAGTAATTGCTTGAGCGCCAGTTTCAGCCGTAGCCAAACTACCATTTTCCATCACCTCACCAAGATAATATAATTCATAGTCGGATGCAAAGGCAAACATCAGATGGGTAGGGGGGACACTGAGCAAAGTCGACGCCACAGTGCGCTTGGCAATGTCGTCGTTTACTGCAACGAAAGGGATTCCATAGGTTTTGGAACGCATATCATAAATCGAATATAAGCGCTGTTTCATTCTTGACACTCCTTTTTGTAAATACTGAGCAGTTCATGTTCAGATAGTAAAGTTTTAAGATTGCGGCACATATAGCCGAGATCATCGGCATCCTCAACCTCATTTAAGATTTCCAGAAGAAATAACCGAGCATCCATCAAAATTTTTAGAAATTTATCACTCACAGACGGATACCTCCACGATAATTACCTGGATTCACATTGATGCGCTTGGTACTGGCGGCAGTACGGCGGAAAACGTGGTGATCACCACGGGGAGCAGTAGAACGATACATTATTTCACCTCATTATTTGTTTTATATTCTGCATCTTTAAGCAGAGTCTCACGCACTTCATCTAGTGCACGAATTGTAGTAATGACATCATTATTACCGGCATGATAACGGCAAAGGGAATCTAAAGCCCAATAAAAGCCGTTCACGGCATACACATCATTACTCATGGTTCATGATCTCATCAAGAAGATCTTCAACAATAGACAAAGTTTTATTGCAGGCCTCGGGTATGCCATACATATCTACAAGACGCCAAAAAGCATCTTCAAACTCTTGCACGGCATCAGTAGACAACTTGGGCATTTCAGATTTCAAACGAAACTTAACATTTTTAATTTCATTCATTTTAGATACCTATCCTTTAGAAAAAATAAAAATTGGAGCACTTGCAGGGAAACGGACATGAACAAAAGCCATTCTAAAACAGACAAAAAAATCCCCCCTTAAATTAAACAAAATGAATATTTTGTTCAATTTAGAGGGGAAGAAAAATGACAAAATACCGATTTTCTGATGTTTCTGGGCCAATTCGTGAGTTTCTGGTTCACGCACAGACAATTCGAGGCAAATCAACAAAAACGGTTGATGAATATTATCTGGACTTACGTACATTTTTTCGTTATATACTTTTATCAAAAAACTTATGTCCGGATTCTGTTCCGTTTGAAGAAATTGATATCAGCACCGTTGATATTGATCTGATTAAATCCATTACTGTTTCTGATATTTATGAGTTCTTTATTTACCTTGCAAATGATCGTAATAATCGTAGTCGTACCAGGGCTCGCAAAGCATCAACGTTGCGAAGCTTCTATAAGTATTTAACGGTAAAAGCCGGATTGTTGGATTTTAATCCTGTGGCCGATCTCGATCTTCCAAAGCCTAGACGGAACTTGCCGGTGCATTTGGAATATGATGAATGCCTGCGTCTGCTGGCTGCCGTTGACGGAAAAAACCGTCAGCGCGATTATGCGATTCTTGTGGTTTTTTTAAATACCGGAATACGATTATCGGAATTAGTTGGTATCAATTTAACCGATATACACGATAATCGTTTGCGAGTATTAGGAAAAGGCGGCAAAGAGCGTGTTGTTTATCTAAATGAGGCCTGTCAGGAAGCGATTCATATTTACATGCGGGTACGCCCAGTTGACGGCGTTATTGATAAAAAGGCCCTATTTTTAAGTAATCGTAAGACCAGAATCAGCCATCAGATGGTCCAAAACTTGGTGAAAAAATATATTGAAAAGGCTGGCTTGGATCCGCAACGGTTTTCTACGCACAAACTACGCCATACGGCAGCGACGCTTATGTTTCAAAATGGCGTGGATATTCGTGTGCTCAAAGAGGTTTTGGGCCATGAAAATCTTGGTACGACGCAGATATACACGCACCTTGGGAAAACGCAGTTGGAAGAAGCAGCGAACGCTAATCCATTGGGTAAGATCAAGGTTGGTAAGAATGAAGAATAATCCCCTCCCCTTTTATTTGCATAAGCCGTGTCTTAATGACACGGCTTTTCTATGCGCGGGGATGAAATTTATTGTATACATCCTTATAGCGGTTTTTAATTATTTTTGCATAAAATTGTGTGGAGGAAATGTCGGTATGCCCCAGCATTTCCTGAATAGCCTTTATATCCGCCCCGTTCTCTAATAGGTGTGAAGCAAAAGAATGGCGAATCGTTTGTGGGGTAATGTCCTTATGTATACCGGCGCTGTGTGCGTAGGCTTTGATGATTTTCCAGAAGCCCTGTCGTGTTAGCCGTGCGCCATTTGTGTTAACGAAAAGAGCGGTATTTTCCTTATTATCCACCATGAGCGGGCGAATTTTTGCCATGTAATCCTCAAGAGCTTTTGCAGCAGTTTTATGCATGGGGACGATGCGCCCTCCGGTGCTGCCTGTGCAGTGAATGACGCCAAGATGAATATTTACATCATGAATCTCAAGATCAACAAGTTCTGTGACCTTCATGCCGGTTGCATATAATAACTCCAACATCGCTTTATCGCGAAACCCTTTTGGTGTGGTGCATTGCGGCTGTTCGAGAAGTAAATTCACTTCTTCTGCGGTCAGAATATCCGGTAATTTGCGGTCTGCGATATGGTATTTAATGTTTTTAGCCGGGTTTTCCTCTATTTTACCTTGAATCATTAAGTATTGATAGAAACTACGTATGGAAGAAAGGTTGCGAGCAATCGTGTTGCCTGATTTGCCGCCATCCTTAAGATTATTAAGATAATCGTTTAATGTATCTTTTGATGCAATCAGCGGATCTCTTTTGCCGTGTATAATCAGAAACGAAAAATAAGCATCCAGATCGCGGCGATAGGATGCGCAAGTATTTGCTGTTGCTTTCTTTTCTTCCTTAATGTAAGTAAGAAATCCGGTTAAAATCTTCTCCATATAAATATCCTAACAAAATAAGTTGATTACATGTTTCGTGACAAAAATATCAAATAGTGTTGTTGAAAAAGAAATGAAAAACAGAATCAGGAAGAACAGGCAATAGTTTTTCATGCTGCCGCTATGGGTGGAATGATCTGTCGCACGTGGTCGAAACGAGCGAGATTTGACGAAGGACAGATATGCACCTATCAGTAAAGCTGTAGAAAATATGAAGGATTGCGGAAGAATTCCAAGCGCACAGACAAGTATACCTCGTGCACCGAATACGGCATAAAAAAATGAAGCGGAGAATCCGTAGGAAAACCCTTTCATGAACGGAAGAACGGGGATGAAAACATAGCCGTATACTGACACGCCGAGCAAAAACAAAGTGGAAAAAAATAAAAAACTGATAATGAAATTATTTAATAAAATATTGACTGCCGGAGTGCTCGTACTAATACTCTGTGCGTATCCAATCAAGACGCTATGCACATCATTGGAAAATGTAATGACCAGACTCCCGACAATTACGCCAAAAAACAAAGAGCTGATCAAAAATAGTCCAATTCTATTGTCAGAGTTTATATGGTAGCGGGATAATCGCCTTTTCTTGATCTTTAGTTTCACATTGTGTCCGCCTTTATCAGAATTATAGTCTAATATATTCACAAGCGGACAAGGATATGTTATCGGCCAAGTTCGTCGGCACGTTTCGTGCAAGCGGACATTGCGTTAAAAACAGTTTTCTCGAAGCCGCTCTCGTCAAAAACGCGTAGAGCTTCTTGTGTTGTGCCGCCGGGCGATGTGACCATGCGGATCAAGGAATGTGGGTCCATGTTGGATTCCAGCAGCATTTTAGCGCTGCCCAGCATGGTGTGCGCAAAGAGTTCCAGTGCGCAGGTTTCGTCAATGCCTTCTGATTTGGCGTAATCAACTACGGCTTTCGCAAATAGGAACAGGTAGGCCGGACTGCTGCCGTTGACGCTGATGGAAGAGTTCATTTGCGATTCAGGAATATTGCGAACATAACTTGCTCCTGACAAGAGGGACTTGACAAGGTCTGCTTGCAGGGGGCCTACGTGAGTATTTGCGCAGATCGTGGTTGCGCCGTTACCGAGCATAATGGGTGTGTTCGGCATGATGCGAACAATAGGAATGGCGTTGCAGGGAAGTTGATTTGCGATATAATCGGTAGAAATTCCTGCTACCATCGTGACAATGGTCTTGTTATTCCAGTCAATCGGTAAGGTTTTTAATTGGTCGAGGACTGAATCAATAACCTGGGGTTTTATGGCAAAAAAAAGATATTCACAGGTTTGAACAAGCAGCGTTAATGATTCACAGTAGATCACGCGACTTCCAAAGCGTTCGCACTTGGACTTGTCTATATCAAAGACGTATAGTTCTTGTTGATCGATATTGGATAGGATTCCGTTTATGATGGCGCCTGCCATATTGCCAGCGCCTATAAAGCCTATCTTGTTCTTCATAATTATGTCTCCTATTTATGGGTAGGTGCTTATTACTATAATATAAAACATAAAAGATTTCAATAGCTTTTTGCAAAAAAATTATATTTAACAATATTATGTTTACTTATTTATGTAAACATGTGCGTGAGAACTCTAAAAGGATTGCAATCAGATACAAGATATGCTATACTTAAATAAAACACATACAAAGGAGATACACAAATATGTTTTGTCCGCAATGTGGCAAGCAAAATTCGGATCATGCAAATTTTTGTGAAAATTGCGGTTCGCCGATTTTTCACCCTACCCCCTCCCCTGTTTCTGATATTCCAAGTGTTGAGCCGGTCGAAACAATGATAGACGATCAGATAACTGACACGGCGGCTGCAGATCTTGTTAAGGATAATAAAAAGGGTTTAGCGATTATTGGGTTGGTGTTATCCTGTGTCGGACTCGGGATTAGCGCAATATTTTATATGCTTGGAGGCATGATGTTGGGTATTCCCCTTTGCGTGGCCGGCGTTATACTATCTGCTGTCAGTATGAAAAGTGTTTCATCAAAGGCGCTTTCTATTACTGCTTTCCTTGTTGGGATTGTTGGTGTTGTGATTGGTTTGCTCATGATGTTAGCTTTCTTCACTATGCTGGATGGCAATTCGGATATTGCCTATTATTTTGAAGAATTTTTTAACTATTAAAAATACGAGCCATCCTACAGGATGGCTCGTATTATTTCATGGCAGACAGATAAAAATGATACATAGGCGCTACCGTTTGCCAGACAGAAGCTATTTCGCTTGATAATGCAGAGGAATAGTAATTGTCGTCCGGCGTGTATTTGGCGATCAACCAAAAGCGCTTTTTATTCAAATAGATCTTGGCTTCCTGCGGGAGATCCGGATAATGATCTCGCTTATACTCTTCTCCCTCGATGTGTATGCGGGGGTCTTTTTGTATCTTCTTTGCAATGGCAACAAAAGCATCTACATGATTCAGAATGGCATCTCGAAATGCTGTCATACCGGCGTTTGTGGCGTGATACACAAAAAATCCGCAATCCCAACCATTGTGCGATGCGCTAAAAAACAAGCCGGGCGTATCTTTATCCTCTTGAGCAACCGATGCGCAAAAATGCAGGTGCATATAGTTTTTTATGGGATAGATTTTTCCGGTGTAACGAAAATCGTTAAAGGCGCGGGAAACACATCGAGCCGGGGTTACGCAGATGCTTTCATCGATCTGTTGCGCAATCGGCAAAAGATCTTGATGTAAAGCGTGAAGTGGTTTCTTTACAAAGGTAAGGTACGTATCTTTATTCTTTTCATAGAATGATTTGCTGTTGTCCAGGCTGGCTCCCCAGAAATAGTCATTTGTTTGTTCAGAAAATCCGGTAAAATTCATATAGGATCCTTATGATATGCCGTAGGCGATCAGCTCATCGGCGGTTTTTAATGTGGTATCTGTAATGTCGGCGCCACCGATAATGCGTGCAACCTCTCGTCGCCGTCCTTCGGCATCCAGCCGAGTTACATTGGTATATGTGCGCACATTATCGGTTTGCTTTGAAATAAACAGGTGGTTATCAGCCATGGCTGCAATTTGGGCCAGATGAGTAACGCAAAGAACTTGCGATTGCTTGGATACGGCCTTAAGTAAAACGCCGATTTTTTGAGCTGTTTTACCGCTTACTCCGGAATCTACTTCATCGAAGATCATAGTGCCGGTATTTTCGCGTTCTGACAATACATTTATGATGGCCAGCATAATGCGGGATAATTCACCGCCCGATGCAATTTTGGCCAGTGGTTTTGGTGGTTCGCCTGGGTTTGCTGAGATAAAGAACTCCACTTCATCATGGCCGAATTCCGTGTATTTTTTGCTGGGGGTAATGTTAACGGTGAAGTGACACTTCTCCATGTCTAAAAAAGACAGTTTTTCCATAATGCCGACGGCCAAACGCTCGCCGCATTCTTGTCGTGCGGATGTTAATTGCGTGGATTTTTCGGCCAATTTGGATGCAAGTTGTTGAAAGATGCTTTCCTGTTTGATTCGATTTTCTTCCGAGAGTTCCAGGTTGTCCAGTTCGGTTTGCGCACGTTCTAATTCAGCAAGCGCAGCATCAACAGATCCGCCGTATTTTGCCTTTATGCGTTTGATTTCACCCAGACGATTCTCGATCTCGTCCAGCTCTCCCGGCTTGTATGACATAGCATTTTGAGCTTCTCGCAGCGAATTGACGGCTTCATCCACAACAGGGGTTATATTCGACAGCGATGTGGTAATCTCTTGTAGTTTTGAGGAGTAGGATCCAACACGCTCCAATTCATTTTTTGCTCTTAGCAGCAGATCGCAAACGGAGTCTTCTCGGTGGGAGAGCATGTCCAAACTGTGCACAAGTGCACCGGTAATCTTTTCGGCATTGGCAGCGGCGTTGCGTCTTTCGGTCAGCTCCTCCTCTTCCCCTGGGACTAAATGAGCTTGCTTAAGTTCCTGGACACGATAGGCCAAATAATCTTGCCGATCGGCCTTGTCTTGCTCAATTTTTTTAAGTCGCAGCAATTCTTTTCGAGCTGCTGTTACTTCCATATAAAGCACACGGTAATCGTCCAATAACTGACCATAGTTACCGTAATTGTCAATATATCGAATATGGGTCGATGGGTCCATGATCTGTTGATTCATATGCTGACCATGAATGGTAACGAGATAGGATGACAAGTCTTTGAGTACCGAGAGTGAAACAGGGCGTCCGTTGATTTTGGCGCCGCCACGGCCATCCGTGCGAAAACTACGCTCAATAAACAGATTGCCGTCATCATCGGGAGAAATTTCATGCTGTTCTAAAATGTTTTTCAGGTATGGTTCGTTAACGGAGAATTCGGCAGCAACAAAGGCGCAGTCCGATCCGGTGCGAATCATATCACGGGAGGCGCGCTGGCCGAGCAAAAGATTTAGAGAATCAATAATGATTGATTTTCCGGCACCGGTTTCACCGGTGAGAATATTAAACCCACCGGTAAACTCGATCTCCGTCTTTTCAATAACGGCTACATTTTCAATGAATAACTTTTCAAGCATAGCTCTCTCCCTTTACGGGTCGTTTTATTGAAAAATCCTTTGCAACTCAATCGTTAGTTCTTTGGCATCTTCATTAGTACGGATGGCCAGAAAAATAGTGTCATCTCCTGCTAAGGATCCAACAACACCGTCAAAACTCATGGTGTCAATAGCTGCACAAACAGCCTGTGCCATGCCGGCGTAGCACTTAATAACGATCAAGTGACCGGCAATATCAATGCTGCGTATACCATCACGAAGGATACCCTGATACCGTTCGGGCTGGGTAATCGAGTCGGAGGCGGATGATTCCACATCATATCGGGAGCGACCGTTTTTGTCCAGACGCTTAAATAGGCGCAGTTCTTTAATATCTCGTGATACCGTCGCCTGGGTTACGGAAAATCCGTTTGCGCACAATCTGTCTAATAGCTGCTCCTGCGTTTCGATTGATTCGGTTTGTACTAATTGGAGGATTTTCATGTGTCTTTGATATTTCATCGTAAGTGATCTCCATTCACCAGTTTGTGATTGAGTATTTGATAAAAATTCAGATTCTTAATTTTAATTAACTTCGTTACATAGGACGATCGATAGATTTCCAGTGTGTCACCGTCACATAACGGTAGCGTCTGATAGCCATCCACAGTCAGATGCGCATCTTTATTGATGAGATTGATAGGCGTGATTTTAATCGTGGAATCCGAAGCAAAAACAATAGGACGAGCACCTAGTGTGTGCGG
Organism: Eubacteriales bacterium; assembly: GCA_045595395.1. Lineage (GTDB taxonomy): Bacteria > Bacillota > Clostridia > Oscillospirales > UMGS1783 > CAKSHC01. The sequence continues at coordinate 40,134 of JAZOAH010000008.1, read as the reverse complement.
GCAGATCGGTGTTAGAATGAGTGCTGTGCTCGTTGGCTCCAGTATTGGACCGCCTGCCGAAAGCGAGTATCCGGTGGATCCGGTCGGAGTTGAAACAATCAAGCCGTCAGCTGAATAGGCAGCGATCGGTTGATCGTTTGCTATGACATCCATATCAATCAAGCGCGTGATGGCGCCACGGGAAATAACGGCATCATTCAGAGCCAGTGACCGGAAGATAGTCTGCCCGTTGCGGATCACCGATACGCGGAGCATGGATCGGTCTTCAATTTTAAAGCGATCCTCAATTAAGTAGCGCAGCAGTTCGAGTTCATTATATTCCAACTCTGCCATATAGCCGATCTTTCCATAGTTAATACCTAAAAGCGGCGTATGGGCCAGAGCGGCCGATTGTGCTGCTCGTAAAAGCGTACCGTCACCGCCAAGAGAGATAATACAGTCACATGTTCTATATATCTCATCAATGGGCAGCAAGGTCACATGTTGGGGTGCAAGGTCGCGATATAATTCATTGGTATATATCTGTGCACCTAAAGAATGCAGATAATTACTGATTTTCTGGCTGAGCGAAAAGTCGGGATCCTTAATGGGATTAGGCAATAAACCAATCATTTTCATTCCTGCTCACCGTCCAATTCAAGATGTGCTTGATCTACAACAGCGGCAACATCAACAGATGCGCTGTCATTTGACAGATAAAGTAAAAATTCGATATTCCCTTTTGGTCCTTTGACCGGTGAAAACGATAGACCGGAAACGGTAAAGTCTTGTTCTTGACAGAAGGCAAGTATTTTTTTAATAACCTGCTGATGTACCTTTGGGTCTCGAACGACGCCGTTTTTGCCGACCAGTTGCCGCCCGGCTTCAAATTGCGGCTTGATCAGCGCAACAATACTGCCATCGGGCTTAAGAAACTGTTTGGCAACAGGTAGAACCAGGGTAAGAGATATAAAGGAAACATCTATGCTGATAAAGTCGAGTAACTGCGGGACCTGGGCCGATGTTAAGGCGCGGACATTTGTCCGCTCATAATTGGTAATGCGCGGATCATTGCGTAATTTCCAAGCCAACTGCCCGTAGCCGACATCGATACAATATACATGATTGGCGCCGTTTTGTAACATGCAATCGGTAAATCCTCCGGTTGATGCGCCGATATCCATACAGTCTTTCCCAGTAAGATCAATAGGAAAACACCGCATGGCCTTGTCCAGTTTGTAGCCGCCGCGGCTGACAAATGGACAAGCAGCGCCGCGATGCTCTATGTGGGCATCTTCGCTGACCGAGGTGCCTGGCTTGTCGATGCGGACATCGTTGACATAAACCTCACCGGCCATAATGTATTGTTGTGCCTTCTGACGGCTATCTGCGAGTCCCTTAGAACACAGAAGGACATCAAGTCGTTGCTTTGTGCTCATGAACACACTCCTTTAGGCAATATTCAGCAATGCTCTGCGCATCCAAAGCAAGCATATGTTGCAATTGCGGTATGCTTCCCTGCTCCACAAATCCATGTGGCGCTAAGATGTGTACTTTTGTTGCACATCCGGACAATTGTGTAGCAATCGATTCACCAATAGCGCCGGCTTTCTCCTCCTCTGACACGTAAACCACATGATCATACTGCTTGAGAGAGTCAACTAAATCGGATGGGATCGGCCAAAGCTGATTTAGTTTTACAACGGCGACATCGTCCAGTTTTTCAGCTGCTTGCCACGCAGTAGCAATGGTCACGCCATGCGATACAATAGCAATTTTTCGGCCTGACTTTACATTGATGTATGGGTTATCCATAGAGTCTGACGGTGTGTTTTGCGGCTCAGCACCACGCGGATAGCGAATGGCAACAGGCCCCTCAATTTGATACATGGCCCTTTCCAATGCAGACTTCAGTTCCGCATAATTTGAAGGGGCAAGCACAGTGATTCCGGCATTGCGTAGCAGTGCCAGATCATATAAACCTTGGTGCGTTTCACCATCAGCGCCGACAAGACCGGCTCGGTCAATCGCAAACAGGACTTTGTGACCGGATAAAGCGACATCGTGGATCAACTGATCGGCACAACGTTGCAGAAATGTTGAATACATAGCCACAACCGGCTTCATCCCGCCGGCAGCCAGACCGGCAGCAAAGGTTACCGCATGCTCTTCAGCAATTCCCACATCGAAAAGCCGGTCGGGGTGTTGTTCTCCAAACTTGCAAAGGCCGCAACCGTCTGTCATAGCAGCAGTAATTGCGCAAATTTTATCATCCTTATCAGCCATTTCGCATAGAATCTTGCCGAATTGGCAGGAAAAGTTATCTGTTTGATGATGATCAAATTCACCGGATTGCATATTAAAGGTCGAAGCGCCATGAAAGGCGACCGGATTGTGCTCTGCGGCTGAAAAGCCCTTTCCCTTTACAGTCACAGCATGCACAAAACAAGGACGTTTCAGTTGTTTTGCTCGCTCTAAAATAACGGTTAGGGCGTTAATGTCGTGGCCGTCGACCGGCCCAAGGTAAGACAGACTGAGATCTTCAAAAATAGTAGTGTTATATATAGCGCCTTTTATGTGACGAATCATGGAAGATATAAACCTATCGATGGGCTTGCCGATCAGTGGAACTTTACTCATAAACCGATGGAAATAATCCTTGGCACGAAAATATCGACGTGAAGTGCGGATCTTAGTCAGAACACCGGCAATCGATCCAACCGTTTGCGAGATAGCCATGCCATTGTCATTGAGTAAAATGATTAGATTGGTTTTGCTGCGACCGGCATTACTGATGGCCTCATAGGCCATGCCGCCGGTCAGAGCACCGTCACCGATCACAGCAATGCTGTAATTGTCGTTGCCAAGTTGCTTGTCAGCGGTTGCGTAGCCGAGAGCAACCGAAATGGATGTGCTGGCGTGTCCGGCAATGAAGGCGTCGTGTTCACTTTCATGAGGTTTGGGAAAGCCGCTGATGCCCTTAAATTGTCGCAATGTATGCATTTGATGGTGTCGGCCGGTTAAAATTTTATGGGCATAGGATTGATGGCCGACATCAAATATGATTTTGTCCTGCGGAGACTGAAAGACACGATGCAGAGCAATGGTCAATTCAACGGCTCCGAGGCTGGAGGCAATGTGCCCGCCGGTACGTGAAACGGTGCGAATCAGAGATTCACGGATGTCGCCGGCTAGCGCATCAAGTTGCTTCACATTTAATTTTTTGAGATCAGAGGGTGAATGTATACCATCTAAAATACTCATGATTTCACCATTTAATATTTTCTTTGTAACAAAAACTGCGTACATTCTACCAGAAATTCACTGGGAGGCAGTTGTTTTAATATATCCATGGCCCGTTGTGTGTGTGTTTGCGCCATTTCCTTGGCTTTTGACAGTCCGTATATCGATACAAACGTGTTTTTCCCTTGTTCAGCATCCATTCCGATGTTTTTTCCCAGTCGGGAGGCATCCCCTACTACATCCAAAATGTCATCTATAATTTGAAAGGCAATACCCAGTTCAAGAGCATATCGTTCAGCAATGGCGATTGTTTCGGCGTCATCGGTCCCCAAAAGGGTGCCGCCGACGCAAGCTGCACGGATGAGGGCTCCTGTCTTTTTTGCGTGCATTTGATGCAGTATTTGAGCGGATATCTTTTTTCCTTCGTTATCCAAATCAATGCATTGACCGCCGACCATACCATTCACGCCGGCGCAGTCAGCAATATAGGATGCGGCCTTAGCTGTCTTATCGTTTGTTACCGCAGCAAGCATGATCTCATAGGCACGATTGAGAAGAGCGTCGCCGGCCAAGAGAGCCATGGCATCGCCGTATACTTTGTGATTTGTCGGTCGATTACGGCGTAGGTCATCGTTGTCCATGCAGGGCATGTCATCATGAATCAAGGAATAGGTGTGGATGCATTCCAGTGCGCAAGCAAAGGGCATGGCTGCGGATGCAGGAACACCAAAAAGTTTGGCAAATTCCAGCAACAGAATGGGCCGGATGCGCTTACCGCCGGCCAAAAGACTGTATCTTGCAGCCTCAAAGACCAGTGCATCGGCCTCCCCTTTTCGGTCCGGCACATATAGGTCTAACGCTTTTTCTATTTGCGTCAGATAAGCCTCAAACATATTCATTACGCATCTCCGACATGGGGGCTTCGGTAACAGCACCGGAAGCATCTTTTGTTAATACAGAAACCTTTTGTTCAGCCGTTTCCAATAAGGCGTTGCAATAGCCGGATAGCTTGACGCCCTCTTCAAATAATTTAATGGACTCCTCCAGTGGGGTCTCTCCGTTTTCCAAAGCATGTACTATTTCTTCCAAACGCTTTAAGCTTTCTTCAAATGTCAGTTTTTTTTCATTATTATTCATGATCATTATCCTCACTCAAATGAATCGAAAGTACCTCAATATCGGTTTGTCCGTCAGCAAGGTTCACCTGAAGTTGTTGTCCGATGGAAAGTTGTGTTGCGCTTTTGATAATTTGGCCCTCATCACTTTTCATAACTGAAAAGCCTCGGCTAAGGACTGACAAAGGACTTAAGGAATCCAGCTTGGCAACGACCGTGTTAAAGCGGCCCTTGTCTGCTGCATACTTCAGTTGCATCTGATTGCACATATTCATGCACAGATGATCGACGACAAGTCGGCGTTCATCCAATAATTTTTCAGGATGCCGCAGCGTGGAGTGTTCGGTCAAATAGGTCAACTGTTGCCGTCTTTGGGTAACATTCGATGTCAGTAGCAGTTTAAGGCGGGCTGTGACATTGTCAAATTTATTCATCAGTGAGCGTGTATCCGGTACGGCCAATTCGGCCGCTGCGGATGGTGTAGGTGCACGCATATCGGATACAAAATCGGCAATGGTGAAATCGGTTTCATGGCCGACGGCTGAGATCACCGGAATGTCACTGTCTGCAATGGCACGAGCAACGCTTTCTTCATTAAAGGCCCATAGATCCTCGATGGAGCCTCCGCCCCGCCCCACGATCAGCACATCGGCTGCTCGATTGACGGAAAAATAGGCTAGCGCTTCACAAATGGATGCTGCCGCTCCCGTCCCTTGAACTAAAACGGGATATAAATAGACGTTGGCTGTAGGAAAACGACGGCCGAGAACATTGATGATGTCCCTCACCGCCGCGCCTGTCGGAGATGTAATAACACCCACACGAAGCGGTGTTTTAGGTAAGGGGCGCTTTCTTGCTGTGTCAAATAAACCTTCAGCTTCAAGCTTGCGCTTGAGCATTTCAAAGGCTACATACAGATCCCCTTGTCCGTCCATTGACATGGCATCGACATATAATTGATAGTTGCCGTCCCGCTCAAAGACCGATACCCTTCCTTGTGCAATAACCTGCATACCGTCTTTAGGGGTAAAGGTCAGTTTGGCCGCTGATGAACGAAACATAACGGCACGGACGACGCAACCGTCATATTTCAGACTGAAATAGCAATGGCCGGAGCTATGATTCTTAAAATTTGACAACTCGCCCTTGACAACAACATGATGAAGCCGGACGTCTGACTCAATCAGTGCTTTTACATAAGTATTCAGTTGTTTAACGGTAATGGCATTCATTACTCGTTAGCCTCGACAGCACGTGCAACGCTGCCCAGCAGACCGTTAACAAAAGGCGCATCCTTATCATCAGCGAATATTTTGGCTAATTCCACGGCCTCATTGATGGATACACTGATGGGAACACTGTCCATATAAAGGATCTCGTAGATGGCAATGCGAAGGATCGTGAGCACAACACGAGAAAGGCGGTTCTTTTTCCAGCCCTTAAGATTGTTTTCGATAACGGCATCTATATCATCCAGTTGCGAAACAACGCCGGCAACTAATGTTTTTACAAAGTCATCCGGCTCAAAATCACGTGCCTGTGCAGCATCATCAAACAAGACGGCAACACTTTTTTCTCCATTAAATGTATAATCAAACAATAAACTGAGCGCCTCTTTTCGGGCCAAACGTCTATCCATAATGCCTCCAAATATGTAGAATATTTATTCATATAAACATAGTATACTATATATTTACAAAAAAATAAACCCTTCGCAGGCTGCGAAGGGATATTTTTTTCAATTTTTTTTACTTTTCTTTGGGCTTGGGGAAAACAATGCCGCATACATGTACATTTACCTTGCCTACCGCTAGGCCGGTTGCATCGGAAACAGCATCTCTTACAGCATCCTGAACCTTTTCTGCAATCATGGCAATGGGCTTGCCGTGCGTAATGGTGATATCGGCATCAATGGTAATCATGCCGCCGGAAATGTCAACACGAACATTTTTGCCGAATCCCTTTTTGCCAATAATATCCTTAATGTCAACGGCTGAAGGCTTGCTTCCGATGGACACAACGCCGTCAATCTCAGATGCTGCCAAGGATACAATGGCCGTAATTACATCATCCGATATCTGAATATTGCCAAGTGCTTCAGTGGTTAAATACTTTCCCATAATTTAAACCTCCTTCGGGGTTTGGGTATCTTCAGATCTATTATACCACAAATTTCCGATAAAACAACTACTTACTTTCAATAATTTTTATGGATGCGGCATCCATTTCCGTTTGAGCAACGGCAATATCCTTAATAGCAATGACATCATTTGATGTTAAGCCATCAGACTTTACAACAATATTCACGGTATCGGTACTAATAAATGCCACACATTCGCTGTATCCTTTAGCTTTAATTAAATTTTCTATGCGGCCTTCGGTATCGGCGGCGTTACTCAGCGTTAGAATTTGTGATGCAGCCTGATCTCGTTCATCTTGTGTTGCTGATTCATTGGATAGAACGCCATTGGCAATATCTATGGCCTGTTGTCTGCTTTCCTGGCGGTTTAGGCGTGCGGCGTCAAAATATTCGGTATTGGAACTTACAAATTCAGCTTGCCCCAAAATGCTGCTTTGTGTGCTTTGTTGTTGACTCATTACTTCGTCGGCATTTTGATTATTGCTTAACTGCCAATTCAAAAAAACGGCAAGTCCAATCACAGCCACAACGGCAATCAAAATCATTTGTTTTTTCAAAAATTTCATAAGACACCTATCCTTTCAAAATAACACATACTTTTCCAGAGTCGACCCCGAGTGCTGTTGCAGCGACATTTTTTACTGCCAGCGTTAAGGATGGCGAATCAGGAGCATTGCAGATAATAGAAACTCCGTTAATCTGCGGATACCGTTCGGTAATGATGACGGCCTTTTCACCGACTTGCTTATCGGTCACGATGGTAATCTTTTCCTCGCTTTGCTCCTTCTTATCTCCCCCTTGTGTGTTGACATCGGTATTGGCCGATTCATCGGTTGCATAAACATATTCCACGCCGGATTTTAATGTGATCATGACATCACATTCTTTTACACCTGCAACCTCACAAACCATTTGGCTGAGTTTTTGCTCCAGATTTTCAACATATTCCTGACAAAAATCTTGTGCGGATTGTGTAACAGGAGTCTCTGCAGAACCTCCTGACGATAAAACAATAAAAAGAATTCCCAAAGCACCTAGGGCGATCCATAGTCCGTATTTAAGGAAAAACGGTTGGATTTTTTCCTGCAGCCACGCTACATTCTTCATCTTATTCCCCTTTCTGTTCGCATATGACTGTTGGCCGGATGCCTGTTTTTATAGCAACATAATCCGTGACGGCTGAAATCTTTGAAGAGTCACTGCTATAAAGGATAATAGTAATATCTGTCACGACAAATGTTTGATTATTGATGGAGATCTCCAGATCAATATCTTTTGCGTCTCGCCCGGTAACGGTAGTCACGCATTCGTTAACGGTATTGGTCAGTGTTTGTTCCATCGTATGGGCTATATATGCCCAAGAATTCGATGTTTGATCGGTTGCATCGGATACCGTATGATTCCACGGATATTCAATCATTTCATGAAATATATCAATCATAGGAGAAATCATGCACAAAAGAAGAAAAATACTGCCAATCAGACGAATGATCTGTTCAAAACTCCCGCTGGGCGCCAGAATCGTCAGGACTCCGCAGGTTAAGCATGCGCCTATTAGGAGCAGAACATAGTCCTTGATTAGGGTCATGTTACTCCTCCTATGATCAATAAAAAGGCCAAACACACAATAAACATGATACCTACACCGGCAGCAATAGACAAGATCATGCCATACCCGTCTGCAACAATAACCAGAAAAGATCGCATACGTGCGGTACCGATCATGTCTCCGGTGAATGCTGATATTTTAACGATAAGATAGTTAGACAGTGTTTTAAGAACAGGAATGATGATCAAATAAAATATAACAATGACACCGAACACGCCGGCCACCGAGCGAATCACACCTACCCCGCTCATGAAGGTGTCCACCGATTCAGCCATTAGATTTCCAGCAACAGGTAAAAACGATCCAACTGCCAACTTAAGCGTTCGCCGTGAAACGGTATCTCCGGCACCGGCAATCAAGCCCTGTAGTGATAACAGCGCCGTAAAAACAGTACAAAAAAACACCATGGTTTTGGTTGTGATCGTCCGAATGGAAGATGCTAAGTTTTTTAATCCGTCATTGTCGGTAATTGCAGCAGAAATACCAATACTCATATAGGTACCTGTTAATGGCAGCAGTACTTCAGCAAACAGTGTTCCGGCCAACACGGCGGCATAATAGATAAAAAAATGAAGAACGGATGCTGATGCGGCATTGCCGGATGCGACCAAAAGGCTACTGAGAATCGGCATGGAAATTTCCATATAGTCCGATAATTCTCGAATCACCTGTCCCAGTTCATTTGCGCGTTCCAACAAGGGCGGACAGAGGACTAAAGCGATTGCGGCGGCACAAAAAAAGTCGGCAATTTTCTCGGTCCCCTTAGATGCAAAAGAATTCCGAAGAGTGTCATAGATTCCGATAATGATGAGGGCACCGATTACCGAAATCATCATGCCGATATTTTCGGTAAAGGTTGACACCAGCTGGGATGTCAGCATATCAATGAGGGACTCGATACGAAAGGTTTCGGCAATCGACTCGGTGTCGAGTTGTGCTTGATTTATGTGTTGCGTTATCCGATCTGGTGCTGCTTGATACAGCTCATTCAGAGCGGCCTGTCCGTCAAATTCGGATGCCCTTGTCGGTAAAATCAGACACACTACGAAAAGTAACGCAAAGAGTATAAATTTTTTTCTCATACCTCGTCCCTATCCTGAAAAGTGTGTGACCGTGTTCAGGAGTTGCTCAAAAAGCGGCATGGCCGTAACCAACATGCCGACTTTGGCAGCAAATTCAATTTTAGTTGCTGTTGAGGTCTCACCGCAATCGATGCAGGTATCGCAGGCAATTTTTGCGATATAGGAAAGACCAAGACATTTGATGAGAATCAACACGCCGTCGGCTGGTATATGTAATCGGCTAATTAAATCGTCAAAGTATGCGACAACATCTCCGATCTGGCTAAACAATAATCCTAAAATCAGCAATCCGCCTGTTATCGACACCATGAGAGCAAATTCCGGATTTCGATTGCGCAAGGTGACGCTGGCAAAGCAAATGACCATGCCAATACCAATCAGCCGCAAAACATCCATTACAAACCAAAAACCGATTTTACGGTTTCGAATAGGTCGCTAACCTGCTCTATGATGATAAATAATACAACAACAACACCGGCCAAAGCAACCAGCATGGCCTGATCCTCCCTGCCGGACCGTATCAGGACCTGGTTGAGTACCGTAATAACAATCCCAACAGCAGCAATTTTGAAAATAAGATCAACTTCCATAATTATATCCTTATATGAGTAATATAGCGATAAAGACGCCGGCGAGTATGCCGACGGTACGATACAGTTTGGCCTTTGTCGATGCTTCTGATTCCAGAGCAAGTCGCAGCTCCTCAAGTCTGGCTGCGATCATGTTGCAGATTTTTATTTGAGAGTCCCGATCACTGGTACCAAGCGCTGAAAAAAAATCATTCATAACCGATAAAGACGGTTGATGAGTGAGGATCTGTTTTGTTTTGTTCCATGCCGACAACGGTGTCGGTTCATGTTGCATGTGTTTGATCAAACAGTCAACAATTTTGTAGCGCTGCCTAGGCAGACGGCTGATCAATTCGGCAAGCGGTAGCTGCTGATAGGCAATGTCTTGTCGGCATTGATTAACCAGAAACAAGAGTCCGGCAATATCTTCCCGTTGTTGCACAAGTTGACGACTTTTTCTCAATCCCAGAAGGATCGGTATTGTACTAAGCAGAAGAATTCCAAATGCTTTGAACAAGTAGCGCATCCTCCTTGCGTGAAAAATCATAGATATGCACGATCTTACCCGGCGTCTGAGATGAGCCGAGCATAACACACAGTTCCGGAACTCGTTGCCTCATCAGTAACAACATGGGAGAACGCTGCAGTGCCTGCTGCATGTTTGCCGCATGAAGGGAAAATATGGTGCCGACACCGCCGCTGATCCCTTGCAAAACGGCCTGCGCTTCCCTGTTGCTTCCCAACTCATCAACGATCATGACCGATGGCGACAGGCAACGTAGCGCCCACTGTAAACCGTCTGTCTTATCGCATCTATCCAGCACATCACACGAAGGGCCTAAATCGTAACCAACATTACCTTGATGACAGCCTGCAATTTCGCCTCGTTCATCAATAACACATACGCGGTGTCCCTGTAGCGATATATTACGGGCAATATCACGCAAAACCGTTGTTTTGCCGCCTCCGGGCGGCGAAATAATGGCGCAGGAACGTATGCTTTTATTGTTTATTAAATAAGGCAAAAGGGCATGGCTACAGCCTTTTTTCTCTCCGGCAATGCGGATAGATAGTGAAGACAGATCGCGAATGGTATGAATCGAGTTGTTCTCGTATACAATTCGCCCGGCCAATCCCATACGATGCCCGCCGGATAGAGTAATATAACCGTTTTGAAGTTCCTTATTATAGGCATAAACGGAATTCTGACACGCACACATAAAGATGTGTTTAATATCATTTCCCGTGATTTTTTGCCCAACAGAGGGAGAAACGGTTATCTCCCCCTGCTTGGTTACAAACAAATTTTGTCCACCGGCCACGATCGCTAAAGGCTGATTGACACGCAGACGTATTTCTTGTATAGGAAACGGATCACTGCGAGCAATGCTTTCTATGATCGGTCGAATGGTTGGTGGTAGATAGTAGCTTACGTCCATCAACGGTTTTTGCATACTGTATGTCCCTCCGTACAGTAATGCTTATACTATGCGGACAGGTTTTAGAACTAATCTTTGCTTAAAAAATTGCATAAAGCAGATGCCGGACTAATATGATTTACCGATAACAGGATGGAGGGAGTATCTATGGATACAAACAAATTGTATAGTGACATAAGCAGACGAACAAACGGTGATATTTATATCGGAGTTGTCGGACCGGTACGAACAGGAAAATCAACCTTTATCAAAAGGTTTATGGAATCACTTGTTGTGCCAAACATTAGCGGAGATTTTCAAAAGCAGCGTGCCATTGACGAGCTCCCTCAGAGTGCGGCCGGGCGAACAATTATGACAGCTGAACCCAAATTTATTCCCGATGAGGCAGTTCGTATTGAATTGACCGGTGGCGCATCATTACGCGTAAAAATGATCGACTGTGTCGGATATATCGTTCCCAGCGCCTTAGGGTATATTGAAAACGATACACCGCGCATGGTTCGTACGCCATGGTTTTCCGAACCGATCCCCTTTAATCTAGCTGCTGAAATCGGAACAAAAAAGGTTATTACCGACCATTCAACGATCGGTATTGTTCTGACCACGGACGGTAGTTTTGGAGATTTGGAAAGGCATGAATTTCTTGAGGCCGAAGAGCGGGTTATCCGAGAATTAAAAGACCTTGATAAGCCATTTGTTGTCATTGTAAATAGTGCTGAACCGACAGCAGATGCCGCCACATCAATCGTTGAGCATTTACATCAAACATTTGATGTGCCTGTTCTTGCCTGTAATTGCACCACCTTGGATGAACAGGATATACGCAGCATTTTAGAGAGTGTATTGTTTGAATTTCCCATTAAAGAATTGAGCGTAGATTTACCGGGGTGGGTCACATCACTTTCTGATGATGAACCTCTCAAAAAGTCTTTATTGGACACTTTAATTCAGTCACCCCTGCCTCATGGACGGATACGCAATTTGATGGACTATATGTCAAGCGTCAACGCCAATGAGTATGTGGATGAGTGTGACATGATAAGCACCGATTTGGGTGTTGGTTCATCACGAGTCAAAATTGGTGTCCCTCGTCGGTATTTCTATAATATTTTAAGTTCGCACGCCAAGGCCGACATCCCCGATGACGGTGTTTTGATGAAAACGGTAATTGAGCTTTGCAAGATGAAACAGCAGTACACACAATACGCCGAGGCGGTCGAACAAGCACGAAGTGGCGGTTACGGTGTGGTTATGCCCGCTCGAGATGAATTATTACTTGAGGAGCCGGAACTGATCAAACAAGAGGGGCGATATGGAGTGCGACTTCGCGCATCCGCCCCCTCCCTGCATATGATCAAGGCGCAAATTCAAACACAAATTACACCGCTGATCGGCACCGAGAATCAAAGCGAGGAATTTGCATCTCACCTGCTACAGCAATTTAAGGATGCGCCGAGTAGTGTTTGGGATACCGATATTTTTGGGCGTTCACTTTATGATTTGGTGAATGATGGGCTGCGCAGTAAGTTATATAACATGCCGGATGAGGCGCGCAATAAGTATAAAGAAACACTGGAACGTATTATAAATGAAGGTAGCGATGGTTTGATCTGCATTATACTGTAAAACAGAGTCCTGCTCAAATGAGCAGGACTCTGTTTATTCAAAATATGAAACAAAACGAATGTGACAAGGCTTATCGGGGAATAAAAACTTATACAGTTCAATAAAGTAATCGTCGGTCATGCTGGAGATAAAATCAACAACAATACGGTCCGGATCTTCCATCTGATAATTTGGTTGAGCGCCATAGTAGCTTCGATTGGTATTGATCAGTGAAACATGCTTAAACAATACGGAATCCTGATTCATCGACTTGGCTTGGTCCAGCAGTGCTTCATATAGATCAGCAAACATTGGTTTAATCTCTGCATCATATCGCTGGACAAGGGTACTGTTGCCGTATATGTAGCGATAGTTTTCCTGTTTCACGGTTTTAAGAGCGGAAAATGTATCTTTACTCAGGCAAATACTGTTTTTGCCGAAGCTGTTTTCGATCAAATCTACGGTAATGTTGTTGATAATCTCTGAGTTGATGCTTCCGAGTGAAGTGTTTGTAAACACGTCAACATCGTCCAGAATGTGCGCTGTCTGAGCATCCTGGCGATCCTTCCCGAGATAAGCGATCATATCGCATACTCTCACGACACAGCCTTCCAGAGTGCATGGAATCAACTTTTTGATGGCCTCTTCCCCATTTTCTTCACACTCTTTCATGCGGCGATCAAACTCGGTAAAATCATAACCGGCAGACGGATAATACTCATCCAGTTCAAACTCCCCGTTGTGGCATAAGATACCGTCAAGCGTTTGCAGGGTGAGGTTGCGACAGAAAACAGCATCCAGGATACGGGCGCTTTGCAGATTGTGAGCAAAGTAACGGCCGGTATGCTGATGATATATGTCGCTCAGAAATCGCTCTCCGGCATGGCCAAAGGGTGTGTGTCCCAGATCATGTCCCAAAGCAATGGCCTCAATCAAATCCAAATTCAGACCCAATACACGTCCGATGTTTCGGGCAATGCGTGATACCAGTTGTACATGCAAGGCGCGTCTGGATATATCGTCATTGCTGTAGAAGGAAAAGACCTGCGTTTTATCGGAATAGCGACCGTAATACGGGTGATGCAGGATCTTTTCGCAATCACGCACAAAGGGCGGACGGATAATTGACGCCTCGTCACGTGTCGGATTGCGGCGCAGTGCGGCTTTATCATCAAAACCGCAGAATGCATACTCCGCTTTATTGATTTGATCGAGGATATCCTTTGATAATGTACGGTAATTCATATAAAATCCTTAGATAAAGTCGGTAAAGTCATGAAGCAGAAAGCCTTCTCTTGTACTGTAGCAAAATACCTCTTCATTGATCTGTTTTTCAAAGGCGGAAAGCAAGACCGCAGGCCCGATCGAGCATTCGAATGAACAAGGCATGATGGTATGAAGAATCATGCGGTTAGCCTGTATTTCCCGGGAAAGCTCACGGACCTCCTGTTTGAGATCCAGCTCGATGATCGCACGCTTGGTCTTCTTTTGAGCAAGTATGCTCGGTTCCGACCAGAAGGTATCAAAGGCCTTCGTATACTTCGCATCCAGGTCTATACGGTATTTGGCAAAACAGATCTCCTTGTGAGCATGAACCGGTGCTGCGGCGAAAACAACACGGATGCCGTTGGGGAGCTGTTCATTGAGTTTTGCCGTAACAACCGTACCGTCAATATCCTCAAGCATTCGCATATCTACCGTTTCTCGCTCCCCTGCCATCCCAAGCGGTAACGGTTGTCCGAAAACAAGGTGAGGATGGCGGTTGAAGCCCTCGGTAAACCATACCGGCAAATGGGAGGCAAATAAGGCGCGGGTAAAGGTACGGTTAAGGTCCAGGTGAGAAATAAAACGTGCCGTATCATTCTTTTCAAAAAAAACACGCATATCAGCCAAGACAGACACCTCCCTTATATTTAGATATGCCGCAGCCGGAGCAGCCGGTGATGCAATCCGGTGTGGTTATTTCCGCATGTGCTTTTTTATTTTCATTTTGGAAGAACTTTTTGCTTACGCCCGGATCAATCATATCCCAAGGCAATGTGGCATCCAGAGAAATGGCACGCTTGCCATAGGCGACCGGATCGATCCCACACTCGGCAAAGGCTTTCTCCCAGGCATCAAAACGCAGAAATTCGTCCCAGCCATCAAAACGAGCGCCGTATCGGTAGGCTGTTTCGATTACTTTAGACAGTCTGCGGTCGCCACGAGCAAAAACGGCTTCCAGCATCGAAATGTTTGTATCGTTCCAGCGCACCGTTATTTTTTTTGTTGTGATGCTGTTACGCAGCAATTTTTGGCGTCGATCAATTTCTTCGCTGCTTAACTGAGGTTCCCACTGGAAAGGAGTAAACGGCTTAGGGACAAAGGTGGACAGTGATATACCGACGCTTACGCTTTTGCCTTTTTGTCGAGTGGGTAGCGCATAATAGAGGTTGACTATTTTTTGCGCCAGTTCGCCGA
Organism: Eubacteriales bacterium; assembly: GCA_045595395.1. GTDB lineage: Bacteria > Bacillota > Clostridia > Oscillospirales > UMGS1783 > CAKSHC01. The sequence continues at coordinate 24,893 of JAZOAH010000008.1, read as the reverse complement.
TGGCAAGAATATCATCATCGGTTTCGGTTGGCAGTCCCAGCATAAAGTATAGCTTTACGTTGGTGTATCCTTGTTCGAACGCCAGGCGGCAGGTCTTCATAATGTCATCTTCAGTGATGTTTTTATTGATAACATCTCGCAGACGCTGACTGCCGGCCTCCGGTGCAAATGTCAGGCCGTTCTTTCTGCTCTCTCCGATCTTCTCCAGTAATTCCTTAGGCATATTATCAATACGCAAGGATGGCAAAGACAGACGGATATGAGAGGGGCATGTCCATTTTGTCAGGAAATCGATCAATTCATTGATCTGCGGATAGTCACTGGAGGACAGAGACAGTAAGGACATCTCATCATAGCCGGTATTTTCACACTGCTTTTTAGCATTATCAATGAGACGCTCCATACTGCGAAAACGAGCAGGACGATAGATCATGCCTGCTTGACAAAAGCGACAACCGCGAATGCAACCACGGAACATTTCAAGAGCAACTCGATCATGTATGACCTGTATGGTGGGTACCAGCGGTTTTTCAGGCATAAAGCAGTGATCCAAGTCGGTAATGATATAGCGCTCAACTTTTTTGGCGGGCTGAATGGTAACCTGATTATCCTGCGTGTAAGAGACTTGATACAGGCTGGGTACATAAATGCCGCGGATTTCAGCAGCTTGAGCAAGAAAATCCTTTTTAGAATATCCTTCTTTTTTGCACTGAGCATAGAGATCCAGCAACTGCATCACATGCTCCTCGCCGTCCCCTATCATGATCAGATCAAAGAAATCGGCTACGGGTTCGCTGTTAAAGGCGCACGGGCCACCGGCTACGACCAATGGATACTCTTCACTGCGATCTTTTGCGTAAAGCGGGATGCCGGCCAGATCTAGCATTTGCAGAATATTGGTATAATTGAGTTCAAATTGCAGAGTAAAGCCAACAAAATCAAAGCATTTCAGAGGATCACCGCTTTCCAATCCCCACAAAGGGATCTGGCGTTGCCGCATTTGCTCCTCCATATCTAAGGCCGGAGCAAATGCACGTTCGCACCAGGCGTCCTCACGACTGTTGATAAGTTCATATAAAATCTTAACGCTCAGATTTGACATGGCTACCTCATAGAGATCGGCATAGCACATGGCAAAACGGATATCGACATCTTTATTTTTAATCACGCTGTTTTTTTCGCCACCGATATAGCGGCCGGGCTTTTGAACGCAATACAGCGCACTTTCAAGTTTAGGATTTAACATTGGATGTCCTCTTCTTTTTATATTGATATAGTTTAACAGACAGACAGATAAGAATATAGCCGCCGAGAAAGCACAGAGAAATATTCATGCCGCTATCGATCAGCACGAAAGCGCCCCAAATCAGTAAGCCAAAGCCGAATATAAAACTACATACTGAACAGACAATTTGGGATACATATTCACTGCAAATCCGAGATATCAGTACTCCCAGTATGTGACCTCCATCCAGCGGTACTATCGGCAGCAGATTAAATAGGCCTAAAAACAGGTTTGATGCGTAAAACACCGTCAACCATTCAGGCAGTGTGATCATAAAAGATAAAGCATAACACAACCCCACGCAAAACATATTGGCACAAGGGCCTGCCAAAGCACAAAGTAGTTGCACTTTGTGCGGAATACGGCCTTGGTTTTTAGGCGTAATGCTAATACCAAACGGCTGTAGGCGGATCTGTTCAATGACTATATGATTGCGTGAATATACAAAAATGTGACCGCATTCATGCAAAAAAATAGCAAGAGCAATCAAAAGCAAATAGAGAGTACTATCGGTAAATACGATCCAAGCCAGACAGGCAAAAAAGAGCGGATGAACGGTAATGCGATGAATGTTTCTAAACATCTAAATAGTCTGCCGGATCAACAGGCTTTCCATTATGAGTAATTTCAAAATGCAGGTGCGGACCGGTCGACTTCCCGGTATTGCCGGAAAGTGCAATATGATCTCCTGCATTTACCGTTTGGCCGCTTTCAACAAGAATGTGGGATAAATGGCCATAATAGGTACTCATCCCGGACTCATGATCCATGATGATATAGTTCCCCCCGATTGAATCACTGGAACATTCCCGCACGGTACCAGGCCATGCTGCGCTGACGGTGCTACCTTGAGCAACAGCCATATCTAAACCGTTGTGAGTGGCAATTTCACCGGAAAACGGGTCGATTCGCTTGCCAAAATCAGAGGTGATTTGAGTATAGTCTACCGGACAAATACATGGCTCGCTCCATGACAAATCAGGCCTTGTTGTATCGGATAAAATGACCGATGTCCAGCGTGCGCCATTTCCCTTCCCTGTTTCTGACGGAAATAACCGCGAAAAGGTCTCGCTGGTTTGAATATAGCTCATAACCTGTTTGGCGGCGCTGTCAATGTTGATGCTTGCGGCAGATGATGTATGCAATCCGTCATCAATTTCTCCGTAAAAGGCAGAGGAAATCAAACGAATCACCGTAAATACGGTCAATATAGTTGCTGTAGCTACCGTCTGAATAAACAACAGACGTGTAAAGTAATCTGACTTTTCGGGCTTGTTTTTTGCTTGGTGTTGATTTTTTGCGGGGGGCTGGTGGGTAAAATCCTTATAATGTAATCCTGTCTGCCCTTTTCGGTTTCTTGAACTGCGATTTTCCATAAGCTCATCCTCCATTTCCATTATACGGAAGACAAAACTCAGATATGCCGGAGTTAGTTCATAAGTATGCGAATGGCAGAGCGAACATCTTTGACTCGCAGAATTTGTATATCTGAACTGAAATTGCCAAGTTTGCATTTGTCTGATACCAAGAAGCGGCGAAAGCCCAGTCGAGCTCCTTCCTTAATACGGCGGTCGGCATCCGACACCGGGCGCACCTCGCCGGCCAGGCCAATCTCACCGATAGCGACGACATCATCGTCGATGGTAAAATCCTTTACGCCGGAGGCGACGGCTAAGCATACGGCTAGGTCGGCCGCCGGGTCATCCAAGCGTATACCGCCGGCTACATTGATATAGGCATCTTTTGTTGCCAGGCCAATCCCGGCACGCTTGTCCAAAACGGCCAAAAGCAGGCATATCTTATTATAATCAATACCAGAACTGACTCGCCGTGGTGCAGGAAAAGGCGTTGGTGCTGTAAGCGATTGAATTTCCGCCAGGATCGGCCGCGTGCCCTCCATAACACAGGTAACACAGACGCCGGAAACTTCTTCCGGTCGTCCGGACAAGAAGATGGTAGACGGGTTATCAACACCGACCAGTCCTTGGTCGGCCATTTCAAATACACCGATCTCGCTGGTGGGGCCAAAACGGTTTTTTATGGTACGTATCACACGATACATGAATCGCTTGTCGCCTTCAAAATACAAAACGGCATCTACCATATGTTCTAGTACTTTGGGCCCTGCAATGTTTCCTTCCTTATTTACGTGGCCAACAATAAACAGGGCTGTGCCTGTGGATTTTGCATAACGAATTAAGCGAAAGGTACACTCTTTTACCTGTGATACGCTGCCAGGCGTCGAATCGATATCTGCGCAAGAAAGTGTTTGAATGGAGTCTACGATCATGATTTTCGGCGATAAGTGCTCGGCGCATGCTAAAACGGAGTCCAAGTCTGTGCTGGCCAGCACCATAACATCATCGCTGACAACGCCCAGACGTGAAGCTCGCATGCTGATCTGCTCTTTAGATTCTTCACCCGATGCGTATAATATTTTATTATCACTCATTTGTATGCTTTTGCACATTTGCAACAGTAGAGTCGATTTGCCGATACCGGGATCACCGCCGACAAGGATGGCTGAGCCGGGGACAATGCCGCCACCTAAAACACGATCCAATTCCGGCATGCCGGTCAAGAATCGTTCATAGGTAATCTGTTCGATGCTGCTTATGCTGACGGCTGTATTATCCTCGCCGCTTATTACGCTGCGAGAGTGACTGTTTTTGGATGATACCGATGCGGTTGCTTGTTCTTCCATGCAGTTCCAGGCCTGACATTCGGGGCACTTCCCTGTCCAGCGAGGCGCAATATAACCGCATTGGGTGCATACGTATACAGTTTTTTGTTTCATTTACGTCACTTCCGCTTTCTGTTGTTGATACTCTACGACACCTAAAAAGATGCAATAGGCTAATTTTGAACGATATTCCTCTGTTTTGAGTAAGGATAATTCATGGTTATTGGACAGAAACCCGCCTTCGACGATTACGGCCGGCGACTCAATCAGCCGCAGCAGGATGCTGTTTTCGTTTCCTAGTTTGATTTGGCGGTTATTGTCCGGTTGAAGATTTGTTTTTATGCTGCTCTGAATGGCTTGCGCCAAAACTGAGCTTTGGTTGTTGTTGTCAGAATAAAAAACTTGAACTCCATTATATTTTTCGATTGAAAATTTATTTAGGTGGATACTGATAAAAAGTGCATTCGGATAGGTGCGTGACAGTTCAATTCTCGTCCTCATATCCTCATTCTTGTTAAAGGATCCCTCACATAAGGATTTGTCCTTTTCACGAGTCATATATACGGTATAACCAGTCAGCTCAAATATTTCTCGCAGCCGTAAAGCAATATCCAGATTCAGGTTTTTTTCCATAGTACCATCGCCCGCAACGGCGCCGCCGTCTTCGCCTCCGTGACCGGGGTCAATGATGATTGTAGTATCAGTCGCCGCTACCAAAGATAGAGTTGTTATGGAATTTCGATTAGCTACATAACCATAGCCAATAGAACATAAGACAGCAATGCCCAGTGTTAATCCTATAATTGTTTTGTTGATTCTAATAATCATTTATATCACCACCACTACTTTATGCGGCGGTGATATCAGTTAATGAGAACAGTGACTCATGAGACGAAGAAAAAATATGTCGATGCTCTTTCGTTTGTCGCGGGAAATTCGTTTGAGTTCCAGATCGGCATCTGCACATATCATGATCAACTGCCGTACCGTATTCAGCGACATGGAACGTAGAATGCGTAAATTTTTGTTTACTGTTCCCGGTTTCATGTCAAGCCTCTTGCCTATTTCTCCCGATGACAAGCCTTGTTCCTTGCATAAGGCGACACGGTAAAGGCGGGAAAAACAGTTGTATACACTGGCAAGCACCATAGTGTCGGGAAACTTTTCAAGCAGATCATCGGTAAAGAGCATGCATTTTGTTGCATTACCGGCAACGATCGCATCGGCCAATTCGTATATCTGTGCATCAATGGTGCGCACGGTAACTGCGTCTATATCTTGAATGGTGATTGTATCCGATTGTGTATAGGTGCAAATCTTGTGTAATTCATTTCTCAGAGAGAGCATATTATTATCGGTTATCGACAGTAGATACTCAGCTGTGTCTGATTTGAGTGTTTTGTTATATGCTTTTGCATGGCGAGCCATCCATCGCTTAAGCATATCAATATCCTGCTCATTGAAAATCAGTTCATAAACATGATCGGATGCAGCCTTTTTAATGTCGGAATAGCAGGAAGACCGAACTTGCGTGTCTGTTGTTTGCCGATCCAGAATCACAATCAAATAATCGGGAAAATCCTTGGTTAGATCGACCATAATCTCGTTCATGTCCTTGCGGGGCGAATCGGTGTCTAATGCGGTAATATGAAATAGTTTTCGCTCACAAAAGACCGGTAGTGCTTGAATATAATCGGTGATATCCAGCGTCCGCACTTGCGCATAATCAGCGTGCATATAATTAAGTCCGTCATCGCCATTCGGTAAAACAGCATGAATTAATTGCGAGATATAGTATCCCTTAAGATAATCTTCACGGCCGGAAAACAGGTAAATGCCGGATTCCGGTGATGTTTTCAGTTGTTCTTTGAATGTTGACAGATCCATAAATATTATCCTATCTGATGATATTCCATTATGTATGTTTCATTGTCGTTAAGCACCTGTAAGTCAGCTCCGATGCTTAGTATGGCATTTGCTTCTCTAGGTGTTAGTTCCTTCTCTCGCCTGCCAGACATAAGAGCAATAACGGTTTGTGGCTTTGTAGCGTAAAGAAAGGTTGATTTGATAGAACCTTTTTGAGCGCATGTGCCGGTTATCAAGGTGTTGACATGAAGTGCACCATTCGGAAGAAATGCGCTTTTAGCAATAATTTTATCATCGATTGTCGGGAAGAAACCGATGGAGTGATCGGCAATTATGGAGAAATTGCTGTCGTGTTCTCCCAGGTCGTATAGTTCTATGGAATGGTTTTCCAGGGAAATGACAGTATCTTTTGAAAAGAGTCTAACATTAGCCCCGACAGCATTTGCCGAATCAATCACGCGAGAATAGTATTCATTATATCGTTGATTTCCGGAAATGACGATTTGCTTGGCCGGGATATATGTTAGTAACGTCGGCACGCCGCCTGACAAACGAGCGTCAAGGCCGGTGACTAGAAGCAAATCAATATGGTCAAATCCGTGTTCTTTTAATATTTCCCGGGCATCAGCAGCCATGGCGGCATTAGCACAGTCAACAACGATTGATTTTCCGTCATCCATATAGATGCTGCATCCACCCGATATTTGTGACAGTACAATCAGTTTAGAAAATTTGTGATGATATATTTCGGCAGCACCAAGAGACAGTACCATGAAAAACACCAGACAGCCGGAAACCAGGCGGCGAACTTGTATCTTTTCGCGTAACAACCATACAATCACAGCTAGAAGCAAACATAAAACAGCAAATACAATCATGGGTATACTGTGAAAGGATATCGTTGCCTGTTCAAATTGAGCCAATAATTCTACGATATCAAGTATCAGTTGCGCCACAATCCGTATGATAAAGGCAATAAAATCTCCGAGAATGGGAACCCATGACAAACAACAAAGAAGTGTCGAGCCAATCAAGACAATGGTGACCGGATAGTTGACCAGGCTCATAGCCGGTACACTGAGAATAGAAAGTTCCCTAAAGAATATAATTATAATCGGCGCTGTCAAGATTGAACTGCTTAGCGATACCGAAATCAAGGATAGCTGTTGCCGCTGAGTGCGGGTAACGATGAGTCTTCCAAACAACCTGTCATCTAATATCGGAGCCAGCATTAAAATGCCGGCCGTTGCTGCGCCGGATAAAAGATAAGACGGCGTAATGACATCTTCGGGAAATATCAGAGCAAGGATGGTAAGAGCTAGTCCAAGCGAATTGAGTGGATCAGATCTTCGGTTAATCAAATGCCCCAAAAACATAACAGCACTCATAATGCCGGCACGAAGAACCGAGGTGGAGAATCCGCCGAGTACGACAACCAGACCGACAAACAGTAAGGATGTGGCGCTGATAATTTTTTGGTTTGCATCTATTTTCGATAGCAAATATGAGATCATGCCAATAAAGATCGATAGGTGCAGACCGGATACCGCCATAACATGAGTCAGGCCTGTTCGATTAAAATTCATCGAAATTTGCAGAGAAAGATCTATTTTATCGCCGGTTAAAAATGCAGCAGCAAGATCCCCTTCATCTCCACCAATACGCACCTGTAACAATGTAATTACTTGATGACGAAAATCATCCAACCTTTGAGCCAGCGACTTTGCCATTGGGTGGCTTACATCGAGTATTTTCACATTCGACGGAATATATTGACCTGTGTCCGGATCGGCCACTACTGTAAATTCAATTATTCCTTGATCGTATTTTTCAATAATATGATCGTAAGTGAAAATTGGAATCGAGCCGCGAATGTTAACAGGCTCTCCATTGACGGTTGCATCTTCTATTTGTGCCAACCAGTAGTTTGACTCGCCTTCATTAAATACTACCTCAGTATGGATGGTCTGATTCACATATAGATGCCATGGTGTATTTGTCATTTCATATTGAATCAAAAAAGAGCACAAACCGAGCGATGCAGCGCCTAAAAGGAAGAATGTTCGAATGAACCTTCCCTTTCTGCGGAAGAAGAACAAAATGACTGTTGTAAGCAAGACAGCAGCAGAAAAAATATATAAAGCAAATCGCGGCAAAAGATTAGCCGCGATCAGTGTTGGTATTATTCCGGCAGCAGCCCATGCGGCTTTTCTCAGCATAATTCACCACTCGCATTCTTGCTGCAGATATTGTATCAAATTTTCATGAAAAAGACAACATGTGCCGATGATATTCTTGCAATTTTATCGACTTTTTAGAGCAAAATGTACGCCTAAAACGCCACCGATGATGCTGGCGGTAGTACCACCAAGCAAATATAGCAGAAATTTTGCACTGAAAATTTCTACTTCATTGCCGCGGACGATCAGACTGATTAGAATCAGCAGAATCAGCATGACGCCTGCATGTAAAGCACCCATGATCAGACCGCTGCGACGATTACGAAATCCCACTGTAAAACCGCCGGCAACCCATGCAAGAATGGCCGAAATTACGATCAGCACGTAACATACGATATCCGATACGCCATCACGAGAAGCAATAAAAGCCGTAAGCAGTAACATAACTATCATTACGCCAAGAGAAGCGGCTAGCCCAAAGAGGATATGAAACACCAATGAAAGACCTGTCGAATGTTTTTTCATAAAAATCAACCCCGAATTCTTTATGGTAAAAGATATTCGGGGTTATAGGTCTTTATTCTATTTCAGTCATTTCTTTTTGCGAGCAAAAAGACCACGCTTCTCTTCGACGGGAGCGGATTCGATGATCTCATCGTCATCATCGTCGTCAAAATCGTCATCGTCCATATCGGTTTTCGGGAGTTCAAGCGGGATTCGAGTTTGAATGGACCAGCGCTTTACTTGCAGTCGGGTCTTGTCTCCACCGGTTTCGATCACGATCTCCTCATCGCCGTCTTTCGCTGTGATGACCACACCGGTTACGCCGCCAATGGTGATGATCTTATCGCCGATATCCACACTGTTTCGCATGGCGGCTTCTTCTTTTTCACGCTTTTTCTGGGGACGGATAGTGAAGAAATACATGACCAAGAACATGAGGATCATGATAAAGATAAAACTTCCCCCGCCTTGTGTGGCGAGTACCGTGGCCATAGGAAAACTAGCAATCATTATCATTACCTCTTATTTGTCAGATTTCTTGGATTTCTTGGCCGGTTTTTTCTCGGCTTCCGCCTTATCTTCTGCCTCTTCCGTCGCTTCAACAACCTTACCTTGGATGGCCCAACGCTTCAGCGTGATGCGAGACTTGTTGCTGCCGGTCTCAAAGATAATTTCATCGTCTGCGTCATTGGTAGCAATAATGCGACCGGTCATGCCGCCAATAGTCGTTATCTGATCGCCGATATCGATGCTATTACGCATGGCCTCTTCTTCCTTCTGGCGCTTTTTCTGCGGACGGATAGCAAAAAAGTATAGCGCAACAAACATGACAGCAAGCATGATCAGCATGGTCCATGTGCTGTTGCCGAGATTGCCATCGGTACCGTTAGAAGCGGAAGAAGTTAACAGATAAGTGCCTAAATTAATAAGTTCGTTCATTTTTATTACCTCCAAAATCTTCTATTTATTATACACGAAAAAGGAAAGACAAGCAACCCTTTTTAGATACGCTTTCCAATTTTCTCTAAAAGTTCATCTTTAAGCTGATAAAAGTTACCGGCATCTAAGGCTTCGCGGATGCGTTCCATAAGTTTATTATAAAAATGGAGATTGTGTATCGTGGCCAATCGCATACCTAATATTTCATTGGCCTTAAACAGGTGTCGCACATAACTTCTCGAGAAATTCCGACAGGTGTGGCAGTCACATTCCGGATCAATCGGTGCCGAGTCGGTAATGTATTTTTGATTATTGATATTGATAATACCCTGACTGGTAAAAATGGTTCCGTGACGGGCATTACGGCTGGGCATAACACAGTCAAACAGGTCTACGCCACGGGCAACACCTTCCAAAATATTGACCGGTGTACCGACACCCATAAGATAGCGAGGCTTATCGGTCGGCATGTATGGTTCTACAGCATCAATGATCCGATACATTTCATCGGCTGTCTCCCCTACGGCCAAACCTCCGATGGCATAGCCATCCAAGTCAAGTTTTGCTATCTCCTGCATGTGGGCTATGCGTAGATCCGCATAGGTGCTTCCCTGATTGATGCCGAATAACTTTTGTTTTTTATTGATAGTATCCGGCAAGGAGTTTAGGCGATCCATTTCGGCTTTGCAGCGATACAACCAGCGAGTCGTTCGGTCACAGGATTTTTTAACATAATCATAAGGCGCCGGGTTTTCGATGCACTCGTCAAAGGCCATGGCAATGGTAGAGGCCAGATTAGACTGGATCTGCATGCTTTCCTCAGGGCCGATAAAGAGCCGTCTGCCATCAATATGGGAGGCAAAATGCACACCCTGCTCCTCAATTTTGCGCAAGGAAGACAGGGAAAATACCTGGAATCCGCCGCTGTCGGTCAAGATCGGGCGTTGCCAGTTGATAAACTTATGCAAGCCACCCATTTCTTTAACAACATGATCTCCCGGACGCAAATGCAAATGATAGGTATTGCACAGTTCTACCTGGCATCCGACATCGACCAGATCCAGTGAGGACAGACCTCCACGAATCGCGCCACAGGTAGCTACATTCATGAATGCCGGTGTTTGCACCGTGCCATGCACCGTTTCAAATTGACCGCGACGTGCTTTTTTTTCTTGTTTTAATAATGTATACATATATTCTCCTTATTCAAAGAAGCAGGCATCGCCGAAACTGAAAAAGCGATACTGTTTTTCAATCGCATGTTGATAAACATTCAGCACATCTTCCCTACCGGCCAATGCTGAGATAAGCATCAGCAAGGTACTTTCGGGCAAATGAAAATTGGTGATCAGTGCATCAATAACCTGAAACTGATAGCCGGGATAAATAAAAATGTCGGTTTTTCCACTGTCGGCAACAAGTTCTCCACGATTTCTAACAACGCCCTCCAGGGTGCGGCAACTGGTTGTACCTACCGCAATAACTCGTCCACCCTGCGCTTTAGTCCTGTGAATCAAATCCACGGTTTCCTGAGGCAAAACATAGTGTTCTGTGTGCATTTTGTGATCTGTAATGTTGTCAACCTTTACAGGTCGAAAGGTGCCCAAACCGATATGTAATGTGACATATCCAATGCCGACGCCCTTGTTTTTCAAGTCATCCAACAATGATTGAGTGAAATGCAGACCTGCCGTGGGGGCAGCAGCTGAGCCTCGGTCTTTGGCGTACACGGTTTGGTAGCGGCTATTATCATTTAGATGTTCCGTAATATAAGGAGGAAGCGGCATATTACCGATCTCATCCAGAATTTCATAAAAATTACCGTTATAATCAAATCGAGCCAGGCGATTTCCGCCGTCGGTAACATCCAGAATCTCACAGGTCATCTTTCCGCCTTCAATATCTACAACTGCGCCCGGTTTCAGTCGTTTCCCGGGGCGGACCATGATCTCCCAGGTATTATCCTGTTTATGTTCCAGTAAGAAGACCTCGACCTTGGCGCCGCCCCCTTGTTTGATACCATAAAGACGGGCCGGAATGACCTTGGAGTTGTTTAGAATCAAACAATCTTTGGGCGAGATGCGATCAAGGATATCATGAAAGACGCTGTCTATTATGGTTTTATTGCGCATATTATAGACCAGCAGGCGCGACTGATCGCGATTAGCGGCGGGAGTCTGTGCGATCAGTTCCTTGGGGAGATCATAATAAAAATCTTTTAGATTCATGGAAACACCTCAGAATCATTGACAAATTCGTGTTATCGTAGTATGATGTATAAATATTTGATCGTTTTGTTAATTCGCCTACAACTTTAGTTATTATATACTAAGTGACGGCAGTTTTCAACCGATTATTTATGCTAAATCAAGAATGGAGAAAAGAAAATGAAAAATTATCAAGTCGGAATCATCGGCGCAACCGGCATGGTTGGTCAGCGTTTCATCACATTACTTGCCAATCATCCGTGGTTTCATGTGTCCTGTTTGGCAGCCAGCAGCTCTTCTGCAGGCAAAACCTATCGTGAGGCGGTCGGCAGCCGTTGGATGATGGCGCAGGATATTCCTGAGGATGTGGCATCTATGGTAGTTATGGATGCCGAAAAGGATGCAGAAGAGATCGCAAAAAAGGTTGACTTTGTCTTCTGTGCCGTGAATATGAAAAAAGATGAGATCAAGGCTTTGGAAGAGCGCTATGCAAAACTGGAGTGCCCGGTTATGTCAAATAACAGTGCACACCGCGCAACGGCTGATGTTCCTATGATCATTCCCGAGATCAACGCCGATCATGCCGAAGTCATCCAGCATCAGCGTGCTCGCCTGGGCACTAAGCGTGGCTTTATCGCCGTAAAATCCAATTGTTCGCTGCAGAGTTATGTTCCTGCGCTGCATCCGCTCAAGGATCTTGGCATTACCGAGGTCCTCGCCTGTACCTATCAGGCAATCTCCGGTGCCGGTAAAAACTTTGATTCTTGGCCGGAAATGATCGACAATGTCATTCCGTATATCGGCGGCGAAGAAGAAAAGAGTGAGAATGAGCCTCTTAAAATTTGGGGTGAAGTGAAAGATGGCGTGATTGTTCCCGCTACAACGCCTTCTATTACCTCTCAGTGCCTGCGTGTACCGGTTACCGATGGTCATATTGCAGCAGTCTTTGTAAAACTTAAGGAAAAGGTATCGGAAGATGAAATTATCCGTCGCTGGAATGAGTTTTCCGGCGAGCCGCAATCTTTGGAACTTCCGAGTGCACCCAAGCAGTTCCTGCATTACTTTGATCAACCGGATCGTCCGCAGACCAAACTGGATCGTAATTTGGAAAATGGCATGGCCGTTTCGGTCGGACGCCTGAGAAAAGATAAGCAGTATGATTATAAGTTTGTCTGCCTGTCTCACAATACATTGCGCGGCGCAGCCGGCGGCGGTGTACTTATGGCGGAATTGCTTTGCGCTAAGGGGTTCATTTAACTAGGAGAATCCTATGTCAAAACCCATATTCACCGGCTCGGGTGTTGCCCTGGTAACGCCGTTTGATCGTGATGGTTCGGTCAATTATCAGAAACTTCGCGAGCTTACCGATTGGCAGATCGAGCATAAAACGGATGCCATTATTGTGTGTGGTACGACCGGTGAAGCCCCTACCCTTACCCATGATGAAAAGATTAAAACGATACAAACCGTTGTAGAACAGACCGCCGGACGCGTCCCTGTCATTGCCGGAACCGGAACCAATGACACCGCCACGGCGGTTTCCCTTTCTAAAGATGCACAAAAGATCGGGGCAGATGCTCTTTTGCTGGTTACGCCGTATTATAATAAAGCCACGCAAACCGGACTGATCAGGCATTATCGTACTATCGCAGACAGTATTGATATTCCGTGCATTTTGTATAATGTCCCGTCCCGAACAACGGTTAATATTCATCCGGAAACCTATCAAGCCCTATCCAAACATCCGAATATAGCCGCAGTAAAGGAAGCATCAGGCAATATAGCGGCGTCGCTTCGCATAAAACAGCTTTGCGGTGATGCGCTGGATATATATTCCGGTAACGATGACTTGTATTTACCCATGCTTTCAATAGGCGCCAAAGGTATTATATCGGTAATCGCTAATATATTACCGCAACCAACTCATGAAATGTATCGACTCTTTGTGAATGGCTATATAGAAGAGTGCGCAAAAATGCAGACGGAATGGATGGATCTGATTGACGCTTTGTTCTGTCAAGTCAACCCTATGCCGATCAAAGCTGCCATGAATATGATAGGATTGAATGCGGGCCCTTGTCGTCTCCCCTTGTGCGATATGGATCCAACGCAGTTAAATCATCTTAAAACGGTACTGAAAAAGCATAATCTTATGTAAAATAACACCCCTGACAGTCGTCAGGGGTGTATTGTATTATTTACGCATCTTTAAATATTTTTTACTTAGCGGAAGGTCGCCATCATACGGCGTGTATCCACCAAGAGTTTTTTGATGCAATTCAACACCTTTACCGGCAAGTATAATAACATCCCCGGCATCGGCATCAAGAATAGCCTTTTTCACAGCTTCGCTTCGATCCGGTATTGATTCAAATGACCCGCCAACAGCAGTGATATGGCGGCCGATCTCCGCATTGATTTGTGTGACATCTTCAAAATCAGGATCATCTGCCGTCAAAATGGTATGATCGGCCAGTCGGCCGGATGTCTGACCCAGATCGGCGCGTCGATTAAATGCTTTGCCGCCGGGACTACCATAGACGCACACGATGCGTCGTCCAGGATATTCGCGACGCATATCGGTAAGTAGACTCTCCAAGCTCAGTTTGTTATGGGCATAATCAACGATTACCGTTAGGTCATTTGCTTCGATAACTTCCATGCGTCCGGGGACCTGAGCCAGCCGCATGCCCTTAACCATAGCAGCCGGCTCGACACGGCCAAGACACAAGCAAATGGCAGCCAAAGCATTATACACATTAAAAGTTCCGATCATCGGTAAAGTGAACTGTCGATCAAACTCTTGACAGCGTACACGGAAATTTGTGCATTTGCCCTTACGAGTGAGGTCATATGCCATAACATCAGCATCTTCCGAAAAGCCAAAGGTGCGTATTTTGCACTGACAAGCTTTTGCGCTTTCCATCATTTCGGCGGCATATTCGTCGTCGCAGTTAATGTATACCTGATCCGATACGGCAAAGATTCGTTTTTTTGCGTCAAAATACTCCTCAAATGTCTTATGCTCGATCGGGCTGATATGATCCTGCCCAATATTTAAAAAGGCAGATGCGGCAAATTCTACTCCATATACGCGATCATAAGCCAAGCCCTGTGAGGAAACCTCCATAACCGTGCCGGGTAATCCGGCATCTCGGATCTGGCCAAGCATCATCTGAAGATCAGGTGATTCGGGTGTCGTCAAATGCGATTCCTTACATATTATTCCCGTGTCGGTTAAAACAGAGCTGAGCATACCGTAGTGCTTATGGGATGCATCCAACAGTGCTCTCGTGATAAAGGTAGCGGTTGTCTTCCCTTTTGTCCCGGTTATTCCGAGAATATCCAGGTTTTTAGACGGATTCTCATAAAAACACGCCGATGCTACAGCCATGGCTTTACGAATATCTTTGACAAGTATACCGCCGATGTTGACATTATATTGTGTTTCCGATAAATAGGCAACGGCGCCGCTCTCTACGGATGATATTAAGTATTCTTCTTTGAATGCAGCACCCTTACATATAAACAGACTGTCTGATACTACCTGGCGTGAATCATAGGTAATTGACGTGATTTCTACATCGTGTTCCAGTCCTTTCAGTAGAAGGTTTTCATTAAGCAGTGCATATTCAAGTGTTTTTGAATTCATTTTGCCCTCATTTGTTTACATAATAATTTGTTATAATCATAAGTAATAACTCTTATTTTATCGAAAAAAGCCATATAATATGCGGTTATCCACTATTTCCACAGGTTTATCAACAGTTTTTATGTTAACATGTGGATTATTCATTATCGGTGAGAATGGAAATATTTTTTGTCCAGAGCGCGATATTGTGAGGCTTCTGCTATGTCATCATCTTGGATATTTTCATGGCCTTTCAGGTCGGCAATTGTACGGGCAACCTTCAAAATTCGATCATAGCCACGCGCCGATAACGTCAGTTTTTCAAAGATGGTTTGCAACAACTTGGATGCCGATTCGGTCAATGAGCAATATTGGCGAATCATATCGGGATGAATGTTAGCGTTGCAGGTGATGCCTGTTCCCTTATAGCGTTCTTGTTGGATTTGTCTTGCGCGATTGACACGGTCCTTAATTTCTCTGGAGGTCTCACCGCGGCTTTGACTGGTAAGATCACCATATGATACGGCAGGAACCTCAATTTGAATATCAATACGATCCAAAAGCGGGCCGGAGATTTTTCCGACATATCGATCTATATCATTTGGTGTGCATTTGCATGCTTTTGTAGGGTGGCCTAAGAAGCCGCAACGACAGGGATTCATAGCGCAGACCAACATAAAATTGCAGGGGTATTCAACGGTTTGACTGGCTCGCGATATGCGAACACGGCCATCTTCCAGCGGTTGACGCAACACTTCAAGAACATTTTTCGGATATTCGGGAAGTTCATCCAAAAACAAAACGCCGTTATGCGCTAGAGAAATTTCACCAGGGCGTGGATTGCTGCCACCGCCCGCCATGCCTGCATAAGAAATGGTATGATGGGGTGAGCGAAACGGTCGAGTCTGTATCATGGGATGAGATGGCGATAACAATCCGGATATGGAATGGATTTTGGTGGCTTCAATTGCCTCATCAAAGGTCATATCGGGCAAAATCGAAGGAAGACGTTTGGCAAGCATGCTCTTTCCTGATCCCGGTGGGCCGATCAAGAGGATATTATGGCCACCGGCAGCGGCCGTTTCCAGAGCTTTCTTTGGGAGTAACTGACCGGCAACATCGGCAAAGTCAAGAGTGCCGGCTGCGGTATCAAGCACAGACAATTCCTTAGGTTGTGCAGGTGGAATTGGTGCAACATTAAGGAGATGATCCAAAACGCGGATGACATGTTCGGCAGGATAAATATCTATATCCTTGACAATAGCTGCTTCATCAGCATTATCCAGCGGAACAAATACTCTTTTGATTCCGGCTTCGCGTAAAGCTATAATGATCGGCAATACGCCGTATACCGGGCGAATATCACCGGACAAAGACAGCTCACCGATAAACGCCGAGTGCGACAGGTCGGCGGTAAGTTGACCGGATGCCTGTAATAAACCTATAAGGATAGGAAGGTCAAAAACGGCTCCCTCTTTTCTTTTGTCGGCCGGAGCAAGGTTAACGGTTATGCGGCGTGTCGGCACATCAAAACCGCAATTTTTGACGGCAGATCGAACTCTTTCCTTGGATTCTTTTACGGCAGTATCGGGTAAGCCGACAATATCAAAGGTAGGAAGTCCTTGTGCAACATCAATTTCCGTTTCAACGATATAGCCGCTGATGCCGTCAGTGCCAGCGGAATAAATTTTAGATACCATGATTGCTCACCTCTTAATCAAAAAGGGATTCAAAGTCAAAAGTACGGTCGGCGGCTTGTTGGCAGAAATCCTTGCTGTGAGAAACAAAGATCACGCTTCCCTCAAAGGCTTGTACAGCGTTTTTTAATTGCTCAATGGCCATGACATCCAGATGGTTTGTCGGCTCATCC
The DNA here is from genome assembly GCA_045595395.1 of Eubacteriales bacterium. Taxonomy (GTDB): domain Bacteria; phylum Bacillota; class Clostridia; order Oscillospirales; family UMGS1783; genus CAKSHC01. Next base: position 7,728 of record JAZOAH010000008.1, on the reverse strand, counting down.
AATACCAAAAGCCCAAAACTGTCGAGCGTTAATTTGCATATCTTGACCTTGGATTGTTCGCCGCCGGATAATGTTGACAATTTCTGCGTCATCAAGGTGTTCTTTAATCCGCATCGAGCTAATGCGGCGCGAACTTCTTTGTCGTTTAGTTTGGGAAAACAGTTTTTTATCTCCTGAAATGGTGACAGTGAAGGGTCATCCCAAACGTTTTCCTGCTCATAATAACCGATTTTTAGACGATCGGTGTATTTATAATGGCCAGAAACGGGCTCAAGCAGTCCGCATACCGTTTTCAGAAAGGTGGTTTTGCCGATTCCGTTAAAGCCGGTCACGGCAACCTTTTCACCTAGCCGCAGAATCAAGTTGATTTTCGGAAGAAGCGGCTCAGAGTAACCGACTTCGAGATCATTGATCCACATTACCGTCTTTCCAACAGGTGCGGCATAGGCAAATTGAAAAGTAGGGGGCGGAATTTCACCCGGCTTTTCCAGTAGCTCCATCTTCTCTAACTTTTTTCGGCGGCTTTTTGCCATGGCCGATGTAGATGCACGAACAATATTGCGATTAATATAGTCTTCTAAGGCAGCCACTTCTTTTTGTTGGGCATTATATTGTTTGACATATTCTTGATGTTTACATTCTTTTTGTACGACAAAGCTCTCATAGTTGCCGTTAAAACGGGTCATTTTGCCAAATTCAATATCACAAATGCAGTTCACGACTTTATTGAGAAAATCATAATCATGACTGACAAGAACAAAGGCTCCTTTGAAATTGATGAGATACTTGGTCAGCCATTCAATATTTTCTTTATCAAGAAAGTTGGTCGGCTCGTCCAGAATCAACACATCCGGATTTTCAAGCAGCATCTTAGCCAATAATACACGAATACGCTGCCCGCCGCTCAGTTTACATAGCGGCGTGTCCATGCCAAAGGCATGAATGCTCAGGCCGTGAGAAATTTTATCAATTTGGCTGTTAATGCCATAAAAATTGCGGCTTTCCAGTTCCTCTTGCATGGCGCCGGCACGCATGTATAATTTATATAGTTCATTATCGTCTGTTGTCTGTGCGATCTTGGTGTTGAGTTCATTAAGCCGGCGTTCGGTATCTATAAGGTCGGCAAATGCCCGCGCTAAAAACTCACGAATCGTAGATTTCTCTTTCACGCCAACCTGCTGGTCCAGATAACTGACCTTGGATTTCGGATTCCATTTAATGCTGCCCTGATCCGGTATTAATTCACCGATCAGCATATTGATAAAGGTGGTCTTCCCTGCTCCGTTGAGTCCGGTCAAGCCCATTTTATCGCCGCCAAAAAGTGATATGCCGGTATCGTTAAACAGCTTTTTATCGCCGAAGGTATGTGTTAAGTTTTTGACATCAAGTATACTCATGCAATATATCTCCAGATATTATACTTATATAATATACCATTTTGTGCTATGTTGCAAGATAGAAAAAGAACCCGGGAAACCGGGTTCTTTTGTTTGTTATTCACATTGAGGAAGGGTTGATCCAGCATACGGCATGACCGTAACCTTAGCGTTCTTACCGCATTTGGCAAAGGCAGCATCAACAGCCTCCTGAACGGAAGAAAATGGTGTCAGGTGAATGGAACGGATGAAGTCCGGATCCAGATCGCTGACAAGATAAATATCGACCTTCTGCTTGACCAGCGCAATAGCAGCCGCCTTATGACCGCCGAGTTCAAAGTTCTTTTTGATCTCTACAACCATTTCATCGGGCGTCATAGTGGTCATCCAGCGCTCAAAACTCTTATTTTCAAGGCCTTCCTTACAGGAGGCGACCAGTATGATCACACCGCCGTCTTTTACGGCAAATTTAGCATTATCAAGGCCTTTTTGTGCCTGATACAGGTTAAGATCCTTCGGATAACCGCCTGAGGAAGCTATCACGATTTCAGAGCGTTCTTTGATCTGTACTTTATACAGCGTATCCAAAAAACGACATCCGGCGCGATGTGCTTCAATATAATGACCGGCAAAGGATTTAAGGATCTTTTTGTGTTCGCTCAGCACCACATTGACAATGTAATCGATGGGGCAAAATTCAACAACACTGTCAATATCCTCACGGACCGGATTCCCGTCAATTCGACCGGTCGCAGCCTCATCACGAACCATCATTGAGTGGTTGACCTGAATAGCAGCACGGGTCGAAACACCGGGCATAATAGCCTTGGCGCCACCCGAATATCCGGCAAAATAGTGATATTCAATGTTACCGACACAAATTCTGCGATCGGCATTGGCAACAACATCAAAGACATCCACGGGTGTTCCCGCCTTGGTTGTGCCGAGATGGACGCAGTTTTCGGCTTTAGCGTCGATGCAATTTACCTTGTCGTAAACCTCTTTGCCGACAAGGCGGATCATCTCTTCTTCGGTATGCTTACGGTGAGAGCCAAGGGCGAAAACGACAGTAATATCCTCATCGGCAACTCCTGCTGCGCTCAATTCCTCCAAAATAGGTGGAATTACGTCATAACTGGGAATGGGACGGGTAATATCACTGGTGATGATAACAATCTTCTCGCCGGGTTTTACGACCTCACGAAGCACAGGAGCACCGATTGGTTCTTGCAAAGAACGGCGCACCTCTTCACGACCGGCTTCCTGCACATTAACGGGATTGGCCTTGATAGTGCAGGAGTAATTTTCATCAGGAATTTCAAAAGAAACCTGGGTCTTGCTATAATTGAGTTCAAATTTCATGCCGTCACCTTACCGTTTGATGCTATGAGCGCACTCGCCGAGAATGGTGTGAGCCGCTTCCATGATCATCTCATTAACAGTCGGATGCGGATGAACGGCCTCTGCGATCTCAGCCACTGTGCTTTCCAGTTTAATGGCGGCCAGACCTTCACCAATCATATCGGTGGCGCGGTCGCAGAAGAGCTGCATACCGAGAATTTCTCCGGTAGCCTCATCAGAAACGATCTTAACAAAGCCTTCCTGTTCACCTACAATCAAGGACTTACCGTTACCGGTTGAGGCAAACTTGCCGACCTTAACAGCATAGCCGGCCTTTTTAGCGGATTCTTCATCCAAACCAATGCAGGCAATTTCCGGTGTGGTATAAACACAGGCGGGAATTAGTTTGAAGTCAGCCTTGTGATGATTGCCTTCCTTGCAGTTTCTGGCAGCAACCATACCCTGCTCACTGGCAGCATGAGCCAACATCTTTTTGCCGTTTACATCACCGATGGCATAGATGTTGGGAACGTTGGTGCAGCAATAGTCGTCGACGGTAACAAAGCCGCGCTCCATCTTAAGATCAAGGGCTTCAAATCCAACATTTTGAGAAAGAGGTCTGCGTCCGGTCGACAAAACAGCGATCTCTCCCTTTTCGGAAAGTGACTTGCCATCCTGTTCAAAATGCACGGTAAGTCCGGCTTCGATCTTGGAAACCTTGGCATTCAGATAGAAACGAATCCCCTTCTTTTCCAGGATCTTGCGCATACCGGCGGCAATCTCTTTATCAGTACCGGGCAGAATTTCGGGCATCATTTCGACGACCGAAACATCGCTGCCGAAATCCTTAAGGACAGAAGCAAACTCAAGACCGATAACGCCGCCGCCGATCATGACAGCCGACTTAGGCAATTCGGTCATAGCCAGGAAACCGTCACTGTCCATAACGCCGGGCAGGTCAGTGCCGGGAATAGGTATACGGGACGGATAGGATCCGGTGGCAATGATCGCCTTGTCAAAGGTAACGGTCTGGGCTTCTTTGCCGGACACCTCAATGGTATGAGCATCCTTGAAAACACCCTCACCGCGGACGAGAGTAACCTTATTGCCTCGAACAAGTCCCTCAATGCCACGAACCAGACGGGATACAACAGCATCCTTTTTAGCGGCGACTTTGCTGTAATCAAAGGTAACATTCTCGGCAAAAACACCATATTCAGCCGCTTCCTTGGCTTCACGGTACAGCTCTGCAGAATGAAGCAGCGCCTTGGTGGGGATACAACCACGGTTGAGGCAGGTGCCGCCGAGAGAATCTTTTTCGATAAGAACAGTCTTCATGCCCAGCTGTGCGCTAGCAATGGCTGCTACATAGCCGCCCGGGCCTCCGCCCAGCACGGCGACTTCATATTGATAAGCCATTTTTATACTCCTAAATTATCGAGTTTTGGCATAGGGCGTGTAACTCATGCTACACGCCCTAAAATATTACATCATCAGATACGGATTCTGAAGCAGAGTCTTGACGTACTGCAGGAACTGCGCCGCAGGAGCTCCGTCAATGATGCGGTGATCGTAGGTCAAAGACAGGGTCATGATGGGGCGGACAACGACCTCACCATTTTCGACTACCGGCGTATCGATGATCTTACCAACAGCCAGGATGGCAGCTTCGGGCGGATTGATGACAGCGGTGAATTCATCGACATCATACATGCCGAGGTTGGTAATGGTAAAAGTGCCGCCTGTGTACTCATCATGGGTCAGTTTGCCTTCTTTGGCCTTGCCGGCCAACTCGGCCACCTGCGCATGAATTTCTACGACCGATTTGGACTGAGCATCCTTAATATTGGGAACGATCAGTCCGCCATCAATGGCAACCGCAATACCCATATTCACATAATTGCGCAGAACGATGTCATTGTTGCGCACCGTAGAATTGAGCATCGGGAATTTGATAAGAGCATGAGATACCGCCTTGACCAGGATATCGGTATAGGATACCTTGATGTCAGCAGTCTTGAGCTTGGCACGGAAGCGCACCGATTCGCTCATATCGACCTTCATACGATGATTAGCCTGAGCCATGGTGGTCAGGCTGTTCATCATGTTGTTGGCAATAGCACGGCGCATACCGGTCATAGGAACGATTGTTTCCTCATGAGCCGAAACTTCAGCCGGTACAAAGGCAGACTTAGACAAAATATCCAGTACATCCGATTTCATGATCTTACCGTTGGCACCGGTACCCTTGACTTCAGCCAGGTCTACACCGTTTTGCTCGGCAATCACCTTAGCAACCGGTGTAGCCTTCACAGTGGTGACAGTTGCATTGAGAACATCTTTTTCGATGATCAAACCGTCAGGGCCGGAACCGGCAACGACATTGATATCTATGCTCTTCTCTTCCGCTCTCATGCGAGCACGAGGCGTCGAGAAGACTCTTTCGCTGGGTGCACGCTTAATCGCCGGAGCAGTTGCTGCAGTTACAGGAGCAGGAGTCGGAGCATCAACGGCAGGAGCGGCGTTCGCAGTGGGTGCAGCAGACAGCAACGCCGATACATCCGTACCCGGTTCACCAACGATTGCAATGGTCTCGGTAATGGGAACGATTTCCCCTTCGGCACGAACAATCTTAAGAACGGTACCAGTAGCAGTGGAGTCGATAGAGATAGTCAGCTTGTCAGTTTCCATCTCAAAGAGAGGCTCGCCTTCTTTGACGGTCTCCCCTTCCTTCTTAAACCACTTAATGATGGTGCCTTCGGTCATCTGTAGACCCTGCTTGGGCATGATGATGGCAGAAGCATTGATGTTGCTCAGATCAACAGCAGGAGCTGCCGGAGCGGCTTGAGTTGTAGGAGCAGCCGCAGGAGCATCTACAGCCTCGCCGGGCTGGCCGACAATAGCAATCGTCTCGGTAATGGGAACAAGCTCTCCTTCACCACGGACGATTTTGAGCAAAGTACCGGTAGCGGTTGAGTCGATCGTGATGGTCAACTTATCGGTTTCCATCTCGAAAAGAGGCTCACCTTCGTTAACGGTCTCCCCTTCTTTTTTCAGCCATTTAATAATGGTACCTTCGGTCATTTGGAGACCTTGCTTAGGCATAATAATATTGGATGCCATAATGATTGCCTCCTTTATTTATAGAGCGTTCTCTTGATGGCGTCGTAGATGTCCTTCTCCTGAGGAACAACTGCGTTTTCCAGACCGAGGTTGAAGGGCAGCGGGCAGTCCTTAGCACCAAGACGCTCGACAGGAGCATCCAGGTACTTAAAGCAATTTTCAGAGATCTGGGAACCGATTTCTGCACCGATACCGCAGCGCTTGTGAGCTTCATGCACAACAACAGCACGACCGGTCTTCTTAACCGAATTGGCAATGGTCTCCATATCGAGAGGAACAATGGTGCGAGGATCGATAACCTCAACACTGATGCCTTCCTTTTCGAGTTCCTTGGCAACATTGACAGCCTTCTGGACATAGGTGTGAGTACCGACAACTGTGACATCGCTGCCTTCACGAACAACTTTAGCCTTGCCGAACGGAATCATGTAGTCGGGATCATCATTGACCTCAGCTTTCTGCACATAGAGCTGCTTGTGTTCGATGAAGATAACGGGGTTATCATCACGGATAGCTGTTCTGAGCAGACCGACAACATCATCAGGAGTCGAGGGCATAACGACCTTCAGACCGGGGAAATGCACGAAGAGAGCTTCCATGCTCTGAGAGTGGGTCGCAGCATTGCCGCGGCCGACACCCTGCTGGCCACGAATAACCAGAGGAATACGGGCCTTGCCGCCAAATACATAACGGGTCTTGGCAACCTGGTTGATGATCTGATCGGCAGCAACCAACGAGAAGTCCATATACATCAGTTCAACGATCGGGCGCATACCAACGCAGGCAGCGCCGAGACCGGCGCCGACAAAGCCGGCTTCACTGATGGGGGTATTTCTGACACGATCTACACCAAATTCATCAGCCAAACCTCTGGTGCAGCCGAAGATGCCGCCCAGAACTTCAATATCCTCGCCCATGACAAAGACTTTATCATCTCTGCGCATTTCGGCAGCGATGGTATCTCTTACAGCATTAGCGTAACTTTTGATACTCATTAGTTGTTACCCCCTTCATAGAATACATCCACAAGAACATTGGCGGGGTCGGGCTCGGCAGCAGAGAGTGCGTACTCGGCAGCCTCGTCGATCTCCTTCTGAGCAGCAGCGGCGATGGCATCGAGTTCTTCGACGGTCACCTTATGCTCCTTCATCAGATACTCACGCAGTCTGGGGATAGGATCCTTCTTCTTCCATTCTTCGACCTCTTCACGGGTACGGTACGGAGTCGGGTCGCCGACCCAGTGGCCGAGGTGACGGTAAGTCTTGGTTTCGATAAGGATGGGGCCCTTGCCGGCACGAACATCCTTAACAGCCTTTTCAAAAACCTTGGCAAGCGCTACAACATCATTGCCATCGACAGTAATGCCGGGGATGTTATAGGATGCGCCACGGACCGAAATATCTTTAACCGAGGTGCTCTGCCAGGAAGGAACGGAAATGCCGTAGAGATTGTTTTCTACCACGAAGATAACCGGCAGTTTCCAGATGGCAGCCAGGTTAAGGGCCTCATGGAAGGTACCTTCGTTGGTTGCCGAGTCACCGCTCCAGCAAACGACAACACGGTCTTGATTCTGCATTTTTACGCCCAGAGCAGCACCGGTAGCGATCGGATAACCGCCGCCGACAATAGCGTTGGCACCCAGGTTGCCCTTGGAGAAATCGGCAATATGCATCGAGCCGCTGCGGCCCTGGCAATAGCCGTCCTGCTTACCCATCAACTCACAGAGAGCATACTTGGGATCAGCACCCTTGGCAATGCAGTGGCCGTGGCCACGGTGAGTAGAAGTGATGTAATCTTCATCGGTAATGAAGTTGGCCATAGTAGCGGGGGCAGCTTCTTCGCCGTTGCAAAGATGTACGGAACCACGCAGAACGGTGGTCTCAAAGAA
>JAZOAH010000007.1:0-49666 GCA_045595395.1 Eubacteriales bacterium | reverse complement strand
GGGTACGGAAGATGAAGTTGCCGGGGGTGGTCTCGTTGCGGAAGGACTTACCGATCTGGCAGACGCCGAAGGGCAGCTTGCAAGTCGGATCGTAGCCATGTCGGTCTGTGGGCCAAGGAGTTGTGGGCTTGGATTGTCTTCCTAAGACCGCTTGGCCTCCGACTTGGGTACGGAAGATGAAGTTGCCGGGGGTGATCTCGTTGCGGAAGGACTTACCGATCTGGCAGACGCCGAAGGGCAGCTTGCGGCGGGTGGTGCGCTGGACGTTCTGGAAGTTGGTGAAGATGCCCTGCGCGGTCTCGGGACGCAGATAAACGGTGTTCTTGGCGTCCTCGGTGACGCCCTGGAAGGTCTTGAACATCAGGTTGAACTGGCGGATATCGGTCCAGTTATGCTTGCCGCAGGTGGGGCATTTGATGGCATGCTCCTCGACAAAGTCCTTCATCTCGGACTGGGACATGGCATCGACGGCCTTGCCCAGGTCGAAATTGTTTTCCTGACACCAGTCCTCGATGACCTTATCGGCACGAAAGCGCTCCTTGCACTCCTTGCAGTCCATGAGGGGGTCGGAGAAGCCGCCGACGTGGCCGGAGGCGACCCAGGTCTGGGGATTCATGAGGATGGCGGCATCGAGGCCGACGTTATATTTGTTCTCCTGCACGAATTTGCGCCACCAGGCGGCCTTGACGTTGTTTTTCAGTTCCACGCCAAGCGGGCCGTAGTCCCAGGTGTTGGCCAGACCGCCGTAGATCTCGCTGCCGGCGAAGATGAAGCCACGACCTTTGCACAGGGAAACGATCTTTTCCATAGTTTTTTCGGTGTTTTTCATGATATTCTTCCTTTGGCAAATATTATAATACAATATCATACTATAAATATATAGGAAATGCAAGGGAAATCATTATGCACTTATCATTTATCATTCATCATTTCGCATTTCCTCGGCATCGCACAGAGCGTTAGAAATGAGAAGTGATAAATGATGAGTGATGAATGATGAATTCAGCCGCAAAGACGGCGGCACTGGAACACAGCGCGACCGTCAGCAGGCTGCGGCCGAACCAGGCCAGGATCACGGCGACGGCCAGGCCGATGACGGCCGAGAGCAGGTCGCCTGTGGCGAAGAAGATGTCGGGGATGGTCATGGCGGCCAGCACGGCGTAGGGGACATAGGTCAGAAAGGAGCGGACAAAGCGGTTTTGGATCTGCTTGGTAAAGAGGGTCAGCGGCAGGGCACGCAGCAGGTAGGTGGTGAGGGCCATGATGAGGACGGATAATAGTATGCGGGTCATACGTCAGCCTCCTTTACCGGAAACAGGCCGGCGGTAACGCCGGCCGCAAGCAGAGCGCACAGGATGATGACCCAGCCGGAGGAGAGGTCGGTCAGAAAGCGCAGGGCGCAGGAGAGGGCGACAGCGAGGCCGACGGCCGTCAGCACCGCTTTATCCTTTTTGGCGGGCGGGACGATGATGGCGATGAACATGCCGTAGATGGCCACGCCCAGCGCGCTTGACACGCTCTCGGGCAGAAGCCCTGTGGCTACCGCTCCGAGCAGGGTGCCGCTCGCCCAGCCCAGATAGGGGAGGGTGGCCAGGCCCAAGGTGTAGCGGGCGCTGATGTGCCCCTGCTGTTGCATGGCCACGGCGAAGATCTCGTCGGTGTTGAAGAAGGCCAGACAGGCACGCTTCCAGCGGGGCATGGTCGGGTCAAGCTTCTGCGAGAGGGAGAAGGACATGAGCATGTAGCGCAGATTGATGACCAGGGTGGTGACAAAGACCTCCATGAGCAGACCCTGAGCCAGGATCAGCTCGGTGCCGGCAAACTGCCCGGCCGAGGTCAAATTGGTCATGGAGATCAGCTGGGTGATCCACAGCGGCAGCTGCCCCTTGGCGCACATCATGCCAAAGGTAAAGGATACCGAGAGATAGCCCAGAGCAATGGGGATTCCGTCTTTTAGGCCTTTTTTATAGGTTAATTTCATGGATAACCTCCGAGAGGGATCGAATTCCGTTATTGGTTTGGTGGCCGCCGCTATAAGCCACAAAGCGGCAGCCGAGGGTGGCGGCGGTGGCGGCGTCGTGGTCGGTGTCGCCCACCAACAGCATCTCCTCGGGTCGGCACAGCCCCTCGTCACGCAAGGCTTGGGCGAGGGCCGTCTTGGAAGCGCCCAGGACATTGTCGGTGCCCAGGATGCGGTCGATATGGGCGGCCAAGTCGGAGTACTGCGCCACCTGTGCCCGCAGCGCATCCAGCGGCGAGGCCGAGAGAATGATATGATTGCAGGGCAGCGCCGCCAGCGTTTGGACGGCGTCGGCCGCCAACGGACAGGTCTTGACCCCCTGCTCGTAAAGCGCCCAGTAGCGGTCGGCTAACACCTCATACGGGGTCTTTGCAAAATCAAAGCCGATGCGCTCATAAAAATCACGGATGGGAAAGCCGAAGGCGGCTCGGTATTGGGCAAGGGAGAGGGGCGGGAGCCCCTCCTCTCGGCGCAGTTGGTTGAGGATGGTGAGATTGAGGGACACATCGTCCAATAAGGTGCCGTTCCAATCCCAGATCATATATGTAATCATAATTTGCCTTGAAAAGCGATGGCCTTCCCTAAGATGCGCAGCGCCTTGCCGTCGGCTTTGGAAAATTCCATGGGGGGATAGGCCGGGTTTTCGGCACGCAGGATGATGCGGTCATCCACCTTGTAGACCCGCTTGAGGGTGGCCTCGTCGTCGATGAGCACCACGGCGATCTCGCCGTCCTCGACATCGGGCTGGGCATGGATAAAGACGGTGTCGCCATCGTAGATGCGTGCGCCGATCATGCTGTCGCCCTTGACCTTCAGGCTGAAAACGGCACGGTCGTCGTTCTCCTCGACATAATAGTCGCTCGGCGACTCGGCATAGATGGGACGGCCGGCTGCGATCTGTCCCAACACCGGCCGCTGCTTGACTTCGACCGGCATCAGCCCGGCCGCCTGCGCCCGATCTTCGGGGCGATCGTAGCCCATCAGCCACTCGGGCGATACCCGCAGATGCTCGGCCAGCATCCGCACCACCGCCGTCTTGGGCTTATCAATTAAATTGTTACAATAACGGCTGATGGTGGCCGCCGACAGATGCACCGCCGCCCCCACCGAATGACAGCTCTCGCCCCGCTCGGCAATCTTTTGGGTCAGCCGCTTGGCAAAAATCTCAGGAATGACCGGTCTTTTCTCCATGTCGCATCCCTCCTTTTCTTGCAGTATAGCATAATGCAATGCAAAATGCAACAAAAATATATTGACAAATGCAACATTTTGTGGTATAATTGCGTTGCAAAAGGAAATGGTACCTCTTTTTTTGTGCAATAATATGACCAAATGGACGGTGATAACTATGGCAATACCCTGCTACGATGGCGACGAGTGCGACGGCTGCTACAGCTGTCTGCCCGAGTTGCCGCTGTGTTGCATCTGCGGTCGCCCCGTCGGGCCGTATGATGATGTCATCCAAACCGAGCGAGGCCCTGTCTGCGACAGCGTCGATTGTCGGTTTGAGGCGGCGATGGAGGAAAGCGACGAGGATCTGCTGCGTGAGTATGCTGAAAACGATAAAGATTCCTATGTTGAGTTTGTCTTCGGCGGAGCGGCCTGAGGATGGGGCTGACATACATCCAGCTCTTTTATGACACCATCGACGCCTGTGTCGAGTTGAATGATGCACAGTTCGGGCGGCTCATTCGTGCCTTGCTGCTCTATGCCGACACGGGCGTGCCGCCGGTTCTTAAGGGGCAGGAGAGGCACTATCTGGCTCGGTACATCCAGGACATTGATCGGAATAAGGCAGCCTATGAGGACAGGTGCCGCAAGAGCCGAGAAGCGGCCCGTATGCGGTGGCATACCGACGCATACCAAGACAAAGACAAAGACAAAGACAAAGACAAAAACAAAGACAAAGACAAAGACGATACTCGCTACGCTCGTAACGGGCGCACGGGGAAAAAGCGTCGGCTCAAGAACAACAGTCAGATCACCATAGCACCCGAAGATCTGTTTGTGCCGTTTGGCGGTGAGGACATGACCGAAGGGTCATAGTCATCCTGTCTTTTTTCGAAAAAAAGCCCAAAAGGGCAATATTATGTAAACGCATCTATTTTTTTGAGGGAAAATATGACCGAATGGTCATGGAGGTGATGAGATGAAAGATGAGATCAAGGAGGCGTTCGGGGCTGTGCTGCCGTTGAAATTGAGCAAGGAGGCGGCGGCCGAGGTGTGCGGGGACTTTGTCGGGGCGCCCAAGAAGATCACGGCGGCTCGAGCCATTGCCCTGTCGATGGTGAGCAAGGCCATGCGGGGGGATGTCAAGGCCTATGATATCATCCGTGAGTCGATGGAGGAGGGCGACGGCGGTGGCGACTTCCGGGTTGAAATTACAACTGACTAAGCGGCAGCGGGCCTTTGTGGCGGCGCAGGAGTTTGAGGTGCTCTACGGCGGGGCGGCAGGGGGCGGCAAAAGCTATGGGCAGCTGTGCGATGCCCTCATTTACGCGCTGCGCTATCCCGGCTCTAAGCAGTTGCTGCTGCGGCGCACCTACGGGGAGCTGGAAAAGACACTGGTGCGCACCGCCCTGGAGCTCTATCCACGGCAACTGTTCAAGTTTGAATCGAGCCGCCACTGCGGCCGCTTTGCCAACGGCTCGCTGCTCGATTTCGGCTCGCTCGACGCCCCCAACGATGTCTACAAATACCAGTCGGCCGAGTACGACGTCATCCGCTTCGACGAGCTGACCCATTTTACCGAGGAGATGTACCGCTATCTGCTCTCCCGTGTGCGAGGCGCCAACGAGTTTCCCAAATCAGTAAAGTCTACTACAAATCCGGGCGGGCTTGGCCATGCCTGGGTCAAGGCTCGGTTTATCGACCCGTCGCCGCCCGATACCGCCTTTGCGGTGGGGGGACTGAGCCGCATCTTTTTGCCGGCTCGGCTGAGCGACAACGCCTATCTGGAGCGAGCCGATCCCGACTATCGCCGCCGACTGGAGCTGCTGGGCGAGCGGGAGCGTAAGGCGCTGCTGGAGGGGTGCTGGGACCTGTTTGAGGGACAGTACTTTGCCGAGTTTGACCGCAGGGTGCATGTGCTTGAGCCCTTTGCTCTGCCACGGCACTGGCCTCGCTACCGTGCCGTCGACTACGGCCTGGACATGCTGGCCTGCCTGTTTGTGGCGGTCGACGAGCAGGGGCGAGCCTATGTTTACCGTGAGGTGTATGAGCCGGGGCTGATCGTGTCGCAGGCGGCGGCACGCATTCGGGAGCACACCCACGAGACCATCGCCGCCACCTTTGCCCCGCCCGACCTGTGGAATCGGCACAAGGACACCGGCCGCAGCACGGCCGAGATCTTCCACAACAGCGGCATCCCGCTGCGCCGTGCCCAGAACGATCGGACGCAGGGCTGGCTGGAGCTCAAGGAGTGGCTGCGCCCCTATCCCGACGAGCAGGGGCAGACGAGCGCTGCCCTGCGCATCTTTTCCTCCTGCCGCAACCTCATCCGCACCCTGCCGGCGCTGGCCGTCAGCCCGCATGATCCGGGGGATGTGGCCATCCATCCGCACGAACTGACCCACGCCCCCGACGCCCTGCGCTACTTTGTGGCCGGGCGGCCACGGCCGGCTATGTTAAGAAAGCCCGAGCCACTGCCGTTTTTCAGCGTGGTGCCGAAACGCAGTGCGCTGGGGTTAGGTGATCAGCCACGCGTGGTCTAAGATTGAGGCAGAGATACCTCCCCTTGTTCGCAAGGGGAGCGTAAGAGGAAACAATATCATTGGAGGTTTGCATGAAAAAGAGTGCAACAGCAATCTGGAATTTATACGAGAAGGGCCAGGAGCATCATCGGCGCATCGACCTGTACGGGGCGACCGAGAAGGCTCACCGTTATATGCTGGGCGACCAGTGGGACGGGGGTGAGGACTACCCGGTCATGAACATCGTGGCGCCGACGGTGCGAAACAAGGTGGCGACGGTGGCGCAGGGGCAGGTGGCCATCACCTATAACCCCCTCGGCCGCAGGGCGCAGGGGGCTGTCTGCGACAGCCTAAGCGAGTTTGCCGCCGCCCGCTGGGAGAGCTTCAAGCTGGACACCCTGTGCTGGCAGGTGGTGCGGGATGCGGCGGTGGCGGGGGACAGTTACCTGTACTTTTACGACGCCGACGGCCGTGCCGAGGTGCTGGATAACACCAATATTTACCTGGGTGACGAGCAGTGCACCGACATCCAGCGCCAGCCCTACATCCTCATTGCCGAGCGTCGGCTGGTCGAGCAGGTGCGAGCCATCGGCCGCCAACACGGCGTGAATGAAAAGGCGCTGGCCGAGATCACGGCCGACGACAGCACCGGCAACCTGCTGACCGAGCAGGCACGAGCCGAGATGGGCGAGGACAAATGCACCTGTCTTCTCTACCTATATAAAGATGAGGCGGGGTATGTGCACACGGTGCGCAGTACCAAGTCGGTCATCTACCAGCCCGACACGGCCCTGTGCGCCCGTGATGCGCAGGGGGCGGTGCAGGGGGGACTGACCCGCTATCCCTTGGCTGCCTTTGTCTGGCAGAGCGTCAAGGGCTCGGCCCGTGGCCGTGGCGAGGTGGCCGGGCTGATCCCCAACCAGAATGAACTGAACAAGACCATGGCCCGCCGTGCGCTGGCCGTCAAGAATTTTGCCTATCCGAAGCTGGTCTATGACAAGGACCGTGTCGAGGACATCGAGGCGCTGACCCAGGTGGGGGCGCATGTGGCGGTCGATAACCTGGCCGGCACGCAGGTGTCCGACCTGATCACCTATCTGTCGCCCGTCCCCATCGGCAGCGCCGCCGAGCGGTTGAGCGGCGAGCTGTTGACCCTGACACGGGAGCTGGCCGGCTCGGGCGATGCGGCGGTGGGCAGCATCGACCCCGAAAAGGCGTCGGGCGCTGCCATTTTGGCGGTGCGTGACCTGGCGCAACTGCCCTTAAACGAGCAGATCGCCGCCTATCGCCAGTTTGTCGAGGACATCGCCGCCATATGGCTGGAACTGTGGTGCGTCTATCATCCGATGGGGCTGACCGTCACCCGATTAGACGGCAGCGAGGAGTTTCTCGACGCTGCCGCCCTGCAGGATCTGCGGGTGGCCATCCGCATCGACATTTCTTCCGAGTCGCCCTATTCCAAGTACGCCGCCGCCCAGGCGCTCGACAACCTCTTTGCCGGCGGCCACCTGACCTTTGAGGAGTATGTCAGCCTGCTCGATTCCCATTCGGCACTGCCAAAGGGGAAATTGGAGCAGATCCTCGCAAAGCGAGGATCTGTCCAGAAGGAAGAAGGAATAGGGAATAGGTAAGAAGTAAGGAGGAAATCTCCCTGCGGTCGATTTCTTTTATATAAAAAAGAAACCGAACCTATTCCTTATTCCCTATTACCTATTACTTATTTCGCGCATCCCTCCGATGCGTAAACAAAGGAGTTAAGATATATGGAACCCAATCAGACCCCCCAGGAGAATGCGGCCTTTGCCGCCATGCGCCGTGCCAAGGAGAAGGCCGAGCAGGAGCTGGGCTCTCTGCGTGCCGAGCGTGAGAGCTGGCAGGCCGGCCAAGCGGAACTCAAGGAGTTGCGCGCCGCTCGAGATCGCGCGACGGTGGAGAAGGATATTGCCGCCATTAAACAGGTCTACCCCGATTTTGCCGCCACCGGCATCGACGACCTGCCCCGTGACTTTATCCACATCATGGCCACCGGCCGAGTCGACGCCCTGACCGCCTATGAGATCCTCAAGGCCGGCAAGGCCCGCAAGACCACCACCCCGCCGCCCATCCCCGGCGCCGTGCAGACCACGGGAACTGGGACGAAGGAGTTTTACTCCCCCGCTGAAGTCGATCATTTAACCGATCGGGACTTCAAGAAAGACCCCGGACTTTTGAAGAGGATTCAGAAGTCGATGACAAAATGGAAATAAAGGAGAATTTTACTATGGCTTACAACAATTTCAAACCCATCGTATGGTCCAATCACATCCAGCATGAGCTGGAGGCGGCGTCGGTGATGCAGGAGGACTGCAACACCGAGTTTGAGGGCGACGCCAAGCGTGGCACCCGTGTCAAGATCCTGGGCGTGTCCCGCCCCACCATCGGCACCTATGACGGCACCGACATCGGCGCTCCCGAAGAGGTGGCCGACACCGAGATGTACCTGGATATCGACCAGGCCAAGTTCTTCAACTTCGGCGTCGACGATGTCGACAAGGCCCAGTCGATCGAGGGCCTGATGCCGGCCCTGATGCAGGAATCGGCCGCCGCTCTGGCTCAGGAGCGTGACCGTTTCATCGCCGCCAAGGCTGTCGATGCCGGCAAGCTGAGCGGCTCGCTGGCCATTGCCGATGCGGCCGCTGCCAAGAAGGCCGTTGACGAGGCCTTTGTCTGGCTGTGGGGCAACGACGTCAAGATCAACGACGAGGTGGTCATCACCGTCACCCCCTGGTTCTACAACCTCTTTAAGGAGGCGCTGACCGCCCTGTATACCGACAACCTCGATCTGATCAAGCGTGGTATCGTCGGCATGTATAACGGCGCTACCGTCAAGATCTCGACCAACCTGCACAACGACGGCACCGACGACTATCTGATGATCCGCACCAAGAAGGCCATCGCCTTTGCCGGCCAGATCAATCAGACCGAGGCCTACCGCCCCGCCCAGCGCTTCC
Organism: Eubacteriales bacterium; assembly: GCA_045595395.1. Classification (GTDB taxonomy): domain Bacteria; phylum Bacillota; class Clostridia; order Oscillospirales; family UMGS1783; genus CAKSHC01. The sequence continues at coordinate 40,964 of JAZOAH010000007.1, read as the reverse complement.
AGGACGCCGTCAAGGGCCTGGACACCTACGGCGCTAAGGTGGTAAGACCTAAGGAGATGTACGTCATCAAGGCGCACAGCGCCTGATGGCGAGGGAAGAGGGAAGAAGTAAAAAGGAATAAGTGAAGGAGGAAAGCTTCGCTTTCTTTTATATAGAAGGAAGCGAAGCTTCCTACCGACACTTCTTCACTATTCCTTATTACCTATTACCTATTTCAAAGGGGGAAGAAGAAACTTTGAAATTATGGAAAGATGTAAGGGGAGAGATCTTGCGTCTGGGGGCGCAGGGCGAGGCGAGGTATGCCGAAGAGCCTGCCCTCTTTGCCGAGGGCTTTAACCGAGCGGCGGCCATCGTCACGGCCGCCTTTGGCGAGGCGGCGCTGCCCGCTTTGTCGGCGGTAACGCCCGACGATACGCCGCTGGCCCTCTCCGACGAGGCGGCGGCCATCGTGCCGCTGCTGGCCGCCTTCTATGTCTTCGAGGACGAGGACGAGCGCAAGGCGGTACGCTGGCGGGAGGACGCCTATGACCTGATGACCCGATTTACCAAGCATAAGCGTGGCCGTGCCAGGGTATGCCAAGGAGAAGATATATGAAAATTCCAACCGCATCAAGCACCGTTCGGGTGGCCTATGAGGCGCTGGGCGGGGTCGACCTGTCGACCCAAGACCGCTATGTCAGTCCCTCCCGCTCGCCCCGCATGTGCAACATGTATAAGGCCTACGCCGACGGCTACTCCGACTTTCTCGAGACCCGTCCCGGCCGCCGATTGGTGTACGACTACGGCGTAAGGGTGCATGGGCTGTATCGGCTGGACGGCCGGGTCTATGTCCACGCCGGTGACGGCCTGTACGACCTGCTGGGCAACCGCCTGGCCACCCTGGCCGATGCCGATTCTTGCGGCTTTGTCTACGCCGGGGCGCTGTGGCTGCTTGACGGGCAGGATTATTACCGCTTTGACGGACAGAGCCTGACGGCCGTTGAGGGGCGGGTGCCCATCACCACCGTCGGGCGTGCCCCGTCGGGCGGCGGTACCCTCTATCAGCCGGTCAATCTGCTTACGACTAAGCGCATCAATTCCTTTCGCAGCGATGGCAGCAGCACCGTTTATCTTCTGGATGCCACCGACATTGCCGCCGTCGAATCGGTCACGGTGGACGGCCGTTCGGTCAGCGGCTTTAGCGTCAATCTGTCTGCCGGCACCGTCACCTTTACCGCCGCCCCGTCAGCCGCCGCCGGCGGGGATGATAATGTGCTCATCACCTACCGTGCCGCCAACGGTCGAGCCAAGGTGGTCGGCTGCAACCGTGCCTGCGTTTTTGACAACCGCATCTTTGTGGCGGGCGGCGAGAAGGGGCTGCTGCGCCACAGCCGCCTGGACGACCCGACCTATTTTGCCGATACCGATTGGTATCGGGAAGGCGAGTGTGCCGTGACGGCGCTGGCGGCCGGCGAGGGCTGTCTGTACGCCTTTACCGAGCAGGGGGTCAACCGCCACGAGCCGTCCATCGACTATGAGCTCGGGCGCATCTACCCGACGGTGCCGCTGTCGGTGACGGTCGGCTGCGTGGGGGATGCCGCCGCCTTTGTTGACGACATCGTCTGGCGCTCGCCCCGTGGCATCGAGGGGCTGGCCGACGGATTCGGACACCGTTCGACCCTCATCGACAGCGACCTGTGCCTGCGTGGGGCGGGCGGCATGGCGGTCTGGGGCAGTTATCTGTGTTTGCTGGCTGACGGACGGCTCTACCTGGCCGACGGCCGTGCCCCCTACCGCACCGACGGACGGCGAGAGTATGAGTGGTTTGTCTGGGACTGCCGGCTCGACGCCATCTACGGCGGGGAGCAGCTCTACTGGGTCAAGGACGGCCGTGTCGGCGTTTTTGACGGCACCGACGACGAGGGGCAGGCCATTGACAGCTATTTTGAGACCCGTGCCGAGTGCGCCGGCGACCCGGCCCTGCGCAAGCGAGTGGGGCGCAACGGTGCGGTGGCGCTGCTGAAAAGAATCGTCAATTCGGACGTGACGGTGTCGGTCATCACCGACGGCGGTGTGCCCAAGACCCTGTGCACCTTCCATATGGGCGGGCTGGATTTTGGGGCGCTTGACTTTTCCACCCTGTCCTTCACCACCGATGATCAGGATCTGGTCAAATTGCCGCTGCGGGTCAAGGACTTTTTGACCCTGTCGCTGCGCTTTGGCTCGGCCCGACGCTTCGGGGTGGCGGCGGTGCGCTACCTGGCCGGCATCATCCGATATATAAAGTGAGGAAACGACTATGAAGCTAACCAAACTGACGGCCGACCTGGCCGTGATCACCAAACTGGCCGACAGTCCGACCGAAACGGCGGCCGAGCTCAAGGCCAAATTTGACCAGGGCCCCCGAGCCATCGGCGACTACCTCAACGGCACCCTGCTGCCCGAGGTGGAGGAGGCGCTGGCCCTGATCGACTCGCAGACACAGACGCTCGAGCAGACCAAGCAGAACCGAATCTCGGTCGGCACGGCCGCCCCGACCGGCGGCAGCGACGGCGACCTGTACATCTGGTATTGAGGAGTGCGGCTATGGCAACACTGACCCAAACCTATCAACTGCTGACCGAGTCGGGCTATTACACCTTTTTGTCGGCCTACGGCGGCAAGGTCTGCCTGCGGCTGTATGCCAAGGTAAGCGCACAGAGCGTCAGCGCCAACAGTTCGACCGTTGACATCAAACTGACCAAGTACCTGACCGGCTCATCCAAGCAGGTGTCATACAGCTGCACCCAAAAGAGTGCCAGTCTGTCGGGCGACCTGTCGCATACCTGGTCCAATGGCAGCTATACCACCTATTATGCCCAGTCCGAGTATACCCTCTTTGAGAAGTCCTTTACGGTTTCTCACGCCGCCGACGGGAAAAAAAGCCTGTCGCTCAATGCCAACTACGACGATTCGTATATTGCGGCGCTGTCCACCGGGAAGGTCAGCTGCAGCCTGCCGACCATCGCCAGAAAAAGTGAGATCGGCAGCGTCAGTTTGACCGACGATTCGATCGAGCAGGGCTTCTCGGTGGCCTTCGCCCCGGCATCCTCCGCCTTTACCCACACCCTTACGCTGGCAGTGGGAGGAAATACGGTGCTGTCCCGCAGCGGCTATACCGCCGGGACGACGATCCGTTTGAGCGGCAGCGAACTGCTGGCTCTCTACCGTGCCCTTGGGCATGCGGGGAGTGCGAAGGTACATCTCAACACGCTCAACGGCTCGTCGGCCATCGGGCAAAGCACCTCGACACTGGCACTGACGGGGCTGGGCAACATCCACCTGCGTAGCGGCGGTGACTGGCGGCGAGGGCTGCTGTATGTCGGCAGGGCGCCGGCGGTGGTGATGGTGAATAAAAACGGAACATGGGGGCCTGCCAAGTGACCGATTATGAGCGTATCAAGAGGGAATATGACCTGACCCTGCTCCAACACAACCGTGCCGCCATCGAGCAACTGCGGCAGGCGCTCTCACAGGTGACGGCCGAAACAGGGGTGGGCATTGCCTCGGTCAGCCAGCCGACGGTCAGCCTGGAGGACGGCGGCACCAATCTGCTGGTCGTCACCCTGACCGACGGGCAGAAGCTGAGTTTCTCGGTGCGCAACGGCGGCGTCGGGCCGCAAGGGCCGTCGGGCATCCAGGGCCCGCAAGGTGAGATCGGCCCACAGGGTGAGATAGGGCCGCAAGGGCCGCAGGGAGAACCCGGGCCGCAAGGGCCGCCGGGTATCCAAGGCCCGCCCGGCAACGCCAACGCCAATCTTGACGAGGTCAAGAAGACGGTGGCCGATGCCATTGCCGCCATCGACATCGGCGGGGTCAACCTGCTGAGAAAGACCAATCGAGGCTTGGAAAATTGGCGGATGAACACCAACGACGCCCAATACACGCTGACGGCCGACGGGGAAGGGATCTTGCTGACGGTGACCCAGCCCTACACCGGTTGGGGCTATCTATCCTATTCGCTTGCCGAAGTATTGCCGATCCTTGAGCCCAACACCCGTTATATCGTCAGCATGGATATCAAGACTAACGCCCCGCAAAGCAGCAGCATCGTTCTCATGCGAGGCAATGCCACCGGCCGACTGACCAATTCGGCCTGGTTTACGGGGGAAGGGGATGAGCAGTGGCACCACATTACGGCCAAGCTGGACACCAACGATCTGAGCGAACTGGACAGGAACAACCAGCAGGTGCTGTATATCAGCAGTCTGGCCAAGGAGGTCGGGTATCTGCAGATCAAGAATCTCAAGATGGAAAAGGGTAACATCGCCACCGGCTGGACGGCGGCGCCTGAGGACCTGCAGGAGGATCTACAGGAGGATCTGGATGCCGTAGTTGATCGGGTCTGGCCGGTGGGCAGCATCTACATGAGCCTGGACGCCACCGACCCGTCGACCCGTTTCGGCGGTAGCTGGGAGCGGCTCAAGGACACCTTCCTGCTGGCGGCGAGCGACGCCCACCCGGTCGGGGAGCGCAAGGGCGAGGAGCGGGTAACGCTGACCGACGAGCATCTGCCGGCCCATACCCATAACCTATACATTACCGGCTCGGTCGGCAGCGAGGGCGGCGAGGATTATCTCTTTGCGCCGGGGATGACCGTCAACCGTCCGACATCGGGACGCAACCAAATGGCTACCCGATCCTCGGGCGGCGGTCAGCCGCATAACAATATGCCGCCCTATCTATCTGTCTACATGTGGAGGAGAGTATCATGACCGATTATCAAAAGACCATCGACGAACTGATCGATAAAAAACTTAAGGCGGCGCTGGCCGCCATTCAGCAGCAGCGGGAGCAGACGACGGCCGCCTACGAGGCCAAAAAAAGCCAAGCCAAGGCCGAGGAGCAGACGCTGACCCGAGGCGCTTACGCCGACTACGCCAAAAACATCGACCCGACCGGCTACAACGCCGAGGCGCTGGCCGCCATGGGTCTTGGTAAGTCGGGCAAGAGCGAAACGGCCAAGGTAGGCTATTATAATGTATACCAAAACGCCCTGGCCGCCATTCGCTCCCAAACCGACGAGGAGCTGGCCAACCTGTCCGAGCAGGAGCAAAAGGCGCTGACCGCCCTGGCCGAAGCCGACACCAAGGCAAAGGATAACGCATATACTTTATTATTAGAAGAGCAGGTGCGTCGGGAAAAGGCGGCGGCCGAGAAGGCCGAGGCCGACCGTCAGTATCAGCTCAAGTTGGCCGCCCAGACCAACAAGAAGACCAAGGAGAAGACCGACACGGCCATCAACGGCTATCCCGTCAGCGGCACGGCCAAGCAAAAATTTGAGTGGCTCAAGACGCAGCTGGAGTTTTTGGCTTATAATGTCGTGCCCGGCGAGGACAACCCGGCGCCCCGCATTCGGGCCAGCGCCCAGAAGTATCTCGACCTGGCCCATAAGGACCTGGACGACGAGTATTACCTGCAGCTGCTGGACATTGTGGTGTGAGCCATGGAGCAAAAAGAATTCCCGATCTGCCGCCAACGCTTTGACCGCATTGACGCACGTCTGCATGAGCTGGAGCAGGATCAGGATGGGCAGCGCAGCCGCTTTTCGGAGATGGCTGTCATGACGGCACGCATGCACGAAAAACTCTCCACCCTCGACGCCTCCCTCAAATCCCTCATCCGTGCCCTGTGGGGCATATCCGGCTCGCTGGTGGCGGCCCTGCTGGGCTTTGTGCTGTGGTATATTCAGCAAGCCTGAAGCAAGTCCAAAGGCACCGATAGCCCCCCTTGGGAACAAGGGGGGCGGATGCCGAAGGCACGGGGGGATGGAAGTGGCCAAGAGCCTTGTCGTATTGTCCGGCGGCATGGCCGACGGTTAAATTTTACCCGGACGGCATGGCCGACAGGCTAATTTTACAGGGCTAAAGCCAGATTTCCATCCCCTCAGTCCCCTACGGGGACAGCTCCCCTTATTCCTAAGGGGAGCGTAAGAGGAAGGAGAATATAGTTGAAGAATTTCTTAGGTATTAATTGGATCGTCCGTATCAAAAACCCCGTCTTCTGGGCGCAGGTGCTGGTGGCGCTGATGGTGCCGATGCTCACCTCTCTGGGATTGTCCTGGGAGCAGATGACCACCTGGGGCGCCCTGTGGCAGGTGCTGGTGCGCAGCCTGTCCAACCCGGCGACGGTGGCGGCCATGCTGCTGTCGGTGTGGAACGCCGTCAACGACCCTACCACCGCCGGGCTGCAAGACAGCGCTTTGGCTCTTTCTTACAAAGAGCCAAAGCGCAATGAATAATTTCGAAAAAAAGGAAGCGAAGCTTCCTACCGCCATTATTCGCTTTTTCGACTGAAAGGAGAAAATCATGTTGCGTTATCCTGTCGATTATGTCGGCATCACTCAATATTATTCGAGAAACCACCGTGGCATTGACCTGGGCTGGCACAATACCACATCCGAGCCCATCCTGGCCGCCGCCGACGGCCTGGTGGTCGACTGCGGCACTGAATCGGTCTACGGCGCCATCTACGCCGTGCTGCGCCATGAGGGAGTCGTCCAAGACAAAACGGTCTACACCCTTTACTGGCATCTGCGCTCGTTGGCTGTGGCCAAGGGACAGACGGTGAGGCAGGGCCAAACCATCGGCATCATGGGCGACACCGGCCTGACCACGGGGGTGCATCTGCACTATGAAGCCTGGGTCACCCCTCGCAGCTACACCGCCTGGCGCCTGTCCGACAAGGAGAAATACGCCGTCGACCCCCGCACCGTCACCTATCTCTGGCCCGACCAGCAAAAGAGCCGTTCGAGCCAAGGGGTGCAGCCTCGGCCCGAGCCGACGCCCGATGACGGCGCTCTGGTGCTGACCCGTGAGCCGCTCTATGCCTCCTCGACCGCCGCCCGTGCCGCAGGCTCGGTCAGCGGCCGCTACTGGCGCTGGGACGATCAGACGGTGCACGGCCGCATCCGCATCACCAACTCTCCCGAGCGCATCGGCATCTCGGGGCAGGTCACCGGCTGGATCGCCGCCCCGACGGCCGCCCGCCGCACCTACACCGTCGTTGCCGGCGATACTCTCTCCGGCATTGCCGCCAAAAACGGGCTGACACTGGCACAGCTGGTGGCGCTCAATACCCAGATCCAAAACCCCAACCTCATTTTGGTGGGGCAGACGGTCTACCTCAACTGACCAGACAGGGGACGGCGCAGCCGTCCCCCTTGTTTCCAAGGAGAAAATGTGATATGATATCAACAACATGGTCGCAGTGGCAAACGGTCGACGACGATCGCCGCTGCGAGCCCTGCGAGGAGATGCAGGGAAAAATTTATACATTTCTGGATTTGCTTTGGCCGTATCGGCCGCTTCATATGTATTGTCGTTGCCACATTGTTGCCATGAGTAAGCGAGAGGCGGGGACAGTCACTGAGCTGGGCTTGGATGGAGCTGACTGGTGGATTAAGAACAAGGGACATCTACCATACAATTACATAGATAAGCAATCGGCAAAGTTACTAGGCTGGAAGAAAAAACAGGGAAACTTCCAAGATGTGTGTCCCGGCATGCAGATGGGCGGGGATGTGTATTATAATAATGATGGACATCTTCCGTCAGCACCCGGCCGAGTTTGGTATGAAGCAGATATTCAGTATAGCGGAGGCTATCGAGGTTCGCAAAGAATCGTTTATTCTAATGACGGATTGATGTTTGCGACATTTGATCACTACCAAACTTGGATAGAAGTAATAGAATAAAAAGGAGAAGTAGGATGGACGATCCGATCAAGGTGTTTGACAGCAACACCAAACAATATGTCACCTTAGCCCAGATGCACGAACAAATAAAAGCGCAAGGAGAACCGCCGGAAGACTTTGACGGAGATTGGGACAAGGTGTGGGAGCGTATCGATCCTCAGCTGATTGCGATATGCGAGCATAACGAAGCGGTTTATTTTGGACGAAAAGAGCCGGAACGGTTAGAACAGATGCAGCAGCGGCACGAGGAAGCCTATTATGCCTACAAGCCGGTCGAATATCCCATCCGGTTAGATTTTTCGACTTGTAAACAAGGGAAGGATATACACCAATTACTTAAGACGGCCTTTGGCCTGCCGGAGTATTACGGTGAGAACTGGGATGCGCTGTGGGATTGTCTGGATTACTATTTCGTGGATGATGTCGGTCGAGTCGAGTTCTGCGGATTGGGGCAAATGGATCAGGAACTGTATCGGTACTGTGCGCCTATGTTTGAGATATTTGAACGGCTACGCAAACAAGCGCCCGGCGTTGAGTTTGTGTATTTGTCATAAAGGGGGGCCTTGCGCCCCCTCTTTTTTTGTTTTCCGAAAATTTCTGTATTGATTTCGTAGACAAATGTACTTTTGTACTTGCCATTTGCAAAAAAATGTGCTAGTATAATCTAAAATGCGTCTACTGCCCGCTTTGTGTTTTCGTCTGATAAAGCGAAAAAAGATTACATAGGGAGTTGAACGCATTGGATTCCAAACTGGCGTTATATATCGTCAAGCGCGTATGCGCCGAATCCGAGCAGGCAAAAGCCGGATTTTCAGACTATGATCAATGTACGCTGCCGCAGAAAGGCTATCTTGAGCAGCAGTTCTTCCATGAAATGGGCGCAGATGATGACGGAAATACCATCTGCGCGCTGATCAACGATGAACTGGAGCTGGCGGTGTATCTGAAATATAATGTGTGCGAACTTCCCTGCATCGCTCAGTGGAAGGGGCTTCGGGATGCGGAATATGTGCTGGCTTTTGAGCCGGGCAACTGCCATCCCATCGGCAGAATTGCGCAGAAAGCAAAGGGCGAGGAGGAGATTCTGGAACCCATGCGCAGCCGCTTTTCTCATCTGGAGATCGGCGTTGCGGACGGACAGGATGAAATCGCCGCCCTCGAAAATGAAATTACCAGAAGGAGGTAATTCCCATGGGCAAACCTATTGTTGTATTCGGCAGCTTTGTTGTTGACCTCACCGGCCGTTCCGAAGGCCTTCCGGTACCGGGTCAGACCATTCTTGGATCTTCCTTTAAGATGGGTCCCGGCGGCAAGGGCAGCAACCAGGCCGTGGCCGCCCATCGCGCCGGCGCTGACGTGACGCTGGTGACAAAGGTGGGCAAGGACGTGTTCGGCAAGGTCGCCCTGGATTTTTATAAGGGTGAGGGCATGAATACCGATTACATCCTTGAAGATGAGGCGCGCGAAACGGGTGTGGCACTAATTCTGGTGGATGAGAAATTCGCTCAGAATGAAATCGTTGTGGTGCCCGCCGCCTGCTCCAACATCACCATGGACGAGGTGGAAAAGTGCCGCTCGCTGATTGAGAACGCTTCCATTTTGCTTCTGCAGCACGAGATCAATTTTGACGCCCAGTACAAGGTGATCGATATCGCTCACAAGGCCGGCGTGAAGATCGTGCTCAATCCCGCGCCCGCCTGCGAGGTTCCGGAGGAGATACTCGCCAAGATCGATATTGTAACCCCCAACGAGACTGAGGCGCAGGTGCTGACCGGCGTTGAGGTCAAAACCCTCGAGGACGCACAGAAGGCAGCGAAGGTTTTCATTGAGAAGGGCGTGAAGAACGTGGTCATCACCATGGGCTCGCTGGGCGCTTTCGCCACCGACGGCGTAAAGAGCGAGCTGGTTCCCAGGCTCAGCGTCAATGCCATCGATACCACCGGCGCTGGCGACGCCTTCAACGGCGGTTTTGTCATGGCGCTTTCCGAGGGCAGGGATCTGTTCGAGGCCCTTCGTTACGGCAACGCCACCGGCGCGCTTTCCGTTACCAAGCTGGGTACCGCTCCGGCCATGCCCAGGCGCGAGGAAATTGATGCTCTGGTCAAAGAGAATTATAATATTTGAAGAGGAAAAATCATGCAGTATCCTTTGGGTGTCAGGCGCGATGGTTTCTACTACACGCACATTGAATGGGCAAGCCATAGTTTTCCATTGGATTGACAATTCCAAGGGTGCCAGACCCTATAAGATTTTCACCTTCTGGCCCCGCCAGGAGCAGAACGGCATGTTCTTCGTGCGTGACAAGGCATGGGGAACCTCGGTGAAGAATTACGACGATAATTACACTGAGAAGCGCATGGGCAAATGAGCGGCATCTGTGTAGCCATCTTCGGCGATCTGCTCTATGATTGCTTCATCTGGTCGGATCGGCTGCCCCGTGTGGGCGAGACGGTGACCGGCTACGCCAGCGGTTTTTTCGCCAGCGGCAAGGGCGGCGATTTTATGATGCCTGCTTTCAGCATCACGCCTGTGGATTCCACGGCTGCCGTCGAGGCTGTCAAGGCCATGCTGGATACCGCAAAGGGCCGCATCAAGGTGAAGCCCTCCGGCGGCATCCGCAACTTTGAGACCGCCAAGATGTATGTGGACATGGGTGTTGACCGTCTGGGCATCGGCTATACCAGCTGCAAGCCCATCGTAGAGGGCGGCACTTCCAACGAGGCATATTGATCATTCCCGGTTTGGCATAAATAACGAAACGGTGTAGACTGCCTATGCCGTTTCTTTGCCAAGGGCCAATTTACCCTCTCCTGCTCAGGAAAGGAGCATACCCATGAAAAAACTCTTTGGTGCTGTGGAAATCGGCGGCACCAAACAGCAGCTGGCGGTTATTGACGAGACCGGCAGGATTCTGGATTTGGTCTGCGGAAAATTCTCCCTGCCCAACGGTGCGATTGATGTTTTCAACTGGATTGAGGCGAATTTTCCCGTGCTGCTGGGGAAGTACGAGGTCTGCGCCATCGGCGTGGGCTACGGCGGCGTGTACATGGGCAACACCCTCTCGGCCATCGCCGCCCAAAACGGGCTGACTCTCGCCCAACTGACAGCACTCAATCCTCAGATCCCAAACCCCAACCTCATCCTAGTGGGGCAAACGATCTACCTCAACTGACCAGACAGGGGACGGCGCAGCCGTCCCCCTTGTTTCCAAGGAGAAAATGTGATAAGGGGGGCCTTGCGCCCCCTCTTTTTTTGTTTTCCACAAATTTCTGTATTGATTTCGTAGACAAATGTACTTTTATACTTGCCATTTGTAAAAAAATGTGCTAGTATAGTCTAAAGTGCGTGTTCTGTGCGCTTTGTGTTTTCGCCTGATAAAGCGAAAAAAGATTACATAGGGAGTTGAACGCATTGGATTCCAAACTGGCGTTATATATCGTCAAGCGCGTGTTGCTTGCCATTTTTACGATATTTCTCGTCATCACCATCACCTTCTTTGCCATGAAGGCCATCCCCGGCGGCCCCTTCCTGAGCGAAAAGGCGGCCTCGCCGGCCGTTACCGCCCAGCTGGAGGCCAAATACGGCTTGGATAAGCCGATCATGGAGCAGTACACCACCTACCTGCGTGATGTGCTCAAATTCGATTTCGGCCCCTCCATCAAAAACCGTGGCCGCACCGTCACCGATCTGCTGATCGAAGGCTTCCAGACCTCGGGCAAGTTGGGTCTGACAGCCGCCGTCATCGCCATTGCCTTAGGGCTGACCCTCGGCTCGATCGCCGCCGTTTGGCACAACAAGTGGATCGATAAGCTGATCATGGTGCTCTCCACCGCCTCGGTGGCCATGCCCAGCTTCGTTATTGCGACCATTCTGTTGCTCGTATTTTGCGTGACCATTCCGCTCTTCCCGTCCAACGGGACAACGGCGGCCGGCCACGTTCTGCCGGTCATTGCGCTGGCCATGTACCCGACGGCCTATATCACCCGTCTGACCCGCTCGTCGATGCTCGACACCATGGGCCAGGACTATATCCGCACCGCCCGTGCCAAGGGCGTGTCGCCCACCAAGGTCATCTTCAAGCACTCGCTCAAAAACTCGGTCACGCCGGTCATCACCTACGTCGGCCCGATGATCGCCTTTATCCTCACCGGCTCCCTGGTCGTGGAGCAGATCTTCGCCGTGCCGGGTCTGGGCAAGTACTTCTTCTCGTCCATCATCAACCGTGACTATCCCATGGTCATGGGCACCACCATCTTCCTGGCCACCATCATGGTCATCATGAACCTGCTGTCCGATATCGCCTACAAGATCTTCGACCCCCGTGTCGATCTGTCCTAAGGAGGGTAAACATGAACGAACTACCTAAGAGAAACCCGCTCTCCTCCCAGGTCGATATCAGCAAGTTCTTTGCCCCGACCACCGAGGAAGAGCGCAGCCTGCAGGCCCGTATGCGCCCCTCGACCACCTTCTTCAAGGATGGTATGCGCCGCCTGTCTAAAAACTGGATCGCCATGACCTGCCTGGTCATTGTCGCTATCATCGTGCTCATCGTCTTTATCGTGCCGAGCATCTATCCCTACTCCTATGAGCAGCAACTGGGTATTACCCCCGGCCAGCCGGTCGACCCTTCCTATAATAACTTAGCCCCCTTCGAGTACGGTACCACCGAACAGGCCCGCATCGCCGCAGGCGAAAAGGTCTTCCCCCATATCTTCGGTACCGATTCGGCCGGGCGTGACTATGCCATCCGTGTCATCTACGGCGCTCGTGTGTCGCTGCTGGTTGGCTTCTTTGCCTCCATCATCGTCCTCATCATCGGCGCTACCTACGGCTCGATCTCGGGCTACTACGGCGGCAAGGTCGATATCATCATGATGCGCTTTGTCGATATCATCTATTCCTTGCCCGACCTGCTCATGATCATTCTGCTGGCCACCGTGCTCAACGAAACGCTCAAGCCCTTTATCGACTCGGTGCCCTTCCTGTCTAAACTGGGTACCGGCATGATCTCCATCTTCATCGTTTTCGCCCTGCTCTACTGGGTGTCGATGGCAAGACTGGTACGTGGCCAGATCCTCTCCATCAAGCAGCAGGACTATGTGCTGGCCGCCAAGTCGACCGGCGCCAAGGGCGGCCATATCATCAAGAAGCATATGCTGCCCAACTGTATCTCGGTTATCATCATTTCGACCGCCCTGCAGATCCCCTCGGCCATCTTTACCGAGAGCTATCTGTCCTTCTTAGGCCTGGGCGTGTCTAAGCCTATGCCGTCTTTGGGCTCGCTGGCCAGCGAGGCGCTGGGCGGCGTACGCTCCTATCCGCAACGACTCATCATCCCGGCCGTGGCCATCTGCCTGATCGTTCTCTCCCTCAACCTGTTGGGCGACGGTCTGCGTGATGCCTTCGACCCCAAACTGAAGAAATAAGGAGGAAGAATCATGGCATTATTAGAAGTCAAAGATCTGCACACCTCCTTCTTCACCCCCGCCGGCGAGGTTAAGGCCGTCAACGGCGTCACCTTCTCTCTCGACGAGGGCAAGGTGCTGGGCATCGTGGGCGAGTCGGGCTCGGGTAAGTCGGTTACGGCCTACTCCATTTTACAAATTCTTTCCAGTCCCGGTCGTATCGTGTCGGGCTCGATCCGGTACCGTGGTCAGGAACTTGTCGGTGTCGATAAAAATGAGATGAGCAAGATCCGTGGCAACAAGATCTCCATCATCTTCCAAGACCCCATGACCTCACTCAACCCCGTCTACACCATCGGCAACCAGCTCATGGAAGCCATCATGCTCCATACCGATCGCAACAAGGAGCAGGCCCGTGAGCGTGCCATTGAAATGATCCGCCTGGTCGGTATCACCGAGCCGGAAAAGCGGATCAAGCAGTACCCGCATGAACTCTCGGGTGGTATGCGCCAGCGTGTCATGATCGCCATGGCTCTGGCCTGCGAGCCGGATATCCTCATTGCCGACGAGCCGACCACGGCGCTGGACGTGACCATCCAGGCCCAGATCCTCGACCTGATCAAGGATCTGCAAAAGCAGTTTGGCATGTCGGTCATCCTCATCACCCACGACCTGGGCGTCGTGGCCGAGATGTGCGACGAGGTCATCGTCATGTACGCCGGCGAGGTCTGCGAACGCGGCACCGCCGATGAAATTTTCTACAATCCCAAGCATGAATATACCAAGGGTCTGATGCGCTCGATCCCCACCGTGAGCGATGACGACCGTCGGCTCGAGCCCATCGGCGGCACCCCCGTCGACCTGCTCAACATGCCCGACGGCTGCCCCTTCTCCCCTCGCTGCGAGGCGGCCATGCAGATCTGCTTGCACTGTAAGGCCAAGGAGATGCTCATCAACAGCGATCACGCCGCTACCTGCTGGTACAACGCCAAAGAAGCGCTGGAAAAGGGCAACCTGACCCAAGAAGAGCTGGAGGAGATGGTACAATGAGTGAAAATAAAAATCTTCTCGAGGTCAAAAACCTCAAACAGCATTTCAAGATCCCCAACGGCTTCCTCAAAAGCCTGACCCTCAAGGCGGTCGACGATGTGTCCTTTACCATCAAGGAGGGCGAAACGCTGGGTCTGGTCGGTGAGTCGGGCTGCGGTAAGACGACCGTCGGCCGCACCATCCTCCACCTGTATAAGCCCACCGCCGGCGAGATCATCTTCGACGGCAAACCCATCAAGACAGGCAAGGACATTGCCGACTTCCGCCGCCGGGCGCAGATGGTCTTCCAGGATCCCTATTCCTCGCTCGACCCTCGCATGACGGTGGCCGGCATCATCGGCGAGCCGGTGGATGTCCATAAACTCTACAGCAACAAGAAGGAGCGGGAAGAGAAGATCCATCATCTGATGGACCTGGTCGGCCTTTCCTCCGAGCATGCCAGCCGCTACGCCCATGAGTTCTCGGGCGGCCAGCGCCAGCGTATCGGCATCGCCCGTGCCCTGGCTGTCGATCCCAAGTTCATCATCTGCGACGAGCCGGTCTCGGCTCTCGACGTGTCCATCCAGGCGCAGGTCATCAATATGTTTGAGGATCTGCAGAAGAAACTGGGTCTGACCTATCTGTTTATTGCTCACGATCTTTTGGTCGTCAAGCATATCTCCACCCGCATCGCCGTGATGTATTTAGGCAAGCTGGTCGAGATCGGCCCGGCCAACGACTTGTATCATAACCCGCTGCATCCCTATACCATTTCCTTGCTCTCGGCTGTGCCGGTGCCCGATCCCAAGATCGCCCGTGCCAACCAGCGCATCCATTTGGAGGGTGACGTGCCCAGCCCCTTGCATATGCCCTCCGGCTGTCCCTTCCGTACCCGCTGCCCTCGGGCCACGGCCGCTTGCGCCCAAAGCATGCCGCCGCTGACGGAAGTGCAGCCCGGCCGCTTTGTGGCCTGCCACAACCTGTAATTCATCCCCATCGGGGATAATTAAAAATTTTTAGGAGGAAAACCCCAATGAAAAAGATCCTTGCTGTGGTTCTTGCTGCTGTGATGCTGGTTTCTCTGGCTGCCTGCGGCGGCGGAGCCCAAAAGCCCGAGTTCATGACCCTGAACGTCGGTGCTTTCCCTGACACCGTGGATCCGGCTCTCAACTCGGCTGTTGATGGTGCTACCTACATCATCCACGTATTCTCCGGTCTGGTTGGCTTTGAGCAGGTCAACGGCAAACTCGAGCTGGTGCCCCAGATGGCTACCGAGCTCCCCGAAGGCGTGAAGAATGCTGATGGTTCCACCAGCTACACCTTCACCCTGCGTGACGGTCTCAAGTGGAGCGACGGCAAAGACCTGACGGCTGCCGATTTCGTTTACGCTTGGAACCGTGCCGCTTCTCCGGTCACGGCTGCTGACTACGGCTACATGTTCGAAGTCATCGGCGGCTACGCTGAGATGACCGAAGTCGATGATGACGGCAACGTTGTCAACCCCGACGCCAAACTGAATGTCGTTGCTTCCGACGACGGCAAGCAGCTGACTGTCACCCTGCCCGTGGATGTTCCTTACTTCCATGAGCTGTGCGCCTTCCCGGCTTACATGCCTGTCCGTCAGGACATCATCGAAGCCAACGGCGACGACTGGGCTACCAAGGTCGAAACCTACATCGGCAACGGCCCCTACAAGGTAACCGAGTTCACCCAGGCTCAGATGGTTCTCGAAAAGAACGAGTACTACTATGACGCCGATCGTGTTGTGTCCGACAAGCTCGTCTTCGCTTTCAATGCCGACGACTCTTCTCTGCTGACCAACTATCAGAACGGCTCCTACCAGTTCATCGACTCCGTCCCCAACGACGAGATCCAGTCCCTGTCCGGCAACAAGGACTTCTTTGTTGAAGGCCAGCTGGGTACTTACTATGTTTCCTTCAACGTCAACGATGAGGCCCTCAAGGACTTCACCGAGCCCGAGAAGGCTGACATCCGCAAGGCTCTGGGTCTGATGATCGACCGCAACTATGTCTGCGAAGAGATCGGCCAGGCAGGCCAGGTTCCTGCTGCCGGCTTCGTTGCCATGGGTCTGACTGAGCCCGACGGCAAAGAGTTCATCGAGAAGAACGGCCCCAACGGCGACGGTGCGGGCTACTACTCGGTGGCTAAGGAAGACTACGCTGCCAACTGCGATGAGGCTGTTGCTCTGCTCAAGGGCGTTGCCACCTCCTCCGGCAAGTTCACTGTTGGCGAGGACAACAAGGTTGTCGGCTTCCCCAAACTGACCTACATCACCAACGACGGTACTGGCCACGAGGCTGTTGCTGAGTATCTGCAGCAGGCTTGGGGTGTCTACGGCATCGAGATCGAGATCAAGGTTCAGGAGTGGGCTACCTTCCTCAACACCCGTAAGAACGGCGATTACTCGGTCGCTCGTAACGGCTGGCTGGGCGACTACAACGATCCCATCTCCTTCCTCGATATGTGGTACAGCGAGTCGGGCAACAACGACTGCCAGTTCGGCCGTGGCGATCATAAGAACTACGCCGGCTACAACGGCAAGACCTGGGCTGAGTCCTACGACAAGATCATTGCCGAGGTTAAGACCTCTACCGATGCCGAGAAGCGTTTCGAGCTCATGCACGACGCTGAGGATATCCTCATGGAGACCGGCGCTATCTGCCCGATCTACTACTACACCGACATCTATATGTGCAACGATATGATCGACGGCTTCTTCTCCAGCCCGCTGGGCTTCAAGTACTTCATGTACGCCTCGATTAAGTAATTGACGCAAAAAAGGGAGAGTCACCATCCGGTGACTCTCTTTTTTTGCCCTTATGCTTGACAACAGCCCATCATTCATGTTTTACTTATAATAGCAAAGAAAAGGATGGAGCAACTATGGGACTGGGCTATGTCATCAACAAATTAAAGAGGCTCAATGTCAAAGGGCTGTGGCAGGCGCTGGGTCGTCTGCACGCCAAGACGGGTCGGTCACGCCTGCGCATCCTGTGGGACATGCAGGGCTGTGCCCGCCGCCACGGGGCCGGGTATATCGACTATGAAAACTGCGGCCTCTACCTGCGCACCGAGGCCGAGCGTGCCACCTATCTCACCGGCGGCCGCAACGCCGCCTTGTGGGCGAAATATAACGACCCGTCCCAGGTCGACATCCTCGAAAATAAGGCCACCTTCGCCGCCCGCTTTGCCGAGCCCTTCGGCCGTGACTGGGCGCTGGTGCAGGCTGAAAAGCGCCAAGAACTGCTGGCCTTTTTAACCAAACATACCACCTTTATGCTCAAGCCGATGGATGGCTGCTGCGGCCGTGGCATCTGCCGCATGACCCAGACCCTGCCGCCCGAGCAGACGCTCGAACAACTGCTGAGCGAGCATGAGGGCTGGCTTTGCGAGGAGCTGATCCTTCAGCACCCGGCGCTGGCCGCCGTCAACCCCGACGCCATCAACACCCTGCGTGCCGTCACCCTGCTCAAGGAGGGCAAACCCCACCTGGTCTGCACCTATTGGCGCATCGGTGGGGCAGGGGAGTCGGTCGATAACTTCAATCACGGCGGCATGGTCGTGCCGGTCGACCGTCACAGCGGGCGGGTCGAGTTCGACGCCGTCGATAAGGCCGGGCATTGCTACGCCAACCATCCCGCCACAGGCGCCGCCATCGCCGGCTTTGTCTTCCCCGACTGGGAGCAGGCCTGCGCTCTGGTGCTCGATTGCGCCAAGCAGCTGCCCAAGCTGGGCTACATCGGTTGGGACGTCGCCTTTACCCCCAACGGCCCCTGCCTGGTCGAGGCCAACCCTTATCCCGGCCACGACATCTATCAGCTCATCGTCCACACCAAGGACGGCAAGGGCATCTATCCTCAATTCCAATAAAAAAGACGATAAAAAAGGAGAATCATTATGGCAAACGTATGTGTCATCACCGGCGGCGGTTCGGGCATGGGCTTGGAAGCCGCAAAACTGATGAAGGATAAGGTGGTCGTCCTGTCGGGCCGTACCGAGGCCAAGCTGGCCAAGGCCTGCGAGGAGCTCAAGGCTCTGGGCGTAGCCGCCACCTATAAGACCTGCGACACCTCCTCCCGCCTGAGCGTCAAGGAGTTGGTCGACTTCGCCGCTTCATTGGGCGAGGTCAAGACGGTCATCAATTCGGCCGGGCTCTCTCCCGCCATGGCCAAGCCCGAAACCATCGTGCGTGTCAATGCGCTGGGCACCGTCTATATCAACCAGGAATTTTCCAAGGTCATGAACCCCGGCAGTGTCATCGTCGATGTCTCCTCCAACTCGGCCTATGCCCTGCCTTCCTTTATCATTAACACCAAGCAGTATGCTTTGGCCGAAACCGACGAAACGGCTTTTGTCTACAAGATGGTCAAAAAATCGGGCATGGCTCATTCCGACTATCAGAAATCGGGCTTTGCCTACTCGCTCTCCAAGAACTTCGTGGTTTGGTACGCCAAGAAATGCGCCTTTGAGTACGGCAAAAAGGGCATCCGTGTCTGCTCCCTCAGCCCCGGCCTGATCGCCACCGACATGGGCAACCTCGAAGCCAAGGAGGGCGGCTTCCTGCTGGCCTACGCCGCCGAGGAGCGCATGGGCAAGCCCGAAGAGCTCGGCTTTGCGCTGTGGAGCGTGGCTGATGAGCGCAACGGCTACCTGGCCGGTGTCGACGTTCTGGTCGACGGCGGCAGCATCACCGGTCAGCAGGGCTTTAAGAAAAAGAAAAAAAAGTAAAAGCAAGAGCAGGCCTTAGGCCTGCTCTTTTTGCTCGGTATTGGTCTTTTTCTTGCGCCGCCTACGCCGCTTCTTTTGGGGCGGGGCGTTGTCGGCATCGGCCGTGTGCTCGGTGATCAGCCGTGAGGCGGTGTAAAGACGGTCGGGCCACTTGACAAAGCGGAAGGTAACGGTCAGCTCATGCCCGTTGGCACAGCGGCCGACGGCGTCGGTCTGGCGGATGTTCTGCTCCTTGAAGGCGGTCAGCGTCATGGGCTTGCCGCACAGGGGACAATACAGGTCTTTGAGTGCGCCGATGGCCTGCTCCTTGTTGGCATAGGCCTCACCCTTGCGCTCCTGCCCGTTGCGGGAGGGGGTGGGGTACTCGGCCAGACCCTTGACTATGTCCAGATGCTTGCAGACCTTGGCGGTGTTGATGGCATCGTTGAGGGCGTCGTGGGCGTCCAGCGCCGGCTCACCCAGCGCCTCCATGACGGCGGTCAGCGAATGTTGACGGTTTTCGTGGGTGATCTGTCCGTCGTAGATGACCTGCAGGTCGTAGCAGGGGGGCAGGGCGCAGTCGATGCCGTAGAGCATCATGTTGGTGCGCAGCATGGGGATGTCGTCGGGCCCCCAGGTGAGAATGACGCAATCCTCGCCGCACCACTTGGCAAAATCCTCAAAGACATCGGGGAAGGGCAGACCGGTGGCAATATCGTCGTTGGTCAGCCCGGTCACACGGGTGACATGCTTGTGCATCTTGGTGTAAAATTGGGGGGCGACCATGGCCTTGAAGGTGTCGACCATCTCCAGGCTCTCGTTTATCTTGGCCGCGCCGATCTGAATGACCTCGCCCACCAGCACCACCGGCTTGCGCACCATGCGCTTGGGATGCGGCGGCTGATTCCATTCCATATCCAGTATAATGTAGTTCATGTCGTACTCCTAATTCGTTCCATACTCTTTCATTATACCGCAAAATGCCCGCCAAGGCAACAAAAAAGAACAGCTTTCGCTGTTCTTTTGGTTATTTATTTGTCGCCCAAAGTTCCATCGGCTCGTCGTCGCAAAGTCCGCTCCTGCTCCATCCGCCGACCGGCTGTCGCCCTGCGGCGGATATTCGCATCGCTCCCTTGCTCCTCCTCTGCGCTCGAAACTCGCTTCGGGCGGCCGGGCCGGCTTTCGCCGTTTGGGCTGCGCCCTCGCTTCCTGTTTCTTCGCACAAAAAAGAGAGCCATTCGGCTCTCTTTCTATGTAGCTTATTTATCGCCCAAAGTACCATCGGCTCTTCTGCGATAGTAGTCCTCGCCCCAGGCCTTCTTGCGTTCGACCCAGGCTTCGTTGTCCTTCTCATCGGGCCAGAAGGTCAGCAGCTGGAAGGGGATGGTGGTCGAGCGGTTGATCAGATAATGCTCAACACCGGCCGGGATATAGACCAGCGTGCCCTGACGCATCAGCTCCATCTCATCGTCGAGATAGACCTCGGCCTCACCGGCCAGGCAAATGTAGATCTCGGCCTTGTCGTGCGCCGCACCGTACAGACGGCCCTTCTCATCGGTCATGCCCGTCGTCTTGGTCGGCGGTACGGTACCGTGGTTGACGTTGATGCAGGGCTCGCCCGCCATCTTGCTGTCGAGCAGCAGGCGGCTCTGGTAATTCTCATCGCCGAAGAAGGCGATCTCATCGGGATTCCAAATGTAATGTTTGCTCATAGGTTGTGCCTCCGTTTCTTTTCATACCTTCATTATCCGTCCAAACCCGATATTTGTCAAGGCTTTTCGTAAATTTGCCAATCAATTTCGGCCATGCCCCGCTCCCGCAAAAAGGCGTTGCACCGACTAAAGTGCCGACACCCGAAAAAGCCACGGTGGGCCGACAGGGGCGAGGGGTGCGGCGCCTCAAGAATGAGATGGTGCGGACTGGTGATGAGCGACCGTTTGGCCCGTGCCGGCGAGCCCCACAGCAGAAAGACGATGGGCTGCTCCCGCTGGTTGAGCCGTGCGATGACCGTGTCGGTAAATCTCTGCCAGCCTAAGGAGGCATGCGACATAGGTGCATGGGCTCGCACCGACAAAATGCTGTTAAGCAGCAGCACCCCCTGCCTAGTCCAGTCGGTCAGCTCCCCGTGCGAGGGAATGGGCAACCCCAGGTCGGACTGCAATTCCTTGTAGATGTTTTGCAGCGACGGCGGCGCCGCCACCCCCCGCCTCACCGAGAAGCATAGCCCGTGCGCCTGACCCTCACCGTGATAGGGGTCTTGCCCCAAAATGACGGCACGCACATCGGCAAAGGCGGTGGCCCGCAAGGCATGGAATACCAACTCGGGCGGTGGAAAACAGGAATATTTCCTATATTCCAGATTGAGTTGTTTTATGATATCCTGAAAATAGGGCGCTTGCACCTGGTCATGCAAAACCTCGTCCCAATCGTTGCCAAACTGAATCATATCCCCATTCCTTTCTTGACACAAAAGCCTCTCTTTACTATAATTTTCTTATAAAGATCCCTGTTTGTCAAGCACAAAAAGCGAATCGGTAAAGGGGGGAGAGTGCCCTTGAGATCCGTAACCTTTGTCAGCGATTGGCTCAAAGCCACATACGGAGAAAAATTATATAAGATATATCTTCATTCGGGCTGTTCCTGCCCCGGCCGCTGCGCCTTTTGCGCTCACGGCGGCTCGTCGGTCTCGCCCGATGGGGCGCTGCCCCTGGAAGAGCAGTATGAGCAGGCTCGCACCGCCATCTCCCGCAAATGTAAGAATAGTTCCTATATTGCCTATTTCGGCAGTTATACCAATACCTACGGCGACCCGATCGCCCTGGAAAGGATCTACCGCCGAGCCCTGGCGCTGCCGGGGGTCAAGGTGCTGGCCATCGCCACCCGACCCGACTGTTTGGGGGCGGATATGCTGGCCATGCTGGCACGGTTGCGCAAGACAGCTCCGATCTGGGTGGAGCTGGGGCTGCAAACGGCCAACCAAAGGGCGGCCGCCCGTTTTGGCCGTGGCTATGAGAATGCACGGTATATTGAGGCGACCCGAGCCCTGCGGGCGCTGGATATCCATGTGGTCACCCACTGCATCCTCGGCCTGCCCGAGGATGACGATTTTGCGCCCACCGCCGCCCTTTTGAACGAATGTACCGACGGGGTCAAATTCACCCAGCTCTATCTGGTCAAGGATTCGCTCTGGGCAGGGGAGAGGATTCCCACCCTGTCCCTGGAGGACTATGCCGACCGCTTATGCTCGGCCATCGACATGCTGGATGAGGGCATCGTGCTCCACCGCCTGACCGGCGACCCGCCCCAGGATGCGCTGATCGCACCGAGTTGGTGCAAAGACAAGCGCAAGGCGAATCACTATATAAGAAAAAGGCTCTCGATCTGAGAGCCTTTTGTTATGTTCCGCTAACGTACATGATCAAGCCGTGCGGCAAGATCTTGCACAGGATGCGGTAGAATTTATAGAAGAGGGTGGGGGTGTAGATGCCACGGCCGGCCTTGGCGGCACGCAGCGAGCCATGGGCGACCTTGTCGGGCTGACAACGGGGCAGTCCCTTCTCGAGAGCGTGGCTTTTGCCGACGATGCCGCCGGCCTGGAAAAACTCGGTGTTCATCGGGCCGGGACAGGCGGCGCAGACGTTGATGCCCTCTTGTTTCAGTTCCCGCTTTAAGGTCTTGGAAAACTGCAGGACATAGGCCTTGGTCGAGCAGTAGACGGCCATGCGGGTGTTGGGGGCAAAGGAGGCGATGGAGCAGACGTTGAGGATGGCCGCCCCACGGCGCATGAAGGGCAGGGCGAGGTTGGCCATGGCCGTCATGCCACGGACGTTGAGATCGACCATGCGAGTCTGGCTCGACAGATCCATATCGGCAAATGCACCGACGGTGCCGCAGCCGGCGTTGTTGATGAGCAGGCGCAGGTCGGGCTTCTCGGCCTCTAATTTTTCACGCAACCGGGCAAAGGCCGATTCATCGGTCAGATCCAGCGCCAGAGGGACGATGTCCTTGTCGGGATACTGCTCACGCAGCCGTGCCAGGCGGTCCTCCCGTCGGGCGATGATCCAGATGCGGTCAAACTCAGGGTCGGCCGCCAGCAGCTTGAGATATTCGCTGCCCAAACCGGCCGAAGCCCCGGTCAATATGGCAAGTTTCATAAGTTTCTCCTTTTTCTATGGAATTTGCGCCCCTTCCACACGACCGGCGAGAAGAGCAACAGGATGGGGAAGATCTCCAGGCGGCCCAGCAGCATATTTAAACTCAGCAGCAGGGTCGACCAATCGGAATAGAGGGCGTAGTTTTCCATCGGGCCGACCTTGGCCAGGCCCGGGCCGATGTTGTTAAAGCAGGCGGCCACCGCCGTGAAATTGGTGGTAAAATCAAAGCCCTCCAGGCTGATCAGCCCCACCGAAACGATGAAGATCAACAGGTAGATGACCAGGTAAGCATGGGTGGAGCGCACCGTGTTCTCGTCCAGTCGCTTGCCCTCGAAATGCACCGTTTCGACGGCGTTGGGATGGATGGTCTTGCGCAGGCTGCGCCGTGCCGTCTTGCCGTAGATGATCAGGCGGGAGATCTTGAGTCCCCCGCCGGTACTGCCGGCACAGGCACCGAAGAACATCAGCAGGATCAAGATAAACTGGGAGAAGGAGGGCCACAGATCAAAGTTGACCGACGAGAAGCCGGTGGTGGTGATGATGGAGGTCACCTGGAAATAGGCATGGCGCAGCCCCGTCCAAAACGAGCCGTACATCGAGGTGATGTTGGCGGCGATCAGCAGCACGGCGGCGGCAATGATGCCAAGGTAGACCCTCAGCTCCTCACTCCTAAAGACATCCCGCACCTTGCCGATGAGCAGAAAATAAAACAGGTTGAAGTTGATGCCAAAGAGCACACAGAAGGTGCCGATGACGATCTCATAATAGAGATCGTTGTAATGGCCGACCGAGAGGGCGTAGTTGGAAAAGCCGCCGGTACCGGCCGAGCCGAAGGAATGGATGCAGGCGTCATACAGGCTCATACCGCCCAAAAGCAGCATAAGGATCTCGATGACGGTCAGTCCCAGGTAGATGCCGTAAAGGATCTTGGCCGTGTCGCTCATCTTGCTGACCAGCTTCCCGACCGTCGGGCCCGGCACTTCGGCTCGGATCATGTGCATGGCCGACCCGCCCGACGAGGGCAGCACCGCCATGACAAAGACCAGCACGCCCATGCCGCCCAGCCAGTGGGTCAGGCTGCGCCAAAAGAGCAGGCCTTTGCCCATGGCCTCGACATCGGTCAGGATGCTGGCACCGGTGGTGGTAAAGCCCGACACCGTTTCAAACAGGGCGTTGATGTAGTTGGGAATGGCTCCGGTCAGATAAAAGGGCATCGCCCCAAACAAGGATAGGCAGACCCAGGACAGCGCCACGATGACCAGCCCGTCACGGGCGTAGATGGGTGACTGCTCCGGCCGCTTACCGGTCAGGAGAATGCCCAGTACCGCCAAAAAGGCGATCATGACGGCAAAGCCGACGGCGTCGCTCTCGCCGTAACCAAGGCAGACGATCCAGGGCAGCACCATAGCCGCCGCCTCGACCAGAAATATTTTACCCAAAATATAGCCGATCATTTTGATGTTGAGCATGGCCTTACCTCAAAATGTCACGCAGGTCGTCCAGATCGGTGTTGGTGGTGACCAGAATGACATCGTCCCCCGCCTGCAGGCTGTCATGACCCGAAGGGATGATGATCTCGCCCGACGGACGCACGATGGCGGCCAGCAGGATGCCGTTTTTCAACTGCAGCTCCTTGAGCGGGACGCCGATAAAGGGCAGCGACTCGGTGACGTTAAATTCCATGGCATCGACCTGACCCGACACCACGTGGTGCAGGGTCTTGACGGCCAGCCCGTCGGCATTTTTCATGGCTCGCACATAGACCAGGATGCGCTCGGCTGTAACCTCGGCCGGCGAAACGATGGTGTCGAGCAGGCCCGTCTGTCCGATCAGCTCCCGCAACGAATGGCGGTTGACCTTGGTCACCACCTTGCAATCCTGGGCATGAGCCACGTTCATGGACATTAAAATGTTGGTTTCATCAATATTGGTCAGGGCGACAAAGGCATCGACCTCGGCCAAGCCCTCCTCGTCCAGCAGATCGGGGTCGGTACCGTCCCCGTGCACGACAAGCGCCTTGGGTGCGATCTCGGCAAAATGCTGACAGCGCTCCTCGTTTTGGTCGATGACCTTGACCGACATGCCCGTTTCCAATAACGCCTGGGTCAGGTAATAGCCGGTGGTGGAGGCGCCGACGATCATAGCCGCCTTGGCACGGTTTTTGAGAATGCCCAGGCAGCGGAAAAACTGTTCAAGCGTCTTGGGCGGTGCCGTCAGATAAACGGCATCGTCGGCCTGCAGGGTAAAATCACCCGACGGGATGACCACCTTGCCCTCTCGCCGCACGGCGCAGATGAGCACCTGCACACGAAACCGCTTGCCCAGCTCCATCAGCTTCATGCCGCACAGCGGCGAATCCTCGGCCAGATGATATTCGATCAGCTCGATGCGGCCCTTGGAAAAGGACTCGACCTTGCTCGCCCCCATCAGACGCAGCACTCGTGCCATTTCACGGGCCGCCTCCTTTTCGGGGTTGATGGCCATGGTCAGCCCCAGCTCCCGCCGCATAAAGCGCAGCTGCTTCTCATATTCGGGGTTGCGTACACGGGCAATGGTGTGCTGGACGCCCAGCTTCTTGGCCACCAGACAGGCGATCATGTTGATCTCGTCCGAATCGGTGGAGGCAATGAGCAGGTTGGCATAGGGCACGCCCGCCTCGACCTGCACATCATAATTGGCACCGTTGCCCTCGACCCCCATCACGTCATAGGTGTTGACCAGACGATCGAGGATGACGGCATCGGTGTCGATGATAGTCACATTATAATTTTCCTGCGCCAGCTGGGCGGCCAATGTTTGCCCGACCTTGCCGGCACCTACCACTACGATCTTCATAGGAGACCCTCCTTACGATACCTTTATTATATAACATTTTACGGAAAAGGCAATAGACATTTCGCATGGTCTGTGCTACAATAGGACCAATTCTGTCATAG
This sequence comes from Eubacteriales bacterium, assembly GCA_045595395.1. Lineage (GTDB taxonomy): Bacteria > Bacillota > Clostridia > Oscillospirales > UMGS1783 > CAKSHC01. The sequence goes on along the minus strand of JAZOAH010000007.1, from coordinate 14,998 downwards.
AGGTTCTTTGGTATGTCTAAATATTTCGGCGATAAGCAATTTTATAAGCGGGTGCTGGCCATGGTGCTGCCCATCATCGTCCAACAGGCCATCACCAATTTTGTGGCCATGCTCGATAACATCATGGTCGGCCAGGTCGGTACCTACCCCATGTCGGGGGTGGCCATCGCCAACCAACTGATTTTTGTTTTCAATCTCTGCATCTTCGGTGCGATCTCAGGCGCCGGCATCTTCGGCGCTCAATACTTCGGCGACGGCAACCACGAGGGTGTACGCTACACCTTCCGCTATAAGCTGTGGGTGGGCATCGGCCTGTCGCTGGCCGCCATCGCCGTCTTCTTGCTGTGGGATACGCCGCTGATCGCGAACTACCTAAACGGCACGCCCCAAGAAAACGCTCTCACCCTCGGCTTTGCCAAGGATTACCTGGCCGTTATACTCATCGGCCTTGTGCCCTATGCGCTCACTCAGATCTATGCCTCGACCCTGCGGGAAACGGGCCAGACCCTTGTGCCCATGATCTCGGGCGTCATCGCCGTGGCCGTCAACATGATACTCAACTATATCCTCATCTTCGGCAAGTTCGGCGCACCCGAATGGGGTGTGGTCGGCGCCGCCGTCGCCACCGTCATCTCCCGCTTTGTCGAGCTGATCATCATCGTGGCCTGGACCCATGTCAACGCCTCCCGCAATCCCTTTATTAAGGGCGCCTATCAGAGCCTGCATATTCCCCGTGCGGTGGTGTGGAAGATCACCAAAAAGGGTGTGCCGCTGCTGATGAACGAGGCGTTATGGAGCATGGCCATGGCCACCCTGCTGCAATGCTACTCGGTGCGTGGCATCGAGGTGGTGGCCGCCTATAACATCAACTCCACCATCACCCAACTGTTCAACGTCGTCGCCCTCTCGATGGGCAACGCCATCTCCATCCTGGTCGGTCAGCGGCTGGGGGCGGGGGAGATGGAGCAGGCGAGAGACGACAACCGCCGCCTGACCGTCTTCGGCCTGCTGCTGGCCGTCGGGGTGGCCACCGTCATGGCCGCTTGCGCCGGCCTCTTCCCGCAGTTGTATGACACCTCAGAGGATATCCGCACCACGGCCACCGGCTTTATCCTCATCGCCGCCGCCTATATGCCGGTCCTCTCCTTCGTCCATTCCTCCTATTTCACCCTGCGCTCGGGCGGCCGCACCGTCATCACCGTCTTGTTTGACTGCGTCTATTCCTGGGTCGTTTATGTGCCGGTCGCTTATATCCTGTCCAGTCACACCGCCCTGCCCATCCTGGCCGTCTATGCCATCGTCCAGGGCACCGACCTGATCAAGGCCACCGTCGGCGGCCTGCTCATCCATAAGGGCGTATGGCTTAGAAATATTGTGAAATAACAAAAGAAGCTGCTCATGTGAGCAGCTTCTTTTTGCGAGTGGGAAACTCTTATTCATCCATATCCGAAACTTCCATTTCGGCCTGAATGTCTTTGTCATAGGAGAGGACAGGTGCCTCATCCTTGCCCTTGATCTTGCGGTTGATATAGTTCTTGGTGATCTTGACCACCAGCGGGAAGAGCACCACCACACCAATGAGGTTGGGGATCATCATCAGGCCGTTGAAGGTATCGGAGATATCCCAGGCCAGCGAAGAGGTGAGGACGGCACCGAAGATGATGGTGCAGATGTGGATGACCTTAAAGACCTTCACGCTCTTAGCGCCGAAGAGATATTCCCAAGCCTTGGAGCCGTAGTGCGACCAGCCCAGCACGGTGGTAAAGGCAAAGAGGAACATGGCGATGGCAATAAATTTCTGGCCGATGTTGCCCCAGGCGAAGACCGAGTTGAAGGCGCCGCCGACCAGGGTGGCATCGGTCAGCCCCGCCGCCAGTTCGCCGGTTTCCAGATTAAAGACGCCGGAAGTGAGAACGACAAGTGCCGTCATGGTGCAGACGACCATGGTGTCGGCAAAGACCTCAAAGATGCCCCACATACCCTGCTTGACCGGCTCCTTGATGTTGGAGTTGGAATGAACCATGACCGAAGAGCCCAAACCGGCCTCGTTGGAGAAGACGCCGCGCTTGAAGCCCTGGGTCACTGCCGCACTGATGGCCGCACCCAGCGTACCGCCGACAAAGGCCATCGGCTGGAAGGCATGAACAAAGATAGCCTTCAGGGCCGGCAGGATGTTGGCATAGTTGATACCGATGATAACCAGCGAGCCGGCAATAAAGAGGACGACCATGACCGGCACGATCTTCTCGGCCACGCTGGCAATGCGCTTAAGACCACCCAGCACGATCAGCGCCGTCAGGATCATGATGACCACGCCGATGATCACATTATACAGGGACACGCCCTCAAATACCGAAATCGAAGATAGGGCTTTGATGTCAAAAGCCGTAGCCACATTGGCCACGATCTTGTTGACCTGGCCCATGCTGCCGATACCGAAAGAAGCCAGCATGGTGAAGATGGCAAAGAGGCCGGCCAGCACCTTACCGATGGTCTTGCACCCCTTCTTTTTGCCCAGGCCGTCACGCAGATAATACATGGCACCGCCCGACCATTCGCCGTTGGCGTTCTTGCGGCGATAATACATACCCAGCACGTTTTCCGAATAGTTGGTCATCATGCCAAGGAAAGCAGCCACCCACATCCAGAAGACAGCACCCGCACCGCCGATGCAGATGGCGGCTGCCACACCGGCAATGTTACCGGTACCGACCGTTGCCGCCAGCGCCGTGCACAGAGCCTGGAAGGGCGAAATGGATGCCTTGTCCTTGGAATGCTTGATAACATCCTTGTGGAACATCGAACCGATGGTGTTCTTCCACCAATGCCGCAGATGCGACACCTGGAATACCTTGGTCGCCAGCGTCATCAGAAGCCCCGTGCCGATCAGCAGGATCAGCCCCGGCAGCCCCCATACCACGCCGTTGACGGCATTGTTTGCATTTGTGATCTGTTCTAACATAATATCCTCCAAAAGAATATAGAATACAAAATGACCGCAAGGCAAAATAACACCTCGCGGTCACGCTTTTTTTTGTGTTACTTTGTCCTTTCGCCTGAGAGATTTCGTCGTCGCAAACTACGCTTTGCTGCATTGGCCTGTTCGGCCAATATCCGCCCGCTCCGTTGCTCCTCCTCTTCGCTTGAAACTCGCTTCGGGTCACGGTGGTCGCCATACGGCTCCCAAGTAGACCCTCGCTTCCTGTTTCTTTGCGAGAAAAGGGACGTTGCCCCTTCGGCACCTGCTCATGGCAGGATTCTCCAAAGTTCCGTCCGTCCGCAGTCCGTTTGTTCTGCGGATCTCATCCGGTTTTATGAAATTATGTGAGTGATTATACACCCTTTTTCGACAAAATGCAAGCCCTATTTTACAATTCTTACATGTTTTATTCCATAATAAGTAAATGCCTCGATCGCCGCCCGGTCAATGACCTCGCCGCAGACCAAAATGGGGATGGCCGGCGGACAAAAGACGCTCGGCTGGGCCAGCACACGCCCCTCGGCTTGGGTGATATCCACCGTTTGGCTCTCGGCCAGCATGGCCTGACGGATGCTCATCACCCGCCGTCCCATCACCGGTTTGGGCGGTGCTGACGTGATGGGCGGCCGTGGCGGCAGGTCTAAGATCTGCGCCAGTTGGCTCAAGTCCTGCCCCGCCTGGGGCATGAGCACCAGATAGTCGGGGTCGGCAAATTCGCACTCGATCTTGGCCTGTCGCAGGATGTCGGCCAGCTCCAGCCCGGTGTACCCCCGTGATTTTGGGGCAAGGGTGATTTTCAGCGGCTCATCGCCCACCCGATCAAAGGGCAGGGGAGGCACCGTCAGCGTCGGTCGGAAATTCTCCAAAAAAACATTGGCCGCATCCAGCGATTGCAGGATCAGGTAAGAGGGACTGGTCGACCCAAACAGCGCCAAAGCCTCCTTGACCCCGTCCACTTCCCGTGTGTGCAGATAAGCCCCGCCCGTCAGCACCGGCAAGGTCTTGTGGGCGCTGTCGCAGCACAGGTCAGCCCCCAGATCCATCGGATGCCGGGACGGGGAGAGAAAGCGCAGGTAAGCCCCGTGGGCGTTGTCGACCAGCAGTTTCACGCCTATCGCTCGGCAGCGCTCGGCCAGCGTCGCAATATCACAGATATTTCCCAGGTAATCGGGCGAGGTGACATAAACGGCCGCATAATCGGCGGTGATGGCGGTATCCTCATCCAGCCAGTCGACCTCCAGATCCAGCAACGCCGCCGCCGACAAAAAGGCGGTGTGGCAGTTGCGCCCGGCCAGCACACGGCGATTGTTGCGTGTGGCCAAATAGAGCATGGCACGGATGCACTGGGATGAGCCCTCGGTCGAGTAAAAGGTGGGACAGCCGAACAGGGAAGAGGCGTTAGCCTCACTCTCGGCAATGATGCCGTCGGCCGTGTATAGGCTGTCAGCCCCCACGACCTCGGTGATGTCGTATGTTTCGCAGCCCAACGGCCCTATGCCCTTGTGACCGGGCATATGAAACCGCTGTCGGTCATACTGTCGGACAAAATCACAGATGGGCGTCTTCATTCTTTCAAGGCCCTCGCCACCGCCACCATAATGGCGCACTCCATGCGCTTGCGGAAGAGTCGGCAGCCCGGCTCGTAAATGCCCTTGATCGAGCCTGTGGCGTGGTAGGCGTTGGCGGCACAGCCGCCCGAGCAATAGAGCTTGGCCCAGCAGTCCTTGCAGTCGGGTCGGGCATAGACATTGCAGTCCATAAACTCGGCCTGCTTGGCGGTGTTGGTCACACCCTGCCAAATGTCACCCAGCTTGAAGGCCTCATCCCCCACAAACTGATGGCAGGGGTAGAGATCGCCCCAGGGGGTGACGGCCATGTACTCGGTGCCCGAGCCGCAGCCCGAGATGCGCTTGTAGATGCAAGGGCCGCCCTGTAGGTCGATCATATAATGATAGAAGGTAAAGGGATCGCCCTCGGCGTCCTTTTTGAGCATCAAGGCGGCCAGGTCCTCGTATTGCTGCATGACCACCGCCAGGTCGGCCTCGGTCAGCGCCGCCTCGTCACCGGGGGCACAGACCACCGGCTCCATGCTCAGTTCACGAAAGCCGAGATCGAGCATGGTCTGCACATCCTTGATGAAATCGGGGTTGCGGTGGGTGAATGTGCCTCGCATGTAGTAGTTCTTGCCGCCCCGTGCCGCTACCAGCTCCTGAAACTTGGGCACGATGCGGTCATATGAGCCGTTACCGGCATAGTCGACACGGTACTTGTCATGGATCGCCTTGCGCCCGTCTAAGGAGAGCACCACATTGCTCATCTCACGGTTGGCAAACTCGATGACGTCGGGATCAATGAGCAGGCCGTTGGTGGTGAGGGTAAAGCGGAAATTCTTGTGTTTCTCTTTTTCTATGCTGCGTGCATAGGCCACCAGATCCTTGACCACCTGGAAATTCATCAGCGGCTCGCCGCCGAAGAAATCGACCTCCAGATTGCGCCGTGTGCCCGAATGTTCGACCAGGAAATCGAGTGCCCGCTTGCCCACCTCAAAGGACATGACGGCCCGCTCGCCCTGATACTTGCCCTGGGAGGCAAAGCAGTAGGCGCAGTTGAGGTTGCAGGTGTGGGCAATATGTAAGCACAGCGCCTTGACCACCCCCGCCGTCTTGGCCTTGAGCGTCCCGGCCTTGTCCTCAAAGGTGTCGGGGGTAAACAACTGCCCCGCCGCCGCCAGCGCTGCGATCTCATCGTAGCACTCGCCGCCCTGCGGCCAAGTCTTCAAAATATCCTCTCGGCTCTCGCTCTCAAAGCGGCGAATGATGTCATAGGCCATCTCGTCAACGGCATGCACCCCGCCCGAGCAGGTGTCAATGATGATGTTGTATCCGTTTAACTTATAGGTATGTACCATAGGTTCTCCTTATCATTTATCACTTATCCTTCATCATTCATCATTTATCATTTCTCAAGCCTGGCGCAGAGTGCAGAAAATGCGAAATGATGAATGCGAAATGATGGATGATAAATGATCAATGCGAAATTGTATAGTAAAAATGCCGCCCCGCAGGCGGCATTTTTCTTATTCGTTGTCTTTCTTTTCGCAAGCCTGGTTGGCAATGCCGCAGGAAGTCTTGCAGGCCGACTGGCAAGAGGTCTGGCACTCGCCGCAGCCGCCGTTCTTGGCGCTCTCGCAGAGATTGCGGGTAGCAATGGTCTGAATATGCTTCATTGTAAAATCCTCCCTAGAATATTCATGCCTATATTATATGAAACTTGTCGGCTAAAGTCAAGCCAAAACTTATCGAACGATCGCCTTTCGTGCCTGTTGCAGCGAGTCAAACTCCTGATGCGCCATCATCTGCGCAATCAGATTGCCGATGGCCGTCCCCTCGGTCGGCCCTGCCGTCACCGGCAGACCCGTCGCCTCCTCAGTCAGACGGTTGAGATACTTGTCGTTGGAGCCGCCGCCCACAATGTTCATGGCCGTAAACTTGCGCCCCACCAGCACCTCCAGATCGGCCACCGCCACTTGGTAGCAGTGGGCCAGCGAGCGGTAGATGATGCGGGCCAGGTCGTTGCGGTTCTGCGGCAGGGTAAGCCCCCGCTCACGGCAGTAGTCACGGATGGCATCGCTCATGCACGTGGGCGCCATAAAGGCCTGATCGTTGACATCAATGATGCTGTCGATGTCCGACTGCTGTGCCCAGCGTGCCGGTGCGGTAAAGTCCTTCTCATTCTCGTCCTTGCGCAGATTCTGCAGCATCCACATGCCCATGATGTTTTTGAGCAGGCGGATCGAGCCGTAGCCGCCCTCGTTGGTAAAGCCGGCCTCTCTCGCCGCCGCATTGGTGATGGGCTGAGGATTCTCCAGCCCCAACAAACTCCAAGTGCCCGACGACAGATAGACGCTGTTCTCATCCTGCGCCGGTACCGCCATGTAGGCACTGCCGGTGTCGTGGCAGGCCGGCAGCACTACCGTGCAATCAAAGCCGATGCTCTCGGCGGCCGCCTCGGTGAATCGACCCAGGATGCTGCCCGGCATCAGCGGCTTTTGCTCAAACAGACGGGTGGGAATGTTTAGCCGTTCCATCAGCTCCCGATCCCAGTCGCCGCTGGCGGCGCACAACAGCCCCGAGGTCGAGGCAATGGTATATTCATGAACTGCCACCCCGCACAGCAGATAGCTCAGATAGCAGGGCATAAACAGAAGGGTGTCGGCATCGGCCGTGTCCTCGGCCATGAGCTGATAGACGGTGTTGTAGGGCTGATACTGGATGCCCGTGCGCTCATACATCGTCTGCTCATCCATCACGGCGCAGGCCTTCTCACGCATGCCGTCGGTACGGGAATCCCGGTAGTGATACCCGCCGCCGCAGACAGCGCCGTCCTTGAGCAGCACATAGTCGACCCCCCAGGTGTCAATGCCCACGCTGACCGGGATCTTGCCCGCTGCCTTGCAGGCACGCAGCCCCTCAAAAATATGAAAAGCCAAATTGTCCAAGTCCCATTTCATGTGCCCGTCCAGGGTGACCGCCCCGTTGGGAAAACGGTAGACCTCCTCGGTCTGAATCCGGCCATCCTCCACCCAGCCGATGATGTGTCGGCCCGAGGAGGCGCCGATATCAATTGCACAATAATAATTCATATCCATGCCCTTCCTTTTCGGTTGACTTTTATAGTATGATATCATATAATAAGAAAAAATAAAATGGACATTTTATAAAAACATGGAGATTTTTCATGGCCACTGCATTAAATTCCAGTCTTCTCAAGGAAATGAACCGATTAAATATGAATGTATTGGACGCTCGGTATGCCCGCCTCGACGCCTCGTGGAATCTTCGCTTTTGCTCTTCTTTTACCCGAGTCTATCTGGTGACCGAGGGCATGGGTCGGCTGCGCTGGGCCGGCGGCGAGGTCACCATGCGCCCCGGCTGCATCTATTTGGTGCCGGCCGGTCTGGAATTTTCCACCGCCTGCCCCGAGCGCATGGAAAAACTGTATTTCCATATCAACATTTTGCGTTATAACAAGTACGACCTGTTCGAGGGCCACCCAAATATCATCACCCTCACCGATTGCCAAGAGGTCATCGGTGCGGCACGGCGGCAGATCGAGCAGGACGATATCAACAGCGCCTTTGCCCTGAAACTGCTGCTGTGGGAAACGGTCAGCCGTGCCGTGGCGCAGGAGGGCATCGCCTGGGGCGGCATCGAGGTCTATTCCCGCCGCATCAAGATGGTCATGCAGTATGTCGAGTCGGCGGTGCGTGCCAGCCTCGACGGCGACGAGCCGCTGGGTCGGCGGCTGTCGATCGAGGAGATCTCGGCCAAGACCCACTATACCCCCGCCGCCCTCCAAAAGGAGTTTCGTGCCCAGGTCGGCATGCCGCTGCGCCGCTATATCAACGACCGCATCCTGGTCGCCGCCGAGCACGAACTGCGTACCGGCAACCGCTCCCTGCACGACATCAGCAACCGCCTCGGCTTTTGCGACCAGTTCTATTTTTCCCGCTGCTTCTCGGCCCGCTACGGCCTCTCCCCTCGGGAATACCGCCAAAACCGCACCTAAAAAAGAGGAGCCTCTCGGCTCCTCTTTTTTAGGTAATTTCGCATTTATCATTTCGCATTCATCATTTCTCATTTCTAAAGCATGGCGCACAGCGCAGAAAATGCGAAATGATGAATGATGAATTAGAATTCGCAGTTGTTGGGTGTTCTCGGATAGGGAATCACATCACGGATGTTATCGACGCCGGTGAGGTAGATGAGCAGTCGCTCAAAGCCCATACCGAAGCCCGAGTGCTTGCAGCCGCCGTACTTGCGCAGCTTGATGTACCAGTCCATATCGCCGGCCGAGATGCCCATCTGGTCGATGCGCTTCTCCAGCAGGTCGATGCGCTCCTCACGCTGAGAGCCGCCCATCAGCTCGCCGGCACCGGGCACCAGCAGGTCGACCGCCGCCACCGTCTTGCCGTCATCGTTTTGACGCATATAGAAGGCCTTGATATCCTTGGGCCAGTCGTAAACAAAGACGGGGGATTTGCAGTAGACCTCGGTCAGATACTTCTCATGCTCCTTGGCCAGGTCCTCGCCGTGCTTGGGGGTAAACTCAAAGTCGATGCCCGACTCAAGCAGGGCGTTGATGGCCTGCTCATGCGACAGACGTGCCGCCTTGGATGCCATAAAGGCGCTCAGCTTCTCCAGCAGTCCGCCGCCGGTGTACTTGTCTAAGAAGGCCAGCTCGGCCTGGCAGGTGTCCAGCACATAGCCGATGACCGACTTGAGGAAATCCTCCTCCAGATCCATCAGCCCGTCCAGATCCATAAAGGCGACCTCCGGCTCAATCATCCAGAACTCGGCCGCATGGGTCTTGGTGTTGGAATTTTCGGCACGGAAGGTGGGACCGAAGGTGTAGATCTTCTTAAAGGCCAGCGCAAAGGTCTCGCCCTCAAGCTGTCCGGTCACGGCCAGGGAGGTCTGCTTGCCGAAAAAGTCACGGGTAAAATCGGGCTCGCCCTTGACCTTGGCCATGTCCAGCGTGGTCACGGTAAAGGTGTTGCCGGCGCCCTCGCCGTCGTTGGCGGTGATCAGCGGGGTGTGCACATAGACATACCCACGGTCGTTGAAATACTTGTGAATGGCGATGGCCGCCTGGGAGCGCACCCGAAAAACGGCCTGGAACAGACGGGTACGAGGCCGCAGATAGGCGATCTCACGCAGAAACTCGATCGAGTGCCGCTTGGGCTGGAGCGGATAATCCTCCGGGCAGTCGCCCTCCAGCGTCACCGTCTGGGCCTGGATCTCATAGTTGCCGCGGTCGTTGAGCACCAAGGTGCCGGTCACCGTCAGCGCCGAGCCGTTGCGGATGGCGGCAATGTCGGCAAAGTGGGGGTTGGTATCGTCATACACGATCTGGATCGAATCCAGCTGCGTGCCGTCAAAAAAGTCGATAAACCCAAAGGTCTTTTGTTTGCGGTGGTTGCGGACCCAGCCCTGCACCGTCACCGCCGTGTCGACCAGCGCTTCCCGTCGGGCAAACAGATCCTTCAAATCAAGAACTTGCATCTCTCTTCTCCTTTAGCAGGATTTTCTAAGTATTATATCATAGGTGTCAGTTAATTGCAAGTTTACAATTTAAGGATTGCAAGATGGTTTATTTTGTGGTAAAATGCTTGAAAATAGGAGAAAATGAGGGTATGGTAAATTATCAGCAACAAATGGAGCAAACGCTGGAAGCCTTGGGCGGTCGTCCTCGGCTGCTGCTGCACTCCTGCTGCGGCCCCTGCTCCACCGCCGTGCTGGAACGGCTGGCGCCGCATTTTGACCTGACCGTCTATTATTATAACCCGAATATCGACCCCCCATCCGAATATCGCCGCCGTGCCGACGAACAAAGGCAACTGCTCGATCGGCTGGGCATCCCCATGCTCGAGGCCGACTATCTCCCGGCCGAGTTCGATGCCATCGGCCTGGCCGATGAGCCGGAGGGCGGCGCCCGCTGCAAGGCCTGCTACGCTCTGCGCCTGGAAAAAAGTGCCGCCTATGCCGCCGCCAACGGCTATGAGTGGCTGTGCACCACCCTGTCGGTCTCGCCCCATAAAAACGCCCGCTGGATCAATGAACTGGGTCTGGCCATCTGTGAGCGATACGGCCTGCATTGGCTGGTTTCGGACTTTAAGAAGAAAAACGGATTTTTGCGCTCCCTGCAACTGTCCGACCATTATCGGCTCTACCGCCAAACATGGTGCGGCTGTCGCTATTCGCGGCAGGAAAGGAAGAAAAAATGAGAAAACATCACTTGCAATGGTTCTATATGTTAGGCGATCTGGCGCTGGCCATGCTGGCCATGCTGATGGCCATGTTCCTTCGCCTGGAAGGCAACCTGCTGGTCATCAACGGGGTGGATATGGTCTTCTACCTGGTCGGCGCTGCCGTTACCCTGGTGGCCGCCTCCTTTGCCCTGGGCGCCTACAGCGGCATCTGGGCCTATATGGGCTTTTCCGATGTCTTCCGCCAGTTCTTCTCGGCCGCCATTTCGGGCGTCGTCTTTTTGATCATCAAGTTCAGCGGCCTGTACGAGATCTGGGCCTCCATCGTGGCCATCTATGTCATTCTCGTCTTTTGCTTCACCGTCGGGATCCGTATCATCCCCCGCTTCCGTCATTGGCTGTCCGCCTCCCGCCATTCCAAGGACGGGACCAATAAGCGTGCCGTCATCGTCGGCGCCGGTGACTCGGGCTCGATGCTCATCAAGCGCCTGCTCGAATCGCCCGACGACAGCATCTATCCGGTAGCCGCCTGCGACTCGGACGAGTCCAAGCACGGCATGCGCATCGCCGGCATCCCCGTCATCGGCGGAGATGATAAGATCCCGGCCGCTGTCCGTAAATACAGCGCCGCTCAGGTCGTCATCGCCATCCCCTCGGTCCAGTCGGATCGGGTCAGCGAGATCTATGAGGTGTGCAAAACGCTGGGCGTGCGCCTGCGTGTCTTTAAGAATACCGTCGATTTCCAAGGCTTCATGGCCGGCGATCGCCAGGCCCTGCGTGACGTTTCTATTGAAGACCTGCTCTTCCGCCAGAGCGTCAAGACCGATATGGAGCCGGTCGTCAACTACCTGCGTGGCAAGACCATCATGGTCACCGGCGGCGCCGGCAGCATCGGCAGCGAACTCTGCCGCCAGGCCCTGCTCCACGGCTGTAAAAAGCTGATCATCTTCGATATCCACGAAAACGGCCTGTTCGAGATCAACGAGGAATTCAAGGCCCGCTTCGATGCCTCCCGCTATGTCCTGGCCATGGGCTCGGTGCGGGATAAGCGTCGGGTCGAGCAGGTCATCAAGACCCATAAGCCCGATATCGTATTCCATGCCGCCGCCCACAAGCATGTGCCCATGATGGAGATCAACCCCATGGAGGCGGTCAAGAACAACATCTTCGGCACCAAGAACATGCTCGAGTGCTGCGCCGTCGGTGGCGTCCGGCGCTTTATCCTCATCTCCACCGATAAGGCCGTCAACCCCACCAACATCATGGGCGCCACCAAGCGTATGTGTGAACTGCTGGTCAAGGCCTACAACGGCTGCGGCATCGACTGTGTCGCCGTTCGCTTCGGTAACGTGCTCGGCTCCAACGGCTCGGTCATCCCCACCTTTAAGAAGCAGATCGCAGCCGGCGGCCCGGTCACCGTCACCCATAAGGATATGACCCGCTACTTTATGACCATCCCCGAAGCCGTGTCCCTGGTCATGACGGCCGGCACCCTCGCCAAGGGCGGCGAGATCTTCGTGCTTGACATGGGTCGGCCGGTCAAGATCTACGACCTGGCTTCTGACCTGATCCGCCTGTCGGGCCTGATCCCCGAAGAGGATATCAAGATCGTCTTCACCGGCTTGCGCCCCGGCGAAAAGCTCTATGAGGAACTGGTGCAGACCACCGAGACCGTTGACGCCACCAGCCATGAAAAGATCTTTGTCATGCGCGGCACCGAGGTCGACGTCGAGAATTTCCACGACCGCCTGGGCGATCTGCAAAGACTGGTGCGCCAGTCCAACAACGGCGATCGGATCCGCCGGACCGTCTTCGATATCATTTCCAACTACGGCTTCGCCGAAGATAAAGAATAACAAAAAGGAACCTTCAGATCGAAGGTTCCCTTTCTTTTGTCGGTAATGTATGAAAGATCTGGATCATATGGATCAGCTTCATCACCTGCCGCCCCTGCTTGAGCCGGCATCGGTAGATGGCATCGCCCTGCTGCAGCTCCAGATACCTGCCCGGTGAAAAGGGGAGAGAGGGAATGTTGACCGGGGATAAGCCAACCTCCAGCGACGGCCCATGCAGCCGAATGCCCTGCGCCGATACCTCGATCGTACCCTCACCGATCGACAGAAATGTGTGTTTGATCGGATCGAGGGTGAGGATCTCGGTCGGTGCCGACAGGGAAAGCAACTGCCCACTGTCGATGCGCTCGGCCATCTCCCGGCGGATCATGCGGCTCCAGTCGGACACATGCCGGATCTCCGGCCCGACCGTTCCTACCTTATGTAAAAACCCGTATCGGTCGGCCTGCTCGGTGTATCCGCAGGCGGTGCAGGTGATGGTCGAACGGTCCTTGACCGCCATGGTGTATTCCTTTTTGCAGTGGGGGCAGAGGTAGAGCACCTGCTCCAGCCCCTCCAGGTTGTCGTTGTTTTTATAGATGGCCTGCAGCTGCTCCTGCTCGGCATAGGCATCAAACAGCAACGCTGCATCGGTCTTTTCGGCAATGGCTTCTATGGGCAGCTCGGCCAGCTCCTCTTTGGAAAAGAGCTTGTAGATGTCCATGGTCGTGCGTCCCGGCCGCAGGCCCTTGCCCCATTTGGGCATAACAAAATAACTGCCGACGGTGCGTGCCGCATACACATCGGCATCCAGCCACTTGAGAAACTTGTAAGTGGCCGTCGGAATGGGCGTCGATAACCCGTCCTCGCACATCAGCCCGGCCGGGTAAATGACCAGCGGCTGCCCGGCGGCAAGGACCGCCTTCATCTGCTTAAGATCGTGCGGCGCCGTCTGGAACTGCTGCTTGGGAATGACCCCCATCTTCTCCATAAACCCCGTCAGCGGCAGGGATCGGAAAAAGGACTGGCTGATGACAAAGGACATCGGCCGCCGTGTGGCGCCGATCAGATTGACAAAGTCGAGCATCGACTGATGATTGGCAATGACCACATAGGGCCCCGTTTGGTTTTTGATCTCATTTCGCAGGGTGCGGCAACGAAAGACCAGCTTGGACGCCAGTCGGCCGATCACCTGCGCCGTGCGATAGGGAAAGAGCCTTGGTTTCTGATAGCTCATGCCTTCTCCTTTGCAATAACGGAAACAAAATACTTCTATTATAATAGCATATTTTGCCGCCCTAATGCAAGAGTTATCTCTTTTGCGCCTGATCCTTGCGATATTGCAAGATCGCCTCGTCCTGCTCCGGCAGCAGCATCTGACATTGTCGGCAGACCCCCTGCTCATTCAACGAAATGGCAGGAAGCCGGCAATAGGCGTCCTTCTCATAAATACAATAGAAATTAAGGCATCGGTTGATCCCGGTATGGGTAGGCTCAATCGCATGCAAAGCGTTTTTGTCCATATCGATCACCTCACCGCCATTATATCACAATGTATTCATTTTTACAACCATCTTTAACTCTATATTTAAAACTTATTCGGGGTGCATAATATGGTTATAGAGGTGATATTATGTTTAAGATAGAAGAAGATTTGCGTTCGGCTAATGTTGCTCGTACCATTCGCTTTACCGATTCGATGTTTGATCAACTGAATAAAATAGCCGCACAGAATAATATATCCTTTAATCATTTGGTCCTGCAGTGCTGTAAATACGCCTTGGATCACATGGAAGAGGAAGAAAAATAAAAAATTCTTCCTCTTCGACAAGATTCGCTGTTGACACAGCACCAAAAGGGTGCTATAATGATGGAGCATTGGAGATGCGAACGTGCCGGAGTGGCGGAATAGGCAGACGCCCGGGACTTAAAATCCCGTGGGCATTCGCCCGTGCCGGTTCGACCCCGGTCTCCGGCACCATCTCAATTTCATATCGCGGAGTAGAGCAGTCTGGTAGCTCGTCGGGCTCATAACCCGGAGGTCGTTGGTTCAAATCCTTCCTCCGCAACCAAACAAAGCACTTGCGTTATGCAGGTGCTTATTTTTTATTAAGGTCAAGAGAGTGACAAGGATAACTCAAAAGTTATAACTCTAAGGTTATTGGTTCAAATCGCACCGAATAAAACCCACAAAAAAGGCTTTCTCGCCAAATAGCGGGAAAGCCTTCTTGTTTACTTTAATGATTTCAGATATTAATACTTGTACCGATGGGATAATCTATCTTGTAATTTGCAAGCCATTTCTGGATAGCGGTTGCATCCTTGATGCTTACTTTGGTGTCAGCATTAACATCGGCGGCAAGAATCTGTTCAGTTGAGAAATTGATAATGCCTGCGGCGTATTTTTGAATTGCAGTT
>JAZOAH010000006.1:0-53581 GCA_045595395.1 Eubacteriales bacterium | reverse complement strand
TCGATTTGTACTAAACCGCCCACCTTCCCCTTGAGGGGACGGCCCAGGCCGGCCTCTCTTGCCCTTCGGGCAATTCACCTTCAGGTGTCTGCGAAGCAGACGGATGAGGTGTTATCCGGCCTCATCTATTGCGAAAAATATGACGAGAAATGTCATTGCACACATGAGAAAAACGATAGGAAACATCGTAATTGGAATAGCGAATTATGGTAATTCCCATTGAACTAAGATATAACGAACGACGGTCATCCTTTGAGTGACCATCATATGTGTAGTGAGAATGTCCGTCAATTTCAATAGCAAGACTGCAGGAAGAGATATAAAAATCCACAACATATCGGCCAATTACTTTTTGGCGGGACACTGTCATTGGCAAATGCACGAGAAAATGATACCAGAGTTTTTTCTCTTCATCTGTCATTTTTCTTCTTAATTTCTTTGCAAATGGAGTGAGTAGAGGGTTATTGAATTTATTCATTAAGACACCTCATCCGTCAAGGCTTTCGGCCTTGCCACCTTCCCCTCAAGGGGAAGGTCTAAGAAGTAGAAAGCTTCGCTTCCCTTGAATTTATTTAATCTCTCCGGCGGTTAAACATCAGCAGCAGGCGCAACACCTGGGTCAACGATACCAGCATGGCGGCCACATAGGTCATAGCGGCGGCCGAGAGCACCTTGCGAGTGCCGCGCAGCTCGTCGTCATCCAGCATGTTCATGCTATCAAGGGTCTGCAAAGCACGGCGGGAGGCGTTGTATTCGACCGGCAGGGTCACCAGCTGGAAGACCAGCATCAGCGAGAAGGCGGCGATGCCCCACAGAATGAGCGGCTGATAGGAAAAGAGCAGGCCGGCCAGCAGCAGAAGGGGGGCGATGGAAGAGCCGATCTGGGTGATGGGGATGATGGCGGTGCGTACTTTAATGGGGAAATAGCCGACGGCATGCTGCACGGCGTGCCCTGCTTCGTGGGCGGCAATGCCCAGGGCGGCCACCGAGGTCGACTCGGCCACGCCACGGGACAGACGGATGACATTGGCCTTGGGATCGTAATGGTCGGACAGATTGCCGTCAATGACCTCAAGACCGATGTGGGTCAGTCCGTTGTCATTGAGGATCTGGCGGCAGGCATCCTTGGCCGTCAGCCCCCGACGGGATGCGACCTTGGAGAATTTCTTATAGGTGCTGTTGACCTTGTATTGCGCCCAGATCGACAAGATCAAGGCGGGCAGCATCAGCAGCAGGGCATAGGGATCAAAATAATAATAGTAGGGCATAAAGAATAACGGTGTCATGAGAATATCACTCCTTTTTCTATAGGATGTCCGTTGAGGTACTGACTATCCGTCATGGCTTTTTTGCCTTCGGGTTTGATGATCGTCAGACGCAGAGCATCCTCGCCACAGGCGACGGTCAGCCCCTCGCCGTCGATGACGGTGCCGGGCGTGCCGCTGCCCTTGACAACGGTAGAAGCGTAGACCTTGAGCATTTTGCCCTCCAGCGTGGTAAAGGCGCCGGGGAAGGGGGACAGGCCACGGATGTGGTTAAAGACCGCACGGGCCGACTTGGAAAAATCAATGCGGCAATCGGCCTTATTGAGCATGGGTGCATAGGTGTGAGCCGCATCGTCCTGCTTGACGGGGGTGATGGTATCAAGCTGTTCCAGAGTACGTACCAGCAGCCCTGCGCCCATCTCGGCCAGTCGGTCGTGCAGGGTTTCGACGTTGTCCTCGTCATGAATGGGAGTCGATTCCCACAGCAGCATATCGCCGGTGTCCAATCCCTTTTCCATATACATGATGGTAACGCCCGTTTGGCTCTCGCCGTCCATGATGGCGCGGTTGATGGGGGCAGCGCCCCGGTACTTGGGCAGGAGGGAGGCATGGACGTTCAGACAGCCGTATTTGGGGTAATTCAAGACATATTCGGGCAAAATTTTGCCATAGGCGGCCACGGCGATCAGCTCGGGCTGATAGGCGTCGAGCAGGTCGGCAATAGCGTGATTCTTGAGCGTGTCGGGCTGGTGGACGGGGATGCCCAGTTCCAGCGCTGCCACCTTGACGGGGGGCGGGGTCATTTTATAGCCACGCCCCGTCGGTTTGTCGGGCTGGGTGAGGACAGCGCAGACCTCGTGTCCCGCCCGGCACAGCGCCTGCAGGGGAGCGACGGCGAAATCGGGCGTGCCCATATACAGAATTCTCATTCCTGCTCCTCCAACAACTGCTCATATTCTTCCTTGGACAGCATGCGCACCGCCGTTTCATAGATGGTCTTGCCATCAAGGTGATCGTTCTCATGGGAGAGCGCCTGAGCAAGAAAGCCCTCGGCCTCAAGGATATATTCCTTGCCGTAGCGATCCTGCGCTTTCAGGGTCAAGCGCTCGGGGCGGCGGGTCAGGGCGATGATGCCGGGGCAGGACAGGCAGCCCTCGGTATTCTCCTGCTCCCCGTCAGCGGCGAGGATCTCGGGGTTGATGGCCTCGATCAGTCCCTCGCCGACATCAACGACAAAGATGCGGCGCAGCATACCGACCTGCGGACCGGCCAGACCGACGCCGTTTGCCTTGTACATGGTATGGGCCATGTCATCGAGCAGGTTGTGCAGTTTTTTATCAAAGTTCTCAACGGGGCGGCAGACCTTGGTCAGCACCTCGTCTCCTCGTTTTACGATCGTTCTGGTAGCCATAAAAACACCTCATTGCAATGTGTAGGGATTGATATCGGCATCAACGGTGATGCGTTTGTTGGACTTGGTTTGGCCGAGCACTTGGCGCAGCGCAGAGCGGAAGTCGGCGCTTGCTCGGCATTTGATGAGCAGGCGGAATCGGTAACGCCCGCCGATCTTGGCCATGCGGCAGGGGGCGGGGCCGATGCCCGACATGGGAAGTTTTTGCTCGCTCATGGCCGTCATCATGGCCTCCTTAAAGCGGTCGGCCGCCTCCAGCGTTTCCTGTGGGTCTTCGCCCGAGAAGATGAGTTGGCACAGGTCGGCATAGGGCGGGTAGAGCATCATTTTACGCAGGGAGATCTCACGGTTATAAAAACCGTCATAATCCTGCGCCAGGCCCAAGGAGAGCACCTCATGGTCGGGGGAATAGGTCTGAATGACGGCACGGCCGGGCTTAGCGCTGCGGCCGGCACGGCCGATGACCTGGGTGATCAGCGAGAAGGTGCGCTCGCCGGCTCGGTAATCGTCGCTGTAGAGAGAAGCGTCGGCGGCCAGGATGCCGACCAGGGTGACGTTGGGGAAATCCAGTCCCTTGGTCACCATTTGGGTGCCAAGCAGAATATCGTATTGACCCGAATCGAATTGGGTCAGCAGTTGTTCATGAGCCAGACGGCCGGCGGTGGTGTCGGCGTCCATGCGCAGGATGCGGGCCTCGGGGAAGAGGGCCTGCAGCTCCAGCTCGGCCTTTTGGGTGCCTGTGCCGAAAAAGCGGATATGCTCGCTGCCGCACTCGGGGCAGACGGTGGGGACAGGCTCGGAGTGGCCGCAATAGTGGCACATGAGCCGATGGTTCTTGATGTGATAGGTCATGCCGATCGAGCAGTTGGGACAGCTGAGCGCATAGCCGCAGGAGCGGCAGGAGATAAAGGTATTAAAGCCGCGGCGGTTGATAAACAAAATACTTTGCTCGCCACGGGCCAGATTGTCGGCAATCTCCTTTTGCAGGGTGCGGGAGAAGATGGCAGTGTTGCCCTCTCGCAGTTCGTGGCGCATATCGACCAGCTTGGTTGGCGGTGCGCCGGCGCCGTTAAAGCGGCCGGGCAATACGTGAAAGCGGTATTTTTCCTTTTGCGCCAGATAGCGGCTCTCCAAGCTGGGGGTTGCCGAGGAGAGCAGCACGGGGCAATGGTGGTACAGCGCACGGCGGATGGCCACGCTTTTGGCATGGAATTTGGGGGAGAGTTCGGATTTATAGGTATGCTCCTGCTCCTCGTCGAGGATGATCAGGCCGATCTTGTCAAAGGGAGCAAAGACGGCGGTGCGAGTGCCGACGGCGATGCGTGCCTGACCCTCCTTCATACGCTTCCATTCGTCCAAGCGTGCGCCGGGCGAAAGGTCGGAGTGCATGACGGCGATCCGGTCGCCGTAGCGGCCACGCAAGCGGGCGGTCAGCTGGACGGTGAGCATGATCTCGGGCACCATGACGATGGCGCACTCGCCTCTGGCCAGCACCCGATCGAGCAGGTCGTAAAAGACGTGGGTCTTGCCGCTGCCGGTCACGCCGTAGAGCAGGTCGACACCAAACTCGCCCAAATGAGCGCCGATCTCATCGGCCACCTGCTTCTGTTCAGGGGAGAGCACGGTGTTTTTGGCCGACTCGTCATAGCGGTCGGAGGCGATGCGGCGCACCTCACGGCGGCCGAAAGCGATGATGCCGTTCTTTTTCAGAGTGGTCAGCATGGCGGGGGTGACGCCTGTCATATAGCACAGGTCGGTCTTATCGGTCTGCCCCTGCATGAGCAGATATTCCACCGCACCTCGGGCCCGTTCACTCACCTTGCCCTCGCAGTAGGCGGTGGCCGCCTCGGGGGTGCAGGACAGATAGACGGTGGGCACGGTGCGATCGCCCAAGGAGCGTTTATCACGGTAGGAGCGGATGAGCACGCTCGCCTCACACAGACGGCGCAGCAGGGGCCGGCAGGCAGGGAAGAGGGTGAGCAGCGTTTTTTCGCTGATTGGCTCACGATCACGCACGCAGCCGACTAACTCCTCGGCATCATGTGGGACGGGGGCGTTGCCTACACGGTAAAGGGCTTCGGTCTTCATCTCAAGTCCGGCCGGGAGCATGGCTTTGAGGCAGTCGTAGACGGGGGTGATATACTGCTCGCTCATGTACTGAGCAAGCGTGAGCATCTCGTCGGATACCCGATAATCGTCCTCGGCCACAGCGGCGATGGATTTGAGTTGTCCCGAAAATTCGGAGGTGTCGGTCAGAGAGAGGATGAAACCGGCTCGACGGTCACGGCCGAAGGGCACGACAACACGCGCACCCGGCAGCGCTTTGTCCAGCAGATGCTCAGGTACGCAATAATCGTATGTGCCGCCCGCAAAGAAGGGCATGCTTTCTACGGCAACTTTGGCGATCATGTCGGTTATCCTCGAAAAAAAGGCGGCCGAAAACGCCGGCCGCCTTTTCTTATTCCTCTTCGGTTTCGACGTGTTGGACGATATCGTAAACGCCGTCGGCAAATTCCTCGGCGGCTACGACTACGGCTTTGTCATCGGTGAGGATGCCATTGGCCTCATTTTCATCGGCGATGGTGCGGGCACGCTTGGCGATACCCGAAATGAGGGAATAGCGGGAGATCTCTTTGTCTTTGACGAGTTGTTCGGTGGAAAGTTTCTTCATATCCATGATATATACCTCTTTAATTAAAATCTATGCAAGCTTTTTCTTGGGTTAAAATATCGATGACGTCGGCGATGGCATCGTCCAGATCGTCATTGACCACTTGGTAACGGTACTTGTCGGCGGTGTCGAGCTCCGACAGGGCCATAGCCACCCGTTTTTGGATGACCTCCTCGGCCTCGGTGCCACGGCCGTGAAGACGGTCGATGAGCGCCTTACGGTCGGGCGGGAGGATGAAGATGCTCACCACATCCTCGACCTGGCTCATGACCTGCTTAGCACCCTGCACCTCGATCTCGAGGATGACGCCTTTGCCCTGCATGAGTTGTTTATTTACGGCATCGGCGGGGGTGCCGTAATAGTTATCGACATAGCGGGCGTGCTCGAGCATTTCGCCTCGTGCGATGCGGCCCTCAAAGTCGTCCTTGGTGATGAAATAATATTCACGTCCGTCCTGTTCCCCTTCACGTGGGGCACGGGTGGTTGCCGAGACCGACAGGGTCAGGTTGGGGAAGCGGCGCAGCAATTCTTTGACGATGGTGCCCTTGCCTACGCCCGACGGGCCGGAGAGGATGATGATCTTGCCACGGCTCATGCTTCTTCCTCCTCATCGCCCTCGTCATCCATGTCGTAGGCACGGTTGGAAATGGTTTCGGGCTGCACGGCCGAGAGCACGATATGATCGGAATCGGTGATGATGACGGCACGGGTGCGGCGGCCGTATGTAGCATCAATGAGTACGCCGCGATCCTTGGCCTCGGAAATGATGCGCTTGATGGGCGCGGATTCGGGGGAAACGATGGCGACCACACGGGAGGCGGCGACCATGTTGCCGAAGCCGATGTTGATGAGCTTATTTGAATATTTCATAAGGTCCTCACTCGATGTTTTGTATCTGCTCGCGGATGTTCTCCAGTTCGCTCTTGACCTCGATGACCACTTTGGCCATCTCGACATCGTTGCACTTGGAGCCGGTGGTGTTGATCTCTCGGTTCATCTCCTGCATATAGAAGTCCAGCTTTTTGCCGATGGGGCCGTTGCCGGAGAGCAGGGAGCGGAAATTGTCGATATGGGTGCGCAGCCGTGTCGTTTCCTCGGCCACCGTCACCTTATCGGCATAGATGGCGGCTTCGGTCAGCAGTCGGTTTTCATCAACCGTGACGCTGCCCAGCGCTTCTTTCATGCGGGAGAGCAGTTTTTCACGGTACTCTTGCACCGTTTGCGGTGAGCGGTGGTCGATCTGCTCGACATAGCCGGCGATGGCATCGAGCCGACGTTCGATATCGGCTACCAGGCGGGCGCCCTCTTTTTCACGGGCGGTCAGGAAGGCATCGGTTGCCTCGTCAACGGCGGCCAGCACCAGCTGTGCCATCGCTTCCTGATCCTCCTCCGGCTTGCGGGCGGTGAAGACCTCACGGTTGGCGGCGATGTCGGACAGGGTCAGATCGTTTTTGAGCTTATGACCTTTGCCGATGCGGCGCAGGGCCTCCAGCCAGCCGGTCAGATAGACATCGTTATAGGATACCTCGACCGGGTCATCACCCAGATTTTCGATGGAAATATAGATCTCGGTCTTGCCTCGCTTGACTCGCTCACCGACACGGGAACGGACGGTCTCTTCCAAAAAGGAGTAGCCACGAGGGGTGCGCACGGCACACTCAAAGAAGCGGTGATTGACCGCTTTGATCTCGGCGGTGATGCGCTTGTTGCCGCTTTCCTGTACGGCGCGGCCATAGCCAGTCATACTCTTGAGCATATAAGGCCTCTTTCCTTATTTTATCATTTGATTATAGCAAAAACTGCAGTTTTTGTCAATTATTTCAGGACTTTTCTCAGGAATTCGCCGGTATAACTACCGGGCACCTGCGCCACCTGCTCGGGCGTGCCGACGGCCACGATGCTACCGCCCTTGTCGCCTCCGTCCGGGCCGAGGTCGATGATGTGGTCGGCGATCTTGATGATATCGAGATTGTGCTCGATGACCAGCACCGTGTTGCCTGATTTGACCAGTTTATTCAGTACCTCGATGAGCTTGGCCACGTCGTGCATATGCAGGCCGGTGGTCGGCTCATCTAAAATATAGAGGGTCTTGCCGGTCGAGCGGCGGGAGAGTTCGGTGGCCAGTTTGACACGCTGGGCCTCGCCGCCCGAGAGGGTGGTCGAGCTTTGGCCGATCTTGACGTACCCCAGGCCGACATCGCACAGCGTCTGCAGTTTGCGGGAGAGTTTGGGGTAGGCCGAGAAGAACTCGGCGCCCTCCTCGATGGTCATTTCCAACACATCGTTGATGTTCTTGCCCTTGTACTTGACCTCCAGCGTTTCTCGGTTGTACCGCTTGCCGCCGCAGACCTCGCAGGGGACATAGACATCGGGCAGGAAATGCATTTCGATCTTTAAGATGCCGTCGCCCTCGCAGGCCTCGCAGCGGCCGCCCTTGACATTGAAGGAGAAGCGCCCGGCGTTAAAGCCACGCATCTTGCTTTCGGGCAAGGAGGCGAAGACTTCACGGATATCGGTAAACAGGCCGGTGTAGGTGGCCGGGTTGGAGCGGGGGGTGCGGCCGATGGGCGACTGGTCGATGACGATGACCTTGTCCAGGTTTTCCATCCCTTCGATGGCATCGTGTGCGCCGGGGCGGATCTTGGTAGCGCCGTTGAGCTGTACTGACAGCGATTTGGACAGGATCTCATTGACCAGCGAACTTTTGCCTGAGCCCGACACGCCGGTGACGCAGGTGAAGGTACCCAGCGGCACGGACACATCAATGCCCTTGAGGTTGTTTTCCCGTGCACCACGCACGGTAAGAAACTTGCCGTTGCCCTCACGGCGTTTTTTTGGGATCTTGATGGCCAGTTTGCCCGACAGATATTGGCCGGTCAGCGATTCTTCACAGGCCATGATATCCTCGAGCGAGCCCTGGGCGACCAGTTGGCCGCCGTGAGTGCCGGCGCCCGGGCCGATGTCGACGATCTGGTCGGCGGCACGCATGGTGTCCTCGTCATGCTCGACGACGATGAGGGTGTTGCCCAGATCCCGCAGTTTTTTGAGGGTGGCGATGAGTTTTTCGTTGTCCTTTTGGTGCAGGCCGATACTCGGCTCATCGAGGATATAGATGACGCCCATGAGCGACGAGCCGATCTGGGTGGCCAGGCGGATGCGCTGGCTCTCACCGCCCGACAGGGTGGCGGCCGCTCGGGCCAGGGTCAGATAATCCAATCCGACCGACACCAAAAAGCCCAGGCGTTCCCGAATCTCCTTGACGATCTGGGCGGCGATGAGCCGTTCTTTTTCGGTCAGGGTCAAGCCCTCGATAAAGGTGAGCAGGTCGGCGATGGACATTTCGGTCAGTTCATAGATATTCTTCCCGCCCACCGTGACGGCCAGCGCCATCTTGTTGAGGCGGTGGCCGTGGCAGTCGGGGCAGGGGATGGTCGACATATAGTTTTCCAGCTCGTCGCGCGACCACTCGGAGGTCGTTTCCTTATAGCGGCGCTCGAGGTTGGGGATGACACCCTCAAAGACGGCATCGTATTGCGAATTACCGCCGCCGAAGGGGCGTTTGAGATGTAATTTTTTGGTGCCTGTGCCGTAAAGGATGGCTTGCTGTCCCTCTTTGGGAATGTCGCAGAAGGGAGTGTCGAGGGTAAAGCCGTATTCCTTGGCCAGGGCTGAGAAATACATGGTGGCGATGGAATCGCCGTGCTTGGCGCTCCAGCCGCTGCCGTGGATGGCGCCCTCGTTGATCGATTTCTTGGGGTCGGGCAGCACCAGCTCGGGGTCCATCTGCAGGAGAGTACCAAGGCCGGTGCAGGTCGGGCAGGCGCCGAAGGGGTTGTTGAAGGAGAAGAGACGAGGCACTAATTCCTCGATGGTCACATCATGGTCGGGGCAGGCGTATTTTTGCGAAAACAGGATGCGTTCGCCGCCGATGATATCCAGCACCACCATGCCGCCGGCGATCTTGGCCGCCGTTTCGGCCGAGTCGGCGATGCGGCTTCTGGCCTCCTCTTTGATGACGATGCGGTCGACGATGATGTCGATGCTGTGCTTTTTATTTTTGTCCAGAGGGATCTCTTCGTCTAAATTGTATTGGATGCCGTCGACGATGGCTCGGGCAAAGCCGCCCTTACGCATATCTTCAAGCAAGGAGCGGTATTCGCCCTTGCGGCCACGGATGACGGGGGCGACGATCTGCGCCTTGGTGCCCGCCTCAATGGACAGGATACGGTCGACGATCTGGTCGATGCTTTGCTGACGGATCTCCTGGCCGCAGATGGGGCAGTGGGGCAGGCCGATGTTGGCATAGAGCAGGCGCAGATAGTCGTAAATTTCGGTGATGGTGCCGACGGTGGAGCGGGGGTTTTTACTGGTCGTCTTTTGGTCGATGGAGATGGCGGGGGAGAGATTTTCGATGACATCGACATCCGGCTTGTCCATCTGCCCCAAAAATTGGCGGGCATAAGACGAGAGGGACTCGACATAGCGGCGCTGACCCTCGGCATAAATGGTCTCAAAGGCAAGCGAACTCTTGCCCGAGCCCGACAGGCCGGTCAGCACCACCAATTTATCGCGGGGGATGGCAATGTCAATGTTCTTAAGATTGTTTTCCCGTGCTCCTTTTATGAGTATCGAATCGTTCATTCTTTCTTCTCCGTCAGTTCTCGTATGCGATCGCGCAGGTAGGCGGCATGCTCAAATTCGAGCATCTTGGCCGCTGCCTTCATTTCCTTTTCCAGGCGGGCAATCAGTTCGGCACGCTCACGCTTGCTCAGGCGGCGGCCTTCATATTCGGTATTATAATCGGATTTTCTGGTGATCTCCAGCACATCACGGATGTCCTTGACGATGGTTTGGGGGGTGATGCCGTGCTCGACGTTGTAGGCGTGCTGGATGGCTCGGCGGCGTTCGGTCTCCATCAAGGCTCGCTCCATGGAGGGGGTGACCTGATCGGCGTAGAGGATGACCTTGCCCTCGGCGTTGCGGGCGGCACGGCCGATGGTCTGGATCAGGGCCGTTTCACTGCGCAAAAAGCCCTCCTTGTCGGCATCGAGAATGGCCACAAGTTCCACCTCCGGCAGGTCAAGACCCTCACGCAAAAGGTTGATACCGACCAGCACATCAAAGACCCCTTTACGTAGGTCACGGATGATGTGCATGCGCTCGATGGTGTCGACGTCGTGGTGCATATACCGCACCTTGATGCCGGCGTCAGACAGGTATTCGGTCAGGTCCTCGGCCATCTTTTTGGTCAGGGTGGTGACCAGCACACGGCGGTTGCGCTGGGTACGCTGCTGAATTTCCGAGAGCAGATCGTCGATCTGGCCCATGGTGGGGCGCACCTCGACCACCGGGTCGAGCAGTCCCGTCGGACGGATGATCTGCTCGGCCATATTCTGCATGCTGGCCTTTTCATAGTCGCCGGGGGTGGCTGAAACATAGATGGCTTGGTGGATCTTGTCCTGAAATTCGTCAAAGTTCAAGGGACGGTTATCGAGAGCCGAGGGCAGACGAAAGCCGTAGTTGATGAGCGATTCCTTACGGGAACGGTCGCCGCCGAACATGCCCCGCACCTGCGGCAGGGTGACGTGCGATTCGTCGACAAAGAGCAGGAAATCGTCGGGGAAATAGTCTAAGAGGGTATAGGGCGTGCTCCCGGGTGGGCGTCCCGAAATGACACGGGAATAGTTCTCGATGCCCGAACAAAAACCGACCTCTCGCATCATCTCCATGTCGTAGCGGGTGCGCTGCTCGATGCGCTGGGCTTCAATAAGTTTGCCCTGTTCGGTAAAGTATTTGATCCGCTCCTCCATCTCCCGCTCGATCTCGACCAGCGCCGATTCCATCTTTTCGGGAGAAACGACGTAGTGGGAGGCGGGGTAGATGGCGACATGGGACAGATCGCCTAAGACCTCGCCGGTCAGGGCATTGATCTGGGTGATGCGGTCGATCTCATCTCCGAAAAATTCGACACGGATGCAATCGGCGCCGGCGTAGGCGGGGAAGATCTCAACGATATCGCCCCGCACTCGAAAACGGTTGCGCTGAAAGTCGATATCGTTGCGCTCGTACTGGGTCTCGACCAGGCGGCGCAGCAGGGCATCACGCTCTAACTCCTGACCACGGCGCAGCGAGATGACCATACTGGTGTAGTCGGCCGGGTCGCCCAGCGTGTAGATACAGGAGACCGAGGCCACAATGATGACATCCTTGCGCTCGAAGAGAGAGGAGGTGGCCGAGTGGCGCAGTTTCTCGATCTCGTCGTTGATGGAGGAGTCCTTTTCAATATAGGTGTCGGTGTGGGCGATATAGGCCTCGGGCTGATAATAGTCGTAGTAAGAAACGAAATATTCTACCGCATTTTCGGGGAAAAACTCTTTAAATTCGGAGCATAATTGGGCGGCCAGCGTTTTATTGTGCGCCAAAATGAGGGTCGGTTTGCCGACCTTTTCAATGATGTTGGCCATGGTGAAGGTCTTGCCCGACCCGGTCACGCCCAGCAGCACCTGCTCACGCAGGCCGTCCTTAACGCCCTGCGCTAACGCTTCGATGGCCTGGGGCTGATCACCCGTTGGCTGATATTCACTTTTGAGTTTAAAAACACCCATAAAGTTTCCCATAACATATATTTTATAATATAATAAAATATTATACATCATCATTTTTTTCTTTGCAAGAGTCGAAGGGGTATGTTACAATAGAAGCATGAAAGAAATTACGGTAAACAAAAACGATGCCGGGCAGCGGCTGGATAAGTTTCTGATCAAGAGCTTTGGTATGCCAACCGCCCTGATCTATAAGTATCTGCGCAAGAAACGCATCCGTCTTGACGGGGTGCGGGCCAAGGGCGCCGAAATTTTGAATGAGGGCAGTGTGCTGACCCTCTATATCAACGACGAATTTTTTGAGCATAAGCGGGAAACGGTGCAGTACGAGGGCGACGTGAGGATCGTCTATGAGGACAGTCAGATCGCCGTGCTGTATAAGGAGGCGGGACTGCTGACCCACGCCCCGTCGGGTGATTCCCTAGCGGCACGCTGGACGGCGCACCTGATAGGGACGGGGGAGTATGACTCTGCGCAGGAGCGCTCCTTTGTGCCGGCGCTGTGCCATCGGCTCGATCGCAACACCGAGGGCTTGGTCATTGCCGCTAAGACGGCGGCGGCGCTGCGGGAGATGGATGAGCATATTCGCCAGCGGCGGGTCAAAAAGTATTATCTCTGTACCGTTGAGGGTGCGCCGTCGGCTGACGAGGGCGAGCTGGAGGCCTATTTGAAAAAGGACAGCCGCACCAATAAGGTCACCATTTACGATGCGCCCCATAAGGACGCCCGCCCCATCCGTACGGGGTATCGGGTACTTAAGCGTGGCAAACGATCGCTGGTCGAGGTCGAGCTGCACACCGGCCGTCCGCATCAAATTCGTGCCGCCTTTGCCCATGCCGGGTTTCCGCTGGCAGGCGACACCAAATACGGCGGCGGCAAGGGTGGGTATGCGCTGTGCGCCTATAAACTCATATTCGATTTTGAATCGGAGCTGGAGTGCGCCGGCCGAACGGTTGCCGTCCATGAAATTTTACTTGACAAAACCTGAGTTTTTTTATATAGTAAAAGAAGAAAAGGCTTGCCCTATACGGAAATGTTAAAAACCATCCGTACCGGGGCAGGCAATTTTTTTAAGGGAGGTCGGACGATGGATAACCAGCAGACCAAATCGGGCGATATTATTCGTCTGGAGCATATCAGCATCTCGTTTGATGACGAGATCATTTTGGACGATTTGAATTTGACCATTAAGGACAAGGAATTTGTCACCCTGCTCGGTCCGTCCGGCTGCGGAAAAACGACGACGCTGCGTATCATCGGCGGCTTTGCCCAGCCCGATGAGGGTGTGGTCTATTTTGATGATGAGGACATCACCAAGCTCCCGCCCCACAAGCGCAATGTTAACACCGTTTTCCAGAAATATTCCCTCTTTCCGCATCTGAATGTCATTGAAAATGTTTCCTTTGGGCTTAAATTGAAAAAATTGCCCAAAGATAAGATCAACGCTCTGGCCACCGACATGCTGCGCCTGGTCGGGCTGGAGGGCTTTGAAAAACGCAGTGTTGACTCCCTCTCGGGCGGTCAGCAGCAGCGTGTAGCCATTGCCCGTGCGCTGGTCAATTCTCCCAGCGTGCTGTTGCTTGATGAGCCGCTGGGCGCACTGGATCTTAAGCTGCGCAAGGAGTTGCAGGTCGAACTCAAGCGCATCCAGAAGCAGACCGGCATCACCTTTATCTATGTCACCCACGATCAGGAGGAGGCGCTGACCATGTCGGATACCGTCGTGGTCATGAATAAGGGCGTCATCCAGCAGATCGGCACCCCTACCGACATCTATAACGAGCCCAAAAATGCCTTTGTCGCCCATTTTATCGGTGAGTCCAACATCATTGACGGACACATGCTCGGTGACGAGAAGGTGGAATTTTCGGGCCGTATCTTCCAATGTGTCGACCGTGGATTTGAGGTCAACGAAACGGTCGATGTCGTCATTCGTCCCGAGGACATTTTGATCACCAAGCCTGAGGAAGGCATGATCATCGGCGTGGTCGAGTCGGTCACCTTTATGGGCATGCATTATGTTATTATCGTCGATTCGGGCGGCTACCGTTGGCAGATCCGCTCGACTGTGGCACCGGCCGAGGCGGCCGAGGTGGGCCTGCGTATCGAGCCGGACGGCATCCATGTTATGCATAAGATGCAGGAGGATATCCAGGAACGGATCCAGGAGGTGCTGGCGAGTGAAGAATAAAGGCCTGGCGGCACCCTATCTGGTTTGGATGATCCTGTTCATCCTTGTGCCCCTGGTTCTGGTCATCGTCAACGCCTTTACCAACAACCAAGGGCAGTTTACGCTGGACAATTTCTCCAGCCTGGTCGATCTGGGCGGCATCTTTCTGCGCTCCTTTTGGCTGGCCCTGCTCTCCTGTGTGATATGCCTGTTGCTGGGCTATCCGGTGGCCTATGCCGTGGCGCACATGAAAAAGCATCGGCAGCCGATGATGCTGCTGCTTTTGATCTTGCCGATGTGGATGAATTTTCTGCTGCGCACCTATTCGCTGATCAATATTATCGACGTCAACGGTCTGCTCAATCAGCTTTTGGGGCTGGTCGGCATCCCCAAGGTCGAGATCATCAACACCCAGTTTGCCGTATTGTTGGGCATGGTCTATAATTACCTACCCTTTATGATCCTGCCCATCTATACCATTCTCATCAAGATCGAGCGCAACGTCATCCAGGCGGCTGAGGATCTGGGGGCCACCCCCGGTCAGGTCTTCCGCAAGGTGGTGTTGCCGTTGTCGATGCCGGGTGTCATGAGCGGCATTATCATGACCTTTATGCCGGCCGTGTCCACCTTTATCATTTCCAAGATGCTGGGCGGCGGTATGTTCATGCTCATCGGTGACTATATCGAGATGCAGTTCCTGGGCAACACCTATAACCCCGGTGTCGGCTCGGCCATCTCGCTGGTGATGATGGTCATCATCCTCATCTCGCTGTTTTGTATGCGGGGCATGGATGAGGAAACGAAGGAGGGGATTTTGGGATGAATAAGACCCTCTGCCGTGTCATTATGATCTTTGTCTTTATCCTGTTGTATGCGCCCATCCTGATGCTGATCGTCTTTTCCTTTAACGAGGGCAATTCTCAGACGGTCTGGCAGGGCTTCTCTCTTCGCTGGTACGAGGAACTGTTTCGGGATCGGGATATCATGCAGGCGCTGTGGAATACCGTGCTGGTCGGTGTCATCTCGGCGGTGGCCTCGACGGTTATCGGCACCATGGCTGCCATCGGCATCTTCGGTATGAAAAAATCGACCCGTGGGCTGATCATGAACGCCACCTATCTGCCGGTGCTCAACCCCGATATTCTCACCGGTATCTCGCTGATGCTGGTCTACGGTCTATTCCAGTTGCCCTTTGGGCTGATGACCCTGTGCGTTTCCCATATTACCTTTAATATCCCTTATGTGATTTTATCGGTCATGCCGAAATTGCGTCAGCTCAATATTTCCACCTATGAGGCAGCGCTGGATCTGGGCGCACGTCCCTTGACGGCGGTACGCAAGGTGGTGCTGCCCGAGATCATGCCGGGTGTCTTTACCGGACTGATCATGGCCTTTACCATGTCCATTGATGATTTTATCATCAGTTATTTCACCGCCGGTACCGGCACACGCACCCTGCCGCTGATCGTCTATGCTATGACCAAGCGCAAGATCACACCCAAGATCAATGCGCTGTCCACCATCATGTTTATTACTGTTCTGCTGCTGCTCATTATCGTCAATGTGCGCAGAACGCCGAAAAAAATGAAAGAGGAAAGAAGATGAAAAAACTCGTAGCTGTTGTTCTGATCGCCATCCTGGCGCTGATCCCTCTTGCCGGCTGCGGCGGAAGCGGTGAGGTGCTGTATGTCTATAACGCCGGAGAGTATATGGATACCTCCCTCAACGATGAGTTTACCGCCAAGACCGGTATCCGCGTCATTTACGACACCTTCGACACCAACGAGTCGCTCTATGCTCTGCTCAAGGGCGGCAATGTCCACTATGATGTCATCATCCCCTCTGATTACATGGTCGGCAAGATGATCAACGAGGGCATGCTCCAGAAGCTGGACATGACCAAGATCCCCAACTATGCCAATGTGATGGAATCCTTTAAGGGGCTGGCCTACGATGCCGGCAATGAGTATTCAGTGCCCTATCTGTGGGGCATCTTAGGCATCATCTACAACACCGAGATGGTGTCCGATGAGGTGACCAGCTGGGATATCCTGTGGGACAGCAAATACGAGGGCAACATCCTCATGATCGGCAACCAGCGTGATGCGGTGGCCATCGCTCTGAAAAAGCTCGGCTATTCCCTCAACTCGACCAACGAGGCTGAGATCCTGGGCGCAGGCAGTGAGCTCAAAAAGCAAAAGGCCATTCTTCAGGGTTATTTTAATGATCAGATGTATAACAAGCTTGAGGGCGAATCGGCCGCTATGGGCGCCTATTATTCGGGCGATGCCATGGTCATGATGCAGTCTAACGACAATCTGGCCTTTGCCATCCCCGAGGAGGGAAGCAACTTCTATGTCGATGCTATGTGCATCCCCACCGGCGCACAGAATACCGACGCCGCCCACCAGTATATCAACTTTATGCTGGAGGCCGAGTCGGGCAAGCGCAATGTCGAAGAGGTCTGCGGCTACACCCCCAACACCTTGACCTATGAGATGCTCAAGGACGAGGGTAGCGACATGGCCGTTTTCCCCGATGAGGCGCTGATGGCCAAGAACGAATTGTATATTGTTCTGCCTGACGATGTTAACGAACTGTATAACAAGGTCTGGACGGAGCTAGGCCAGTAATGACACCGATTCCCTTTGCCTGCATATAATGCAGTGTGGGGGTGATGAGGTGAGAAAGAGGAAGCAATCGCCGATCGGGCTGCTGATGGTGGGGATATCGGTGGGGATCATCGTGTCCATTCTCATACCCGATACGCTCATCATCCTTGTCCTGGCATTTATCCTATTGTTTGCAGGGATCTTGTTTCTGAGGTGAATGTATGCGAATCGTCGTTGTTAAGCCAAAACCGTTTATGAAGAGCATACTTAAGCGAATCTTCAAATTTACATAAGAGGAAAAGAGGCTTCGGCCTCTTTTTTTTGTTCAGAGAAAGCGAAGCTTTCTACATCTTAGACCTTCCCCCTCGGGGGAAGGTGTCTGCGAAGCAGACGGATGAGGGGTCAAAAGCAAGGCAACATTAAAATTATCCGGACGACCTATGAAAAGGTAAACTATTACCAAGTGAGAGGCTGGTGAGGTAATAGAAATTGTTCTGACCAGAAGGCACCTCATCCGCTTCGCATTTGCTCAGCACCTTCCCCTCAAGGGGAAGGCTTAATAAGAAGAAACCTTCGGTTTCCTTGAATGAAAGAGAAAACTCGTTCATACAATCTAATAAAAAGCCAAAGAGAGGTACCGATATGAAAATATGGAGTGAGCTGCATCAGGATTGTGCGCAGGTGGTCTGTGAACAGGCGGCCAGCCTGCCCGACTATTATCCGCCGATCATGCGGGTGGTGCGGGCCGAAGGGCAGCCCTACGTTAAAGAGGTGAGGGAGCAGGAGGGGGTTGTCACCGTCAGCGGCGAGGTGGCGCTGACCCTGCTGTATCAGACCGAGGACGAGAAGGGCTTGTGTTCTTACCGCACCACGACCGCCTTTTCCCAGACTTTTTCCCTGCCCGAAAAGAGCAGCGGCTCGTGTGATGCCTATGCTGCCCGTCCGACCGTCACTTGCCGCCTGGCCTCGGCTCGCAGGGTCAGTTTTAAGGCGGCGATGGCCGTCTATCTGAGCGTGGCGGGGGATAAGGAGCTGTCCGGGCCCGAGCGGCAGGAGGATATGCTGTATCTGGTGCGCAGCGTCGAGGCGAGGTGCGGCTTGGGCTGTGCGGTGAGGCGTTTTCATATCTCCGAGCGGGGCGAGTGCGACAGTGTCCCCGTCGCCGTGCCCGAATGTCGGGCGCAGGCGGCCGTGACCGAGATTACCGCTGCCGGTGGTAAGACGTTGGTTAAGGGTGAACTGTCGGTGCGGGCTCTCTTTGTCACCAAAGAGGAGCGGATCGGCATGGCTCGCTACACCTTCCCCCTATCTCAGTTGATCGATCTGCCCTACGGTGATGCCATCGACACGGCAGTGCAGTTGCGGGTCGGCCATGTCGAGGCCGAGGCAGGCGAGAGTTTGGACGGTAGCAAGGGACGACTGTCCTTTGAGATCGACCTGACGGTCGTTGCCTGCGCCACTGAATCAAGGCGGTTTGAACTGATGAGCGATGCCTTTTCCACCACCCACGCCCTCGATGCGGTACGGGAGCAGACGGTGCTGACCAACCTGTCCGGCCGACTGCGTGGCAGCGTCGATGTCGAACTGACGGTGCCGACCGATACCGATGCGGGATTGGTTATTGATGCCGATGCCAGCATCAACACCTGCACGGGCAAGGCCGAGGGCGGCCGCCTGAATATGGAGGGGGAATGTGTTCTTTTGCTGCTGTATCAAGAGGACACCGGCCGTATCACGGCACGGGAACTGACCATGCCATTTAGCGTCGGGGTACCGTCCTCCAAGTCGGGGCGGGCGCAGCTGCAGGTCTGTGTTTGGTCAGCCTTGCCGACCCAGGAGGGGGTGCGTCTGACCTTGCGCTATGAGGCGGCTCTATGGCAGGATACCTCCTGCGACTATCTGTGCTCGGCTACCCCCGACCGCTCCCGTCCGTTGCCCGAGCTGCACCGTGCCCCCGTCACCGTCTATTTCGCCGATCCGGGCGAACTGGTTTGGGATATCGCCAAGCGCTATCGGGTATCCCCCCAAAGCATTTGTAAGAGCAATGGACTGGAAGGGGATACGGTAACCGAACAACGACGATTGCTGATCCTATAAAAAAGAACCCACACCGTTTGGTGTGGGTTTTTTATCTGCTTAGTCAGAGATGTAGGGCAGGAGTGCGACCTGACGGGCACGCTTGATGGCCTCGGTCAGCATACGCTGATGCTTGGCGCAGGTGCCGGTGGCGCGCTTGGGCAGGATCTTGGCACGCTCGGACATATACTTGCGCAGCTTAGCGATATCCTTGTAATCAATACTCTCGACCTTATCAACGCAGAACTGGCAAACCTTGCGTCTGCCCTTTTTGATGGGTCTAGCCGGTCTTTCCATGGAATAAATCCTCCTAAAAACTCATTAGAACGGCAGTTCGTCTTCGCCGGTCATCTCTTCGAAATCGGAAGGAGCGCCGGTGGAGAAAGAGGGAGCAGCGGCTGCGGGAGCAGCGCCGGAATCCTTCTTGGAATCAACGAACTGGATGTCGTCTGCCACGACTTCGACCGAACGGCGGTTGTTGCCGTCCTTATCTTTCCAGGGACGAACCTGGAGAGAGCCGGAAACGAAGATGGCAGAGCCTTTTTTGAAAAACTTAGTTACGAATTCGGCCTGGTTGCGCCAAGCAACGACGTCGATAAAATCAACGGCCTGCTGGGCCTGGTCCTTGTTGTAGCGACGGTTAACGGCCACAGAGAAGGAAGTTACGGCCAAATCGTTTTGGGTGCGACGCAGTTCGGGGTCTGCAGCCAGACGGCCGATGAGCATCACTTTGTTCAAATTAGCCATTGTCTTTCCTCCTTACTTGCGAATAACCATGCAACGCAGGATGCCGTCGGTGATTCCCATAACACGGTTGAGCTCGGCGGGGAAATCAGCGTCGGACTTGAAGTTGACCAGAACATAGTAGCCTTCGGTCTTGTGGTCGATCTCGTAGGCAAGACGGCGCTTGCCCCACTCGTCAACGCTTTCGACCTCACCGTGCTTGGCGATCAGATCGGAGAACTTCTGCACCAGGGCAGCAATTTCCTCTTCCGTCTTGAGAGCATCGATGACATACATCAATTCGTAGGCGTTCAGGGTCTTTTCCATGTGTATTGCACCTCCTTTTGGACATTTGGCTCCCGTAGGAGCAAGGATTAACAGATATATTATACCGAAAAAATTTATTTTGTCAAGAGCGTTTTGAGGTATGCCGTAAATTCCTCGCCGATGACCGGATGCTTCATGGCCATCTCGACGCCGGCCTTGGCTACCTCGAGTTTGTTGCCCATGTCATAACGAGTGCCGATAAAATCAACACCGGTCATGCCCTTGGTCACGGCCAGAGTGCGCATAGCATCGGTCAGCTGGATCTCGCCGCCGGCACCCGGTGCCGTACGGTCGAGGATCTCATAGATCTCAGGCGGCAACACGACGCGCCCCAGGATCGAATAATTGGAAAACTCCTGGCCGGGGGCAGGCTTTTCGATCATGTCGGTGACATGGAACCAGCGATCCTGCGCCATCGGCTCAACCTTCATCGAGCTGTAGCGTGACACCTGCTCCAAAGGCACCTGTTTAATGCCGCAGACACCCTTGCCGGTAGCCTCATAGGCCTCGATGAGCTGGCGGCAGGCAGGATCGTCGCCGACAATGACATCGTCACCGTAGAGTACGGCAAAGGGCTCGTCTCCGGTGAAGGCACGGGCGCAGGACACGGCATGTCCCAAGCCACGCATCTCCTTTTGGCGGATGAAATAGAAATTGGCCATGCCGGAAATGCCCAGCAGCTCTTCCAATTCCTTGTTCTTACCCTTGCTTGCCAGGTTGTTTTCCAGCTCGGGCAGACGGTCAAAATGATTCTCGATCAGTTCCTTGCCGCGGGAAACGATGATCAGGATGTCGGTGATGCCCGATGCCACCGCCTCCTCGGCAATGTACTGAATGGACGGCTTGTCCACGATGGGTACCATTTCCTTGGGTAATGCCTTGGTCAGCGGCAACATCCGCGTGCCGTACCCGGCGGCAGGGATGACAGCCTTGGTAACTTTCTTCATACGATTCCTCCGTTATCTTACTAATAAGGATTTTCCGCTCATTTCGGCGGGCTGCTCCAGGCCCATCAGATCCAGCATGGTGGGGGCCAGGTCGGCCAGCACGCCGCCGTCCTTCAGGCTGCCCGGCTCATTGATGAGCAGCAGGGGAACGGGGTTGGTGGTATGCGCCGTGAAGGCTTCGCCCGTTTCCTCGGCCATCTTGTCGGCGTTGCCGTGGTCGGCGGTAAGCAGAATGGTGCCTTGCACGTCCAGCATGGCCTCGACAATGCGTCCGACACAGCCGTCCACCGCCTCGACAGCGGCCACGGCGGCATCGTATACGCCGGTGTGACCCACCATGTCGCAGTTGGCAAAGTTGAGAATGATGACATCGTACTTGTTGGCCTTGATCGCCTCAATGACCTTGTCGGTCACCTCAGGGGCGCTCATTTCGGGCTGCATATCATAGGTGGCCACTTTGGGGGATGCGACCAGGATGCGATCCTCGTTCTCATAGGCTTCCTCACGGCCGCCGTTGAAGAAGAAGGTGACATGAGCGTATTTTTCGGTCTCGGCAATGCGCAGCTGCTTCTTGCCGCATTTGGCGAGATATTCGCCCAGGGTGTTGGTGAGAGATTGGGGCTTGAAGGCCACCTCCACATTTGGCATAGCCGCATCATACTGGGTCATGCAGACATAGAAGACATCCTTCTTGCCGCCCTTGCGCTCAAAGCCGTTAAAGTCGGCATCGACAAAGGTGCGGGTGATCTCACGGGCACGGTCGGGACGGAAGTTGTAATAGATGATCGAGTCGCCGTCAGCAACCGGCGCACCGCCGTCAATGACACAAGGTACGACAAACTCATCGAGCACGCCGTCCTTATAAGAATTCTCCACAGCGCAGACCGGGCAGGCGGCCGTTACGCCCTCGCCGTTAGCGATGGCATCATAGGCCTTGACCACACGCTCCCAGCGGTTGTCACGGTCCATGGCATAGTAGCGGCCCATCACGGTGGCCACCTTGCCGACACCGATCTGCTCGCACTTGGCCATCAGATCCTTGACAAAGGAAAGACCCGAATCGGGCGGCACATCACGTCCGTCGAGAATGGCGTGCACATAGACCTTGCTCAGCCCACGACGCTTGGCCATCTCCAGCAGAGCGTACAGGTGCGAATTATGGGAATGGACACCGCCGTCAGAGAGCAGGCCGGCCAGATGCAGGCTGCTGTCCTTTTTGATGCAATTGTCCATAGCGGCACACAGGGCTTCGTTTTCAAAGAAATCGCCGTCCTGCACCGACTTGGTGATGCGGGTCAGTTCCTGATAGACGATGCGGCCGGCACCGATGTTGGTGTGGCCCACCTCGGAATTGCCCATCTGCCCGTCGGGAAGACCCACCGACATGCCCGAAGCGCCGAGCGTGGTCATGGCGCAGGAGGAGAAGAGGGTGTCCAGATGGGGGGTGCGGGCATTGGCAATGGCATTATATTTCCCCGGATCGGTGATAGCAAAACCGTCCAGGATCATCAGCATTAAGGGTTTCATGCGCTTACCTCGAGCCTGCGGCCACGATGGTCGAGAAATCGGGGGCTTTGAGCGAAGCGCCGCCGATGAGACCGCCGTCCACATGATATTTATCCAGCAGCTCGGCGCAGTTGCCGGCGTTCATCGAGCCGCCGTACTGGATGGTAACAGCCTCGGCCGTGTCGGCATCGTACAGTTCGGAGAGCACCTGACGGATGATGCCGCAGACCTCGTCGGCCTGGTCGGCAGTAGCCGTCTTGCCGGTGCCGATGGCCCAGATGGGCTCATAGGCAATGATGATAGCCTTGGCCTGGTCGGCGGTAATGCCCTTGAAGGCGATCTTGATCTGAGAGCGCACCCATTCACCGGTCACGCCGTCCTCACGCTGGGTCAGCGACTCGCCGCAGCAGAGGATGGGGGTGATGCCGGCAGCCAGAGCGGCATGGACCTTCTTATTGACCGTTTCATCGGTTTCGCCGAAATATTCACGACGCTCGCTGTGACCGATGACGACATAGTCGGTCCCGATCTCTTTGAGCATCTCAGCGCTCACCTCGCCGGTGAAAGCGCCCTTGGGCTCAAAATGCAGGTTCTGCGCACCGACCTTGATGTTGCTGCCTTTGCAGGCCTCAATAACCACCGCCAGATCGACAAAGGGAACACAGACGACGACCTCGCAGTCGGCATCCTTGACCAGGGGCTTGAGCTCTTCAATGAGCTTGCAGGCCTGGGCGGGGGTGTTGTTCATCTTCCAGTTTCCGGCGATGACCGTTCTTCTTTTTGCTTTATTCATGGTAATTACTCCTTGTCATTGAGGGCAGCGATACCGGGCAGTTCCTTGCCCTCGAGGAATTCGAGAGAGGCGCCGCCGCCGGTGGAAATGTGGGTCATCTTATCGCCGAAGCCCAGGGTGTTGACAGCAGCAGCGCTGTCGCCGCCGCCGATAACGGTAACGGCATCGGTCTCGGCCATGGCCTTAGCCACCGCCATGGTGCCCTTGGCCAGAGTGGGATTCTCGAACACGCCCATCGGTCCGTTCCAAACGACTGTCTTGGCTGACTTGACAGCCTCAGCATAGAGAGCGGCCGTCTTGGGGCCGATATCCAGGCTCATCATGTCAGCGGGGATCTTGTCGGCATCCACGATCGACACCTCGATTTCACCGTCGATGGGATCGGGGAAGGACTTGGCAATGGTGCAGTCGACGGGGAGCAGAAGTTTAACGCCCTTCTCCTCGGCCTTCTTCATCATGTCACGGCAGTAGTCGATCTTGGTTTCATCCAGCAGCGAAGTGCCGACGGTGTAGCCCTTGGCGGCCAAGAAGGTGTAGGCCATGCCGCCGCCGATGATGAGGGTGTCGGCCTTGTTGAGCAGGTTTTCAATAACGGTCAGCTTGTCAGCCACCTTGGCGCCGCCGAGGATGGTGACGAAGGGGCGGACGGGAGCGTCAACGGCATTGCCCAGATATTCCAGTTCTTTGCCGATGAGATAGCCGGCAACGGCTTGCTTGACATGGGACACAACGCCGACGGTCGAGCAATGGGCGCGGTGAGCCGTGCCGAAAGCATCGTTGACAAAGATCTCGGCCAGCGAGCCCAGCTCAGCCGACAGGGCTTCGCCGTTCTTGGTCTCTTCGGCACGATAGCGGGTGTTTTCCAGCAGTACCACATCGCCGTCCTTCATGGCGGCCACGGCGGCCTTGGCCTTGTCGCCTACGACATTGGCATCGGCGGCAAAGACGACCTCTTTACCCAGCTTTTCGGACAAGCGCTTGGCTACGGGAGCCAGCGACAGTTCGGGCTTGGGCTCACCCTTGGGTTTGCCCATATGGGAGCAGAGGATGACCTGCGCACCGTTATTGACGAGATATTCGATGGTGGGCAGAGCAGCGTTGATGCGATTTTCATCGGTGATCACGCCGTTCTTGAGGGGGACATTGAAGTCGCAGCGTACGAGCACCTTTTTGCCCTTGACGCAAACGTCTTCCACAGTTTTTTTGTTGTAAGCCATGGTGGTTCTCCTATCTGAATTTTATTAGTATATAATCATATAGATTTATTGTATCGCATATTTCCTTATTTTTCAAGAGTTATCTTTAGGAACAAGGGTAAAAAAAGTCTTTTCCCTTGCATCGCTTGCGGCCGATATGCTATAATGGAAAAAATACTTTTACAGGTGGAAGCATGAAACGTTTTTTTTCTATTATCATAGCCGTCCTGATGCTGATCGGATCGGTATCGGCGGCCCTGCCTCCGACGGCTACCGACTGCCCGAATCTGACGGCGCAGGGTGCGGCTGTCTACGACCCGACCACCGGCGAGTTTTTCTATGAAAAGAACGCCGACGGCAGTGTCCCCGCTGCCTTTACCGTCAAGGTCATGACGGTGCTGCTGGCTATGGAGAGCCTGGAATTGGATGAAACCGTTGCCATTGCCGAAGGCTTCTTTGAGGGCGTGGTCTATCATTCGGGTCTGGATTTTCAGACAGGGGAGCAGGTCACGGTGCGGGATCTGTGCTATGCCGTTCTGGTTAAAAATGCCAACGAGGCCTGTAATGCGCTGGCGTTGGCCACCGGGCGCAGCCTGGACGAGTTTGTAACAGCCATGAACGACAAGGCCGCCGCCCTGGGCATGAAGGCCACCCACTTTGCCGACACCCACGGCGAATCGTCGGAAAGCTATACCACGGCACGTGATGCCGTCCAGTTGCTGACCGCCTTTGCTGAGAACGATGATCTGTTGGCTATATCGGATGCTACCTTTTACCGTATGCCGGCCACCGATGTCAGCGGAGAGCGGTTGATGTACTCCTCCAACCTGCTGCTTGGCTCGGGCGAATACGGCTATTCCCGTGCCATCGGCATTAAGAACCATTACACCAATACCGGCGGCTATTCTCAGGGTGTGACCTGTAATTTTAACGGCCTGAAGGTCATCTGTGCTGTCTTCAATGCCGGCGGCGATGCGGCCGCCCATTACGGACAGATCAAGGCGGTGCTGGAATGGGTACGCACCGGTTATCAGCGCATTACCGTCTTGCGTGCCGACATGGCTTGCGGTAGCACCAAAGTTATTTTGTGTCGCAATACCGATACCGTTATGCTGGTTTCGGGTGAGGCCTTTACCTATGTTGTGCCCACCGATTATGATTCCTCCCTGATCTCGCTGAGCGTGGATGCCCCCGCCGAAGTGGAGGCGCCCATTCGGGAGGGAGATGTGCTGGGCACCATCACCGTCACCTATGACGGTACGGTCATAGGTACCGTTCCTGCGCTGGCCGGTCAGACGGCCGAGAGGGACGCCGGCATGACCATCCGCTATCGGCTGGGTCAGTTTTTCTCTCATCCCATCGTCATTATCCTGCTGGTGCTGGCCGTGATGGCTTTGGCCGTGTTTATTGCCTACGCCTTTGTATATAATAAGAAGAGAAAATACAGAAAGAGAAAATAATGGAGATTCTTTCATACATCTATAATCTATTGCTGGGGACGCAGCCGGTCTTTACCGTCTTTGGCCTGGACATCCCGCTGCTGGTGCTGATCCTGATCCCGGTCGGGCTGTATTTTACCGTGCGCACCAAGGTGCTGCCCATTCGGATGTTCCCTGAAATGGTCCGCATCTCGGTCGAGAAAAAGGAAACCAAAAAAGGCGGCATCTCAGGCTGGCAGGCGCTGATCGTGTCGACAGCCACCCGTGTTGGCATGGGCAACATGGCCGGTGTGGTGGCTGCTGTATCTTTGGGCGGTGCAGGCGCTGTCTTTTGGATGTGGGTGACGGCGCTCATCGGCTCGGCCACCGCCTATATTGAGGGCACGCTGGCCCAGCTCCATAATGAGGACGATCCGCTTTACGGCGGCAAGTGCGGCGGCCCGGCCTATTACATTCATAAACTGTTTGCCGGCAAAAAGAAAAAGAGCGTCATCGCCATTCTTTTTGCTGTATCGGCCTTGGTCTGCTGGGGCGGTGTCAGCCAGATCGCCAGCAATTCGGTCACCGAATCCATCCAAGGCGCTTTTGGCATCTCGCCCTGGATCACATCAAGCGTGCTGGTCGTGCTTGCGGCCATCATCGTACTGCGTAAAAATGCCACCGTCAAGGTGCTGGATATCTTAGTTCCGATCATGGCTATCTTCTATTTTGCGTTGACGCTGATCGTCATTGGTATGAATATAACCCAACTGCCCGCTGTTTTTATCCGCATTTTTGAAGAGGCCTTCGGGCTGCGACAGATGGCCGCCGGCGGCTTCGGCGGTGCACTGATGTACGGCGTCAAGCGTGGTCTGTTCTCCAACGAGGCCGGCAGCGGCTCAGCCCCCTGCGCAGCGGCGGCCGGCGAGGTGTCCCATCCGGCCAAGTCGGGTCTGTTCCAGGCCTTTGGTGTTATCATTGACACCATCGTCATCTGCACCTGCACCGCCATGCTTGTGCTCCTTGCGCCCGACAGTGTCATCGCCGGGCAGGAGGGCATGGGGCTGCTGCAGGCGGCCATGAACCACCATTTTGGCTATGTCGGCGTGGTCTTTACCGCCGTCACCCTCTTCTTATTCTGCTTCTCCACCTTTATCGGCATCTTGTTTTATGCTCGCTCCAATGTTGCCTATCTTTGCGGCGACAACTGGTGGTCGCAGACGGCCTATAAGATCCTGGCGCTGATCATGCTCTTTATCGGCGGGATTGCGCAACCCTCCTTTGTGTGGGATCTGGGTGATATCGGCATTGCGCTGACCACCATCTTTAACATGATGGCGCTGCTCCCCATGGGCGGCCAGGCCATCAAAGCCCTTAACAGTTATACGGCTTTGCGTAAGGCTGAGAAGAAAGGACGCTCCTCATGAGCGTCCTTTTCTGTTGTGAAAATAATCGTATATGAAATAAGGAAATAAGATTGCGTGAAGCAAAATGTATATGAAGAAAAGAAACATGCGCACAGGAAGAAGTTCAAAAAATTTCTTTCGTCGTTTCACAATGACATGTTTGTATTGGCCGCATTCTTCGCATAGATCCAGTTCTTTCGATATTACCCAATCCTTTTTTGTGTCGTGCGTGTCATTAAGTTTATTCCAGCAATCCAGGCAAAACTCAGCCATACTCATCACCCCGTTACAGTATAACAGATATGCATTGCGATTGCAATGCATATTTTTATTCTGAGTCGAAATAAACTATAAGCAATACGATTGTATTGCGAGGTAGTGCTATGTCGAATTTCAAAATTCCGTCTGTTCCGCCAACGACAAATAAGACCATTCGGTTTCCCAACGATGTCATTGATGATGTAGAGAAGGCCATTCAAGGGAAAGAATGTACCTTTTCAGCATTTGTGATTGCTGCTGTTCGCGCTGCACTGGATGACTTAAAAGAATAAGAAAAGAACGGTCAAAATGACCGTTCTTTTTTATTTATTGGGTTTATAGGAATCTTTCAGAGTAACGATTCGATTGAAGGCCCCATCCTTCGGATCTTTGATAAAGAAGCCGGTGCGGACAAACTGGAAGCGTTCGCCGCCCGCAGCCTCGGCCAAAGCCGGCTCAAGCATGGCATTCTCATAGGTCTTGCAGGAATCCCGATCGACATAATCGAGATAAGATGCCCCTTCGGGAATGTCGCCGACATTGGGGATGGTGAACAGCTTCTCATAGACACGCACTTTGCCCGTTTCGGCATGGGCGGCGCTGACCCAGTGAATGGTACCCTTGACCTTGCGGCCGTCCACCGGCATGCCGCAGCCGGTCTCCAGATCGGCGGTGCAACGCAACTCGGTCACATGGCCGTTCTCGTTCTTGATGATCTCGTTGCACTTGATGATATAAGCACCCATCAGGCGTACCTCGCCGTCGGGTTTTAAGCGGAAGAATTTTCCGGGAGGATTCTCCATAAAGTCCTCACGGTCAACATAGACCACACGACTAAAGGGCACGGCACGCTTGCCGGCCGTTTCGTCCTTGGGGTTGTTGGGCAGCTCAAAGGTCTCGGTCTTGTCCTCCGGATAGTTGGTG
Source organism: Eubacteriales bacterium (assembly GCA_045595395.1). GTDB lineage: Bacteria > Bacillota > Clostridia > Oscillospirales > UMGS1783 > CAKSHC01. The sequence goes on along the minus strand of JAZOAH010000006.1, from coordinate 25,276 downwards.
ATGACCACCTTTAAGGGGTCGAGCACGGCGATGCGGCGGGGGACCACCGGATCGAGATCGGTGCGGATGCAGTGCTCCAGCAGCTCGTAATCGACGATCGAATTGGCCTTGGCTACGCCGGCCGTTTCGACAAACTTGAACAGGCTCTCAGGCGTGTAGCCACGGCGGCGCAGACCGCACAGGGTCGGCATACGCGGATCGTCCCAGCCGTCGACATGATGCCCTTCCACCAGCTCACGCAGATAGCGCTTGGACATGACGGTGTAGGTAATGTTCAAACGGGCAAATTCACGCTGCTTGGGCGCCGGATCAAAGCCGCCGACATTGTCGACCACCCACTCATACAGCGGTCTGTGGTTTTCAAATTCAAGCGAGCACAGCGAATGGGTAATGCCCTCTAACGCGTCCTGCAGGGGATGAGCAAAATCATACATGGGGTAGATGCACCACTTGTTGCCTTGGCGGTGGTGGGTGGCGTAGACGATGCGGTAGATGACCGGGTCACGCATGTTCATGTTGGGCGAAGCCATGTCGATCTTGGCACGCAGGGTGTGTTCGCCTTCCTTATATTTACCGTCCCGCATCTCACGGAAGAGTTTGAGGTTTTCTTCGACGGTACGGTCACGCCAGGGGCTGGGCTTGCCCGGCTCGGTCAGCGTGCCACGGTATTCTCGCATCTGCTCAGGATTCAGATCGCAGACATAGGCCTTGCCGTCTAAGATCAGCTTCTCGGCAAACTCATAGCATTTCTCGAAATAGTCCGAGCCGTAGAAGATGCCGCCGTCGGGAATGGCACCCAGCCAGCGCAGATCCTCTTCGATGGAGCGGACATATTCGTCATCCTCACGCACCGGGTTGGTATCGTCATAGCGCAGATTGAACTTGCCGCCGTATTTCTTGGCGGTAGACCAGTTGATCCAGATGGCCTTGGCCGAGCCGATGTGCAGATAGCCGTTGGGCTCGGGCGGGAAACGGGTGTGGATCTCGTGGGGATAGCCGGCCGCCAGGTCGGCATCAATGATCTCATGAATAAAATTATTGGTGGGTTCCATCTTATCTCTCCTTTGCGGCCGTCAGTCTGGCCAGCACCCGCTCACGCCCTAAGATCTGCATAACCGCATACATATCGGGCGAGGCGGTGCGGCCGGTCACAGCCACACGCAGTATATTGGAAATATCGCCGACATGCCCCTTGTAGGCATCGGGATCGGCCTTGTACGCCTTGGTCTCGGCGGCATAGCCAAACTCGGTGGCCATCGCCTTGATGGCGTCAAACCAGGCCGTCTGATCGGCGCTTTCATCGTAGATTTCGGCATAGCGGTCGAGAATGGCATTGACATCCTCGCCGGCTAGGGTCGAATAGTCGGGCGCAAACAGTTCATCAAAGAAGAAGCCGGCATAGTCCTTAACGCCGCTCCACTTGGTGATGTCCTTGCGTGGTTTTTTGCCGCCACGGCCGATGGCCAGGATGCTCTTAGTATAAGAAGCATCCCTCGTCAGCAGCGCCGCAAATTCGGGATCGTATTCCTTGGCCCAATCGGTCAGCGCCGTATAGACCTCATCGGCGCTCATGCGTGACACGGTGGTGCGGGCAATGTCGTCGAGTTTATCATAGTCAAACAGCGAGCCGGATGCACTCAACTTCTTGATGGCAAAGGGGAACTCGCTAAAGGGCTTGTCCGGATTGGCGGTGCGCCACTCCTCGTAGTTGGAGTTGAGCAGCGTCATGATGTATTCGGTGATGCAGACGGGCGCATAGCCTTCCTTTTTATAATCGGCCAAGGCCGCCGCTTTATCCCGCTTGGACAGCTTCTTTTTGGAGTCGCCCTCCATCTTCATCAGCTGCGAGCAGTGCAGGTACTTGGGTAACTTAAAGCCCAGCGCCTTAAATAATTGAATATGGAAGGGCAGAGAGGGCAGCCACTCCTCGCCTCGTACCACATGGGTCACACGCATCAAATGATCGTCGACGGCGTGGGCGAAATGATAGGTGGGGATGCCGTCGCTCTTTAAGAGAACATGGTCAATGTGATTTTCGGTGATCTCGACATCGCCCTTGACCAGGTCGGTAAATTTCATTTTATGCTCAGGATCGCCCTGGCTCTTAAAGCGGATGACAAAGGGAACACCGGCATCCAACTTTTCCTTGACCTGTTCCTCAGTGGCATTGCGCCATACCGCCCAAGCGCCATAGTAGCCGGGGTCAACGCCCTTGGCCTCTTGCTGTTCACGAATGGCCGTCAACTCTTCCTCGGTGCAGAAGCAGGGGTAGGCCTTGCCTTCCTCTACCAATTTCTTGGCATAGGTGGCATAGATCTCCCGACGGGCACTCTGACGGTAAGGGCCGTAGGCGCCATTGGCGCCGTCAATGGGCACGCCCTCGTCAAACTGAATACCGAAATAGTTATAGGTCTCCAGCAGGTTTTCCTCGGCACCCTCGACCTTGCGCTTTTGGTCGGTATCTTCAATTCTTAAGATAAAGACGCCGCCGCTCTGGTGGGCCAGCCGCTCGGAGATGCGGGTGGGCAGCAGACCGCCGAAATGAACAAAGCCGGTGGGGGAGGGGGCAAAACGGGTCACCTTCGCACCCTCGGGCAGGTTGCGCTCGGGATAGCGTGCTTCCAGCGCCTCGGGCGTCATCGTTTGATTGGGATATAACAGGTTAGCCAGATCCATATAGGACTCCTTATTATAGTAATATATGATAATATAGCATGCCGAGCCGCAATTTTCAAGCCTATTATAATAGGAAGAAAAAATTTTTTCAAAAAAATGAAAAAAACTCTTGATTTCCCTTGTACTTTCTGCTATAGTGTATTAGCGACTAAAATGCGATGATGCGGAAGGTTGCCGGGAAACCGGGTAATTTCCGCGGAGTAAGTCCGATTTTAAACCGGGCGTAATATGGAAACCGGCATTATCGTACGTGTTCACGTACCTCTTTTGCTCAACAAGGCCGGATACCTGCGAGGGCAGGGATTCGGTTTTCTTGTGGAGAGGTGCGAAACGCAAGAGAGCGTGTTAGGTTTTCATGGCCGCCAAACCAATTTGCCAAAAAAATTAAGGAGGCGAGCAAATGGCAGTAAAGGAAAAGGTAAGAGTCAGACTCAAGGCTTACGATCACAACCTGATCGACCAGGCTTGCGAGAAGATCATTGCCACCGCGAAGCGCAACGGCGCAGAGGTTTCCGGTCCTATTCCTCTTCCCACCAAGAAGGAGATCGTAACCATCCTGCGTGCCGTGCACAAGTATAAGGATTCGCGTGAGCAGTTTGAAATGCGCACCCATAAGCGTCTGATCGACATCCTGAAACCTTCCCAGAAGGCGATGGAAGCACTCACAAACCTTGAACTCCCCGCTGGCGTAGAGATCGAACTCAAGCTGTAAGCGCCGGGGTCATGTTGGCGCAAAGACGTCAACCAATAACCAGAAAAGGAGAAAATCATCATGAAGAATGCCATCATCGGCAAAAAGTTAGGCATGACACAGGTCTTCGATGAGGCCGGCAACTGCCTGCCTGTCACCCTGATCGAAGCAGGCCCCTGTGTTGTCATCCAGAAGAAGACGGTTGAAGTCGACGGATACGAAGCGGTCAAGCTTGGTTTCGACGATGTCACCGCCAAGAAGCTCAATAAGCCCGAGCAGGGCCAGTTCGACAAGGTTGGCGCTCCCTACAAGCGTGTGCTCAAGGAGTTTGATCTTGACGATGCTGCCACCCTCAACGTCGGCGATGTTCTCACCGTCGAGCGTTTCGCTGAGGGCGAGGCTGTCGATATCACCGGCACCTCCAAAGGTAAGGGCTATGCCGGCGCTATCAAGCGCTGGGGCCAGCACACCGGTCCTATGACCCACGGTTCCAAGTATCACCGTGGCCAGGGCTCCATGGGTGCTGCCAGCGATCCGTCCAAGACCCTCAAGGGCAAGCACATGGCAGGTCAGCTGGGTAACGAGCAGGTCACTGTTCAGAACCTCGCTGTTGTCAAGGTAGAGGCTGAAGATAACATCATCGCCGTCAAGGGCGCCGTTCCCGGTCCCAAGGGTGGCTTTGTGTTCATCAAGTCCTCCAAGAAAGCGTAAGGAGGATACAAACAATGGCTAACATTAATGTTGTTAACATGAAAGGCGAAGTTGTCAATCAGATCGAACTGAACGACAAGGTTTTCGCCGCTGAGGTAAACGGCTCGGTTCTGCACGCTGTCGTTGTCAACTACCTCGCTAACCAGCGCCAGGGCACCCAGTCGGCTCTCACCCGCGCCGAAGTCGCAGGCGGCGGCCGCAAGCCTTGGAGACAGAAGGGTACCGGCCGTGCCCGTCAGGGTTCCACCCGCGCTCCGCAGTGGACTCATGGCGGTATCGTGTTCGCTCCCAAGCCCAGAGAGTATCGTTACTCCCTCAACAAGAAGACCAAGCTGGTCGCTATGCGCTCGGCTCTCTCTTCTAAGCTGGCCGACAACGATCTGATCGTCGTCAACGCCATCGAGCTTGAGGAAGTTAAGACCAAGACCGTGGCCGCCATGCTCAATGCCCTGGGCGTTGAGAAGAAGTCCCTGATCGTTACCGGCGATGTTGACAAGAATGTCGTGCTCGCTTCCCGTAACATCGAGGGCAACAAGACCACCTTCGTCGGTCAGCTCAATGTTTACGATATTCTCAACTCCGGTAAGCTCATCCTCACCGAGGATGCCGTTACGAAGATCACGGAGGTGTATGCATAATGAAGTCCATGTATGATGTGATCATCAAGCCGATCATTTCCGAAAAGAGCATGAGCGGTCTTGAAAATAAGAAGTACACCTTTGAAGTGGCTACCGATGCCAACAAGATCGAGATCGCCAAGGCGGTTGAAGAGATCTTCAAGGTCAAGGTTGCCAAGGTGAGCACTGTCACCGTCAAGGGTAAGCCCAAGAGAGTCGGCATGCACATGGGAACCACTGCCAAGCGCAAGAAGGCCACTGTCACGCTGACTAAGGACTCGAAGACCATCGGCTTCTTCGACAGCCTGCAGTAATAAGAGAAGGAGAATACAGACATGGGTATCAAAAAGTATAAACCTACTTCTCCCGGCCGCCGTGGCATGTCGGTGCTCAGCTTTGATGAGATCACCAAGTCCACCCCGGAAAAGTCCCTGCTGACTTCCCTGAAGAAGCATTCGGGCAGAAACAACAACGGCCGTATCACCGTTCGCCATCAGGGCGGCGGCAACAGACGCAAGTACAGAATCATCGATTTCAAGAGAAATAAGATGGACGTTCCTGCTACTGTTCTGGCCATCGAGTATGACCCCAACCGCAGCGCCAACATCGCTCTGATCCAGTATGAGGACGGCGAGAAGGCCTATATCGTGGCTCCCCTTGATCTCAAGGTCGGTACCACTATCATCAGCAGCGCACATGCCGACATTAAGCCCGGCAACTGCCTGCCTATCGAAAACATCCCCGTCGGTACCATCATCCACAACGTGGAGATGTATCCCGGCAAGGGCGCCCAGCTGGTCAGAACCGCCGGTGCTTTCGCACAGCTGATGGCCAAGGAGAATGGCATGGCTCAGGTCCGTATGCCGTCGGGCGAAGTCCGTTTGATCCGTCTTAACTGCAAGGCTACCATTGGTCAGATCGGTAACCTGGATCATGAGAACGTAGTCATCGGTAAAGCCGGCCGTAAGCGTCACATGGGCATCCGTCCTACCGTCCGCGGCTCGGTCATGAACCCGAACGACCACCCGCATGGCGGTGGTGAGGGTAAATCCCCCATCGGTCGTCCCGGTCCTGTGTCCCCTTGGGGCAAACCGACTCTGGGCTACAAGACCAGATCCAAAAAGGCTCAGTCCGACAAATTTATCGTCAAGAGACGCAATGCCAAGTAATTTGGCTGCGTAAGGAGGTAATTCAATGGGTAGAAGTGTTAAGAAGGGCCCGTTCGTACAGCCCGTACTTCTGAAGAGAGTTCAGGAAATGAATGCGGCCGGCGAAAAGCGTGTGCTCAAGACCTGGTCCCGCGCATCCGTCATTTTCCCGGATTTTGTCGGACATACCTTTGCCGTTCATGACGGCAGAAAGCATGTTCCCGTTTATGTGACCGAAGATATGGTCGGCCACAGACTCGGTGAATTTGCTCCGACCAGAACCTTCAGAGGCCATGCCGGCGCCAAGAAGACCGGTGCTTAAGGAGGAATATGACAATGGAAGCAAAAGCTACTGTGACTTTCGTTCGTCTTTCCCCTCAGAAAGTGACTATTGTGCAGGATCTCATCCGCAACAAACCGGTCGTTGAGGCGAGAGCGATACTGAAGAACACCCCGAAGGCTGCCAGCGCCTATCTGCTTAAGCTGCTCGATAGCGCCGTAGCCAACGCAGAGAACAATCTGCATCTGAATAAGGAGAATCTCATCGTTTCCGAGACCTTCGTCGGCCCCGGCCCCATTCTTAAGAGAATGCAGCCCCGCAGCCGCGGTTCGGCCTACCGGATCCTGAAGAGAACATCCCACATCACCTTGGTCGTCAAGGAAAAAGAATAAGGAACAGGAGGTTTTAGCATGGGCCAGAAAGTTAATCCCCACGGTCTTCGTGTGGGCATCATTAAAGACTGGGATTCCAAATGGTACGCGCCCGATCATCAGTTCGGCGATCTGCTCGTCGAGGATAAGAAGATCCGTGACTACCTGAAGAAGACTCTCTATGCTGCCGGTGTTCCTGCCGTCAAGATCGAGAGAGATCCCAATAAGATCCGCATCACCATCCAGTGCGCTAAGCCCGGTGTCGTTATCGGCAAGGGCGGCGTTGAGATCGAGAAATACCGTGCTGCCATCGAAAAGATGATCGGCAAGCCGGTTGCTCCCCTCAACATCGTTGAGATCAAGCAGCCCGATCTGAATGCTCAGCTGGTGGCTGAGAACATCGCTTCCCAGCTCGAGAAGCGTACTTCCTTCCGCCGTGCCATGAAGATGGCCATCCAGCGCACCATGCGTCTGGGCGCTAAGGGTATCAAGACCTGCGTGTCCGGCCGTCTGGGCGGCGCTGAGATCGCCCGCAGCGAGCATTATCATGAGGGTACCATTCCCCTGCAGACCCTGCGTGCCGACATCGACTACGGTTTCGCTGAGGCGAACACCACCTACGGCCGTATCGGCGTTAAGGTATGGATCTACAGAGGCGAAGTCCTCCAGGCTCGTACCAATGTAACTGAGGAGCGTCGTGAGCGTCGCGAAAACCGCGACAGAAGACCTCGCAGAGAAGGAGGCCGCCGCAATGTTAATGCCTAAGAGAGTGAAGTACAGAAGAGTACACCGTGGCAGAATGACGGGTCGTGCCCTCGTTGGCAACACCGTCTCCAACGGCGAATTCGGTCTGGCTACCGAAGAGCCGGCATGGATCACTGCCAATCAGATCGAAGCCGCCCGTATCGCCATGACTCGTTTCACCAAGCGTGGCGGTAAGGTGTGGATCAAGATCTTCCCCCACAAGCCCATCACCCGTAAGCCCCTGGAAACCCGTATGGGTAAAGGTAAGGGCGCTCCCGAGTATTGGGTAGCCGTTGTAAAACCCGGCAAGGTCATGTTTGAGATCGCCGGCGTCTCGGAAGAGGTCGCCCGTGAGGCATTCCGCCTGGCTTCTCACAAGCTGCCGGTCAAGTGCAAGTTCGTCGCCAGAGAAGACCTCGGAGGTGATAAGTGATGAAGGCAAAGGATCAGAGAGATAAATTCAGAGCTATGAGCGAGCAGGAGCTGACCAAGAAGATCGCAGATCTCAAGGAAGAGCTGTTCAACCTTCGCTTTCAGCATGCTACCAATCAGCTCGAAAATCCTCTGCGCATCTCCCAGACCAAGAAGGATATCGCCATGGCTAAGACTATTCTTCGTGAAAAGGAGTTGAAGGTCGAGGCTTAAGGCCACGGCTTTCATGAAAGGAGGATTTTATCATGAGTGAAAGAGGACTCAGAAAGACCCGTGTCGGTGTCGTTTCCAGCGACAAAATGGATAAGACCATCGTCGTTTCCATCGCCGACCATGTAAAGCACCCGCTTTATTCTAAGGTTATCAAGCGCACCTACAAGCTGAAGGCTCACGATGAAAACAACGAGTGCCGCGTCGGTGATAAGGTTCGCGTTATGGAGACCAGACCCCTGTCCAAGGACAAGAGATGGAGACTGGTCGAGATCATTGAGAAGGCTAAATAAGAAAGCCCAGTAAGGAGGATACAACCGTGATTCAGCAACAGACCTACATGAAGGCAGCTGACAACACCGGCGCGAAAGAGCTTATGTGCATCCGTGTGCTGGGCGGTACTGGCAGAAAGTATGCCAATATCGGCGATGTTGTTATTGCCTCGGTTAAAAAGGCAGCACCCGGCGGCATGGTCAAAAAGGGTGATGTCGTTAAATGCGTGATTGTCCGCTCCGCACAGGGCATTCAGCGCGCTGACGGTAGCCGTATTCGTTTCGACGAGAACGCCGCCGTCATCATCCGTGAGGATAAGAACCCCCGCGGTACTCGTATCTTTGGGCCCATCGCTCGTGAGCTGCGTGACAAGGAATACACCAAGATCCTGTCCCTGGCTCCCGAAGTGCTGTAATGGGAGGAAAAGAAATGAACGATCTTCATATTAAATCCGGCGATACCGTCCAGGTCATCTCCGGCGATTCCAAGGGCAGTGTCGGCAAGGTTCTTGCCGTATCGCCCAAAGAAGGCAAGGTCATCGTCGAAGGTGTCAACCTGGTGACCAAGCACGTTAAGCCCAAAAACCAGCAGCAGCAGGGTGAGATCGTCAAGGCCGAAGGCGCCATGTACGCCTGCAAGGTCCAGCTCTATTGCCCTAAGTGCAAGACCGGCGTTCGCACCGGTGTCAAGGTTGAGGACGGCAAAAAGGTCCGCGTCTGCAAAAAGTGCGGCGCTGTTATCGAATAAGGAGGGTAGGAGACAATGACTAGATTACAGGAACGTTATGTGAACGAAATTGCTCCCGCTCTGAACAAGAAGTATCAGTATAAGAGCTGCATGCAGATCCCGAAGTTCGATAAGATCGTCATCAACGTCGGCTGCGGCGAAGCCCGTGAGAATGCTAAGGTCATCGACGCTGTCGTTAACGACCTGACCAAGATCACCGGCCAGAAGCCCGTCGTTTGCGCCGCTCGCAAGTCGGTTGCAAACTTCAAACTCCGTGAAGGTATGCCCATCGGTGTCAAAGTCACCCTGCGCGGCGACCGCATGTATGAGTTTATGGATCGTCTGTTCAACCTGGCTCTGCCCCGTGTTCGCGACTTCCGCGGCATCTCGGCAGACTCCTTCGACGGCCGTGGCAACTACGCCCTGGGCCTGAAGGAACAGCTGATCTTCCCCGAGATCGAATACGACAAGATCGACAAGGTCCGCGGCATGGATATCGTTTTCGTTACCACCGCGAACACCGACGAAGAAGCTCGTGAGCTGCTCACCCTGATGGGCGCTCCGTTTGCCAAGTAAGGAGGCGATACGCATGGCTAGAAAAGCACTGGTTTTACAGCAGAAAGAAGCTCCCAAGTTCTCGACGAGAGCCTATAACAGATGCAAGATATGCGGTCGTCCCCATGCTTATCTTCGTAAGTATGGCATCTGCCGTATCTGCTTTAGAGAACTGGCCTACAAGGGTCAGATTCCCGGCGTAAAGAAATCCAGCTGGTAAGAGGAGGAATAGAAATGCAGATTACCGATCCGATTGCTGATATGCTCACCAGCATCCCCAATGCGAATTCTGCCAAGCATGACAGCGTAGATATTCCCGCCTCCAACATGAAGAAGGCTATTGCCCAGATTCTGCTGGATGAGGGTTACATCAAGAAGTTCGATGTCGTCGAAGACGGCAAGCAGGGCATGATCCATGTTGAGCTCAAATACGGCCCCGGCAAGACCAAGATCATTCAGGGTCTGCGCCGTGTGTCCAAGCCCGGCCTGCGCATCTATGCCGGCAAGGAAGACATGCCTCGCGTTATGCGTGGCCTGGGTATCGCCATCGTCTCCACCTCCAAGGGTGTTATGACCGATAAGGCGGCCAGAAAAGCTAACATCGGCGGCGAAGTTCTCGCCTTCGTATGGTAAGAAAGGGGTAGAAGTTATGTCCAGAATTGGCAGAAAAGAAATAACTGTCCCTGCCGGCGTGACCGTTACCATCTCGGATAACAATCACATCGCCGTCAAGGGCCCCAAGGGCAATCTCGAAATGAATGCCCATCCTGATATGCTGATCAAGCAGGAGAACGGTGTCATCACCGTTTCCCGTCCCTCCGAGGCCAGAGAGCATCGCTCTCTGCACGGTCTGACCCGCACCCTCATCGCCAACATGGTTGAGGGCGTGACCAACGAGTTCTCCAAGACCCTCCTCATCAACGGCGTCGGCTACCGTGCCGCTAAGCAGGGTAAGGATCTGGTCATGAACCTGGGTTATTCCCATCAGGTCATCGTCAGCGAAACCGAGGACATCAAGATCGATGTTCCCAACCCGAACACCGTCATTATCCACGGCGTGGATAAGCAGAAGGTCGGCCAGTTCGCTGCTGAGGTCAGAGAAAAGCGTCCGCCTGAGCCGTATAAGGGCAAAGGAATCAAGTACGAAACCGAGCGTATTATCCGTAAAGAGGGTAAAGCCGGTAAGGGTGCGAAGTAAGGAGAATAAGCAATGGTTAAGAAAATTGACAGCAATAAGGCTCGTCTTAAGAGACATAAGAGAGTCCGTGGCAAAATTTCCGGCACTCCCGCTTGCCCCCGTCTGTGCGTATTCCGCTCGAACACCAATATCTATGCTCAGATCATTGATGATACCGAGGGTAAGACCCTGGTAAGCGCCAGCTCCTTAGGCCTCGACCTTGGCTCCAACAAGGATGCCGCTAAGAAGGTTGGCCTGCTCATCGCCGAAAAGGCGAAGGAAGCCGGCATCGTTGACGTGGTCTTTGACCGTGGCGGCTATGTTTACCACGGCCGTGTCCAGGCACTCGCAGAAGGCGCCCGCGAGGGCGGCCTGAACTTTTAACAAAGGAGGGCAAAAACAATGGCAGAATTGATCGATGCAAGCACCCTCGATCTCCAGGAAAGAGTTGTGTGCATTAACCGCGTATCCAAGACCGTCAAGGGCGGCCGTATCATGAAGTTTGCGGCTCTGGTCGTTGTTGGTAACGGCAACGGTATTGTCGGCGTTGGTATGGGCAAGTCCTCCGAAGTTCCCGATGCTATCCGTAAGGGCATCGAAGATGCGAAGAAGAAACTGGTCCGTATCGCTATGAAGAATACCACCATTCCTCACGAGAACGTCGGCCGTTTCGGTGCATCCATGGTCGTACTCAAGCCCGCTGCTCCCGGTACCGGTGTTATCGCCGGCGGCGCCGTGCGTGCAGTCGTTGAGCTGGCCGGTATCCAGGATATCCGTACCAAGGCTCTGCGTTCCCGCAACCCCATCAACCTTGTTAACGCTACCATCAACGGCCTGTCCGAGCTTCGTGATGCTCAGACCGTCGCTGCTATGCGAGGCAAGGAAGTTAAAGAAATCTTAGGTTAAGGAGGTATTTATCATGGCTCTCAAGATCACCCTGAAGAAATCTCTGATCAGTTGCAAGAAGAATCAGATAGATACCGCTAATACTTTCGGTCTGAAGAGACCGGGCGACGTTTCCGTTCAGCCGGAAAACGCCGCTACCCTCGGCAAGGTTCGCGTTATTTCCCACCTTGTTGAAGTTGAAAAGGTCAAGGAGGCACGCAAGAAATGAAATTGCATGAATTAACTCCTGCTGCCGGCTCCACCTTCGAGCCCAAGAGAAAGGGCAGAGGTATCGGTTCCGGCAACGGCAAGACCGGCGGCCGTGGTCACAAAGGCCAGAAGGCCCGCTCCGGCGGCGGTGTTCGCCCCGGATTCGAAGGCGGCCAGATGCCCCTTCAGAGACGTGTTCCCAAGCGTGGATTCAATAACATCTTCGCTAAGGAATATGTCACCGTTAACGTCGAGCGCCTGAATGCCTTCGAGGCCGGCGCAGTCGTCGATGCCGCCGCTCTGCATGATGCCGGTGTCATCTCCAAGGCTCTGGACGGCGTTAAGTTCCTCGGCCGCGGTGAGGTCACTAAGGCTCTCACTGTCCGCGCAGCTAAGTTTACCGAATCTGCCAAGCAGAAGATCGAAGCAGCCGGCGGTAAAGCTGAGGAGGTATAACGATGTTCGAGGGATTGATTGCAGCATTTAAGAATTCTGACCTGAGAAAGAAGATTCTTTTCACCGTCATGATCCTCCTGCTGTACCGCCTTGGCGCGCTGATCCCCGTACCGTTCGTTGACACTGCCTATCTGGGCACGGTGTTCACCAACAGCGGCTTGACCGATATGCTCAACATCATGTCGGGCGGCGCTTTGCAGAATGCTGCGTTGTTTGCCATGGGCATCTCGCCCTATATCAACGCTTCGATCATTGTCCAGTTGCTCACCATCGCCATCCCGGCGCTTGAGCGTCTCAAGAAGGAGGAGGACGGTCAGAAGAAGATCAATAAGATCACCCGTTATCTGACCATCGCACTGGCCCTGGTCATGGGCTATGGTTACTACACCATTCTGGATAACGCCATGGGTGTTCTCACCCAGAAGACCTTCTTCACCGGTCTGATCGTTGTCCTGGCCTTCACGGCCGGTTCGGCACTGGTTATGTGGATGGCTGAAAAAATCGACGAATACGGTATCGGAAACGGTATCTCCATGATCCTCTTTGCCGGTATCCTCTCGCAGGGTCCCGCCATCGTAAACTGGATCATTGGTGCCTTCTCGTCCGGTAACGCTGCCAGCATTGCAGGCGTCTTCATCGTCGTCGTTATCGCTCTGCTGATGCTTGCCGGCATCGTTTGGGTAAACGGCGCAGAACGCCGAATCCCCGTACAGTATGCGAAGCGTGTTGTCGGCCGTAAAATGTACGGCGGCAACCAGACTCACCTGCCCATGAAGGTGTTGATGACCGGCGTTATGCCCATCATCTTTGCCAACTCCTTCTGCATGCTGCCCTCCACCATCGCATCCTTTATGGCGGAGAACGGCTTCACCAAGTGGGTCAACAACAACTTTACAACAGAAGATCCCCTCTACGGAATTCTGTTCTTCGTCCTGATTATTTTCTTCAACTATTTCTATGTATCGGTCTCTTACGATCCCGTGGAGATCTCCAACAATCTTCAGAAGAACGGCGGCTCCATCCCCGGCATTCGCCCCGGTGAGCCCACCGTTAATTACATCAAAAAGTCCTTGAACAAGATCACCCTGCTGGGTGCCATCTTCCTCGGCTTCATCGCTATCATCCCGATGATCGCTACCATGATCTTCAATGTCAACTTTGCTCTCTCAGGCAACAGCATGTTGATCGTTGTCAGCATCATCCTCGAGACCTCCATGGTCCTCGAGTCCCAGATCTCGATGCGCCACTACAAGGGATTCCTTGAGTAATGAGAGGTGCCGTTTTGAAACTGATTTTACTTGGACCTCCCGGATGCGGGAAGGGAACACAGGCGGCGTTCATCAAAGAGCGCTACAACATTCCGTCGATCAGTACCGGAGATATGATCCGAGAACAGGTGCGTTCGGGCAGTGACCTGGGTAAACAGGTCAAAGCCTGCCTGGATGCCGGCACGCTGGTCAGCGACGAGCTTGTTATTAAGATCGTCGAAGCCCGCCTCAAAGCTGACGACTGCAAGAACGGGTATATCCTTGACGGATTTCCCCGCACTGTCGCCCAGGCTCAGGCCCTGGCTGACATGGGCGTCGTCATCGACAAGGTGGTAGACATCACGCTGCCTGATGAAACGATTATTGACAGAATATCCGGACGGCGGGTCTGCCCCGCCTGCGGTGCTTCCTATCACATCACTTCCATCCCCAGCGCAGACAATGTCCATTGCGACAAGTGCGGCGCCGAGCTGATCCATCGTAGCGATGACCAGCCCGAAGTCGTGGCCAAGCGCCTGGTGGAATACCGTGAGAAAACGGCTCCCTTGACCGACTTCTATAAAAAGGTCGGCAACCTGGTCACCGTTTCCAGCGTGGGTGCGATCGAGGATGTTACCGCTGCGATATTCGCAGCATTAGAGGCTTGATCACATGATCATATTAAAATCGGCTCGTGAGATCGAACTGATGAAACAAGCAGGCCGTATCGCCGCCGGCGCTCGACGCGTCGCCGGCGAGATGGTCGGCGTGGGAGTCACCTTAAAGGAGATCGACAAGGCCGTCCACTCGTATATCAAGAGTCAGGGCGCTAAACCGACCTTTCTTGGCTACGGCGGCTTTCCCGCTGCCTGCTGTCTGTCGGTCAATGAAGCTGTTATCCACGGAATTCCAAACGATTATGCACTCAAAGAGGGCGACATCGTCAGCATTGACGTCGGCGCCACCTTCCAGGGGTATGTCGGCGACTGTGCGGACACCTTCCCCTGCGGCATCATCTCGGCTGAGGATGAAAAACTGATCGCTGACACCCGCCAATCCTTCTGGGAAGCCTTCAAGGTCATGCGTGAGGGCTACCGCATTGGCGATGTGGGAGCGGCCGTTGAGGACTTCTGCACCGCCCGTGGCTATGGCGTAGTCTGGGAATACACCGGACACGGCGTGGGACGCGCTTTGCATGAAGATCCCAGCATCCCCAACCTTGGCCCTGCGGGCCATGGAGCGCGGCTGCGCCGAGGAATGACGATTGCCGTTGAGCCCATGATCAACCTAGGCACTGCCGACGTAGATAAAATGGACGACGGCTGGACGGTGCTGACCGCCGATCGGAAGAGAAGCGCCCACTATGAAAATACGGTGCTTATCACCGATGGCGACCCCGTCATTTTAACGACCGAGGACTGATATGAAACATTTGATCGCCTGTTCCACGGCCGGGCACGATAAAGGCTGGCTGTATGCCATATTGGAAAGCGATGAACACTCATTGCTTTTGGCCAACGGCAAACAGCACAAGATAACGAGCCCGAAGCGTAAAAACCGCAAGCATGTTTTTGTCCTTGAATGTGACAGTGAGTATTTTGCATCACTGGTCCAAGGCCAAAAACAAATGACCGATAAGGGGCTCAGACGAGAACTGAGCCGTCTCAATAACCTTCTTCAACCAGGAGGATAATCATGGCAAAAGAAGATATTATCGAGTTTGAAGGTACCGTGTTAGAAGCTCTGCCTAACGCCATGTTTTCGGTAGAGTTGGCTAACGGCCATAAAATTTTGGCTCACATTTCCGGCAAACTGAGAATGAATTATATCAAGATACTTCCGGGCGACAAGGTCACTGTGGAGATCTCCACCTATGATCTGTCCAAGGGCCGCATCATCTGGCGCTCGAAGTAAGGGTATAACAAGGAGGAACAATCATGAAAGTAAGACCTTCCGTGAAAGCCATATGCGAAAAATGCAAGATCATTAAGAGAAAAGGCAAAGTAATGGTCATCTGCGAAAACCCGAAGCATAAGCAGAAACAGGGTTAATTAAGGAGGTGCAGATCTAATGGCAAGAATTTCCGGCGTTGACATTCCCAACGAGAAACGCGTAGAGATCGGCTTGACCTACATCTATGGTGTTGGTCGTGCCAGATCCAATGAGATCCTGGCTGGTACGGGCATTGACCCCAACACCCGCGTCAAGGATCTGACTGAGGATGAAATTTCCAAGATCCGTGAGTACATGGAGCATCATTACGAGGTAGAAGGCGACCTGCGCCGTGCTACCGCGCTCAACATCAAGCGCCTAGTCGAAATCGGCAGCTACCGTGGACTCAGACACAGAAAGAGTTTGCCTGTGCGCGGTCAGCGCAGCAAGACCAATGCGAGAACTCGCAAAGGCCCTGCCAAGACCATGGCAAACAAGAAGAAATAAGAAGGAGGAATGAATCATGGCTAAGGCTACCAAAAAGGTTATCAGAAAGCGTCGCGAGAAAAAGAACATCGAGCGCGGTGCTGCTCATATTCGCTCCTCTTTCAATAACACCATAGTCACCATCACCGACGTTGACGGCAATGCTCTGTCCTGGGCCTCCGCCGGCGGACTTGGTTTCAGAGGTTCGAAGAAGTCCACTCCGTTTGCTGCCCAGACGGCTGCCGAAACGGCTGCTAAGGCTGCTATGGAGCATGGTCTTAAGACTGTTGAAGTGTACGTCACCGGCCCGGGTTCCGGCCGTGAGGCGGCAATCAGAGCTCTTCAGGCTGCCGGCCTGGAGGTAACGATGATCAAAGACGTTACCCCCATCCCCCACAACGGATGCCGCCCGCCCAAGAGAAAAAGAGTATAACCCGGGTATGTGAACAATGGCAAGATATACAGGCGCCGTTTGCAAACAGTGCATGAGAGAACGTCAGAAGCTCTTTTTGAAGGGCGATCGTTGCTACAGTGAGAAGTGCGCTCTTACCAGACGTGAGAAGCTGCTGGCTCCCGGTCAGCACGGTGCTCGCCGCCGCAAACTCTCCGAGTACGGCACTCAGATGCGCGAGAAGCAGAAGGCAAGAAGATTTTACGGTGTTCTTGAAGGTCAGTTTGCTAAGTACTATCAGATGGCCATCAAGATGAAGGGTGTTGCCGGTGAAAACCTGCTCACCATCCTCGAATCCAGACTGGATAACGTGGTCTATCGTCTCGGTTTCGCCATGTCCCGTCCGGAAGCTCGTCAGCTGGTCGTTCACGGTCACTTCACCGTCAACGGTAAGCGTGTTGACATCCCCTCTTACCTGGTTAAGCCCGGTGATGTCATCGCTGTTAAGGAAACCAGCATGGACAGCACCAAGATCAAGGCTGTATTGGAAGCCAACGCTTCCAAGCCCGTACCCAAATGGCTGGAGTCCGATAAGGAAAAGGCTGTTGGTAAAGTCATTACCCTCGCTACCAGAGAAGATATCGATCTTCCTGTCGAGGAGCATCTCATCATCGAGTACTACTCCAAATAATCCCATATAGTCCGTGCTAACATTCTATTAGCATACACAAATTGAATGATCAACAATGTAAGGGAGAAATACGATGATAGATATCGAAAGACCGCAAATCGGCGTTGAATTTATATCGGAAGATGAAACCTATGGCAAGTTCACGGTAGAGCCGCTCGAGAGAGGCTACGGCATTACGCTGGGCAACTCCCTGCGCCGCATCATGCTTTCTTCTCTGCCCGGTGTTGCTGTCCAGTCGATCAAGATCGACGGCGTGGCGCATGAATTTTCCACCATCCCCGGCGTAAAGGAAGATGTTACTGAGATCATCCTCAACATGAAAGGCCTGGTTGCCAAGCTTTACAGCGACGGCCCCAAGGTGGTCTATATCGAAGCTGTCGGACCTTGCGAGGTCAAGGCCTCTGATATCAAGACCGATTCCGATGTCGAGATCCTCAATCCCGATATGCACATCGCGACTCTGGGCAAAGAAGGTAAGCTCTTCATGAGCATTACCCTCGGCAAGGGCCGCGGCTATGCGCTGGCCGACAAGAATAAGCAGTTGACCGGCGGCATTATCGGCGAAATCCCCATCGACTCGATCTACACTCCTGTGCTCAAGTGCAATTACTCGGTCTCGCCCATGCGCGTAGGCCAGATCACCGACTTTGATCGTCTGACCCTCGAGGTCTGGACCAACGGCGTCATCACGGCCAAAACGGCTGTGTCGCTCGGCGCTAAGATCATGAGTGATCATCTGAGCCTCTTTATCGACCTGTCCGAATCGGGACAGGCTGCGGATGAGGTTTGGAGAACCGATCAGGCTACCGATAAGAGCAAGGTCCTTGAGATGACCATTGAAGAGCTCGACCTCTCGGTCCGCTCCTTCAACTGCCTCAAGCGTGCCGGCATCAATACGGTCGAAGACCTGGTCAACAAGACGCAGGAAGACATGATCAAGGTTCGTAACCTTGGCAAGAAGTCGTTGGAAGAGGTTATTGCGAAGCTCAAATTCCTCGGCCTGGCTTTAAGAGACGAAGAAGAATAAGTGTTTGGCTACCAATAGGCTGAACAAGGCATTATTAGAAGGAGGTACAGGGTTATGCCCGGAACCAGAAAGTTAGGCAGACCTACCGATCAGAGAATGGCTATGCTTCGCGGCATGGTGACCTATCTGCTCGAGAAAGGCCGTATTGAGACCACTCTCACTCGTGCCAAAGAGGTATCTGCTCTTACCGATAAAATGATCACCTTAGGCAAGAAGGGTGACCTGGCTGCTTACCGTCAGGCGCTCTCCTTCATCACCAAAGAGGATGTGGCTCATGATCTGTTCACCATCCTCGCTCCCAAGATGGCTAAGCGTAACGGCGGTTACACCCGCATCTACAAGCTCGGCCCCCGTCGTGGCGACGGTGCCGAAATGGCCATCATCGAACTGGTAACGGTTCGTGAGGAGATGGAAGCGGCTGAAAAGAAGAAGAAAGCGGCTGCCAAGCGTGCCGCTGCCAAGAAGGCTCCTAAGAAGGTAGAAGCCCCCGTTTCGGTCGAAGAGGCCGATAAGGCTGCTGCCGAGGAGATCAAGGCTGAAGTTTCCGAAGAGGTCAAGAAGGCTACCGCCAAGAAGACCGCTGAGAAGGCCGAAGCTGCCGAAGTCGCTGCTGAATAAGCTTTATCAAAAAGAGGTATCCGAACGGATACCTCTTTTTTGTGCCCAAAACCACCAGAAAATACCGAAAAACCATTGCAAAAATTGCCGTTTCGTATTATCATAAACATAGTATATTTTTATCTTTCACAGGAGGATAATTTGATGTTACGCACAGAAATGACAGGAAAAGTTGCAGTCATCACCGCCGGTGCCGGTGTCATCGGCGAAGAGATCTGTAAAACCTTTGCTGCCTCGGGTGCGGCTGTCGCCGTTTGTGATAAGGACGGCGTTGCTGCCGACAAGGTCGCACAGGTCATTGCCGCCGCCGGCGGCACCGCTAAGGGCTATGCTCTGGACATCCGCAAGATCGATACCTTTGCCGATGTCGTAGCCAAGATCACGGCCGATCTCGGCGGCATCGACATTCTCGTCAACAACGAAAACGAGGAAGTCGCTCCGACCGACCGTAAGCCCCTGCACGAGTTTGATATGGATATGTATGACGATATCGTCAATGCCGGCATCAACGGTATCTACTATTTCTCCAAGGCCTGCACCAGAGAGATGGAAAAGCGAGGCAAGGGCGCCGTCGTTAATGTTATTTCGGTGCGTGGCGTTGTCGCCGTGGCCAACCAAAGCCCGATCGTGGCCGTTGCCGCCGCTCAGGTCGGCTATACCCGCATGTGGGGCGTTGAGATGAAGAACTACAACATCCGTGTCAACGCTGTCGCTGCCGGTCTAAGCCGCAATGAGAAGAACGCTGACACGCTGGATAATGTTGAGGGTAAACTCTCCCACGTTGCCGTCAAGCGTCTGTGCCAGCCGTCCGATGTGGCCAATGCCGCTCTGTTCCTTGCCAGCGATGATGCTGCCTATATCACCGGTACTGTCCTGCCGGTCGACGGCGGCCTGTCTGCCGGCTATGTCAGAAGCTTCTAAGGAGGGTGTAACGATGAGAATTGATTGCGATAGAGTCAACGACCCCATCGAGAAGATCTACGAGGGTGTCTACGGCTATAAAAAACCGTACAACTGTATGAAGGCCGACCTTAAGGATCGAGTGGCTGTTATCACCGGTGCTTCGGGCATGATCGGCGGCGCTACGGCCGACCTGTATGCCAAGTCGGGCGCTAAGATCGCTATCCTTGATATTAAAGATGAAGCCGGCGAGGCTCGTGCCAAGCGTATCCGTGAAGAAGAGGGCGTCGAGGCCAAATATTATCACTGCAACATGGCCAGCCGCGACGAGATCACGGCTGTCATCCAAGAAGTGTATAAGGATTTTGGCAGAATTGACATTCTCTTCTGCAACGCCGGTGTCAACATGGGCAACCGCCAACCCCTGCCCGAATTTGACGATGAGCGCTTCGAAATGAACAATGTGATCAACCTACATAACGGCACCGTTTGGCTGTGCAAGCAGGTCATTCCCCAGATGATCGAGCAGGGAAGCGGTAACATTCTGCTGACCTCGTCGGTCTGCGGTGTCACCGGCCTGCGCCTGCAGTGCGGCTTTGTCGGCAGCAAATTTGCCATGGCCGCCCTCACCAAGTCGATGGCCCTTGAATATGCCCGCTTCGGCATCCGAGTCAACTGTCTGGCTCCTGGTAGCCTTCCTACGCCGACCTCTCGTCTGAATCACCTATGGGAAACGGTTACCTTCGAGGATTATGATTCTAACTTTGAAAACCCTGCCAGCCTGGTCTATGACATCGCCGCCCGTCGCCCAGCCTATCCCACCGACATGGCCGGACTGATGCTCTACCTGGCTTCCGATGATGCCGCTTACACCACCGGCCAGGTCATCTGTGTCGACGGTGGTTGGACCGCCGGTTTCTCGGGCGATTATTGATAAAAAGGAGAGAAAACAATGGCAACTTTTGCACAAAAGGTGGCGGCTCACCGTGTCGGTAAAGGCGAGCTGGCCGTATTCTCTGTCGGCCAGGCCGGCTATCTGATCAAAACGCATGACGGTAAACTCATCGGCCTGGATATGTATCTGACCGACTGCGTCGAGCGTCTTTGCAACTTCAGAAGAATCAGCGCCAAGATCCTCGCACCCGACGAGCTGACCTTTGATTATGTCTTAGTCTCCCATAACCACCCCGACCATTTTGATGTCGACGCTCTGCCCATCATTATGGCCGATACCAACACCAAAATGATCACCAGCGTTTGCGGCAAAGAGGCCGCCGACAGAGCCGGTATCAAGAAGAATGTCTTCGCCCTCAAGCGTGGCGAGGATATCGAACTGGATGACCTGAAGATCCGTGCCGTCTTCTGCGATCACGGCAAGCTTGCCCCCAACGCTCTCGGCTTTATTATCGAGATCGACGGCTTCAAGCTCTATTACGCCGGCGATACCTGCTATAGCCCCGACGAGGTCATGGGCTTTAAGCGTGAGAAGTTCGATCTGATGATGGCTCCCATCAACGGCGCCTTCGGCAACCTGACCGAGGAAGAATGTGCCAAGTATGCCGCTCTCATCGAGCCGGACATGACCCTGCCTTGCCATTTCTGGACCTTTGTCGAGCATGGCGGCGATCCCAGAAAGTTCGTCGAAGCCATGAAGACCGAAGCTCCCGAACAGGCCTATACCTTCCTCACCCAGGGCGCATACATCCAGCTGAGGAAAGACGCATGATCGAGATCAAAAAAAGCATGTATAAGGATATCGAGTCGGTCGTTGTTACCACCGATGCCCTCATCGCTACTTTCCTGCCGTCGCAGGGCGGGAAAATGGTCTCCTTGATTCGCAAAGAAACGGGGCGTGATTATCTCGTTCAGCGTCAAGGGGAAACCTACCGTAAGCTCGATATCAAGGACCACTATGTCCTAACCGAATGCTCGGCTTACGACGATATGTTCCCCACCATCGACCCTTGGGCCTATCCCGACGGTCCGCTCAAAGATATCCCGTATTTGGACCATGGTGAGGTATCTCGCACCCCTGCCAAGGCCACCATCGGCGAGGACTGCCTGGACACCTTTATGCGTTCGCAGTTTTTGCCCTATACCTTTGAAAAGCACATCACCGAAAATGCCCGTGGCGGCATTCGCATTGATTTTACCGCCACCAACACCGGCGATGTGGATATGGACTTTATCTGGGCTGCCCATTTTATGGCCGTTGCCGAAGAAGGCGGCCGAGTGATCAGTCCGTTTGTTGACGGTGATAAGGCCGAAATCGTCTTTGCCCGTGATGCCGAGCGCTACGGCAAGCGTAACGATATTGTCACCCTGCCCTATGGTATGGATGGCAAGACCCGTATCGATCAAAACAACGCTCACGATCCGGTCAAGGGCGGGTCTTGGAAATTCTATTACAGTGAGAAGTGCCCCGCAGGCTTCTTGGGCTATCACTACCCCTCAGATAATTCTCGTCTGATGTTCACCTTTGACGAGACCCTCGTCCCCTATGCCGGAGTTTGGATGAATGATGGCGATTGCGGCAGTGCTCTTTGCGAGTATCACAACTGTGCATTGGAAATTTGCACCGGATCGTTTGATCGTCCCGATACGGCCCGCGCCCGCAATCAGTATAGCGTTCTCTCTGCCAATAGCCAATTCAAGTGGTTCTTAGAACTTGATGTGATTTGAAAGGAAAAATAATGTGGGGAAAGTAGTAGTAACAGGTTCTTTTATTTATGATGTTGCCGCTTATGTAAAGAAGGCTCCGGTGGCCGGGGAAACGGTTATTGGTACGGAGTGCAAGACCGGTCCGGGTGGAAAGGGCTCCAATCAGGCCGTTGCCGCCGCTAAAGCCGGTGCCGATGTAACCATGATCACCAAGGTGGGCAAGGATGATTTTGCTAAGGCATTGTTTGATTGTTATAACAGCTACGGCATGACTACCAAGTATGTATATCAGACGGAAGAAGCAAGCACCGGCGTTTGCTCAATTTATATTGAAGAAAGCGGTCAGAATCGTATTGCCGTTATCCTCGGTGCCAATGCGTTGCTGACCGCCCAAGAGATCGCCGCCGCTGAGGAAGAGATCGCCTCGGCCGATGTGCTTTTGACACAGTTTGAAACCTGCAATGAGGCTGTTACCGAGTTCATTCGCCTGGGCAAAAAGCACGGCAAAATGATCATCGTCAACCCCGCCCCCATCAATAAGACCATCTCGGAGGAGATCTACAAGGGTGTCGACTATGTCACGCCCAACGAGACTGAGGCCGCTGCGCTGGCCAATATGGATGTGGTCGAAACTGTTGATGATGCCCGTGAAGCCGCCAAGCGCATCATCAAGCTTGGTGCCAAGGCCGTGCTCATCACCCTCGGCTCCAACGGCTCTTTCCTCTATAACGGCACGGAAGAATTCCATGTCATGCCCATCAAGGTCAAAGCGGTCGACACCACCGGTGCCGGTGATGCCTTCAACGGCGGCTTTGCCTGCGCCAAGTCCTGCGGCTTGAGCGACCTGGAGGCCATGCAGTTTGCCACCTGCGTAGCCGGCATCTCGGTCACCAGACAGGGTACTTCGCCCGCTATGCCGACCCGTGATGAAGTGCTGGCCTGCCTCGAAGAAAACTTCAAGAAGTAATGAGAAGACGGAACCGAATCGGTTCCTTCTTCTTTCATTGACTGTCAATCCAAAATGCGATATACTAAAAGAAAAAATAAGGAATGTTCCATGATCTATTGTGTAGAAGACGACAACAGCATCCGTGAGTTGATGATCTATACCTTAAATGCCTCGGGCTTTGAAGCGCAGGGCTTTGGTGAGGGCAATGCGCTGTTTGAAGCACTGGTGCACCGAGTGCCGGAGCTGATATTGCTGGATATCATGCTGCCGGGTGAGGACGGCATTGCCATCCTCAAAAAACTGCGTTCCCATCCGAACACGGCTGCCGTTCCCGTCATCATGGCCACCGCCAAGGGTACCGAGTATAACAAGGTCATCGGCCTGGACAGCGGTGCTGACGATTATCTGGTCAAGCCCTTCGGCATGATGGAGATGGTCTCCCGCATCAAGGCGGTGCTGCGCCGTACCCGTCCTGCCCCTGCCGCCGCCTTACAGGTCGGCGCACTGCTGCTGGATACGGCCGCCCACACCGTATCGGTCAACGGCGTGCGTGTCCAACTGACCTTAAAAGAATATGAAATGCTGCATCTGTTTATGGCCCATCCGGGACGAGTCTACACCCGTGACCAACTGCTCTCGATGATCTGGGATACCGACTATATGGGCGAGACCCGCACCGTCGATGTCCATATCGGCACCCTGCGCACCAAGCTCGGCGACTGCGGGGGATATATCCAAACGGTACGTGGTGTCGGCTATCGCATGGAGGAGAAGGCATGACCAAACGCATTTTCCGCTCCATCGTACTGGTGGCGCTGGCCGTGCTGCTGGCCTCGCTGGCGCTGGTGCTGGGCGTGCTTTACGATTACTTTTCCGACCTCCAGCGTCAGCAACTGATCACCCAGGTCGAACTGGCCGCCCAGGGTGCTGACCACGAGGGTGAGGGGTATTTTCAAGGGCTGGATTCCGAAACGACCCGCATCACCTGGATCGACGCCGACGGCACCGTGCTCTATGACAGTCAGGGCGACGAGATGACCATGGAAAACCACCTGGAACGTCAGGAGGTGCAGGATGCGCTGGTAAGCGGCTTCGGAGAAAGCATCCGCTATTCCGAAACCACCCTGCAAAACACCATCTATGCCGCCAAACAGCTGGATGACGGCACGGTACTGCGCCTGTCGATGGCGCATAACAGCGTGTGGATGCTGCTGCTTGGCGCCATCCATCCGATCATCATCATTGTCATTGTCGCCGTGGTGCTCTCGCTGCTGTTGGCCTATCGGCTATCCGCCAATATCGTGCGCCCCTTAAATAACCTGAATTTAGAGAATCCCATGTCAAACTCGGACTACGAAGAATTAGAGCCGCTGCTCCACCGCATTGATTCCCAGCAACGCCAGCTGCAGCATCAGCATCGACAGATGCAACGCCGCCAGGACGAGTGGCAGACGGTGACCGGCAATATGAACGAGGGTCTGGTGCTCATCGGTGCCTCCGGCGATGTGCTCAGCCTTAACCCCGCCGCCGCGCACCTGTTGGATGTCGGGCATTATGTCATCGGTGAGCCGCTGCACACCATCAGCCGTGCCGCCGATCTCCAGCCGCTGCTGGATAAGGCCCTGTGCGGCGAGCAGGCCGAACAGGTGCTGGACATCAAGGGCGAACGCTATCAGTGCGACGCCAGCCCCGTCCTCTCGGAGGGTCGGGTCGACGGCGTGGTGCTGCTGCTGTTTAATGTCACCGAAAAGGAGCGTGCCGCTCAGATCCGTCAGGAATTTACCGCCAATGTCTCCCATGAACTGAAAACGCCCCTGACTTCCATCTCCGGCTACGCCGAGCTCATCGAGAGCGGCATTGCCAAGCCGGAAGACATTCCCCGCTTTGCCGGCAAGATCCACACGGAGTCCCACCGTCTGATTACCTTGGTCAGTGACATCATCAAGCTTTCCCAGCTCGATGTCCGGGACATCGCCATCGAAATCCGCGAGCTCAACTTGGCCGAGCTCTGCCGCAATGTGTTCTCCTATCTGGAACTGGCCGCAGAGGAAAAGGGCGTTACTCTGGAACTCATTGGAGAAAACCCGACCATCCGCGGCGCGGAGGAGATCGTGGAAGAGATGATCTACAACCTCTGCGACAACGCCATCAAATACAATCATCCCGGCGGCAAGGTCACTGTGGAGCTCCGCCAGCACATCGACGGTGTGGA
>JAZOAH010000005.1:0-1710 GCA_045595395.1 Eubacteriales bacterium | reverse complement strand
GATGGCACCCAGCATCTCCACGGCGGACATGACGTTCTTGCTGTCCTCGCCGGGGATGCCCGTCTTTTTATCGGTGTGGGCGCCGATGGCGATGTAGATGCAGTCGAACTCGTCACGAAGCTGGTCGAAGGTAATGTCGGTGCCCACATTGACATTGGTGTGGACATCGATGCCTACGGAGAGGATCGACTCGATCTCGCCGTCCAGCTTCTCACGGGGGAAGCGATAGGCGGGAATACCGTAGCGCAGCATACCGCCCAGTTTCTTATGCTTTTCAAAAATGGTGGCCTTGTGACCCATACGGGACAGATAGTAAGCGCAGCCCAAACCACTGGGGCCGCCGCCGATAATGGCGACCTTTTTACCCGTGGCGGGGGCGCAGGGGGAATGGGGTACAACGCCGGAGTTATCCACAGCAAAACGCTTGATGCCGCGGATATTCAGAGGATCATCGATCATACCGCGGCGGCAGCGAGCCTCACAGGGATGCTCACAGATGTAAGCGCAGGCCACAGGCATGGGGTTATCCTTACGAATGAGGCGGACAGCATCAGCATAACGGCCTCTATGCACCAAGGCCATATAGCCGGGGATATCCACACCGGCGGGGCACATGGACACACAGGGCACAGGAGTCTGAAGAGAGGCGAGGCAGCGATGATGCTTCACGTGCTCCTCATAGTCATCACGGAAGCCCTCCAAGCCGTCGACCACAAGACGGGCGGCATCACGACCGATGGCGCAGTCAGCGGTGTTGACAATGCTGCGGGCGGTCTTTTCAATGATGTCGATGGTCTCCATAGTGGCCTCACCATCCAGCACCTGTGCAATCAGCTTCGTCAGCTGACCCAAGCCGATACGGCAGGGTACGCACTTACCACAGGTCTGGGCATGGCTCAGCTGCAAAAAGCTCAGCGACATGTCCACAGGACACAGGCCCGGCGGAGAGGCGGCAATACGGCGCTCCATGTCTTTATAGAGGTTTTCCACCGTCGTTTGCGCCTTGCTGGGCGTCTTAATATCAAGTCTGCTCAAGGTGGTTGTCTCCTTTCATCCTGTTTTCAACTTAAAAAGCCAATTCTCAGCCATTTTATCAAGTTGCTTATGCTGAAAATATTATGGCACAATCACCATGACAAGTCAACAAGAAAAACCGTTTTTCCATCTTAAAGAAACTTTTAAACAAATTTCCGAGAAATGTCGGATGGGTCAATCCTTTTTCAATATGTTTTTGCAAAGTTTGTCGTAAAGAAAAATCCTTATCAGCGCAGAAAAAGCAAAACCTTCGGCTGCGCCGAAGGCTTTGCTGCTATAGTATTAGTTTTGTCAGCAGAGAAATTGCTGTACCCAAGTAGCCATCCTCAACGGCAAATCCGTCGCTGTGCCAAGGATGAACAGGAGCATCGCCGTCCTTGCCGCTGCCTACCCAATAGAAGAAGCCGGGCACATCCTGCATATAGACGGCGAAATCCTCACCGCCGAGGCAGGGAGCAACATCGGTGACATTCTCCTCCCCTACCGTTGCCGCTGCCGCAGCGTAGGCACGGGGATAGAGGGCGGCGCTGTTGTCCAACAGGGGCACATCGTGCATCCAAGAAAGCTCCTCCACCGTGCAGCGATGGGCCAGCGCCATAGCCTGTGCAAGGTCGGAAAGGCGCTCTTTCAAGTGCTGATGAGTGCCGTGGCGCAGGGTGCGGATAGTGCCCGTCA
>JAZOAH010000004.1:0-97769 GCA_045595395.1 Eubacteriales bacterium | reverse complement strand
TTGGATTGTCTTCCTAAGACCGCTTGGCCTCCGACTTGTCGGATTTCCGAACAGTCCGCGCGACGGATAGAACGCCGTTTCGATCAGGTCCATACCGGTCAGTCCGGCGACAGCGGGGTGATCCTGCGGCATCATCGTGACGAGCGCGGCACGTTTTCTCGGGGTCAATGAGGACAGATCGGTGCCGTTCACGGTGACTGTTCCGGACTGCAGGGGGATGATCCCCTGTACCGCGCGGAGAAGGGTTGTTTTTCCGCTGCCGTTTTCGCCGAGGATGGACAGGATCTCGCCTCGGTTGGCCGTCAGATTGACATTTTTATTGGCGACTACGCTGCCAAAGGTCTTGGTGATATTCTTTAATTCAATGGCTGCCTTACTTGACAATGTATACGCCTCCTTTTTTTAATTCTCAAAAAGCCGCTGCCGAAACAGCGGCCTTTTCAAAGCTAAAAAGGTGGGAAGGCGGGGGCATTGGCTCCCGCCTTTCCGTATGTTCTTGTAATTAACCGTAATTGCGATCCAGCAGGGTGATGCCGTCAATTTCGATATCGAAATAGGGGCCCGAACGATGCTTGGACTCTTCAAAGACGCCGTCCTTGATGACTTCAGTGTCCTTGGTGTAATCCTTGTCGAAGTCGACATCAGCCATGTAGGAGGTCAGGGTGTCGCCGGCAACGGTGAAGTTGGCGGTATCAAACACCTGGAGAGAGCCGTCGAGCAGAGCCGCCTTAACATCAGCCAGCTTGGCTTCGGTGCCTTCGGCCACGTTCTTGCCCAGCTCGGTCAGAACGACAGAGCCGGTCTCGATGGTGCCGGTCCAGTCGGTGGCGATAGCCTCACCCTTCTCAACCTGGGTGATCATGTACTCGAAGTAAGGAACCCAGTTGATACGGGAGGAGATCAGGAAGGTCTCGGGGCAGGCAGCGGCGGTGGAGCCGTTGTAGGAAACATTAGGAACGCCGGCGTTCTCGCAAGCGGTAGGAGCGCCCATCGAGTCAGCATGCTGAGAGATGAGGACGCAACCGTTGTCGATCAGAGCCTGAGCGGCCTGCTTCTCGAGCTGCTCATCGTACCAGGAGCCGGTGAACTTGACTTCCATGGTAACCGACGGGCAAACCGACTTAGCGCCGAGATAGAAAGAGGTGTAACCGGACATAACCTCAGCAAAGGTGAAGGCACCGACATAGCCCATCTTAGCCTGGGCAGCGGTGATCGTACCATTGTCGATCATCTCGTTGAGCTTCATGCCGGCAACAACACCGGCCATGTAGCGGCCTTCATAGATGGAAGCGAAGGCGTTGTGGAAGTTGGCCAGACCGGCGGTATGAGCCTGAGTACCGGTAGCATGGCAGAACTGGACTTCGGGATTCTCTTGGGCAGCCTTCATCAGGAAGGACTCATGGCCGAAGGAGTCGGCGAAGATGATGTCACAACCTTCGACCTCGATCAGTTCAATGGCAGCATCATAGCAGGCATTGGACTCGGGGATCTGGGTCTTCTGGACCATGGTAACACCCATGTTCTTGCAAGCTTCAACAGCAGCGTCGATGAAGTTCTTGTCATAGGTCGAGTTTTCATCGTGCAGGAAGATGAAACCAACCTTGAGGTCCGAAGACTCATCGTTGCCGCCGCAAGCAGCCAGGGTCACCAGCATCAGGGCAGCGAGGATCACAGCAAGGATCTTTTTCATTGGTAGTTTCTCCTTAAAAAATTTTTTATGTAAATATATTTACATACTTATTGGGGCCGGAAGACCAACTTTCCGTCGTTCATGCTCTCGACGATGGCCAGCGATTCGACTCGGATGCCGGTGGCACGCAGACGCTTGCCGCCTTCCTGGAAGCCCTTTTCGATGGCGATGGCGGCGCCGGCCACCTGAGCTCCGGCCTGGGCAGCCACCTCCATCAAGCCTTCGACGGCGGCACCTTTGGCCAAAAAGTCATCAACGATGAGCAGAGTATCATCAGCCGAAATATAATCCTTAGCGACGACCATGTTATAGTCGTTGCCGTGGGTATAGGAATGAACCAGAGCACTGTAAGTTTCGCCCGACACATTGCCGGTACGGTATTTTTTGGCAAAAACAACAGGCAGGTGCATGACTGCACCGACGGCGACGGCAATGGCGATGCCCGAGGCCTCGACCGTCATGATCTTGGTGACGCCGGCATCGGCATACAGCCGTGCGATCTCACGGCCCATTTCCATCAAAAAATCACAGTCGAGCTGCTGATTGAGGAAGGATCCGACCTTTAAGATATCGCCGGGCAGGACCTGGCCTTCCTTTACGATTTTTTCTTCCAAAGCCTTCATGCCTTATCTGCCTTTCATGAAAAACAAAAAACAGGATTCTGACAATGAAAATTGCGAATGCTGTTTTATAAAAATATTATATAGGCGCACGCAAAAAAATGCAAGCCCTTTCGACAAACTTTTGCCCACAGAAAAAGAAACACCCGGAAAGTTTACACTTTCCGGGCTTTGCTTATGAAAGTAACATTTTATCGGTGGCTTCACTGTTAGCCTTGCCGAAATACTCGATCAGCTCAGGGACGGTGAGCTTCTTCTTCTCTTCCCCGCTCACATCAAGGACGACACGGCCGGCATCCATCATGATCAGACGGTTGCCGTAGGTGATGGCATCCTTCATGTTGTGGGTGATCATGAGGGTGGTCAGGTTGTCACGCTCGACGATGCGCTGGGACAGTTCCAGCACCTTGGCCGCCGTTTTGGGGTCAAGGGCGGCGGTATGCTCATCCAGCAGGAGCAACTTCGGTTTTTGGATGGAGGCCATGAGCAGGGTCAGTGCCTGGCGCTGGCCGCCCGAGAGCAGACCGACCTTGGCGGTCATGCGATCCTCCAGACCCAGCTCGAGATCGGCGAGCAGTTCGGCATACACCTTGCGCTCGGCCTTGGTAATACCCCAGCCCAGACCACGCATCTTGCCACGGCGGGCGGCGAGAGCCAGGTTTTCCTCGATCTGCATGGTGGGCGCCGTGCCCATCATGGGATCCTGGAAGACTCGACCCAGATACTTGGCACGCTTATACTCAGGCAGTTTGGTGACATCCTTGCCGTCGATGAAGATATGGCCTTCATCAATGGTGAAGACACCGGCCACCGCATTGAGCATCGTCGACTTGCCGGCGCCGTTACCGCCGATAACGGTGACGAAATCGCCTTCATGGAGGGTAAGGTTCAGGCCGTCAAGGGCCGTTTTGGCATTGACGGTACCGGGGTTGAAGGTTTTGGAGACATTTTCCAGTTTAAGCATTCTCCTTGCCTCCCTTCTTCTTGGCATGGAAGACCTTGCCCGACCAATAAGGAATGGCCAGGAACAGACCGACCAGAATGGCGGTGATCAGTTTCAGGTCATTGGTATTGATCAGTTTCATGCCGGGATTGGACGGATCGGGGATGAGCAGGATGATCTGGATGACCAGATAGTAGATGACAGCGCCGCAGACAACCGAAAGCAGACGCATGCCGAAATTGCGGAAGATCTTGCCCAGCAGCACCTCACCAATGATGACGGCGGCAAGGCCGATGACGATCGCGCCACGGCCGTTGTTGACATCGGCACCGCCCTGGAACTGAGCCAACAGTGCGCCGGCAACCGCCACGATACCGTTGGAGAGCATCAGCCCCAGCACGATATTGCTGTTGGTGTTGATGCCTTGGGCACGGGCCATGTTGGGATTGGAGCCGGTGGCACGCATCGAACTGCCCTTCTCGGTACCGAAGAACCAGTACAGGGCCAGGATCACGACAAAGACGACGACCAGCAGCAGCGGCAGCGGGTTATAGTTGTTGGTCGTGATGAAGTTAAGGTTGCCGTCACGGACATAGCGCTGGGAGACCAGCAGGTCATAGTTGGTGACGCTGATAGCAACATTGGCACGGCTGGCCATGATACGCAGATTGATCGAATAGAGAGCCAACTGGGTCAGGATACCGGCCAGGATAGCCGGGATGCCGCAACGGGTGTGGAAAAATCCGGTCAACAGTCCCGCCGCCATACCCGACAGGAAGGCGACAAGCAGAGCCAGCCAGGGATTCCACCCGGCGGTCATGAGCATGACGGCCACGCAGCCGCCGGTAGCCATCGTGCCGTCGACGGTCAGGTCGGCGACATCCAGGATGCGGTAGGTGATATAGACACCGATGGCCATAATGCCCCAGATCAGCCCCTGCGCCACCGCACCGGGTGCGGCGTTGAGGAGCGAGGTAAAGAAATTCATGATCGGTACTATCCCCCGGAATTACTCGATAACCGTGTAGGTCTCGGGCATGGTCAGACCAAGAGCCTGGCAGTTGGCCTTATTGTACATCTTGGTGGCTTCGGCAGCCGCCTCGATCGGCATCTCGGAGATGTTGGCCTCGCCCTTGAGGATCTTGACGGCCATCTTGCCGGTGGCTACGCCCAGATCATAGTAGTCAATGGACAGGGTGGCAACGCCGCAGCCCTTGCAGATACCCGACTCGCCGGCGATAACGGGAACCTTGGCCGGAAGCACGACATTGGCAATGGCCTCGGTATTGTTGGCGGCGGTATTATCGGTGGGGATATAGATGACATCGGAAGCATCGCAGGCAGCCTGAGCAACCGAAGCGACGTTGGTGGTATCGGTAAAGGCATAGGGGGTAACGGTGTAGCCAAGGCCTTCCAGCAGGGTGGTCATCTCATTGACCTGATACTGGCTGTTGGCTTCGGCCGAGCAATAGAGCATGCCGACATTCTTTTTGTCGGGGAAGAGCTCGGTGAACATAGCGGCCTGCTGATCCAGAGGAGCCAGGTCGGTCGTACCCGAAACATTGCCGCCGACGGTGCCGGTCCAGTTGTTGATCTTAAGGGCCGAGGCATAGTCGGTGATGGAGGTGCCGAGCACAGGAATGGTGCCGGTGCCTTCACGGGCCGCCTGGAGAGCGGCGGTGGCGTTGGCCATGATCAGGTCAACGTTCGAGGAAACAAAGCCGTTGACAATGGTGGTGCAGTTGGTGGCTTCGCCCGAAGCGTTCTGCACATCAATAACGATCTTATCGCCGAATTCGGCCTT
Organism: Eubacteriales bacterium; assembly: GCA_045595395.1. Lineage (GTDB taxonomy): Bacteria > Bacillota > Clostridia > Oscillospirales > UMGS1783 > CAKSHC01. Next base: position 92,712 of record JAZOAH010000004.1, on the reverse strand, counting down.
GAGGGTATCGACAAAGCCCTGGGTGGCGGCATCGAGAGCCTCGTGCTGAACCAGCTGGACAACACCGACACGGATGGTGTCATCGGCAGTACCGCCGCAAGCAGCCAGCGATACGAGCATCACGACAGAGAGGATGAGTGCAAGGATCTTTTTCATGTTTCTTTCTCCTTAAAAAAATAACGGCTCCGAAGCGGAGCCGTCTAAAATTACAACTTCCGTTTCATTGAAAAGTTATGCAACGCACAGACCCCCATAGTAATACAAATAACGGTACATATCGAGGTCTCCTTTCCCATGAAATAATTGTTATTATTATATGCACAGAATACCGGCATTGTCAAGAGGTTTTTCGGTATATTTATACGCTTTTTTGCATCTTTCGTGCCCGCTCAAAGAGGGCGGCGACACGGCAGGCGCCCATATAGCAATCGGCCAGATATTCTTCCAGCGGGATGCGCATATACCGATCGGTCTCGTGGCGGCCGGGGCGGGCATGGCGCTTGAGTTCAAAGGTGAGCGGCCCGTCAAAACCGGTGGCGGCCAGGCGGGCGGTCAATTCCGTCCAATCCATGATCCCGTCAAAGGGGATCAGATGCAGATCGTCCTTGGGGCTCGGCTTGCCGGTATAATCCATGATGCCGAGATTATCGTTTAAGTGGGTAGCGCACAGATGCTTGCCGTATTGCCCCAGCATGTCCCGGGAATGGTTATAACAGGCCTCATGGCCGCAATCCCAGCAAAAGCCGATATTGGGATGGTCGCCGAAATTCTCAAACAGGGCCTGCAGATACTCTTCGCCCTCGGTATTTTCAAAGGCGACCGTCACGCCGGTGCCCTCGGCGGCACGCAGCACCCGCTCATAGCGGGCCAGCCCTTGGGCGGTGGGGATATGCCGATCGTCATCGAAACCGATATAGGCATGGGTGACGATGACCGGCACTTCATGCGCCGCACAGGAGCGGATACAGTCGATCAGCTGCACCACACCGACCTCGGCCTCCTCGTCCGGCCCGACCCACATGGCCTTGGCTTTTCGAAAAGGGGCGTGCATCGACTGGATCTCGATGCCGCAGTCCTTGGCGGCCGCCGCCCAAACATCCATGGTCGGCGTATCTTTCCATGCTGCGAAAAAGGCATCAAACCCAGCCTCATGAATCTTAGGCAATACCTGCTCGACCGGCGCGCCGAAGGATTCACTGGCCACCAGTGCGAGTTTTCGTTTCCACATCCTTGTTTTTCCTCCGTTTTTTGCTTGTAATAGTATAGCACAACGGCTTTGGCTTGACAATAAAAAATCCCGTTTGCATAACGGGATTTTTTTTATAACAGTTGGTTTAAGGCTGCCATCTGCTCCTTGGTTGGGGTGGGCAGATCGGCAAAGGGGAAGGTCAGCCCCATTTGCTCGTACTTGACGGTGCAGATCTTCTTAAAGGGCAAAAGCTCGATGCCATCCACGCAAGGGTACTGCTCACGCAGGGTGCGCAGACGGGCGATATTCTCCTCCTTGTCGTTGAGCCCCGGCAGGATGACCTGGCGCAGGGTGGTCGGGATCTTCTGCTCATTGAGATAGGCCAAAAAGGCCAACACCGACTCATATCGACAGCCGACATGCTTTTCATAGAGCGTCGGCTCGGTATACTTGATATCCAGCAGCACTCGGTCAGTAACGGCCAAGGCGGCTTGAATGGCATCATTCAGCGCAAAGCCGGAAGTGTCCAGACAGGTGTGGATGCCTTCCCTCTTGCACAGAGCAAAGGTTTCCCTCACAAAATCGGGCTGGAGCAGCGGCTCGCCGCCCGAAAAGGTGATGCCCCCATCCTCCCCGAAATATTCACGGTAACGGTCGACCTTTTGCAAGATCTCGGCCGGAGTGACCTCCTGGCCGCCATCGGCATCCCAGGTATCGGGGTTATGGCAACAGCCACAGCGCAGCGGACATCCCTGGGTGAATACGACAAAGCGCACACCCGGTCCGTCAAGCGTGCCTAAAGACTGAAAGGAGTGGACACGGCCGGTCATATCGCTTCGTGGAAGGTGCGGGAGATGACCTCACGCTGCTGTTCCTTGGAAAGCTTGTTGAAATTGACGGCGTAGCCCGACACACGAATGGTGAGGTTGGGATACTTCTCGGGGTTTTCATAGGCATCCATCAGCGTCTCACGATTGAGCACGTTGATGTTGATGTGATGCGCCTTCTTGGCAAAATAGCCGTCGAGGATGGAAACGAGGTTATTGACCCGCTCCTCTTCATTATGTCCCAAAGCATCGGGCGTAATGGAAAAGGTGTTGGAGATGCCGTCACGGCAATCGTTATAATCGAGCTTGGCCACCGAGTTGAGGGAGGCCAGTGCACCGTTTTCCTCACGGTTGTGCATGGGGTTGGCACCGGGCGCAAAGGGCTCGCCGTTCTTACGTCCGTCGGGGGTAGCACCGGTGTTCTTACCGTACATGACATTGGAGGTAATGGTCAGCACCGAGAGGGTGTGGATGGCATGGCGGTAGGTCGGGGTCTTGCGCAGCTCGGTGATGACCTTGTGGGTCATATCCTTAGCGATGGCATCGACACGGTCATCGTCATTGCCGTAGGTGGGGAAACTGCCCTCACGGGTAAAGTCAACGATAAAGCCTTCCTCGTCCTTAACGGGACGAACGGTGGCAAATTTGATGGCCGAGAGCGAGTCGGTAACGACCGACAGGCCGGCAATACCGAAGGCCATAAACCGTTCGATATCGGTGTCGTGCAGCGCCATCTGCAGCTGCTCATAGGCATACTTATCGTGCATATAGTGGATGATGTTCATGGTGTTGACATACAGCTTCATCAGCCACTGGATATAGATATCAAACCGTTCCATGACGGTGTCATAGTCCAGTTTGTCCCCTTCCAGCACCGGCATCTGCGGGCCGATGTGCATGCCCGAGGTGGTGTCATAGCCGCCGTTGATGGCGATCAGTAAAAGCTTAGCCAGGTTACAGCGGGCGCCGAAGAACTGCATCTGCTTACCGACCTTCATGGCCGACACGCAACAGGCAATGGCATAGTCATCGCCATAGATAGGACGCATGACATCGTCGTTTTCATACTGGATGGAATCGGTATCGGCCGAGACCTTGGCGCAGAATCTCTTAAAGGGCATCGGCAGATCGTTCGACCACAGCACCGTCAGATTGGGCTCGGGCGAAGAGCCGAGGGTGTAGAGGGTGTTGAGGATACGGAAGCTCGACTTGGTGACCAGCGTGCGGCCATCCTCACCCATGCCGCCGACCGCCTCGGTGATCCACATGGGATCGCCGCCGAAGAGCTCGTTATATTCGGGGGTGCGCAGGTGGCGGGCCATACGAAGCTTGATGACAAAATCGTCGATCAGCTCCTGGGCCTGCTCCTCAGTGAGGGTGCCGTTTTTCAGGTCACGCTCGATATAGATATCAAAGAAAGTAGACACACGGCCCAGCGACATAGCGGCACCATTTTGCTCCTTGATGGCACCGAGATAGCCGAAATAGGTCCACTGAATGGCCTCACGGGCGTTCTCGGCGGGGCGGGAGATATCAAAGCCGTACATGGCGGCCATCTGCTTGAGATGACCCATGTGGTTGATCTGTTTTTGCAGTTCCTCACCCTCGCGGATCTCATGGGTCATAAAAGCATGACCTTCCAGCCGCTTCTTATCCTTTTTCTTTTCCTCGATCAGGCGATCCATACCATAGAGGGCAACACGGCGATAGTCGCCGATGATACGGCCACGGCCGTAGGCATCGGGAAGCCCCGTGATGACGTGGCACTTACGGGCGGCACGCATCTCATCGGTATAGGCACGGAAAACGCCGTCATTGTGGGTGGTGCGATAACGGAATTCCTCTTCGATCTTCTCGGAGAGCTTATAGCCGTAGGCTTCGCAGGCCTGACGGGCCATGCGGATGCCGCCGAAGGGATTGATGCCTCGCTTTAAGGGGCGGTTGGTCTGCAATCCGACGATGATCTCGTTATCCTTATCAATATAACCGGCCGAATAGCCGATCAGCGAAGAGACGGTGGCGGTGTCGATATCCAGCACGCCGCCGTACTGACGCTCGAGCAGAAAAAGGGATTCCACCTTCTTCATCAGGTTTTTGGTGCGCTCGGTCGGGCCGGCGAGAAAGGCATCGTCGCCGTCATAGGCATGATAGTTTTGCTGAATGAAATCGCGCACATTGATCTCATCCTGCCAGACACCGGACGCAAATCCGTTCCAGTTTTGATGTTCCATTCCGGGACCTCCATATATAAAGAAATATTGTAAACATATAAAAAGGGCGAGTCAGCACGCAACTGATTCGCCCAGACGGTCGGCATTTAACATCCTGCGTTCCCTTGCGGTTTTCCGCTTATATCTCCGTCAGTCGCGCAGATGACCATAATTATTATACACACCGACCACTTTTTTGTCAATCCGTTTGTACTCTTTTTTCGTGTAAAATAGCCTCACAATTTCTGGATGCCATGTCAAATTTTTAAGGTGTGTTCGGGCGGCAGGCATCGGCCGTCACGGCAGACATAATAGGTCGTTTTTCCCTCTTTCATCGGATAACTGCGGTCGGGGGCACGCAGGGCGCAAACGGTGCCCGCCGGCAGCGAGCGAGCCAGTGCCGCCAGATCGATCGGCCGATCGGTGACCACGGTAACGGTGAGGGGGCGGTCGGTATGGTCGAGCAACGCCAGCAGAAACATGGTGTGATTGGACGGGTTATCCTTGGCCTGCCCGGCCAAAAAACCAAGCTGATCCGCCGTCTCCCGATCATACCCGTCGGTCAACTGATGCAGGCGCACCAGGTTATAGGCCATCAGCGAGTTGCCGCTGGGTATAGCGCCGTCATAGGTCTCCTTTTGCCGAATCAGCAGCTGCTCGCCCTCGTCCCCCGCCAGAAAGAAGCCGCCCTCCGGATCGGCAAAGTGGGCCAGAACATAGTCGCACAAACGCTTGGCACGAAGTTTATAATTTTCTTCCAGCGTCACCTCTTGCAGGGCCAGCAGGCCGAAGATGCGCCCGGCGTAGTCCTCCAAAAAGCCGTTGACACGCCGCACGCCCGGCCCCAAACTGACAAACAGCCGATCCTCCTGGGTATGCTCCTCCAAAAACCGATCGGCGGCCTTGGCCGCCTTCAGATACCGCTCATCGGCGGTGATACGGTACAGACGGCACAGGGCGGCGATCATCAGCCCGTTCCAAAAGGTGAGGATCTTATCGTCCCGATGCAGGAAAAAGCGGGTACGGCGATAGGATGCCAGGATGGGCAGGCCGTCATCATAATCCATGTTATCGGGGTCGCTGCCCAGACGGTTGGGAATGTTCTTCCCTTCGAAATTCCCCTGCTCCCGAATGCCGAACTGACGGCAAAAGCCCTCGCCCCGCTGACCCAGCAGATCGAGGACCTCCTGCTTGTCAAACAGATAATATTTACCCTCCTCGCCCTCGCTGTCGGCGTCCTGCGCACTGTAAAAACCGCCGCCGGGCGCCGTCATCTCACGCAGGATATAATCGGCTGTCTTGCAGGCAATATCCCGATACAGCGGCTTTTGGGTGAGGATATAAGCCTTACTGTAGGCCAGGATAAGCAGGGCATTGTCGTAAAGCATCTTTTCAAAGTGGGGCACCAAAAACTGCCGATCGGTCGAATAGCGGCAAAAGCCGCCGCCGACATGGTCAAACAGGCCGCCTCGGTACATCTGCACCAGCGTCTTTTCGACCATGGCCAGGCAGGATTTATTCTGATAGCGTTCATAGTAGCGCAGCAAAAAGAGCAGATTGTGAGCCGACGGAAACTTGGGCGCACGGCCAAAGCCGCCGTATTCGCTGTCGTAAAGACGGGAAAAGACGGCCACGGCCAGGTCAGCCAGGGTGCGGTCGGCCGTTATCGGCTGGGTCAGGCGGGGCGTGATGTGCTTGAGCACCCGCTGCCCTTGCTGCAACAACTCGTCCCGATTGCCCGTCCAAGCCTGATAGATGCCCTCCAGCAGTTGCAAAAAGGCGGCTTTGGGGAAATAGGTGCCGGCATAAAAAGGCTGTTGCTCGGGCGTTAAAAAAACGCTGTTGGGCCAGCCGCCGCTGCCGGTCATGGCCTGGCAGGCGGCCATATACAGCGCATCGACATCGGGGCGCTCCTCTTTATCGACCTTGATGCAGACAAAATGCTCATTGAGCATCGCCGCCACATCATGATCCTCAAAACATTCATGGGCCATGACATGACACCAATGGCAGGTGCTGTAGCCGACACTTAAAAAGATCGGTTTGTCTTCCCTACCCGCCTTTTCAAAGGCCTCCTGACACCAAGGATACCAGTCGACGGGGTTGTCGGCATGCTGGCGCAGATAGGGGCTGGTCTCCGATCTAAGACGATTTGCCATAAAAATCTCCTTGTTTATCGGCCGTAGCCGGATTATCAATGAGTTGCCCGTCACGGGTAAAACGGGAGCCGTGGCAGGGGCAGTCCCAGGTGTGCTCCTGTTTATTATAGGAAAGGGCGCAGCCCATGTGGGGGCAACGGGGTGCGGTGGGCTTGAGAAGGTGCAGGGTCGTTTCCAGGGCATTGACGGCCAACTGCGGGCGCAGAATGGAGCGTGACGGATCAAAGACCGAGGCATAGGGGTTATCCTTTCCCTGCACCAGGTCGCACAGCACCGAGGCGGCCACCATCGACCCGGTCATCCCCCATTTATTAAAGCCCGATGCAACAAACAGGTTGGGCGTATTTACGCAGTAGCGGCCGATATAGGGAACATCGTCCAGGCTCATGCAGTCCTGGGTCGCCCAGCGGCCGACGATGCGGGCACGGGGATAGTACCGTGCCGCCACCTGCTCCAATTCCCGCCAGCCGCCACCCGTCTTACCGGTACGGTGGCTTCCGCCGCCCAACAGCAAAAGTTCGCCCGCATTGCGAAAGGAGAGTCCCTTTTTGTCCTGATCGACATACATGCCGCCGACATCCCCCGCCCCCTCCAGCGCCAGCACATAGGAACGGTGCTGATAGAGTTTGAGAAAATAACTGCCATGCTTATTCAGCATCGGGAAATGGGTGGCCACGATCATTTTATTGGCATAGATATGGCCATGACTAGTACGAACCGAGGCAGGGAGAAACTCCAGCACCTTGGTCTGCTCCACCACCGGCAGCACCTGCGCCAGCGCATAGACAAATTTCAGCGGATGAAACTGTGCCTGATGTTTGATCTTGATTGCCCCGGCCACCGCAAAGGGCAGCGGCAGTTGACGGACAAAGGATGCCGACTGCCCCAGTTTCTCCAGCGCTGCCATCTCTCGGCCGAGGGCGGTGCGGTCATGCAGGGAATAAATATAGTTATCCCTCTCCTCAAAATCACAGTCGATCTCAGCGCAGAGGGCTCGGTATTCCTCCAATGCCCGGCTGTTGGCCCGCAGGTACAACCCTGCCCGCTCGATCCCGAAGCGGCGGATGAGGGTATGATAGATCAGTCCGTGCTGGACGGTTAGCTTGGCGGTGGTGTTTTGGGTGATGCCCGAGCCGATCCGATCGGCCTCGACCAACAGACAGTCGACCCCGGCCTCCTGAAGTCGATAGGCGCACAGCAGTCCCACCAGCCCGCCGCCGATGATGAGCACATCGGTCTTGCGATCGCCGTCCAATGACGGAAACTGCGGCGGTGTTGTCGTTTTGTTCCATAAAGAATCCATGCCATCACCTCTACTGCATAGTATGGGTAATGGCATGGAATTTTATTACTTATTTATTTTTTATGCTCTTTTGATAAAGGATTTCGGTGGCAAAGGCGAGTTTGGTGACGACATTCTGTTTGGTGGGATAGCAATAGAAGGAATCGTCCTCGGTCGAGATATCGACGCAATCGTCGGGACGGACATAACAGTAGTCGTACTCAACGTGCAGGGAGTTGGTCTGGATGGGCTGGCGCTGGACGTAATAGTCCCGGCCGTTGTAGTGCCCCTGCACAAGAAAGCCCTTTTCGGGGTCGTGGATCAGCTTAGCCTTGCCGATATATTTGAACCACGAGCGAGGCAGCGTATAGACATCGACCTCGTCCTCAAAATAATACTCGCCCTTTTCGATCTGCTCTTTCACCTGCTTGCGCTGCCACAGAAACCAGTCGGGGATATGATCGAACTCGGTCTCGCCCTCTTTCGCCTTGATATAACCGTCCTCCTGCCAGACCCAACGCTTGCCGCAGGCCTTGCAGAACAGTTCAGCACCTTCGGAGCCCATCTGCGATTCGGTCTTGCAGTGGGGGCACTGATAGAGCACTTTGTGCAGACCCTGAGCACGGAACGGCTCGGTGATGCGGATGTTGTTATCCTTCTGATACTGATAATCGTCGTACTGCATGGCCTCATGCACCGCCTTGTTGATCTGATCAACGCTCATGCTCTTGACCTGGTCGGCGGTGAGGATCTGGGTGAAGGTGGCACGCAGGGGGGCTTTGCGCTTATGGCGGAAATCCCAGAAGGGCGAATAGAGATGGTTGCCTTGATGGAGCATGACCACCACCGGCACCTTGTTCATCTTAATGAGCTTGCCCAGCGATTCGGGCATATAGTTGGTCACACCGGCGGGGGTGTAACGGGCTTCGGGATACATGCTCAGCACATCCCCTCGCTTGAGCACCTTGTTGATCGACTTGATCAGGTGCAGATCCATGGTGAATTTTCTCGTGCCGATCGAGCCGATCAGCTCCATCAGCCAGGGACGGCGGTAATAGCCGTCAAAACTGACAACATTATTGACCCGCGCACCTCCGGTGGCCATGGCACAGATGAGAAAATCAATAAAATACATATGGTTGCTCAGCAGGATATAGGGCGGCTTGAGATCGTCCACATTGACCTTTTCGATCTTGTAATCCATGCCGATCAGGCCGATCTTGGACAGCAGCCAGATCAGACCCGTGACCCATTTCATCTGGCGCAGCGGATACTTGGCCAGGTTATAGCGTTTTTTATTCTTATAATTAACGGGAATATACATCCTATCACTCCTCTGCGCTAATTGTAAACGATTTATGAAGAAAAAGCAAGAACTTTCTTTTTATAGGAAAAGGTGATATAATGCGACATAAGGAGATGATGCTATGGATATCGCACTGATCGTGCTGGGCAGTCTGTTATTGTTGGTGCTGCTGACGGCGCTGATCTGTTTTCTGATGGCCTTTTACGCCCCACGACGGCGGGCGGTCAAGGGCTTTGAGTTACCGCCGGGCCGGATCTATCTGCCCTATCACGATAAGATGAAGGGCTGGAACGATGAGGTGACGGCCATGCCCCATGAGGATATTTGGATCACCTCGTTTGACGGACTGAAATTGCACGGCAAGTATTATGAATATGCGCCGGGTGCGCCGATGGAGTTGATGCTGCACGGCTACCGTGGCTCGGCCGAGCGAGATCTGTGCGGCGGTGTGCAGCGTGCCTTTGCCTTGGGCCGCAATGTGCTGCTTGTCGATCAGCGGGCCTGCGGCCAAAGCCAGGGGCGGGTCATCACCTTCGGCATCAAGGAAAGCCGCGACTGCCTGTCCTGGGTCAAATATATCAATGGCCGTTTCGGGCCTGAGCAAAAGATCATCCTCACCGGCATTTCGATGGGGGCGGCCACGGTGCTGTGCGCCGCCGGGCAGGAACTGCCGAAAAATGTGGTCGGTGTTTTAGCCGACTGCGGCTACACCTCCCCCAAGGCCATCATCAGCAAGGTCATCCGACAGATGGGCCTTCCTGATAAACTGCTGTACCCCTTTGTGCGTCTGGGCGCACGTCTGTTCGGCGGCTTTGATGTAGAGGAAACTTCACCCGTCGAGGCGGTCAAGCGCTGCTCGATCCCCGTCATCTTCATCCACGGCGAGGCCGACAACTATGTCCCCTGCTACATGAGTCAGGTAAACTTCGACGCCTGCGCCTCTCCCAAGCGGCTGGTCACCATCCCCGAGGCGGGGCACGGCATGGCCTATTTGGTCGATGAGGCAAAATATTTACAGGTTTTGGCCGAATTTTTCACCCAAAACGGCCTGAAAACAGAGGTAATTTCATGAAAAAGATCCTATTTTTATGCCACGGCAACATCTGCCGCTCCCCCATGGCCGAGTATGTTTGCAAAGATCTAGCTAAGGGTATGGATGTCCATATTGAATCCATGGCCGTCTCCCGTGAAGAGATCGGCAACGGCATCTACCCGGCCGCCGCCCGCACGCTGGAAACCCACAACGTCCCCTACGGCAAGCACCGCGCCCGCCAGATCACCCGTGCCGATTATGACGAGTTTGATTATGTCATCGTTATGGAGCGCTACAATCTGCCCCGACTGATGACCATCATCGGACAGGACGACCAGCATAAGGTATCCCGTCTGCTCGACTTTACCGACACCCCCGGCGATATCGAGGATCCTTGGTATTCGGGCAATTTCGAAGGGGTTTATCAGCAGATCGTCAAGGGCTGCACCGCCCTACTCCAACAGCTATGAAAAGAGCCACCCGATCGGGTGGCTCTTTTCATTTATATTGAACCAGTTTCTCTAAGTCCTTGCGCCTTTTCTGGCGTTGGTTGTCAGCCGGATAGCCGAGGGTGATGACCAGACGCACGGGGGCGTCCAGATCGCAGATGGCACGGATCTTCTCATCGTCGAACCAGCCTAAGATACAGCTGCCCAATCCTTGGGCGGCGGCTTCGGCGGTGATGTAGGCCGACGCAATGCCGATGTCGATGGAACGGTAATCGTTATGCTTGACCTTGGCGCCCAGCGCTGCCGTTTTGACATAGGGTTTCTCGGAAATGACAAGCAAAACGGGGGCTTGAGTGGCGAAGCCATTCATGCCCATGCCCTGGGTGCATTTGGCTACCGCCTTTGCCGTATCGCCCTGACAAACGGTAATCAAATAGGGTTGCCCATTGCAAGCAGAAGGGGCGAGCCGAGCGGCCTCAAGAACGGCATCGAGCTTCTCTTGTTCAATCGGCTGATCGGTATAGGCACGGTTGGATTGGCGCACTTTGGCAATCTCTAAAAAGTTCATAGTGCATTGACCACCTTATAAATGAGTTCGACCAACGACGGATCGAGGTCGGCGTAGGGCTGCAATTTCAAATTCTGACCGCTCAGGGTTTTGATCCACGTGGCAGCCGCAGCCAGACGGCCGTAATCGTATGATAAGTGGAAGGTATCCCGATGGAGCTTATCCTCGCCCAATAGGGGGCGCAGACGCTGGATCACATCGCCGGTGGGGATGACGGGCAGCCCCCAGTTTTTTACTACCATCTCCCTGCACTCATTGGCACGGGCCAGCATGGTTTGTTGGTCGTTATCATAGAATTTGAAATGCTTATGGTTGGAGTTTGTGGCATAGGCCCAAGTATACTGGAACCAGATCTGCGCTTTGGGACAGGCTGCCTTTACTGCATTCAACACCTGTTCAAACCACGGGAAATAGGTATCACGCAACCCCGAAAGGCCGCTGACCTGTTGGAGAGTAATCATATCCCACTCGTCCATCTTCAACGCCTCGGCGATGCCGATCTTTTCACCCGTCGGCTTACCGTTGATCTCCAGATCATAGGCAGGATTATGTTCAGCGAGATTGACGGCATGGGTATGCAAACTGCAGGCAGACACATAGAGGTTGACGGCATAGATATCCAGCCCGTTTTGTGCCGCCAGATCATGCAGGTGGGCGTGTGGGTCTTGCGAAAAAGAGTTGCCGATCGATAGGATCTTCATCGTGTCATATCCCCTTTTTTCTTTATTTTATTATTCCTATACAAGAAAGTCAATCGAAGATTGACAAGGGTGGATATATTTTATAAAATAAGAAAAGAAAGGATGTGTTTATCCATGAATCAGTTACGGGACAAGGCCGGCTTTATCTGCGATATGGACGGTGTTATTTATCACGGCAGCCGTATTTTAGAGGGCGTGGCCGAGTTTGTGCACTGGATGCAGGACAACGGCAAGCGTTTTGTTTTTCTGACCAATTCAGCCGAACGCACCCCTCATGAACTGAGCATGAAGCTCGGGCGCATCGGGCTGGATATCTCGGCCGATCATTTTTATACCAGCGCCATGGCTACCGCCGCCTTCCTACACAAGCAAAAGCCCAACTGCACCGCCTACGTCATCGGCGAAGCAGCGCTGACCAAGGCGCTCTACGATCAACGCATTTATATGAACGATGTCAATCCCGACTATGTGGTGGTCGGCGAGACCCGTTCCTACAGCTTTGAGAAGATCGAAAAGGCCATTGAACTGGTGCTCAAGGGCGCTAAACTCATCGGCACCAATCCCGACATCACAGGCCCGACCGAAAAGGGCATCATGCCGGCCACTGGCGCCCTGATCGCCCCCATCGAGATCGCCACCGGCAAGAAGGCCTATTTTGTGGGCAAGCCCAACCCCCTGATGCTGCGCCACGGTCTGCAAAAGCTGGACTGCCACAGCCACGAGATCGCCTTCATCGGCGACCGCATGGACACCGACATCATTGCCGGCATCGAATCCAACGTCGATACCGTGCTGGTGCTTTCGGGCGTGACCAAACTGGAGGACATAGACAACTTCCCCTACCGCCCCCAATACATACTCGACGGCGTCAAAAATATTGTAAAGGACTTGGCTTAATGCCAAGTCCTTTTGCGTGGGGGCGGCGGAACTAAACAGTCCTTGCCGTATCCGATCAGGTCGGTACGGCCACAGGCCCGCAGAGCGTCCAGAACCGTCTTGCGGTTTTCGGGACGAAAATATTGGAGCAGCGCCCGTTGCTGCGCCTTTTCCTGCGGCGTGCGGGGCACATAGACCTGTTCCATGGTATAGGGATCGAGCCCGGTGTAGAACATACAGGTCGAAACCGTGCCGGGGGTGGGATAAAAATCCTGCACCTGTTCGGGGCGCATCCTCTCTTTTTTGAGGAAGAGGGCCAGTTCAATGGCGTCGGCCATGGTGCTGCCAGGGTGAGAGGACATGAGATAGGGCACCAAATATTGCTTTTTACCAACGGCCGCCGTCAGTTCATAAAAGCGTTTTTTGAAACGGTTGTAGACCTCGATGCGGGGCTTGCCCATACGCTTTAAGACATTGGCCGAGCAGTGTTCGGGCGCAACTTTCAGCTGCCCGCTGACATGGTGCGCCACCAATTCCTTGAAAAAGGCCTCATCCTTGTCGGCCATCAGATAGTCAAAGCGGATACCCGAACGGACGAAGACGTTTTTGACCTTGGGCAGGGCACGCAGCTTGCGCAGCAGCGACAGATAGTCGCTGTGATCGACCTGCACGGCGGGGCATTTGTCGGGCGCCAGGCATTTCTTGTCGGGACACATGCCGCTCTTTTCCTGTTTGGCACAAGAGGGGGCACGGAAATTGGCGGTCGGGCCGCCGACATCGTGGATGTTGCCCTTGAAATCGGGCATTTGGGTGATGGCCTTGGCCTCCTCAAGCACCGAATCATGGCTGCGGCAGGTGATCTGCCGCCCCTGGTGATAGGCCAAGGAACAGAAGTTGCAGGCGCCAAAGCAGCCTCGGTTATGGATGATGGAGAATTTGACCTCTTCGATGCCGGGCACGCCGCCCAGACTTTCATAAGACGGATGATAGTTTCGCATAAAGGGCAAGGCATAGACCTCGTCCATCTCGGCCATGGTCAGGGGCGGCATGGGCGGGTTTTGCACCACGATCCGATCGCCGTGGCGTTGGATGACCGTCTTGCCTCTCACCGGGTCGTGCTCGGTCTGCTGGATGCGGCAGGATATGGCATAGTCACGTCTACCCTTATCGGTATCGGCCGACACCGCCTCAAAAGACGGACATTCCTTGACCGGGCCGGGCTGATATTCGCTGGTCTTGACCGCATAGCAGGTGCCTCGGATATCGGTGGGGCGCTCGCCCGCATCGAGGCGCTTGGCCAGCTCGACGATATGCTTTTCGCCCATGCCGTACATGAGCAGGTCGGCCTGTGCGTCAAGCAAGATCGAGGGGCGCACGGCATCGTCCCAATAATCGTAGTGGGCAAAGCGGCGCAAGGAGGCTTCCAGGCCGCCGATGGCAATATAACTATCGGGGAACAGGCGGCGAATGGCACGGGCATAGACGATGGTGGCACGGTCGGGGCGGGCGCCGGCCTTGCCGCCGGGGGTGTAAGCATCGTCGGAACGGCGTTTCTTGGCTGCCGTATAGTGGGCGACCATCGAGTCGATGTTGCCGCCGTTGACCAGAAAGCCCAGGCGCGGCGCACCGAAGCGGGCATAATCGGCATCGCAGCGGGGCTGGGACAAAATACAGACCCGATACCCCGCAGCCTCCAGAACACGGGAAATGATGGCAGTGCCGAAGGAGGGATGGTCGACATAGGCATCGCCCGTGACCAACACGAAGTCGGCCTCATCCCAGCCGAGGGCACGCATTTCTTTTTTTATAATAGGAAGAAAGGGCATGAAAATCTCCTGAAATCGTTTTTCCCATTATACCATATCGACTGGCGGCAAGAAAAGATAAAAATACAAAAAATAGATGTTGACATTTACCTCTGCATCTGCTATAATCATTGTTGCGCTGATGAATGGACAATATGCTGGTGTAGCTCAATAGGCAGAGCAGCTGATTTGTAATCAGCAGGTTGATGGTTCGATTCCGTTCACCAGCTCCATACATGGGAGATTTCCCGAGTGGCCAAAGGGGACAGACTGTAAATCTGCTGGCTTCGCCTTCGGTGGTTCGAATCCACCATCTCCCACCAAAAATCCTCGTACGATAGTACGGGGGTTTTTACTTTTTCACTATTACCTCTTCACTCTTCACTTTTCTCTTAAATGCTCGGATTTTTGGAAGGTAATAAGTAAAAAGTAATAATGAAGAAGTTTCGGTGTGCCTACGGCACGAATTATAAAAATATGTAATGGTTCGAACACATAGGCCAAAAAAGGGCATCGAATTTGTCCACCCTTTCCAAAGCAAAAAGACACCCAATCGGGTGTCTTTTTGTTTTGGTCTTTTATCGGGGTGGATTCGACGGGCGGGCCACAGCGAGGGCGAATCCATGAAAACAAAAGCGGTAGAAAGCGCATTCTTTCTACCGCTTTGTTCAGTTATTTTTTCTCTTTGAGTCTGGCTTTGGCTTCTTCAACGGTTTCTCCGTCTTTAGTGAGGTAAGCATCTACAAACTTATCTTCGAGCTTGGTGTAACCATCAACAACGCCTTGCTCAATTTTTTTGTAGCCGTCTACTACACCTTTTTCAATTTTCTTGTAACCATCGGTTACGGCCTCGGCGATTTTTTTGTTTGCTTTTACCATGTTTGATTTAGCCATATCTGTATATTTTCCTCCCATCAGATTGATTCCGAGAAGCAGTACAACAATCCATACTACTGTTCCCGTAAACATGTTTAGTAATAAGATTTCCGCCGCTTCCATACCCGGAAAGGTCACAAGCATGGATCTTTGCATTGTGTAAATGGAAACACACGCATCAGCGAGCGATATATTACGAAGTGTCTTTAGTACCGGAGAAGCGGAATGCTTTGCTTTTACCATACCGATCATGGCAATGGTTATTTTGGCGAATGTATATGTGGCAATGGTAATCATTACGATTTCGTGAAAGGCGGTGCCTCTATCTTTCATAGCGGACATGATATTTACACCCACTATGCAGAGCGAAAGCACCACTAACAAGATTCCCGTAAAGCGCCGTGCAAAAAGCTCGGTATCATAGTTGCCATTTGCTTTTCGTTTCACCTGCAATACAGAAAACCTTGTGATGGCAAGCACGGTATAATACACACCCACTGTTATAAACCACCACGAAGAGTTAAGAAAACCTATCATACAGTTGCCGAGTGCATATGCAACGTTACAGGCAAGACTTGTATAAGGGTTTCTCAAAAGATGTAACGCTTTCATTTGATACCTTTAATCATCGGAATGAGAGCAATCAGCATAATGATACCAAGCAAACCGACGAGTGTGCCCCAAATGATTTGCTGCCATACGAGGCACATGCACATACCTACGCCAAGCACGAAAGCGGCGATGACGGCGTAAATAATACGGAACAGATTTTTACCTCTCAATTTTGGCAGTTTCTTGTTTTCCATCTTGCACCAGATAAGTGCCGTGATAATACTAAGCACGATACCAATAGCCCCGAAAATGATACCTTCTGTGAAGGCGTTCCATTCCGGAAGAAGTGCCATACACATACCAAGTGCGAAAAGCACCCCGCTTACCGTTCCCATGATGAGTGCAACAAAACTACTCTTTTTCATTTTGAAATCTCCTTTCATTAAACCAACACTTGTGTTTTTATTGCATTAATAGTATAATACTTTGGCTAAGGGAAAACAATCAACAATAAAACAATAAGTGTTGGAATAATGGAGAATGGTTATGAATGTAAAGAACAACAAACGGCGCAGAGAGTCGCAAGAGAAAATCGAAAAGGCGTTTATTGAACTGCTGCAAACCCGAGAGATCAAAGAAATAACCGTTTCGGATATTATCAAAAACACGGGACTCAACCGAAGCACGTTTTATGCGAATTATATTGATATATTTGGCCTTGCCGATAAAACAAGAGAAAAGCTCGAAAATGAGTTCAGTAATCTGTTTGCCGATTATGATTATTTTAATGAACGTACTGGTGCGCTAAAGATGTTCAAACACATTAAAGAAAACCAAATTTTCTATAAGATCTATTTCAAACTGTGTTATGACGACAAACACCTTGTTTCGATATATGATACAAGGCGAGCCGAAAAAGAACATATAGATAGTAACATCAAATATCATATTGAATTTTTCAGAAACGGTCTTAATGCTATTATCAAAATGTGGCTTGCCGGTGGTTGTCAGGAATCGCCGGAAGATATGGCGGAGGTCTTAAAGAAAGAATATAGAGGCAGATAAGTGCTAAAACAAAGTGGCATCATAATGGTTCATAACCAAAGCAAGAACACCGCCTATGAGCGGTGTTCTTGCTTTTACTCGGGCGCTACAAGGGCACATCCCCCATCAACGCAACTGCAACTTGACGAAACGGCCTTTGCGTGATACACTGAAAGCGTAAAAATCCATCAAACACAAGGAGATGTCTGCATGAAACGTACCGCATCCCTACTTTTAGCGCTATTGTTGCTCTTTTCCCTTTGCTCCTGTTCCTCGCCCGATGATCTGATCAAGGCGGGTAAGCATATGAAGGCTTATGAGAAATTGCAGGCCAGCGAAGATCCTGCCGATCAGGAGAAGTTGAAAGACTTCTGGCTGGTGCCCGCTTCGGCCACCGAGACGGTCGGTACCCGCACCTTTACCGGCACTTACGACTGGAACGAAGAGGCCAAGACCCTGACTGCCAAGGTCGTTGCGAACGAGCTCGAGCAGATCATGACCTATGTGTGGGAGGGTAACACCATTACCCATACCTCCGACTATGTGACCCGCATCTACACCTGCAACGATGAAGGCTATGTCATTCTCGAGCAGTGGTACTATGACAACGAAGAAGAGCTCAATTCCATTAAACTGGACTATGACGAGAGAGGCAACCTCATTCGCAAGACCGAAACCATCATCGGCAACGAAGAGGACAGCGTCTATGAATATAGTTATGATGAGCAGGACCGCCTGATCAAGGAAACCATCACTTACAGCGCCAACAACACCGAAACCACCCAGTATACCTATAACGAAACCGGCAAGATGCTGCGCCAGGAATTGACCGTGGTCTTTGGCGATGATGTTGACACCTATATCACCGATTATCTCTACAACGAAAAGGGTCAGCTCACCCGTGCCACCCAAACCAAGACCGACGGCACCGACCGTCAGGAATCGGTCTTTACCTATGATGACAAGGGCAATCTGACCTGTGAAAAATGGTACAGAACCAACGATTTATCCAGAGAGACCATTTGGACCTATGACGATCAGGGCCGCTTCCTCACCCAGACCCGCACCGATCAAAACGGTAACGTCGAGACCCTGACCGTTGACGGCTACACCGCCTTTTATCTGCCCGGTCGTCGGCCGGCTATTGATTATATCATCGGTAATTTTGAGCCCGATTATATCCTTTATATCCCCTAAAAAACAAAAAAGAGGACACTCATGTGCCCTCTTTTTTTGTTGCCTTTTGCGCCGATAGGCGTATGGCGTTTTGTTACAATGCCCCTTGAATAGCTTAAAAAATAATGCCGCCATGGAGGGCGACGGTCTGGACCTGCCGTTTTTCGGAATTTCTATTTTCTTTGCTCATGGCAGCATAATTATTGTTTTTTAACAACATAATAATAGACATATTAAAAAATTACAAGGATACATATGGACAGGATCTTTGCCGGGCCTGATCTACAACACGGACAAAAAGACACTGACCGAAATGAATAGCGAACTCGGCTGCGAATAAACGGAGAAACACCATGAGAAACATTGTAAACCTGAACGAAAACTGGCTGTTCGTCAAAAATACCGCCGACATCTCCCTGCGTGAGGGCGAGCCGGTCAACCTACCCCACACCTGGAATGCCATTGACGGCCAGGACGGCGGAAACGACTATTTCCGTGGCTCTTGTCTGTATGTCAAGACCCTCAATAAGGCCGATCTGCCCAAGGCCGATGGCTACTACCTCGAACTGCGTGGCGCCAACTCTTCGGCCGATGTCTATGCCAATGGCAATAAACTGGCCCATCATGACGGCGGCTATTCGACCTGGCGTGTCGACCTGACCGAGGCGCTGACCGAGAAGACCGAGATCGCCGTTGTTGTCGACAACTCACCCAACGATACCGTCTATCCGCAGATGGCCGACTTTACCTTCTACGGCGGTCTGTACCGCAACGTCAACCTCATTGCCGTCAATAAGACCCACTTTGATCTGGACTATTACGGCACACCCGGCCTGATGATCACCCCCGCCGTCGAGGGCAAGGATGCCAAGGTGGAGGTCGAGGTCTTTACCACATCCTTGGGCGACGGACAGAAACTGGTATACACCCTGTACGACCAGGACGAAAAGGAATTGCAGAAGATCGAATCGACCGAGAGCAAGGTGACCTTTGAGATTCCGAATGTCCATCTGTGGCACGGCCGCCGAGATCCCTATCTCTATGGCTGCCGGGTCGAGATCGTGGAAAAGGACGAGGTGCTGGACAATGTGTGCAGCCGTTTCGGTTGCCGCACCTTCCGCATCGACCCCGATAACGGCTTTATCCTCAACGGCGAGGAATATCCGCTGCGTGGTGTTTCCCGGCATCAGGACCGTCTGGGCATCGGCAATGCCCTACTTCCCGAACATCATGCCGAGGATATGGATCTGATCCTGGAGGTGGGCGCCACCACCATTCGTTTGGCACACTATCAGCACGACCAGTATTTCTATGATCTGTGCGATGAAAAGGGTCTGGTCATCTGGGCCGAGATCCCCTATATCTCCAAGCACATGCCCGCCGGAAGAGCCAATACCATCTCGCAGATGAAGGAACTGATCGTTCAGAACTATAACCATCCCTCGATCGTCGTTTGGGGGCTGTCCAACGAGATCTCCATTGCCGGCTCGGATGAGGATCTGCAGGAAAATCACCGCATCCTCAACGATCTGGTCCACGAGATGGATAAGACCCGCCTGACCACCATCGCGGCCGTATCTATGTGCAAGATGGACGATCCCTATCTGCTCATCCCCGATGTCGTGTCCTACAACCACTATTTCGGCTGGTACGGCGGCGATGTCAGCATGAACGGGCCTTGGTTCGATACCTTCCATCAAGTTCATCCCAACATCCCCATCGGAGTCAGCGAATATGGCTGCGAGGCGCTCAACTGGCACACCAGCAACCCCAAGCAGGGCGACTATACCGAGGAGTATCAGGCCTACTATCATGAGGAATTGATCAAACAGCTCTTTACCCGCAAATACATCTGGGCGACCCATGTATGGAACATGTTTGACTTCGGCGCCGATGCCCGTGCCGAGGGCGGCGAAAACGGCCAGAACCATAAGGGGCTGATCACCATGGATCGCTCCTATAAGAAGGACGCCTTCTACGCCTATAAGGCCTGGCTGTCCAACGAGCCCTTTGTGCATCTGTGCGGCAAGAGATATGTTGACCGTGTCGAGGATGTGACCCGTGTCACCGTCTATTCCAATCAGCCCCAGGTCGAGCTCTTTGTCAACGGCGAGAGCATCGGCAAGAAGACGGCCGACGATCATTTCTTCTATTTCGACGTTAAGAACGAGGGCGAAACGACCCTTGTCGCCAAGGCCGGCGATCTCTCCGACGAGGGCAAGATCCGCAAGGTGGATCAGCCCAACATGGACTATGTCCTCAAAGAGGTCGGCGCCGTGCTCAACTGGTTTGACGTGGTCGAGGTCGAGGGTCGCTACTCGCTCAACGACAAGATCTCCGATATTATGCAGTCCAAGCGAGGCAAGCTTTGGTTCCTCTCGCTGGGACTGAAACTCAAGAAAAAGATGGATGCCAACAAAAAAGGTGCCAAAGGAAAGAAATCGGGCGGCTTTGATGTCGATTTCAAGGGCGAGGGCTTGATGGAAATGATGGGCGGCTTTACCGTTTTGCGTCTGTCGAGCATGATGGGCATGATGAACATCAGCTTCACCAAGGAAGAACTGCTCAAACTCAACCGTCAGCTCAACCGCATCCGCAAACCGAAAAACCTCAAATAAATCATTTCGGCAGGGCTAAAATCGGGTCGATAGGCATACACTAAAGCAAAACGGAAAAGGTGTGTTATGCCATGAAAGACGAACAAAAACCCGATAAGGACATCGACGATTTTATCTTCGACGCCGAGCCCCCCGACAAAAAAGAAAGCGAACGATAAGAGGGCACGCCGGTGCCCTTTTATCCTTTGTATCTTGACAAATCGGCCGTAATTGGCTACAATGAAGAAAAAAGGAAAGGCGAAAGACGATGAAGAAGAGGGTCATGATGGATATGGCAATGCACATGTACGGCATGTGCCCTTTTTGCTGCGCTTCTTTGAATAGGCTTTCTTAAATACCTTGTTACTGTTTGAGGGAAGCTTGTTCAGGCTTCCCTCTTTTTTATTTGAAAGGAGAATCTCTATGAAAAAGATCCTGTCCCTGATCCTGAGCATCCTGTTAGCGCTGAGCCTGCTGGCCGGCTGCGGCGGCAACGACGGCATCACCATCGCCGTACCCAACGACACCACCAACGAAGCCCGTGCCCTACTGCTGCTCGACACCCTCGGCATCCTCACCCTCGATCCCGAGGCCGGCATCACCGCCACCATCCGTGACATCACCGACAACCCGCACGGCATCACCTTCAAAGAGGTCGAGGCCGCCCAGTTGCCCAACATTCTGCAGGATGTCGACTATGCCGTTATCAACTCCAACTACGCCATTTCGGCCGGCATGAATCCGGTCGAGGATTCACTGGCCATTGAAGGCTCGTCCTCCTTCTATTCCAACATTTTGGCCGTCAAACGAGGCAACGAGAAGACCGACAAGATCCTGGCCCTGGTCGCCGCCCTTGAAAGCAAACAGGTGTCCGACTTTATCGCCCAGAAATACAGCGGCGCCGTGGTCAGCACGGTAGAGGATCCGACCGACGGCTACAACGCCGATCTGGACTATGCCGCCCTGGCCGGCACCAAGATCACCGTAGCCGCCTCCCCCACCCCGCACGCCGAGATCCTGGCCATTGCCAAGACCATCTTAGCCGAGAAAAACATCACCCTTGATGTCATCGAATACACCGACTATGTCCAGCCCAACAACGTCGTAGATGCCGGCGAAGTCGATGCCAACTACTTCCAGCATCAGCCCTATCTCGACGATTTTAATGACCAAAACGGCACCGATCTGGTTTCGGCATCCGCCATTCATGTTGAGCCGCTGGGCCTTTACGGCGGCAAACAGACCACGCTGGACGCCATCAAGTAATATGATCGAAATACGCCATTTGAGTAAATCCTTCCCCACCGACGACGGCTCTCTTGAGGCCCTGCAGGATGTCAGCCTGACGGTGGAGGACGGACAGATATACGGCATCATCGGCATGAGCGGCGCCGGCAAAAGCACGCTGGTGCGCTGCATCAACATGCTCGAACGCCCCACATCCGGCACGGTGCTCGTCGACGGCCTGGACCTGGGACAGCTGACCGAAAAGCAGCTGCGCCCGGTGCGCCGCCGCATCTCGATGATCTTCCAGGGCTTTAACCTGCTCATGCAGCGCAACTGTCTGGACAATGTCTGCTTCCCTCTGGAACTGTCGGGCACACCACGTGCCAAGGCTCGTGAGCGTGCCATGGAGTTGCTGGAGCTGGTCGGCCTGCCCGACAAGGCCAAGGCCTACCCCGCCCAGCTCTCGGGCGGCCAGCAACAGCGGGTGGCCATTGCCCGTGCCCTGGCCACCGATCCGCAGGTGCTGCTGTGTGACGAGGCCACCAGCGCCCTCGACCCGACCACCACCCATGCCATTTTAGACCTGATCCGTGATATCAATAAAAAACTGGGCATCACCGCCATCCTCATCACCCATCAGATGAGCGTGGTCAAGGAGATCTGCTCCCATGTGGCCATTCTCGATAACGGCCGAGTGGTCGAGCAGGGCGAGGTCGACAAGATCTTTGCCGATCCCAAGTCGGCTGCTGCCCGTAAACTGATCTTCTTTGAACGGGTCGATCGGGAGGTGAGCGAAGGTGAATAAGATATTCTCCCTTGATGCCTTACAAGAAGCCTGGGAGATCATTCAGAGCGAGTTTGCCCTGGCTATATGGGAAACGGTGTATGTGACGGTGCTGGCCACCGCCTTTGCCCTGCTCATCGGCCTGCCCATCGGCGTACTGCTGGTGGCGGGCGAAAAGAACGGGGTCATGCCCCTGCCCGGCTGGCTGATGAAGACGCTCAATGTCATCGTCAACCTTCTGCGCTCGGTGCCCTTCCTGATCCTGATGATCCTGGTCTTTCCGCTGACCCGTGCCATCATCGGCACCACCGTCGGCACGGTGGCATCTATCGTGCCGCTGGTCATCGCCGCCTTCCCCTTTGTGGCAAGACTGGTCGAGAGCAGCCTGCGTGAGGTCAACCCCAACATCATCGAAGCCGCCCAAAGCATGGGCGCTTCCCCTTTGCAGATCATCACCCGTGTCATGATCCCCGAAAGTGTGCCCTCCCTCCTGTCAAACATCACCATCGGCATCACCACCATTTTGGGATACTCGGCCATGTCGGGCATCATCGGCGGCGGCGGTCTGGGCAAGATCGCCATCAACTACGGCTACTACCGCTACAAATACTTAGTCATGCTGGTGGCCGTGCTTTTGCTGATCGTGCTGGTACAGATCTTCCAGAGCGTCGGCACACACCTTGCCACCCGCTCGGATAAACGACTCAAGCGAAAATAATGGAAAGGACAGAGAAAATCTCTGTCCTTTCCTTTTTTAATCAATATCAAAACCTAGGCATCCCTCGTACAACCTAGTTGCCTCCCAATCAAATACACCTGTTCCCTCATAGGTGTACAGCTGAATTCCATCAGGAAAAACCGGCTCAACAATTACATTCCCCGCATAATCTATAACACCGTACGCATAATTATAATTTCCATATGTAACCTCTGTTATAATTGGGAAATACCCATTTGGCAACTGACAGTTTAAACCGTAGGCATCACTTCTATTAAAAAAAGCATACTCTATATTTTCTGCCGTTTTGTTATAATCCTGATCATAAATATCAAGCATTTGATCGTATTTTTCATTGCTTCCTGTGTATTTTACTGCTACAAAATATGTTCCGTAGGGAATAATTTTGTCATACTCAAACGGAATTACCGTCTTTTCCTTTTCTGTCATCCCGTAACCCCATCCGCTTTGCGTTGTGGATACACGCTTAACACCTATTTCATAGTTTGTTTTTTCCTCTACAAACTTTTTGCCATCAAATTTTTCCCGCTTAATCGTGTTGTATTTTCCAAAATCTATGATTTCCTTCGTGATCCTGCACACATTATCTTTTTCTAGTGTATAAGTAACATGTGTTGAGTCCCCTGTGTCCCCATGTAAGGAACTTACTTTCTCATTCGAATAATTGAAAATAACAGCACCTTCATCAGAACAGTATGCGACATAATAATCTTTATAAACTGCCATTATCGCACACCCCTGTACATCTGCCACTATTTTACCCTTTTCATCAAGCACTTGTTGCTTACTTTCTCCATCTCTATATGTTCGCACAATCGCATAACCACAATCAAAGAAGCTAGTTGCTTCATCGTAAATACACGGTGTGATTTCCTCCCCTTTATCATTGATATATCCTAGTTTTTCGATATATCTATAATCCTCGCCCTGTTCTGTTCTCATTTTTACTAAAGCAATGCCATTTTTAGAAAAGGAGGCCGCATCATCAAATTTCGGTTCAATTTGAAATACGCCGTCCTTATCCACGTAACCCACTTTGTGTGTGCTTGGATCGAGTGCCGGAGCCAATCCATTTTTTGCATAATATCCAATAAATGGTGATAATTCCGGAGATTGTAACAATTCCCCCTTATAATTGTATGTATATAAATTATACCTATCATCCTCTATATCGTAACGATCTTGTGCAGCAAATAACACCTGATCTTCCTCATATCGAATCGTTTTTTCTTCCTGCTTGCCATTACATCCCATTACGGAAACAAGAGTAAAACTTATTAAGATACCCGCCAAAATTCTTTTCATATTTTCTTCCTCCATATAAATAAAAAATGCGCCTACCGAAGTAGACGCACAAAAACGCAAACTCCGATAGTCGCCAAACTAACTTTATGTGAAATGGTTATAAACACACCTACATAAATGGAGTCTGCATTTTTAACAAATTCCATACGATAGGTGTGTGATCTAAAACTATTATCCCCGCATATATCACATCCATTCACACATATTAAGTTAGTTTGGCATGTTTAGTTTACCACATGTTTATGGGTTTTACAACTCCTTTCACATAACATTTTTACTGGGATAAAATTTGACACGGTTCTCATAGACAAGTATAATAAAAGAAAAAAGGATGGATATATGTATGCAGCAAGCATTAAAAGCCAAAGGCTATACCGTATCGCAATTTGCCACCGCAAAAGAGGCGGCCGATTATCTGAATCAGGAAATTGACGGCCTGAGCGTCGGCATCGGCGGCTCGATGACCATCGAGGAGATGGGACTGTATGACCGCCTGGCCGCTCATAATACCGTGCACTGGCACTGGAAGGGCGGCGATGTGACAAAAGCCGCCGTCGCCGATGTTTATCTGTCTTCGGTCAACGGCCTGGCCGCCACCGGCGAGATCATCAACATCGACGGCATCGGCAACCGCATTGCCTCCACCCTCTATGGCCACAAGAAGATCTATTTTGTGGTGGGTAAAAATAAAATAGCACCCGATTTTGACTCGGCCCTCCACCGTGCCCGCAACATTGCCGCCCCCTTAAACGCCAAGCGTTTGGGCAAGGCCACCCCCTGCGTGTCGGGCGGGCGGTGCTTTGACTGCAAGAGCAAGGAGCGCATCTGCCGTGAGCTGGCCGTGCTGTGGCAATGCCCGATGCAGGCCGATATCGAGATCGTACTCATCGACGAGAATTTGGGTTATTGATATGGCTGATGAATGTTTGATCTGCGGCAAGCCGCTGCAATATTTTACCCAGGACAAGCCCATGACCTGCACCCTGTGCGGTAAGACCGAGCCGAGCACTTCCTGCTGTGAGGCGGGGCATTATGTCTGCAACGAGTGTCATACCCAAGGGGTCGATACCATACTTAGCCTGTGCCTGGCGCACAAGGGCACCGATCCGGGCATCCTGATGCAGCAGCTGATGGCTCAGCCCTTTTGCCACATGCACGGGCCGGAGCATCATATCCTGGTGGGCGCATCGCTGCTGACCGCCTATTTCAATGCCACCGGTCGAGAGGGGCTTTCCGAGGCCCTGCAGCAGATGCTTAAGCGAGGCCGACAGGTGCCGGGCGGTGCCTGCGGTTTTTGGGGCGCTTGCGGCGCCGGCATCAGTGCCGGCATCTACCTATCCATCCTCACCCAGGCAACCCCCTTAAAGCAAAACGAGTGGGGGCTGTCCAACCGCATGACGGCGGCGGCACTGGCCGCCATCGGGCAGGTGGGCGGACCGCGCTGCTGCAAGCGGGACAGTTTCTTGGCTCTGCGCACCGCTGTCGATTTCACCAAAGAACACTTTGATGTTTCCCTGCCGCTGGCCGACTACCGCTGTCCTTACTCCTCGCAAAATGCCCAGTGCATCAAGGCCCGATGCCCATTCTACCGATAACTCTACCGCCTCTACCGCCACTCTCCTGACAGGAGAGTGGCTCTTTTTTGCTTCTACGCAGGTGGAATGGAGCGGCGTGGCGTTTGGTGTGGGAGTAGGTTGTTTCTACCGCCCTTGTTGGGTATACTGACGGCAAAGAAAGAAAATCGGAGGACATTGTCATGAATATCATCCCCATTTTTTGTGCCGTCGACGACGGCTATGCCCCCTATCTGGCGGTGGCGCTGCGCTCGATGCGTGCCAATACCAACCATCCGCTTCGGGTGCATGTCCTGATCGAACACCTATCGCAGGAGCATAAGGACAACCTGCTGGCCATGCAGGACGACATACTTTCGATTGAATTTGTCAATGTTGCAAAAAAGGTAGAAGCGTTCGGCAAATCGTTGCATCTGCGTGACTATTACACCAAGGCCACCTATTACCGCTTCTTTATCCCCGAACTTTTCCCGCAATATGACAAGGGGCTATATTTAGACTGCGACATTGCCGTACTCGACGACATTGCCGACCTATACAACATGGATCTGCAGGGACACCCCTTGGGGGCGGTGACCGATGAGGTCATCACCGATATTCCTGTTTTTTCGGCTTATGCCGAAACCGTGCTGGGCATTCCCCGTCACGAATATTTCAACGCCGGTATCCTGGTCATGGATCTGGCCGGGCTGCGCCGCATCGATCTGCCCCGTGCGCTGGTTGGGCTGATGGATCGGCACACCTTCACCGTGGCGCAGGATCAGGACTATCTCAACGTTCTTTTCTATAAAAAGACGGCCATCCTGCCCCTACGCTGGAACAAGACCGCCTTTGATACCTGCGACCCGCTTGATCCGCCCTCCATCGTGCATTTTAAGATCAACTTCAAGCCCTGGCACTACAGCGGTATTTCCTACGAAAACCATTTTTGGTATTACGCCAAGCAGACCGCCTATTATGAGAGCATCTTGGAAGAACTGAACAGCTACACCGGTCAGCAACGGGATGCGGCGCAGTATGAGGGCTTGGTGGCGCTGGCACAAAAGGAGTGTGAGCGAGCCCAAAAGAGCGGGTATGAACTGCCGCTGCGGCTCTCCCTAAGCGCCGCACCGAACAAAAGCCGCCTGGCCGCTGCCGAGCGGATACGGACGCTGGAGGCGCAGGGCATCTTTGATCAGGATGTTGAGGCCGACCCGCCAACCAAACCCCTTCAGCCGGGGCAGGTGGATTACACCCACCGTAGGCTATCCACAAAAATTGCCTCGGAGTTTGCCAATCAGGTGGCCAAGGCCTTCTACGATCACCGCATCACCAAGGGCGAGCTGGTCATCGAAGAGGTACGGGGGCTGGAAAACTATCTTTCGGTAGCCGACCGTGGCGTCATGATCACCTGCAACCATTTTCACCCCAACGACAACTATGCCGTCTTTAAGCCCATCGAGAAGAGTCTGGGGCGTAAGCGGCTGTGGAAGATCATCCGTGAGGGCAATTACACCTCATTCCCCGGTCTGTACGGTTACTTTTTCCGCCATTGCAACACCCTGCCGCTGGCCTCGAATCTGACCGTTTTTAAGGAATTATTGGGTGCGGTGGACACCCTGCTCAAACGAGGCGAAAAGATCCTCATCTATCCCGAGCAGGCCATGTGGTACAACTACCGTAAGCCCCGCCCCCTAAAGAGCGGCGCCTTCCATTTTGCCGCCAAGAGCGGTGCGCCGGTGCTGCCGGTCTTTATCACCATGCGGGACACCAACCACCTGGACGGCGACGGTCTGCCCATCCAAGCCTATACCGTTCATTATCTGCCGCCCCTCTTCCCCGACCCGACCAAGCGCACCGCCGCCAACATCAAGCAGCTGTGCGACAGGAATTTTGCCGCCTGGAAAGACTGTTATGAGCGGGAATACGGCATCCCGCTGACCTACGACACACAGGAGGGACTATGCTGCTCTATCTCCTTATAATCTTGGGGGCCGATCTGGTCATCCTGGTATGCCACGGGCTGACCGGGGCGGCTGCCGCCTACACCTTCGGCGGCACAGCGGCCGTTATCGCCTTGGACGGACTGGGCGCTTTTCTCTTGCGGCGGCTGCCCGAATCCTGGTTTGATCAGGACTGGCCGATCCCGACCGGGGAACGGCAGTTTTATAAAAAGATCAAGATTCGCAAATGGAAGGATGCCATCCCCGAACTGGGCGGATTTACCGGCTTTCACAAGGATCATGTGGAATACGATGCCGCCTATCTGTCACGGTTTTTATTGGAAAGCCGCTACGGCATAGTCATCCATTTGGAAAATGCGGTGGGCGGCCTACTACTGCTCCTGTTTTTGCCGACCTCCTACGCCCTTCCCATTGCGGCGGTCAACGGTATCCTCAGCCTGCTGCCGGCCTTTGTACTGCGCTACAACCTGAGCACCCTGCAATATCTATACAAAAAAGCACGAGCCTGATGCTCGTGCTTTTGCTTTTATTTTTCCAGAAAATCGAGGTCTTCGGGGGTTAAACTCACCTTTTTGAGCATATCGGGACGGCGTTTTTGGGTGATTTTCAGCATTTCATCTCGACGCCAGCGCTCGATCTGAGCATGCTTGCCCTCCAGCAACACCTCGGGTACTGTGCGGCCTCGAAACTCGACGGGTCTGGTATAGTGAGGGTATTCGAGCAGGCCGTTATAGTGGCTCTCCTCTTCAAAGCACTCCTCACTGTCGAGCACACCGTCGACCATGCGGCAGACGCAGTCGACGGCCACGGCGCAGGCAAGTTCCCCGCCGGTGAGCACATAGTCGCCGATGGACAGCTCCTCATCAATGATCTCGTCGATCACCCGTTGATCGACCCCCTCATAGTGGCCGCAGACAAAGACGATGCGATCCTCCTTGGCATAGCGGCGAGCGATGTCCTGGGTGAGCACCTGTCCTTTGGGCGAGAGATAGACGGTCAACGGCTTTTTCTCGGCATCGGCCACCACCTCATCGTAGCAGGCGCAGATGGGCTCGGGCTTGAGTAACATGCCCTTGCCGCCGCCGTAGGGGGTATCATCGACCGTGGAATGTTTATCGGTAGCCCAGTTGCGGAAATTATGGGTGCGGATATCGAGATATCCGGCCTTGCGGGCACGGCCGAGAATACTCTGCCCCAGCACCATATCCATATAATCGTCAAACAGGGTCAGAATGTCGATCCTCATATCTCAAACATACCTCCCAGAGGGCGGATCTTGATGATTTTAGCCTCGATATCGGTGTCGATGATGACGTCCTTGATGACCGGGAAAAGCACCTGCTTGCCCGATTTCAGACGAATCTCATAGGCATCGTTGGCAATGCCGGGATAGACATCGACGATGACGCCGTAATGCTCAGCGGTGTCGACATCGTAGACCTGGCAGCCGATGATATCCTCGATAAAATACTCGCCCTCATCGAGCAGGTCATCGGTCTTTTCAATGGAAATCTCCTTGCCCTTTAGCGCTTCGGCCGCCTCGATGGTGTCGATCCCCTTGAGGTGGACGATGGCCATGGCTCGCTGGGCACGGGCATTGGTGAGGGCAAAGGGCTTGTCTGCTATATAGATGGTGTCGATCCGGCACAGGTCACGGGCATCGTTCATCCACACATCAATTTTTATATCACCACGGATACCGTGGGTATTGACAATTTTACCGGCTTTGATCAGTTCCATAGTTCCTCCGATAAAGGAAAAAGGGGATAGTGATATCCCCTTTTAATCTCCTATATTGACAACAACCTTTTTGTTGTCCTTGGCAGCCGCCGACTTGACAACCGAACGGATCGCCTTGGCGATTCGACCCTGTCTGCCGATGACTCTGCCCATGTCGGATGCGGCCACCATGATCTGATAGGTGGTCGTATCCTCTTTCTCCGAGACCTTTGTGACCGTGACTTCGTCCGGCTTTTCCACAAGGGCCTTCGTGAGATACGTTAATAACTGTTCCATGATACCATCCTTTACAGAACGCCGTTCTTCTTGAGCATGGCTTTGACGGTATCGGTCGGCTGGGCGCCGTTTGCGATCCACTGCTTAGCCTTCTCAGCATCGATGTTGACGGCCGAAGGAGTCTTGGTCGGATCATAGGTGCCGATCTCTTCGATAAATCTGCCGTCGCGAGGGCTGCGGGAATCGGCTACTACGATACGGTAGAAGGGATTTTTCTTCGCGCCCATTCTTCTGAGTCTGATTTTTACTGCCATTGTGATTCACCTCCACATTTCATGTAGTCTTACATCATCCCATTCATGCCGGGCAAGCCCTTGAGCAGATTGGGATTCTTGTTAAGCCTTTTTATCATCGATCGGGCCTGCTCATATTGCTTGAGAAGCCGATTGACTTCGGATACTTCGACGCCAGCACCCATAGCGATGCGGCGTTTGCGGGATGCGGCCAGAAGTTCCGGCTTGGCCCGCTCTTTCGGTGTCATAGACAGGATGATGGCGGCCTGCCGATCAAAGATCTTCTCATTGATATCGGCCTTGTCAATATCCTTTTGCTTGACACCCATACTACCGAGGATGGCTCCGGCGCCGCCCATCTTTTTCATCTGGCGCAGCTGACCGAGATAATCATCCAGGTCGAATTTATTTTTAAGGAGCTTTTCCTCCAGCTTTTTGGCCTGTTCCTCGTCAAAAGCCTCCTCGGCCTTCTCGATCAGAGAAAGCACATCGCCCATACCCAAGATACGGTTGGCCATACGCTCGGGGTGGAAGGGCTCGAGATCCTTGACCGTTTCGCCCACGCCCACAAACTTGATGGGCTGGCCGGTGATATATTTGACCGACATGGCGGCACCGCCACGGGTATCACCGTCGAACTTGGTGAGGATGACACCGCTGATGGACAGCTGCTCATCAAAAGACTGAGCCACATTGACGGCATCCTGACCGGTCATGGCATCGACCACCAGCAAAATCTCCTGCGGCTCGGTTTTAGCCTTGATCTGAGCCAGCTCATCCATGAGCGCCTCGTCGATATGCAGACGGCCGGCGGTATCCAAGATCACGATATCGTTGCCGTACTTTTTGGCATGAGCTACCGCTTCCTGTGCGATCTTGACCGGCTTCTCCCCATCCAGCGAAAAGACGGGAACTTCGGCCTGAGCGCCGACCACCTTTAACTGATCAACGGCGGCGGGACGGTAGATATCGCAAGCGACCAATAACGGCCGACGGTGGAGCGCGTTCTTAAAATAATAGGCCAGTTTGGCCGAGTGAGTGGTTTTACCGGCGCCCTGCAGACCGCACATCATGATGACGGTGGGGGGCTTGGAGGCAAAGTTGAATTTGGAATCGCCCTCGCCCATGATACGGCATAGCTCTTCATGGACGATCTTGATGACCTGCTGGGCCGGAGTGAGGGATTTCATGACCTCCTCGCCCACGGCACGAGCCGACACATTATTGATAAAGGCCTTGACGACCTTGAAATTGACATCGGCGCCGAGCAAGGCCAGCTTGATCTCTCGCATGACCTCTTTGACATCGCCCTCGGACAGCTTGCCCCGCCCCTTGAGGCGGCGGAAGATATCGTTTAGCTTATCGGACAGCCCGTCAAATGCCATCTTCACGCACCTGCTCGCTGACCCGTACGATGGTCTGCACCGCATTGGCAACGACCGAGTTTACCATGCCGCGGCTGTTTTGATCACGAATATCCTCAGCGGCAGCACGGATCTCATCCATCCCGGCACGCAAGCGACCGAATTTCTCGGCAAGCCCCAATTTTTCTTCCATTTCCAGAAGAATGGCTTCGCCCTTTTTGATGCAATCACGCACGCCCTGGCGAGTGATCCCGGTTTGGACGGCGATCTCGGCCAGGCTCAGGTCATCGTCATAATACATGGTAATGGCCGACAACTGTTTTTCGGTCAATAATTTGCCGTAGAAATCGCAAAGCAGACCGATCTGTAGGTTCTTTTCTATCATATTCGCCACCCTTTCCGGTAATTTGTAAAGTGTTTCACTTTACACTTCTGCTATTATACTCTATTTTTGATGAGATGTCAAGAGAAAAGCCCCTATTTTTCAGGGGCTTTCCATTTTTTATTGTTTTTTTTGCGCCCGACGAGCCCCTGCCCGAACGTTGCGGTTGACCAGGACGATCAGGGTGAACAACAGGACGGCTCCGGCGATGGCGGCCACGATAATGGCGGCTGTCATAAGCAGGTTGGCGCTCATGTCGGTGTCGGCCACGGCATCATAGGCGATGATACCCGATTGGGACTTATCGGCCGCAGCGGCCTGCTCTTGGGGGGTGGGGACAAAGCGATCGGTCGAGGCGGCGCTTACCGGCAACGCAGACAAAACAAGGAAAAGGACACTGAGGGTCAGGGCTACCGTCTTTTTCATTCTTCTTCATCCTTTCCGACCTGCTCGGCCTGTTCATTTCGTTCACGCACCAGCATCAGCGTTACCGCCACGGCACAGGCCAATACCACGATCACCGATGCCAAAATGATGAGCAGCGGTACCGAGGTGGGGGCGTCGGCGGTGATGATCTTATATTCCGGCTCGGAAGCGATGGGGATATCCAGATCCTGGGCATAGCCATTGTCCTGAGCGGTATGCTGCTCCTTGGCCTGCGCTACCTTATCCGAGCCGATCAGCCGCACACGGATGCACTGGCCTTGATGCGCCCAATTTCCGGCTCCGCCGCAGTCGGCGGCACCCATCCCGACCAAAAACCGATTGGCGCCGTCCGTCTTACCCGATACCGTATTGTGATAATGCTCCAGCGCTACAACGGCCGAGAAGGCCATGTCGGGGTTTTTGTCAATGACCAGCGAGGTGCTTTTCAGCGGCACGGCCACCTCATAGGTCATGGTGCGGGTCGTTTGGTCATAGCCGACAGCATAGTCCCGTCCCGCCCGCAGATCCTGCCGATCAAGGCCCTGGGTGATGGTTTGGGCATGCAGTTGACCATCGGCCGTTTGATAGATCCGATAGCCGGTATAGGCCTCATATTCCTTGCCCTGATCGACCACACGGCGCACGCCGGTGTTGGGATGATACTCGGATAGGGTGAAGGTGAAATTCATTTGCTGCCAAGGCTGGTCGGTGGTGCTGACCTCGGAATCGACCCCTTGCAGGACACAGCCCACATAGAGATTGACATCGTCGTGGGTCAGATAGAGCGTCATGGTAACCTCACCGTCCCGATCGGTATCATACCACCGACAGGTGAGGGTGTCGTCGATCTTCTTATCCCGTGCCTGGGCCAATGTCACATTTTTGTAAAGGGGCGAGCCCCACTCCTCGGCGCTGATCACACCGTCGACGGTGACCCATTTGGGCTTGGCCACCGAATAGGATGCGGCGGCAGAAGGAAGGGCAAAGACCGCAACCAGGATGACCAATACGAGTAAAGCAGTTATTTTTTTCACGGCTTGTTCCTCCTTCCTCAACATTCCGTCAGGGCATAGTCGATCAGATCGAGCAGCAGACGATCGGCCACAGGCTCGCCGACATTCTCGAGCAGAGAGAGGGTGTTGATCACGATCGAGCCCTGTCCGTAGTCATACACGCCGACGGCCACGCCATCCTCGTTACCGACCAAGATCTCCTGCGCCGGCCGTGCCAGATGCAGATACTCATCGGCATAAGCGAAGATCGGCTCTTGGGCCGAAACGGTATAGGCGTCCTCATCAAAGGGCAGATTCAAATAACCCCAGTCGCCAAAGGCATCCACATCGGCGCCAAGCACCGTCACGCCCGTTTGCTCGACCGATTCATAGAGCAAAGCCAGGGTATCGGCCGATATGTTCTTGCCGCCCAGCACAACGGTGCTGCCGGGGACAATATTCTGTTGATCCAGCAGCTTCAACTGCAACCCGGCCTTCTCGAGCAGCGACAGGGCCGACGAATCAAGACCCGACACATAGACAGTGCCCGACAGGGTCGGCAGATCCAGCGCATCGGTGATATCAAATTCGTAGGTGCGGGTCACATCGGTGTCGAGCAGTTCGGCACGAAGCCGATACCGGCCGGCGACAAGCCCGGTCAGAGGAATCTCCTGGCTGAGCACCGGCATGGCCGACACATAGCTGCCGGTCTTGGTATATTCGGGAGTGACCGTCACATCCTTTTGCCAGACCGTTTCCCCGTCAAGGCTGACAGTCAAGCGGGCGGTATAGTCCTTCCGCTCCAGCTTGCCCAGATCGGACAGATAGACCTCAATAGGCAAAACGCCTTGGTTATAGGCCGTCTGCCGATCCAAGATGACGCACCAGCAGGTATCCTGCAGGGCATTGAGGGTGGACAGGTCGGTGTCGGCATCGGCCGTGAGCGAAAAGCCGTTGATATAACTGTTGGCACGGATGGCATCGAGCATCGACACATCGGCATCCGACACAAAGACGGCTCGTTGCGGCTGGCCGGCAGGGACCTTGCCATGGATATCGCCGGTGCCGATCTCTTCCCCGTTGGCGCCGCCTCGCACCCCCTCATTGCCCAGGTAACCGTCCCAGGTCAGAGCGCCGGGGTTAGAGGCCGAAGCGATGGTGTTATCCCCATCCAAGCGGCCGGAGGAGAGAAAGACCAGCAGGTCGTTATCATAGGTGCGGACAACATCCAACGCATCTATTGCGGCCTGATAGTTATTGACATAGGAGGTGTTGGTATCCTCCGTTTCGTTGAGGATGCCGACAATGGCGAAGGAGGGGTGATTGCGGTCACGCTCGACCAGTTGACGGATCTCACGACGGATCAGATCCTCGCCGTAACGGCTGTCGGCCTTATGGGCCATAGCCGTTTCCTGATAGACCAACAGGCCCATCGCATCGCAGGCATCGAGCACATCCGAACGGGCCGGCGCATTGGTAAAGCGCACCATGTTCATGCCGGCGGCCTTATAGGCCAGCAAGGCTTCCCTCGAAACATCGCCCGTAACATTCACGCTCTTGACATAGAAGCGCTCACCGTTGAGCATAAAATAGCCCTGGGAGTCGATGCGCAGATCCTTAAAGCCGACTCGGATGACCGAGGAATCGGCAAAATGAGCCTCTTGGGCCAGGGTTTCGACCCACACCGAATAGCGATAGGGGTCGTCGGCACTCCAGGCATGAAAATCCTCCAGGGTCATGGTCACGGTATGCTTGGACAGGCCGGGAACGGCATGAAAGGTGACCTGCGCCGAAGAGAGCAGGGCATGGCTGCCGTTGGGGCTGATGCGGGTACGAATATCGACCTTGACCGTATCATGGCCGGGGTTGTCCACGATGACCTGGACATTGACATTGCCGTTTTCATATTCGGTATCGACAAAGATATCGGCGATGGCGATCTGCGGCACGACCGAGAGGGTGACAGGCATCTGCATGGCCTGGCCGTCGGTAGGGCCTTGCGGCAGAGCCTCGGCCGATTCTCCACGGATGGTCGAGCCGTCATTGGCGGTAAACAGGCGGACGGCCAGCAGGTTGGGCTGGTCCTCCCGCAAAAAGTCGGTGACATCAAAGGAGAATTTCCCGTATGATCCCTCATGGTCACCGATATAATTGCCGTTGAGCCAGATCTTGGCATAGTACCGACAGCCCTCGAAGGCGGCTATCACACGCTGGCTCGGCTCGAGGTTGAGATCGGGGGTAAACTTATGAAAAAACCAGGTGGTAGACCCATCATCGCCGGCGTCATAGGGCAAGGACACCTCCTGTGCCCGGGCCGGAAAGACCTGATACCACAATTCCTCTTCACCCACATTTTGCTTGTCCGGCAAGACCCGCCACCCATCACGCAGCACCATCGCCGCATCGGCAACCGATGCGGGATATTGGGCATCTGAATCAAAATAAGCGGCTGACACCGAGGTGCTGACCATCAGAACGGCCAGCAGCAAAGACAACATTCGTTTCATCGCAGGATTCCTCCGTTGGGGATGGCGCTGACATGATGGCCGCCCGCATCGGTGATGACCAGCATGCCGATCTCATCGGCATAATCCAGCAGCGCCTGGGTCGGTCGAGCAAGCGGACGGACAGCGGTGAAGCCTTGGGTGCGGGCACGGTTGACAAAATCACGCATGGCCGATTCGTCCAACATGAGTGTTTGTTCCAGGTCGACCGATGCAACCGACGCCGGCTGCGACAAAAATCCGACCGTTTCATTGGCCGAATCGCTCCAAGCCTGCTTGGACGAGGCCGAGGCGGCGGTGATCGTCAGATCGTACAGATGGGGCTGAGAGATATTCCACAAGGCGACATCCTCGGCCGACAGGGTCAGTTCATGCACCCCGACGCCCGATACGGCCTGTACCGTCTCAACCCGACGGGTCATGACCGTTCCGTTGTCCAACTGTGTCAATACGGCGGTCAGCACCACCGGCGTTTCTTGGGCGGCATTGTCAAGCGTGACACGGATCTGCATATTGCCGTCGGCATCCGAATCGGCCTCGATCCGGGAAACGATGACCGCCGAACGCACCGCCAACGTCGTGCGTGTCACGGCAGCGCCGGCGGCAGCACGGATGACCAGCGTATTGGTGCCGACCAATTTGACGGTATCGGTCACATCGACCCAATAATCACCCATGGCGTTATCACGGGCATCGACCGGCTGGCCGTTGAGCCAAACGGTGGCCGTCTCGCCCAGGTCGCACAACGAAAGAATGACACGCTCGCCTTTGATCAGCGACAAGGCAAAGGTATTGGCGTACCACACGGTGTCGGCGGTCACATCATTTTTTTCGGTAAAGCCCTTGTGCCAATTCTCGCTCTCACCGATGCCGTCGGCATCGCCGCGAACGATCCAGCCGGTATCCAGCACCTGACCGCTGCCTGTTCCGCTGTCGCAGGCTGACAGGCAGACCAGCAACAGAACCGCCACCAAGGCGGCGCAAACTCGTTTGAACATCGTTTTCACCTTTCGCATTAGAATGTTAAGGATATTATACCATATTTCTTTGCCGATTTGAAGACATATCTGTAAATAAAAAAATGATGCCGTTTGGCATCATTTTTTCAGTTGAGCAGCAGTATACCAAAATTCAGGTAGATGGCAAAAGCACACCAGACGGCATAGGGGATCTGCAGCCAGCCGGCACGGCGGTCGATGCCGAAATAGCCGGCGGTATAGATCAGCACCAAAACCCATAAAACCAACAGCCAGATCAGCGAAAACAGCCACATCTGACAGACGAAGAAAAAGATGGGCCAAAAGAAATTAAAGACCAGCGACAGATGATAGATGCTCAAGGCCCGAGCCTGCTTATCCTTGCGCCGCACCAACCAAGAGGAAAGGCCCATCAGGACATACAACACCGTCCAGACCACCGGAAACAGCCAGCCGGGCGGCGACAGGGGCGGCTGGTTGAGGGCTGCGAAATCGTCCATCGCACCCATAGTCAAAAGTCCTGCTGCCAAGCCAACGCCAAGCGGCAGCGCAATATTCAGGATCAACGACTTGTATTTTTGCCAAAAAGAAAGCATACATTTTCACCTCTGTGTTTAATGTATGCTCAGCATTCCCTCTCTATTCAAAGAAACCGAAGGTTTCTTCCTATTAAGCCTTCCCCTCAAGGGGACGGCCCAGGCCGGCCTCTCTTGCCCTTCGGGCAATTCACCTTCAGGTGTCTGCGAAGCAGACGGATGAAGTATTTGCTGGCTACATCCATTGAGATTGCCCTCTCTTACGCTCCCCTTGGGAACAAGGGGAGCTGTCAGCGCAGCTGTCTGAGGGGATGGAAATCCGGCTTTAGCCCTGTATAATTACACCTTCAGCCTGGCCGTCCGGTTAATTTCAATGTTGCCATGCTTTCGGCACCTCATCAGTCCGCCCTTCGGGCGGCCAGCCTCCCCTCAAGGGGAAGCCCTAAGAAGTAGGAAGCTTCGCTTCCTCTTGTTTATAATTATCCATAAAGTTGTGATAGCCGTCAGCGTCGGTGTAGCCGATGACCTCAGCCAATTTAACATTTTCCATGGCACGGAAGATGTTGACGGGCACCTGGCTGTTGTTTTTGGTCAGATCGTCGAGCAGCGCCTTGACATATTTGCGCTTGCTGGCGCTCTCGCTGTCGCACCCCTCGTCCCGTGAGGTGACACGGCAGGCACAACGCAGAAATTCCAGGTTATTATAATTGGCAAATCGGATGATGTCCCTCTCCCGCACACAGTAGAGGGGACGGATCAGCTCCATGCCATCAAAATTGGTCGAGTGCAGTTTGGGCAACATGGTCTGCACCTGCGCCCCGTAAAGAAGACCCAACAGGGTGGTTTCAATAACATCATCAAAATGATGACCCAATGCGATCTTATTGCAGCCCAGCGACTGAGCAAAGGCATACAGATGCCCCCGCCGCATACGGGCGCACAGATAGCAGGGGTTGCGGTCGGTCTGCTCGACCGATTCAAAGATGTCGGTTTCAAAGATGGTGGGGGTGATGCCCATGCGGGCGCAATTTTCCTCGATCTTGCGGCGATTTTCAGGACTGTAGCCGGGGTCCATGACAATGACCTTCAATTCAAAGCGGCAATCGCCGTATTTCTGCAGCTGCTGCATACATTTAACCAGCAGCGCCGAATCCTTGCCGCCCGACAGGCAGACGGCGATCCGATCGCCCTCATTGACCATCTTATATTGTTTGACACCCTCGATAAACCGATTCCATATCGTTTTACGATAGGTGGTGATGATGCTGCGCTCAATACGCTTATTTTCTTCCATACTTATCGATCACCGCAGCGTATGCGTCCTCGACCTGCTTTGTCAGCTCCGGCCAGGGCAGTGGGATGGTCCTTGCCGCCTGCTGTCCGACCTGTATGCGATGCTCCTCATTTTCAAATATCTTCATGATCCGATTGGACATGCTTTCGACCGATTCCTCGGCCAGATATCCGTTCTCGCCGTCGACCACACACTCGGCGGCGTTACTGCCTTTGACCAGCAACGCCGGCAAATCGGCGGTGGCGGCCTCTCTCAGCACCAGCGGCGCATTGTCATAGACCGAGGGGAAAAAGAAGAGCTGCCCGGACAGATACAGTCCCTCCAGCATGGTGCGGTCACTGATGCGGCCAGTAACAATACAACGGTCAAAGACACCGATCTTCTTGGCGTAGTCATGGATCTGCTTTTCATAATAGCCGGTACCGGCCAGCACCAGTCGATAGCTGTCGTCCAGCGCAGCCAGCGTGTCAAGCACCAGCTTCAAATTCTTCTGCCAGACCATCTGCCCGACAAAGAGCAGGATCTTTTTGTCGGCGGGAATATGGTAGGCTTCCATGGCGGCCGCCCGTGCCGCCTGCCGATCGGGACAGGAGAAGGGATCGGCTCCGTTGGGCATCACCTCGATCGTCCCTCGGTAGCCGTATTCACGCAACGTCTGCGCCGTGCCCTCACTGCAGGCCCAAACGGCATCGCAGCGGTTATAAAATCTCACGATATACCGCACGACAAACCGTGCCAGCATCTCGCTATGGGTGATGCGCTTAAAATCATCGTAATACTTGCTATGGAAGGTGGCAACGACGGGGATCCCCAATTTTTTTGCCTGTTTTAGCGCATAATGCCCCAGCATAAAGGGAGAATGAACATGGAAGATATCGGCCTGAAAATCACGAATCGCCGCCTTGAGCGCCTTGGACGGCTCGGGCATGGGCCAACCGTAGCCGACAAAGGGGATGCGCAGCGCACGGGTGCGCAGCACGGGATAGTCATCCTTATCGACATAGCCCTTTTGCGAACGGGGCGCAACAACAGTCGCCTGCATATTGGCAGCATAGCGATCGACGGTGCGAACCACACCGTCGATATTGGGATAGAACAGATCAATAAATTGTATGCTTTTCATTTTCTTCATCGTCTTTTTTCCGTTTTCCGGCAAGCTTTGGTGCGATAGCGTTATAGCCGTAGACGCCCACGCCCAGCAGCAGGAACAGGTAGTAGGTCAAAAACCGCCAAATGGTCATGCCCCAGAAGGCGTGCTTAAGCCCTGAGAATATGGAATAGAAGGTGCCCTCAGCCGCACCGGCATTGCCGGGGGTGGGGATATAGGCAATGGCGGCATAGATATAGACCGTCAGTGTCAACACATCGAAATAGGAGGCCGGCGCACCGAAGGCACGCAGCACGAAAAAGGGCGTTGAGCACAGGGCGATTTGATAGAGCAGTCCGATGAGCATGACCTTGAGGATCAGCCCCTTGACCTTGGCCATTTCGGCCAGTGCAACACGATATTCCTCCAGGGAATTCACCATGGTTTCTTGCTTCTTTTCGGGATCTTTTAAGATCTTGATCTTGCCAAGCAGCCGCACACCCCAGGCCAGGACCTTGGTCACCATCTTGGGAAAGAAATTAAAGAGGATGATGGCCATCGGCACCAGCAGATAGAAGAGGATACCGACATAGGCGCTGACATGCAGCACGGCACTGTCAACCGCACCGGCATTGGCCACGACCAGCCCGAAAAAGAGCAGGCAAAAGCCCAACTGCATCGACAAAAAGCCCAGCACCGGCATCGCACCCGCTATGCCCGGCGTGTAACCGTTTTTCCTCAAGAAATAGATCTGAAAGGGCTGGCCGCCGGCGCCCGACGGGGTGATATTATCATAATATTTGCCCAGCACCGCCGTCTGAAAGGCATGCTTGATGCTGACCCGACCGACGGTATGGCGCATCATGGTGCAGTATTTGAAGGTTTCAAAGAAGACGGCTGAGGCAATGCAGCCGACCGCCGCCACCAGATAGGTCATGTTCAGGCCCAAAAAGTCGATATATTCAACCTCATCCTTGGTAAATTCAATGATGCCGGTGATGAGAATAGCGCCGATATTGACCAGCACAAACAACACGGTCAGAATGATCTTATTGCGCTTTTTCTTCTTTTTATCCACGTCGGACAGGGATGTCTTCTCATCGACGTAGGCCCGATCCTTCTTCAGTTGTTCAAATTGATCCGCCACAGAAAGTCTCCTTTCTTCGAGTTTATGGCTATTATAACACATGGTCACAATTTGTTCAATATTTTTTTGCGCTGCACGGCAAATGTCAGCTATTCGTCACATTGACATTCGGGAAAAGGGTGCTATAATAAAGATATTGTTATCACGAAAGGATCATACTGTTATGTCTGAATGTACTCACGATTGTTCAACCTGCTCATCCAACTGCGCCTCCCGTCAGCAGCCGCAGGATCTGCATGAAGCCCCCCACGCCGGCAGTCACATCAAAAAGGTGATCGGCGTCGTATCGGGTAAGGGCGGCGTCGGCAAGTCGATGGTCACCGCCATGCTGGCCGTGCGACTGGCGCATATGGGCAAAAAGGTCGGCATCCTCGACGCCGATATCACCGGCCCTTCCATCCCCAAGGCGCTGGGCATCCGCAAGCGGGCCCTGGCCGACGGCAACTCCATCCTCCCGGTCGAGAGCCGTGACGGCATCAAGGTCATGTCGCTCAATCTGCTGGTGGAGAACGAGACCGATCCGGTCGTTTGGCGCGGCCCGGTCATTGCCGGCGCTGTCAAGCAATTCTGGACCGATGTGGTCTGGGGTGAACTGGATGTG
Organism: Eubacteriales bacterium; assembly: GCA_045595395.1. Classification (GTDB taxonomy): domain Bacteria; phylum Bacillota; class Clostridia; order Oscillospirales; family UMGS1783; genus CAKSHC01. Next base: position 50,931 of record JAZOAH010000004.1, on the reverse strand, counting down.
CTGCTGGTGGATATGCCTCCCGGAACGGGCGATGTGCCGCTGACCGTCTTCCAGTCTTTGCCGGTCGACGGTATCGTCATCGTCACCTCTCCTCAGCAACTGGTCGGCATGATCGTCGAAAAGGCGGTCAATATGGCCGACATGATGGGCATTCCCATCTTAGGCTTGGTAGAAAACTACAGTTATTTCGTATGCAACGCCTGCGATAAAAAGCACTATATCTTCGGCGAGGGCAATGTTGAAGGCCTGGCCAAGAGCCACGACATTCCGGCTACCGCCGCACTGCCTATCGAGCCTGCCGTTGCCAAGGCCGGTGACGAGGGTCTGCTGGAAGGCTTTGAACAGGATTGGCTGGACGGCATCATCGACAATTTGAAAGTATAAGAAAAAAGAGCCGATTTTCGGCTCTTTTTTTAGCGCTCGTTAGCCAGGAAAAAGACGGCAATGGTGCCGGGGCCGGCATGGGCGCCGATGACCGGGCCGATGTCAGCGATGTAAGAGACCGGCTCTCCGGTCGTTTTTTCAATGGTAGCGGCCAGCGCCTCGGCCTCGTCACGGCAGTCGGCCTGGCAGATAAAGATGGGGCCGTCGGTGCGGGTCTCGGTCAACTTACTCAGCAGAGCATGAAGCGCCGCCTTGCGGCCCTTGACCTTGGCGACATTGATCAGATGTCCCTCATCATCGACGTGCATGACCGGCTTGATACCAAGCAGTCCGCCGACAAAGGCCAGCGTCGGGCTGACACGGCCGCCCCGTTTGAGGTAGACCAGATCGTCAACGGTAAACCAGTGGGCCATTTGGGGGAAGGTGTCACGGACATATTGCGCCGTTTCTTCCAGGGATGCCCCGCTGTTTTTCTTATCCACGGCCAGCTTGACCATCAACCCCTCACCTGCCGAAGCGCAGAGGGTATCAATGGTAACGATCTGCACATCGGGGTATTCTTCTTTCATCTCCTCGGCGGCCATGGCGGCGGCGTTGGATGTGGTGGACAGTCCGGTCGAGAATCCGACATACAGGATATCCTTGCCCTCCTTGGCCAACGGCTCAAAGGCGGCACGGAAATCGCCGATGTTGGCGGCGGCGGTACGAGCCACGGCCCCGCCCTTCATTCTGGCATAAAAATCATCGACCGGCATCTCGGTATATTCCTTGTCCTCGCCCTCAAAACGGAAGGACAGGCTCACATAGGACACACCCCACTGCTGCAGGGTGGCGGCATCCATATCGCTGGCCGAGTCGGTTACAATCACAAAATCTTTCATCTTGTTCTCCTTTGTTCGTTTCATACTAACTCTAGCATAGGCATTCTACCCATTTTTTTCAACCTACACCCCTATTCTTTTACTATACTGCTGCGTGTTCGAGGTGTAGAATTTTCGGTAGAGGATTCTACCGGCGGTAGAGTGCATAAAATTTTCCTTGATTTTCAAGGGGTTTTGTGATAGACTTTTAGTCGAGGTGAAGACCATGGACGAATTGAAATTGATCATTGCCGCCAATATTGCCGCCCTGCGCAAGGAGCGGGAGATGACGCAATTTGAACTAGCCGAACGGCTCAATTATTCCGATAAGGCCGTTTCCAAATGGGAACGGGGCGAATCCATTCCCGATGTGGCGGTGCTCAAGCAGATCGCCGACCTGTTTTCGGTCACGGTGGATTATCTGCTGACCGACGATCACTCCTCGCAAAAGGAGCAGCCGGGTATCATCAGCCGACGCAACCGTTATTATATCATGGGGCTGAGTATTTTACTGGTCTGGTTTATTGCGACCTTGGCCTTTGTCGTATGCGACCTGGCACAGGTGCAGGCCAGTCTGCATTGGCTGTCCTTCGTGTATGCCCTGCCTCTTTCGGCGGTCATTTGGCTGATTTTCAACAGCATTTGGTTTAACCGTCGGATCAACTGGATCATCATTTCAGCCCTGATGTGGACCTTCCTGGTCGCTGTCTACCTGACGGTGCTGGCCGTTGGCAGCAATTTATGGCTGATCTTTATCCTCGGTATTCCGGGGCAAGCCATCATCTATCTGTGGTCGGGCATCCGCTATAAAAAGAAAAAACGCAAGAGCAAAGAAAAAAAGGATTGAGGAAGATTCCTCAATCCTTTTTGAACATAGCCAAAGAACGGTCTAACATGCCGTGCATGGCGGCAATGGCCATACCGTAGTTGACCATCGGCACACCCTGCGCATCGGCCGTTGCCATACGGTGCTTCATCTCGGCTTCGTTTAGCATGCACCCGCCGCAGTGGACGATGACCTGAAAGCGAGAAAGATCATCGGGGAATTGGCCGCCCGAGGTGAAGGAAAATTCGGGCTTGGCACCGCAATACTCTTCGATCCATTGGGGCATCTTGACCGTGCCGATGTCGTTGCACTGGCGGTGGTGGGTGCAGCCCTCGCTGATGAGCACCTTGTCGCCATCCTTGAGGGTTGCCAAGGCCTGCACCCCCTGCTTGAGGGCGGCCAGTTCGCCTTTATAGCGGGCCATCAGAATAGAAAAAGAGGTCAGCGGGATATCCGTCGGCACATCCCGGCTCACTTGCTCAAAGACCTGCGAATCAGTGATGACCAATGCCGGGCGTACCTGCTGCAGGGCCGACGGCAGCTGCTGCGGCTGTACCGTGATAACGATGCCGTGGGCATCGAGAATATCTCGAATGGTCATCTGCTGGGGCAGGATCAGCCTTCCTTTGGGCGCTGATTGGTCGATGGGCGTGACCAGCAGCACCACATCGCCCGCCTGTATCATGTCCGACACGATGACCTTTTGATTGTGCATGGCAGCGGCAAACTGCCCCAAGGTTTCCTTAATGGCCTGGACGCCCTCGCCGGTGGCGGCGCTGGCATAGAGCCGTCCGTCCTCCCGACTCTCGATCCTATCGGCTTTGTTAAAGACGATGAGGTAGGGGGTCTTTTTTTGTTTGAGCAGATCCTCCAGCGCCTCATCCTGCTCGCTCATGCCGACGGTGGCATCGACCACCAGCACGGCAATGTCGGTCTGAGCCAGGATCTGCTTGGCTTTTTGCACCCGCTTTTGCCCCAGCGCACCCTCGTCGTCGAGGCCGGGGGTGTCGATGATGACGACCGGGCCGAGGGGCAGCAGTTCCATCGCCTTTTTGACCGGATCGGTGGTCGTACCCTTGACATCGGACACGACGGCCAGTTCCTGGCCGGTGACGGCGTTGACCAGGCTGGATTTTCCGGCGTTACGCATACCGAAAAAGCCAATATGCAGCCGCTCACCCGATGTAGTAGCCTGTAAACTCATACGCTTCTCCTTAAAAACGGAAATCACGGCGGTTGGACGCCTTGATCTGGGCGATATTGTCCTCAGCGATCTGGCGCACCTTTTCCTTGGGGATACGGAACAGTTCCTTGGCCACCATATCATAGCCGACTGCCTTGGTGGCGGGACTGGCGTAGTCCTCCAAATATTCCGACAGGGTCATCAGGGCGTTGGGGTGGCAGCAGTTGAGGATCTGCCCCGTCTTGCACAGGCTCATAAACCGATCGCCGGTGCGACCCTCACGGTAGCAGGCGGTGCAGAAGGAGGGAATGTGGCCGTTCTCCATCAGCCAGCGCACGACATCGTCGAGAGAGCGCTGGTCGGACACGTCAAACTGTTCGGTATCGTGGGGGCGCTCGTCGTTGGAGTAGCCGGCATAGCCGCCGACCGAGGTACGGCTGCCGCCCGACACCTGCGATACCCCGCAATGCAGCAGGCGGCTTCTCACCTGCTCGCTCTCACGGGTGCTGATGATGATACCGGTATAGGGCACGGCCAGACGGATGCAGGCGGTGATCTTGGCGAAGGTATCGTCGTCGATGCCGTTGTCAAACTGATCGGGGTCGATGTCCGAGGCTCGTTTGAGGCGTGGCACGCTGATGGTGTGCGGGCCGACGCCGTGGACGGCTTCCAGATGCTCGGCATGCATGAGAAGTCCGGCAAATTCGTATTTATACAGTTCCAATCCAAAGAGCACGCCTAAGCCCACATCGTCGATGCCGCCCTGCATGGCACGGTCCATGGCCTCGGTGTGATAGGCGTAGTTGCTCTTGGGGCCGGTGGGATGCAGTTTTTCGTAGCTTTCCTTATGATAGGTTTCCTGGAACAGGATGTAAGTGCCGATGCCGGCCTCCTTGAGCTTGCGATAGTTCTCGACGGTGGTGGCGGCAATATTGACATTGACACGGCGGATATCGCCGTTTTTGTGATGCACCGAATAGATGGTCTTGATGCAATCCAGGATGTACTCGATGGGGTTGTTGACCGGGTCTTCGCCCGACTCGATGGCCAGCCGCTTGTGACCCATATCCTGCAGGGCAATGACCTCGGCCTTGACCTCCTCCTGGGTCAATTTCTTGCGGGGGATGGTCTTATTTTTCAGGTGATAGGGGCAGTAGACGCAGCCGTTGACGCAGTAATTGGACAGATAGAGGGGAGCGAAAATGACGATGCGGTTGCCGTAGAAGGCCAGCTTGATCTCCTCGGCGATCTTGTAGATCTGCTCGATCTTTTCGGGGATCTCGCAGGCCAGCAGCACCGAGGCTTCACGGTGGGTCAGCCCGGCGCAGGTGTAGCCGCTTTCGCCCTTGACGGGGCGGGCCTTTTCCAAAATGGCGTCGATCAGCTCGACATTGTTTTTATTCTCCTCGGCATAGGCGAGAGTGGCACGGATCTCGGCATCATCAATAAATTCATGGGCTTTGAGGGATTTGGGATTATACATGGTTTACTCCTTTATATCGCCGCGGTCGGTTACGACACGGTAGCCGATGGCGGCCATTCTTTCGGTTAGGGTCTGTTTGCTTTGGGCCGATTCGGCACCGTCGCTGACCTTATTATTATATAATTGATATTTTTTACGGACACTCGGCGGGGACAGGTTGGGCATGACGACATTGGCCCCGGCCAGGATTCCCTTTTCCCTGCCCTGCGGGTCGATCGAGCCGAGGGCGGTGGTGGAGGGTAAGAGCAAATTCGGTTTTATCAACCGTAACATGGAGAGCAGATAGCAGGTCAGCTCGACCGTGCCGGCCTTCTCATCCCGAAAGGGGGTATCGCTCTGTGGGATAAAGGGGCCGATGCCGCACATGGCAGGCCCGAATTCTTCGACAAATTTCAGGTCGGCCGCCAAGTGGGCGCTCGTCTGTCCCGGTGAGCCGACCATAAACCCGCAACCGGTCTGATAGCCGATCTCTTTGAGATGGCGCAGACACTGCAAGCGATTTTCCAGCGTTAATTCCTTGGGATGGAGGGTGGCATAATGGCTATCGGTGGCCGTTTCGTGGCGAAGCAAGTACCGATCGGCGCCGGCATCATACAGTTTTTGATAACTCTCACGGCTACGCTCGCCCAGCGACAGGGTGACGGCGCAATCGGGGAAGCGGGATTTGATCTGCCCGATCAGCTCACACAGCCGCTGGTCGGTGTAATAGCCGTCCTCGCCACCCTGCATAACAAAGGTGCGAAAGCCGAGGGCGTAGCCTTCCTCGCAACAGGCCAGGATATCGTCGGGGGTGAGCCGATAGCGGGAGCAGTTTGGATTGGAGCGGCGGATGCCGCAGTACAGGCAGTCGTTTTTGCAGTAGTTGCTGATCTCGATCAGCCCTCGGATATAGACGGTGTTGCCGTAAACGGCCTGACGCGCCGCCACCGCCCGCCGTGCCAGTTCCTCGGCCAGAGCCGGGGTGCGATGATCGATCAAGGCCTGATACTCGGCAAGGGACAGGCTGTGCTCTCGCTCCAGCTTATCTATGAGAGCCATCATAAGGATGACCCCGCATAGGCCGCCTTGGCGCTCACACCGGGCAGACGGCCGATCTTGCCCGAAAGGGCCGAAATGATCGGTTGCGGCGCATCAACGGCTACGCTGATCAGGTTGATCCCCTTTTCGCCATGGGGGATGCCCATGCGGCCGATGATGTACGGGCCGTATTCATGCAATATATTGTTCAGTTCCATGGCCGAATCTCGGTTTTCCACGACCACGGCAATGACCGCTACTCTTGTTTCCATGTGGCCTCCTAAATAAAAAACTGCGCCCCGAAAGACGCAGTTATGTTCGATATCATGCCGTCTTTCATCTCAAGTGTTACGTTTCGATGTCAGATTACAATACTATTGTAGTATACTTATATGGATTTGTCAATCCTCATTCGCAGTCAAACCCGGCGTCCTCAACGGCGCTTTTGAGGTCGGCCACGGTAAGGGCGGTATCGTCAAAATCAACGGTGGCCGTACCGGCGACGTGATCGACCGCAGCGGCGGCAACCCCGCTCATATCTTCCAAAACACCCTTAAGTCGAGAGGAGCAACGAGGGCAGGACATACCACTTACCTTAAGTACAATCGTCATGTTATGATTCTCCTTAATAAGAAATTATGGATTCTATAAAAATAATAACACAAAAAGTGTTGACCTGCAATGAGTTTTTTGTTAAAATAAATAAGCGTTATAGGCTGGTGTGGCTCAATGGCAGAGCAGCTCATTCGTAATGAGCAGGTTGCAGGTTCGATTCCCGTCACCAGCTCCATAGAAAAAGGACATCCATACGGATGTCCTTTTTCTATGCTACTAAGTAGGGAAGCGAACACGAGCCGTAGGCTCGTCGTTCGTCGAGGCAGCGGCACCTAGATTATCTCCCTTATTTTTTTCTAAGTCATAGGAAGAATCGTAAGGAGGATATACCGTCAATACTCCATTATTATATGTTGCCTTTATGTCGTTTGACCATCCCTTCATTATAATTGTATTCTCATCCATTACTTCCCACTCCAATGCAACATTGTAACCATTTTGCTCAAACATTCCTGTACCGTTTGATTTTAATATGTAGGTTACTGTTGCGCCCACGCTGTTTATTCCTTCCCATGTCCCTGCAAATTTACCGCCTGAGCAAGCACAAAGGCTTAATAACAGGCCTACCACCAATACCATTGAAACAATTTTCTTCATTTTAATTTCTCCTTATTCTTCGTTTTCTTTTTCAGCATACTCAACACACCACGTGTGAGCCGGACTGCCATTGTCTAAACTGGCATAATCTTCGTCCAGAATTGGCTCATTACAAACCGCACATGTAGGCTCATCCATATTAATCCTCCTTTTAACATTTATAATTAGATGATTTTCTTGTAAAATCATCTTTTAATGGCATAATAACATAAATAAGATGATATTTCAAGCGCAAATATCGTTTTTAATAAGGCTATTTTACGTCATTTTCTATTATTCTATTATTGATAGGAGATGATAGTATGGATGCACAATTTGTAAAAGACCGTATCACACAACTTCGCATGCAAAAGGGCGTTTCAGAATATAAAATGAGCTATGACCTTGGACACAGCCGAGGCTATATCAATAATATCTCTTCCGGTAAATCGTTGCCATCCATGTTAGAGTTTTTTGCCATTTGCGAGTATTTTGACATTACTCCGATTGAGTTTTTCGACAAGAATATGGCGCAACCGCAAAAAATAAAACAAGCCACCGACGGCTTGTCACAACTAAACGAAAACGATTTGAATTTGGTATTACAAACGATAAATCGTCTGTTACAGTAAAAAAAGGATTGAGCCGATCGGCTCAATCCTTTTTCAAATGCTTTAGTTTGATGTAGTTAATAGAAACACTCTCAAAAATTTTCTTCTCTATGCTGGTTTACTTTTCTTTACTTTCCTTATTTGCAATTCCCAACTTAGGATATTCAAGAACCTCTAATATACCATCAATTTTATCCGATATCTCTTTATACACTAATGGAAAACAAATGTCATCAAAAATCTTATCATATGACGTAATTTTTTCATCACTACTAAATATAGCGTTTGCTTTTATGTTAATTTTTATAATGTTGTTCTCCGGCTCTATCGCAGTCATATTCACAACCATCATAAAACTGGTATCGTTTTCATCTTTAGGGACTTTTAACCCAATCTGATTTTTTACCTCTAAGCTAAAATGCTTTGCATTTTCTACATTCATGTCATATGAAACATGCGTAAAGATTATCTTGACTAATTTAATGTCTGCCATACAATACTTACCTCACTCATAGCATTTTGCTTCATTATTGTTGATTCATAATTAGCAGTAGAATTATTAACCGCCCAATCACGCCTAAGTAAAGGATAATATATTATCCTCGTATTATTTGGACCCTCAATATGGCTTGCAATCGCTTCGGCTACATATTGATTCAATGTAATGCCCTGTTTTTTTGCATTAATATCTGCTTTTCTATGCAACTCAGGTGATATTCTTACATTAAAAGATCCTTTATATGGGCGATTAGGTGATTTTCCAACAGACTGACAAAAATCTAAATAATCATCTACTGCATTTTGAAATTCTTTTTCTATTTCGTTACAATCGTTACTTTCAAAAGTTACCAAATCTACTATACCTTCAATTGTACCATACAAAACATTATCTTGAGCAGAATATCGTACTGTTGAAAAATAACCTTTATAGTTTAACACATTATCCATTTAAATCACCATATTCCCTCAGTTGATGCACAACTTGTCTTACTGCATATTGCTTCATAATATCTCCCGGATGTGGTTTATGCAAGTCAATTATTGCACCATCAACTGCTCTATAAAATCTAACTCGTGACCCCGATGTCCCGCCTTTATTATACTCAATAAAATCTAGTTTTCCTAATAACCCCTTTAACTCTGTATATGTATAATCCTTGGGGATTGATTTTAGTCTCTCAATTGCCTTTTGATATTGACTCATTGACCAGCATGTCACCTCCCAGTGCAACTAATGTTTAGTTGCATTGTATCATAAGTTTTTGTTTTCGTCAATATTTTTTGTCATATAAACAAATTAGTTGCACCTATCTAAAATATAATTTGAGTTAATATCATTCTTTTTATTATAACTTTCATATAATAAATTCTACTTGCCTAGACACTTGATTAACTCTTAATTTTATTTTCTAACGCATGCTTCTTCATGGTTAATTAATCACCTATGAATGGTTATATGATACTATTTCCCTTATCCGCAAAAAAGGATTGAGCCGCTTGGCTCAATCCTTTTTTATCGTTTCAGCTCCACGATCGTAACGCCCGAATCGCCCTCGCCATACTTGCCAAGGCGCATATTGGCGACGTTGGGGTGCAGACGCAGGATATCCCACACGGCGCTGCGCAGAGCGCCCGTGCCCTTGCCGTGGACGATGGTGACGCTGGGGATGCCGGTCATCACGGCACGGTCGATAAACTGTACCACTTCGGGCTCCATTTCGGCCACCGTCATGCCCAGCACCTGAATTTCGCTGCCAACGCCCCGCTCGCTCTTGCTGGATGACAGGGTAGGCATATAGGGTTTCTTCTCCTTGGGCGGCTTGATCAGACGCACGGTGTCGAGGTTAACGTCAAAACTCATGCTGCCGGTGCTGACCCGCAGCTTGCCCTTTTTGTCGGGCAGGGTCACGACTTTGGCGGCACGGGCGACACCCACCACCTCAACGGTATCGCCGATCTTGAGGGGGCGGGGCAGTTCATACTCGGTCTTGCGCTCACGCACCGGGTCGATCTCGTCGTCCAGTTCCTTGAGGGCGGCTCGTGATTTATTCTTGAATTCGCCGACCTTTTGCTTGAAATCGGCCCGTTCTTTTTGCTTGATGAGGTCTTCCAGTTCGGCGATGACGGTGTCGATGCGGTTTCTGGCCGAGGAAACGACACGCTTTCCCTCACCTCTCGCCTGCTCATAGTCACGGTTGAGCTTTTCTTCCATTTCCCGTGCCTTGGACTGGGCTTTGGCCTGGGCTTCCTTGGCCTCACGCAAAGCCAGCTCGGCCTGGTCACGCATCTTTTCGGTCTGTTGACGGTCCTGCTCGATGCGGGCCAGCAGTTCTTCAAAGGCAATATCGTCGGCCGTCAGATGGGTGGCCGCCGACTCGATGATGGCGGGAGATAATCCCAACTTTTCCGAAATGGCAAAGGCGTTGCTTCGGCCCGGCATGCCGGTGATCAGCCGATAGGTGGGCCGCAGGGTGGCCACATCAAATTCGCAGGAGGCGTTCTTGACTCCCTCGGTCTGCAGGGCATAGACCTTGAGTTCGGGATAATGGGTGGTACAGAGGATGCGAGCACCCTTTTTGCGGATATGCTCCAAAATGGCCATCGACAGGGCCGCACCCTCGACCGGGTCGGTACCGGCGCACAACTCGTCAAACAGACACAGCGAACGCCAGGTGACATCATTCAGGATGGATATGACATTGGTCATGTGACCGCTGAAGGTGGACAGCGACTGCTCGATCGACTGTTCATCGCCGACATCGGTGAAAATGTTATCAAAGACACAGGCCTTGGAGCCGTCGGCGCAAGGGATGAATAAGCCGGCCTGTGCCATGCAGTTGCACAGACCCAAGGTTTTAAGGGATACCGTTTTGCCGCCGGTGTTCGGGCCGGTGATGACCAGGGTGTCGTAGGCCTCGCCCAAGGAAATATCCACCGCCACCACACGGTCGGCCGGGATGAGGGGGTGGCGGGCACGGCGCAGCTCGACGATACCGTCATCGTTAAGGGACGGTTTCGAGCCACGCACCGCCACGGCATATTTGGCCTTGGCAAAGTTAAAATCAAAAAACATCAGGATGTCGTAATCCTCTTCCAGCAGGTCATATTGAGAAGCGACCAGCACCGACAGTTCCTGCAGGATGCGCTCGATCTCGGCCTTTTCCTTGCCTTCGAGCAGGCGGATCTCGTTGTTGGCATCGACGACGGCCGACGGCTCGATAAACAACGTCTGTCCCGAGGCCGACACATCGTGCACCAGGCCGCTGACCTCGTTTTTATGCTCGGCCTTGACCGGCACGACAAAGCGGCCGGAGCGCTGGGTGATGACGGGGTCTTGCAGCACCTTTTGATATTGATTGGAATGGATCAGTTTATTGAGCGCATCACGCACCTTGGTGGAGGCGTTCTGGATCTTGCGGCGGATCGAATATAATTCATCCGAAGCGGTATCCAGCACCTCGCCCTCGGCGTTAAAGGAGCGGCGGATGCGGTCTTCCAGCACCTTGTCGGCACGCAAACGCTCGAAATAATCGTCCAGCGCCGTGGCCTCATCGCCACGATAGGCACGCAGCCTTCGGGCGGCATCAAGCACACGGGCCACACCGTAAAGCTCCTGGGGCGAGAGCAGACCCGACACACGGATGCGCCGGAAGGTATCGGCCATATCGGGGAGTTTGGTCATGGTAAAGGTGCCCTTGAGATCGTACAGATGCAGGGCGGCCTCGGTATAGTCGAGCCATTCCTGCGCCGTCTGAAGATCATCCGTCGGACGCAGCTCCAGGCAGCGCAAGCGGCCGCCCTCGGTCTCGGCATGAAGAGAGAGGCGGTCGGTGATCTTATCAAATTCGAGTCGTTTCAGGCTTTTTTCGTCGGTCATATGTATCCTCAAAGAAGTGTTCTTAGAAAGTCCAGCGTTTTGGGACGCAGATCGGTCTGCGCCAATAGATAGCGCTCGGCAAAGGCGGCCAGTTCGGCCTGGGTCTCGGGCGATGCGGCAAAGGAAAAGATGCGCTCAGTGGGCAAAAAGAAGATATCATTCAGCGTTTGAAGGGCCGTTTGGGAGAGCGGGAATACCGTATCCCCAACCGCTTTTACCGTTTGGCCCTTCACCAGGTCGACACCGACGGCCGATTCACAGCCCAGGTCGGGCATGTAGCCCTCGCAGGCGGCCACCCGCAACTCAAACACACATTTGCATAAGGCGGGTGACAACTTTAATTTGGCCAGGGCGTACAGGCTATTGAGCAGGACACGCAGCAGCTCCTCATCCCCCTCGCCCTCCTGTGCCACCGCACCGGCGATCTCAGCCATGTACTGGGCGCAGGCAAGCGCCGTGACGTCATTGCGCAGATCGAAAAAGAGCTCCTTGATGTCGGCCGAGTCGATGACATAACGGTCGGCATGTTTGAACAGGACGAAAGAGGCATAGCAAAACTGCCCCGATGCCGCACACAGTGCGCTTTTGAGCGAGCCGGCACCGCGGGCTACCGCGGCCAGCCGCCCGTGCTCACGAGTGAGCAGCAGGAGCAGTTTGCTGTTTTTTCCATTGTCGTAGGCGCGAAGGACGATCGCATCAGTTTTTATGTGCATCTTTTCCGCTTTCCGACCGCTTTCTGTCGGCCTGCTTATAGGCCAGATAATCATCGACACGGCCGCTTTTTTCAAACTGTTTCCACAGGTCTTTTTCCATCAAATCACCTCGAACTTATTGTCCGCAGAAGTACCGGAAAAAGACGAGGTAAATTATTCTAAGCCAAAGCCCAAGGAGCGCAAAGCACGGGGGTCGTTGCGCCAATCGTCACGCACCTTGACCCAGGTCTGGAGATTGACCTTATAGCCGAAATATTCTTCAATCTCCTTGCGGGCGGCCGAGGCGATGGCCTTGAGTTTTTCGCCGCCCTTGCCGATGATGATGGCCTTGTGCGAATCCTTTTCGCAGATGATATTGACATCGATATCAATAACATCGTTGTCCCGCTGTGCTAAACGGTAGACCTCAACGGCGATGCCGTGGGGCACCTCCTCCGAGAGCGAGAGCAACAATTTCTCACGGATGATCTCGGCGCAGTATTCCCCATCCGGGGTTTCGGTGGTCATATCTTCGGGGTAGTAGGCGATGCCTTCGGGAATGAGTTTCCACAGTTCGCCCTCCAGAATGTTTAGCCCCTTTTTGCTGCGGGCGCTCATGGGAATGACGGCGTCGAAATCATGCAGGCTTGAGAAGGCGGCAATGGTTTCCATGATCCGAGGCTTGTCCTTGACGGTATCGACCTTGTTGATGACCAGAATGCTTTTCTGGCCGGCGGCCTGAATCCTCTTGATGATCTTTTCCTCCAGGGGGGATGCCCCCTTTTTGACGGTGGTGACCAGGATGACGACATCGGTATCGGCCGTGACCTCACCCGCCGTTTTGTTCATGGTTTGTCCCAGGGCGTTGTGGGGGGTGTGCACGCCGGGGGTGTCGATAAAGACGACCTGGCGGTCGCCCTCGGTGCGGATGCCGACCACCTTGCCTCGGGTGGTTTGAGCACGGGGGGAAACGATGGCCAGTTTTTCGCCCATCAGGGCGTTGAGCAGGGTCGATTTGCCGACGTTGGGCAGTCCTGCAATGGACACAAAGCCCGAATATTTAATCTCCACTGACTACCTCCAGCCCCATGCGGCGCATGACCTCAGTCTGCTTTTGGCGCATGATCTGTTCATCGGCCCGGCTGTCGACATGGTCATACCCCAGCAGATGCAGGATGCTGTGGCAGGTCAGGTAGGCCAATTCACGCAGGAAGGAATGGCCGAACGCATCGGCCTGCTCCTTGGCACGGCGGGCGCAGAGCACCACATCGCCCAGCCAGACCACGCCCGAATCGGGATCGACGGTGCCGTCGGGGAAGGACAGGACATCGGTCACGGCATCGACATCACGGTAGGTGGCGTTGAGGGCACGGATCTTGGCCTGGTCGACAACGGCCACCGACACCTCACAGCTGCGCTCAAACTCTTCGAGCATCAGCGTTTCCTTGATGGCCTCACGGATGACCTTCTTTTCCTCGGCTCCGATGGGCATATCCTTTTGTTCGTTGACAAATCCTGCGGTGATCTTCATTTATTTTCCCTTTCGTATCTTGGCTTTTTCGTATTTTTCATAGGCGTCGATGATCTGTTGCACCAGCGGGTGACGCACCACGTCTTTGCTGGTCAGATGCCGCACGGCGATGCCCTCGATGCCCGAAAGCACCTTGACCGCCTCGGTCAATCCCGAGGGGGTGGAGCGGGGCAGGTCGGTCTGGGTAATGTCGCCGGTGATGACCACTTTGGAGTTAAAACCAAAGCGGGTGACAAACATCTTCATCTGCTCGGGGGTGGTGTTCTGGGCTTCATCCAGAATGATAAAACTGTCATCGAGGGTGCGTCCACGCATATAGGCCAGCGGGGCGACCTCAATCGCACCCTTCTCAATATAGCGGCGGTAGTTCTCGCCGCCGAGCATTTCCATGAGCGCATCGTTAAGCGGGCGCAGGTAGGGATCGACCTTTTCCTGCAGATCGCCCGGCAAGAAGCCCAGCTTTTCCCCGGCCTCGACGGCGGGGCGGGTAATGATAATGCGCTGGACCTGCTTGTTGCGCAAGGCACGAACAGCAAGGGCTACGGCCAGATAGGTCTTGCCGGTGCCGGCCGGGCCGATGGCCAGGGTGACGGTCGAGCCGTTTATGGCATCGACATACTCCTGCTGACCCTGGGTCTTGGCCTTGACCGGCTTGCCGGAGGCGGTGATAAAGATGCAGTCGCTATCCAAAAACTTGAGATAGCCGTCGGCACGATCGGCCACCATGCCGGTGACATAGTTGACCTGCTGTTCCTCGATCTCGCCTCTGTCGGCCATCAACGTCAGGGCACGGATGGCCTTCATGGCCGCCTCAACGGCCGCAGGCTCTCCCGACACCTTGATCTCCTCGCCTCGATTGACGACGGTGACACCGAAACGGGCCTCTATTTTTTTAATGTTGGCATCGCCCGCCCCGAAGATCTCGGCGGCATGGGCGGCGCTGACGATGATACTTTGCTCCAAAAAACAAAACTTCCTTTCATTCGATGGGCACGGCCAGCGCAATGTCGCACTCCCGTACATACTCACCCACCGCAACACAACGGCCGTTTTGGTGGATGACGCTCTTTCCGGTGCAGACATATTCACTGCCGAAAAATTCCTGCTGCTCCTGCATTTCCAGCATCTGCTCGGCCGCCGTTTGCGCCTGATCGCTCGTGACGGTACTCGTCAGCTGCTCCTTTTCGTAATAGGTATGGGTGATAAGCGAAAGGGGCAGGATAAACTCACCGATATGGGCATCGGCTGTTGTATCTATCTTATCATAGATAGCATACGGAATTCCACCCCCAAAATACAAATTTATTGAAAAATTAAAGATGCGCAGGGTGAAATGTTTGCGATGCTGTCCGGTGCGCCGGGTCACCGTCGTTTCATAGGGCATTTCCACCCGCAAGGTCTGGGTGGTGCGGGCATAGATGCGCCCGGCGGCACGGACTTTACGGATGCCCACCGTTTCCGAATCGAAGATGCCCGACACCAGCAGTTCGCCCGCCCGCACAGCATCCCCCTTTTGTACCATCGGCACCCCATCTTCGACCATCATGTAGGTGATGACCCCGTCCTTGGCCGCCACCAGGTTGCAGGGCGCCGTCGACTGGATCTCGGGCTTGGGGGCGGCGTAGACGATCTGCACCTGGGCAACGCTGCCCTTGAACACGACCGACACAAAGCTCAGCCCCAGATCGCTGCTGAGCATCTGCAATTCGACCGCCTCGCTATCCACGCCGCTTCGCCAGCTGCCCTCATGCAGTCCGGCCTGCTTAAGCGCCGCCAGCAGCGCCGCCTCGTCCTTGACCTGTCCCTCAAATCGGATGCTCCACACAAAGCCCGACATCAAAAAGATGACAAGAGCGCACAGGACAGCGCCCACCAAAAGCCCCCATCGCTTGCGGTATTGCCAAAGCAGGCGGGGCAGTCCGTTTTTGGACAGGATACACACCCGCACCCCCGTGGTGCGGCAAGCCGGGCGGATCTTCTTAAACTGGCGCATCGGCAAGGTCAACGCCATCGACCCGTCATCCAGGCGGGTCAGGTCGTAGGGGCGCAGTCCCTCTTGCAGGAGCAGATTATAAAAACGCTCGGCAAAGTCGCCGCATACCGACAGGCGCACACTGCCACGCAGATAACGAAACAGGCTCATATCATTCTCCGAAGGTGACCGTTTGGATGTTGCCCGCCACCGAGGCACAGGTCGGGGTCAGGTGAGCAAGTTCAAGCGCCGTGCCGCTGACCGACAGCACGGTTTTTTTCAGGGCAAGCTTGACAAAACACTCATCATAAATCAGCACGCCGCGGCAGCCGTCGATGACCATGTATTGCGAGCCGTGCATTTCGATCAACGGCTCACCGCCCACGATGGCCGGCGGCAGATCGGGCAGTAATTTTCGTTTCTTCACGCATCGTCGCCTCCTTTTCTAAAAGTCTATGCGGATGAATAGATTGTTAGCAGAAAGGAAGGATAAGAAATGTTGAAAAAAATACTGATCGTTCTTCTGCTTTCGGCGTTCCTGCTGGCCTTGCTGCTCCTGCCCGAGCGATTCTCGGCCGCCGTGAGCGAGGGGGTGAGCCTGTGTCTGTGCTCGGTCGTGCCCTCTCTGTTTTTGTTTTTGTGCGCCGCCGGCCTGATCCGGGAACTGCGCCTGTTCGGGCGGCTGACCCGACGCACCGGCGCCCTGCTGCGCCCGCTGCATCTGCCACCCACCGTCATGCCCTGCCTGCTGCTGGGCGCCGTCTGCGGCTTTCCCGTCGGGGCACGGGAGATCTGCGCCGCCCGACGGGAGAAGACCCTCTCGGCCAGGCAGGCCGCCTACGCTCTGTCGCTGTGCTCGGGCGCTTCCCCCGCCTTTTTGGGCGCCTTTGTCGGAGAGGGGCTGTTCGGAAATGCCGGATTGGGGCTTCTCATCTGGGGCATTTCTCTGCTGAGCTCCCTGCTGGTTAACGCTCTGCTCTGCCGCCGTGCCCTTGAGGGCGAGCCGACCGAGGGGCGGTTTTTGCCCATGACCGCCCTGCCGCCCTTGTTTCCGTCGTTGCTGTCAGCCATTCGAGGTGCGGCACGCACCCTCTTTTCAGTCTGCGCCCTCATCGTCTTTTTCTCCTCGGTCTCCTCGGTGCTGGCCGGTGTGATTCCGGGGCTGGGCGACCATCTTTCGGCTTTGCTGTTGGGGCTGATCGAGATGACCGGCGGCATCGTGCGCCTGTCTGTGCCCTCGGCCTTGTCGGCCGCCCTGTGCGCCGGGCTGACCACCTTCGGCGGCCTGTCCATCACGGCCCAGACCATGCTGTTTGCCAAGTCGGTCGGCCTGTCGCTGCGTCCCTATCTGTGGGGACGCACCCTGTCGGCCCTGCTGGCCGCCGCCGTATGTTTTTTGGTATTTTCCCTCCTTTCGGGTACATACTAAGGCAAAAGAAGGTGACATTTCGTGAAATTGGAAGAGAACATCGAGCGCATCACAACGGCCATCGGAAATGACCCGACCCTGCGCATCCGCCGCTTTATCGTGCCGGCGCCCCTGCGAGGACTGGCCTGCGCCGTGCTCTATTTTGACGGCATGATCAGTGCCGATTTTGTCAGTGAGAACATCATCCGCCCCTGCCTGCTCGCCGATCTGTCCCGTGCCCACGGCGCACGGCATCTGCTGCTGGCGCATGACATCTACGCCGGCGAGGTGCGCTCGGAGGAAAAGGTGTCCGAGCAGATCTTTGCCCTCAACTCGGGCGACAGCCTGCTGCTGTGCGACGGCGAATCGGGTGCCGCCGTCATTTCGGCCAAGGGCTTTTTGTTCCGCAGCGTGACCGAGCCGGTCAACGAAAAGGCATCCCGTGGCCCGCGTGAGGGCTTTATCGAGCCGATCATGTTCAACATCGCCCTGCTGCGCCGCCGCCTCAAATCCCCTGCCCTGCGCCTGAAGATCCTCACCTTTGAGAATGTGTCCAAGCAGGCCGCCTGCCTGTGCTACATCGACGGGGTGGCCGATATGCGGGTGGTCAAGGAGATGGAAAAGCGGCTGGACAAGCTCAAAGACCGAGATGGCATGGATATCTCAGCCTTAGCCGAATGCTTAAAGGACAACCCCTTTTCCCCTTTCCGCACCGCATCCTTGACCGAACGGCCCGACACGGCCGCCTCCAAGCTGCTGGAGGGGCGGGTGGGGCTGCTGCTGGACGGCAGTCCCATGATGCTGACGGTACCCTTTTTCTTTATTGAGTATTTCCACAGTCCCGACGACTACTACCAAAACTATCTGGTGGCCTCCTTTGCTCGGGTGCTGCGGTTTGTCTGCTTTTATCTGTCGGTGAGCGTGCCAGCGCTGTATGTGGCCTTGGTGCTCTACCACCAGGAGATCCTCCCCACCCAACTGCTTATCTCGATCGCCACCGCCCGATCGGGCGTGCCCTTTCCGCTGGTGTTAGAAACTCTCTTGCTGTTGGTCGCCTTTGATGTGCTGCGGGACGCCTCCTATCGCATGTCGCCCACCCTGGGCCAGTCCCTCTCCATCGTCGGTGCCCTCATCCTGGGCGAGGCCAGCGTATCGGCCAGGCTGGTGTCGGCGCCGCTGGTCATCGTCACGGCACTGACCGGCATTGCCGGCCTGATCAATCCACAGCTCAAATCGGTCTCCATCTTTTTCCGCTACGGCCTGCTGCTGGCCGCCACGGTGGGCGGCATCTACGCCGTCATCTTCGGCGTATGCGGCATCACCCTGTGGCTGTGCGTGACCGATTCCTTCGGACTGCCCTTCTCCGACTATCTCTTCCCCGACAAGAAGGGCGCCCTGCGGGATACCTTTATGCGACTGCCCTGGCCCAAGCAGACGCAACGCACACTGACGGGAGGGCGTGACTATGACGAGGATTAAGGCCCTTCTCCTGGTGTTGGCCCTACTACTGACCCTGACCGGCTGCTCGGACGAGATCGAAAACTACGCCATCGTGGCCGGGGCGGCTCTGGATCTGGCCGATGAGGGGCTGGCGTTGACGGTCGAGGTGGCCGACGTATCCTCGGGCAGTCCTCAGAGTGCGGGGGAATCGCTGAGTTTCTCGGCCACCGGATCGGATATTGCCGAGGCGCAAAAGGCGCTGGAGCGCCACATGGGCAAGCCCCTGTACTGGGAGCACACCTCGGTCATCATCCTCTCCCGTGACCTGTGCCGACAAAGCATCGAAACGGCGGTGACCTGGATCATGTCCTCCCAGGCGGTACGCATTTCGGTGCCACTGCTGGTGAGCACCGTTTCGGCTAAGGATCTGCTCTCCTCCAAGCTCGATCCCTATAAAACGACCGCTTTCGGTCTGCGTAGTATGCTCGACAACAACGCCGATCGGGGCATCGGCATCGCCCTGCCGGTCTACCAACTCTATAACCAATTGGAAAGCCAAAGCGGCTGTGCCCTGCTGCCGCTGCTCAACATCGAAGAGGAAAAGCCGGTGCTGCTGGGCAGTGCCATTATGAAGGATTATCGCTATGTCGACTCCCTCTCGACCAATCAGACCCAGATTTACACGCTTCTGACGGATTCGGCCGAGTCGGCCCTATTATCCATCGGCGAGGTAACGATGCGTACCGGCCGAACCGGAAGTGACCTATCCTACAAGGACGGTCGGTGCCGCTGTTCTTTCCGCATCCAGGGGGTGCTGGATCAGGGGTATCTGCCCGAGGGCGAAAATCCGGTGCAGGCACTGGCGCAGAATCTGACCGAGCAGGCGCAGGATCTGCTGGCTGTATCACAACGGCTTGATTGCGACTTTTTGGGGCTTAATAACAGCATCTATCGGGCCGATCCTCACAACTTTACCCGGCGATCGGTCCAGGATATCCCGGTCGAATTTTTGCCGGACATTTATATTTATGATTACGGGCAGGCGCAATAATGTATAAACTGATGTATCTTGTTATCTTTGCCGTACTGGCCGTGCTGGATTGGCGGACGGTGCGGAGGCGGATCAACGCCTATCTTTATTTCGGCATCTTTTTGGCTGCTGCCGTACTGGCGGTCATGTCGGTGTGGCTGCTCAAAGACTTTTCGCTGGGGAGGCTGTTTTCATGAAAGAGAAGATCTCTCAACTTTCCCTGTTTACCCTGATCTTCCTGACCACCACCGCCACCACCCTGATGCTGGGCATGAGCGACTATGTCGGCACCTCCTCCTTTTTGGCGGTGCCCATCGGGGTGCTGCTGGCTCTGCCGCTGTATCTGATGCTCATACGGGTGCGTCGGCTCTATCCCGACAAAAGTCTGGGAGCGCTGATCGAGCATCTGTACGGCAAGGTGGCCGGGCGGATCATTTTGATCGTTTACGCTCTCTTTGCCCTCTTTACCGGCGGGATGCTGACCAGTTATCTGACCCGATTCATCTCCTTTACCGGCGAAAATCAGCAGGTGGCGGCCGCCTTTTCGGTCTTTTTCCTGCTGTCCTGCTATTTGGGGGCTCGTGTGCGGCTGGGGGCGGCGGCACGGCTGTCCCGTCTGTTATTTCCGGCGGCGGCCGCCATTTTACTGCTGAGCCTGATCTTGTGTCTGATCAAGTTTGACCCATCGGCCATCGCCCCGCTCTTTGACCATTCCCTGACCGATTTCGCCCTCGCCGGCGCATCCCTGATGCTCTTCCCCTTTTGCCAGGTCGTGCTCATCCTGCCCTTTCTCTTTCGTTCCAAATCCGATCGGGTGGCCAAGCCCTTACTGTGGGGGCTGGGCGTTTCGGGAGTGGTCATCACCGTTTCTTACCTGTGCACCGCCGGGGTGCTGGGCGGGGCCAGTATGGAAAAGCTCAACTATCCCTATTACATGGCTCTTTCGGTGTTGGACGTCACCTCCTTTTTCCAGCGCATTGAGGTGCTGTTGTCCATTCATTTTGTGCTGGCCATGCTGGTCAAGGGGGTCATCTGCATCATCTTCTCCTGCCGAGCCACCGCCCGTGCCCTGGGACAAAAGCATCCGCGCACCCTGGCCGCCCCTATTGCCGCCCTGACGCTGGCACTGAGTCTGATGCTCTTTTCGACCACCGAGGAGATGTTCGACCTGATGAATCTCTATCCCTTTTTGATGACACCCTTCGTGTTGGTCTTTCCCATCATCACCTATTTTGTGGCTGAGATAAAAAAACCTTGAAGCGCATCATAAATTACGCTATACTATTTTTATCAATCACCTTTGCCACCTTTTACGCTCCCCCTTGGGAACAAGGGGATCTGTCAGCGCAGCTGACTGAGGGGATGGAAATCTGGCTATAGCCCTGTAAAATTAACCTGTCAGCCATGCCATCCGGGTAATTTCAATGTTGCCGTGCTTTCGGCACCTCATCAGTCCGCCCTTCGGGCGGCCAGCTTCCCCTCAAGGGGAAGCCCTAAGATGTAGAAAGCTTCGCTTTCTTTTATACAAAGGTTTGGATTATAATGAAAACAAAATTTGCACTTTTTGATGTGGATAAAACGCTGTTATGGGGCGACAGTTTGATCGCCTTTTATCGCTATGGCCTCAAACGCCGTCCGTGGTGTGCGCTGTGGATCCCGATCATGACGCTGGCGGCGCCGCTGATGGCTATCAAACTACTGCCCATCGAATGGTTTAAGTCCATGTTCTACTCCCCCATCCCCACCCTGTCGGAGAAGGATCTGGAGGATTTCTTTGATAAGAAGCTGATGAAGCGGCGCATCCCCAAGAGTTGGGAAGCGCTGTTACAGGCCAAGGCCGACGGCTATCATGTCCTGCTGGTCTCGGCCTCGCCCGAGGCCTACATACGCCCCTTTCTCACACGGGGTCTGTGCGACGGGTTGCTGGCCTCACCCCTCAAACGCAAGAAAAACGGCCGCATCTCCCCCCTGGCCGACGGCAAAAACTGCGCCGGCATCGAAAAGGTGCGCCGCATCCAGGCCTACTGCCAAGAACGAGGATTGGAGATCGACTATGAGCACTCCATCGGCTTTTCCGACTCCGACCGTGACCGACACATGCTGGCCCTGGTCGCCACTCGCACCCGTGTCACCAAGGACGGGGCGCATATCCCTTATATGACCGATAAAAAAGTCATATCATAACCGCATAAAATTTAAGACAATGCCGCTTTTAGCGGCATTTTTCTATTGTAATCAAGGGGTAAATATAGTATAATATTTTCAGAACGAAAGAACGGAGAACCAACATCATGGATAATAAAAATAAAGCATTGGAAACGGCCATGTCCACCATCGAAAAGAAGTTCGGCAAGGGCTCGATCATGAAGCTGGGCTCGCAGAGCACCCTCAACATCGAGCATGTGCCGACCGGCTCTTTGTCGCTGGATCTGGCGTTAGGATGCGGCGGCTATCCCAAGGGGCGCATCATTGAGGTCTACGGCCCCGAATCCTCGGGTAAGACCACCGTTGCCCTGCATGCCGTGGCGCAGGTGCAAAAGGCGGGCGGTACTGCCGCCTTTATTGATGCCGAGCATGCGCTCGACCCGGCCTATGCCCAGAATCTGGGTGTCGATGTGGACGAATTGCTGGTGGCTCAGCCGGATGACGGTGAGCAAGCTTTGGAAATTGCCGACGAGCTGGTGAGAAGCGGCGCCATTGATATCCTGGTCGTTGACTCGGTGGCGGCGCTGGTGCCCAAGGCCGAGATCGAGGGCGAGATGGGCGATTCTCATGTGGGTCTGCACGCCCGTCTGATGTCCCAGGCGCTGCGCAAACTGTCAGGCGTCGTGTCCCGTGCCGGCTGTATCGCCATCTTCATCAACCAGCTGCGTGAAAAGGTGGGCGTGATGTACGGCTCGCCCGAAGTCACCACCGGAGGCCGTGCCCTCAAATTCTTCGCCACCATCCGTATGGATGTCCGCCGCACCGAATCGCTTAAGGTGCAGGGCCAGGTCGTGGGTAACCATGTCCGTGTCAAGGTGGTCAAAAACAAGGTAGCACCCCCCTTCCGTGAGGCCGAGTTCGACATCATGTTCGGCACCGGCATCTCCCGTGAGGGCGAGATCGTCGACCTTGGCGTCAAATACGATATCATTGATAAATCGGGCTCGTGGTTCTCTTACAACGGCGAACGCCTGGGTCAGGGCCGTGACAATGTCAAGTTGACGCTGGCCTCCGATCGCAAACTCTCCGAAGAGATCGCCGCCAAGATCATGGCCGCTGTCGAGGCCGAGCGTGAGGCGCAGGGCGCTTTCAAGGGCAAGAACAAGCCCACCCTGGACGCACCGCCTGCCGCACCCGTGGCCGCACCCAAAGAGGACAAAACGCCCAGCGTGGTCATTTCGGCCGACGATTTTGAATAATGACGGTCACCGACCTAAAACCCGGCAAACGGGGGCTGACCTATCTGTTTTTGGACGGGGACTTTGCCCTGTCGGTCTACCCCGATCTGCTGTACGAGCATCATATTCATAAGGGCAGCGTGCTGGATACCGCTGCCCTTTCTTCTCTGACGCAGGCGCAAAACACCCTCTATGCCCGCCACCGTGCGCTGGACATCCTCTCCTGCGGCGACTGCTCGGAAAAGATGCTCTTTGACAAGCTGATCCAGCGTGGCATCGACGAACATGATGCGGCGGCCGCCGTCGCCTACTGTGTGGAAAAGGGGTTTGCCGACGATAGCCGCATTCTGCCCCGCTTTGTCCGCTATTATTTTGAAACCAAGGGCTATGGCGTGATGCGGGTGCGGCAGGCGCTGGTGCAAAAAGGCTTTACCCGTGAGGATATTGATGCAGCGCTGGAGGAGTATGAAACCGATAGCATCCCCGTCATTGGCCACTATCTCAAAAAAGCGCCTCGCCAAAAGCTGGATGATCGCAAGGAATGTGCCAAGATCATTCAAAAACTGATGCGAAAAGGCTTTGTTTATGCCGATATTCGCACCGCCCTGTCCCGCTATATCGAGTTTGACCCGGAGGATACCGATGAATAATATCTGCCTGATCTCCCTAGGCTGCCCCAAAAATTTAGTTGACAGCGAAACCATGCTGGGCGCACTGGCGCAGGCCGGCTTTGGTGTGGTCAGCGATCCCGAAGAGGCCGATGCTGTCGTCATCAACACCTGCGGCTTTATCGAGTCGGCCAAAAAAGAGGCCATCGAGCAGATCCTGGCCGCCATTGCTCTGAAAGAGGCAGGCGGCATCCGTGCCATTGTGGTGACCGGCTGCCTGTCCCAGCGATATCAAGATACCATTGCGCAGGAATTCCCCGAAGTCGATGCCTTTTTGGGCACGACCAGCCAGCGCCATATCGTCGACACCCTCAAGGCCGTGCTTGCGGGCAAGGGCTGCTGCGCCTTTGACGGCGAGAACGATCCACCCTATTTCGGGCCTCGCCTGCAGTCGACCCCGCCCTACACCGCCTATCTGAAGATCGCCGAAGGCTGCAACAACCGCTGCACCTACTGTGCCATCCCCCTCATTCGCGGCCCGCTGCGCTCGATCGAGCAAGAGCCGCTGCTGGAGCAGGCTCGCTCGTTGGTGGAAAACGGGGTCAAGGAACTGATCGTGGTGGCGCAGGACACCACCGCCTACGGTGTTGACCGGGGACGGCGGCAGCTGCCCGAATTGCTGGAGAAATTATGCGCCATTGACGGACTGGACTGGGTACGCATGCTCTACTGCTACCCCGACAAGATCGACGATACCCTCTTGCAAACCATGCAAAAACATGATAAAATTCTGAATTACTTAGATATTCCCATCCAGCACGCCGACGGCGGCGTACTGCGGGCCATGAACCGCCCCGGCGACTACGACAGCCTGATCGGGCTGATCGAGCGCATCCGCCGCTATCTGCCCGATGTGACCTTGCGCACCACCCTCATCGTCGGCTTCCCCGGCGAAACGGCCGAGCAGTTTGAGACCCTCTGCCGCTTTGTCAAGGCCGCCCGCTTTGATAAACTGGGTGTCTTTGCCTACTCCCCCGAGGAGGGTACACCGGCCGCCGACATGCCTGACCAGATCGACGAAGAGGAAAAGGCCCGCCGCCTGGATAGTATCATGCAACTGCAACAACGCATCTCGGCCGAAAAATTGGAAGAAAAGGTCGGCGAGGTGCTGGACGTGCTGGTCGAGGAATATGATGAAGAAAGTGAGTGCTTTGTCGGCCGCAGTCGGGGCGATGCTCCCGATATCGACGGCAAGGTCTTCTTCCACGCCAGCCAAGCCGATGCGGGCGATCTGGTCAAGATCCGCATCACCGCCGCCCTGGACTACGACCTGATCGGAGAAATCGAAGAATGAAAAACGTCCCCAATATTTTGTCCGTCATCCGTGCCCTGTTAGCCATTGTCGTGCTGGTACTCATCGTGGCCATCGACCCGACGGCCAACCGTTTGGCCTTTCTGTTCGGTGCCGGCCTGCTCTTTCTCATCGCCGCCCTGACCGACACGCTCGACGGGCAGATCGCCCGCCGCAAGAATCTGGTCAGCGATTTCGGCAAGTTTATCGACCCCATTGCCGACAAGATCCTCACCGCCTTTGCCATCCTCGGCTTTCTCTTTATTGATGCCGATGAGGGCGGCTATGTACTGCTGATCAACCTGGCCGTTACCCTGCTTCGTGAATTTTCCGTTGCCTCGCTGCGCATGATGGCCGCCAAAAACGGCGTGGTCATCGCCGCCGACCGGGCGGGCAAGGTCAAAACGGTGCTGCAGATGATGGCCATCGGCGGCTATTTCTTCTTCATTGCCACCCCCTATCTATGGATCGGGCAGGTGCTGATGCTGGCCGCCACGATCATGACGGTGGTGTCGGGCGCACTGTATATCAAAAATTATTTCACGGCAGCCAAATCTTAAGGTTTACAAATCCCCTTTCCTTTGGTATAATATAGTAAGCGGCAAAATACGCTTCCTCCTTGCAGCAGAGAGAAGATGTCCGACGGCTGAAAGCATCTTTAGCAAGCGTTGCGTTGTGCGGCCGCCTTGTCTGTCGGGTAATGCCGACCGGATCACCCCGTTATCGGTGGTATACGAGTTATAAATCGGAGTGGAACCGCGAAATTTTCGCCTCCGTAGTCATGCGACTACGGGGGCTTTTTATTGTTTGGAGTCGAAGTATGTTTGAAAATCTGAAAAAGGATATTGCCGCCGTCAAGGCCAACGATCCGGCGGCCAGAAGCAGCGCCGAGATCTTCTTCTTGTATTCCGGCCTGCACGCCCTGCAGTGGTACCGATTCGCCCACTGGATGTGGCTTCATAAGCACTATTTTATTGCCCGCTGGGCCTCTCAGCATGCTCGGAGAAAGACGGGCATCGAGATCCATCCCGGTGCGCAGATCGCCCATGGCGTCTTTATCGACCACGGCATGGGTGTCGTCATCGGCGAAACGGCCGTTGTCGGCGAGGGCTGCGTCCTCTACCAGGGGGTGACCCTGGGCGGTACCGGCAAGGACAAGGGTAAGCGTCACCCGACCTTGGGCAAAAATGTCATGGTCGGCGCCGGTGCCAAGGTGTTAGGCCCCTTCACCGTCGGCGATAACGCCAAGATCGCCGCCAACTCGGTGGTGCTCACCGAGATCCCGCCCAACAGCACGGCTGTCGGCATCCCGGCCAAGATCGTCAAGATGGACGGCAAGCGCATCGAGGCCAAGACCGACCAGATCCACATGCCCGACCCGGTCGTGCAACAGCTGTGCCGTCTGGAACACCGTATTAACCTACTCGAACAGGAGAAACAATCATGATCGTCTACAACACCATGTCCCGCAAAAAGGAAGAGCTTCAGACCCTCGTCCCCGGCGAGGTGTCTATCTATTCCTGCGGCCCGACCGTTTACAATTTCGCCCACATCGGCAACCTGCGCACCTATGTCTTTATGGATGAGCTGCGCCGCACTCTTCAACGTGCCGGCTACAACCTCAAGCATTGCATGAACATCACCGACGTCGGCCACCTCACCTCGGATGCCGACGAGGGTGAGGACAAGATGGCCAAGGCCTCACGGGAGCAAAAAAAAGACCCCATGGAGATCGCCGCCTTCTACACCGAGATCTTCATGAAAGATCTGGAGCGCCTGAACATTTCCAAGCCCGAATTCATCCCCCGTGCCACCGACAACATCCCGCAAATGATCGATTTCGTGCAGGGGCTCATCGACAAGGGCTATGGCTATGAGACCAGCGATGCCATCTATTACGACATCGCCGCCTTCCCCGGCTACGGCAAGCTCTCCCGTCTGAACCTGGAAGAACAGCAGGCCGGCGCACGTGTTGAGGTCAATGACGAGAAGCGCCACCCCGCCGATTTCGCTTTGTGGAAAAAGGCCGAGCCCAACCATATCATGCAGTGGCCCTCGCCCTGGGGCATGGGCTTCCCCGGCTGGCACATCGAGTGCTCGGCCATGGGGCTTAGATACTTGGGCGAGCGCTTTGATATCCACACCGGCGGTGTTGACCACATTCCCATCCACCATGAAAATGAGATCGCCCAGTCGGAGGGGCTGCTGGGGCACCCGGCGGCCGATACCTGGATGCACAGCGAATTTATGCTGGTCAACGGCGGCAAGATGAGCAAGTCCCTGCGCAACACCTACACCATCGACCAGCTCATCGAGGAGGGCTACGATCCCCTCTCCTTCCGCTATTTCTGCCTCAACGCCCACTACCGTTCCAAGCTCAATTTCACCTGGGAGGGCATGAAGGCGGCGCAGAAATCGCTGGAAAATCTGAAGAACACCACCGCCCGTCACAAGGACGCCGACGGTGCGGTGTCCGATGATATCATCGAGAATTTCCGCAAGGAATTTGACGAGGCCATCTTCGACGATCTGAACATTCCCAAGGCCCTGGGTGTGGTTTGGAACATGGCTCGCTATGAGGTCAAGAGTCAGAAGATCTATGAACTGATCCTCGAGTGCGACAGCGTGCTGGCGCTGGATCTGGATCAGCCGCTCAACGTCAAGGTTGAGGAAGTTACCCTGGACGCCGAGATCGAGGCGCTCATCGAGCAGCGGCAGGCCGCCCGCAAGGCCCGTGACTTTGCTACGGCCGACCGCATCCGTGACGATCTCAAGGCCCGTGGCATCGTGCTGGAAGACACGCCGCAGGGTGTCCAGTGGCATAAAGCCTGATGGATCCCCAGGCCGATCTTTGCTATGTCAAATCGGTAGGGCCGAGAAGAGCCGAGCTTTTTCACAAGCTCGGCCTTTCGAGTGTCTATGATCTTCTCCATTTCTTTCCCCGCCGCTATCTCGACCTGGCCCACCCCAAGCCGGTGGCCGAGGTCTTTTATAACGAAACGGCGGCCGTCATCGCCACCGTCATTACTCCTGCCCGTGGCGTCAAACTCCGCCCCGGCATGGAGGTATACAAGGCTACCGCCGCCGATTCTACGGGACAGTTTGACCTGGTCTTTTTCAATCGCCGTTTTGCCGCCCAGTCGCTCAAGGCCGGGCAGACCTATCTCTTTTACGGCAAGATGACCGGCCGGTTTCGGCATGAAATGGTCAACCCTCATTACCAAAAGCCCATCCCCTGCATCCTGCCCGTCTACCCCACCACCCAGGGGCTGCCCCAAAGCGCCATACGCACCGCCGTGGCTCATGCCCTCTCCGACATCGAGGGACTGGGCGAGGTCATCGACGAGGATCTGCGGCGTCAGCAGGGGCTGTGCCGCCGCTCCTATGCTCTGAAAAACATCCACCGCCCGACCGATGAGAAGGCGCTGGAGGCGGCACGTAAGCGACTGGCCTTTGAAGAATTGCTTATCTTTTCGCTGGCGCTGGCCGGCATCAAGCAGGGCGAGCGCAGCCGCACCGACATTGCCTTAAACGATGTGGATATGCGCCCCTTTTATGATGCTCTCGGCTTTCCTCTGACCCGGGCGCAGCAGCGAGTGATTGGCGAGTGTTTGGCCGATTACGCCACCCCCTACGCCCAAAATCGGCTGATCCAGGGCGATGTCGGCAGCGGCAAGACGGCTGTTGCCGCCGCCGTGATCTATTATGTTGCAAAAAACGGGTATCAGACTGCCCTTATGGCGCCGACCGAGGTGTTGGCGCAGCAGCATTACACCTCCTTATCGGCCTTGTTTGAGCCGCTTGGGGTGCGTTGCGCCCTGCTGACCGGCTCAACATCGCAAAAGGAGCGCAAGCCGATCTTGGAACAGCTGGCCGGCGGCCGGATCGACCTGTTGATCGGCACGCATGCCCTCATCACCGACAAAGTCACCTTCAAAAACCTGGCCTTGGTGGTGACCGACGAGCAGCACCGCTTCGGTGTGGCGCAACGGGAGGCGCTGACCCAAAAGGGACGGCGGCCGCACGTCATCGTCATGTCGGCCACCCCCATCCCCCGCACCCTGGCGCTGATCCTGTACGCCGATCTGGATGTGTCGCAGATCGACGAGCTGCCGGCCGGGCGCAAGCCCATTCAGACCTTTGCGGTGGGCAGTACGCTGCGGGAGCGGCTGTACGGCTTTGTCAAGAAGCAGGCGGCCGAGGGGCGGCAGGCCTATGTCATCTGCGCCCGTGCCGAGGAGGACGAAACCAGCGAGCTGGTCAGCGTACGGGAACTGTGCGAAGAATTAAAGGCCGGATTTTTAGCGGGGCTTCGGGTCGATTATCTCTACGGCAAGATGGGCGCCAAAAAGAAAGAGGCCGTCTTACAGGCCTTTTATCGGGGCGACTTGGATGTGCTGGTATCGACCACGGTGGTCGAGGTGGGAATCAATGTTCCCAACGCCACCGTCATGGTCATCGAAAACGCCGAGCGATTCGGGCTGTCCCAGCTGCATCAGCTGCGTGGCCGCATCGGGCGAGGCCGTCAGCAGAGCACCTGCATCCTCGTATCCGATTCGGACAGCGAGCGGCTGCGGGTCATGACCCAGACCAACGACGGCTTTATGATCAGCCGTGAGGATCTCAAATTGCGAGGGCCGGGCGAATTTTTCGGCCGGCGGCAAAGCGGCCTGGTGCGGTTTCGCATCGCCGATCTGATGGACGATATGCAGACCCTCATTGCGGCACGTGACGCCGCCTATCGCATCCTTGAGCAAGACCCCAAGCTCACCGCCGCCAAGCACCGTGCCCTGCGTGAGGCGGTGCGGCAGGTCATCCGTAAATATAACGCAACCATATAAAAGATCCGCTCAAATAAGCGGATCTTTTATATCATTCTTCTAGTTCCTGCAGTTTATCCTCGATGCGTACATCCTTGGGGATGGGCACAGAATAATGGCTCAACAGATCATAATATCTATAGATCATTTCCTCTTCCTCCCCCTGCTCACCGTAACGGGGATTGAGCATATACAACTCTACGATATAATTGGTGATCGGGCGTATGCTGTCGCAATCACCCACCTCACGGCACAGCACATCAATGGTTTGAGAGGACGGATGATATCGGTACAGGGTCGCTCCCGATATGAAATATATCGCCTCCTCGGTTATGAATGCGGCGCGAATATCGTCCCGAAATTCCAAAATCAGTTTGCCGGTGCCGTTTTCATATATCTTGCTCCCAACCGTGCGCCATCCTCCGTATTGGGTCGTTCGAGTCTCGGCTCGTTCCCGGCTCAGATACTTCTGATAAAGGGCCGGGTTTTTCGATCCTATGATCAGGTCACGAGTCCCTATCAAAACGGACTGACCGCCTGACGGCAGCCCCATATCCAGATCTCGCTGGGGCAAATACGCCTCACGCACCTTTGCGTCATCTTCTTGATCTTCAACGATATAAAACCGTCCGGTCAGTAAACTATATACCGTTGCCGCCTGCTGCACCTGACCGCCGATCCCTACCTGTCGATGTTCGATCAAACGAATATCCGTCGAAGATAGGCAACGAAATCCCATCAATTCAAAGGAGGAATATAAGCATTCATAATGCATGGTCGGTAGATAGATGCGATAAATCGACGCATATCCCCCGTTCTGCGGTCTGGCTATCCACATGATCCAATCCTCATCCACGGTAACATGGCTTATCGCCATCGGCTGTCGGTACAGCAACACGAGTTCCCCTTCCCTCTCCAAGGAGATATCCTGTTGCGTGATAAAAATCTTTCCGTACGCAGTCATGTAGTACCGCTCTTGTTTGGCAACCGTTTCTTGGCAAGGCTTTAATTCCCGCTCGATGGAGAAATATTCTTCATAGGTCATGCCGCCGTTCGTCGGGGTTTCCAGCGGCTCAATGATGTATGGCTCGATCTCCGGCTCGGATTGCGAGGACGGGGCCGGGACGGACGACGAAACCGAAGGCTCGGCGCATCCCGCCAGCCCCAGAAGCAAGAGCAACACCATGAAAAAAACAACGGCTTTTCCGATCTGTTTCATAATCGTCCCTCCTTTGGCTATTTCTTCTTGTTTTTATTGTACATGAAGGTTGATTTTTTCGTCAATAGGCTTTGGTATTTTTTATACAGGAGTTTTGCAAACGAAAGATCCGCTCAAATGAGCGGATCTTTTGCTATCAATTTCAGTTTTTCGGAGCGGGGCAATTTTTTGATGGCCGCCTCACGTTTGAGGGCGGCGCTTTTGTTCTCCAGTTCTTCTTGATATACCAGGGTGAGCGGATGGCGGGAGCGGGTGTATTTGGCGCCCTTGCCGCTTTGGTGCACTGCCAGGCGGCGGGCGACATCGTCGGTACTACCGGTGTAGAGCGTGCCGTCACCGCAACGCAACAGGTAAACAAAATAGGCCACATCCCTCTCCCCTTTCGCCTTATTATACCGCAAACGCCCCGTCCTGTCAAAGGGAAAGGCGACACAGCGATTGCCGTGCCGCCATACTTCTTTTACTGCATGTTCTGCTCGTACTTGGAGATCATCTTCTTGACCATCTGACCGCCGATGCTGCCGGCCTGTCTGGAGGTCAGATCGCCGTTGTAGCCCTGCTTGAGGGTAACGCCAACCTCGCTGGCACATTCGTTCTTGAAACGATTCATAGCTTCCTTGTTGGGGGCCATGTTGCTGTTGTTGTTGCTCATGAAATTCACCTCCCTTTTCGTGTGATTTCATCCTTATTTTCGGACAAATACCGCCGATTAGCCAATGAAATTTATGGAATTTTCATTGATATTGCCAAATGTTATCCATATAATAAGAGGTATAGGAGGTACAGCGCATGAAATGTTGTGTTTTTGGGGCGGCCAGCCCTTTGATCGATCCGATTTATATGGAGGCTACCGAGGCGCTGTGTCAGCGCCTGGCGCAGGCGGGGCACAGCCTGGTCTTCGGCGCAGGCGCTAACGGCCTGATGGGTGCGGCGGCACGTGGTTTTAAAAAAGAAAATGCCCCCATCGTCGGGGTCATCCCCCACTTTTTCCGTGATGAAAATATCGAGGAGATCTATGACGGTTGCACCGACATCATCTATACCGACACCATGCAACAGCGCAAATTCACCATGGAGGAAGAGGCTGATTGCTTTATCATTGCACCCGGAGGCATCGGCACCTTTGAAGAGTTCTTTGAGGTGCTGACCCTCAAACAGCTCGGCCGCCACACCAAGCCCATCATCATCTTCAACATCAACAACTACTATGAGCATTTGGAAAAGATGATGGAACAGTCGATGGCCGACCATTTTATCAACGAAAACTGCCACTCGCTCTATGAGATCACCGACGATCCGGATAGGCTTATCGCCTATCTGGACGATCCCAACGAGCAGCGGTATACGGTACATCAGTTAAAGGACGGATAATATGGATCTTCATACCTATCAAAAGCTCATCACTCTGGTGCGGCGGATGATGGATGTAGACAAGCCGGTCGTGCCGATCATCAACGCATCCTCGCACAAGCCCGATTTTCGCCCGACGGCGGTGCGCCAGCCCTTCCCTCGTGCCTCCGCCGAGAGCGGCGGCATCCCCTCCTCCCACCTGGAAAATTTTTTGCATGACCTGGACGCCGACCGCAGCCTGGACATGCACGGCATCACCATCTACCGCCACGGCCGCCTGCTGTGCGACGCCGCCTTCGGCGCTTATGACCGAGGCGTGTGGCATATCACCTATTCCGAGTGTAAATCCATCACGGCGCTGGCCATCGGCATGCTGGTCGACGAGGGCAAACTCGACATCAAAGAGCGTCTGATCGACATTTTTGAGCGCACAGGCCTATCGAAACTGACCCACGCCGCCATCACGGTCGAGGATCTGCTGACCATGCGCTCGGGCGTGTCCATGAACGAGTCGGCCGCCGTCACCGAGACCGAGTGGGTGCGCTGCTTTTTTGAATCGAACGTCAAAAATCCCGGCGTGGATTTCCACTACAACAGCATTAACACCTATATGCTCTCAGCCATCGTATCCAAGCGGACGGGGCAATCGCTGGTCGAGTACCTGCGCCCACGCCTGTTTGTGCCGCTGAGCATAGATAATTATTACTGGGAGTCCTCGCCCGAGGGCATCACCAAGGGCGGCTGGGGCTTGTATATCCTGCCCGAGGATCTGGCCAAGATCGGCCAACTGGTCCTAAACGGCGGCGTTTGGCAGGGGCATCGGCTGGTGAGCGAGGAATGGATCAAGCAGTCGATCACCAAGCAAAGTCAGACCCCGGCGCAGACCGGCAACTTCGATTACGGCTACCAGACCTGGGTCGGCCGCAAGGGGGACAGCTTCCTCTTTAACGGGATGTTCGGTCAAAACGTCATCGGCTATCCCCAGACGGGCATACTGATCGTATCCAACGCCGGCAATAATGAGCTTTTCCAGCAGAGCCGATTTTATGACCTGGTCGAGGACTATTTTTCCCGACCCTTTGGCGACGCCCTGCCCGAAGATGCGGCGGCACAGGATTCGCTGCGCCGCACCTGCGAGGGTTTGGGCCGCCGCTGCGCCTATTTGGAGCAGCCGACACCCAGCCGCTGGCGGCGGCTGTTTCATCCCATCTCGACCCGACGGGAGCAGGAGGAGTTGCGAGACCGCATTGAAGAACTGCACGGCCGCCGATTTGCCCTGCCGCAGGAGCGGCAGACCTCGCTGGGGCTGATGCCGGGATTTATGCAGGCGGTGCAAAACTGCTACAGCGGCGGCCTGCGAGCCCTTTCCTTTACCGCCCATGACGGCGAGTTATGGTGCGATCTTCAGGAAGCCGACCGCACCCACAGTTTTGCCATCGGTTTTGACCTGCCGGCCTACACGGTACTCGATTTCGGGCAGGAGCGGCACTGCGTGGGCGTGACCGGCAGCTTTTCTCACAACGAGGACAACGTCCCGGTGCTTAAGGTGCGGCTCTCCTTTTTGGAGTCCTCGCACACCAGGCTCATCAAATTTTTCTTTGAAGAGGACGGCCTGCGTCTGAAATGCGACGAAGCGCCGGGGCTTGGCTGCCTGCAACTGGCCATATCCACCGCCACTGAGGGCGACAACCCCTCACGCCTACTGCAAACGGTACTCAAAAGCAAGAGCAGCGATGTTATTGCCTATCTGTTGCGCCGAGCCATGCAGCCAGAGATCTTTTTGCCGGAACAATAATAAAAAGGACTTGATTCGTCGAATCAAGTCCTTTTTGTTATTTCTGGTTGTAGGTGATGATGACCTTGCGGAAGGGCTCTTCGCCGACCGAGCGGGTGGTAACGTAGGCGTGACCCTGCAGGGTGGCATGGATGACACGGCGCTCATAGGCCTGCATATACTCCAGCGCCACATTGCGCTTTTGCTTGACGGCCTTGTCGGCCATGCGCAACGCCAACTTTTCCAGCGCTTCGGTGCGCTTGGCACGGTAGCCCTCGATGTCCAGCTCGATGCGGGTGAACTGGCCCTCTTTCTTGTTCAGTGCGAGGGAGGCGAGGTACTGGAGAGCATACATGGTCTCGCCGCGCTTGCCGATGAGCACGCCAAGGCCGGCGCCGGTGAGCGAAACACGCAGAGTCTTGTTCTCGGCCTCGGTGCAGACCACCGAGATATCGGCAAGACCCATGATGGAGCACAGATCTTCAAAATAGGACTTGGCACGGGCGGCGACATCCTCGTCGGCCGGCTCCGTCTTAGGCTCTTCCTTCTTTTCACGGGCAAAGAGCTTTTTGCTCTTCTTTTCTTCCTTCACGGCCGGCTTGTCCTTGACGGCGGGAGCGGCGGGCTCTTGCTCGTCCTCACCGATCCAGACACGGACCTTGGCCAAACTTCCGCCCAGTCCCAAAAAGCCACGGGACGGGGTATCGATGATCTCGACCGAAACCTCGTCACGATCGACGCCCAGCTCGAGGGCGGCGGCTTCGATGGCTTCGTCAATATTCTTTCCGGTAGTAATGACTTCGCGCTTCATACTTACTCCTTATTTTCTTTGTCTGCCGCAGCTTCGATGGCGGCGTTGGCCTTGGCAGCCTCTTCGGCGACCAGTTTAGCGGCCAGTTCCCGTTTCTTCTTCTTTTTCAGTCGACGCTCTTCCTCTTCCTTATCGTACATCTCCTTATACTTGGCGGGGTTGTAGATGAGGTTGAGAGCGACGGTCTGGATGGTCATAAGGATATTGGAGCATACCCAGTACAGACCAAGACCGGTGGGCACCGAGAAGGCGATGGCATAGGACATGTAGGGGCCGAGCACCTGCATGATGATGCCGGTACCTTTGGCCTGCTGCATGGCGGGATCCTGCATATACTTGCTCGGGCCCATCTTCTGGGAGAGCACGGTGGACAACACAGCGGTTGCCGCCGACAGGATGGGGATCAGCCACAGCCAGGAGGGGTCGAAGGTGGGGATGGGAACGATGCTTCCCAGGAAATACTGGATCTTTTCGGGGAGCGCAGCCAGGTTCAGACCCAGAAAATCGAGGTTGATATCGAAATAATTGGTGCCGGCCAGAGCCGTTTCATAGGTGCCCCAGTTTTTGCCGATATGCTCGATGAGCGTGATCTGATACTCGGGCGCTGTGTTGGTCAGCGCTGCGCCGGTGGCGGTGTTATACAGTTCCAGCAGTTTATTGATGGTATCGGTACCCAGGCCCACGACATACTGCAGCGGATAACGGATCACGTTATAGATACCGATGAGGATGGGGAACTGGATGAGCATGGTGCCGCAGCCGGCGGTGGGGCTATAGCCCTCGGCCTGGAGCTTTTGCATCTCCTGCTGCATGCGCTGCTGATCGTTTGCGTACTTTTTCTGAATCCGCATGATACGCTTGCGGAATTTCATCTGATTTAACTGGCCCTTATGCTGCTTGACGCCGAGCGGCACCATGAGCAGCTTGGTAATGACGGCGAGCAGGATGATGGCAACACCGTAGTTACCGACGAGCTGATAGAGCCAACGCATCAACCATCCGATGGGGACGTTGATGATGTTCATGATCGAACCCATGGATTACCTCCACTTGTGTTTTTGGGGGACGGGGTCATATCCATGCTTACCCCAGGGGTTGCAGCGCAAAAAGCGCCAGAGCGCAAGCAGCAAGCCCTTGGCCAGGCCGTGCACCTCCAAGGCCTGCTTGGCATACTGCGAGCAGGTGGGGATAAAGCGGCAGCGAGGCGGGGTGTGGACGGATATATGGGTCTGATACCAGGTGATCAGACCGATGAGCATCTTCTTCATAATAACCTCAGCACACACCGTGCATCAAATTAAGAGGTCATTACGCAGGGCGGCGCCGTACAGGGCGCTGTAGATCTCCTGCGACTTTCGGCGGGGCGTACTGTTGCGGGCTACCAGCACAAAATCGTACCCCTTTTTGATCTGCGGCAACAACTGCCGAAAACCGGCACGCAAAATTCGCTTGGCACGATTGCGCACCACCGCCTTACCGATCTTCTTGCTGACGGTCAGCCCCAGGCGATTGACCTCCAAGCCATTGGGCCGTATATATAAAGCAAGACAGGGCGTAACGACCGAACGGCCTTTCTTATACGCCCTGATAAAATCTCTGTTCTTATTCAAAGAAACAAAGCTCTTCATTATAAAACAGCTCCTTGGAGGGTGCTCTCACTTAGTGAGAAAGTCTTGCTCTGCCTCTGGCTCTTCTGCGAGCGAGGACAGCACGGCCCGATTTGGTGTGCATTCTCTTGCGGAAGCCATGCACCTTGCTGCGCTGACGCTTCTTGGGCTGATAAGTTCTTACCATTGTGACACCTCCTAACGGTTTGTCCTATATATGCAGACACATATAGATAATAATTGCTCATATATTATACATGGCTAAGTCTAACTTGTCAAGCAAATTCGGCCAGCGCCGCCATAATTTTTTCGGCGTTGCGCTGCAGACCCGCACCGCCGGTGGTAACGGTAACGTCGGCATACCGCTCATACAGAGGGGCTCGCTCCTGTAACAGGTCGGCCAAGGTCTGGCCCGGCTCCATCTGGATGCCACGGGTAGCGAAATTTTTGATGCGCCGCTCCAGTTCCCGCAGCGGCACCTTGAGATAGACCACCCGACCGATGCTTTTGAGATGAGCCATGGCTTTCTCGCCGTAAACGACACTGCCGCC
The DNA here is from genome assembly GCA_045595395.1 of Eubacteriales bacterium. Taxonomy (GTDB): domain Bacteria; phylum Bacillota; class Clostridia; order Oscillospirales; family UMGS1783; genus CAKSHC01. The sequence continues at coordinate 13,952 of JAZOAH010000004.1, read as the reverse complement.
GGTGGCGATGACGGTGTTTTGAGCCTCCATGGAGGCGTTGACCTCTTCCTCGACCCGTGCAAAATAGGCGTTGCCCTTTTGCTCGAGTATTTCATATAATTTCAGGCCCTCACGCTGCTGGATGAGCAGGTCGGCATCCACAAAGTTCATGCCCAGCATTTTAGCCAGCAGCACCCCGATGGTCGACTTGCCCGACCCCGGCATACCGATCAGAATAATATTGTTCATCGGCTTCTCCTTTACCATACCAGGTCGCCGGGGCGGTAGCCCTTGGGCAGTTCTTCCTCTTCGATAAAGGCGAAGGTTTCATCCTCGAGGGTGGGCAGCATCGCTTCGAAGGGTACGGTGTCGAATTCGCAGGCATAGTCGCTGGCGCCAAACCAGCCGCCCTCCTTGGCTTTGAGATTGAGGTCACGGGCGAACTTGGTGCGGTTGGCGCAGTCGTGCACCGCCAGCGGCCAGCCCTCCTCGTCAGCCGTCTTCATAAAGCGCAATGTCAGTTCCCGACTCTCGATGGGCGAGAGGTAGCCCTGGCGGCAGATATACATAGGAAGGCCGATGTAATTGCCGAGGTTGTTGGGGTTGAGATGCAGCTCGGCGCAGTTGATAAAGTCCACATTGGTGGCCAAGATAGCCTCTTTTTTGGCGAAAAAGGCCTCAAAAAATTCGCTTGTCATGGGCGTTTCGATGCCCACGGCGGGGATATATTTCTTGGCTGTGGCCATGGCGGCGATGACCTTGTCGGCACAGTTGGTGGCGCCGAGATTGAAACGTAGCTCGTCCAGGCCGGCCTCGCCGAGGGCTTTGAGATTTTCCTCGGTGCAGAGGGTGCCGTTGGTATACATATGCTGATGGATGCCGGCGGCGTGGAATTTCTTGATGATGCCGTAGTATTTCTCGATCTCCATAAAGGGCTCGAGGTAGACATAGGCGATGCCGGTGGGGTGCTTATCGATGCTCAGCAGCAGGTCGATATCCTCTTCATAGAACTTGGTGCCGCCGATGTCCCACATCCCCTCGCCGATGGGCGGGATGCAATCCAGCTCACCGTAATTGTAGCAGAAGGGGCATTGGATGTTGCACTTATTGGTCTTGCGTACGGCGCTCAGGCCGGTGCCGGTCAGGCAGGAGCGGCAGCCCTTAGCGAACTTGGCATCGTCGCCGACATAGAGGGTGCGGCCCTGCAGATTTTTAAGATTTTTGATCTGCGCCATCAGCGCCGCCTGGCGGGCCTCGACGCCCCGCTCGATCTGGGCCAGCACGGCATAGACGATCTCCATCTGACGAGGCGAAAGCTCCTCGTCCTCGGGCAGATCGGCGAAAAAGCGAAACCAGAAGAGCGCATCTTGTTTGGATATCTTCATAAACCCACTCCTTTTCCCCTATTGTAGCACAAAAAAGAAGCCGCCACAAGGGCGGCTTTTCTTAATCGCAACAAATATCTTTTTGGGGTTTGGGGGCGGGATCGGCAGCGGCTGCCGTTGTATCGCCCAGCCCCGTCGTTTCGGAGAAGACGACATTGGATTTGGTCATATCGACCGCATCGGTGGGGACAATAATTTTGGAGGCACGGCCGTTGGAGAGAGCGACGAGCGCCTCGAATTTCTTGAGTTCCAGCACGGCAGCGTCGACACCGGCCGATTTCAGCGCAGCCAGACCGTCGGCCTCGGCCTTTTTGGCCAGCAGAATGGCCTTGGCCTCGCCTTCGGCACGGGCGATGCGAGCATCACGCTCACCCTCGGCGGCCAGGATCATGGCCTGCTTGTCACCCTGGGCACGGGTGATGACGGCGGCCTTGTGGCCCTCGGCTTCGAGCAGGGTCTCGCGGCGGTCACGCTCGGCCTTCATCTGCTTTTCCATGGCGTTCTGGATCTCGGCGGGCGGGATGATATTTTTGAGCTCGACACGGATGACCTTGATGCCCCACTGGTCGGTGGCCGAGTCGAGGATCTCGGTCATTTTGCCGTTGATGTTATCACGGGAGGTGAGGGTATCGTCCAACTCCAGCTCGCCGACGATGTTACGCAGGGTGGTGGCGGTGAGGTTGGAGAGGGCCGAGATGGGATTGACGGCACCGTAGGTGAAGAGATTGGCATCGAAGACCTTGAAATAGACCACCGTGTCGATCTGCATGGTGACGTTATCCTTGGTGATGACCGGCTGGGGCGGTGAGTCAAGCACCTGCTCTTTTAAGGTGACCTTCTTGGCGATCCGGTCGATCAGCGGCACAAGCAAGTGCAAGCCGGCGCTCCAGGTGCGCTTATATTTTCCCAGGCGCTCGATGACATATTCGGTAGCCTGCGGCACGACCTTGATATGACAGAACAAAATGATGACAACAATAGCTAAAACAGGTAAAAATAATTCCATAATACAGTCCTCCTTATTGGGTTATTTTTATTATAACACAAATGCCGTCAGGGCGCAAGAGGATACCGCACCAGTCCCCCGCCCCGACCCTTAGGCAGGGCGTGGGCGGTGATGCGGCGGTTGTCGTAGGTGGTGTAATAGTAGATGCCTCGGGTGGCGTTGATGCAGGAGGAATAGAGGGTATGATGGTAATGCCCCTCGCCGATGTCGCACACCCCACGGGGAATGGCCACGCTGTCGAGGATATGGAAAAACTGGCTTACACTCTCCTTTTCGGAGGTGAAACTGACCGAGTGCTGACACACAAAGGCGGCACGGACAAAGCGGCCGGGTGAGGTGTAGTCGCCGGGCAAGCCGAGGCTGCCCAGGCCACGGGTGTAGTCCTCCAGTTCCATGCCGAAGGTGTTGGGCGGGGTCTGGGCGGACAGGCGGCGATAGTCGTTTAAGCGGCTCATCTGCTCGGGAAAGGGCGGCTCATTGGTCAGCACCCCGACCGGGTCATCGTAGATCATCAGTCCCTGCTCGGTCGGCTCGACGGCGATACAGGACTGCCGATCGGCGATCAGCCAGTGCAGGCGGGCGATGGGCAGTTGACCAAAGCCGTGGCTGACCAATCGGGTGTTGACCAGCAGTCTTTTGGCCTGGGCCACGGTGGCGCACCGTCCCAAGACATAGGGAATACACTCATGCGGGGCGATCCCCTCGCCGCTTTGATAATGGGCGGAGTGGACAAAATTGAGCCCGGCCATGCACAGGCCGACATCGTTGACGGCATCGTAATAGAGCGGATAATCGTCGACAACATAGGCCATGCCGATCATGCCGTAGCGGTTGTTGAGATAGCCGCGGGGCGTGACCGTCACCTCTTCGGTGTAGGAACATTCATAGTCCAGGGTGCGGCCGAAATAGAAATCACGGGTTTGATAGGTCACTGCGGTACACATAAAAAATCCCTCCTACGCCTTAGTGTTGGCGCAGGAGGGTGGTTTTATGCGGCGACGGACGGTCTACCGATTTTCGGGCCAAATGAAGCGATGGAAGGTGCTTTCGCCGCCGTCGACCACGATGCTCTGACCGGTGCAAAATCTGTTGACGACCGTTAAGAAATAGGCCCATTGGGCGATCTCCTGCGGGGTGGCCCATCGCTTGAGAGGGGTCTGCTCCATGATCTGATCCCACAGGACGGGGTCTTGGATGACGCAGTCGTTAAGGGGGGTGAGCACGCCGCCCGGATCGAGGCTGTTGCAGGTGGCGCCGAAGGGGGCTACCCGCATGGCCGTATTTTTGGTGTAGGCAACCACGCCGCCCTTGCTGGCGCAATACTCGGGAAATTCCGAGCCGGTATGGGCGCTGGCCGAGCCGATGTTGAGGATCGAACGAATCTTCTCCTGCACGCCGTAGCGCTCGGTGACGGCGATGAGCGCTTTGAGGTTAATGTCGATATCCTCCTGGTTTTGGGTGCCGGCATTGTTGATCAGGATCTCGACTCCGTCCAGTTGCGGCAGAACGTCGGAGTGGCGGATGTCGCATGGGTAATGGGTGTAGTTTTCATGGGTGAATGGGGCGGGCTGGCGGTCGATGCCGATGACGGTATGCCCTTGCTGCAGGAAGAGTTCGGCCATCGCCTTGCCGATGCCCTGGGATGTGCCGGTGATCAAAACCTTCATGCCGATGCCCCCTTGTTCAGATAGTCAAAATATTCGCGGCCGATGCCGTTGGCCTTCCAGCGTTTGGTGATCTTATAGCCAATGGGTGAAAAGACGATCTCCATGAGCAGCTCGGCCACCGCACCCGTCAGTGCACACATGGCGCACTGGAGGACCGTCCAGGAAAAGCCCGACCAAAAGATGGGGGCAAAGCCATGAAAGACGATCAGGGAGAAGATAAAATTATCGAGGAACTGCCCGGCGAAGGTGGAGATATAGGATCGCATCATGTAGGCCAGTTTTCCGTCGGGGTTGCGGCGAAAGGAGAGGCCGATCAACCAGTTGAGGATATTATTGACGGCGGCAGAGGCCAGAAAGGCCACCGTGCTGCCCAGCAGAACAAACCAAGTGCCGCCGAAGATGCTGTCAAAGGCACGATAATCGCTGGCGGTTGAAGGAATGATGCTGACGAGATAAAAGATCAGGCAGGTCAGCAAATTGATGCAGACGGCATGGATGGAAATGAAGGTGGAGGCTTTAGGACCGAAGTGTTTGGTGATGATATCCATGCACATAAAGGAGAGCCAGGAGATGAGGATACCACCGTCAAGAGCGATCCAGTCGAGCTGGAGCAGCGTTTTGTTGGCCAGCAGATTCATGCAGATGACGCTGACGGTGAAGAGGGTTACGACGGTGGATGGAATAGATTTGAGCAAGATCCGATATTCCTTACGCAGGCTTGACATCCGGCTTTGGCCTCCTTTCACAGTGATCTTTTTTGTATTATACTGCAAGACGACATAAAAAGCAAGATAAACAAAACAAGCAGAAAGCACATGGCTTTCTGCTTGTTTGTTTACTTAGACCGTCAGATGCCCATGTGCTGCTTGAGCAGGGGCAAAAGATTGGTGGCGATGGAATTAAATCCGGCCGTAGACGGATGCACGCCATCCGGGTTGAAGTTTGCAGCTATTCCGGCAACCAGCGTACGGCCGTCAACTACGTTAAATCCGTAATTTTCTGCGACGGAGGTGTACATGTTCACATGATCCTTACCCTGATCCTCGAAGGGAGTGATGAAGGTGACGGGGACGTTCGGATAGAGGCGAGTGATGCGGTCGCAATACTGCTTGCAGTTCTTCTCGATCTCGAGAATGGTGTAATGCTGGTGCTTATCGTTGGTGCCCAGAGCGATGACGATATGGTCGGGCTCGAAGGGCACATTGTCGGAGAGGGCTTCGAAGCGGAACTTCTCGCCGCCGACGGCCAGGTTCAGATAGTTGGCGTTGAGAGCACGGCAGACCTGGTCAACATAGTTGTCCGAGGGCTTATCGGCAAACAGACCCTGGGTGATGGAGTCACCGAAGAAGAGGATCTTGTGTGCATACTCCTCGTAGGGGCGATAGTTGCCCAGCGAGGGGGTGTAGATTCTCGTTTCATGTCTCATGGGGAAGACGATGGTGATGCGGCTTTCGGCGTCGGAGGACTGACGGGTATAGGTCAGCTCACGGACGGTCGAAATGCCGGAAGCAACAACGCTCTGTTTGAACTCGCCGTTCTCATAGATGTCAAAGCTGTCTTCGGGGAATTGGGCTTTGCCATCATGGAAGGCGGTGTCGAGATTGAATTTAAAGGATATCTCCTGGGCATCGGTATAGAAATCCATACGGACGCCGGTGGTGCACTTGGAGTAAGGAATGGTAGGATCTTTTTCGTAAGCGGCCAGCTCTTCATCGGTGAAGCGAAGCGGCTTGTAGACACCGTCTTCGTCGACCAGACGAATGATGCCTTTGAAAATCTGGGACAGCTTTTCAGCCTCGGTCAGCACAGGCTCTTCCGAAGAAGATGTTGTTGTGCCACCGCAAGCGGCCAGAGAAACAAGCACAACCAGGCACAGAACTGCCGCAAGAATTTTTTTCATGGGGGTTTCCTCCTTATGGGTGCATGTTGTCTTCATGGATCTATGAAATACAACAAGCAGAAAACATAAAGTTTTCTGCTTGTTTGTTCACTTAGATCTTCTCGTAGTTGATCAGCATCGAGAAGGCGGCTTCGGGATATTCGCAGGTGAGACCCTTGTTCATCAGGTCAGCACCCGACAGCGTGAGGGTATCGCCCGAATCGGCAACGACCAGTTTATACATGGCGTTGGGGTCCAGACCCTGCAGAGCATAGGTAGTGGTGGCTTCAACGCTTGCCATGGGACGGAAGGTCATGATATAACCTCTTCCCTCCTCCGGCACATTGAACTGGTAGGCCACGTTATCGGTGGCGACATCCAGGCCGACGCTGTAAGGCAGCATGTAATAGTCGTAGTACATCATATCGCTGCAGGCTTGGTTTTGGGCCAGGAGCTTCTGGGTCGTGACTTCAGAGCTGTAGTCGCCCAGGTTGAAGCCGGCGCTCATGTAGCAGCGCAGATTGTAGGTCAGACCGGCATTGTTATAATGCGGGTAACCGCCACCGTGGAGGGGCAGCCACCAGGTCAGGTTGTAGTTGATCGAACGGATGTGATCGGCCGTACCGGACTTCTGGGAGGAGAAGTCGGTGCGCCAATAGGTGAAGGAGCGCTTGACCATCTCCAGGTCCAGACGACGACCGCCCGAAGCGCAGTTGTCGATCATCAGACCGGGGTTGGCTTCAACCAGACCGTCGAGATAACGGTAGAGGTTGGTGACGTACTTGATCTCGGTCATGCCGGCACGGTTCTCGTTTTCATCGTTTGCCGCCCAGGTGGAACCGGGATTGCAGTTGAAGTCCTGGCGGTACCAGGTGATCTTGCTTTCCTTAAGAACGCCGCTGATGGTATCAATCAGATAGTCACAGGCTTCATCGTTGCTCAGATCATACAGATACATGTCCAGTTTCAGCTGATTGCCGAATTGCTCCACCAGATTGAGCATCCATTCGGGGTGCTCTTTGGCCAGGGAAGATTCGCCGCTTACACGCTCGGGCTCGAACCAGATGAGCAGATCCAAACCACGCTCTTCGGCCCAAGTGCCGACCTCAACGATATTGCCGTCGGAGAAGCGATCGGGGTTGAAATACCAATCGCCCAGATATCTAGTCCAGGTGTAGTCGGAGATGATATGGTCGGTGGTCAAGCCGCCGTACCAGGTTGCGTCGATCCAGATACCGTCGACCTGACGGCCGCTGTCAATCTTTTTCTGGATTCTCTGGATGATGGCGTCTTCATTTTCCACGTTGTCGCAACCGACAAAGATGGGCAGATCGGTGACCGGTGCGCCCGACTCATCGGTAGGAGTATAGGACTTGACGATCAGACGGCGGAAAGCGTTATGGCCGTCAGCCTGGGTGCCGCTGAAGAACTGCAGCATGATCATCGGGGTACGCATATCCTCATTGCCATGCAAGGCGATATTGGTCTTCTGCATACCGGCGGTGATGGCAACCGTGCCTTCATTGTGGACAAAGTTGGCACGCCAGTCGCCCGTCCAGCCGATGGCCAGCATAATGCCGTGCTCACCGTTGCAAACATCAAAGTAAGGGAAGGCATTCTGCGAGGAGCGGCCGCCGGTGGTTTCATAGGTTAGGGTACCGGCTTCGACCAGGTCGCCCGAGAGGGGGGTAAAGTCATCGGCACGGTCATTGGAGCCGTTGGCTGTTGACAGCACGGGCGATTCGATGGCGACCGAGCTGTTGAGGGCCTGAATGTTGCTGATGACGGGAGAGTCGGAAGAGCCTTCGTTTTTGAAGTAGTTGGTCCATTCCAGAGCGGCCAGTTCCTCGTCAAAAGTGATTTCCGACCAGGCGGTGACATCGCCGTTTTTATAGGTGACGGTCCAACCATTTTCGGTCTCATCGACCGTCTTCTGCCATTTCTTGATATGGTCGGCGTATGCTACGCCGTCATAATCGAAGGAGAAGAGGGTGTTGTTTTTGATCTGAGTGTCGATCCAGGCCTTGGCGGTTGCTACGGGATCGGAATAATCCTGCTGTACGCCTTGTGTGCCGCAACCGGCCAAGACGCCAAGCAACAGGATGGTTGCCAAGAGCAAGCTGATAATTTTTTTCATGGCTCACACCTTCTTTCTCTTTTTCAGAACCAGCGACACAACGACAAGGGCCGCCAAAACAACGGCGCCGCCGCCAAGGATCAGGGCGACATAGAGCGGATTGTTTTGGAGGACACGAACCGTTTCGGTGATTGCTGTTTCAGCACCGGCGAATTTGCCGTCGCCCAGAGCGATCAGAGGCATATCAAACTTGGTCATTTCCTGCTCCTCCTGGGTCGTTTCGGTGGCGGACAGGTTGACACGATAGCTCAGATCGGTTTCCAGGGGAATGATGCATTTTTCACGGCCGGTGGGCTGCGTCGGGGTCAGATAGACCGTGCCGTCCTGGGTGGTGATGTTGCAGACGGTGTTGTCGGTGCTCAGGGACGATGCATTTTCGGGGATCTCTTCGATAACGAAGGCCACCTTGTAGTTCTTAAACTTCTCCAGTTCGCCGGCAAATCCGGTAATTTCGGAGATCGACTTCACGCCCATGTTGTCATCGGCGAGCGTCCAAACAATGCGGTCATGCTTGCTGTCTACATACTGGATCTCGCCTTCCCACTGAAGGTTTGACAGGTAGTTCTTGCTGGTGCTATCGGTTACTCTTTGGAGAGCACCGCTGCCGTTAACGATACGGACGAGCATAGCCGGGTTTCTGACATCAAGGTTTTTGTTGATGGCGATAGGCTCGGAAAATTCCAGAATGATCTGGGTGTTGCTGATCTGCACAGCGCGATCGAGCGTCAGTTTCCGCTCGGCGGCGCTGACCGGAAGACCGGCCAGCAGCACAACCAGCAGAAGGATCGCTATAGCAATTCGTTTGATGTTCATTACTTCTCCTCCTTCTTACGCTTGCCGATCAGGACGACAATCAACATCGCCAGGCCGACAACGACCATTCCCGCCGAGGCAAGAATGAAGGGCAGATAATTGCTGTAATATTCAGTAACGGTCACGACCTCGTTGGTGGTCGTCTGCTCGGGTGCAGGAAGGTCGTACAACACGTTGATATCCATGGTGATGTTCGGTTCCTTCATGTACTCGATCGCCAGGGTGCGGACTCTATCGGTGCTGTAGATACCCCACATACGCTTGGTATAGGTCGGGATACCTTCGCTGGCGTTCTCGACGATCATGCAGACGCGAGCGCCCTTGTTCCACTTGAGGTTGCCGTTATAGTTGAGGATGTCGGTCAGGCTGTCGGCATTGCCGGATTTGAGTTTCCAGATCAGGACCTTGGCATCGCCTTCCTTGATGGCGATCGTACCCTTAAAGTTGGCTACCTTACCGTTGACCAGCACTTCGCTCTCGCCGGTGGGGTTGAGATAGCGCAGGGTAAAGGTGGGCAGTTTGTCGTCGGTACCGAAGACGATCTCTTCGGAGAAGACCAGCTCAAGGGTCTGATCGTCAATGGCATTGACTTCGAGCAGCTGAATATCGTTGACATTGCTGAGAGCTTTGGTGTTCAGGCCGGCATAGGCGAAGTCGAGGCCAGCGTCAACGGCGGTAGCGGCCAGACGATCTTTGCCGTCGAGGGTCACAAAGTTTTCAATACGGCCGTTCTTAGAGCTTACCTTATACTCTTCGGAATCGACTTCCTGAACCGTCATAACCAGCGGATAGCCCTTGAAGAGAGCCAGGGCACCCTTCTGGGCGGCCAGGTCGGCAAGGTTGCAGGCGCCGAAGAGGTTATTGCCGTTCATGGTCCAGATAATGGAGCGTTTGCTGTTGTTTTCCCACTCCCAGGTACCGCTGAACTGAACGAGAGTACGGTTATAGCCGTCATCGCCCCAGATGGCCGAAACGCCGGTCTTGGGATCAATGTAGCGGATGGTGAACCATGTCTTACCCTTCAATTCCACATCGTGGGAGAAGGTGATGCGAACCTGCATGTCGTTGATGACAGAGGCCGACATGGTGACATTCTTCGGAGTATAGTCGATGTTGGGCTCGATATAGATGCCGTCAAGGCCGCCGTCAAACTTGTTGGCCGTGAGGGTAACACGGGGATCGGAGACCAGATAGATATTTTCGATACGGTTGTTGTTTTGGATAACGGGTGCGTGGTTCTCTTCGATACCGATGGTCAGTCTGGCGCCGGGATAGATGGCATCCCAATCGGTGTTCACCATATCGACAAAAGTCTTGGCATCTTCAACGCCGCTGGTCAGCTTGATCAGCACCTGCGTGTGCTCATCGTTGTACCAGGACCAGGTGGACTGACCCTGCAACGGCGTGGTAGGATTGCCTTCGGCATCCTTGCCGACGAAGACGATCTCACCGGCTGCGGTGCGGAACAGCAACTGGTTTTTATCGTTGAGGATACGGATACCGAGGTAGGGACGATCGGCGATCTCAATGGGAGCCGAGAAGGTGATGACGGCTTCCAGGTCGGAAATGATCGTAACATCGGTCATGGCCAGTTCGCCCTGTGGGATCTGGGTGCTATCAATGTTGCAGCTGACGGCATCGTCCAGACCGTTGAGCAGGTCGGACATCATCAGACTGCCATCCTCACCGGTAACACCGACAACGACACCATCCATCTTGCGGCTGGGCTTTTGCAGGTGATCGAGGAAGGTCAGCTTGAGCTTATATTCGCTGTCTTCGTAACCGGCGTTAAACAGTTCATCCAAACCGTCCACACGCTCGATTACAGCGTTGTTCTTCTGCAGGGTATCGTCGTGGAGGACAAAGAGCATCTGGGTGTGCTCATCGTTGTAATAGGAGGTGGTACCGGTCCAGAACAGTTCTCTGCCGGCATCGTTGGTCTTGGTCTGATTCTTATCGTTGACCAGACGAATGGCAACGGCAGGATTCTTAAAGACAACGGGCTTGTTGAAGGTTACGACGATACGGGTCTGGTCAAGGACCTCGACCTTGTCGATCGCAACGCCGAAGGAAGGCTCGGCTACCTCCGAGACTTCGACCAGAACATAGTCGCCCAAGGCGCCCGAGGAGTGCTTATATTTGGTAACATCCAGCTGCTTGCCGTCGATATCGCCGTCTTCATCGCGGCGGATGTTATACATGACATGGTTGCCCTTGTCGGCCGTGTCGATATTGACCGCCTCTTCCAGGCACAGAACAATGGGATAGTTTTTGAATTCTTCGGACAGGTTGACCTTATTGAGCAGCATGCTGATATCCACGCTGTCGGCGAAGGTCAGCTCCAGGGTATCTTTCATCGGCTGGCCATCCTTCTCATAATAGGCCGAAGCGATGGCATCCCACTGCATGTGAATGGTCTTGCCTGCGTCATCCTTAAAGTAGATAACGGTACCGGTGGTCGGGTTGATCATGCGCAGACGGGCGATCTGACGAGCATTGTCAACGCCGGTTATGATAAAGTCATGATTGAACTTGACCAGCAGGGTATGCTCTCCGCTCTGGGTCACCTTGGTCACGGTGAAGGGCGAGGGATCAAATTCATAATCGTCGACCGTCAGCGGGTAGGTGTTGACATAGTCCATGCCCGAATAGGTAATGGCAAAGACCAGCGTATAGCCATTGTCTGCGGCAAACTGCCAGATGGACGAGAAGGTGCGGTAATTGCCCGCTTTATCCGGAGCGGCGATATAGATAAGCTGGTCGTCGGCGCTCTGGGTCAGAGTCAGCATCATTTCGGCGGCTATCGTACCGTCGGACTTGAGGGCGCGGACCGAAGCGGCCACATTCTCAAGCTGCTCGATGACGTCGGCCGAGGTCAGGGTCATGGTGCTTTCGCCGTTAACGACCATCTTGTCGATGGTAATAGCCTTGAAGGGGACCATGGTAATGGTCATGTCCTTGGCCACAACGGTGTTGTTATAGGGGGTGGTAACGGCGTTGGCGGGGATCGTCAACAGGGTGTCCTGATCGGACATCAGGCCGTCGAGGGTCAGGGTCCAGCGAGCCGAACCGTAGGTGCCGTAGTTATCCGAAACGACCCCCTCAGGCTGAGCGGCGGTAACGGTGCGAGAGCCAAGGGTGATACCCTTGGAGATATCGATCGACTGGACGAGCATGCCAAAGTCGACGGTCACCTGGGTCTCATTCTTCGGAATGATGGTAAGGATCTCCTGAGCATCGGCAGCCAGATTGGCTATGGTGAAGGAGATACCCATGCGATCCAGAGAAGCGTTGTTGATCAGATCGGTAGCCTGCAAGCCGTTGCCCTTTTCATCCGAAATAATGTCGGGAGACACGGTATCGTCATTGAAGCCGTCGGGGAAGTTATACTCGGCAAAGGCAATACCGACCTTGCCGCTCAGCGGCATGCTGTCGGCCTTGGGGAAGGTAAAGAGGATCTGGGTGGCATATTCCTTGCCGTCGGCGCCGGTAGTCGGATCGACATACTCAAAGGAAGACATCTGCTTGTTGCCTGCGCCGTTAGCGGCAATGCCGAAGCGCATCATGATCGCCCAGTTCGGGGCACTGATGTTCATCGTGGCCGGCTTGGTGAAGGTGACCAGGAACTGCACCTTATCGGGATCATCGGCATCCAGAATGGTAGCCGACTTGACGCTCAGGGGCGGTTCAGCAGGTGCGGGAATCCGGTTTTCCAGCGCAGCAGACACGACGCCGTACTCGTTGCCGGCGCCGGGGTTGATGGCGGTGGTGATGGCAACGGGTCTGTCATCCTCACCGTGGATAACGGTGGTGCTCATCAGGCCGGAGCCAACCGCATGACCCTTGGCAAAGTCGTTGGCGCAGAGGAAAATACCGTCTTCGAAAATGCCGGTGTCAGGCACCTTGTACAGGCCGGTTTCTGCATCTTTCCACAGAGCCTGATGGGTAGCATCTACGCAGTATTTGAAATTGAGGCGGAGAACCGAGGAATAGTTGGTGCCTGCGGTGTCGCCGACATATTCCATCGACTGGATCTGCCAGTTCTGGCAAACGGTAGCCGAGTGAGGGTTAGCGCTGGGCTGATTCATGACGATCCAGCTTCCCTTATTGGGAACGGTAACGGGCGCCGAGAAGGTGGCCTCGATGGTGTAGCCATCGGCATTGGCTGCCGTAACGACTGCGCTGTCGAGGGTGATGGGCGCCTGAAGCGCATCCTCGGCGGGCATTCTCATGATGTTGAACTGATTGCCTTCATCGGTGCGATTGATGCGAGCGCCGTTCTCGCCGGTCATAAGGGCTTCCGTGATGTAGTCGGAGCCATCCGGGTTTTTACCGTTATCGCCCAGATAGAAATAGGCACCGGCCGGCACCTGAGGTTCACCGTTTGCGTCGAACCATAATGTCTTATGATTGTCGTGGCAGAACGGGAAGGTCAATTCCAAGACGTTGGAATAGGTCTTGCCCCCGATCTCCTGTCCTCCGACATAGGCAGTAGTGTGCTTCCACATCTGCCAAACGGCAACGTTAGTACCATCGTCACCGATCGCATCTGCTTGCGATTGCAGGCAGAAGAGATTGTTATCTCTGTTTAGTTTTGTTGACCACAGATTGACTTTGCCGCTGAAGGTCGCGCGAACGACGACACCGGCGTCAGTCACACTAACGACCTCTGCCTTTTGCAGACTGATCGGGTCGGCAGCGCCGACGGCGAGAGGAAGTCCGCAAAGAATGCACAGGCACAGCAACACAACTGCGATCTGTTTCATCTTTTTCATAGTGTTTGCCTCCTTTATTTGCTTCCCATAACATGTCGAATGATAGACAATGACCCATGTTATGTTACTTCATTAGTTATATCATATTTTTTTCACTTTGTCTAGAGTAATTTATATGAATTGTAAAAAAACGAGCCTGTCATTTGACAGGCTCGTTGCTTGTTTGTTAGTCGTCAAACCACTCCGAAACGGTGATTTCCAAATCGCCTTCGTTCCAGTCGGCGGTGATGGACTCGGCCGTGGCAAAGGTCACGATCTCGAGTTCGGGCTGATTATAAATTTTCTTCATTTCGATTCCCTCCTAATTAGTT
>JAZOAH010000003.1:0-11575 GCA_045595395.1 Eubacteriales bacterium | reverse complement strand
AGCGGTACCTTGGATGTGATCACCGGCATCCACCAGAAGGGAATTGGGGATGGAATCCTTCAGGGCGGCTATGGTGGAATAGGTAATGTCCTCGGTAATGTAGGTGTGGACGTCGTTGGTGTATAGAATTACGGCATCTTCCTTCGGTGCGAAAGCGGTAAACAGCCCGTCTGCCGCCAGAGCCGAGCCAGCCAGTGTGCCGGTCAGAGCCACTGCCAGAAGCAGGGCCAGTGCTTTTTTCCCTTTCATATCATTCGGCCTCCTGCTGAATTTGCATCGAGGCCTCCCTTTTGGCAAAAGGAGGCCTCGATGGATTATTTGGTTGCCCAGTTGCCGGTGGCGGCGGCAGTCAGGTAGGCGTTGATGAAGCCGTCCAGATCGCCGTCCATGACATTATTGATGTTGCTGGTCTCAAAGGCGGTGCGGGTGTCCTTGACCATCTGGTAGGGCATGAAGACGTAGGAGCGGATCTGGCTGCCCCAGCCGATCTGCTTTTGTTCACCCTTGATGTCGTCGATCTTTTCCAGATGCTCACGCTCCTTGATCTCCATGAGCTTACTCATGAGCATCTTCATGGCCATGTCCTTGTTCTGGTGCTGGCTGCGCTCGTTCTGGCAGCAGACGACGATGCCGGTGGGCAGGTGGGTGATGCGGATGGCCGAGGAGGTCTTATTGACCTTCTGGCCGCCGGCGCCCGACGAGCGGTAGGTGTCGATACGAAGGTCTTCGGGGTTGATGTCGACCTTGATGGTTTCGTCGATCTCGGGGACGATCTCGAGCGAGGCAAAGGAGGTCTGGCGGCGGCCGGAGGCGTCAAAGGGCGACACACGCACCAGGCGGAGGACGCCGGCTTCGCTCTTGAGGTAGCCGTAGGCGTTTTCGCCGACGACCTCGAAGGAGACCGATTTCAGACCCGCTTCGTCGCCCTCGAGCATGTCGAGCAGATTGAATTTATAGCCGTGGCGCTCGGTCCAGCGCATATACATACGGTAGAGCATCTCGACCCAGTCCTGCGCCTCGGTGCCGCCGGCGCCGGCGTGCAGGGTGACGATGGCCGAGCGGCCGTCGTACTCGCCCGAAAGGAGGGTCTGCATCAAGGCGGCCGACAGGTCGGTCTCCAGGGTGGTGACATTTTCCTGCGCCTCGTCGACCAGGGTAACATCCTCCATTTCCTCGGCCATTTCGATGAGGGTCTGCGCGTCCTCGTAGCGGCCGGTCAGCGACTGGAGGGTGGATTTTTTGTTTTTGAGCGAGCTTAATCGTTGCAGCACCTTGGAGGAGGTGGCGGCATCGTTCCAGAAGCCGTCGGCCGCACTCTGCTCTTCCAGCTTGGCGATCTCGGCGTCGATGGCGTCAATGTCCAGCGCACGGGTCAGCTCTTCCAGCTTGGGCGCCAGGGCGGTCAGCTGCATTTTAATATCATCATATTCAACCATGGTGTTTCACCTCATATAGATTCAATCTATTATATCCAAAAACCGGGCAAAAGTAAAGAGCAATCCGAAGATTGCTCTTGAATGCGAGAAAAATTTTGCATTTATCAATAATCATTTATCATTTCTCATTTTTGGAGCATAGCAGAGTGCCGGGGAAGTGCGAAATGATGAATGATGGATGATGAATGATAAATTGCCGTGCAGGTTGCGTGGCTTATACGTCCATGATGACAGGTAAAATCATGGGATTGCGCTTGGTGGTGTCGAAGATGAACTTGCCGACGGCGTCCTTGACCTGGGTCTTGATCAGCTGCCAGTCCTTGATGCGGCGATGCTCGCAGTTCTCGACGACACGCATGGCGACGGCCTTGGCCTGGTCCATCAGGTCGCTGGCTTCTCGGACATAGACAAAGCCACGGGAGATGATGTCGGGGCCGGAGACCAGGTGGCCCGACTGGGCGTCGAAGATCATGACGATGGTGATGATGCCTTCCTGGGCCAGGTGGCGGCGGTCACGCAGGACGATGTTGCCCACGTCGCCCACGCCCAGACCGTCGACCAGCACACGGCCGGCCGGGACATGGTCGACCACCTTGGCGCTTTCCTTATTAAACTCGAAGACCTGGCCGTTTTCCAGGATGTGAATGTTATAGGGAGCGATGCCGACGAAGGCGGCCAGCTCGGCATGGCGCTTTTGCTGGCGGTACTCGCCGTGGAAGGGCAGGAAATATTTGGGGCGCAGCAGGGCCAGGATCATGGCCAGCTCGTCACGGCAGGCGTGGCCCGACACATGGACATGCTCCTCATGGCCGTGTACCACCTCGGCGCCCGATTTGAGCAGCTCGTTGATGACACGAGAGACCGATTTCTCGTTGCCGGGAATGGCCGAGGCCGAAAGAATAACGGTGTCCTTGGGGCCGATCTCGACCTTTTTATGATCGGAATAGGCCATGCGATAGAGGGCCGACAGCGGCTCGCCCTGGCTGCCGGTGGTAATTAAACACATCTGCTCGGGCGGGAACTGATTGATGCGGTCGAGGTCGACCAGCGTGCCCTCGGGGATGACCATGTAGCCCAGCTCCTGGGCGACCGTCAGCACATTGAGCATGCTGCGGCCCGACACGGCCACCTTGCGGCCGGCGTGGACGGCGGCGTTGATGACCTGCTGGACACGTGACACATTCGAGGCGAAGGTGGCCACGATGATGCGGCGGTCACGGTTGGATTTTTGGGAAAAGATATGTTCAAAGGTGGTGCCGACGCTGCGCTCGGAGGAGGTTGAGCCCTCACGCTCGGCGTTGGTCGAGTCGCTCATCAGGCACAGCACACCTTTGCGTCCCAACTCGCCCAGGCGGGTCAGGTCGATGGGCTGGCCCATGATGGGGGTGGTGTCGATCTTAAAGTCGCCGGTGTGGACGATGACGCCGACGGGGGTGTGGATGGCATAGGCCACGGCATCGGCGATCGAGTGGTTGACCCGAATGGCCTCGACGGCAAAGGGCTCACGCTTGACGGTGTCGCCGGCGGCGATCTCCATGAGGATGGCCGTTTTGTCCAGGCGATGCTCACGCAGCTTGCCACGCACGATGCCCAGCGTCATCTTGGTGCCGTAGACGGGGACATTGAGATCACGCAGGACATAGGGCAGGGCGCCGATGTGATCCTCATGGCCGTGGGTGAGGAAGATGCCCAAGATATTCTTGCCGCAGGTCTTGAGATAGGAAATGTCGGGGATGACATAGTCGATGCCGTACATATCCTCGTCGGGAAAGGTCATGCCGCAGTCGATGAGGATGATATCCTTTTCATACTCGATGGCGGTCAGGTTCTTGCCGACCTCGCCCAGGCCGCCCAGCGGAATGATGCGCAGCTTGCTCTGCGGCTTCTTGGGGCGTGAGGGTTTGCGGGAAGTATAGGTGCGTTTCTTAGTTTTTTCTGACAAGTTGATTCTCCTTTTTATACAATGAAAGTAAGCCTGACGCTCTCGCCAGACGTTGTTGGTGCTTCTTTTTAGAAAAAATCACGAACAATACAATTATAAATATTATACCATAAGAGCATGGACTTGTCAAACCGAACAAGAGCCTATCCTTCTTTTAAAAGCCGTCCCCTCAAGGGGAAGGCAGAGGGGGCAATCTCGATGGATGTAGCCGGTAAGCACCTCATCCGTCTGCTTCGCAGACACCTTCCCCTCAAGGGGAAGGCAGACGGGGCAATCTCGATGGATGTAGCCGGTAAGCACCTCATCCGTCTGCTTCGCAGACACCTTCCCCTCAAGGGGAAGGCTTAATGGGAAGAAACCTTCGGTTTCTTTGAATTTATAAGCCGCAGACGAGCAGTCTGCGGCTTATGGGTCGGTTATTCGACGACTTCGTTGCGCTGGCGGAAGAGCAGAGAGATGCTCCAGACGGCCGCCAGACCGACCAGGGTAAAAACGATGCGGGACAGCATCGAGTTTTGACCGAGGAGCGCCTGGACAAAGTCAAAGTTGAAAATGCCGATGCTACCCCAGTTGAGCCCGCCGACGATGGCGAGGATCAAGGCAATTCTGTCAAGTATCATAAAAGAATACCTCCCACAGATAGTGTGAGAGGTATTTTTTGTTTTATTCAGCGTTTGATCAAATTTTCGGCATTTTTTATTAAATTGAGCAGTCCGCCGGCACGGGTCGGATACTCCTTCTCGATGCGGTTTTGACCCAGGTCGGGGGCGTCGGCCTGCTGCAGGGCGGCCGCCATCTGCGCCGACTGCTCGCTCAGCGCCGCCTCGGTATGGAAGGGTGCGAGGGTGGCGTCGACCAAAAACAGGTTGCCGTTGTTTTGCCGATTGGCCTGATAGAGGGTGCGGAAGGCCTTATAGACGCTGATGTACATGTAATTATTGAGCGCCCGCACATAGTCACGGTTGGTCTGACCGGCGACAGTGTAGAGCAGGTCCAGCCCGTTGAAGACGATGCGCCGACCCAAACCCAGAGCCAGGTCGCCGGTGTTTGCGGGCGGCTCGGTCGAGGGATCGGGCAGATCGGAAGAAAGCTTTTCGCCGCCCATGAGTTGAGAGAGCCCCAACAGATAGTCGGCCGACACCTTATAGTATTCGCTCACCCTTGCCACAAATTCCAGGCCGCATTCACGAATTCCCTTTTCATAATGGCTCAGCAGTGCCTGGGAGATGCCCAGATCCCGGGCCGCCTGTTTTTGGGTGATGCCCCTTTCCTTGCGAAGCAGGGTCAGTCGCTTTGAAAATTCTTCCTTCATACTTACCTCCGACAAAAGACGACACGATCGTTGCCGCCGTAGTCTTTCCGTATTTGAATATCATGATAGCCGCTCCCTTGGCAGATGGCGGCCACCGCCGCACCCTGCCGATAGCCGATCTCGAAGATCAGCGCCCCGCCCTCTTTCAGACAACGGCGGTATCGGGGTGCGATATACCGATAAAAGTCCAGCCCGTCCTCGCCGCCGAACAGCGCCGTTTGGGGCTCTTGTTGCACCTGGGGCGACAGTTCGCCCATCTCCCGGCTGTCCAGGTAGGGCGGATTGGAGAGAATGGCATCGACCGGCGGCATGGTTTGCTCATAGCCGAACAGATCGGCCTCGATGACGGTGGGCTGCAGGCCGTTGGCGGCCGCATTTTCCTTGGTCAAGGCTATGGCCAGCGGATTGTTATCAACGGCAAGGGCGGCGGCTTGGGCGTGTTTCATGACCGCCAGGGTGATGGCGCCGCTGCCGCAGCCGAGGTCGGCAAAAACAGGATCCGTTCTTGTTTTTAAAAAGTCGATGGCGGTATCGACCAAAATTTCGGTGTCGGGTCGGGCGATGAGGACGCCGGGGCGCATCTTCATGGGCAGGCCGTAGAATTCCCAAGTATCCAGCAGGTATTGGATAGGCTGGCCGTTGAGGATGCGGGTGATGTGCGCCTCATCGAGCTTGCCCTCCTGCTCAAGAAAGCGGACGACCAGCGCCGCATCCTCGATGCCGGCGGCTTTGAGGCGGTTTACCATTTGTCCTCGTCCTTATTTTCGGGGATGACGGCCTTGAGGGAGGCGATGGCCACCTCGAGCTGGTCGTCATCGGGCGGGGCGGTGGTCAGTTTTTGGAGCATCAGCCCGGGGAAGGAGAGGGCGGTGGTAAACCAGTTGTCAAACCGTCCGAACAGTTTGATAAATTCATAGGAGATGCCGGCCACCAGCGGGAGCATCAGGATGCGCAGGCCTAAGCGCAGCAACTGATGATCGACACGAATGAGGGAGAAGATCAAAATGGAAATGATCATGACAATGACCAGGAAATTGGTGCCGCAACGCTTATGGAGGGTGGTGTACTTACGGACATTCTCGACCGTCAGTTCTTCTCCGTGTTCGTAGCAGTGAATGGTCTTGTGCTCGGCGCCGTGGTAGCCGAACAGCCGCTTGATCTCCTTCATCTGCCGCACCAGCAGGATATACAGCAGGAAGACGAGGATGCGTACCAGACCCTCGATCAGATAAAACCAGGTGCCGCTGTTCCAGCCGGTGAAGTGCTCGATGCACCACATGGCGCCGTAGGGCAGCAGAATGAACAGACCCAGCGCCAGCAGCACGCCGATGACCATGGTCACCCCCGTGACGAGCTTGGTGCCCTTGTCGCCGAAATGATCGAGCAGCCACCGATCAAACTTATCGGGCTGCTGCTCCTCCTCGGTCAGGGCGATCTCGGTGGAGCGGTTGATGGCGGCAAAGCCGGTGGTGAGCGAGGATACAAAATTGAAGATGCCTCGAATAATAGGAATCTTTTTCAGTTTCTTGAATTTGGCCTCATCTTTCAAGGGCTCGATGATGATCTCGCCCTGGGGGTCACGCACGGCGATGACCGTTTTTTCGGGGCCGCGCATCATGACGCCCTCCATGATGGCCTGGCCGCCGATGGAGGTGCGGTGGAGGTTGGATTGGTTTTGGCTCATATTATTTCTCCTTGGGAAGCACGAGAGTGACCTTGGTGCCCTCGCCGAGTTTGGAATCGATAAAGAGGTCGCCGCCATGCAGGTGCATGATCTCGTCGGCCACGGCAAGGCCCAGGCCTGTGCCTCGTTTGGAGGAGACACCCTTATAGAAGCGCTCCTTGATCTTGGGCAGGTCGTCCTCATGGATGCCCTCGCCCTCGTCCTCGACGAAGATGCGGGCGCAGGTGTCGTCCTCAGTGACATAGATGCGGATGTGGCTGCCGGCCTCGGAATGCTTGATGGCATTGTCGATGATGTTGATAAAGACCTGATTGAGGCGGTCGGCGTCGGCCGAGATGATGGTGTTGGTGTCCTCGGGCAGGTCGAAGTGGATCTCGATGCCGGCCTTGAGGGCGTGCTCACGCATGATGAGGGTGACCTGGGTGATCTCGGCATACAGGTCGACCGGCTCAAAACGCAGGCGCATCCGCCCCGACTGGAGGCGGGAGAAGTCGAGCAGCTCCTCGACCATGTGGGAAAGCCTGGTGACCTCGTCGTTGACGACGGTCAGGCCTCGGTCGATGGTTTCTTTATCCTGGGCCGGGTCGCAGAGCATCAGCGTTTCGCTCCAGCCCTTGATGGCGGTGAGGGGGGTACGCAGTTCGTGAGAGACGGAGGAGATGAAGTCGTTTTTCATCCGATCGTTCTCGGCCAGCTCGCCGGCCATGTTGTTGATGGAGTTGCACAGGTCGCCCACCTCGTCCTTGTAGCTGTTGTCGATGCGGGCCGACATATCGCCCTGGGCAATGCGGTTGGCAGTGTCGGAGATGACCGAGAGGGGGGTGACGATGGAGGAGATGAAATAGTAGTTGGTCATAAAGACAAAGAGGATGATGCCAAGGCAGATGGCGACGGTGGTGCCGATGACGATCCAGGCCTGGCGGTCGACCGCCTCAAGGGAGCTGACCAGGCGCAGGACGCCGATGGGTGCGCCCTCGCTGTCGAGCAGGGGGGCCGAAACGGCCATGACCCGCTCGTCGGTGCCGGTGTTGCGGCCGGTGTAGGTGGCCGACACCCCGGCCATGGCCGACTTAAAATCGGAGGTGTTGACCGTTTCGTGGCCGATGGCGTAGCCGATGGAAGTATACAGGCAGCGGCCACGGGGGTCGAGCACCTGGATCTCGCAGGCGGCCAGGTCGCTAAACTCCTCCGAAACACGGCGGGCGCCCGCCTCCAACGAGGTGACGGCGGTGGCGATATAGGAATTGTAGTAGTTGGTCAGGTTATCTGAGCGGTTTTTGAGGAAGGTCTCGGCCGAGTTATGGTAATAGGAGAAGATGACGGCGCCGAGGGTCAGCTCAAAGCCGGTCAGGATGATAAGGATCACGCCGAAGACACTGGAGAGCCAGCGCCGGGTGATCTTAGGCAATTTCCATTTCATTTATGCTTCACACCATTTATAACCGAAGCCCCAGAGGGTGGTGATGTACTTGGGCTCGGAGGGATCGTCTTCGATCTTCATGCGAAGTCTTCGCATATTGACATCGACCGTCTTTTCTTCGCCGGTATGCCCCGCACCCCACACCTTATCCAGCAGCATGGCACGGGAGAGGGCGACGTTTTTGTTTTCCATAAAGGTCTTCATCAGCATAAACTCGACCTGGGTCAGATCGACCGGCACATTGTTCTTGGTGCAGGTGCGGGAGACCAGATCGACGGTGAAGGGGCCGGACACATAGGTCTTGCCTTCGTCACGCTTGGAGAGGGAGAGGCGGCGGTAGAGAGCGTCGACACGGGCCAGCAGCTCCGAGGGGGAGAAGGGCTTGGTGATATAGTCGTCAGCGCCCGACATAAAGCCGGTCACCTTATCGGTCTCTTGGGTCTTGGCCGTCAGCAAAATGATGCCGATCTGCTGGTTGCCCGAACGGATGGTGCGGGCCACCTCAAATCCGTCGATACCGGGGAGCATGATATCGCACAGGGCGATATCAACATCGGGGTTGGCGCTCAGCAGTTCCAGTGCCTGTTCACCGCTGCCGGCTTCGACGACGGTATAGCCGCTCCTTTTGAGGTTGATGACCACAAATTCACGGATGGTGGCTTCATCTTCTAAAACAAGAATCTTTCTCATATATTCCTACACTCCTTCTTAATACAGGATCAGACGGTTACGGTTATCGGTGACGGTGCCGATGAGGAGCTTGAGGTCGGCGGTGAGGTCATCGGCGATATGGATGGCGAAGACCTGTTCGTCCTCACGGTAGAGTTCGTACCAGGCGCCGGTATTTGCCCGCTTGTTATAGTCGGACAGGCTCAGGCGGGTGATGGAGAAGAGCAGGGTGCTTGCGTTGGTATTGGGGTCGACAAAGTAGAAGGACATGGTGCGGTCGGCGGTATTGTTATAGACGCTGACCCGACCGATCCATTCGGAGGGGTAGATATAATAGTAGCTCAGCGCTGCATTCATGATGCAGGAAAATTCATAGGTGAGGGGCTGGAGGGAGAAGTCGGAGAGGGCGGCCGAGTTAAAGGTCGACCAGGCGGTCAGGCCCATAGCCGTCTGGCTATTGGCCAGAGAGGCGATGGGGGGCAGAGCGGTGGCCGAGGGGATCTCGATGATGCCGTCCTTGTCGATGTCGGTGCAGGCGAAGGCCGTTTCCCGCACGAAGGAGGGGGCCAGCAGGCCGTCGCTGTAATAGGGGTTGAGCAGGTGGGTGCCGTCGTAGAAGAGCAGTTGGGTGACGGCGGTATTGCCCAGGCGGGCGTCGAGGATGATGGCACGGGTGGTGGGGGTGATGCGGGAGTAGGTGACGGCGGTGACGGTGTCGAAGTGGGCATCCAGCTCGCAGGTCATCTGTTGGGAGAGGATGCCGTCCGGCCCTAAGGTGACCACCTTGGCCTGGCCGATGCCGGCCGCCTTGTCGAAGGAGGCGGTGAAGATGAGCGGCTGGCCGTCGGTGTCGGTGAAAAAGCGGCTTTCGTTGTAGCCGTCGGTATAGAGCAGGCCGTCGCCGGAGGCGTAGATGTCATAGACGCACAGTTCACGGGCGCTGTCGCCCCGAATCCAGCCGACCAGGATATCGAGCTTGCCGTCGGCGTTGAGGTCGGAAAATTCGACATAGTCGATGGCGGCGGAAGCACCGCGGATCTGCTTGGTCAGCGTCCAGCTGCCGTCGGGCTGCTGGGTAAAGACGGCCAGGTCGGCCACGGTAGCGTCGGACGTGGGCAGGAAGAAGAGGACCGTTTCCTGGGCGCCCGAGCCGTTGAGGTCGATCTGCAGCAGGGAGGTGCGATGGTTGCCTGAGGCGGGGGATACGTATTTGAGGTTGGTGCCCAGGCGGGAGTCGATGGCGTTGCGCAGCTGCTGCTGCACCTTGTTGGGCTGAGGGATCTTGAGCAGGGTGCTGATGTTGCCCTCCATGATCGAGCAGCCGCCCAGGGACAGCAGGGTGGCCAGAACCAGGAGCAGGGCCAGAGTGCGTTTCATAGGGCACCTCCTTGGGTAATTTTGGGATGGAATAATACTACCTGTATTATACCACAGAAGAGAGGGAAAGGGAAGAATATTTTGCATTTCTTATTTATCATTTCGCATTTTAAAGGATATGAAATAAAAAATTTATGGTTGCTATCTGAAAATGGTTATGTTATAATAAAACGCACGCAGGGTTAGTTCATCGGTAGAACGGTCGCTTCCCAAGCCACAGAGGCGGGTTCGATTCCCGTACCCTGCTCCATGCAAAAAAGAGTACCCGAAATGGGTACTCTTTTTGCATATAACAGAACGATGAGTCGGGCACCGCCAAGGGCGGTCGGCGAATCGGAGCGCACAGCGTTTCCCGTACCCCCATACAGGCTTTAGAAATGAGAAATGATGAATGATGAGTGATGAATGATAAATGATTATGCAAAAAATCCAGCACACAGGACAGCGTCGCCGTCATAAAATACACAAGTCTGGCCGGGGGTGACGGCACGGACGGGCGAGGCAAAGGCGATGTGGGCCACGCCGTCGGCGACGGTGACGGTGGCCGGGACGGGCGGAGCGGCCAGTCGGGTCTTGACGGTGCAGGTCAGATGCTCGACAGG
Source organism: Eubacteriales bacterium (assembly GCA_045595395.1). Classification (GTDB taxonomy): domain Bacteria; phylum Bacillota; class Clostridia; order Oscillospirales; family UMGS1783; genus CAKSHC01. Next base: position 1,133 of record JAZOAH010000003.1, on the reverse strand, counting down.
CTCACTTTGCCAGATCAGGTCGGTGACGGTGGCGGTGGCGGTGTGCGGGTCGGCGTGGGAGAGGGTGACGGTGTTGTTGGCGGCGTCAATGGCGGTGACAAAGGCGGGGCGGCCCAGGGCGAGCCCCAAGTTTTTGCGCTGGCCGATGGTGTAGCAGGGCGTGCCCTTATGCTGTCCGACAACGGTGCCGTCCATCACAAAATCGCCCGCCTCGACGGCCACCCCCTCCGAGCGGAGAAAGTCGATATAATTCTTACAGAAGCACAAGTCCTGGCTGTCCTTCTTCTGCGCCACCGGGATGCCTAACTGTTCGGCCAGGGCTCGGTTGTCCTCCTTGGTGCGGCCGTTCAGCGGCAGCAGCAGCCGGGAGAGGATATCCTGGGGCAGGCGAGAGAGCATATAGGACTGATCCTTGGTGGCCGAGCGGGTAATTTGATAATAGTTCTTATTCTTAATTACCCCCGCATAGTGGCCGGTGGCCATATATTCTGTATCCAGCGAGGCCAGACCCTTGCATTTGACAAGGGGGTTGCAGACGATGCAGGGGTTGGGGGTGCGGCCGTTTTTGTACTGACGGACAAAGTCGGACAATACATACGCTTGAAAGTCGGCTCGCAGATCCAAAGCGCAAAAAGGGATGCCGAGATGCTCGGCAACCCTCAAGGCGTCTTGTTGTTCGGTTGTGTCGTCGGTCATTTGGCAGTAGACGCCGATGACCTGATGGCCTTGCTCGGCAAGCAGGGCGGCCGCCACGGCCGAATCGACCCCGCCCGAGAGGCCCAGGGCGACCTTAGCCATGGCAATGGCCGCCGCAGGAATGGCAATCACCGCCGCCGCAGCTGCAGCCCTGCAGAGCGGGGGGCAGTTCACGGCCGGTGCGGTTGTAAAAATCGGTCAGAGCGGCACGGATGGCCTCCTCGGCCAGCACCGAGCAATGGATCTTGGCGGCGGGCAGGCCTTCAAGCGCCTCAACGACCGCCTGATTGGTCAATTGCATGGCCTCGGTCACCGTCTTGCCCTTGATCAGCTCGGTGGCCATCGAAGAGGTGGCAACCGCGGCACCGCAACCGAAGGTCTGGAATTTGACATCGGTGATGATGTCGTTTTCGTCAATGTCAAGGAACATCTTCATG
>JAZOAH010000002.1:0-69202 GCA_045595395.1 Eubacteriales bacterium | reverse complement strand
CCTCCTTCTCCATCAATGAGAAGGTCAAGCAGACGCTGATCGACTACACCACCAAGCTGGGCATCGGCCTGGGCATGGAAGGCCTGTTCAACATCCAGTTCATCGTCGATCCCAACGAGGATGTGTATATCATCGAGGTCAACCCCCGCTCCAGCCGTACCGTCCCCTTCCTGAGCAAGGCCACCGGCATCCCCCTGGCCAACATCGCCACCAAGGTGGCTCTGGGCCACTCCCTGGCTGAGCAGGGCTACAAGGGCGGTCTGCAGCCCAGCCGCCCCCGCTGGTATGTCAAGGTTCCCGTCTTCTCCTTTAATAAGATTCGTGGCTTGGATGCCTATCTCTCTCCGGAAATGAAATCGACGGGTGAGGCGATTGGTTATGACAATAAGCTTAACCGCGCGCTCTATAAGGCCCTGCAGGCTTCCGGCATGCATTTGCAGAACTATGGTACGGTTTTTGCTACCATTGCCGATAAGGATAAGGAAGAGGCGTTGCCTCTGATCCGTCGCTTCTACAATCTTGGCTTTAATATTCAGGCGACGGCGGGTACGGCTAAATTCCTGAAGGAGAACGGAATTCGCACGCATGTCCTTGCTAAGATCAGTGAGGATGCAAATGAGATCCCCGATGCGATTCGCCAGGGTCATATCGCTTATGTGATCAACACCAAGGACATTCAGTCCTCCGGCACAGAGAGCGACGGACATCAGATCCGCCGCTGTGCAACCGAGAACAATGTGACGATTTTTACTGCGCTGGATACCGTGCGTGTTCTGCTGGATGTTCTGGAAGAGACCACGCTTACTATTTCTACCATTGACGCCTAAGGATCAGACATGAAACAGGGACTTTATCAAATTACAGAAAATACGCCGCTGACCGCTAATGTTTATCGCATGCGGTTGGCCGGCGATGTATCGGACATTACTCGACCCGGTCAGTTTGTCAACATTAAGTTGGACGGTAAGTATCTGCGCCGTCCCATCTCGGTTTGTGATGTGGATGAAACCGGCGTGACCATCCTTTATAAAGTGGTAGGAGCCGGTACCGAACAGATGAGCAACATGACATCCGGAACATTGGATGTGCTGACCGGCCTTGGAAATGGCTATGATATGACAATGGCCGGGGATTCGCCGCTCTTGATCGGCGGAGGTGTTGGTGTGCCGCCTCTGTATCTGCTGGCTAAAAAGCTGATCGAGCAGGGGAAAGCGGTTACCGTTATTCTTGGCTTTAACGGCAAGGAAGAAATTTTCTATGAGAAGGAATTTGCCGCACTTGGTGCGCAGGTTTTTGTTACAACGGTAGACGGCACGTACGGCATTAAAGGATTTGTGACCGATGCTATGAAGGATTTGACCTACAGTTATTTCTATACCTGCGGCCCGGAACCAATGCTCAAAGCCATTTATAAAGCATCAACGACGTCCGGCCAGTTCAGTTTTGAAGAGCGAATGGGTTGTGGGTTTGGCGCTTGCATGGGATGCTCCTGCAAGACGGTGACCGGGTATAAGCGTATATGTAAGGATGGTCCGGTGCTGACCAAGGAGGAGATTTTATGGTAGAAATGAAGGTAAATCTCTGCGGTATTGAACTGGACAATCCAATTATTCCGGCCAGTGGCACATTTGGATACGGATATGAGTTTGCCGAACTATATGATATCAACGTATTGGGAACTTTTTCCTTTAAGGGAACGACGAAAGATCCCCGTTTTGGTAATCCGACGCCGCGAATTGCTGAATGTCCCTCCGGCATGATCAATGCTGTTGGGTTGCAAAACCCCGGCGTAGATGCCGTGATCGAGAAAGAATTACCGCAGCTTGCTCAGTGCTTTCATAAGAAAGTGATGGCGAATGTCAGTGGTTTTTCGGTAACGGATTATGCTTACACCTGTCAACGATTGTCTGCCTGTGAGCAGGTGGGGTGGTTAGAGGTCAATGTCAGCTGTCCGAATGTGCACGGTGGCGGTATGAGTTTTGGTACGGATCCTAAAGCGGCGGCGCAGGTGACGGCCGCCGTGCGAAAAGTTACCGACAAACCGATCATTATTAAGCTTTCGCCGAATGTGACCGATATCGTATCCATTGCCAAGGCTTGTGAAGAGGCCGGTGCAGATGGCATTAGTTTGATCAATACCTTGCTCGGTATGCGCATTGATCTGCGCACGAAGAAGCCGGTGATCGCCAATAAAATGGGCGGATTTTCCGGTGCTGCCATATTTCCGGTAGCTGTGCGTATGGTCTATCAGGTGTCCCAGGCCGTTAAGATCCCTGTTATTGGAATGGGCGGTGTTTCGAGTGCAGAGGATGTCATTGAGATGATGTTGGCCGGTGCAACGGCAGTTGAGGTGGGCGCTGCTAACCTGATCGATCCTTTTGCCTGCCGTGATATCATCCGAGATCTGCCGGATGTGATGAAAAAGTACAATATTACAAGTTTAACCAGTATGATAGGAGGAGCGCACTGATGGGAAGAGATGTCATTATAGCTTGCGATTTTTCCTGTGCCGAAAAGACCTTTGCCTTTTTGGACAAGTTTACCGACGTAAAGCCTTTTGTTAAGATCGGCATGGAGCTGTTTTATGCGGAGGGTCCGCAGATTGTTAAGGAGATCAAGAAGAGAGGGCACAAGATATTCCTCGATCTTAAGCTTCATGATATTCCCAATACCGTTAAAAAGTCGATGGCGGTCCTGTCGAATTTAGATGTGGATCTGTGCAATCTTCATGCGGCCGGTACGGTGCGTATGATGGAGGCGGCGCTGGAGGGGTTGACTCGTCCCGATGGCACTCGTCCGTTGCTTATTGCCGTGACTCAGTTGACTTCGACGGATCAGCAGAGCATGGAAGAAGATCTTTGGATCAAAGAGCCGATCGATCAGGTCGTTATGCATTATGCGCATAATGCGGCCAAGGCCGGGCTTGACGGTGTGGTTTGTTCGCCGCTGGAGGCCGGTAAGGTGCATGAGGTATGCGGTAATGAGTTTTTGACCGTTACGCCGGGTGTCCGTTTTGCTGACGGCGAGATTGGTGATCAGAAACGAGTGATGACCCCTGAGCAGGCGAAATTGATCGGTTCGGACTATATTGTTGTGGGGCGTCCGATTACCGCGGCCGATGATCCTGTGGCTGCGTACAAGCGCTGTGTTGCTGAATTTGTTGATTGAGGTGAATGATGATGGAAAAACTGATTGCTAAAGATCTTTTGTCGATTCGAGCTGTATTTTTCCGCCCGGAAGAGCCCTTTACCTGGGCTAGCGGCATTAAGAGCCCGGTGTATTGCGATAACCGTTTGACGCTGACGGCACCGCAGGTCCGCAACGATGTGGAAAACGGCCTGGCCAAGCTGATCAAGGAAAACTATCCGGATGTCGAGGTGCTAATGGGTACATCCACTGCAGGTATTGCGCATGCGGCTATCACGGCACACCTGCTGGATCTGCCGATGGGTTATGTTCGTTCCGGTGCCAAGGATCATGGTCGTCAAAATCAGATTGAAGGCAAACTGGAGGCCAGCCAAAAGGTCGTTGTTGTTGAGGATCTGATCTCGACCGGCGGCAGTGTAATCGAGGTCGTCAATGTGCTTCGAGAAGCCGGTGCTGAGGTGCTTGGTATTGTCAGTATCTTCACTTATGGTATGCAGAAGGGCCTGGATCGTTTGGCGGCTGCTGATGTAAAAAATATTTCCCTTACTAATTTTGATGTCATTGCACAGGTGGCTGCTGATGAAGGTTATATTAAGCCGGAAGATGTGCAACGCTTGATTGCCTTCCGTAACAACCCTTCCGATGAAAGCTGGATCGGCAAGGGGGCGAAGGCATGAGAAGCCTTATTGACATATTAGATCTTTCCACCAGCGAGATCGAAGAGTTATTGACTACGGCACAAGATATCATTGCCAATCCAGCCAAGTATGCCCATAGGTGTGAAGGTAAAAAACTTGCCACGCTTTTCTTTGAGCCTTCGACACGTACACGTTTAAGCTTTGAGGCAGCAATGATGGAACTGGGCGGTAATGTTATCGGATTTTCTGAGGCCAGCAGTTCTTCGGCATCTAAAGGCGAAAGTGTTGCAGATACGGCCAAGGTAATTAGCTGCTATGCTGATATCATTGCCATGCGCCATCCTAAAGAGGGTGCGCCTTATGTGGCATCTATAAATGCATCGATTCCTGTGATCAATGCCGGCGATGGCGGTCACAATCATCCGACTCAAACTCTGGCGGATCTGCTGACCATTTATCGTGAAAAGGGAAGACTGGATAATATTACGGTTGGTTTTTGCGGTGACTTGAAATTTGGAAGAACGGTCCATTCGCTGATCAATGCCTTGTCTCGTTATGATAACATTCGCATTGTGTTGATTTCGCCTGATGAGTTAAAACTGCCCGATTATGTCAAAACCGACGTGTTGGACAAATGCAATATTGAATATAAAGAAACCCGCGATCTGGAAGCGGCCATGCCGGAGTTGGATGTGCTGTATATGACTCGCGTCCAGCAGGAACGTTTCTTTAACGAAGAAGAGTATCTGCGGCTTAAGGATAGCTATATTCTTGATCCTCTAAAGCTTACCAATGCCAAGAGTGATCTGAGTATCCTGCATCCGCTGCCTCGTGTTAATGAGATTAGTGTCGCCATTGACAAGGATCCTCGTGCTTGTTACTTTAAACAGGTACTTAATGGTAAATACATGCGCATGGCGCTGATTCTAAAGCTGCTTGAGGAGGCCAATCGATGAATATTGATTCTATCAACAACGGCGTTGTGATCGATCACATCACGGCAGGCAGAGGTATGCGCTTGTATGATCTTCTCGGTCTTGGCAGCCTTGGTTGTTCTGTTGCTATGATCATGAATGTCGGCAGTAAAAAGATGGGCAAAAAAGATATTATTAAGATCGATGCCGATATCGAATTGGATCTGAATGTGATCGGTTATGTTGATCCTAAGGCTACGGTTAACATCATTGAGAATGGTAAACTGATAGAGAAGAAGAGCATTGATATGCCGGAAACATTAACTAACGTAATTCACTGTAAGAATCCTCGCTGTATTACAACGGTGGAGCAGGAATTGGATCAGGTATTTCGTTTGACCGATCGTGAAAATAATGTTTACCGTTGCATTTACTGTGAATCTAAGGCTGGACACTAAGAAAGGATAAAACAAAATGGCTATTTTTATTAATGAACCCTCTCATACTTTTAACGAATATCTTCTGATCCCCGGTTATTCCTCCAGTGAGTGTGTACCGGCCAATGTTTCACTGAAAACCCCTCTGGTTCGCTATAAAAAAGGTGAGCAGTCAGCAATTACCATGAACATTCCTCTGGTTTCTGCGATCATGCAGTCGGTTTCCGGTGATCGTTTGGCCGTTGCATTGGCTACCGAGGGTGGTGTATCATTCATCTACGGATCGCAGTCTATAGAGGATGAGGCAGCCATGGTTCGTCGCGCCAAGAGTTATAAGGCCGGTTTCGTTAAGAGTGATTCTAACATTCGTCCTGATGCTACCTTGGCTGATGTTATTGCATTGACCAAGAAGACCGGACATTCTACTATTGCCGTCACTGAGGATGGCACGGCCGATGGTAAATTGGTTGGTATCGTAACCGGTAGAGATTACCGTGTCAGCCGCATGTCTCCCGATATCAAGGTTGAAACCTTTATGACTCCTTTTGAGAAACTTATTTGGGCGAAAGAAGGTACGACCCTGAAGGAAGCGAATGATATTATTTGGGATCACAAGCTGAATTCGTTGCCTATCGTCAGCGATGACGGTAAGCTTTGCTACATGGTTTTCCGTAAAGACTATGATACGCACAAGCAAAATCCTAATGAACTGCTGGATGCTTCCAAGCGCTATGTGGTCGGTGCCGGTATCAATACCCGTGACTATGCGGAGCGTGTACCTGCCTTAGTGGAAGCCGGTGCTGATGTACTTTGCATTGATTCGTCCGAAGGTTTTTCTGAGTGGCAGAAATTGACGATTGAGTGGATTCGTAAACATTACGGAGATCGTGTTAAGGTTGGCGCCGGTAATGTAGTCGACGCTGAAGGCTTCCGTTTCCTGGCTGATTGCGGTGCTGACTTTATCAAGGTCGGTATTGGCGGCGGATCGATCTGTATTACTCGTGAAACCAAAGGTATCGGTCGCGGCCAGGCTACGGCATTGATCGAGGTCTGCGCCGAGAGAGATCGCTATTTTGAAGAGACCGGTATCTATGTACCCGTTTGCTCGGATGGCGGTATTGTGTATGATCATCATATTACCTTGGCGTTGGCCATGGGTGCTGATTTTGTCATGCTGGGCCGCTATTTTGCACGTTTTGATGAAAGTCCGACCAACAAGGTCAACATTGGCGGTACCTACTACAAAGAGTATTGGGGCGAAGGTTCTAATCGTGCTCGTAACTGGATGCGCTATGATTTGGGTGGCGATAAGAAACTGTCCTTTGAAGAGGGTGTAGATTCCTATGTTCCTTATGCCGGTACTTTGAAGGATAATGTTGCCTTGTCCTTGAGTAAGGTGCGTTCGACCATGTGCAACTGTGGTGCGCTTTCTATTCCTGAACTGCAGAAGAAGGCGAAGCTCACTCTGGTTAGTGCAACTAGTATCGTTGAGGGCGGTGCCCACGACGTAATTCAGAAAGAGAAAAGTACCGCACTGAAATAAACAAAAATCTATATTGTTTATCCAAGTGTGCCTTGACACCGTATGTCATTCGTTGTATACTTAACGGTGTAAATTAGTGTCGTTTTTTGTGACTGACGGAATCATGTGGAGCACCACAGAGGATCAAAAGACGATGGATCAAGCCGACCGTCTGGGCGCACTTTTCTCGAAAGAGATTAGTGCGCCCATTTTATTGTTTCAGGAGGTAATGCTATGAAAAAAATCGGAATCGTCATGGGGAGTGACAGCGATCTGCCGATCATAGAAAAGGCGATTGATACGCTCAAAGCGTTGGAGATTCCCATTGAGGTACATGTATATTCTGCGCACCGCACACCCGAGCAGGCTCGTGATTTTTCGGTCAATGCCCGTAAAAACGGTTTTGGCGTGATTCTTGCTGCAGCCGGCATGGCGGCGCATTTGGCCGGTGCCATTGCTGCTAACACTACATTGCCGGTCATTGGCATTCCGTGCAAATCATCTAATTTGGATGGTATGGATGCATTGCTTTCTACTGTACAGATGCCGCCCGGGATCCCAGTTGCTACCGTAGCCATTAACGGTGCGGTCAATGCCGCATTACTTGCAGCTCAGATTCTGGCAGTTGAGGATGCTGGTTTGGCATCTAAATTAGACGCTAAACGTATCAATGATGCCGAAAAAGTCCTGCAGAAGGACGCTAGTGTTTGTTCTAAATATAATTGCTAATAGAGGAGAAAAATCATGGAAAAGAAAGAAATGCTCTACGAAGGAAAAGCCAAGCGTGTGTATGCTACCGATCAGGCGGAGGTTCTGCTGGTATCTTATAAGGATGATGCCACAGCATTTAACGGCCTGAAGAAAGGCACTATCGCTGGAAAAGGTGCCATCAACAATCGAGTGACCAACTACATGATGCAGCAGTTGGAGAAGGAAGGTATTCCCACTCATTTTGTAGAGGAACTTTCCGATCGCGATACGCTTGTTAAGAAGGTTACCATCGTTCCTCTGGAGGTTATTATCCGCAACATTTCGGCCGGCTCCTTTGCAAAGCGTTACGGCGTGGAAGAAGGCATTGTTTTCGCTGAGCCTACCATCGAGTTTTCCTATAAGAACGATGATTTGGGTGATCCCCTGATCAACGATTATCATGCCTTGGCGCTGGGCCTGGCCACCAAAGATGAGATTGAAACCATCAAGTCGATGGCTTTCAAGACCAACGAAGTTATGAAGAAATTCTTCAAGAATCTGAATGTAGATCTGGTCGATTTCAAACTGGAGTTTGGTCGTTTGTCTGACGGCACGATCGTGCTGGCTGACGAGATCTCGCCGGATACCTGCCGTTTCTGGGATAGCGACACCCATGAAAAACTGGACAAGGATCGTTTCCGCAGAGATCTGGGCAATGTGGAAGATGCCTATCAGGAAATGATGAAGCGTATCCTCGGCGAATAACACAGGAGGCAAACACATGGGAGGCTATTTTGGTGCAGTATGCCGAAGAGATGCACTGGAAGATGTTTTCTTCGGTACCGATTATCATTCGCATATGGGTACACGCCGTGGCGGTATTGCTGCTTATGATAAAGAGATCGGGCTGCAACGGGAGATCCATAACATTGCAAACTCTCCCTTTCGTACAAAATTTGAGCATGTATTTGACGATATGCAAGGATCTTCAGCGATCGGGTGTATCAGTGATTATGACCCTCAGCCGCTGCTGATCCGTTCAAGCATGGGAACTTTCGCCATTTGCGTGATCGGTATTGTGAATAATGCTCAGGATCTGATTGATACATATCTCCACGATGGCGGTCATTTTGATGCTATGACCGGAGGACGTATCAACTCCACCGAACTTGTTGCAGCACTAATCAGCCAAAAGAATGATTTTGTTGAAGGCATTCGCTTTGTTCAGCAGATCGTTGACGGCACTGCTGCCATATTGATCCTTAAGGATACTGGTGCGATCATTGCGGCCCGCGATAAGGTTGGCAGATTGCCCATGTTGATCGGCAAGTCGGAGGATGGCTATTGTGTTTCGCTGGAATCCTTTGCCTATAAAAAACTTGGCTACGAGGATGTTAGAGAACTCGGTCCCGGTGAAATTGTGGAACTGACCTGCGACAGCATGAAACAGTTAGCGGCTCCCGGCAATAAAAAGCGTGTTTGCGCCTTTTTGTGGAGTTATTACGGCTATCCGACTTCGACCTATGAAGGGGTCAATGTTGAGGTCATGCGTTATCGTAATGGCCAGATCATGGCTCGTGATGATAAGCAGACCGGGAACAGTGAAGGTGTGGATTATGTCGGTGGTGTTCCGGATTCGGGCACACCTCATGCGATCGGATACGCCAATGAAAGCGGTATCCCGTTTGCTCGTGCTTTTATTAAGTATACACCAACCTGGTCGAGAAGCTTTACGCCGGCGAAACAGTCTGAGCGCAACAAAGTAGCCAAAATGAAGCAGATCCCGGTGCATGAACTGATCCAGGACAAGAGCCTTCTGTTTGTTGATGATTCCATTGTGCGAGGCACACAGTTGCGGGAAACGGTCGAATTCTTGTATAATAATGGCGCCAAAGCCGTGCATATGCGTTCAGCTTGTCCGCCGATCATGTATAGTTGTAAATATCTTAATTTCTCTCGTGCTACCAGTCCTATGGAGTTGATTGCTCGTCGAGTGATTATGGATCTGGAAGGCGAAGAAGGATTCAATCATATTGATGAGTACAGCAATTCGTCAACACCGCGCGGTAAGAAGTTGCGAGATGTGATTTGTAAAGAGTTACATTTGGCTTCTCTGGAATTTCAATCGCTTGAAGGAATTGTTGAAGCGATCGGGCTGGAGCCCTGTGAACTGTGCACCTATTGCTGGAATGGAAAGGAATAAAAATAATGAATATGCAATCAAAATCCGATAGTTACGCTGCTGCCGGCGTTGATATTACTGCCGGTTACCGTGCCGTTGAATTGATGAAAAAACATATTGCCACAACCATGACATCCGGAGTTTGCTCGGATGTCGGTGGTTTCGGTGGCTTATTTGAGTTGGATATGACCGGCATTACTCGTCCTGTTCTGGTTAGCGGTACCGATGGTGTCGGAACCAAACTCAAGATTGCCTTTTTGATGGACAAGCATGATACGGTTGGTATTGACTGTGTAGCTATGTGTGTCAATGATATTATCTGTGCCGGCGCAAAGCCGCTGTTCTTCCTGGATTATATTGCCTGCGGCAAGAATGTGCCGGAGCGTATTGCCGATATCGTAAAGGGTGTTTGCGATGGCTGCGTCCAGTCGGGTGCGGCGCTGATCGGCGGAGAAACGGCTGAAATGCCCGGTTTTTACCCGGTTGACGAATATGATTTAGCCGGCTATTGCACCGGTATCGTCGATAAATCCAAGATTATCGACAATAAAACGATGAAGGCCGGCGATGTTGTGATCGCCCTGCCGTCGAGCGGTGTTCATTCTAACGGTTTCTCCCTTGTTCGTAAGGTTTTTGATGTCGAGAATGCTGACATCAAGACTCCTGTTGCCGAATTAGGCGGCAAGTCGATCGGTGAAACGCTGCTGACTCCGACCCGTATTTACGTTAAGCCGGTTTTGGCCTTGCTGAATCAAGTGCAGGTTAAGGGTATTTCTCACATTACCGGCGGTGGCTTCTATGAGAACATTCCCAGAAGCATTCCGGAAGGTCTGGGTGCTCGTATCACTGAATCGGCAGTCAAGGTTCTGCCTATTTTTGATCTGATCGCTAAGACCGGCAATATTAGCCGTCGTGACATGTTCAACACATTTAATATGGGTGTTGGTATGAGCATCGTTGTGGCTAAGGAAGATGCCGAGCGTGCATTGGCTATCCTGCGTGAACAGGGTGAAGATGCTTATATCATTGGTGATATTATAGAATCGGAAGATAAGATCACGATCTGCTAAGGAGTATTTTCATGAGTAATAAGGCGAGGATTGCCGTTTTGGTTTCGGGCGGCGGTACCAATCTGCAAGCGCTGATCCGTGCCCAACAAAAAGGGATCATTCAAAGCGGAACGATTTCATTGGTCATCTCGAATGTTACCGGTGCTTATGCATTGACTCGTGCGGCCCGTGCCGAGATTCCTTCTCTCACCATAACCCGTAAGTCGTGTGGTGGGCAGGAAGCATTTGAAACCAAGCTGATTGAAACTCTAGAAGAAAATCAAATTGACCTGATTATCCTGGCCGGGTTCATGAGTATTTTAAGTGAAAGGTTTACCTCGCAGTATTCTGAGCGTATCATCAATGTGCACCCGTCACTAATTCCGTCCTTTTGCGGACAAGGCTATTATGGTCTTCGTGTTCACGAAGCTGCTCTTGAAAAAGGCGTTAAAGTGACTGGCGCAACGGTACATTTTGTCAATGAGATCCCCGATGGCGGCCGCATCATTTTGCAGAAAGCGGTATATGTTCGTGAGAATGATACGCCGGAAACATTACAAAAACGTGTGATGCGTCTGGCCGAGTGGAAAATTCTGCCGGAGGCTGCTGAAATGGTTTGTAAGCAGATCAATCAAGAAAGGGAATAAACATGAACATTTACGAAACGAAAGAGATCGCACAGCGAGTCGAAGGAAATTCCTATGTCGGCCGAGGTATTGTTGTTGGAAAGACTGAAGACGGAAAAAAAGCTTGTGCTGCCTATTTTATCATGGGGCGTAGCAATAACAGCCGCAACCGCGTATTTACTCTGCGTGACGGTGATTTGTATACCGAACCCTTTGACGCTTCCAAGGTTGAAGATCCCAGCCTGATTATCTATGCTGCGGTACGCAGTTATAAAAATAATCTGATTGTTACCAACGGCGATCAGACCGATACCATCTACGATGGTATTGCGGCAGGGAAAACCTTTGGTGCTGCTTTGGAATCCCGTGAGTTTGAACCCGATTTCCCGAACTTGACGCCGCGCATTAGCGCCATGCTGACCTTTGATGAAAATAATTTTTCCTATCAAATGAGCATCCTCAAAAGTGCCGACGAAAAGGGAACAGCCTGCAATCGTTATACTTTCAGTTATCCGGCTCTCAACGGTTTAGGACATTTTATCCATACTTATGTATGCGACGGAAATCCTATTCCGACCTTCCAAGGTGAGCCTGAGCGTGTGATAATCCCTAATGATATAGATGAATTCACCAACTCCTTGTGGGCATCTTTGGATGCTGATAATAAGATTTCACTATTTGTAAAGTATATTGACCTTACAAACGGTGAGGCCGAAGAACGTTTGATCAATAAGAACAAATAAGGAGAAAAGAGATGCCGAGCAAGGATCAATACCTCTCTCCGCTGTCTACGCGTTACGCCAGCCCGGAGATGCAGCAGATTTTTTCTGGAAATTTCAAGTTTCGTACCTGGCGCAAATTGTGGATCAGTTTAGCCAAAGCAGAAAAGGCATTAGGCTTAGACATTACCGATGAACAGATCGCTCAATTGGAAGCCTATAAAGACGAAATTAACTACGATGTGGCTGTAGAACGAGAGAAGGCCTGCCGCCACGATGTCATGAGTCATGTTTATGCCTATAGCCAGCAGTGCCCGAAGGCTGAGCCGATCATTCATTTGGGTGCAACCAGTTGCTATGTTTGTGATAACACAGATGTGATCATCATGCGCGAAGCCTCTCGGATCATCATGAAGAAGATGGCTCAGGTGGTTAAGAATTTAGCGGTCTTTGCTGAAAAGTATAAGGCTATGCCGTGTCTGGCATATACCCATCTCCAGCCGGCGCAGCTGACAACTGTCGGTAAGCGTGCTACGCTGTGGATCCATGAGCTGATTATGGATATGGAAAATCTCCAGTATCAGATGGATCATTTAAAATTGCTTGGTAATAAAGGAACTACCGGCACTCAGGCCAGTTTTATGGAACTGTTTGGCGGGGATGAAGTTAAGGTAAAGAAATTGGAGCAGTTGATTGCTGAAGATATGGGATTTAGCAGTTGTATGCCGGTTTCGGGACAAACCTATTCGCGTAAGGTGGATTCCTATTTCTTGGCGGTGCTGTCCGGTATCGCACAAAGTGCCTATAAATTTTCCAATGACCTGCGCATCCTGCAGTCGTTTGAAGAAATGGAAGAGCCATTTGAAAAAACACAGATTGGTTCGTCTGCCATGCCGTATAAACGCAATCCCATGCGCAGTGAACGCATTTCGGCACTGGCTCGTTATGTAATTGCTGATTCGATCAATCCGGCCATGACAGCAGCTACCCAGTGGTTTGAGCGTACGCTTGATGACAGTGCTAACAAGCGCATCTCAGTTTCTGAGGCGTTCTTGGCTGTAGATGCCATCTTGAATATTTATATCAATATTACCTCCGGCCTTGTCGTTTATGAAAAGGTTGTCAATCGCAGAGTGATGGAAAAATTGCCCTTTATGGCGACTGAAAATATCATGATGGAATCGGTCAAGCGTGGCGGTGACCGTCAGATGCTCCACGAGATCATTCGCGTTCACTCTCATGCTGCTGCGGCTAAGGTCAAGCTGGAAGGCGGGCAGAACGATCTTATTGATCGTATTGCAGCGGATGAAAATATTCCCCTTACTAAAGAGGAGATTGTGACACAGCTGGATCCGGCTAAATATGTTGGCCGTAGCATATCTCAGGTCGAGGAGTTTTTGGCTGATATTGTCAGTCCTATGCTTGAGCGCTATGCATCTGAAAAGGAAATTGTCGCTCAACTAAACATATAAGGAGAACGAACATGAAAGAATTCGAATTAAAATATGGTTGCAACCCTAATCAGAAACCGTCGAAGATCTACATGCACGACGGAACCGAACTGCCCATTCAGATTTTGTGTGGTCGCCCCGGCTATATCAATTTTTTGGATGCCTTTAACAGTTGGCAGTTGGTCAAGGAGCTCAAAGAGGCTCTCGGTATGCCTGCTGTCACATCTTTTAAGCATGTCAGTCCGACATCGGCTGCGGTTGGCATTCCTCTTTCCGATAAGTTGAAAAAGGCCTGCTTTGTCGATGATGTTGAAGGATTGGATGAATCACCACTTGCTTGTGCTTATGCTCGTGCCCGAGGTACCGACAGAATGTGCTCGTTCGGTGATTTTGTTGCTCTCTCCGATGTATGTGATGTTACCACGGCTAAAATGATCAAGCGTGAGGTTTCGGACGGTGTTATTGCCCCCGGTTATGAGCCTGAAGCATTGGAGATCCTCAAGCAGAAGAGAAACGGCAACTATAATGTCATTCAGATCGATCCGAATTTTGTTCCTGATCCGGTGGAGCGCAAGCAGGTTTACGGTATCACCTTTGAACAGGGCAGAAACAATTTCAAGATCGATCATGAGCTACTTTCCAATATCGTAACAGCAAACAAAGATCTCCCGGAAAGTGCGGTACGTGATCTGATCATTTCGCTGATCACCCTGAAATATACCCAGTCAAACTCGGTTTGCTATGCATACGACGGACAGGCGATCGGTGTCGGCGCCGGTCAGCAGTCGAGAATCCATTGCACTCGTTTGGCCGGTACTAAGGCGGACACCTGGTTCCTGCGTCAGCATGACAAGGTTCTCAATCTGCCGTTTAAGGATACCCTTGGCCGTGCCGACCGTGATAATGTTGTAGACGGATATATCAACAAAAACGAAGAAGATGTCTGTGCTGACGGTAATTGGCAGAAGTATTTTACCTATCAACCTCAGCCGCTTACCGATGCGGAAGCTAAGGAATTTTTGGCCTCCTGCACCAATGTGGCACTTGGTTCGGATGCCTTCTTCCCGTTTAGTGACAATATTGAGCGTGCTTATCGCAGCGGTGTGAAATACATAGCTGAGCCGGGCGGATCGATTCGTGATGATGCCGTTATTGATTGCTGTAACAAGTATGATATGGTAATGGTGTTTACCGGTATGCGTTTGTTCCATCATTAACGGAGGAAATCAATGAAGGTAATGGTTATTGGCGGTGGTGGTAGAGAACATGCCATCATCCGCAAGATCAAAGAAAACCCGCAAGTAGAAACACTTTACGCACTGCCGGGTAATGCCGGTATGGAAAAAGATGCTACTTGTGTCAACATCGGTGCCAAAGATATTGACGCAATCGTTGCTTTTGGAGTAGAGAATCAGATCGACTATGCCGTTGTTGCGCCCGATGATCCCTTGGTGCTCGGTTGTGTTGATGCACTTCAGGCGAAGGGTATCCCTTGTTTTGGTCCGACTGCTGATGCGGCAATCATTGAGGGCAGTAAGGTATTTTCAAAGCAATTAATGAAAAAATACGGAATCCCCACAGCTGCTTATGAGGTATTTACTGATATGCAGGCGGCGCTGGATTATCTGGATACTGCTTCGATCCCCGTCGTAATTAAAGCAGATGGTCTGGCGTTAGGCAAAGGTGTCATTATTGCCAACACGTTGGATGAGGCTAAGGACGCTGTTCGCAGCATGATGCAGGATAAGATGTTCGGCGCCAGCGGTGATCAGATCGTGATCGAGGAGTTTTTGACCGGCCCTGAGGTTTCGGTATTGTCCTTTACCGACGGCAAGACAGTTGTCCCGATGGTTTCCTCTATGGATCATAAAAGAGCAGGGGATAACGATACGGGACTGAACACCGGCGGTATGGGCACAGTTGCGCCCAATCCGTATTATACACAAGACATTGCCGATGAGTGCATGGAAAAGATATTCCTGCCCACAATCCATGCCATGAATGCTGAAGGACGTACCTTTAAGGGGTGTCTGTATTTTGGCTTGATGCTGACTCCTAACGGTCCCAAGGTGATTGAATATAATTGCCGCTTTGGCGATCCGGAAACACAGGTAGTTTTGCCGCTTCTGGAAAGTGATTTGTTAACGGTAATGCAAGCCGTTACCAATGGCACATTGTCACAGACGGAGGTCACATTCAAGGATGCGCATGCTTGCTGTGTCATTATGGCATCTGCAGGATATCCAGCGGCCTATGATAAAGGTTTGCCCCTACATATTCCGCCACAAGTTGAAGACCGGGTCTATGTAGCCGGTGCTGCAAAAAAAGACGGTGTGCTGGTTACCAACGGTGGTCGTGTTCTTGGCTGCACAGCCGTTGCTCAGTCGTTGAGCGAGGCTATTTCAGATGCCTACGACATTGTGGATCAGGTGCATTTTGACAATGCCTATTGGCGTCACGATATCGGCGCCCGCGCTATGAAAGCCGTTTCGGAGGAATAACATGGTTTACAGAGTATATGTAGAAAAGAAAAAAGAGCTGGCGTTTGAGGCTAAGTCGTTGCTTAGTGATGCTCGTACGCTATTGGGAATTGACTCATTAACGGATGTGCGAGTGATCAATCGTTACGATGCCGAGAATATCAGTGAAGAACTGTTTGATTATGCCAAGCAGACGGTATTTTCTGAGCCGCAGTTGGATATTGTTAGTGATGAATTGCTTGCAGAAAACGCTACTGTATTTGCCGTAGAGTATTTGCCCGGTCAGTTTGATCAGCGTGCCGACTCGGCTGCGCAGTGTATTCAGATCATTTCACAGAGCGATCGCCCGACCGTTCATTCGGCGAAGGTCTATGTACTTACCGGCGATTTAAGCGAAGATCAGGTTGCGCAGATCAAGAAATATGTAATTAACCCCGTAGAAGCCAGAGAAGCGTCCCTGGAGAAACCGGAAACTCTCCGTGTTAACTACAATATTCCGACTGAGGTGCGCACCCTGGATGGATTCACCTCTCTTGATCGTAGTGGCTTGGAGGCCTTTGTCCGTGATTACGGTTTGGCGATGGATGCGGACGACATTGCTTTTTGTCAAGAATATTTTAAGAGTGAACACCGTGATCCTACCATCACTGAGATCCGCATGATCGATACCTACTGGTCGGATCATTGCCGCCATACGACCTTCCTGACTGAGATCGATTCGGTAACCTTTGAGGATGATCTGCTGCAGTCGGCCTATGAGGAATATCTCGCCGTTCGCAAGGAGATTGGACGCACCAAGCCGATTTGCTTGATGGATCTGGCTACTGTTGCTGTCAAATATCTCAAGAAGAACGGTAAGCTTGATAAATTAGATGAATCGGAAGAGATCAACGCCTGCACAGTTAAGATCAATGTAGATGTTGATGGTGTGTCTGAGCCGTGGCTGCTTCTCTTCAAAAATGAAACACATAATCACCCCACCGAGATCGAACCCTTCGGTGGCGCAGCTACTTGTATCGGCGGCGCTATTCGCGATCCGCTGTCCGGACGTGCCTATGTATATGGCGCAATGCGTGTGACCGGTGCTGCCGACCCGCTCAAGCCTGTCAATGAAACGATTCAGGGTAAACTGCCGCAGCGCAAGATCGTCACTACGGCGGCGGCCGGTTATTCCTCTTATGGTAACCAGATCGGTCTGGCGACCGGTATTGTAGATGAGATCTATCATCCCGGCTATGCGGCCAAACGCATGGAAATCGGTGCGGTCATTGCTGCTGCACCGCAAGAAAATGTTCGCCGTGAACGTCCCAATCCGGGCGATGTTGTTATTTTGCTTGGTGGAAGCACCGGCCGTGACGGTATCGGTGGTGCTACCGGCTCTTCTAAGGCGCATAATGCCCATTCGGTCGAGACCTGCGGCGCTGAGGTTCAGAAGGGTAATGCCCCTGAAGAACGTAAGCTGCAACGCCTGTTCCGCAACCCGACGGCAACCCGTATGATCAAGCGGTGCAATGACTTTGGTGCCGGTGGTGTTTCGGTTGCTATCGGCGAACTGGCCGATGGATTGATCATCAATCTTAATGCTGTCCCCAAGAAATACGAGGGTCTTGACGGCACCGAATTGGCCATCAGTGAGTCACAGGAGCGTATGGCAGTTGTCGTTGAAAAGGAAAATGTTGATGCTTTCCTTGCTCTGGCAGCTCAGGAAAACCTGCAGGCATGCCCGGTTGCTGTCGTTCAGGATGAGGCTCGTTTGGTCATGAACTGGAACGATAAGAAGATCGTTGACATTAGCCGCGAATTCCTCAACTCCAACGGTGCCCCCAAACATATCAGCATTGCACCTGCAAAACCGGAATCCTATGAGAAATCCGTCAGCGGTACTTTTGTAGAGAATTACAAGAATCTGGCCGGCGATTTGAATATCTGCTCCAAGCGCGGTCTGTCCGAACGATTTGACTCAACCATTGGCGCCGGTGCTGTGTTTATGCCTTTTGGAGGTAAGCATCAGCTGACACCGGTACAGGCTATGGTGCAGAAAATCTCGGTCGAGAAGAAGCATACCGATGATGTTTCCTTGATGGCCTGGGGCTACAATCCGTTTATTACCGAAAAGAGCCCGTATCACGGTGCCTACCTGGCAGTCGTAGAATCCGTTTGTAAGTTGATCGCCTGTGGTGCAAAATTTGAAGATGTTTATCTGACCTTCCAGGAATATTTTGAAAAACTTGGCAAGGACGCTAAGCGTTGGGGCAAGCCTTTGGCGGCGCTGCTTGGTGCCTTCCGTGCGCAGAAAGAATTGCAGATCGGTTCGATCGGCGGCAAGGACTCGATGAGTGGCTCGTTTGAAGATATTGATGTGCCGCCCACACTGGTATCCTTTGCCGTTACGACCGATAAAATCGACCATATGGTTTCTCCGGAATTCAAAACGGCCGGACATAAGATCATCTGTCTTTCCCCGGAATACGATGAAGCGGGTCTGCCTAAGACTGATTCGCTGCTTCGTGTCTTTGCCCAGGTGACCGAATTGATGCGTAGCGGTAAGGCCATTGCCTGCTACACGCCCGGCATGGGCGGTATTGCCGAAGCTATTATGAAGATGGCTTTCGGTAACGGCTTTAGTGTTGCAGTTGATGCTAATCTGTGCAACCAGACACTTTTTGGCTATAACTATGCGTCCTTTGTGCTTGAGGTGACCGAGGATGTGCCCGGAGCGCTTGTTATTGGTACAGTGACCAATGATGGCAAGCTGTCCCGTGGTGATGAAAGCATAGCCATGTGCGACCTGCTTGGCATTTACGAAGATAAGCTGGAAAGCGTCTTTAACTGTAATATTCCGGAGAGTAAGGCTCCCATGTGCAATTTCTCCTATGCGGCTAAAGAGCGTAAGGCACCAGCCATTCGTGTCGCAAAGCCTAAGGTTCTTATCCCTGTTTTTCCCGGCACAAACTGTGAGTATGACAGTGCTAAGGCTGTCCGTGATGCCGGTGCTGATCCTGAGATTTTGGTTATCAACAATCTCTCGGCGGTCGGTATTCAGGATAGTGTAGAGCGCTTTGTCAAACAGCTCAAGCAGTCGCAGATCGTTTTTGTGCCCGGCGGCTTCTCGGGCGGCGATGAGCCGGATGGCAGCGGTAAGTTTATTACGGCCTTCTTCCGTAATGCTGCCGTAAAAGAGGGCGTGACCGATCTTCTGGAACAGCGCGACGGCCTGATGTGCGGTATCTGCAACGGTTTCCAGGCTCTGATCAAGTTGGGGCTTGTTCCGTACGGCAAGATCATCGACACTGATGAGACCTGCCCAACGCTGACCTTTAATACCATCGGTCGCCACCAGTCCCGCATCGTGCGTACTCGCATAGCTTCCAATCAGTCACCCTGGCTGGCACTGACTGAGGTAGGGGATGTATATAATGTAGCCATCTCGCATGGCGAGGGTCGCTTCCTTGCGGATGAAGCATTGGTTAAGAAATTAGCGGAAAACGGACAGATCGCAACCCAGTATGTTGATCTGGAAGGCAATGCAACTGGAGATATTCACTTTAATCCCAACGATTCGATCTATGCGATTGAGGGCATTACCTCGCCTGACGGTCGAGTCTTTGGCAAGATGGGTCACAGTGAGCGTATCGGCGATGGCCTGTATAAGAATGTTCCCGGTAATTACGATATTCGCATGTTTGAATCGGCAGTTCGCTATTTCAAATAAAGACTAAATAGTAAGGAGTGCATGATCATGGCATACCTTTCGGACATTGAAATCGCACAAGCCTGTCAGATGGAACCCATCACTGAGATTGCTAAGCGTGCTCATGTGGATGAAAAATATTTAGAGCAGTATGGAAGATACAAGGCCAAGATCGATCCGGCCTTGCTAAAGGAATCAGATCGAGAAAACGGTAAATTGATCCTTGTAACGGCCATTACGCCTACTCCGGCAGGAGAAGGAAAGACAACGACCACAATCGGCCTTGCAGACGGCTTGCGTCGCATTGGTAAGGATGTTACTGTGGCTCTGCGTGAACCATCTCTGGGGCCTGTTTTCGGCGTTAAAGGCGGCGCTGCCGGCGGCGGCTATGCACAGGTCGTACCGATGGAGGATATTAATCTTCACTTTACCGGTGACTTTCATGCTATTGGTGCGGCTAATAACCTGTTGGCTGCCATGCTGGATAACCATATTCAGCAGGGAAATGCTTTAGGTATTGATGTACGCAAGATCACCTGGAAGCGTTGCGTGGATATGAATGACCGACAGCTGCGCTTTATGGTTGACGGTATGGGCGGTAAAGCCAATGGTGTACCGCGTGAGGATGGATTCGACATCACGGTAGCCAGCGAGATCATGGCGGTGCTTTGTCTGTCGGATTCGATTACCGACTTGAAAGAGCGTCTGTCACGCATTATAGTCGGCTATACATATGATGATCAACCGGTGACCTGCGGTCAACTGAAGGCGGCAGGTGCTATGACGGCTTTACTTAAAGATGCCATTAAACCGAATTTGGTACAGACATTGGAGGGTACGCCTGCCTTTGTGCATGGTGGGCCTTTTGCGAATATCGCTCATGGCTGTAACTCGGTCATGGCAACAAAACTGGCCTTGAAAATGGGTGATTACACCATTACCGAAGCTGGGTTCGGAGCGGATCTCGGTGCAGAAAAGTTCCTGGACATTAAGTGCCGCATGGCTGGATTGGTGCCGGATGCAGTGGTTGTTGTTGCGACTGTTCGCGCACTGAAAATGCATGGTGGATTACCGAAAACAGCACTCAACGAGGAAGATCTTATTGCGCTGGAAAAAGGTATCCCGAATTTGTTGCGCCATGTATCTAACGTCAAAAATGTTTACAAGTTGCCCTGTGTCGTTGCTGTCAATCGTTTCCCGACCGATACCGATGCCGAGATTGATTTTATTATTGAAAAATGCCGTGATTTAGGCGTAAATACCGTTCTTTCAACGGTTTGGGCGGAAGGCGGCAGGGGCGGCGAAGCCCTGGCTCGCGAAGTTGTGCGCCTATGCGATGAAGAGCAGGGGGATTTCACCTTTGCTTACGATCTTGCTGGCACCATCGAGGAAAAAATCGAAGCTGTCGTTAAGAAGGTCTACGGTGGTGATGGTATCTCGATTTTGCCTGTGGCAAAAAAACAAATTGCTCAATTAGAGTCGCTTGGTTTTGGCCATTGCCCTGTTTGCATGGCAAAAACACAGTATAGTTTTTCGGATGATCCAACCAAGCTTGGCGCGCCTGAAAACTTTACAGTAACCATTAAGAAGGTTAAAGTTTCTGCCGGTGCCGGATTTGTTGTCGTTTTAACCGGAGATATTATGACCATGCCCGGACTGCCGAAAACTCCGGCAGCAGAGTGTATTGATGTTGATGAAACAGGAAAAATTATAGGATTGTTCTAATACAGATAGTTTCGTGTTGGTCAGCAGTGATTTTCCTCGGTCAATACGCAATAACAGTAATACCGTGTACGTAATGGTTTTGCGCATACTCCGCAGCCTTAACAGCATATATTTCCGAAGATGGAGTCAAGCTCTTCTTTGGCTGTAATTGCTAAACCCATCCCGAAAGAGTAGACTAAAAATAATTGGAGGTGCTGTTTTATGAATTATGTTACATGTTTAGACGGTTTTGCCAAGTCTTTTGGCGATGCGAAAAATGTACGTGTGTTTTTCGCCCCCGGTCGAGTAAATTTGATTGGTGAACATACAGATTATAATGGTGGTCATGTTTTTCCATGCGCACTTTCCATGGGTACATATGTAGCCATTCGTAAGCGTGATGATCGAAAGTTGCGTTTTTTCTCTGAGAATTTCTCTGAGTCAGGGATTTATGAGTTTTCCTTGGATACCTTGGCTCCGCACTCAAATCGCACCTGGACAGCTTATCCCTGTGGCGTAATTTGGGCTATGGAACAGGAGGGAATGATCATTCCGTCCGGTTTTGATATGTGGGTGTATGGCAATATTCCTAATGGTTCCGGTCTTTCATCGTCGGCATCCTTAGAGGTAGTGACCGGTTATGCTCTTGGCCAACTCTTTGATATTTCTATGTCAAATGATCATATCGCTTTGCTTGGTCAGAAAGCAGAAAACGGATATGTCGGCATGAATTGCGGCATTATGGATCAGTTCGCTGTTGCTATGGGCAAGGAAGGCTGTGCGATTTATCTGAATACCGGGACACTGGAATATCAGTATGCGCCGATTTCTTTGGAAGGCTGTGACATTCTCATTATGGATACACGTAAAAAGCGCGGCTTAAAGGATTCAAAATACAATGATCGCGTAAAAGAGTGTACAACTGCACTGGAAATTCTTCGCCGCTATGGTGATGTGGCAAGTCTTTGTGATGCAGAGGAAGAACTTCTTGAAAGGGCAAAAGCAGATATGCCGGAAGTGATCTATCGCCGTGCCCGCCATGCCATTACCGAGGATCGTCGCACGCAGCGTGCCGTAGAGGCCTTGGAGAGAAATGATATTGCAGGTTTTGGTAAGTTGATGAATGCTTCTCATACATCCTTAGAAGAAGATTACGAGGTAACCGGTAAGGAGCTTGACAGCCTGGTTCATAACGCATGGAATTGTGAAGGCGTTATCGGTGCGCGCATGACCGGCGCCGGCTTCGGCGGATGCGCTGTGGCTTTGGTTCGTTCGGAATGTACCGAAGCGGTGAAGGCGCATGTAGGCGATATCTATCATAAAGAAACCGGCCTGACGGCAGCATTTTATATTGCCTCGGTCGGCAGCGGTCCGATGGAGGTCCTTTCCTGATGCCACCAGCCATTGATCGTTTGGTAGACTATGCCATATCCTGTGATTAATTGACTCTTGTGAGCGTCGATATCGCACCAATTTACTGTATAGTGCATTTTGTCCGGATGGTGGTGTTCCTCAGATAGGGGACTGTGAAGCCGATTCGATACAAAACCTGCTTGATTTTCTTTGTGATGAAGCTATACGATTGAATCGGATTACTGACACGAGAGGAAATCGTGATCGGTTTGATTCATTGCTATGGGCACACTTACTCAAGCACCGTCGGTTATCATCAAGCATTTTAGCAATCTTTATCAGCAATCACCGGTTGCTGCAACCGATTGGTTTTATAAGCTTTCCCATGATGTGAATTATATCCGCACCGAACGTGTTGCCAAGGATGTGCGATGGGATGCTCAGACCGAATATGGAAAACTGGAATTAAGCATAAATCTATCTAAACCGGAAAAGGATCCCTGCGATATTGCAGCAGCCGGAAAAACATCTTCTGCTACCTATCCTGCTTGCGCACTTTGTGCCGAGAATGAGGGATATGCCGGCAGTGCTACCCAGCAGGCAAGGCAAAATCTTCGCATTATTCCTCTGCAGATCCAGGGGGAAGAATGGGGATTGCAATATTCGCCGTATGTCTACTATGACGAGCATTGCATTTTGCTGAATATGGATCATAAACCCATGCGCATCGATGCTACCGTTTTTGACAAGCTTTTTGATTTTATTGATCAATTCCCGCACTATTTTGTTGGCTCCAATGCGGATCTTCCTATAGTCCATTGGCGCAAAAACAGAATAATGTAAAAGAATGCGGCAATAATTGCCGCATTCTTTTCAAATTTTAATCAAGTATTCATGATTGACATATTAACACATCGGTGGTATGATGTTTGTGATGAATTTTAAGCGGTACAGTGATGCCGGTAAGTTTCTGCATCAGCAAATATTTTATGTAGGGCTTGCCAATGGCAAGCCCATTTTTTATAGGAGATAGAATGGAATTCAAGGCTAAGATCATGGATGAAGCGGCGATTCGACGTTCGATGGCTCGCATTACCCATGAAATAATTGAAAAAAATCGTGGCGTGTCGGATGTTTGTTTGCTTGGTGTCAAGCGTAGAGGTATTCCATTGGCGGGTATGCTGGCCGAAAACATTCGTCGATTCGAGGGGGTCGAGGTACCGGTCGGCCACGTGGACATCACTTTATATCGCGATGATCTGACGGGTGAGCTGCCCATCACAGAAGGCAGTGAATTTCCTTGTGCAATCGAAGACCGAAATATTATTATTGTGGATGATGTTATCTACACCGGCCGCACGGTACGTGCGGCTATTGAGGCTGTATTTAATTTCGGACGCCCCAAATCCATTCAGTTGGCGGTGTTGATTGATCGAGGTCATCGTGAATTGCCGATTCGGCCGGATTTTGTCGGTAAAAACATTCCGACATCACATGAAGAATTGATTTCCGTCATGGTCGATGATATTGACGGTGAGACCGCTGTTTGTCTATATCATATTGGTTAATACGGGATTACCCGTTTTAATTAAAAAATAAAAATGGAGGAGTAGAAAATGAATCTGATCTACAACCTGGACGACAAGCCGAAATTCGGCCAGTTGATCGTCTTCGCATTCCAGCAGGTGCTGGCTATCATGGCGGCAACCATTGCAGTTCCTGCGATCATCGGCAACGGCATGTCCCAATCGGCAGCCCTGTTTGGTGCCGGTGTCGGCACGCTGATCTATCAGCTCTTTACTAACTTTAAGAGCCCTGTGTTTCTCGGTTCATCCTTCGCCTTTATCGGCTCTATGCTTGCCGCTTTTGCCGGTGCTACCTCGATGGGTATGGGCTATCTCGGCCTGATCCTCGGTGCCGTATTTGCCGGTCTTGTTTATGTTGTTATTTCTTTGATCGTTAAGGCAGTGGGTGTCGGCTGGATCGAAAAATTGATGCCTGCCGTCGTTATTGGGCCGACAGTTGCTGTCATTGGTCTGTCCCTGGCCGGGAACGCCGTTGGTGATATGCTCAAGGGCGGCTTGCATACGGCGGATGGTGCATCGGTTTGCTCGCCTTATGTTGCACTGGTCTGCGCTTTGATTACCTTGTTTGTTGTCATTCTGTGCTCTCACTACGGCAAGAAGATGGCCAAACTGATCCCTTTTATTATCGGCATTTTGGCCGGCTATGTTGCAGCCCTGGTTTTCACGCTCATTGGTAATGCCGCCGGTGTTGATGCTCTTAAGGTTATCAATTTTGAGGCCTTTAAAGCACTCTTTGCTGATGGTGTTTCCTTTGGCACTTTCTTTGCACTGCCTGACTTTACATTTGTAAAAGCTATGGATGGTATTTCAAGTTTTGATTGGTCGTATCTCGGCACCATCGCCGCTGCTTATGTTCCGGTAGCCTTTGTTGTTTTTGCTGAGCATATTGCTGACCACAAAAACCTGTCGACCATTATTGGCAAAAATCTTTTGGAAGAGCCTGGCCTGTCTCGCACGCTGTTGGGTGACGGTGTTGGCTCTATTGCCGGCGCTTTCTTCGGCGGCTGCCCCAATACCACATATGGTGAGTCGGTTGGTTGTGTTGCGATTACGCGCAACGCTTCGGTCATTACCATCATGACCGCCGCCATCATGACGATTCTGATTTCCTTCGTATCTCCCTTTGTTGCTTTCTTGAGCACCATCCCTAACTGCGTTATGGGCGGTGTCTGCATGACGCTGTATGGCTTTATTGCCGTGTCGGGTCTTAAGATGGTACAAAAGGTCGATCTGGAACAGAACAAGAACGTGTTTGTCGTATCGGTCATCTTGATTGCCGGCATTGGCGGTCTGTCGCTGACCATTGGCGGCGTTACCATCACCTCGATCGCCTGTGCTTTGATTCTTGGCATTCTTGTCAATGTTGTTCTTAATCTCAAAAAGGTCGATGAGCCTATTGAGGAAGAGCCGGTTGAAAGTGCAGCCGTTGATGGAGACAGCGCTGAATAAATGGATATAAGAAAAATCCCCCCAAGCAGGGGGGATTTTTTATATGGCAAACAGAATATGTTCGTTACGTAAACGGCTGTCGCAAATCGATTGATTTATCTCATAGGCCTGCAACTCTAGCTCGGTATCAGTAATCGACGATAGTCTTTGCATTATCAGATATTCTACAAGAGCTGAAACAATGGATTGAATGATCTTTTCTTTTTGGATCACCATTGATTCATCATTAGGGCTAGATATTAAAAATTTAAGGTCTTGTGCGTAATTGGCTAAGATCGGAAGGTCACGCAAGGCTCGGAAACTCCACTTGTAGAAGGGGGTAAATTTCCCGTTTAATAGAAATATGGTATATATCGCATGCTGCACAAATTCATATAAAGCCAGTTGCGCTGCGCCCGACTCCTTGTGTTGAAGGCATCGGGGATAATTATATTGTCCGGCTTGAGCCATCACAAGTAAATGTCCGGCGATTTTTTTCTTCCGTACATCCTCAGGCATGCGTAAAAGACTCTCGCGTATATTTGTAAAAATTCCGGCATCATCCCTGAAAACCTCTCCGTTAGTTGCCTCTGCCAGCGCATACTCAGGCAGGTGAAACCAATCATAAAGATCGTGTAATCCATCCGGCGATCCAATCTTATCTCGATAAAAGTCAGAGATCCGTATGACGCCATGTCGGCTGCCGCCAACCGGTTGAATTCTCAGTCGCTTGTATCCCATAAATTCATTGGGTAATTTTGCATAAGCGCGTTCTAATAAAAAAGCTGTTCGTCGGTCGATCACCGTTTCATCGGGAATAAACAGGCAAAATCCCGGCTCAAAATCATGATCCCGTGATATATCGTCGTCATAACCATAACATTCAGAGCCGCTACCGACTAATCCGACGGCAATAACCGATTCCAAATGCGGAAATTGCTGCTTAATCATCGGTGCGCCATACTGCTGATAATATTTCTTTGCGATTTCAAGCCCCTTCATAGATCCTCCGTGCCCGTTTTTCTAATTCATTAGCGTAAGCAAAATAGCCATAAAAGCGAAAGGTGGGCGCACATTTTTCTGCCACAAATGCATAGTAGCCGTTTCTGGGCAGATGCGAAGTTTCAAGTAAGGATTCGGCATTGTTTATATAGCGGTTTATCATATCATCTGCTTCCTGCCTTCCAAACTGAGCAGCCACAGCATCGGCCATATTCAGATAGGTGATAGCTTGCTCCAGTTCACCATTTTCGATATCTTTCATGATATTTAATGCCTTGATATAGTAGTCGTTTGCTTGATCAAACCGCTGTAAATCCACCAAGACAAGTGCCATATTGTTATACAAGCCGCCAAAAAGTGAATCTTTGGGAGGCAGTGTTTCCTTGTAAATGTCTAGTGTTTTTTCATATAACGATACCGCCTGCTCGGGTGCACCAAAGGCCTTATACACCGTAGCTGCATTCAAGTATGTCGTGCCGGCAGTAATGCTGTTTTGTATTTCCAACTGTGAAAGAAGCTCTATGCCGGTTGTAGCATCAGCCAGCGCTTCAGCCTTGCGCCCAAGCTTGCGATACAGTCCCATGCGCTCATTGATTAAGGTCAGTTTGCCGCGTTCATCACCGACTGTCGCTGCGTCAGTCAGCCAATAATTTAGGTGTTGTTCGGCGGATTCATAGTCATTGCGATTCAGATGTTCGTCTAACTTGTCAATAATGCGTTTTATCGGGATCGCTTTAGCCGCATCGGTATTCATGCATAACGGACAGGCGGGCTCTTGATAATCTTCCGCTTGAAGAACTGTATTCATCAGGTGTACCTCTTGTTTTTTTGATATTATATCATCAATCAGTAGAAATAAAAAGAAAAATATGCCGGAAGGTCATGCGTTCCGGCATATTTTTATATCTGGTCATACATTTCTTTGATGCAGTCAGGGCAAATGGCTTTGCCTTTATAGTTAACCACTTGGGCATTTCCGCAGAAAATACATCCCGCCTGATATTTTTTGAGAATGATCGTGTCATTTTCCACATAGATTTCAAGGGGATCTTTAATGTTAATATCCATGATTCTTCGTAATTCGATAGGCAATACGATACGTCCGAGCTCATCCACCTGTCTGACGATGCCTGTTGCTTTCATAACTTTCACCATCCTTTTCTTTAATGTAACATAAATTGACAATTTTCGTCAATAGCAAAATGTAATTTTATATCGTTAGGGGGTTCACTGTCTTGGCGTACATTATTTTTGCACTAATGCTGATTTCCGTTATCGTCGCAATACTCAACGGAAACGGCAATATGTTGCTTACAAGCACTTTGGCCGGGGCTCAGGACGCCGTAACCTTATGCATAAGCCTAATCGGCACCATGGCGTTGTGGAGTGGGTTGTTTCGCATTGCAAAAAAGTCGGGACTCTTGACAATACTTGCCAAATGGCTCGCTCCCATAACAAGGCTCTTATTTCGTAATGAAACCGACCCCGTGACCCTTGATCATATAACGACAAACATGATTTCTAATGTTATTGGCATCGGAAATGCCGCCACGCCGGCAGGGCTTGCAGCCATGCGGCGCATGGGGGAGAAGTCACATGGTCATGCCACGTCGGCTATGGGAGTCTTCTGTGTACTCAACAGCGCATCAATACAACTCATTCCCACAACGATCATCAGTATGCGTGCCTCAGCAGGATCGGTGATGCCGGCTGACATTTTGCTTTGCGTCTGGTTAACGTCTTTTGCTTCGGCAATCATCGGTATTGTATTAATTAAGGCACTGACTAGGAGGCTATGAACATACTGTCATTTGTTATACCGCTGGTGATACTCGGTATCTTGCTGTTAGGGCTTGTAAAAAAGATTAATATTATTGATGAATTTGCACAGGGTGCAAAAGATGGGGTCAGATCGATCCTCGGCGTTGCACCAATGTTGATGCTCATGCTAACAGCATTGGGTATGTTTCGTGGTTCCGGGGCCGTAGAATGGCTGACACGACTGATAGAGCCGACATGCTCATGGATCGGTATTCCGCCGGAACTGATTCCACTGGCAATACTTCGTCCGCTCTCCGGATCGGGCAGTATTGCGCAATTAGCCGATTACCTTAGTGTTTATGGGGCGGACAGCGCCATTGGTCGCATGGCCAGCGTGTTGGCCGCTTCGTCGGAAACGACATTTTACACTTATGCGCTCTACAGTAGTGCTGCAGGGGTGAAAAAACTGCCTTATGCTCTGACGTGTGGTTTGCTGGCTGATCTGTGCGCTTTTATATTTTCGGTCTTATCTGTGCATATTTTCTTCGGGTAACTCAAACCAGAAGGTGCTGCCTTGGTCAATAGCGCTTTCAACACCGTATTGTGCACGATGCAATTCAAATATATTTCTGACAATGGAGAGTCCCAGTCCGGATCCGCGACTGGCACGACGGTGTTCCTTATCGATCTTATAATAACGATCCCAAATGTGTTGTATTTTCTCCTTGGGGATACCTTTGCCGGTGTCACGAATCTCCAATCGAGCTATTCCGACCTGTCGTTTGAGTGTAATGCTAATCTGCTTGTCAGTTCCGGTGTATGTCAATGCATTGTTTAATAGGTTGTAGATGGCTTGAGTAATCTTAATTCGATCGGCTGTTACAAAAATGTCATGGTCTATGTCTGCTTGTATGTGATAGCCATCGTTTTGGGTAAATTTTTGATAGCGGCTGACGATCTCTTCCAAGCAAGCCGATAGGTCAAACGTCTTAACATTCAGATGAACAGCACCGTCTTCATACTGGCTTTGTTCAAGCATATCATTGACCAACGCTGTCAGTCGTTTGGCTTCGGATATAATAATATTGAGATTCTCTGTATTGTTTTCACTCGGAATATCACGCATAACCTCACCATAGCCGGAGATGAGGGTGAGGGGAGTGCGCATATCATGCGACACATTCGCCAGCAATTCACGGCGATATTCATCCACTTTGCTTAATTCTTTGGCTGCGTAGTCTAAAGAATTGGCAAGTTCTTCAATTTCCCGATAGCCTTTCGTTTGAAAGGAGACATCATAGTTGGCTGTTGCTAATGCTTTTGCGCTGTCATTGAGTTTTGAAATTGGTTTAGCAATAACACGGGACAAGATATAGGCAAATCCGGCAGCTAAAAGCAACAGGACGATCGTAATGATCAGCATCTGATTGACTAAGGTTTGTACCGTAGCATCAACCGGTGCAATGGTGCCGTTGACCATAATGGCGATATTGTGACCAATACTGTTTTGTTTCACACGGATATACATCAGACTATCATAAAGACCCGGGTCGGTTTGCGGAACATTGCCGTGAAAGTGATCGTCATTGTAATCGTTGTTGCGGAAGACATCACCTTCGAATAATTGCAGCGATTCTCCGCCTGCTTCTATAGCGGACATGCACATACGATACCGGTCATATGGCATGAGTTTATGAACCAAACAACCAACCAACACATCTGAATCAGCCAAATATGCGCCGTTGTCATTGAGATCGTAGACAACGATACACAGTTCTCCTTCCTGTGACATTCTGGTGACTAATGTCTGCAGTTTATCAGTGGATTCATTTAAGTTGTAGGTTATAACCGTTGCCGCTTTCTTTATCATGTTGGTTTTGATCATTTTATAAAAATCATCCAAAAAAACGACCTGGAGAATCCATAGTAGCGCAAGGGTCAGTGCTACAAAAATCGCAAAGCAAGCGAATAGCTTATATCGGATGCCGGTACGGCTTTCTTTAGGTTTCAAACCGATATCCCACCCCTCTGAGCGTGACTATGAATTTGCTGTAGGCACCAAGGCTTTTGCGAAGCAACTTGATATGTGTGTCCAGGGTACGGTCATCCCCAAAGAAATCGTATCCCCATACTTCGCTAAGTAGTTTCTCTCGGTAGAGGGCAATGTTGCGATTGCGTACCATGTAAAAGAGCAATTCGTACTCTTTCGGTGAGAGGTCGGCTCGCTCACCGTCGATCGTCACGATCCGACCGGTAAAGTCGATCTTTAATCCTTCTGCTTCAAAGACATCCGTTTTATCGACACTGCGACTACGACGGGAAAGAATAGCTTGAATGCGTAGCATTAGTTCTTTAGGAGAGAAGGGCTTGACAACATAATCATCAATGCCGGCCATAAATCCGTGAATGCGATCGTATTCTTCACCGCGCGCCGATAGCATAATGATAGGTGTGTCCTTTATCTTTCGGATCTCAGCCGTTGCAGAAAAACCATCTAATTCCGGCATCATCACGTCCATAATGATCAGGTCAAAATCATTTTTTTGAGCTAACTTTATAGCTTGTATCCCGTTTTCT
Source organism: Eubacteriales bacterium (assembly GCA_045595395.1). GTDB lineage: Bacteria > Bacillota > Clostridia > Oscillospirales > UMGS1783 > CAKSHC01. The sequence goes on along the minus strand of JAZOAH010000002.1, from coordinate 38,245 downwards.
GCCTCAGCAACGGAAAATCCTTCATATTCAGCATATTTATGTATGAGTTTACGAATGTTTTCTTCATCATCAACAATTAAGATCTTATACATATATCTTCCTCCTGCATGATAGTATATATGAAAACCGTTTTTTTCGCAACAGGTCAAAACAAGCCTTTGTCCGAATGGGCAAAGGCTTGTTGATTTACGATCAGTTGGTGGATTCTACCATAAACACCTCAACAGTCCGAGTCTGGCCGCTACGCTCAATGGTGATGGCCAGCGTATCGCCGGGAGAAATACCTTCCAGAATTTGTTCGACATCCTCTGTCGAGGTAATTTTGGTATCATTAATGCTTACCAGGTAGTCACCCGAACGAAGGCCGGCATTAGCAGCGTTAGATCCGCTTTCTACTTGGAGGATATAGATGCCGGTCTTGGAAACACGATACATCATGGCGGTACGCTCATCGGAAATGTTGATCAATGTGACGCCGAGAGCCACACGGCCACTGACATAACCATGATCGATCAATTCACCCGATACTTCACGGACTAAATTGCAGGGAATAGCAAATCCAAGTCCTTCGATGGGATCGCCGCTGGAATCGGCGCTGACCTTAGCATTGACAATACCGATCAGGTTTCCCTGTTCATCGAACAGGCCGCCACCCGAGTTACCGGGATTGACTGCAGCGCTGATCTGCAGTAGTGTCATGGATTCTTCATCAACAGTGATCTCACGATCAAGGGCACTGATGATTCCTTCAGTAACCGTGCCGCCGAGTGAGCCGAGAGGGTTGCCTATGGCAAGCACGGTCTGACCAACGACCAGTTGCGTGGAGTCTCCAAAAGTGGCGGCAGTAAGATCGGAAACTTCGATCTTAATGACAGCAAGATCGGTCTCGGCATCGGAAGCGATAAGTTGGGCCGCATGACTTTCACCGTTAGCCAGTGTGACCTCAATGGCAGAAGCGCCGTCGATCACATGATGATTGGTCACAATATAGCCATCGGTAGTGATAATAACACCGCTGCCTGCACCGCTAAGAACCTGTTGCGGCATAAATATAGAGGTGCTGACCGAAGATGTTGTGATTTCAACAACACTGCTGTACACGTTCTGGACAACGGTAGCGCGATTATAGGACTCTTCCGACAGTTCGATCGGAGTCGAATTCATAGCTATATCGCTTCCTGACGAACCGGGCGATTGTGAGTGAGATGGTCTCATGGTCATCAATCGATATCCCATAACGCCGCCACCCAGACCAAAAATAGCAGAGAGAACGATGGCGCAGGCCAGTACAACGGCTAGCGTTGTTTTGGTCACACCTTTTTGCTTTGATTCCTTTTTGAATGGTTGTTCATTAGGAACATCTACGGCAATGTATTCATCTTGGTGATATTGTCTGTTGTTTTCTTCCATCAACTTATACTCCTTTTTGTAATAGTTTTATTATGCACGATGTTTGTGACAAGACAATAGTATGTATGTGAAAATACGGTGAAAAACTTTTTTTTTAAAAAATTTGCATTTTTGAGGGATGGGTATATAATAAATGAAAAGGGGGAATCAACCATGCAGTACATATCCAGCCCGACAAATCCCACAATTAAATATTACAGTTCCTTAGAACGAAGCAAGATCCGCATGCGTGACGGCGTCTTTTTGCTGGAAGGCGATGTGCTGGTACAGGAGGCAATTTCAGCCGGTATATCCATTGTTTCTGCTATTGTTGATGAAACCCGTTTAGATGTGGTTCGTGATCTGGTTGATGCGCTGGAATCATCCGGTGTTCCGGTATACTGCGCCACACCATCCGCCCTTTCTCGCGCCAGTTCATTGGATACCCCTCAAAGCATTTTAGTAATTGGGCGAACTCCCAAGACGCAGACATCGATCGATCCCAACGGTCGGTATATCGTATGCGAGTGTCTGCAAAACCCCGGCAATGCCGGTGCCATTCTGCGTTCCGCTGCAGCATTTGGGATAAACGGCGTCTTTTTTATCGGCAGCTGTGATGTATATTCGCTCAAAGTGCTGCGCGGCAGCATGGGCGCAGTCTTTAAGGTGCCGATATATATTTACGACACAATAGATCAGGTTGCTTGTGCGTTTAAACAACACAATATCCGATCCTATGCCGCTGTCGTCAGTGACGCAGCCCAACCGGTCAATACTATGAGTTTTTCCGACGGTTGCGCTGTATGGATCGGCAATGAAGGAAATGGTTTGTCAAAATCTGCAGTTGACTTTTGTCAAAATAAGGTATATATTCCTATGCAGTATACCGAGTCTTTAAATGCATCGGTTGCAGCATCTATATTTATGTGGGAGATGTCAAAATAATGGAACAAAGTTCCCTTGCGTATTTGGTATGGCTGGTACATATCCTGTCGCCCGGCAATCGCAATATCATCCCGTTGATCTGCCATTTCGGCTCTGCCGAAGATGTCTTTATGGCAAACGAACAACAACTGAAAAACTGCGGGCTGCTCACTTCAGAACACATAGATAAATTACTTTCACAAAATACATTAAGCATCATTGAGCCGGTCATTGACTATTGCGAAAACAATGATGTTTGTATGATAACCTATTGGGACGAAGATTATCCGCAGAATCTGAAGACCATGTATGATCCGCCGGCGCTGCTCTTTTGTCTTGGGCGGCCGGTTTGGAAAGAATCTATTTTAAGTATTGCGGTTGCCGGTACTCGCAGCATGACGTCGTATGGCAGAAAAATGACTGAAGCGATTGTGACTGATTTGGCTGAAGTCAACTGTACCATTATTGGTGGTATGTCTGATGGAGTCGATGCTTGTGCACACAAAGCGGCACTTGCCTGTAAAGGTAAAACGATTGCCGTATTGCCATGCGGTATTGATGTCATATATCCGCAATCTCAGTATAATCTGTATTGGGACATTGCTGAGAACAGCTGTATTCTCAGCGAATTTTTACCCGGCACGCGCCCGCTTGGCTCAAACTTTCAACCCCGAAACCGCTTGATTGCCGGCCTAAGTGACGGAGTCCTTCATGTTCAATCTCCGGAAAAGAGCGGTTCACTGATCACGACCAAGTGGGCACTTCAGTATAATCGCGATGTCTTTGCTATTCCAGGCGATGCTGATGTTCGCCAAAGTGAAGGCCCTAACGGCCTGATTCAAAGCGGAGCAAAATTAGTAACCTCAGCCTGGGATATTTTATCCGATTACGGCTACCTGTTTGCCAATATAAAACCAAATGATGAGTTGGCAAAAGAATCAGCTGCCATGCCCGATGATGAAAAGATGCGTGCGGTTATCCAAGTATTGCTACAAGAAGAATTGGACATGACCGGTATCTCGCTGAAAACCGGCATGGACTTAACAAATGTAATTTTACTGTTGACAGAAATGCAGATTCGGGGCATAATAACCGAGAAGCCCGGTGGATTGTACGGGCTTGCAAAAACATTCACTGTTTGAGGAGGAACTATGGCAAAACTTGTGATCGTTGAGTCGCCGGCTAAGGCGGGAACAATTAAGAAATATCTTGGAAAAGATTACGAAGTTGTCGCATCGGTCGGCCATGTGCGTGATCTGCCGGTCAGCTCCTTAGGTGTGGATGTGGAGAATGACTTTAAGCCCAAATATATCATGATGCGCGGCAAAAAAGATGTGATCAATGACATCAAGAAAAAGGCCGCCAAATGCGAACGTGTTTATTTGGCAACCGACCCGGACCGAGAAGGAGAGGCCATCTCCTGGCACTTGGCTTATATGCTCGGCCTGGATATCAACGAAAAAAACCGTATTACCTTTAATGAGATCAGTAAAAAAGCGGTTACTGAAGGACTCAAACACCCGGCTTGCATCAATTTGGATATGGTTGACGCTCAACAGGCGCGTCGTGTCCTAGACCGCCTGGTTGGCTATAAAATCAGTCCGTTTTTATGGAAAAAGATAAAAAAAGGCTTGTCGGCCGGCCGTGTGCAGTCGGTCGTAGTACGTATGCTTTGCGATCGGGAACGAGAGATTGAAGCTTTTGTTCCCGAAGAGTTCTGGTCGCTGACTGCTCAATTCAAAGGCATTGGTAAGGCAAAATACACCGCTAACTTTTATGGCAATAAGTCCGGCAAGATCGAATTGAAAAATAAAGAACAGACCGATGCCGTTCTTGCGGCATTGGAAGGAGCTGACTATGTAGTCAGTGATGTTACTAAAAAGAAAAAGACAGTGCGCCCCATGCCTCCGTATATCACCTCGACCCTTCAGCGTGAGGCATCACGTCGTTTTGGCTTCCGTCCGGAGGTCACTATGCGTACAGCTCAACAGCTTTACGAGGGGATTGATATTCAAGGCATTGGCAGCACCGGTCTTATCACCTATATGCGTACCGATTCGTTGCGTATTTCCGACGATGCTGCGCAGTCGGCCCGCCATTATATCGTAAATACTTATGGAAAAGAATACTGCCCGACAACAGTCAATGTCTTTACCAAGTCAAAAAATGCACAAGATGCCCATGAGGCCATCCGTCCGACCGATGTTAGCCTTGTGCCGGACCGCATTAAGGACAGTCTGACACCGCAACAGTACCGGCTATATAAACTGATATGGAGTCGTTTTGTGGCTTGTCAAATGGCCAATAAGATACTGGATGTCACGGCTGTCGAGATTACAGCCAATGATTATCTGTTTAAGCTGACCCATAACAAGATCACTTTTGACGGCTATGCAAAGCTCTACAGTGAAAGCCGCGATGATGAGGATGCGCCAAGCAAGGGTATTCCCGAAATGTCAGTAGGGGACGTGTTGCCGTTTCTTGGTCTTCTCACTGAGCAAAAATTCACACAGCCTCCGGCACGCTATACCGACGATACGCTGATCAAGGCCATGGAGGATAAGGGGATCGGTCGCCCCAGCACCTATGCTCCCACTATTGCTACCGTCATCAGTCGTGACTATGCTGAGCGAGAGAAAAAAGTTCTGTCGCCGACGCCGCTCGGTGAAACGGTCAACCAGGTCATGGCCGAGAATTTCAAAGATATTGTTAATGTCAAATTTACCGCCGCTATGGAAAATAACCTGGAAAAGATCGCAGAAGGTACGGTCGGCTGGGTCGATGTTATCCGTGATTTTTATGGCGACTTTGCCAAAACACTGGCCGAAGCCGATAAAAAATTTGAGGGCGTTAAGATCAAGGTGCCGGAAGAGGTCACCGATATCATTTGTGAAAAATGCGGACGCAATATGGTCATCCGCAACGGTAAGAACGGTAAGTTTTTGGCCTGTCCCGGCTTCCCGCAATGCCGCAACACCAAGTCCATTCTTGTTGAAACACCCGGTAAATGCCCGATTTGCGGCGCTCGTGTGGTCGAGAAGAAAACACGTAAAGGCAAAACCTATTATGCCTGTGAACACTTGCCGGAATGTGGCTTCATGACTTGGGATAAGCCTTTGTCTGATGTTTGCCCCCAGTGCGGCAGCACACTCTTCCGCGAAGTACGCCGAGGCGGTAAAACCCATTGCTTAAAGGACGGCTGCAACTTTGAAAAGCAGTTGGAAAAGAAAGATGAGGATTAAGGTTATCGGTGCCGGTTTAGCCGGCTGTGAAGCGGCATGGCAGCTGGCGCAACGGGGTATTGATGTTGACCTGATCGACATCAAGCCTAATGAATTTACACCGGCACACCATAATCGTGATTTCGCCGAATTGGTCTGTTCTAATTCCTTGCGTGCGGCCGGTCTGGAAAATGCTGTCGGGCTACTCAAGGAAGAATTACGGCTGATGGGTTCGCTGATCATGGCTTGTGCTGACGAAACGGCCGTCCCGGCCGGTGGCGCTCTAGCGGTTGATCGGCAAGCCTTTTCCCGCTTGATCACAGAGAGAATACTGTCCCATAAACATATTCATTTTATCAGCCAAAAAGTAGAGGATATCCCGCAGGACGATATTTGTATCATTGCGACAGGTCCGCTGACGTACGGAAAGCTGGCGGATGCCATTGCTGATTCTCTAGGTGCACCGCTGTCTTTCTTTGATGCCGCCGCACCGATCGTGTCGTTTGATAGCATTGATATGTCAAAAGCATATTTTGCGTCCCGTTACGGAAAGGGAAGTGCTGACTATATCAACTGCCCCATGGACAAGGAACAGTATTTGGCTTTCCATAAGGAATTGGTCAACGGTGAGTGCGCCCAGTTGCACGATTTTGAAGATAGTCGTGTGTTTGAGGGATGTATGCCCATTGAGGTCATGGCACGACGTGGCGAGGACACCATTCGTTTTGGCCCACTCAAGCCGGTTGGCCTACCTGACCCGAAAACCGGTCGCGATCCCTATGCTGTTGTTCAGTTACGTAAAGATAATGCTGGCGGCACGCTGTATAATATTGTCGGTTTTCAGACCCATTTGAAAATGCCGGAGCAAAAGCGGATATTTTCCATGATCCCCGGCTTGGAACAGGCAGAGTTTATGCGATACGGTGTCATGCATCGCAATACCTTCATCAATTCCCCGGGAAATTTGGATGCCAATTATATGGTAAAAAGTCGGCCGGGGTTGTTTTTTGCCGGACAGATGACCGGTGTAGAAGGGTATGTTGAGAGTACCGCATCAGGGCTTGTTGCCGGTATAGCGGCGGCGCACATGGCATGTGATTTGCCATCCGTAGACTTTCCGGCCAATACAGCTATCGGAGCGCTGGCTCATTATATCAGCAATGAATCGATCGTTGACTTTCAGCCGATGAATGTCAACTTCGGCATATTTGATCAAAGCAAAATTACGGCAAAGCGAAAAAAGGATCGTCGTGCCATGATCTCGCAGATGGCGCAAGATGAAATTAAACAAATGGCTGCGTGTTTATCGGCGCAGAAGGGGAACGAAAAATGAAAGTAATTGTAGACGCCATGGGAGGCGACCACGCCCCCGAACAAATTATGAAGGGCTGTGCTATGGCCGTTAAGGAGTACGGAGTTGAGGTCGTACTATGCGGTAAATGCGATATTATCGAACAGACAGCCAAAAATGAAAACATCGACATGACTGGAATGGCCATTGTTGACGCTTCTCAGGTCATAGAGATGACAGACCATGCTGACAGTGTTGTCAAAGATAAGAAAGATTCATCCATGGCGGTTGGCATGCGCTTACTAAAAGCCGGGAAAGGCGACGCATTTATTTCTGCCGGAAATACCGGAGCGATCATTACCGGAGCCACATTGCTGGTCAAGCGTATGAAAGGAGTAAAGCGCGCTGCCATCGGCGGCATGATCCCCAGTAAAGACGGCAAGAAGCACCTACTGATCGACAGCGGTGCCAATGTTGAGTGTACGGCGGAATATCTGCACCAGTTTGCCATTATGGGCTCGATGTACATGAAATGTCTGTATGGTATGCAAGCCCCGCGTGTCGGCCTGCTTAATAACGGGTCGGAAGATACGAAAGGCACTCCGCTTCAAATAGAAGCCAATGCCTTGTTGCGGCAGGAGGAAAGGATCCATTTTATTGGCAATGTTGAGGCTCGTGATGGTGTCATGGGCGAGGTGGATGTTGTGGTAGCCGACGGTTTTTCCGGCAATATCTATTTGAAGGCACTAGAAGGCATGGGAAAAATGATCTCAACCTCGCTGAAGGGCGTACTGTTCAAAAACTTGCGTACCAAAATCGGCACGATGCTGATTGCCAGGGAATTTACTCAGTTTAAGAAATCTTTAGACTATACCGAGGCCGGCGGTGCACCGCTACTGGGTGTGGCCGGAATTGTCATCAAGGCACATGGCTCGTCCAATGCCGTTGCCTTTAAAAATGCTGTGCGTCAGGCGATTGAATTGCATAATGCCGGCATTATCGATCAATTAACACAGATGATGATGCCCGCACCGAAAACCGATAATTAAGTGAATTTGTTAAGAAATTTTGAAATAATACTTGACAGAAATTCATTTCCAATTTATTATCTTTAATGAAATTATCCAAACTAAGCAGGAGGAAAGTACCATGGTATTTGATAAAATTAAATCGCTTATTGTTGAGCAGTTTATGGTTTCTGATCCGGACACGATCACAATGCAGACCTCGTTTGTTGATGATCTGGAAGCCGATTCGTTGGACATTGTTGAACTGATCATGGCTGTCGAAGAAGAGTTCGGTGTTGCCATTGACGATCAGGATGTTGATAGTGTTAAAACGATCGGTGATGTTGTTAACTATATCACCGAAAAGCAAAACAACTGAACATGATTCAATATCCCCTTATTGGGGATATTGCCTTATCTGGAAAGGTGTGAGAAGATGGATATAAGAACGCTGGAAAAGAAAATCGGATATGAATTTCAGGATAAGATGCTGCTCAAGCGTGCTCTTACCCATTCTTCTTATGTCAACGAGGCAAAGGAAGAAGGGACGGTCTCTAATGAACGGCTGGAATTTTTAGGTGACTCGGTCCTGGGCTTTATCTGCGCCGGCATGCTGTTCATGGATCAAAATCGTTTCAATGAGGGTAACCTAAGCAAATTACGTGCAGCATTGGTTTGTGAGGCGTCACTAGCAAAATTTGCTTCTGAAATCAACTTGGGTGAGTATATTCGGTTTAGTCGTAGCGAAGAGTTGGCGGATGGAGGACATCGCCCGTCAACGCTGGCAGATGCTTTTGAAGCACTGATTGCCGCCATTTATTTAGATGGAGGGATCGATGCGGCACGCAACTTTATTTTGCCCTATTTGGAAAAGGGTCTGCCTGATGCCATTTCCGGGCGGTTATTCAAAGACGCCAAGACCATGCTGCAAGAGATTGTTCAGCAAAATCGAGGTGAGCATTTGACCTATCGACTGCTCAAGGCCGAAGGGCCGGATCACCGTAAAGTCTTTACCGTTGCGGTGCTACTTAACAGCAACTGTATCGGAGAGGGCACCGGTCGCAGCAAAAAAGAGGCTGAGCAAATGGCGGCCAATGAAGCGTTGAAATTGATGGGCTTATGAAGAAGCATGTTAATATCCCCATTTTTGTCCCGCATATGGCTTGTCCGAATGAATGTACATTTTGCAATCAGCGCATTATCTCTGCCACAAAGCAGGCACCGGATATCCACACAACCGAACTGATAATTCAAAAGGCTATATCCACGGTCAGGGAAGATCAAACGTGCGAGATAGCCTTTTTTGGCGGCAGTTTTACCGGTATTGAACGAGAACAAATGATTGCCTATCTGGATTGTGCGGCAAAATATAAGGCCGGTATTAGACTATCAACTCGTCCTGATTATATTACGCCGGAAATTTTGGATATTTTACAGAGATATCCGGTAACAACGATCGAACTTGGGATGCAGAGCATGAGTGAATCGGTGCTTTGCCGCTGCCGACGTGGCCATCAACCGCAAGACACCGTACGAGCGGCAAAACTCATTCGTGAACGAGGTTTTTCTCTTGTGCTGCAGATGATGACAGGACTACCCGGAGATACACCGCAAGGTGCCATAGCGACCGCACGGCAGTGCATAGCCATGCAGCCGGATGCGGTACGGATCTATCCCTGTGTGGTTTTGAAGGACACCGAGCTCTGTCGAGAGTATTTAGCCGGTACATATCAGCCGATGTCACTGGATGATGCTGTGGATTTGTGCGCACGTTTGCTTTTACTTTTTGAAGAAAACGGCATCCCCGTTATTCGACTTGGGTTATTCTCTGAACCAGGGCTTTCCGGTGAGGATAGGGTGGCGGGGCCGTACCATCCGGCCTTTGGCGAATTGTGCGAAAATGCTGTGTATTTCCGCTTGCTGTCTGAAGAATTGGACAATCATCAAAACAGGGAAAAGGTCACTATATATGTGGCTACAGGCGAGATGTCAAAAGCCGTCGGGCAATGCCGAAGGAATGTGATCCGACTGGAAAAAGAAAAGAATATCGCACAAATTTTGATAAAAGAGGCCGATTTTTTGCAAAAAAGAGCCGTTAAAGCACAATAAATATTGAAATTATCTGTATTTTTTGATATAATTTTTAATCAAATGCACTTGCAGAATTGAGGTATCATACCGAATATGTTTCTGAAATCGTTACAGATGCAGGGGTTCAAGTCTTTTCCGGACAAGACCACTATCCACTTTAACAAGGGAATAACAGCAATTGTCGGACCTAACGGCAGCGGCAAGAGCAATATTACCGATGCGGTGCGTTGGGTGCTGGGTGAAATGAGTTCCAAGATGTTGCGCGGCACCAAGATGGAAGATGTTGTCTTTGACGGAACGACCGGACGCAAAGCCATGGGCTTTGCCGAGGTGTCGCTGACCCTGGATAACTCCGATAAGAGTTTGCCGATTGATTTTACCGAGGTCACTGTTACTCGTCGTTACTATCGTTCAGGCGAAAGCGAATACATGATCAATCGCAGCCCTGTCCGGCTTAAGGATATCCATGAACTGCTGATGGATACCGGCTTGGGGCGCGATGGTTATTCGATCATCGGACAGGGTAAGATCGCCGATATCTTGGCATCAAAGAGCGATGAGCGCCGCCAGATCTTTGAAGAGGCGGCCGGTATTTCGAAATATCGCTACCGTAAGCAGGAATCGGAACGCAAACTTGAGCAGACCGAGGAAAACCTGGTGCGTTTGCGAGATATTGTTGCCGAATTGGAATCTCGTGTCGGCCCGCTGGAAAAACAGGCGGAAACGGCCCGAGAGTATTTGCGTTTGCGTGATGAGAAAAAAGGGCTGGAAGTCAGCCTTTGGTTGGGTACTATTGACAACATTAAAGTCAGCAAAGAAAAAATTGAACAAGATTGTATGACCGGCCGTGCCGACCTGGAAAATGTAGAGAAGAGGATCGAAGCTCAGGAGAAGGAATCGGAGGAGATCTATCTTGCGGCTCAAAAAGCAACCCAGGCCATTGATTTCCTTCGTGGCGAGATCGTTTCCTTGAATGAGCAGGCAGCGGCCAAAGAGAATGAAATTTCCCTTATTCGCAGTGATATAGAACATAACAATGAATTGATTGCCCGTTTGACCGCCGAAATTAGCGAAGACGATGAAAAGATGCGTGGTTTTGACGAAAATATCGCCGGTCGACAGGCACAAATTGACGCCTTAAACGTTGAACTGGAGCAGGAGCGCGCACAGTTGGCTTCTCTTAATGACTCCAACACTGCGATCCTGGGTGAGGAATCGGACTTTGAGGCACGAATCAATGCTCTTAACAGCGAGATCCTCGATCTGTCTGAAAAGATAACCGATGCTAAGATCAAGATCGGTTTTGCCGAAAGCAACTGCGCTATTCTAAACCAAAATTTTGAACGGATTGCCGAGCAGCTGCAAGCTGCCAATGCCGATTGTACATCCATTGAAGCGCAGGTCAAGCAAAAGGAAGAGGAAATTGCTCAGGCAACCGAAAAGATCAACAGTCTAAGCAACACCCTCAGCGGCTACGATCTGCGAATCAATGCGCTGCAAATGCGTATAGAGAAGCAAGAAAAACTTAAGCAGGGCCTGGAAGACAACATGAATGCAAAAAAATTGCGTTTAACGACACTGTCCGACATGCAAAACCATTTTGACGGTTATCATGATAGTGTCAAGCGTGTCATGCTGGCGGCATCCCGTCAGCAATTAAGCGGTGTTTGCGGCCCGGTATCGACCATTGTTCGTACCGATGAAAAATATTCGGTCGCCATTGAAACAGCCTTGGGCAATGCCATCCAGCACATTGTTGTAGACACAGAAAATGATGCAAAAGCTGCTGTATACTATTTGAAAAATAATAATGCCGGCCGCGCTACTTTCTTGCCGGTATCCACCATTTCCGGCAAAGTCATTTCATCGGATGACATGAAGGAAAGTCTTGGGTTTCTCGGCATTGCTGCCGAAATGATTAAATGCGAGCCGAAATACCGAGATCTTGTCAATGGCCTGCTGGGCCGCATCTGTGTCGTATACAACCTGGAAAATGCAATGGCTTTGGCCAAACACATTGGCTATAAGTTCCGTATAGTGACTCTTGACGGCCAAGTCGTCAATGCCGGCGGTAGTATGACCGGCGGCAGTGCGGTTAAGGGATCGGGATTACTGACTCGACAAAATGAGATGAAGCGGCTGGAGGGTGAATTAAAGGCCCATGAAGCCGAATATCAAAGCGTTTGCGCCGTCATGGATGATTTGACTGACAAACTGGCGAGAGATAATGCTTTTGCTGAGGGTGTGAAAGCAGAGATTCGTCAGCATGAAGATGCCAATACGGCAAGCAGATTGAGAATGGAAGATGCCAAGCAGCGTCTTGAAAATGCAAATGCCGTTGTGCAAGAATTGACACAACGGGACGCTGCAGCGCATACGGAATATGATGCGGCTAAAGATGAGATGCAGCAATATTCCTTGCTGGCCGATCAGCTTAATGAGCAAATTGCTCAGCATACTCAGAAATCTGACGAGTTGCTCAAGGGGCATGAGGAAATCATTGCCCGGCGCGATGAGATCGTAGCCAAGATCGCCGATCGTAAGTTGAGTATCTTCACTATGGAAAAGGATATTGAAACCATTGTTCGTTCCATTGAGGAACTCAATATCTATAAGCAGGAGCGCAGCACCCTAATAGAAGCGAAAAACGCCGAGATGGCTGCCTTGAGTAATAAAAATGCAGAGTTGGAAACAGGCATTCAAGACTGCTTGCAACAAGCTAAGCAATTGCGTGACCAGGCTGCGGATAAGCAGGCCCATACTGAGGATATCCGTCGTCAGCGTGAGGATGCCGAGAAGAAGGCAAATGAGCTTCGAGTATCGACACGTGATGTTGCAGCCGAAAAAGAGCGATTGATCCGTGAGGTCGAACGCCTGGAAACACGTAGAGAAACAATTGAAACAGAGTATGACAACATTGTGGCTCGTCTGTTTGATGAATATGAGTTGACATTGACCGACGCTCAACCCCTGCGCCAGGAATTGCCCAGTATCACCAAAGCTCAACAGCGCTTAGGTGAGATCAAGGGCAAGATGAAGCGTATGGGTGATGTGAATATCGGTGCCATCGAGGAATATAAAACTGTTAAAGACCGCTATGATTTCCTGATGACGCAGACCAGCGATCTGGAAGAAGCCAAAAACGATATGGAAAAGGTGATCGCCGAACTGACAGAGCAGATGAAATCTATCTTCAGTGAGCAGTTTGTCGTCATCAATGAAACCTTCAAGCAGACCTTCCATGAACTGTTTGGCGGTGGTAAGGCTGACTTGGTTTTGACCGATCCGACCGATATGCTCAATACCGGCATCGAAATTCGGGTCACACCTCCAGGCAAGGTCATCAAAAATCTATCGGCTCTCTCGGGCGGTGAGCAGGCCTTTGTTGCCATAGCGCTCTACTTTGCTATTATTCGCGTGCGTCCGACGCCCTTCTGCATTATGGATGAGATCGAAACGGCACTGGATGAAGTCAATACAGCCCGTTTTGCAGCATTTTTACATACCATTACCGAGCATACGCAGGTTATCATTGTTTCTCACCGCCGCAGCACTATGGAGGAAGCGGATGTGCTTTACGGTGTTACCATGCAAGAGAAGGGTGTATCAAAGTTGCTGACGATCAACGTCGGTGAGGTATATGACGAGTTACGTATCCAATAGGAGCATGCATCATGGGGCTTTTTGAAAAATTAAAAAACACACTAAGTAAAACCCGCCAGTCATTCGGGGAAAGCATCCATTCGTTGGTGGCCAATTTCCGCTCGGTGGATGAGGATTTTCTTGAGGAACTGGAAGAAACACTGATCATGGCGGATGCCGGCGTTGAGGTGACGGAAGCCATCATTGATGAGTTGAAAAAACGGGCGAAACTGGAAAAGATATCGACCGGCGAGCAGGTCCGTGCGCTTTTGGTGCAGATCATTACTGAGCAGATGTCTTCAGAAACCATGGCCCTTAATATCAACTCTAAGCCGTCGGTCATTATGGTCATCGGTGTAAATGGCACCGGGAAGACAACAACTTGCGCCAAACTGGCTAAATATCTCCATGATAATGGCAAAAGCGTATTGCTGGCTGCCGGCGACACCTTTCGTGCTGCAGCATCAGAGCAGTTGGATATTTGGGCCAATCGTCTGAATATTGATATTGTAAAGCACCGTGAGGGTGGTGATCCGGCTGCCGTCTTGTTTGATGCTATTTCCGCCGCTAGGGCACGAGGTAAAGATGTGATCGTTTGTGATACGGCCGGCCGTCTGCACAATAAGAAGTATTTGATGGATGAGCTTACCAAGATGAGCCGGGTGATCGATCGAGAACTGCCCGATGCTGATAAAGAATTTCTCTTGGTCATTGACGCAACGACCGGGCAAAACGCCATCAATCAGGCAAAGGAGTTCGCCGACGCAACCGGCCTTACCGGCATAGTGCTGACTAAACTGGACGGTACAGCCCGTGGGGGCATGGCTATTGGCGTCTTACATCAACTTGGTATTCCTATTAAATTTGTCGGTCTTGGTGAGGCGGCAGATGATTTTGATCTGTTCTCGCCGGAGAGTTATGCAAAGGGGTTGTTGGAATGAAACTTTTGATCGCCACAAACAACCTTAACAAAAAAAGAGAGATCGATGAAATACTCGGTCCGCTCGGATTTGATACGGTGATCCCTAAGGAATTGGGCATAGACTTTGATCCGATCGAGGATGGTACAACCTTTGAAGAAAACGCCATGATAAAAGCTCAATGCGGATACGATCTGACGGGCATAGGCACCATTGCCGATGATTCCGGGCTATGTGTGAATGCTTTAGATGGCCGTCCGGGAATCTATTCGGCTCGTTACGGCGGAGAAGAAGCGTCCTATTCCGAAAAGATTGCATTGCTGCAACAGGAGCTGGGAGATGCATCGGATCGCTCTGCCAGTTTTGAGTGTGCGATCGCTTGTGTTTTGTCTGAAGATATTACCTTTACCGTTACCGGGCGTTGTTTGGGTGAGATTGCTCATGAAACGGCCGGAACAGGCGGATTCGGATATGATCCGATTTTTTATATTCCCTCACAGGGAAAGACTTTTTCCGAGTTGACTGATGATGAAAAAAACGCCATCAGCCACCGAGGAGCAGCGCTGGCTGCCTTACGAATGAAATTAAGAGAAATACAAGAGAAGGACAACAAATGATTACCAGTGGACAACGCGCCCAGTTGCGCAAAATGGCAAATACAATGAAGGCTACCGAGCAGGTAGGTAAAGCCGGTGTTTCTGAAAATCTGATCCGTCAGCTAGACGAAACGCTGGAGATCAAGGAAATGATCAAGATCAATGTGCTGGAAACAGCCTTTATGGCAACAAAAGACTGCGCAGGTCAACTGGCTGATGCTCTGAATGCCGATGTTGTTCAGTGCATTGGCTCGAAAATCGTTCTATACCGACCGGCCGGCGATCCGGAAAAACGAAAGATCGTTTTAGACTGATCCATGAAGATCGGTATTTTTGGCGGAACATTTAATCCGCCGCATAAAGGACATCGGTTTCTGTTGGAACAAGTCACTAGGCGTATGCGTTTTGACCGGATGATCATCGTCCCATCCAGCATACCTCCGCATAAAGAGGTAGTGAAAAATCAACCGGAGCATCGGCTGGCCATGACTCGACTGGCATTCCCGGATTATGATGTTTCAGACATGGAAATAATGCGTAAAGGGAAAAGCTTTACAGCTGATACGCTACGCATATTAGCCAAAGAACATCCCGGTGATCAGCTTTATTTTATATGCGGAAGTGATATGTTTCTGTCCATGGGGACATGGAAGGAGCCGGAAGTTATTTTTTCGCTGGCTACGATTGTGACGGCTGCTCGTGAACGGGGCGTCTATCACAAGATGCTTATAAAAAAATGGTATTATGCGATCAAGTATCGTGCTCGCTGCAAGGTGCTGCGCCTAAAGCCCATTGTGCTCAGTTCCAGCGACATCCGAAAAGGAGAGAGCCATTTCGACCGACTTGATCCGGCTGTTAAACAATATATTCGGGAACATCAGTTGTATTGCGGAGAAAATGATGCAACGCTATGAATCAATTGTAAAAAACATATTGTCGCCCAAGCGATACCGACACACCCTTGGTGTGGTGGATGCGGCAAAAGACTTGGCATTGCGCTACGGTGGAGATGTGCAGCAAGCACAGATTGCAGGTATGTTGCATGATATCACAAAGGAGTGCAGTGTATTAGAGCAGTTCGATTACTGTGCAGAATTTGGCATTGAGTTGACCGATTTGGAACTTCGGTCCCCCAAGTTATTGCACGCAAAAACAGGGGCTGGATATGCCCGGAATCGGCTTGACATTACCGATCCGATGATTTTGGATGCACTGCGGTACCATACGACCGGACGTCGGCACATGACTAAGCTGGATAAAATTTTGTATTTAGCCGATTATATTGAGGTAAACCGAGATTTTCCGGGTGTTGACGAGGTACGAGCTTTAATAGACAATGGACTGGATGCCATGATGTATCAGGCTATGAAACAGACGATTCAGGAATTGCTGGATAAGTCGTCACCGATTCATCCGGACACCTTTGAGTGCTACAATCAATTACTTTTAGAGAGGGCAAAATAAATGGAGAATAACATGCTCAAAATCGTGGTGAATGCCATGGAGAATCGAAAAGCCATCAATATCAAGGTGCTTAAAATTGATAAATTGACTGCTGTAGCCGATTATTTTATCATATGCAACGGCACATCGGTCACGCAGATCAAGGCTATTGCCGATGAGGTTGAGTTCAAACTGGAGCAAGAAGGGGTTGTTGTTTCGCATCGTGAAGGCTACAGTTCGGGGAACTGGATATTGCTGGATTACGATAGTGTTGTGGTGCATGTTTTTCATCCCACGGCAAGAGATTATTATAACTTAGAAAAACTTTGGGCGGATGCCGAGGAGATCGACATTGCTCAATTTGAAGAATAATACGCCGCAAGGCTGACAGGAAGGCATAAAATGAAATACGATTTTTCTGCAATCGAAAAAAAATGGCAAGAGCATTGGGAAAAGCATGATTCCTTTAGGACCGGAACCGATTCGGATAAGCCAAAGTTTTACGCTCTTATCGAATTTCCGTATCCGTCCGGACAGGGACTGCATGTAGGACACACCCGTCCGTATACGGCAATGGATGTTGTGGCTCGTAAACGCCGCTTGAACGGTTATAATGTACTGTTCCCGATCGGATGGGACGCTTTTGGCTTGCCGACGGAGAACTATGCGATCAAGAATAAGATCCATCCAAAGATTGTAACCGAGCAAAACATTGCACATTTCAAGGAGCAGATCAAAGCAACCGGTATGTCGTTTGACTGGTCACGTGAGATCTCGACCACCGATCCGGAATATTACAAGTGGACACAGTGGATCTTTTTGCAGTTATTCAAGAAGGGCTTGGCCTACAAAAAGGAGATGGCTGTTAACTGGTGCACCTCCTGCAAGTGCGTGTTGGCCAATGAAGAGGTTGTCAATGGTGTTTGTGAGCGCTGCGGTTCGCCGGTTGAACGCCGTGTTAAGAGCCAGTGGATGCTCAAGATCACTGAGTATGCCGATCGTTTGATCAGTGATTTGGATGAAGTTGATTTTATCGAGCGCGTTAAGATCCAGCAGAAAAACTGGATCGGCAAGAGTTATGGTGCCGAAGTGTCGTTTAAGACGACGGCAGGGGATAGTCTGTTAATTTTCACCACCCGGCCCGATACCATTTTTGGCGCTACTTACATGGTTATTTCTCCAGAGCATCCGATGATTGATGCTAACAAGGCTCTGCTGAAAAATTATGATGCGATTAAAGAATATGCAGCGGCGGCAGCACGAAAGAGTGATTTTGAGCGTAGCGAGATCAATAAGGATAAGACCGGCGTATGCCTTGACGGTATCCGTGCAATTAATCCTGCAACCGGGAAAGAGATTCCCATCTTTGTGTCGGACTATGTTTTGATGTCGTATGGTACAGGCGCTATTATGGCTGTTCCTGCGCATGATACTCGAGACTATGAATTTGCCAAGGTATTCAATCTGCCTATCATTCAGGTTGTTGCGGGCGGCGATATTTCGGAGAAGGCATTTACCGATATCGAAAACGGAACCATGATCAATTCGGGATTCCTTAATGGTTTGTCGGTAAAGGAAGCGATTGATAAAATCATCGAATTCTTTGAAAACGAAGGTATTGGCAGCAAAAAGGTCAACTTTAAACTGCGCGACTGGGTCTTCTCTCGTCAGCGTTATTGGGGTGAACCGATCCCGATGGTCTACTGCAAGCATTGCGGTTGGGTACCCATTCCCGAGAGTGAATTACCTCTCCAGTTGCCCGAAGTTGAGAGCTATGAGCCGACCGACAATGGTGAATCGCCGCTGGCTAAGATGACCGATTGGATCAGCACCACCTGCCCGCATTGCGGTGCGCCGGCACGTCGCGAAACCGATACCATGCCGCAGTGGGCCGGTTCGTCTTGGTATTTTCTGCGCTATATTGACCCGAAGAATTCGGACGCACTAGCCTCGAAAGAAGCGTTAGAATATTGGACGCCGATTGATTGGTACAACGGCGGCATGGAGCACACCACACTTCATCTGTTATATTCTCGCTTCTGGCATAAGTTCCTGTATGATATCGGCGTTGTTCCTACCTGTGAGCCGTATCAAAAGCGCACCTCTCACGGCATGATCCTGGGTGAAAATGGAGAAAAAATGTCCAAATCCCGTGGAAATGTCGTGAATCCGGATGATGTTGTGGCTGAATATGGTGCAGACACCCTGCGACTCTTTATCATGTTTATTGGCGACTTTGAAAAGGCTGCGCCCTGGTCGAGCCAATCGATCAAGGGGTGCAAACGTTTTCTGGAGCGTGTGTTTAACCTGCTTGACATCATGCAAGATGGTGACGATTACGGTAATCTGGAGAAGAATTTCCATAAGACCATCAAAAAGGTTTCGGCTGATATTGAGGATATGAAATTCAATACCGCCATTGCATCCCTGATGGCTCTTCTTAATGATATCTACAGCGAAGGCACGATCACCAAGAAGGCACTGAGCGACTTTATTCTCCTGGTTAGTCCTTTCGCTCCGCATCTTGCCGAGGAAATGTGGCAGTTGTGCGGGCATGAACAGGATATTACCACATCTGCTGTCTGGCCGACCTATGATGAAAGCAAGACCATAGATGAGAGCATCAATATCCCTGTTCAGATCAACGGCAAATTGCGCAGCGTCATAGCCATTACGCCCGATGAAGAGCAAGATAGTGTTGTTAATAAGGCACTTCTTGACGAAAAAATCAAGGCGGCCATCGACGGAAAATCGGTCTTTAAGACGATTTATGTTAAAAATAAATTGATTAACTTGGTTGTAAAGTAAAATATTGCTTGACAACGGCAAATCGGTTTATTATAATTAAACACGTAGTTTGAAGGTTTCATATTCGGAGGGAGGGTAGAACATAATGGCAGTCGTTAAAGTTAAAGAAAACGAGTCGCTCGACAGCGCTCTTAGAAGATTCAAGAGATCCTGCTCGAAGGACGGCACGTTGTCCGAACTCCGCAAGAGAGAGCACTACGAGAAACCCAGCGTAAAGCGCAAGAAAAAGTCTGAAGCTGCACGCAAGCGCAAATACAAATAAGTAATTGCACAGGCGAGAGAAACAAATGTTTCTCTCGCTTTTTCATTCATTTTTTACCGATAGGAGAATAAGATAACTGTATCTCGGGAGGTATCAAAATGAAAACCATGAAGCGGCTTTTTAGTTGTCTTGTTGTCCTATCATTGACCATTTTTCGTGCGCCTGTACAGGCTGAGATCTCAATATCGGCAAAAAGTTGTATCCTAATTGAAGCGATGACCGGATATGTACTCTATGAAAAAGACGCCGATAAGATCATGCCGATGGCCAGTACAACAAAACTTTTTACTGCGCTTATGATTCGTGAGTGTTGTCCACTGGAAGAAATTGTTACAGTAAGCCCCACAGCCGCAGCGACCGAGGGAAGTAGCGCCTATTTAAAGCCCGGTGAGCGACTTACCGTTGAGCAGTTATTGTATGCACTGCTTCTCAGCTCCGGTAATGACGCCGCAGAAGTTTTAGCCGAACATGCCTGTGGCGGTGATCGAGAGGCATTTATTGATTATATGAATCAGCGCGCTGCCGAACTGGGGCTAGAGAATACGCACTTTACCAACCCCTCAGGTCTCCCCGATGAAGAACATTACACAACAGCCCGAGAATTGGCACAAATCGGACGCATGGCGAATCAAGATCCTATTATTTCTTATATTGCCTCGTCAAAAAATGTGACCTTTACAACCGTTGACTCAATCACACATTCCTATACCAATCACAATTCGTTATTGCGCATGTATCCCAATGCAACCGGCTTGAAAACAGGGTACACCAAAGCAGCCGGGCGGTGTCTTGTATCTTCTGCGGAAAAGGACGGCATTCGTTTAGTCTGCGTCACTCTCGCTGCACCCGATGATTGGAATGATCATATGAGGCTATTGGATTACGGTTTTTCACGCATGAAGTTAACAAAGTTGGCAAAGCCGCTTGATATAACCGTCACGGTCCCGGTGGGCGGTGGGGTGCAAAATGAAGTTTTAGCGGGTAATGCATCTGCCATATTACTGCCGCAAGAGGGTGACCATTTTTCCTATAAAACTGTTTTTGTTGCCGACCGCATGCTGATTGCACCGATCAAGAAAGGACAGACAATAGGGAAGCTCTATGTACTATATCAAGACACAAAAGTGGCAGAATATGATATGATTTCCCTGACTGATGTAGGGGCTGTACCAATTGCTGAAAAAAATCTTTTATACGAAATGAAAAGAATTTTAAATTTCTTATTGCTATAAATGAGCAAATCATATAAAATATACGGATAGGAGGGCGGAGAATGGAGAAACCGATACGTTTACAAAAATATTTAGCTGACCAAGGGCTTTGTTCCCGCCGTCAGGGAGAAGAACTGATCCATGAGGGTCGAGTCACAGTCAACGGTAAGAAAGCGGTCATTGGGCAAACTGTCCTGGGAACTGAAAAGATCGCAGTTGATGGCAAGCCGGTACGCACGGTGTATCGCAAGCCATCCTATTTGATTCTTTATAAGCCTCGCGGCTTTGTCACAACACTCAATGACGAGCTGGGGCGCCGCTGTGTTAAAGATCTTATTCCCAACATCAGCGCACGTGTATATCCGGTTGGTCGATTAGACAAGGATTCCGAGGGTATGCTGGTACTAACGGATGATGGCGAGTTGGCTAATCGTCTGGCATCACCAGCCGCTCATATTCCAAAGACCTATCGCGTCACTGTTAACGGAGAACTGACCGCTGCACACATCGAGACAATGAGCCAGGGCATGGCATTGGATGACGGAGAGCAGTTGCAGCCGGCCGAGATCAAGGTGAGGGAGCAAAGTGAGACCCGAAGTGTCTTTCATATTACCATCTATGAGGGTAAAAACCGTCAGATCCGTCGCATGTGTGAACAATTAGGCTTGGATGTTAAACTATTAAAGCGAGAGTCGATCGGCCAACTGCGATTAGGTAACATTAAGCCCGGTCAAACGCGGTTTTTAACCGATGCGGAAATCAATTATTTAAAATCGTTATAAAGGTGAACACAATGAAACAGTATGCACAAATGACAAAGGAACAGTTGCAGGAACTCCATGAGCAGTTGAAATCACAATATCAGGCCATTCAGGCGCAAGGATTAAAACTGGATATGTCACGCGGTAAGCCCGGCAAGGAGCAGTTGGACCTGAGCGAAGGGATGCTGCACTGCATTCAGGACAGCGCCGACTGCATGATTGACGGCACTGATGCACGCAATTACGGTATTATTGATGGCTTGCCTTCCATCAAAAAATTATTTGCCGATCTGCTTGGCGTGGATGATTCGATGGTCATTGTTGGCGGCAATTCCTCCTTGACAATGATGTACGATTCAATAGCCCGTGCGATGACGCATGGAGTTTTGGGCAGCGAATCTCCTTGGGGTAAGCAGAGTGGACTGAAATTTCTCTGTCCGTCACCAGGCTATGACCGTCACTTTGCCATTACCGAATTTTTCGGATTTGAGCTGATTACTGTACCGATGACCGAGGCCGGTCCGGATATGGATATCGTGGAGCAGTTGGTGGCTAACGACAGCAAGATCAAGGGCATCTGGTGTGTGCCGAAATATTCCAATCCTGACGGCATTGTCTATTCTGATCAGACGATTCAGCGTTTAGCTGCCCTTAACCCGGCCGCTAAGGATTTCCGTATTTTCTATGATAATGCTTATGTTGTGCACCATTTGACCGAAGAAGAGGTCGAGATCCCTGAAATCTTTTCTTTGGCCCGCCAATACGGCAATGAAGATATGATCTATGAATTTGCCTCCACATCCAAGATCTGTTATCCCGGTGCCGGCGTAGCCTGCATGGTGGCATCCACGGCCAATGTTGAGTTTATCAAGAAGCAGATGTTCTTCCAGACCATTGGTCCGGATAAGATCAATGAATTGCGCCATATCAAGTATTTCAAGGATGTTGACGGTATCAAGGCGCACATGCGTAAGCATGCGCAGGTTTTGCGTCCCCGTTTTGATGTGGTAACCAATACCTTATCTCGTGAATTAGCCGATATCGGTATTGGTTCTTGGATCACGCCCAAGGGTGGCTATTTTGTGTCCTTTAACGCCATGCCAGGCTGCGCCAAGCGCATTGTCACACTTGTTAAAGAAGCCGGCGTCACCATGACGGGTGCCGGTGCGACATTCCCGTGCAAACAGGATCCTCAGGACAGAAACATTCGTATTGCGCCCAGTTTTCCTTCGGTCGACGAGCTGCAAAAAGCCATGGATGTCTTCTGTGTCTGCGTCAAACTTGCCGCAGTTGAAAAATTGTTAGAACAAAAGTAATTATCCAGGCTCGAAGTGCGCTTCGGGCCTGTTTTGTCGGAGTGTATTATGAATATCGGAATATCAACATCCTGTTTTTATCCAACGACTACCGAAGAAACGTTAGAGCGCATTGCTGCGCTTGGTTTTCGAGAAATAGAGGTGTTTGCCAATGCGCCATCCGAATCAACGATACCGTACGCAACGCAGTTTAAGAAGAGTGCAAGTGCATTGGGACTGAAGGTCATTGCCTTCCATCCCTTTTCTTCCTTTGCAGAAACCTATTGTTTATTTGGTGCATATGAGCGTCGTAGACAGGATTTCTACGATATTTATAAAGGCTACTTTGCAGCTGCTTCCGCTATGGGCGCTGATATTTTTAATTTCCACGGCTGTCGATCGGAATGGGCAATGACTGATGAACAATACTGTGATATCTATCACAAGCTATATTGTATTGCACAGGAAGAGGGCATACGGTTTTCTCAGGAGAATGTTAACCGTCACTATGGAGGCAAAGTGGATTTTGTCAGAAATATCAAACGCTTATTGAAAAATGATGTTTATTTTACTCTCGATGTGAAACAAGCCATGCGAAGCGGGGAAGACCCCTGCGACATGCGCGACGCCATGGGTGAGAGCCTCATTCATTTTCACGCCAGCGACCATCAAGAAGATGGCTCCTGTGCACTGCCGGGCAAAGGTGTGTGCCGCTATGAGGACATTCTGAATAAACATATCCGAAGTAATGCCGTGACCAAAGTTATTGAGGTTTATTCCGGTGATTATACCGAGGATTTGCAGCTTCGAGAAGCCGCAGACTTTATGAATAAATTGTAAATAATTTTCCATAGTTAACATAATATTGCCATAATTTACTTTTTTTGCAAATAGGATATTTTTTAGGTATTGTGTACCGAATAATTACTATTTACAAACAGCAAATTTTCATGTCATAATAACAACCATTGAATGGAAAGGATTATGAGCATGAAGAGAGAACGACTGTTTCACATTGAAATTAAAGAATTAAAACATGTGACTGTTGATTATTATTTGACGATCGATGAAGATAGCGTTTTCGAAAAATATGGTGTTTGCTTAGTAAAATCGCTTGACAATAATTTAATTGAGGAGTTTGCATGCGTTGATCATGTTTGCAGCAAACGCAATGAGGCAGAACACTTGATTAAACGATTGGCAGACGGAGAAACAACACCGGTTACATTATCAGAAATCATTGACGATTATTTAGCAGAGAGAGGATAGGAATATCTTTTCTTTTTAATAATTATATGGTATGATGAATAAAAACAAGGAGGTGTCTGTGAAATGAAATGCCCTTTTTGCGGCCATGAAGAGAGCAAGGTCAGCAATTCCAGACCGACCGATGACGGACAACGCATCCGCAGACGAAGAGAATGCCTGAAATGTCAAAAACGGTTTACCACATTTGAGATCATTGAAACCGTGCCCATTGTCGTTGTGAAAAAAGACGGATCGCGCCAGGCGTTTGATCGAGACAAACTCTTGCGAGGCTTCCTTCGGGCCTGTGACAAGCGTCCTGTACCGCTGTCTACGCTGGAACAGGCGGCGGATGAGATCGAATATACCATTTCCAATTCCATGGAACAGGAGATTTCATCGGTCAAAATTGGCGAATTGGCAATGGAGAAACTACGCTTGATTGACGAGGTCGCCTATGTTCGCTTTGCGTCGGTTTATCGGCAATTCAAAGACATCAGCACCTTCAAGAAAGAGCTTGACAAATTGCTTAGCGAGAAATGATTGATTTTCATACTCATTCGACTTTTTCTGACGGAAGACTGTCGCCCGAAGATTTGGTTGTTTATGCCAAAGAAAAGGGGCTGTGCATGTTGGCTCTGACCGATCATGACACAGTAAGCGGGCTTCAGCGAGCGAAAAATGCGGCAGCTCTCCACAAATTGGCATTTATTCCTGGCATTGAGTTATCCGCTCAAAATGGTGGAGAGTTGCACATTTTAGGTCTTTCCATTGATCCAAGCCATGCGACTTGGAATACGATGCATTATCGTATGCAGAGGAGCCGTGAAAGCCGTAACACAAAAATAATAAAAAGCCTGAAACAATTGGGAATCATTCTTTCCATGGAGGATCTGTATCGTCAAGCCGAGGGCTCGGTTTCGCGAGTGCATATCGCCTGTTGCCTGGTTGAAAAGGGGATTTGCGCAGATATCGATGAGGCTTTTAATGTCTATCTGTCATCGGGCGGTAAGGCATATCAAGCCAGAGACCTATTTTCGGCACAGGAATGCATAGATATGATCCATCAAGCCGGTGGTGTGGCTGTCGTGGCTCACCTGCATACGGCAGATATTACCGGATTTTCGTCTCGAATGGCATTTATGGAGCACATGAAGACCCTCGGCATTGACGGATTGGAGTGCTATTACCATAATTATACTGCTACCTTTTCTCAAGAGTGCATGATGATTGCACGGAAATTGGGCTTACTTATGACTGGTGGATCCGACTTCCACGGAGAAAACAAATCCAATCAAATCGGGAAAACGCTATTAGGTAACATCCCCGCATATTTGTATGATGAATATTATAAAAACAGATAAACATATCCTTTGTTTATCTGTTTTTTTGTTTGATTTTAATGACAGGATATGATATAATACATAATAATACTGTGATTTTTAATGTTTTTGCAGATTAAGCATACAGGAGAGGTGTAGTGATGGCCAATACTTTCAGTGGTGGTATCCATTTTTCTTCCAATAAAGAGTTAACACATGCCCGTCCGATCGAGCATGTTGAAGAACCTCAATATGTTGTTATTCCCATGCGTCAGCATATTGGCGCACCTTGTACGCCGTTGGTTAAAACCGGCGATTATGTCCATATGGGACAGAAGATCGGCGATAGCGATGCCTATATGTCGGTCCCTGTGCATGCATCCATATCGGGCAACGTAATAGATGTAGCCCCCCGCTGGCATCCCAACGGCGATCGGGTGATGAGCGTTGTTATAGAGAACGATTTTCAGGATGACCCAATCCCTGAAAAACAGAAAAACATAAAAAATGTTGACAAGATGACACCCGATGAAATTGTTGCTTTTTCCCGGGAAATGGGCCTCGTCGGCATGGGCGGTGCAGGTTTTCCCACTCATGTAAAGATAAGAACTGCTATTGATCGCAAGGTCGACACATTAATCATAAACGGTGCTGAGTGTGAACCTGTCATAGCCGCAGATGAGCGAGCCATGATCGAGTACCCCAAGTTTATCGTTGGCGGCATTCGGATGTTGATGCGTGCGTTAAGTCTGGATGAGGCATATGTCGGTATTGAAACCAATAAGGCGGATGCCATATCCACCATGAAGATCATTGCTGAGCCCTACGGAATCCATATTGTTCCACTTAAAACCAAGTATCCGCAGGGGGCTGAGAAACAGCTGATTCGCGCCATTACACGCCGTGAAGTCAAGCCGGGCGAGTTGCCCTTTGATGCCGGCTGTGCTGTTTTTAATATTGATACATGTGCTTCGTTATATCGTTGTGCCAGCGGCGGGTTGCCTGTTATTAAGCGCGTGGTTACCGTTTCCGGCCCGGCTGTCAAATCGAGTAAAAATGCTTTGGCCCGTATTGGTACGCCGATGCAATATATGTTTGAGGCGGCCGGCGGATTCACATCTGAGCCGACCAAGATCATCATGGGTGGCCCGATGATGGGAATTGCCCAGCATACACTGGAAGCCCCGATCATCAAGCAGACCAACGGCTTAATTGCCTATATTGCCAATAATGTTGAATTAGTCGAAGATCCCGTCTGCATTCGATGCGGTCGATGTGTCAAGGGTTGCCCCATGCATCTGATGCCCAACTATATCAACATGTATGCCAAAAATGAAATGTACGATGAGGCAGAAAAATATAATGTGCTTGACTGCATTGAATGCGGCGCCTGTTCTTACAGTTGTCCGGCAAAGATCCAATTGGCACAAATGATGCGACTTGCAAAATTTAAAGTAAGCAGCAAAAAGAAAAGGGAAGGAGAACACTGATGGACGGAAAATTTCTTATCACATCATCACCGCATGTTCGATCAAATGATACAACGCAGTCGATCATGCTTTCTGTTTTGATCGCACTAACTCCGGCGTTAATTTTCTCGGGATTCCTTTTCGGATGGCGAGCCATTATCATTTCTTTGCTTTGCGTTGGGTCTTCCGTTCTGGCTGAAGCGTTATTTAATATTTGCTGCAAGAAAAGACAGACGATCAACGATCTCTCTGCTGCAGTATCGGGTTTATTGTTGGCGCTGACTCTGCCGGTTACTGTGCCGCTTTGGATTCCCATTGTCGGTGCATTCTTTGCCATGATCGTGGTAAAGGGAGTGTTCGGTGGCTTAGGAAGCAACTTTATGAATCCTGCTCTGGCTGCCCGTGCCTTCTTATTTGTCGCTTGGCCTGTACACATGACCACATGGCTTAAGCCGTTTGAGTATGACGGTGTGCCGGTGCTTCTCAATGTCAATGTGGATCAGATCGTTACCAGTGCAACACCGTTACAGTCCCTGCGTAATCTCGAATACAGCTTTACCAATTTGAATGATCTGTTTTGGGGTAATATTGCCGGATGTATTGGTGAAACCTCCGCCATTCTATTGCTGATTGGCGGCATTTATCTACTGGTGCGCAAGGTGATCACCTGGCATATTCCCGTCTTTTATATTGGAACAGTTGGTATCCTTGCTTATTTATTCCCGACAGCCGGAACGCCTGCACAATATGCGGCAGCTCAGATCCTCAGCGGCGGTTTACTGTTAGGTGCTATTTTTATGGCAACCGATTATGCCTCATCACCGACAACCCCCAAAGGGCGGATCGTATATGCTATTGGATGCGGATTGTTAACCTTTATGTTCCGTCGCTTCTCCAATTATCCGGAGGGCGTATCCTTTGCTATTTTGCTGATGAATACCCTATCGTGGGCCATTGACGGAGTAACAAAACCCAGAAGATTCGGAAAGGGGGGTGCTTTCTATGTCAGAAGAAAAGAAGACGAGAAGAAAGATATTCAAGCAGAGCCGGCCGCAACCACAGACTGAAGAAATTAAAATGATTGCGGATGAAGCTCTGGAATCGGCAACATCCAATGAAGCCCCCGATGACAATCATACACCCATTGCGCAGGTGGAAACCCTGGCACAGGATCCTCGTAAGCGCCGCGTACTGCCGTCCATTCGTTTGCGTTCGAATGATGATACCAGCAATGACAATAGCATGACAGACATCCTACTGTTTGGCGTTGTTTTAATGGCGATCACGGCCATTGTTGCCGGGTTGCTTGGCTTTATTAACGCCCAAACATCTCCCATAATTGAGCTACATGAAACAGAAAAAAGACAAGCGGCATTGGAAACAATTTTTCCAGAGGCTGATATGTTTGAGGATGCTCACTTTTCTTATAGTGATGCCAATGTCAATTCCGTGTATGTGGTATATGAGAATAACGAGATTATTGGTTATTGCACCATTGTAAACAGTACCGGATATTCCAGCACTCCGATCGAACTGATGGTAGGCAGCGACTTGCTCAATAAGGTTACCTCGATCCGAGTTGTTAATCATTCCGAAACCCCGGGTATCGGTGAAACGGTAATTTCTGAAAATGAAGAATTTTTCAACCAATTCAACGGGCTGTCTCGGCCGATTGAATTTTCAAATCAGATCACTGCGGTCAGTGGTGCAACCTTCACCTCAGAGGGCATTAAGAACGGCGTGAATGCGGCACTCAACGCAGTAGACGAGGTTCGCCTGAATATGGCGCAACCCGGAGGGGAGGGGTAATTCATGGACGAGAAGCAAAAGAATAAAATCGGCAAGGTGTTCATGGATGGCATCCTCAACCAAAACCCGGTCTTTGTGCAATTGCTTGGCATGTGTTCGGCGCTGGCTATTACTGTCAGTGTTGAAAACGGATTTTTTATGGGACTTGCCGTAACGGCAGTTTTGATCGGCTCAAATCTGGTCATTTCGCTGTTGCGCTCTGTGATTCCCAATCAGATCCGTATTGCTGCCTTTATTGTTATTATTTCCGGCTTTGTTACGGCGATCGAAATGCTACTTGAAGCCTATCTTCCCGACATATCGGAAGCATTGGGATTATTTATTCCGTTAATCGTTGTTAACTGTATTATTTTGGCTCGTGCCGAGAGCTTTGCATCGAAGAATAATCCGTTTATGTCTATGCTGGACGGACTATCTATGGGTATTGGCTATACTCTGGTTGTCATCATTGTTTCTGCCGTGCGTGAAATCCTTGGATCAGGCAAGATATTGGGTTGGGATTTTGCGCAGTATATCGGTTATGAACCGGCGGTTATTATGGTCCTGCCTGCGGGCGGTTTTTTGGTGCTCGGCTTCTTGATTGCAGCCTTTAACAAACTGTCTGAAAAGTGGAAGGGAGGCGACAACTGATGCTGCAGACCTATTTTTCCGTCGCTATCACAACCATTCTCATTGAAAACTATGTTCTTGTACAGTTTCTTGGTGTATGCCCCTTTTTAGGCGTATCCAAAAAGCGCAGTACGGCAATCGGCATGGGTATGGCAGTCATCTTCACCATGACGCTGGCCTCCATGGCTACATGGTTAGTGAATACCTTCGTTCTTGTACCGTATAAATTGGAATATCTACAAACAATATCTTTCATACTGATCATTGCCTCTCTTGTTCAGTTTATTGAATTATTCCTAAAGAAAACAATTCCTTCATTATATCGAGCTTTGGGAATTTATTTGCCCTTGATTACCACCAACTGTGCTGTGCTTGGTGCAGCACTCCTTGGTATACAACGGCAATACGACTTTGGTCTGGCAACTTTTTACGGTTTTGTATCGGGCGTATCATTTTTGCTTGCCATTTTCCTCTTTGCTTGTGTGCGAGAGCGAATCGAGCTTAATGATATTCCCAAGCCGTTCCGCGGTTTCCCGATCGCTCTGATCACCGCAGCCTTGTTGGCCATTGCTTTCTCCGGTTTTTCCGGCATGAAGATATTCGGATAAGGGAGGAAAGACTATGTCAGTTTTTGAACAAGTGCTTCGCGCATTGATCCCGCTTGGTCTTTTCGGCCTTGTGTTCGGCGCACTGCTTGGCGTAGCCAGCAAGGCCTTTAAGGTAAAAGTGGACAAACGCATTGAGCAGATCAAAGCAGCATTACCCGGCGCCAACTGCGGTGCATGCGGCTATGCCGGATGTGCCGCCTATGCGGAAGCCATTGTAAATGAAAACGCTCCGACAAATAAATGCTTGGCAGCTTCCAATGAAGCAACCGAAAGCATCGGCGAAATCATGGGGCAAAAAGCGCCGGAAGGTGCGATTAAAATGCGTGCACAGGTCATGTGCTCCGGTACAAACGATCTGGCACGGCACAAATTTCAGTATGACGGACTGATGGACTGCGTATCGGTATCCCGCATCGGCGGTGGCGATAAGGAATGTCCCTACGGCTGCTTGGGCTATGGAACCTGCGTAAAAATTTGCCCATTTGGAGCCATTAAAGTTGAAAATGGTGTGGCCGTTGTTGAATATGAAAAATGTGTCGGATGTGGTCTTTGTGTTAACGCCTGTCCCAAGCACATCATTCATTTAGTGCCTTTCTCAAGTCAATATTGGGTAGGGTGCTCCTCTCGTGATAATGGCAAAATGGTGCGGTCCTATTGTCAGATCGGCTGTATTGGCTGCGGTATTTGCCAGCGCAACTGTCCGACCGATGCCATTAAGGTCGTGAATGGTCTGGCTGAGATTGACTATGATCGCTGCATCCAATGCGGTACCTGTTTTGAAAAATGTCCGAGAAGCACGATTTGGTTTGGTGAGTTCCAAATCAAAGAAGGTGACACTCGCAAATAAAAAGAACCTCCGGTGTGACCGGAGGTTCTTTTTATAGGTCGAATAGTTCCATTTCTGCATAATGCAAAATCTCTGTTGTTATGCAGCTGTCATCATAATCCTCAAAGGTTAATCTCTGCGATTGATGAATCGGCATAGTAACTTGTATCTGATAGCCAATCGGTAAGGAATTATCAATTTCCATTGTACCCCCATGTTTTCGAATGATGGCATTGGCAAAATATAGCCCTGCATGATCGCTGGAATCCGGCAACATAACATCATCTAAAAATATTCGATCAAGATATACATCCGGGATCTTGAAAAGTGGATCTGCAAAAATGATATGACATTGTCCGTTTTCAATGTCAGCCTTGATTCGAATGTGATGATTGTCCTGTGTAAAATACAGGATACAATAAAGGCATTCGCAAATAGCACTGGTAAAATGCTTAAGATCACATTCGATCGGGCAAGCATCCTGTGAAAAACTTGTTACAATTTTAATGTTACGACCGGCAATTTTATCTTGTGCGTGAGCAACACTTAACCGGACAATTCGTATTATGTCAGTAACTTTTTTCTTCATAACCAGATCATCAGTCAATAAATCCACGCAATTAAGAAGATTCTTATGATTACGGTTTAAAATGTTTGCATGGTATATCATGTTGTCAAGTAGTTCCTGAGAGACCGGTTGATTCTGTTTGAGCGCCATCAGTTGACCGTTGATAAATTCCAGTGAACGCTTTGAACGCTCTACACAAGAATAGGTGAGCACTAAGCTTCTGTTTGCGTCGTGCAGCGGATTACGTTCGACAATACCAAACAAGTAGGGTATTTCGGTATCCGACGGGAGCCAATTTATGCTCATTGACAGTATAAAAGGAGATGTTTCGGTCTTAATCTTCATCGGCGATCCGGCTTTTCGAGCGCGCTTAATCCGCTGGATTGCGTTAGCATTGAAGAGTGACCGAATATCATCACGGAAACCAATCACACAGCGGTAGAACGCCAAACTGCAAGCCAGCACCTTTAGTTCTTCATCCAATAAAATGACCGGACTACTTGATTGTGAGATCATCATTATGACCTTATCTTTATATGCTTGATCCATAATAAACCTCTCGAATAATTAGTTTGACTGTATTTTACAGTAAATTACAAGAAATCGCAACAATTTTTCAAAAGTTTGGACCTGCGACAAGTTTATGAAAAACCCAAAGGAAAGATATTGCAATCTAAAACTTGTACTGATATAATTTTAATGAGTAAATATGAAATAGGGAGGGGCCATGTTACAACCTGTAAAAAAGAACCGGCTGTCTAGCGAAGTCATTGATC
This sequence comes from Eubacteriales bacterium, assembly GCA_045595395.1. Classification (GTDB taxonomy): domain Bacteria; phylum Bacillota; class Clostridia; order Oscillospirales; family UMGS1783; genus CAKSHC01. The sequence continues at coordinate 6,152 of JAZOAH010000002.1, read as the reverse complement.
AAATTTCGCGTTCCATCCTTCGCGGCGACTATCAACCCGGTTCCAAACTTCCGCCGGAACGTGAGATTGCAAGTCAGCTTGGAGTCAGCAGAACTGTTGTCAGAGAAGCGCTTAGATCTCTTGAGATCATGGGACTTGTAGAATCGCAGGTGGGTGGCGGTACCTTTGTAAAAGAATATACTCTTGAGCATGTATTGGACCCTATTGCCAACTATTTTTCGTCTGATGAGTGTCTGATTGATGAGATTATCGAAACCAGAAAGATACTTGAGACAGAAATGGTTAAACTTGCTGCACAGCGAGCTACGGATAAAGATATTGCTTTTATCAAGAAATCGGTAGCCCAGATGGAAAAGGAAATTTCCGAAGGTCTTTCGGGAATCAATGGTGATACCGCATTCCATTTTGCCTTGGCAAGCGCTGCCCATAACAGCGCCATGACAAAGATTTTGTCGCTTATTGCTGATTTGTTGCATTATACCATGAAGGCTTCGCTTCAAGCTGTACCTGATCAATCGGTTACCCTAGACGGTCATAGACAGATCTTAATGGCTGTTGAGAATAAGGATGCTGAATTGGCATGCGACCTCATGAAAAAACATCTTGAAGTCAGTTATGCCCGCATTAAAAACAAAAACAGTCTGTCTATTGACTGAATTTTGAGGAGAGTGCATATATGAATTATTCTGAACAAGCACTTATAAAACACAAGCAATGGAAAGGAAAACTTTCTATTGAGAGCAAAGCACCGGTTGCTACAGCCGATGATCTCTCTGTTGCCTACACCCCCGGTGTCGCTGCCCCATGTCTTGAGATACAGAAGGATGTTGATTTATCCTATGAATATACCGGTCGCGGCAATCTTGTTGCCGTTGTGACGGATGGCTCAGCCGTATTGGGTCTCGGCGACATTGGTCCGGAAGCCGGCATGCCGGTTATGGAAGGAAAGTGTGTTCTGTTTAAAGCCTTTGGTGGTGTTGATGCGATTCCTTTATGCGTGCGTAGCAAGGATGTTGAGGATATCGTTAAGACGGTTTCATTGCTGGCCGGCAGTTTCGGCGGCATCAATTTGGAAGATATTTCTGCCCCACGCTGCTTTGAAATTGAACGCAAACTCAAAGAAATTTGCGATATTCCCATCTTTCATGATGATCAGCATGGTACAGCAGTTGTAACTGTGGCCGCCACCATCAATGCACTCAAACTGGTAGGGAAGAGGGCGGATGAAATTCGCGTCGTTGTCAACGGCGCCGGTGCCGCCGGGATTGCCTGTTCCCGATTGCTACTTTCGCTTGGCGTTAAGGATCTAATCATTCTTAACTCTAAGGGTATCGTCTATGACGGAAAAGAGGGATTGAATTCCGAGTTGCAGCGTTTTGCTCCGTTGACCAATCCCCGCATGATCAAAGGTGGTCTGAAAGAGGCTATGGCTGGTGCTGACCTGTTTCTCGGTGTTTCGGCTCCCGGCATCGTGAGCGAAGATATGGTGCGTTCCATGAATCGTGATCCTATCATCTTTGCCTGCGCCAATCCTACACCGGAGATCATGCCAGATCTGGCGAAATCGGCAGGTGCTAAGGTCATCGGAACCGGACGCAGTGATTTCGCCAATCAGATCAACAACGTCTTGGCTTTCCCTGGTATATTCAAGGGCACCTTTGCTGTTCGAGCTAAGGATATCAATGATGAGATGAAAATTGCCGCAGCGCATGCTATTGCCGGTCTGGTGTCGGATGATGAATTGTCCCCTGACTATATTATTCCTGCACCGTTTGATTCTCGCGTAGCTGACACGGTTGCGCAGGCAGTAGCGCAAGCAGCACGCAACAGCGGCGTGGCCAGACTGTAACCCAAACTTGTTTGTTTTTTATTAAATTTATTATATTTTGGAGGTTCTTACAATGGATGCGAAAGAACAAATTGCTATTCTCATTGCTAATGCGAGAAAAGCCCAGAAAGAGTTGGAAAAATGCAATCAAGAGCAGATCGATTCTTATGTAAGAGCGATCGGCAAAGTCGTCTATGACAATGCTGAGCCCTATGCTAAGATGGCTGCCGAAGAAAGCCGTATGGGCGTGTATGAAGACAAGATCGCCAAGAACAAGGGTAAATCCAAAATTATTTGGAACAGCCTGAAGGGCGTGCCTTCTGTTGGTGTTGTCGAGCGCAATCCCGAGACGGGTATTACGGTCGTTGCTCGTCCTGTTGGTGTTGTCGGCGCCATTACTCCCTGCACCAACCCCATTGTTACCCCGATGTGCAACGCCATGTTTGCCATCAAGGGCCGTAACACCATTATTGTTGCGCCCCATCCGCGCACCAAGAAATGCAACAAAGTTGTTATCGATGCCATGAACGAAGCGCTGGCTAAGCTTGGTGCTCCCGCCAACATCATTCAGACCATTGAAGAGCCCTCGATCGAGGCTTCGTCTGAGCTGATGAAGGGTGTGGATGTCGTCGTTGCTACCGGCGGTGCCGGCATGGTTAAGTCGGCTTATAGTTCCGGTAAGCCTGCCTACGGCGTTGGCCCTGGTAATGTGCAGTGCATCATCGACACCGATGCTGATATCACCGAGTGCGTTCCCAAGATCATTGCCGGTCGTAAGTTTGACAACGGCATTATCTGCTCCGGCGAGCAGACTGTGATCGCGCACGCCGATCAGTACGATGCCATTATGGCTGAGTTCAAGAAGAATGGTGCCGTTCTCATTACCGATGCTGCCGAAAAGGCTGCCTTGCGTGAGGCTCTGTTCCCGGGCGGCATCATGAACAAAGATCTGGTTGGCCAGTCGGTACAGAAGATTGCAGCAGCTGCCGGCCTGAATGTACCCGAAGGCACGCCTGTTATCTTGGTTGAGGCTGACGGCTATGGTAAGGACGACCTGTTCTCCAAGGAGAAAATGTGCCCCGTAATCTCTACATACAAATATAACACCTTCGAAGAGGCTGTTGGGATTGCTCGTGCCAATCTGGATGTAGAAGGCAAGGGACACAGCGTTTCCATCCATTCCAACAACAGAGAGCATCTGGAATATGCCGGCGAGACCATCGAGGTCGCTCGTGTGCTCGTGAATCAGATCTGCTCCACCATGAACGGCGGCGCTTTCACCAACTCCCTGACTCCGACCACGACTCTTGGTTGCTGCTCTTGGGGTAACAACAGCATCTCCGAAAACTTTGGTTTTAAGCATCTGATCAACTACATCCGTATCGCTGAGAACCTGCCCAACAAGGCTGTTCCTACCGATGAAGAAGTGTGGGGTTAATTAGATTATGGATTTAATGGAATATAAGGCAAGAGAGCTGTTCGAAGCAGCCGGCCTGCCTGTAAAAAAAGGTGTTACCTCTGATACTGTCGATGGACTGGTTTCAGCCCTCGACGGCAGCGGTATTGAATTTCCTCTCGTCTGCAAGGCTCAGGTTCAGATCGGCGGCCGTGGCAAAGCCGGCGGTATCAAGGTTGCCAAGGATGTCAATGAACTACGCCAGGTAGCCGGCCAGATCTTGGGCATGGATATCCGTGGGCACATTGTTAAAAAGCTGATGGCAGTTGAAATGGCCGAAGTGGCTACCGAAATGTATCTGTCCATCATGCTGGATCGTCTGACCAAATGCCCGCTGATCATCTTTTCTCCCTGTGGCGGTATGGACATTGAAGAGACTTCCCGCACCAATCCTGAGATGATCTTCAAGGTGCCCGTTAATCCTGTTGACGGCATTAATGCCGAGATCACGGCTGATCTGGCTACCAAGGCCGGTCTTTCGGGTGATACGGCCAAGCAGTTTGAAGAAGCTCTCGTTAAACTGTATGATTTCTTCATGAAGGGCGATTGCATGCTTGCCGAGATCAACCCCATTGTTGTTGACAAATCGGGTAATATCATTGCGTTGGACGGCAAGGTTTCTGTGGATGACAGCGCCGTTTACCGTCAACCCGAGGTTGCTGCATTCAAGGAAGAAATGGCCAAGGACGAGTTGCACTACATCAAAGAAGCTCGTGACATCAAGATGCTCTACATCCCGATCGATGATGAGGGCACTATAGCCGTTGCTTCCAACGGTTCCGGCATGCTCATGAGCTGCATGGACCGCATCGCCGATAAGGGCATGAAGGTTGGTGTCGGTATGGACTTGGGCGGCGGCCCGACTCATGACCGGATTAAACTGGCTGTGCATCTGCTGCTGAGCAATCCCAAGATCAAGGGCCTATTTATGAATATCTTCGGCGGCATCACCCGCTGCGATGAGGTAGCCGAGGGCATCCGCCTGGCCAAAGAAGAGTTCGGCATTGATAAGTTGATCGTCGTTCGCTTTGAAGGCACTAACAAAGACAAGGGTCTGGAGATCCTGAGCAATATTCCCAATGTCGTTTACGCTGATGGTCTGATCCAGGGTGTTGACGCACTGGTTGAAAGGAGAGAGCAGCTGTGAGCATTTTGATTGATGAAAATACCAGACTGATCATTCAGGGCATTACCGGCCGTGAAGGCACCTTTCACTGTGAGCAGATGCTCCAGTACGGCACAAAGGTTGTTGCCGGTGTAACACCCGGAAAGGGAGGTCAGGAGGTCCTCGGTGTTCCTGTTTTCAATACCGTTCAGGAAGCCATGGATGCTACCGATGCTAATGCAACGGTTCTGTTTGTTCCCGCTAAATTTACCAAGGCCGGTCTGTTAGAGGCTATTGAAGCCAAGGTCCCCACCATCATCACGATTGCTGAACATGTACCCGTGCATGACATGATGGAAGTCTATCACAAGGCTCGGCGTGCCGGTGTTAAGGTCGTAGGTCCTAACTCCTTCGGCGTTATCTCTCCCGGTAAGTCCAAGGCTGGCTTTATGGCGCACAGACTGTTCCTGCCCGGTAATGTAGGGCTGATGTCCCGTAGTGCTACCAACTGCTATGAGACCGTACTGATGCTCACACAGGCCGGCATTGGTCAGAGCACCTGTGTCGGTGTCGGCGGCGACATGATCCCCGGTTCTACCTTTGTTGATGTTTTGCCGCAGTTTGAGGCCGATCCTGAGACCAAGTGTGTCATTATGATCGGTGAGATCGGCGGCAATGAAGAGGAACTGGCTGCTGAGTATATCAAGAACCACATGACCAAGCCTGTTATCGCATTGATTGCAGGCAAAAATGCCCCAAAGGGCAGAAGCATGGGTCATGCCGGTGCTATTGTTTCGGCTGACGGTACGGGTAGCGCTGAGAACAAGGAAAAGGTACTGCGTGCCGCCGGTGTTCACATCGCTGAAACTACCACTCATATTGTTGATATTGTTAAACAGGTTATGGCTGAAAATAAATAAAAAGAGGTACAATTATGACGAAAAAACAGTATCTTGATACCTTACTCATGATGCATCGTATACGTGCGTTTGAGTATAAGGCTGTCGAATTCTTTGAGACCAACGTTCTGCGTGGCTCCGTACATCTTTGCATCGGCGAAGAAGCTGCTCCCGCTACAATGGCCAACTTTATCACCGATGACGACTATATTACATCCACCCACCGCGGCCACGGCCACTGCATAGCCAAGGGTGCCGATCCCAAGTATGCTCTGTGCGAACTGATGGGCAAGCAGGACGGCTATTGCCAGGGGCGTAGCGGTTCGATGCATATTGCCGATTTTTCCAAGGGCAATCTTGGCGCAAATGCCATCGTAGGCGGCGGTTATCCGATTGCAACCGGTGCCGCCCTCGGTGTTAAAATGCAAAACCAAGATCGCGTCGTTGTTTGCTGGAGTGGCGATTCGGCCACCAATGAAGGCACCTTCCACGAAGCCCTTAACTTGGCGGCTATCTGGAAATTGCCGGTTATCTTCGTAGTAGAAAACAACCTCTACGGCATTTCTGTTCCTTCTTGGCAGAGCACCTCTGTCAAAGATATTTCTGTTCGCGGCGCTTCTTATAACATCCCCGGCATCACTGTTGTCGGTAACGACGTTGTCGCTCTCGCAGAAGTGTTTGAAAAGGCCGTTAAGGATGTCCGTGCCGGTTCCGGTCCAATCCTGATTGAAACCAAGACCTACCGTCATCTCGGCCACTGGGTTGGTGACCCGACTCCGTATCGTACTCGTGAAGAAGTTGAGGAATGGAAAAAGAAGGATCCCATCCCCAGACTGCGTGAATATCTGATGAAGGAGCACAAGG
>JAZOAH010000001.1:0-2626 GCA_045595395.1 Eubacteriales bacterium | reverse complement strand
ACAGATGTTATTTCCGGCCAGGACGGCGCTCTCGTTAAGTGCACCAAGTCGGAAGGCTCTTACAGCGAGCTGTACATGCTGCTCGAAGACCGGATCCCCGCTCCCGAACCCGAAGTCGAGCCCATCACCCTCGACAGCGCTGCCGTTATCTCGGCAGACGCCACCGGCTATGTCGTCGAGGCCACCTTCTCGGCCCCCGTCCACCTGTTCAAGACCGGCGGCCTTTGGGTTATGAGCTCGCCGGAGCAGGCCGGTTGCTCGGACACGCTCTGCCAAGGATTCAGCCTGAGCAAGACGGAATATGTCGATAGCGATACCGAATACTCGGATGTCATACGCTTCACCTATGCCTATTGCGTCAAGCGAGAGGATCATAGAAACCTTTGGCTCGACGAGGACGGCAATTACAAAGTGCCCAACACCGGCATCTTTGCCAATGGTGCTTACCTGTATGTCAACGACTTTGGAAATAACCCCACAGCCAATTCCGAATACATGAGCACAGATGTTATTTCCGGCCAGGACGGCGCTCTCGTTAAGTGCACCAAGTCGGAAGGCGCTTACAGCGAGCTGTACGCCAAGCTCAAAAACGAGATTCCCATTAGCCTGAAAAACGCAGCGGTCACCGACATTGACTCCAACGGCGTCACCGTCAAGGCCACCTTCTCGGCCCCCGTTCGCCTGATCCCGCGCCAGAACGACAAGTTCTGCCTGGTGCCCACATCGGCCGGCGGCGGTTGCAGCACAAGCAACAACGACCAGTGGCAGTTATGGACACATTCCGCCGTCGTCTATCTGAACCCTAAAACCGACGCTTCGGGCAATGAATACAGCACCGAGCTGTTGATGACCTTCGATTATTGTAACGACCGTATCGGCAACAATCAGTGTTCAAACACCGCCCACAAGGAAAAGTGGATCGGAGACGGCAGCTTCACCATGCCCGAGAGCGTTTGGCTCTATCTGGACGATTCCGCCGAAAAGATGGCCGCCGATACCGGCTATATGAGCACCTCGCTCATCCGTGGTCTGGAGGGCGCACCGGTCGAGCGTCAGGCCATGGCCCCCACCGGCGCCGGAACCATCACCAGCAAGACCTATGTTCAGGTCATTGACGATCGTAACGGAACAGGCGGCATCGACATCGGCGAGCCTTTTGAGGCTGACACGAATACCACCTATTCCTTCATGAACGCCGACACCGGCCGTGAGATCGCCGTCAACGGCGTCAGCCAGTTCAAGCTGGATGGCCGGGGCAACAACAAATATGCCATCATGGTCGGCGAAGCCTATCTCGACCTGACCGGCACCAATCCGACGCTCAGCGCCGACGAGATCGTATACATCATCCGTCCGTGCGCCAACGAGCGCTATCAGATCATCCATAATGCCATGGCCGTCACCGATACCGACGGCGGCAACGATGGCGCTGTCACCCTCGGCAAGATCAGCGAAGCTAAGAAAAACATTGCATCGGGCTGGTATCTGACTAAGGCGGGCGATCCTAAGCCGCTGCGCATTCTGCCCCTGGGCGACTCGATCACCTACGGTATCGGCGATGACGCCGCAATGGGCTGGCGTGACAACCTGTCCACCCAGCTCGATACCATGCTTGACCGCTATGTCTTCGTCGGCTCGCAGGTCACCGAAGTCACCACCCTTGACCAGGCCGTCCTGCTTCGTCACGAGGGCAACCCCGGCTGGACGATCAAGGATCGCCCCAGCGCCAGTGAGCCCGGCACGACCGTCAATGGCATTTACGATCTGGCCGCAGGGCTGGTAGCCAAGTATGCTCCCGATGTCACCTTGATGATGATCGGCACCAACGACCTGTATCATATCGGCTATGCCAATGCCAATAAAACGGTTGAACAGGAAGATATCGAGGCTATGCTCGACGACTACGAGGATCTGATCGCCGCACTAGCCCATGCTGGCGAGCGTCAGACCATCTTCTGCTCGACCCTTACCCCTTCTTTCAGCAGTGTAGACAAGAACATACCTGGCTTCAATGAGGCATTTACCGCCTTCCTTCAGAAGATGGCCCGCACCTATCCCGTCGTGCTCAACGATAACTATACGGCGCTGGCCGGTGAGAATGTGGACGACTATCTCTGTGACACTACCCACCTGACCGAAGCCGGCAACGTCTTGATCTCGCAGACCTATGCCGATTCCATCGCCGCCATTTACAACAGCGACGGCACCAAGAAATCGGTCGAGCAGCGCATGGCGGAGGCGATCGCCAACGGCGTCACCTCGCTCTACCTCAACGCCAACGAACGCATTGCCGATGATCTCCAAGTTCCCGCCGACATGACCCTTGACCTCAATGGCCACACCCTCACCGTTCCCGGATTTACCAACGTCATCGGCTACGTGAAGGACAGCACCCAGGGCGAGGGCGGCATCGTCACCGCCAAGGGCAATGTCACGATTGACCACGCCAACAACGGCGTTATGCCCTTGTACGAGAATGAATACGGCTACCGCTTCTTCGATTGCACCGTCCAGCTGAAAGCTCGTATGCTCGATGAGGGAGACACCCGCAAGTACGGTGCCTTCATCAAATTCGGCAATGACACCTTCAATGAAAAGGCTTACACCTTGCTGCAGGATGCGGCTA